>NZ_AP024851.1:0-1200000 GCF_024346675.1 Photobacterium sanguinicancri
TATGGTCGAGAAAAACCCCTCTTTAGCAACCATTGAAGGTGTTATTGCTAACGCGAAACTTTTTGAGCACCCAGAAGACAAATCTAAATCAGCATTTATGAGTTGCCCAGCGGGTTGGAACTGTCAGATCACAGCAGGCAACCTCTTTAACTCAATGAAGCTTGAAGAGGCAGGTTTTGAACTGATTGATCCAGGTTCAGGTGCAGGCCTTTCAGGTTCAATTGCTAAAGCCTATGAGCGCAAAGAAGGTTGGTTTGGTTATTACTGGGCCCCAACGGCTGTTTTAGGTAAATATAAAATGGTTAAGGTTGATTTTGGTTCTGGTATAGATGAAGAGCACTTCCGTAGCTGTATCACCAAAGAAGAATGTCTAGACCCTAAAACAACCATGTACCCACCATCACCAGTTGATACTGTGGTAACAACGTCATTCTCTAAACGTTCACCAGAAGCGATGAGTTACTTAAATGCGCGTTCTTTCAGTAATGCACAAATGAATGAGATTTTGGCATGGATGGAAGAGTACCAAGCCGATGGTGAAATCGCGACGGAGCATTTCTTAAAAGAATACCCACAAACATGGACAACATGGGTATCACCAACTGTTGCTGAAAAAATCAAAAAAGCTTTATCTGAGCTTTAATTGTGGTTATAGCCCGTCACGATGACGGGCTTTTTGTATTTAATACATACTCAAGGATTGATGTTGTATGTCTGAACAATCTTGGTTAAGTGAAATTCCGCAGTTGGATCGACACCAACTGCTTGATATTCGAAAAACGTTGGATGGCGCATATCGTGCATTTTCGCGTGAATATGGCGATGCGATAGAAGCGGTATTTGATCCTCTATTAACTTTTCTTATTTGGTTTGAAAAATTATTGCTGGGCACACCTTGGTGGCTAGTGATTGCTGTATTAGCAGGGCTTGCTTATGCTGCGAGTCGTTCTTGGAAGTTAACTCTGGGCGTTGTTGTTGCCTTCTTCTTAATTGGCTTTTTTGGTATGTGGGATAACACCATGCGTACCATGAGCATTATCTTAGTCTCCACCTTTGTAGCGATAGGGCTCGGGATCCCCATTGGGATAGCCATGGCTCGCTCTAATCGTGTGCAGTCGTTTGTTACCCCGCTTCTCGATATTATGCAAACTATGCCAGCGTTTGTGTATTTGATCCCTGTGGTGATGCTATTAGGTATAGGTAAAATTCCAGGTGTGATTGCTGTTGTGATTTACGCCATTCCGCCTGTGATCCGTTTAACTAATTTAGGCATTCGATTAGTTGATAAAGAAGTGTTAGAAGCGGCAACCGCCTACGGAGCCAGTCCAACGCAACGTTTGTTTGGGGTGCAGCTACCTCTCGCGATGCCAAACATCATGGCTGGTATTAACCAAACCATTATGATGGCACTGGCGATGGTGGTGATTGCATCTATGATTGGTGTTAAAGGGTTAGGTCAGCCAGTACTTAAATCCATTACTAACCAATACTTCACATTAGGATTACTCAACGGGTTAGCCATTGTGGCACTTGCCGTTATTTTTGACCGTGTAACGCAAAGCTACGCGAAACGCACTCAGCAGCACCTTGGAGGGCATGATCATGGATAAGACGACACAAACCCCACTGATCAGTGTGAAAAACTTATACAAAGTCTTTGGCCCAAATGACAAAAAGGTACTTGAGCAAGTTAAAGCGGGTAAATCGAAAGACGATATTCTAGCGGATACAGGTCACACCGTTGGTTTGAATGACATTAATTTGGATGTTTACCCTGGTGAGATTTTTGTTGTAATGGGTCTATCTGGCTCGGGTAAATCAACCTTGATACGTCACTTTAACCGCTTAATTGAACCGACAGCGGGTGAGATCGTAGTACAAGGTGATGATGTCATGACCTTAAACAGCAAAGACTTACAAACTTTCCGTCGCCATAAAATGTCGATGGTGTTTCAACGCTTTGGTTTGATGCCACATCGTACGGTATTGGAAAACATCAGTTATGGCTTACACATCCAAGGTGTGCCAAAAGACGAACGTCAACAGCGTGCAATGGAGTGGCTGGAGACGGTCGGCCTAACAGGCTATCAAAATCAATATCCCGCTCAGCTTTCTGGTGGTCAGCAACAACGTGTTGGTCTTGCCCGTGCTTTGTGTACTGATGCTGATATTTTGCTGATGGATGAAGCATTTTCGGCCTTGGATCCACTGATCAGAAGCGAAATGCAGGACCAGCTGATTGAGCTGCAAGAAAAGCTCCATAAAACTATCGTGTTTATTACTCACGACTTAGACGAAGCACTTCGTTTAGGGGACCGTATTGCGATATTGCGTGATGGTGTGCTTGTACAGCAAGGTCGTCCGGTCGATATTCTGCTCAACCCTGCAGATGATTACGTAGAAGCCTTTGTTAAAGACGTTAACCGCGCGCGTGCATTAACGGTAGAAACTGTTATGAAACCGCAGGTCGTCCGTATTTCCGCTGAAACAATTGGTGAGGCGGTTGCAGAAATGCGCAAAGCGAAAGATGACTATGGTTACTACGTGAATGATGATGGTTACCAAGGTGTAATTACCCAAGAGACATTAGAAAGTGTCGATAAGGCGGATTACAGCAAAGCAATCGATGCGTCGTTACTTGAGGATGTACCCGCTATTCAAAGTGATGCGATGCTTGAAGCGGTTATCCCTGAAACCTTAGATAACGATCACCCGCTGCCAGTTCTGAATGCCGAAGGGGACGTTGAAGGCCGTTTATCGCGCTCTACATTAGCAGAAGTGCTTAGTGAGCACAGTAGTGCTGAGGGGAGTGATGAAAAAAAGTCGGCAACGAATAAGTCTTTAGCCGCTTAAGTTGATGGCTGACAGACGGAACATACAATAAAACGAAAAAAGCACACGAAAGTGTGCTTTTTAGTTTGAATCGATGTTTATAAGCAGCTGATACGGAATGAGTCATCTAGCGCCAGAGGAAGAACTAACGTACTAAATTGCATCTGTTTAGATTGAGTACACATCGCATTTCTAGCCGCTTCATCATTAACATATTTATTTAAATATTCAGCGTTTAGCACCGCTTTTCCATTTTGAATAAATGGATTAAGTAAATGACACTCGTTATATTCAGTGCATGATTCATTAATTGCAAAGTCATAGTAATCAACCAATTCAATGATTTGGTCTAGATCATTTTTAAGGCCGATAGAAAGACTCAGTTGGTGTGACGTATTAGCAACAGCACGATTATAAGCTAGTTGGTCTGTATTGGTTAAGTTAATGCCAGTGCTATTGGTATAACCATCCATGTTATCGAGTTCGACACCATCACAACCTTTTTCTTTAGCTAATTCTAATCGCTTAGTCATAATCGAAATAACATTCTTCGAACGGATATCTAACCAACGTTCACCCGGCCAGCCATCAAGGTTATTACCTAAATCACTTTCTTTGAACTCCTTTGCATCAGGGCGCCAATCTTCATAAGACCCTGCAGAAAAATAACAAATAACTTTCTTACCTGACTGTTGGAGACCTTGAATTAAATCTGTTGATGAATCAAATAAATCAATGTTGTAGATGTCGACATTATAAGAGGTATTAACTGTACCGCTGAGCTGCCATTGCCAGGTTGTTAATGGACCCGGACGGTACCAACTTCCATTAGTGATTGGCTCTACATTTGGGTCGAGTTCTGGCACATCAACGACAGGAGGGGTAACCGGAGGCGTTGGTTGACCCGTTGGTGGCGTAACAGGAGAGCTCCCTGAGGACTTGTCGTTGTTTTCTGCTTGCTCTGATCCAGAGTTACAACCAGCAAGTAGTAGAGATGAAACCAATACAGCAGATAATAATCGCATAAGCTCTCATAATATGTATTATCTATTAAGAATAGATATGTAGACTTGAGTTCTATATACACAGATTTAGTCAGCCATAATGAAATATCATAGACTGGTTGTTTGTATATATTTAATGGCGGTTAAGCTTTATATGTTGTTGCTATTAATGATTATTTAAAAATAGGTGGACATAAAATAAACAGACAATGTTAATTTATTTACATTGAAAAGTGCTAATTAATAAAATTGCATATTAATATGGATGGTCGTGTTTAACTAATGTTTTACGCTGCTATTTTAATCAACTTTGTCACTTGATTTCAATATGCAATGATTTTAATGGATAGTATTTAACAGAACCATGACAAGAAAATAAAGCAGTAAATATGATGAGTGTAGGTTTGTTTTTAATTTTATTTGTTAAATATAAATCTTAACAATCTAATAATTAGTCAGCAATAATAAGAAGTTGCTGTTGATTCTATTTTTAATATTATTGATTCAGTGGTGAAGCGACCGTTAAGTTCATGCGTTGATTTTTGTTGCGATAAAAAGAAAAAGCGATGCTTAAGCTGTGATCTAACTCTCATGTAGAGGGTGAGTTGTTCTATGTTAGCTAAATGAGCATTTCACTCTGTGGTAAAACGATGTTGAGAAAAGGACCAATACCGCCTGACAATTTGTATTGTATGAGCGGTATTGGAAGAGAGTGTGTAAGGAGGTTAGCCTCCCCAACTCTTACTTGATGATTTACTGCTGCTCCAGCCAGATTTTGCCGATACGCTTGAACCAAACCCACCGCGTGAAATAGTACGACTGGTGGTCGCTTTAGGTTTCATCTGATCTTTACCGACTCGTACCGTTGTTTTGCGGTATGAACTGCGGCCGTAATCGTAACCATCTGCTGTGGTCCAGCGATCGTAGAATACGCTGCCTGGGTAGTAAGAACGGAACATTGGCTGAGAATAATAGCCGCGGTTATTGTCCATCATACGGGCAAACATGAACCCAGCCATCGCTGGCATAAACCAGTTATTACCCGGCGATTGCATACAACCATTAGAACCAAACTCTGATACACAATCGTTCATGGATTGGTATTTAGGTGCAGTACGCGATGCCTCATCTAAGGCAAACTGATACGCGGATTGGCACTGCTCGGTATAGCTTGGATTGTCATTAACACAATCGTCTAGTGAGTGGTAAATTTCAGCTTCGGTACTGTTATCGCTACAACCTGTCAGCGCAACACCCGCAAACACCGCAGTTAGCGGTGTAATCATGTACGGACGCCAGTTTTTACGCATACTGGCGAGGACGACTCGTTCACTTCGTTTCATCGCCTGTCTCCTAGTACGTCATGCATGCAGCATTAAGAAGGCCTACCGACACCGATGTTGCAGCCATCAGAATACCTGCTGGGATTTCACCAGCCTCAATGCGTTCAACGATTTTAGGCATAAAACCAAAGCGTACGATGACAAAAGCAATCAGCTGTGCAGCCAGTGCCACTAAGCCCCAAATTGCAAAATCGATGAGGTTAACTGAGTTAGAAGCGGCCCCTGCAACAGCAAGGCTGTAACCTAAAATAGAACCTGATAAAGCAATAGCAGCAGCGGTATTTTTGTCTTCTTTAACTAATTTCCACTCGTCATACGGTGTGCAACGAACATAGACAAACTTGAACAGCATCAAGAAGACTAATGACAGCGAAAAGTACAGTAGAAATGCGCCAAGACCGGCAAGTGATTGACTTAAAACGTCCATGATAAATCCTATAACTATCTTATGTAAATTAACCGATTAAGGTGAAATCTGTCGGAGTGAGGTTAAAGCCAGTACTGGTCACAAGGCTCCATTCTGCACGGTTCTTAATGATCTTTTCTTCACCTGCAATCATGAGTGATTCATATTGCTCACTGGCGGCTTCACGTTCATAAACCATAACAAACTGGTCGGTTTCTGCTGTGGTGCCGTCAAGAAGGTAGGTTTTTTCTGTCATAGCGACAGGGCGCTCGTTTTCCCACACTTTTTCAAAATCGTACCCTTCAAGCTGTTTACTTGGCTGTACTATTTGATTATCAAGGGCGTCTTGCCACTGGGTTTGCGAGTCTATTGGCTTAGTATGGTAGAAGTAGTACAGCTTCACTTCGCTGACATCTGCATGAGAGGGACCATGTTGTAATACTTGTACAAAGCCATCGTCGTCGGTGTAGTAACGTAATAAACGTGTTTGTTCGTCTAAATTGACTTCACCAACGGCTTGAATAAGGTGCGTACGTGCCGCGCCTTCAATGATTAAATCGGGTTCGATAAGCTTGAGTTTCAAATCATCAAGTTCAAAGGCACCACCAAGGCGCAAACCGAGTACTTCAGGCACCTCTATTTTTGGGGCTTCTGGGGCCATTTTCTTTTTCAGCCAATCAAACATCATGCTCTCCTAGTTTATGCCAGTGAAACGAATCAACACGTTCATCTGCGATATAAAACAGTTTTGCGTCGGCAGTGACTGCTTTATTTAGCGGAGGATTGAGCTCCACGCCATCACCGCTGTCAATGGCGATTAGAATTGCATCATGCTGTTTTTTAAATAAAGAGAACAATGGCGCTATGGTTGTTTCAGCTTTGTCGCTTGGGAAATTCACCGAATACTGGGTCATCCCTTTGTTGGTGCTGAGTAACTCATGGTGCAATTCGCTAGAGCCAGGATCGACCGCCGCTTTAGCGAGCATTTCAACGGATACCGATGGAATGCACTCGGCATTAGGGCAGTGTTGTTTCAGAAGGTCACTCAAGGCTTCATCATTGAAGTAAGCCAATAAATGCGCTGTTGGGTTTTGATTGGCGCAATAGAGTGAGGCAGATAGGGTGACATCATCTTCTGGGTTATCAATGATGATGCAATCAGCATCAGCGACACCTGCGCGTGCCATGCCAGCGTGATCGGTAAAGCTGACGACACGGACAAATTCAATTTTTCCTGGTAATGGGTTTTCCATTTCAGGGCGAACACACAGTACGATATCGCGACGGCCTTGTTCTTCATGCAATAGCATGTTGATTAGGCTTAATGTGCGTTGTTCATTCCAACCAAGCACCAGAATGTGTTTATTCACTTTTAAACTCCGTTTTCCCATTAACCCGCCTTTCCAGTAGTGGATCAGCAAGCTCGCGATACGGCTAACGCCGATGGCAAAAAGACCAAGGCCACCGGGAATAACAAATAGGGCCACCGCCCATTTACCAAAATCGGTCGTTGGCGACATATCGCCATAGCCGACGGTTGAGGCGGTAACAAAGAGGTAGTAGATGAAATCAGTCAATGAGTGCGTAAGTGCTTGCTCACCAGCCAAACTCAGTAATAGCCAGCTAATTGCGGCATATATTACCGATGACAGTAGTAAGTTTCGCCCACTTAATTGACCAAACTGGGTTAACATCCAGCGACGTAAGAGTAACCACATCGACATCTACAACCTCCTATTCACACGGTAAGTGGTTATTTACCTAAGATACGTGCTAGTTCATCTTCTGCTGATTGCGTGCCGCCCGGAGTAATACCGGCTTCAGCCAATTTTTTATCAAGGCTGCTGCCTGATTGTTCTTCTGCCATTTCCGCTGCCGCTTCAAGTTGTGCTGATTTTTCAGCTTGGCGACGTTTAATACGGTCTAATGATTCAACAGCAGTATGCATTTTTGCATTCGCGCCCACGTTAGTCGCAGATACGGCACTTTGTGCTTTTTGTACCGCTTCATTTGCTTTAACGACATCGACTTGCTGCTCAAGTTGACGCAGTTTGTCTTTGGCTTGGGCAATGTTTGTGCGCATGCTTTGCTCTGATTGCGTGAACTGATCTAAGTAAGTCTGTTCTGCTTGCTGCTCGTTACGCAATGTTGCCACTTTTTGTGCGCATTCTAGGGCAAGATCTTGCTGACCTTTATCCATAGCTCCGCGGGCGTGTGTTTCGTATTCATTAATGCCTTGTTCGAAGCTAGTCACTTTTTGCGATGACATCTTGCGCTTAGCGACAATTTTCACTAATGCTTCATCTGAACGGCGGAGTTCTAATTTTGCTTCACGGATTTCTTGATCAAGAATACGTAATGCTTGATTGTCTGCTACAGCTTCAGCTGCTTCGTTTGCGCCGCCTTTAAGGGCTGTAACTAGTTTTTTCCAAACACTCATGCTGCATTCTCCGCTAGGTGATCTTGGTAAAGCTCAATGAAAGCTTCAACATTTCGGTATAGGGTCGCGACTTCAATAACGACACTCTCAGCTTTTGATTGTGAAGATAATGAACCAAACGCGACGTAGTAGCTTTCACCATCAAGATCGCTTAGACCGATAGTTGATAGTGGGAACATCTTATGAGTGCGAAGGACAAATTCGTTCAATGCACTTACGTCTTTTACTTGTTGTTGCGAAAACAACAGTACTTCAACCAAAATTTGCTCACCTGCAACGGCAAGATATGCTTCGATTTGGTCTTCATTTTTGATGATCAGTGTTTGCTCGGAAGCTTCAACTTGCCAGCCGTCATGTGCGCTAAGTAACGATTGAAGTTCAGGTAGTTGCCACGTCATTGTGAGCCCCTTTATTTAGTGTGTTTAACATAGTCAATGAATGTATCAATTACGATTCGTTGCAATGTGTGTTAGATCCAACTAGATGGAAAACGTTCAATTTACTTTGTATCAAACGGTATAAAGCAAGGCAAAAAGTGCTCGTATATTATGACGTTATATCCATGATATAGCTGCAAGTTTAAACAGATATCTGATGAATTGTGAAGAGATTAGGCTTTTTTGTGTAACAAGTCGTCAAAAAATAGGCACATCAAGCCGAGGTGGCGCCACAGAGGATGTAAGGTGAGGGGTGATTAATGAACATTTATGGTGCAACTAAGCCCCGATCCGAAGCAGCGTAAGAACTCAGGAGCCATGCCTGATAGCTAATTCATTGAAAGTTAAATGGAAAAATATCTGGCATGAGGAATGCTATTTATTTAAGGCAAACCGGGAAAAATAACAGCACATTTAGATACGTTTGGGCCAATAGAGCGGCCTATGCATAGGCATTGACGCCAGTCCCTTTGAGGGACAGGCGTTTTTTTTATGCCGTTTAAAGCAAACAACGCAGTCTTCTAATGGTAGGGAGAAACATGCAATCACAAAACATTCAATCAGCGTGTCCATACTGTGGTGTGGGGTGTGGGGTCAAAATTTGCGATGGCAAAATAGAAGGGGATGCCAGTCACCCTGCAAACCAAGGGGCATTGTGCGTAAAAGGAACAGCATTAGCGGATAGCCTCAATATGCCATCACGCTTACTGTACCCAAAGGTATCTCAGCAAGAAGTGAGCTGGGACACTGCAACATCGGTGATTAGCGATAAGATCCAACAAATCCTATTGGAATCAGGCCCCGAAGCGATTGGGATGTATGTTTCAGGACAGTTGCTGACAGAAGACTATTATGTCGCCAACAAACTAATGAAAGGGTTTATTGGTAGCGCTAATATCGATACCAACTCGAGGTTGTGTATGTCTTCCGCTGTTGCCGCACATATACGTGCATTCGGCGAAGATGTGGTCCCAGTGACTTATGAAGACATTGATGATACCGACTTAATCGTGATAGTTGGTGCTAACACGGCTTGGACGCATCCAGTGGTGTTTCGACGTATTCAACAAGCGAGAGAAAAGAACCCAAATGTAAAACTGGTCGTGATTGATCCGCGTAAAACGGTTACCGCAGAGCAGGCCGATTTGTTCTTACAGATTGGAAACGATGGTGATGTAATACTATTTAATGGCCTGATTCGCTATATGGTCGATCATGGTGCCATTGATCATCGTTTTGTTAAGGCGCACACCAATGGTGCCGATGAGTTATTGCAAGCTGTTCAGGGACCTGATTTTTTGATTACAAACCTCGCCCGACAGTTAGGTGTTGATGACCAGGTCCTGACTACTTTTTACCGGTGGTTTTCAGCAAGCCCAACAGCGATCACTGTGTTTTGCCAAGGGATTAATCAGGCCGAAGATGGTGCAGATAAAGGCAATGCAATTATAAATTGTCACTTGCTCAGTGGCAAAATAGGGAAGCAAGGTGCTGGCCCGTTTTCGATAACAGGGCAGCCGAATGCAATGGGAGGTCGAGAGGTCGGTGGCCTTGCTAACCAGTTAGCTGTTCATCGCGGTTTTGACCCAGATACGCTCAGTTATGTCCGCCAAGCGTGGCAAGCTCCAAATCTCGCACAAAAAGCGGGCTTGAAAGCCGTTGATTTATTTGATGCTGTGGCCCGTGGTGATATTCGTTTTTTATGGATTATTGCCACTAATCCTGCAGTATCTCTACCCAATAGCGCTCGTGTAAGAGCGGCATTAGCACAATGTGAATGTGTCGTGGTGTCTGATATCTGTGCGAATACTGATACCGCTTACTATGCCGATATTTTACTCCCTGCTGCTGGCTGGGGGGAAAAATCGGGAATGGTCACCAATTCCGAGCGTTGCATGACACGCCAACGTGCATTTATGCCGCCCCCTGGTGCTGCAAAACCAGATTGGCAGATCCTTGCAGATGTTGGACGTAAGTTAGGTTATGAGACAGCATTTTCGTTTACCTCGGAAGCGGATATTTTCAGAGAATATGCTGCGCTAACGGCGATTAATAAAGAGACGCGTTTTAAACTGGATCTATCGGCTTTAGCGACGATATCGGATGATGATTATGCCAAGTGGCGACCGACGCGTTGGCCATTAGACCAGGGAGTGACAGACCCCCAACCTCTTTATCACGACGGTGTTTTTGCGACCTCAAATGCTAAAGCCAACCTTGTAGTGCCTGCTCAATTACAATCTTATCAGTTACAGCCTGTGCCTTCTCATACAGAACAACATGATTTACCCCGTTGGTGGCTTAATACTGGTCGCCAGCGTGATCAGTGGCACACCATGACGCGTACTGGCCATATTACGGCATTGGCACAATCTGAGGCTGAACCCACGGTTTACATGCATCCATTGAGTGTGCAACAAGCAGGCTTAACGGTTGGGCAGCTAGTGGTTCTGCGCGCACCAAGCTCATTTCCTTTGAAATCGACGTTATCTGTGCATCGGGCTTCAGTGAATCCAACGGCTTCATCAGATATCGCTTGTTTACCTGACTCAGCTTGTTCACCTGGCATCCCTCCTGCAATTATCGTGCGTCTACAGAGTGACGAAGGGTTGCGTCGCGATCAGGTTTTTATGTCGATGCATTGGGCGGGGGTGTTTGGTGGCCCTAACACGGTGAATCATGTTGTGGCACCTATTGTTGATAATCACTCAGGTCAGCCCGCGTTTAAATCTAGTCAAGTGACTATCACGCCAGCACCAGACATGTTGCATGGTTTGTACCTCGGTGACCAAGAGCCCGCGTTGCCCGATATCGATTATTGTAGCTATCAAAAAAGTTGGCAAAGTGGCATTTGGCGTTTTGCTCAAAGCAAGCCTGCTGATTGCCCATCTAGCTTTAATCCTGACTCTGCAGCATTAGCGATGTGGTTAAAAACGCTTTTGGGTAATGAAAGAGTGGGTAACGAAAAAAGGGCTGATTTACCCTCTATTCAATCTTTGTTACCAAGCGTCGCTAAACGATTAGTCATTGAGCAATCATGGGGTTATGTCGCCGTCGAACTTAATATGATGGGTGAGCACTCAGTTGTTACTGGGATCTTAGCCTTAAGCTACCATCCGATTGTGCTTGACGTTGCAATGCTCGGCGAATTGGTAGCGAAGCCATTTTCGTTGGCGCCTGTATTAACGGCGCTTAGTCATGGCCGTCAATCGAGTCGGCTGATTTGCAGCTGCTTTCGTGTCACCGATCAGCAGATCATAGATGCAGTAGAAAAAGAGGGGGTGGTCAGCCTCTATCAACTACAAACGCAGTTAAAGTGCGGTACCAATTGTGGCTCTTGTCTACCTGAAGTAGAAAAACAATTCGGCTTAGTTATCGCATCGGTAACGCACAACCTGTGACCGATAGCGAGATTAAGTCATGTTCATCCAGAGTAATGGTTGGCATAAGGAGTGAGAATTTTATGGATAAGCGAATGAAAATGTCAGAGCAAGATACAGCATTTCATGATCACTTTACGCTGCACCGTGAGTATCAAGATAACCGTACTGATATATCGCAAGTGGCTGCAAAGGTAAGCATTGCAGATGAAAGTGTAGAGAGCAAAGGCTTTGTAAGCTTAGTGGGTGCAGGCCCAAGCGACCCTGATTTACTTACCGTGAAAGCATTGAGAGCCATTCAGCAGGCGGATGTCTTGGTTTACGACCGTTTAGTTAGCCAAGATATCATCGCCCTTGCCAATCCAAATGCCGAACATTTATATGTGGGAAAGCGTTGTGGTTTTCCTAGCTTAAAACAGCATGATATTAACGCACTTTTGATCTCTAAGGCGCAACAAGGTTTGTATGTTGTGCGGTTAAAAGGGGGAGACCCGTTGATTTTTGGGCGTGGTGGTGAAGAAGGCTTAGCGCTGGTACAACATAATATCCGTTTTGAGTTTATTCCTGGCATCACTGCTGCACTCGGCTGTGCGGCCTCATCGTTTATTCCGCTGACACATCGCCAAGTATCTCGTTCTGTCACCTTTATAACCGGTCATGTGGTGACAGGATCGTTACCCGCATGGTCGATGCTAGCGAACGAAGGGCAGACGTTAGTGTTTTATATGGGGCTAGAAAAAGCAATAGAGATTGAAACGGGGTTATTACAGGCAGGTTTAGCCGCGACGACACCTGTAGCTGTGGTAACGCATGGGTGCTCGCCATTGCAGCAGGTCTATGTTGATCAGCTTGATGGCTTACAGATACTTGCACGTAAGTTGAAAGGTGAGTCGCCAGCACTACTGATAATTGGTGACGTTGTCACACTTAGGGCTGAATTAACAGCTACCATCATCGGGGCTAAATCAGAGCTGGTGGCCTGTTCTTAACCATCCCTCCCTGAATTTATCTAAGCGTGACATTCTTGCTAGCGAAAATGGCAGGTAATTTGCTTCTACTTACAGATAGTCAGCATCATAAAAAGAATAATTATGCAGGTAAGAGGGGGCGTAAATGAAGGGAAAGCAACTCATCGTCTGTAGCGATGATTTACAACAGCAAGCTGTTATTAGTGGTAGGTTGGCGGCTGATTACGACAAGGTGATAGGGTGCACTTTCCATCAGCTCGATACCTTGGTGGCTCAATATTCACAATGTATTTTGGTGGTGTCGTGGCGGCAACCTAGTGCTGAATTAAGCGTAATCGTTAATCATGCCGCGTCTTCACATATCCCATTATTAATTCTGCTTCGACAGCTTAATCAAAATGATATCAATCGCTTACCAGAGCCTAATGGTTATGTCATGTTACCTGCTGATAGCCAATTTGATTTATCAGCATGGGTGTTTCGAGCAGAGCAGGTTCGTCAGTGTCAACGGCAACAAGAATCAGAAATTGAGCAGCTGACGCAGAAATTAGCAGATCGTAAGTGGGTCGAGAAAGCCAAGGGATTACTCATGGCGCATCATGGTTTAGATGAAGAGAGTGCGTTTAAAGCGCTGCGAGTAGCGGCGATGAATAACAGCCAATCTCTTGCGCAAGTGGCGAGAAATATTGTTCAGACTTTGAGTGTATTAAGCGATTCTCGCTCTTAGATCTATCTAAGCCAAGGTTAGCTTTGGTGCAAGCTGCACCATTTAGAAGCGGTATTTATGGTTACGAATTTCGTATGTAGTTAAGTGGTTGATTATTAGTTATTAAAAATACAATTATCTTGGCACAAAAAATGGATTGTTTATGAAAGGTGATAAAACAAGTCGCTAAAAAATCATTAAGAGCAGCGCTTAACCCGCGCTTTTGGTAATAACATTCAGCAAAATTACGGTTTATTACGGTACTAGTACTGAGTAGTTTTCAAAAAATATGACTCGATGGTTTTCCATTGAGAACTAACCTCCCTAGCTCAACGGCGGGCATGAGAGGTTGGCAACGACGCCACTGTTTCTTCATGAAGCAGTGGCGTTTTTTGTTTGTGTTTTTTATCTCGGTATTCGTGGCTAAAAAGTTTTTTGATATAGAGGAGCAACACATGAAGCAAACAAGGATGTGGTCCCCCCCTAGGCAAGTGTCGCATTGGTTGTGCTGTATTGGTGCAGTATTTACGTTACCTGCGTATGCCGCAGTGGGAGAGCCAGAGCGTGAAGATCTGGCGTTTGGGTTTATCAAGCTAACGGATATGGCACCGTTGGCCGTTGCTTATGAAAAGGGATTTTTCGAAGATGAGGGCCTGTATGTCACATTGGAAGCGCAAGCCAACTGGAAGGTATTGCTTGATCGGGTTATCGATGGCCAGCTGGACGGTGCACACATGCTTGCTGGGCAACCGCTAGGTGCAACGATAGGGATTGGTACTCAGGCTGAAGTCATTACGGCTTTTAGCATGGACTTAAACGGTAACGCCATTACTGTCTCGAATGATGTATGGCAAAAAATGAAGCCAAATCTGGCACTTGATGCAGATGGAAAAGTGGCGCACCCCATAGCTGCAACGGCATTAAAACCTGTGGTTGATTCTTATCTTGATGAGGGTAAAGCCTTCAATATGGGTATGGTCTTTCCTGTTTCTACTCATAATTATGAACTTCGTTATTGGTTAGCGGCTGGAGGATTACACCCTGGCTATTATGCGCCTCAAAAAGGGGACAATAGTGGTCAGATTGATGCGGATGTTTTACTGAGTGTGACACCGCCTCCTCAAATGCCCGCGACGATGGAAGCTGGCACCATTAAAGGCTATTGCGTAGGAGAACCTTGGAATCAACAAGCGGTATTTAAAGGAATTGGCGTGCCTGTTGTGACTGATTATGAGATTTGGAAAAACAATCCAGAGAAAGTGTTCGGGGTATCGAAAAGCTGGGCGGAGAAATACCCCAATACTCATATTCGCGTGATTAAAGCGATGATCCGTGCGGCGCATTGGTTAGATGCAAACAACAATGCCAACCGTGTTGAAGCGGTGAAAATTCTGGCCAAAAGTGAGTATGTTGGCGCAGATGCGGAAGTCATTGCGAACAGCATGACGGGCACATTTGAGTATGAAAGAGGCGATAAGCGTGACGTACCTGATTTCAACGTCTTCTTTCGCTATAACGCAACGTACCCCTATTACAGCGACGCGATTTGGTACTTAACGCAGATGCGCCGTTGGGGGCAAATTCCACAGCAGCAAACAGATCAATGGTACATGGATGTTGCTAGGCAAGTGTACCGCCCAGACATCTATCAACAAGCGGTTAATGCGCTGCTTGAAGATGGGGTGTTGAACGCCGCTGATTTTCCAGATTTTAACGTGGAAGATGGTTTTCGTTCACCACAAACCCATTTCATTGATGGCATCACCTACGACGGTAAACAGCCTAATGCGTACTTGAAGCAGTTTGCGATTGGCTTAAAAGATGATCACGCGATCTAAGGGACGATTATGTCGAACAATATTGCACTTTTACGTCGTATGCCTGATAGAAAAATCATGCTTAATCAATCGCGTACCTTGTTACTTCCTGTGATTGGTCTCCTTATTTTTTTATTCGTTTGGCACTTAGCCGCAAAGCAAATACAAACCTCGTTAGGTGCTTTGCCTGGTCCAACGCAAACCTACCAGCAATTCACTTATTTAGTTGACGAGCATTTTGCGCAAGCAGAAAAAGCCGACGCGTTTATGTTACGCCAAGAAAAACGTAATGCCGAAAAACTGGCGAAAAATCCCGACGCTAAAGTGAAAACTCGCCCGTATACGGGGAAGCCCACTTTCTTTGACCAAATAATCACGAGCTTAGTGACGGTGGCTTGTGGGTTTGTCTTGGCATCGGTGATTGCGATTCCGCTCGGTATCTTATTAGGTATTAATAACAGTTTATATATGGCAGTAAACCCCATTATTCAGTTACTTAAACCTATCTCACCGTTGGCGTGGCTCCCCATAGTGACCATGGTTGTCAGTGCTGTTTATGTTAGTAGTGATCCGCTTTTTCCTAAATCATTTGTTATTTCGCTGCTTACCGTTGCCATGTGTAGTTTGTGGCCCACTCTGATCAATACCGCAGTCGGTGTCGCCAATATCGATAAAGACCTGATGAATGTGAGTCGTGTCTTACAGTTATCGAACTTACAGCATGTGCGCACCATCGTTTTACCGTCTGCAACCCCGATGATGTTTACGGGATTACGTTTGTCACTAGGGATCGCATGGATGGTGCTCATTGCCGCTGAAATGTTGGCGCAAAATCCAGGCTTAGGAAAGTTTGTATGGGACGAATTTCAAAATGGCAGCTCGGCCTCTTTGGGACGGATCATGGTGGCTGTATTTGTTATCGGCTTGATAGGGCTGCTATTGGACCGCGCCATGCTCGCGCTACAAAAGAAAGTGTCGTGGAATAAACAGCAATTGCTGCGCTAGGCATGAGAGACATGAGTGATGTGAGCAGATAAGGACAAGTTATGACTAAAAGCATGAATACAGTGACGAATGAAAGCACTAAGGCAAGCCCGAAGATAGGCACAAGAGCGAATGTCTCTACGAATAAAACGGCCAATAAAACGTTTTTAGAATTGACGCAGCTTGGCATGCGCTACCCTACCGCGCAAGGTGAATTTGTTGCATTGCAAAACGTCAATTTCACCATTAAGCAAGGCGAGTTCATTTCGTTAATTGGGCATTCTGGTTGTGGTAAATCAACGGTGCTGGATTTGATTGCAGGCCTGCAAATACCCACTGATGGTGGCGTCATTGTGGGTAATAAAGAAGTTGCGGGTCCTGGGCCTGATAGGGCGGTGGTGTTTCAAAATCACGCGCTGCTACCTTGGTTGAATGTATATCAGAATGTGGAATTAGCATTTAAACAAGTGAACAAAGGCATGAGCAAAAAAGCCCTGCGCCCAGCGGTTATGCATTACCTCGATTTAGTGCAAATGAGCCATGCTGCCGATAAACGCCCTGATGAAATTTCAGGAGGAATGAAGCAGCGCGTTGGGATTGCTCGGGCGTTAGCCATGAAGCCCAAAGTGTTGCTTATGGATGAGCCATTTGGTGCTCTTGATGCACTGACGCGTGCGCATTTACAAGATGCGCTAATGGCGATTCAGACTGAGTTGAAAAACACCGTCATTATGATCACCCACGATGTTGATGAAGCGGTATTGCTATCAGATCGGATAGTGATGATGACCAACGGCCCTGCCGCCACCATAGGTGAAGTACTCGATGTTGAGATCGAAAAGCCACGTAATCGGATTGAATTGGCAAACGATGAAACGTATCAGCATCTTCGTCAGCAAGTGTTGCGTTTCTTGTATGAAAAGCAGCGCAAAGTAGAACCGATCACGTCGTCCGAAAAACAGAGAGTTGCTTAGGAGGCTATATGGATAAGGAACATTTAATTATCGTCGGGAACGGTATGGTGGGCCATCACTTAGTGCAGCAATTAGTTGAGCAAGGTGCCACCAATCAGTTTTATATTACCGTGATCGGTGAAGAGCGTTATGCCGCTTATGATCGCGTTCAGCTTTCATCGCTGTTCTCGGGTAAAGATCACAGCGACCTCATGCTGGGTGATAGCCAGTGGTATCAAGATAATAATATCGAATTGGTGCTGGGCAGTTGCGTAACCCATATTGATCGTTCGCAACAACGGGTTGAATTAGACAGTGAGGTGATCCTTGGGTATGACAAGTTGGTTCTGGCGACTGGCTCGACCCCATTTGTACCGCCGATTAAAGGCTATGATCGCGAAAATTGCTTTGTTTATCGTACTTTGGATGACTTGTGCGCCATTCGTAAAGCTTGTGATGGGGCTAGAACAGGGGCCGTTATTGGTGGTGGCTTACTCGGGTTAGAAGCGGCAAATGCACTACGCTTGCTGGGGGTAAAAACCCATGTGGTTGAATTCGCGCCAAGACTAATGCCTGTGCAGCTAGATGAGGGGGCGGGTCAATTACTGGCGCAAAAAGTGACTGATCTTGGGGTATCAGTACATACCTCGATGATCACTGAATCGATCTGCGACGGTGAAACCGCGAAGCATCGTTTAACCTTTAAAGGTCGCGAACCATTAGAAGTCGATGTACTGGTTTTTTCCGCGGGGATCAGACCGCAAGATCAACTGGCAAGATTGGCAGGGCTCGATATCGGAGAGCGAGGTGGCATAGTGATTAACGATCATTGTCAAACCAATGATCCTGCCATTTTTGCCATAGGGGAGTGTGCATTGTGGCAGCAACGCATCTTTGGGTTAGTGGCGCCGGGTTATACCATGGCACGCATTGCAGCAGATAACCTATTAGGGGGGAAGAAAGCCTTCAGCGGCGCGGATATGAGTACCAAATTGAAGTTACTCGGTGTCGATGTCGCCTCCATTGGTGATGCACAAATGCAAACGGAAGGTGCACGAGAAGTCGTACTGCAAGATAACCAAGTCGGTAGCTACAAAAAATTGATCACCGATGCCAAGGGTGAACGTTTATTGGGTGCCATATTGGTTGGAGATAATAGCGATTACGATGCGTTATTGCAGTGCTACCTTAATCAAATCGTCTTACCTGAGCATGCTGCGCATTTATTATTTGATACTTCGATGCTATCAGGCGTTCAAAATGACGATGCCATTGTCTGTTCTTGTCATAACGTTACCCGAGGAGAGCTGGTGGCGAAAGTGCAGGCGGGTTGTCATGATATTGGAGAGCTAAAGCTATGCACGAAGGCAGGAACTGGATGTGGTGGCTGTGGCACCATGGTAAAAACCATTCTTGATGACGAAATGGCCGCAATGGGCATGGAAGTGAGTGATCATCTGTGTGAACACTTTACTTATAGTCGCCAAGCTTTGTACCACCTCTGCCAAGTTGAAGGGATCCGCACCTTTGATGAATTAATGGAGCAATATGGAACTGGCCTAGGGTGCGATATCTGTAAACCGACAGCCGCCTCAATTTTTGCCTCATTGTGGAATGAACATGTGCTGGAATCTCACCATCAACCCCTCCAAGACTCTAACGACGCTTTTCTTGCCAATATTCAAAAAGATGGCAGTTATTCGGTTGTTCCTCGTGTACCGGGTGGTGAAATCACACCGGATAAATTGATTGTGTTAGGCGAAGTCGCACAGAAATTTGATCTTTATACCAAGATAACCGGAGGGCAGCGGGTTGATTTATTTGGTGCTCAACTGTCGCAATTACCAGCGATTTGGGAGGCCTTGATTCATGCAGGATTTGAGACTGGGCATGCTTATGGGAAATCACTACGGACAGTGAAGTCGTGCGTGGGATCGACCTGGTGTCGTTATGGTGTAGATGATTCTGTTAGCTTAGCAATAGAGCTAGAAAACCGTTACAAAGGGCTACGTTCTCCCCATAAATTGAAGTTCGCGGTCTCAGGTTGTACCCGAGAGTGCGCTGAAGCTCAAAGCAAAGATATCGGCATAATCGCAACCGAAAATGGCTGGAACCTCTATGTGGGTGGCAATGGTGGGATGCGCCCACGCCATGCGAACTTGTTTGCTTCAGATCTTGATAAAGCCACATTAATTCAGTATATCGATCGCTTCTTGATGTTCTATGTCAAAACAGCGGATCGGCTACAGCGTACGTCAGTCTGGGTTGAAAGCGTGGATGGGGGATTAGCTTACCTGAAACAAGTGGTGATTGATGACGAACTCGGTATTGCGAATGAACTTGAAAGCCAGATGACACATGTAATTGATAGTTATCAGTGTGAGTGGCAAACCACATTAAATTCAGAGGAAAAACTGGCGCGTTTCACCCAATTTGTGAATACAAAAACAGACCCTGAAATCACGACACCAGAAGCGGGTTATCAACGTATTCGCGGTCAGCGTATCCCTTTGAAGGAGATTCAATAATGTGGACGAAAGTATGCCATCGTGAACAACTTATCCCTGAATCAGGTCGGGCCGCATTGGTTGAACAACAGCAACTTGCACTGTTTTATTTACCGTCAATCCAAGAACAGGTTTTTGCAGTAGGAAACTGGGATCCGATAGGAAAAGCCTTTGTGATCAGTCGGGGTATTGTCGGTGACATTGCAGGCCAGTTGTGCGTCGCTTCGCCCTTGTACAAACAACACTTTCAGCTGGCAACAGGCGAGTGTATCGAACAGCAAGGTATCCAATTACCTGTGTGGCAAACACAATGGCGCGGTGAAGAGTTGTGGATACATATGAATCAAGAATAAGCCTGAACCACACTGAACCTTATTGGTATTAATGATCTCACTTGGTTTTTTGCGTAGTTAAACATTGTGAGCGTTTTAGATAAAAAAAGCCGGACGAAAGTCCGGCAATGTAAGAAGGGATTCGGTTCTATCTCTCTTGCGAGAGGTAGAACTTTTTTATTGTTAGTATTCGCGTTGCGTTATAAAACAGAACTGACAAGAAGAAGCCAGCTCTGCTTTCACAAATTAAGCTAGAAGCTCTTTCGCATTGTTCACTACGTTTTCAGTGGTGAAACCGAACATTTTGAATAGCTCGCCTGCAGGTGCAGATTCGCCAAATGTTGTCATACCAATGATACGACCATTTAGGCCAACATATTTGAACCAGAAGTCAGCAATACCCGCTTCTACAGCAACACGAGCAGTAACATCTGCTGGTAATACTGCTTCACGGTACGCTGCGTCTTGCTTGTCGAACACGTCTGTTGCTGGCATAGAAACTACGCGAACCTGACGACCTTCAGCCGTTAGTTGTGCTGCTGCTTCTACTGCTAGTTCAACTTCAGAACCTGTTGCGATGAAGATAAGCTCTGGTTTACCGGCACAATCTTTCAGGATGTAACCACCTTTCGCGATGTTAGCAACTTGCTCTGCATCACGTGGTTGTTGCGCTAGGTTTTGACGCGAGAAGATTAGCGATGTTGGGCCATCTTTACGTTCAATTGCCAGTTTCCAAGCAACAGCAGATTCAACTTGGTCACATGGACGCCATGTGCTCATGTTTGGCGTTAGACGCAGTGAAGATACTTGCTCAACAGGTTGGTGTGTTGGACCATCTTCGCCTAGGCCGATTGAATCGTGCGTGTACACTTGGATGTTCTGAATTTTCATCAGTGCAGCCATACGCATTGCGTTACGCGCGTATTCCATGAACATTAGGAATGTAGCGCCGTATGGTACGAAACCACCGTGTAGCGCAATACCGTTCATGATCGCTGTCATACCGAACTCACGTACACCGTAATGGATGTAGTTGCCCGAGAAATCAGCTGCTGTTAGCGACTTAGAACCCGACCACATAGTGAGGTTAGAAGGCGCAAGGTCAGCAGAGCCGCCCATGAATTCTGGCAGCATAGCACCAAACGCTTCTAGTGCGTTTTGTGATGCTTTACGTGATGCAATGTTTGCTGGGTTAGCTTGAAGATCAGCAATGATTGCTGATGCTTTTTCTTCCCACTGTGCAGGTAAATCACCGTTTACACGACGCTTGTATTCAGCCGCTAGTTCAGGGAAAGCTGCTTCATACGCTGCAAATTTCTCGTTCCAGCTTGCTTCTTTCGCTGCGCCTGCTTCTTTCGCATCCCATTCAGCTGTAATGTCTGCAGGGATTTCGAATGGACCGTGGTTCCAGCCAAGTTGTGCTTTGGTTGCTGTAATTTCTTCAGCACCTAGTGGCGCACCGTGACAGTCGTGTGTGCCTGCTTTGTTTGGTGAACCAAAACCGATAACCGTTTTAGTACAAATAAGCGTTGGACGACCTGTTTCTGCTTTCGCCGCTTCAATCGCTGCATTGATTGCGTCAGCATCGTGACCATCAACCGCAGGAATTACATGCCAGCCGTATGCTTCGAAACGCTTAGGCGTATCGTCAGAGAACCAACCTTCAACTTCACCATCGATAGAGATGCCGTTGTCATCCCAGAATGCTACTAGCTTGCCTAGGCCCAATGTGCCTGCAAGTGAACATGCTTCGTGAGAGATACCTTCCATTAGACAGCCATCGCCCATGAACACGTAAGTGTTGTGGTCAACGATGTCGTGGCCTTCACGGTTGAATTGTGCAGCAAGTGCTTTCTCAGCCATTGCCATACCAACACCGTTGGTGATGCCTTGGCCTAGTGGACCCGTTGTTGTTTCAACACCCGGTGCGTAACCGTATTCAGGGTGACCCGGTGTTTTAGAGTGCAGTTGACGGAAGTTCTTCAGATCTTCGATAGAAAGGTCGTAACCTGTCAGGTGAAGCAGAGAGTAAATTAGCATTGAACCGTGGCCGTTCGACAAAATGAAACGGTCGCGATCAGCCCACTCAGGGTTTTGTGGGTTGTGGTTCATGTGGTCACGCCACAGTACTTCAGCGATATCAGCCATGCCCATAGGTGCGCCAGGGTGGCCTGAGTTTGCTTGTTGTACGCCATCCATGCTTAGGGCACGAATTGCATTTGCTAAGACTTTACGTTCCATAGTTATATCACCAAAAAGTTTATCAAATCGAAAAAGAAGAAAGCGGCTATAAGGGCCGCTTTCTGAAATAGATTTTAGTCTTATAGACGGTCAGCAATCATAGTCTCTAGCTTGCCTTGGTCAACCGCAAAGTTACGGATACCTTCAGCCAGTTTTTCAACTGCCATTGCGTCTTGGTTGTGATCCCATAGGAACTCAGCGTGTGTCATTGCCGCAGGGCGTTCTTTCGTACCGTTAGAGTCGATTAGCTTCTCTACTACTTCACCTTCAGCCGCTTCTAGTTCAGCTAGAAGTTGAGGGGCGATAGTTAGACGGTCACAGCCAGCAAGTTCTAGGATCTCGCCGATGTTACGGAAGCTTGCGCCCATAACAACAGTCTTGTAACCGTGCTCTTTGTAGTAGTTGTAGATAGCGCTTACTGATAGTACGCCTGGATCTTCTTGTGCTTCGAAATCACGGCCTTCTTTCGCTTTGTACCAGTCCATAATACGACCAACGAAAGGTGAGATTAGGAATACACCCGCTTCAGCACAAGCACGCGCTTGAGCAAAAGAGAATAGAAGCGTTAGGTTACAGTTGATGCCTTCTTTTTCTAGGACTTCAGCTGCGCGAATACCTTCCCACGTTGAAGCTAGTTTGATCAGGATGCGATCGTTTGTGATGCCGGCATCGTTGTACATTTTAATCAGTTGGCGTGCTTTAGTGATGCTGCCTTCTGTGTCGTAAGAAAGACGCGCATCAACTTCTGTTGAGATGCGGCCAGGTACAACGTTAAGAATTTCTTTACCGATGCTAACAGCTAGCATGTCACAAGTATCTTGTACTTGTTGTGCTTTATCGTCGCTTTGTGTTTTTGCGTAAGCAATAGAAGCGTCGATAAGAGGAGCATATTCAGCGATTTGAGCGGCTTTCAGGATCAACGATGGGTTCGTTGTTGCGTCTTCAGGCTTGTACTTGCTAATTGCTTCAATGTCACCGGTATCAGCAACAACAGTAGTAAGCGCGCGCAATTGTTCTAGTTTAGTGCTCATATCTATCAACCTTTTACGTATTGGACTTGTCTCAATGCTAGTTCAGATATTGATTAACAAGGTTATCTTTACTGGCTTGTGACATCTTCTGTTTGTACCAAACAATCACTGTGTGAACATTTGGTTTGCTTGAGAGCAATTGATGGAGTGATAATTATCTTTTTGGCATATTCTGTCAATTATAAAGCATAGTAAACCGTGCTTTGATCTCACTTATTCTGTAATTTTTATCAATCGAGCCGTTTTCATGACATTAAAGCATTCACTATTTGCATTTAATAAACGCATTGAGTGTGAGCATTTGATCTCACGTACGATCAAATGCTCTATTTTATAGGCTGAATTCGGCCTCTTCCTCGGCATGCTGCTGGATTTCACTCACCAAAATGTTGAGCTGGTTTCGTAGATCATCCATATCTTCCTCAAGCGGTAAGGTATTCGTTTTAACGCGTTTTTCGATAATCGTAGCAGCTTGACGGACACCATCGGCACAAATGCTGCCCGACGCCCCTTTGAGTGAATGGCTAATTAGAATCGCTTGGCTGAAATCTTGCTCTGTTAGTGCTTGCTCTAATTTATCGACATCCTTGGCATGTTCGTTAGCAAACATCACCAAGAAGGTCTGAACCATCTCATGATCACCGTCCATCATTTCAAGTAACTCAGCTAGGTCAACATACTGATAGCGATGATGAGGGGAGCTTATCTGGCTGTTATTTTGAGGGTTATCTTCACCCGTCTTTGTTGATAAAACTTGGTGTTGTTCATTAGCTTCATTGGATAAAAGGGCGGTCTGTGTCTGTTTGCTTTCAAGGGCAATACGCAATTGTGCCATTGCTGTAATTTTGTGTTTAAAGCGTTGTAGCGCATCTAATAGCTTGCGCTCATCAAGGGGTTTGGTGATCACGCAATCAACGCCTGCTGCCAGCATATTGCGTTGAGTTTCTTCAAACACATCAGCGGTGCAGGCAAAAATCGGTATTTTACGGGTGTCTGAGCGTAAGCGGCGAATGCGTTTAGTCGCCTCAATACCATCCATTACTGGCATGTGGTTATCCATCAAAATAACGTCAAACACTTGGTGCTGTAAAATGTCGAGGGCTTCGGCGCCATTTTCAACCGCAGTCGTTGTAAAGCCACGTTGTTTAAGAAATGACTCAATAATTAAGGTGTTTAAGTGGTTATCTTCGACAATCAGTACTTTTAGGTTTTGGAATGCGCTGTGATCAAAGGCAACATCGGTCGTTTGTTGTTGTTCGTACTGACCTTGTTGTAAAGCAAGGGTAACCGTGAATACCGATCCTGTGCCCTCCGTACTTTTAAGCTGTACTTCTCCATCCATAAGTTCAGCAAGTTGACGCACAATACTCAGGCCGAGGCCTGTGCCACCAAAACGGCGGCTGGTTGATATTTCAGCTTGGGCAAAAGGGTCGAAAATTTGGCTAATACGCTCAGGGGCAATCCCAATACCAGTATCTTGCGTAATGATAGTGAGCTGCTTTTCATTGTTGGATTTTCCATTTTGCAAACGCAGGGTGACGTTGACTTCACCGTTTTCTGTAAATTTGATGGCGTTACTGATCAAGTTAAACAAGATTTGACGGATACGGGCTTTATCCGCATAAAACCACGCATTTTTATCGAGTTCACAATGAATGTGAAAATCGATGCCCTTTTCCTTTGCTAACGAGTGATAGGTACTTTCAATGGTGCCAACTAAGTCGGTAAAACAAAAATTGGTGCAATCTAGCTTGAGCTTCCCTTGCTCTATTTTTGAAAAATCCAAAATATCGTTGAGCAGCGACATCATGTGCTTGCCAGAATCTAGCAGCGTATTGAGGTGGTGTTCTTGTTCGCGAGTCAGATCTGTTTTGAGTAGAAGCTGAGAAAGCCCCAACATCCCGTTCATCGGGGTACGAATTTCGTGTGATAAATTAGCTAAAAATGCAGACTTTGCACGATCAGCAGATTTCGCCTTATGAAGCGCTTGATTCAAACGGCTTGTATCGTAAGCAATCCGTTCTGCTCCTTGGTTCAATGCGTCATGCAGAACCTGAAATTCGTGGGGACCTTTGAAATGCTTACTCGCAGAGAAGTTGCCAAGTTTAAAATGCGCGGCAAAGCGCGACAGCTTAGTGAGGGGATCTGTAATTCGCTTGGTGAGTACCACAGATAAAATGATGATGACAAATGCGGTAAATAACAGTGCCAGCATGAAGTATTGATGAAGTTCATCTATTGAGCTGGTAATGGTTTTTTGCGGTGTGACTGTGACTAATGACCAATTTGGTAGGTCTGGTCCTTGAAGCGAGCCAATGGCTGTCACTGTCGCTGTAAAGGCTTCTTGGTAACGGTCTTTGTATTGGATAATGTGTGGTTGTGAAACATCAATATTTTGAGCTTTAAGATTAAATTTAAAATCAGAAAAAGTTTGTAACGCCTGACCTTGATAGTGGCCAGCCAGCATAGTGTCGCCTTGGGCGTTAACAATAAAAGCAAAATCGGTATTGCTTATTTGTTTTCCTAAAAAGCGTAATCGGTCATTGATTTCACTTAAACGGTATTCAACCAGAAGATAACGTACCGCTGTGCTATCAGCGACTCGGGTGATTAAAAATAAGCAGGGTGCTTGTGCAATGTTGGGTGGCACAAATATATATACCTTCTTGCCTGAGTTAAGGTATTGCTGCTCTAACTGGTTAAAGTTATCAATACTGAATTTGGCGACTTCTTGGCTAAGGTTAACGGCACCTTGATGCGATGAGTCGATAACTTGGTAAGTAGGCGTGGAGTAAATGGTGCTTTTTTCTATTAGGTGAATCGCATTGTAAACGGACTCATTGGCCGTTAATTGTTGAAGGTATTTGCTGATGATAGCGGGGGATGCTGAAACTAATGGCGATGATGTGAGTATCGGAGACTGAGCTAGATCGTTAAGCTCGTTAACGTGGTGCTGGATAAGGTCATCGAGATTTTGTGCGGCAATGTTAGTGCGGCTAATCATGCCCGTTGCTATTTGCTCAAGGGCGACAGACGAGAGCTTCTCACTGCTCGTCCAGCTGTACATAAATGCGGGCAATATGCCAACACATAGCATGCTGGCTAATAAAATGGGTTTAATACGGTTGGGGAAAAACTGCATGTCCGACTATCCCTGCTGCGAATACTGATGAATTGACATCTGTTTTATTTAACATCTTGTAAACAAATATATCAGCATGGATGTGCGTGCGGCGAGGTTATCCAGGTAATTTTGTGGTTCGTACAAAAATCTGTGAGCAATTCATCATTCTGCTGTTGTTACAGCACGTGGATTGACAGTAATCCTGCTCACTTTGTTGCTTATTATCGTAAGGTGTCAGCCGGTGCTTAGGGGATCATTACGGTGCTATTTAAACGGAGATATTTAAGTCCCAAACTGACGTATATTTCTTATTGATAACTCGCGAGAGTTAATGGCTATGGCCTGTGCCAGATAAATTAATAATCGCGATGCCGATAGCAATGACAACCATGCCAATCCACACTTTAGTATCAAGATGTTGTTTGTAAATAATACTAGACATTGCAGTGACTAAAACTATCGCCATCCCAGCCCACATAGCGTGCACAATACCGACGGGGAGTGACCGCATAGCTTGGCCTAGAAAAAGGAATGCGAGTAAGTGTCCAAGGATAACGATGCTACTGGGTAACCAGTTGGTGAAGCCGTTAGTCGCACGTAATGCAACATGTGACGTTGCTTCTGCCATCACACCTAAAAGAAGAAATAACCAACCCATAACACCCTCAAATACATACTTGTCGAAAAGAAGGACTAGTTTAATTGTTTCTTAAGAAATGATAATCGCTGATTTTTATAAATTACTTTTACGAGGAGGTAATAATCGAAGGGTTGTCAAAACCGCCTTTAAGATTAAAAGGCGGCGATACATATATGAGATACCTGTGTGAGACAGATATATGCAGTAACTTTGGGCGCGTTAGTTCAGCAGCTGTTCTAAGGTAAGAGGTGCTGCGGTGAGTCCCATTTGCTGAGCGGGCGTTTGCCCAGTTCTATCCTGACGGCACAAGTTATGCCACGCACGATATATATCGAGTAGAGGTAATAAACCCGCTGGTCGCAGCTTACGGCGCGGTTCATTGACCAGCTGTGCGAACTGATCATGGAAACGCTGTTGATATTGCAAAACGGCTCTGTCTGATGCGGTGTTTAACCAAAAACGTTCATTTTCTTTTTCACCGGCTAAGTGACAGATACCTTTACTAATATCGTTATTACGAGTAAATGCCCAACGATCTCGCCACCAACCCAGCAACACGATATCAATACGATCAGCTTCCATATTAGGCTGCCATCCAGCATCTTGTTCCACATACACAGGATGAATGGTTTTGGCTTTAACGCGATCCAAAAAGATTGAAACAACAGCTGAACGCATCAAAGGTTCTTGTGGCATAAAAATAGCGAGCTGTTGGTTGTATTCTAACTGGCTAGCTAGCTGCAGGTAATGCGCATAAACCGTGTATTGTGGCCTGATTAAACACCCTTTTGTTGGGTAGTTAATACGGGCTTGATTACTCAACGGATCTTCTAATTGAGGACGTGATAATACTTCGCGGTATTTATTATCTACACGCGCCAAAATACCTTGAGATTGTGGGGTGACCTTCTCTGTCAGTAACGCCGATGGTGGTGCCATAAAACGTGTACCCACTTGGAAAGGGTCATGTTCGAGGTGCTTATTGTCTTGATCGATAGCTTGGTAATTTAAGTGTTGGCCAACGACATAACCTGATGTTGCTTCGCACGTTGAAATCCACAATACCCCATTGTTACTTCTAGGTTGTAGCGAAGTAAGGTTAGAAGCAAGCGAGAGATCTTGTGCATGCTTAAAGAGGCGAGCATCAAACATGCCTAGCTGACGTCGGCAGCGGCTAGCTATATGAGAAAGCTGATCATAAAACGTCTTTGGGTTCATGCTGAGGCGACGACAAATATCGCGAATGGCATGGCCTGTAAATAACATAGCCAACAGTTTTTGTTGGACTAAATGCTTATTATTAAAACCAGACCAGCGATCCACAAAGGTACCTTGGCAGCATTTACAGCGATAACGCTGGCGATCGCCACTATAGCCAAACGCATGATAAAGGTGGCGGTGCGTTAAAACGGCAAGACCTAAGTTTTTACATTCAGGGTTGCTACAAGCAGGTAACCCACTACTTTGGGTGACTTTCAAACGTGTTAACTCATCTACCACATCTTTATTGCTAAGAACGGGAGGGAATGCACCACATTCTCGACACACTAATGTCGGACGCTCTGGGTTGGTTCGCTGAATTACATAATCATCAACGTTTTTAGAACCATAGTTGCAGCAGCCAACGGTTTTACAGTGGTTAAGCTGTAAATGTTCGACGGCCTCAGGTAATAAAGGCTGCACGGATTGAATGGGTTGTGATGTCATCATGTCAGCTTATTACCATCTAGATTCAAAGTATAGAATAACAGTGCGGAGTGAGTGTTACTGCTGAACGACCAAGGTTTTCAATATTGGCCGTAAGTGAATTTGGGGATATTAGCCGCCCAAAAAGAAGCAAAGGAGAAGGTTACCTGACAGAATCCGCATGCTGATTAATAAACAAAATCAGTGTTTGCTTACTCTATTCATCAAATTGTGTAAGACGCCACATTTTACAAATATTGAGCAGCAACCTTGCTAATACCTCGTTTGCACAAGGTATGGCCTTAGCTTCCTTATGGGCACTAATAACAAACTGCACTGAAACGGTGCCAATGGCAGTTTGGTATTAGTTAACTGTTCTTGGTTTGGTGTTCTTTGTTCTTGGTAGTGAAGGGTAGCGATGTCTCGGGGAAAACACCGCCACCTAAATTGTTGTATCGTGCTTAGATGCTGATTGCTGTTTCTAGTGCAACTTTCATCATGTCGTTAAACGACTTAAGACGATCATCAGAGCTTAGTTTCTCACCACGTTTGATGTGGTCAGATACTGTTAGAATAGTCAGCGCTTTAGCACCCAGTTCAGCAGCAACACCGTAGATACCAGCGGCTTCCATATCAACACCAAGAATGCCAAGCTTTTCCATTTTAGCGAATAGCTCAGTTTCAGGGGTGTAGAACAGATCAGCAGTAAATACGTTACCAACACGTACTGGTACTTTTTGCTCACGTGCATGATGAACGGCTGTTTCAAGAATGCCGTAATCCGCAATAGCAGCGAAATCGTGGTTGCTTAAACGAATGCGGTTTACTTTAGAATCTGTCGATGCACCCATAGCAACGATCACATCCATCAGGTTAACGTCATCGTGTACGGCGCCACAGCTACCGATACGGATGATGTTTTTAACACCAAAGTCTTTGATCAGTTCGTGTGCGTAGATAGAGCAAGACGGGATACCCATGCCGTGGCCCATCACAGAGATACGCTTACCTTTGTAAGTACCTGTGTAGCCAAACATATTGCGCACGTCACACACTTGCTTAACATCTTCTAAGAAAGTGTCAGCAATGAGTTTTGCACGTAGCGGATCCCCTGGCATTAGGACTGTTTCAGCGAAATCACCAAGTTCTGCATTAATATGTGGGGTAGCCATAGCTCACTCCTGGAATATTTGAATTGAATTAAAAGGCAAAATTAAGAGAAGAAGCGTTCAACAATCGCTTGAGATGCCACACCGCTGAGGTAAATATCGACAATTCCCATGATACCGGTCAGCACAGGTGGCGCCGGAAGAGGACGTTTAATTGCCGTAAAAATATGCCAACGATGAAACCTGCAAAGGTTGCAAGTAGAATCTCGTTGATATGTTTACCCTCGTTGCGTATCGCATCCAAAAAACAAATGTTGACGGTTTATTTAGCTCTAATGGCCTTTGTTTATTACCGTTCGATATAGGGCTAGTTTAGAGTGCTAAGCACCAATGTCTCGCGATCACGATCACATTTTGCCTTACAGCGAAGCGAAAAACACCCATTGATTACCATTTGTGTTGAAATCGGGAGCGTAATCGTTTGCTAATTACTCGTTTATTAACCGCTACAGTAATGTTTGGAATAATTAATTTCTTAATAAGATTATGATTTATAAATGTAAATTTCCTTATGGGTATAATGTAATGTTCATGGTGTATTTTTTCATTTAAATGTGACTTTGTAATGGATTGCATGGGCGTTGTTGGGTTTAGATAGTCGCCCTGACGTTTTATTTCGTTATTAATCGCGCTTTTACTGCGGGCTATTGATCGCCTGTAGGGTTGAGTTTGATGCGCATACTAATAATGAAATTGCTTATCTGTGATCCAGATTGTTCGAGAGATTGGCGCTGAGCCTGAATTGGGCTAATGATTTAAAGCAGGGGTAAGCGAAGTTAAATCGTCACATCCCATAATAGACATCATTAAGGAGAGAGTGGCATGAAAAGGAATTACATTATTGGTTTATTGGCATTGTTGCCGTTTACCGCTTCTGCTGATCTATTAGGGGTATCTGTAGGTGCTAGCGCGGGGGCATCACGGATTACATACGATGGCAATAGTGACTATGGCTACGAGTATGGCATTAATGCCACTTATCATATTAATGATATTTTTAGTGTGAATGCAGGCTTTGTCCAAGGCAGTGCCGAAGTTGACTCTAATTTAGCCTCTGCCAAAAATGATATTGACTATACCTCTTTTCCTATCACGCTTCGTGGCGATTTACCGTTTGTAATTGGCTCTCTTTATGCGAAAGCGGGTACTAACTACTACAATGCAGACCGCGAAATCGCAGGTCAGAAAGATACAGAAAAAGGATGGGGATTTACAGGCGGAGCGGGGGTTGTTTTGTCCTTTATTCCTGTTGTCGATCTCACATTAGGTTATGAATATCGTGACATGGGCGGCATCAGTAATAACGCCTTTATCTTATCGGTTGGCGTCGGTATTTAGTGGTATGAATATAGGTTGTTCTGACATTAATCATAAAGAATGACTGCAATAACGGGTTCAGTTGTTATGTGAAATTGAACCCTATCTCCATTCCTTTCGTATTCTCTCTTGTTCATCTAATTTAATAATGCGATGTTCCTACTCAACCTTCATGAGAACGTTTCGATTAATTCGAGATACGATGCAAAAAGAGAGACGATGAAAAATACTGATAAGACTTATGCCAAAGTACCTCGAAGCCGTTTGTCTCGAATGAGTAAATTAGGTTCGTTAGCATCACGCGTAGCGGGCGGTATGGTTGCCGAAGGCGTGCGCCAATTAGCAAAAGGGCAAAAACCCAAAGCCAGTGATTTGCTATTAACACCGGCTAATGCAAAACGTGTCGCCGATCAATTAGCGCAATTACGCGGTGCAGCGATGAAAGTGGGGCAGTTATTGTCGATGGATGCAGGGGATTTACTGCTGCCAGAATTAACCGACTTACTTGCACGATTACGATCTGACGCTAAACCTATGCCCATTAGCCAGCTAAACCACGTGCTGGAGAGTGAATGGCAGCCCGATTGGCAAAATACCTTCGAACAATTCACCTTTTATCCTATTGCAGCCGCATCTATCGGCCAAGTTCATTCAGCCCATACCAAAGATGGCCGTTACCTCGCCCTTAAAATTCAATACCCAGGGGTAAGAGAAAGCATTGAAAGTGATGTTGATAATGTCGCAACGTTATTGAGAGTATCAGGCTTGATCCCCAAAGAAGTCGATTATCAAGGCTTGTTAGAAGAGGCCAAAAAACAGTTACACGATGAAGCGGACTATCTATTAGAGGCGAAGCTATTACGCCAATATGCCAGCTTACTGGCGGACGATACCAACTTTTTGATCCCAGAGGTTTTTGATGATCTGACTACGCCCAATATTCTGGCGATGAGCTTTGTTGAAGGTGAAGCAATAGAAAACCTAGTTCATGCGCCACAGTCAGTGAGAAACCGTGTTATTGAGTTAGCATTTACGCTCTTGTTTAGGGAGATATTTGAGTTCCGATTAGTCCAAACTGATCCTAATTTTGCTAACTTTCAATATAACCACGACACCAAGCAATTAGTCCTACTAGATTTTGGTGCGACGCGGGCTTACCCTGTTTATATCAGCGAGGGCTATCAGCAATTGATAAACGGTGCGATTGAGAACAACCGCACCAAAATGGATGGCGCACTCGCAGGCATTGGTTTTTTTAGTCAACCTATTAATGACGCTCAGCGCCAAGCCGTTATCAACCTGTGTGAACAAGCATGCGAACCCTTGATGTTCAGCGGGGAATACGATTTTGGCTCAACCGACTTAGCGAAACGAATTAAAGAGGCTGGCACATCGCTGAGTATGGAGCAAGGGTATTGGCATACGCCTCCAGCGGATGCGATCTTCTTTCACCGTAAATTAGGTGGCTTGTATTTATTAGCAGCCAAGCTTAATGCGAAAGTCGATGTCAGCATATTGTTTGCACCGTATCGACAAGTCACTAAAGAAACACTGTCGTAGTTGGCTGAGTAATCGGCTGAGTCAATCGGCTGCGCCAGTTGGTTATATTATGGCTATGCCAGTCGAGTTTGTTGGCAAATAAGCACAGTTCATTAAAGGTATGCGAAATACAAGGATGTTTATGATAGAAGTGGTTCAGCGTGACGATTTATCTGCTGTGATTCATGTGATTGAACAAGCGATCCATCAGTCGCTTGCTGTTTCTAAAGATGAAGCCGATAGCTTAGTGGCAGGCTGTGTGGATGAAGGTCTAAAGAGCTTGTTAGACCCTAGCGGTTACATCTTTTTGTTATATCGCCAGCAACAACAGGTTGTTGGTGTTGTTTTACTTAAACCTGATAATGGTTTGAGTAGCCTATTTGTAGACCCCGCTTATCACCGAAAAGGTATAGCATCGGCATTATTACAGTCGGCGCTGACACTACGTTTTAAAGATGATCCTACCGCGATTATTCGCTTAAATGCGTCAACCTATGCCGAGCCGTTTTATCGACATTACGGGTTTCAGCAAGATGGCGAAAAGAAAAATTTACCGGGAGGCTGTATTCCATTTTCCGCCCCGATACGTACGTTATTAATAAGATAAAAGAGAAAGATCTATTTAAGATTTATTATGCTCTAGTACTGATTATTCATTGTTATTTAATGAGTTCTATTTGAATTCTGCTAGTTTTAATGGGGACGAGATATAACAGAACAATAAATTAGGTTGTCATCTTTTAGGGAGAAAAGATGTTTTTAGATTATTTTGCACTCGGATTATTGGTCTTTGTCGCATTGGTGTTGTTCTACGGTATTATTGTGATACACGATATCCCGTATGAAATATCCAAAGAACGGGATCACCCGCACCAAGATGCGATTCATTATGCTGGTTGGGTAAGCTTATTTACCTTACATGCGCTTTGGCCGTTCCTATGGATTTGGGCAACTTTGTGGCGTAAAGACCGAGGCTGGGGTTTTCAAAAAATTCAGGCTGAGCAGAACGAGTTGCATCATCAAATCAATACCTTATCGGCTCAGGTAGAGCTATTGAGCCACAAAATTGCAACCCTTGAAGGCACACCAAAGCCTGTGTCAGGCTCGGTTCAGCCCGATCATACCCAAGGAAATCAGAGCCAGTCTGATCAAACAGGGGAGGAAAAGTAATGGATTTACTCTTAATCCTCACATACGCCGCATTGTGTGTGTTTCTTTTTAAAACCTTCAATATTCCATTGAACAAATGGACGGTACCAACGGCTGTACTTGGTGGCGTTATCTTGATTGGTTCGTTAATTCTATTGATGAACTACAACCACCCTCATACTAGCCAAGGCACACAGTTTTTCGTGAGTACACCGATTATTCCCGGTGTGCGTGGCCGTGTGACAGAAGTCCCTGTTGAAGCCAATGTGTTGCTTAAAAAAGGGGATGTCCTGTTTAAAATAGATCCTACGCCATACCAAGCTGAAGTTAACCGCTTAAGGGCGATGTTAGCAGAAACAGAGCAAGACGTGCTGGAACTGGAAGCAGGGTACAAAGCCAGCCAAGCTAGTGTTGCAAAAGCGAAAGCTGAACGTGATCGTACCTTGGCACAATTTAAACGTTATGAAAAAGGCTACAAACGCGGTGCATTCACAAAATCAGATGTTGATAACCGTCGTCAGTTTTATTTGAGTGCGGAAGCAAGCTTAGAAGCGGCTAATGCGGAAGAGCGACGTGCTAAATTGGCTTTTGAATCTGAAATTTTAGGTGAAAATACGACGACAGCACAAGTACAAGCCATGCTGCGTAAAGCGGAGTTTGATTTGGATGAAACCATTGTTTACGCGCCTACAGCAGGCTATGTTACTCAAGTAACCTTGCGCCCAGGCATGATGGCATTGCCAATGCCGTTACGAACAGTGATGACCTTTGTACACCAAGAAGAGCAGTTCTTTGTGGGGGCATTTAGGCAGAACTCGCTGTTGCGGTTAAAGTCAGGCTTTAAAGCTGACATGATTTTTCGCGCCATTCCGGGCAAAACATTTCAAGCTGAAGTAGTTGAAGTTTTGCCTGCCATTGGGGAAAGCCAAGTGCAAGCACAAGGAACCTTGTACAGCTCTGACATGCTGAGTCGCCAAGGTCGACCTTTAGTGAAATTGAGGATGATTGATGACATTACGCACTATGCGTTACCGCAAGGAACCAATGTTGAAATCGCAGTTTACTCTGACAGTTTTGAGCATGTGTCGATTATGCGTAAAGTACTCATTCGTATGAAGAGTTGGCAGAACTTCTTGTACCTAGATCACTAACGCAACATGCAGTGAAGTGTTTGTTGCTGAAAGAGAAAAGGCAGTGAAGATTATTCTTCACCGCCTTTTTTATGTTTATGGCAAGGTGCTTTTAGGTGGCTTGCTGCAAAAAATTCAGTCAAGTCCAAGAGTTCCGCTTTCATGAATCGTCTTTTCAATGTTGATGTTGTTTTCCTGTAATTATTAACTTTATCTATGGCTATATCTGCTCCCTCTGATTATTTGCAACAAGTTCCCAGCCATTGCGAGCGGAATGTTCTTAAAATGAAAATATTACATTAATCAGTTGCTGTGATCTGTTAGTTGCGCCGAAACATTAATTGTTACTGATTTAAATACAGGTGCTTTATATATAGCGTGCTGTTGAGCTTCTCTACCGAGTCAGACATATGAGACCAATAGCCTTATTATTAACACTATTTTTATTTTTCAACATATCTGTTAGTTCAGCAAATACGCTTCGTGAAGCTGGAGGTTTCAGTGCCTTCATATTTGAAGACTTCACTGCACCAAGTGGTGACGCTGATGGCCCGCTATATGTGGGCAGAAATATGCAGATTAATGGTTATAGTATTGGTGATGGACTTCCTCCGGAAACAAGCGGCTATATTCTCTATGTTGGTGGAGACATCACTTTCCCTGTGGGTCGCCTTTACTATGGTGATGCGATAATTGGTGGAAGGTTGAATGGTATAGGGAAGTCTGTTTTTGATGGTTTGTCTGAAAGCCAAAAAATAATGAATGGTGATTTACCACTGGATCTTCCCGAACAGAAATTATATCTGAATGATCTCTCACGCCGACTCTCTGTTTTTCCTGCCAATGGTTCAACTAAGTTCGAATGGGGAGGTTTATATCTTCAAGGGGATGGAAACAGTAATTGGCAGGTTTTCGATCTTGATGCATCAGTGGTTAGTAAAGCGCATACTTTTTCCGTTTCCAACATTCCTGATGATGCTACTATCGTATTCAATATCAGTGGTACCGATGCCAGCCTAACCAATAAAAGTTTTGCAGACTTAATTCCTCATCGCAGTCGAACCATTTTCAATTTTCCAGATGCCGTAAATATTCGTTTAGCTGGTGTAGCTATCGAAGGTACTGTATTAGCCCCATCAGCCCACCTTGATGCGCCTCATGGCGATGCTTATGGTCCATTGATTGCCAAGTCTTTTGCTGGGGCAATGCACCTCGGCTTCAACACATTTGAAGGTGATCTGTCATTCATTAATCGTGCACCGGTTATTGTTTCAATGGCTCCTAACTCAGTAAACGAACGTGAGACGTATGTGTATGAAGCAAAGGCTATTGATGAGGATAATGATCCTTTAGCGTGGAGCGTTCTTCGAGGCCCAGAAAATTTCAGTGTTATTGCTGATACAGGGGTTACTACTTGGCAGCCAAATAAGGAATTTGTTGATACGTTAAAAGGCGTAAATGGCTACTGCTCTGTTCCTCAGGAGCCTACAAAATTGGTTCAGGGTGCGGCCGATATCTTGATTGCTATGGATGAATCGGGATCTATGGGAGGCGAGCAACAATGGTTGACCAGCATTATATCTACACTTGAATCACTCTTAATCGAAAGAGGTGTTGGCGCACAGCATGAGGAAAATTTTTATGGTGCAGTAGGCTTCGGACATCGTGGCTCTGGAGCAGCTCTGTTACGTATGCTAGCTACAGATGGTGACACATTCGTCAATGCAGAACGGTTTAATAAGATTACTAAGCAGTTTGTAGCTAGCGGTGGTTTTGAAGATGGTTGGTCGGCAGCTCAGTTATTGCTGAATGATTACCCTCTTCGTCCAAAAACTGCAAAAAATATCATATTGATCAGTGATGAAGATCGCGATAATGGCAATTCATCGATCACATATGAATCGATGAAAACTCAACTCATTGCCCAAAAAGCGGTACTTAATGTTGTTATCGACGGTGGATTCGTATGTGAAGACGGTCGCGCTGCACTTGGTATGGATGCTGATGGTAGCGGTTATGTTGCAGAGAATGACGGTAGCTTTAGCCTTTGTAACAATGCTAAACATAGTGGTAGGGCCTTTGGCGCCACAAATGCTCATTATATTCAGCTAGCGCTTGAAACCGGCGGCGCAGCGTGGGACCTAAATTATTTGCGCCGTGGCGGAGTTTATGCCCAGGCTTTCAGTAAAGCCTTTGTTGAAATCAAAGTTCGTGAAATTATCAGTCAGTTGCCACCACTGCCTCAGTCTGATGTTATCGTTAAACAAATTTCGCTACCTCATGATGCAGTAGAGTTAGAGCAACTCAATATCCCGGTAACGCTGTATAATCGTGGTCTATTAAATATTTCTTCAGAGGCGACACTCTCCTTATTTGAAATCCTGAACGATGGCACTAGAAGGGAGCTTGCAAGCCAAACACTGGCGTTAAATTTAGCAACTGATCAGGAACAGCTTATCAGCTTTAATGCCGTCAAGATGTCAGATAATGCGATTACGCTAGGGGCTAGCATTGGTCTTGCTGATGCAAAATCTGAATGTTTGGCTGACAACAATCAGACACTACGCGCCCTTGTTACATTGCAGGTGGCAGATGATTGGGGTGGTGTGGACACACAGTTGTTTGAAATCGGGGTGAATAACATCAATGATCCACCATCGGTTGAAAATACTGAGGTTTTTCAAGATATAAATGCAGGTGGTCAGTTCTCCTTTACCCCAGAAGTTAATGATCCTGATCTTGGGGACCAATTGAAGTTTACGCTAAGAAGTTCCCCTGCTGGCGTGAAGATCGATGCCAGAACTGGCCAGGTATCATGGGATACAACCAATGTCGATCCAGGAGTGTATACCTATGATGTCGTGGCGACAGATCTGGCCGGTAATAGCGTTACAATTTCAGTTATCGTAACCGTAAACAAAGCGCCTAATTTTCCGCCGAAGATCACATCGCTACCTGAATACTTGAGCCAAGAAGGTAGTCAGTACCGTTACCTAGTTACTGCAACCGATCCTAATGAAGGCGATACACTCGTATATTCAACAAGCTCAGGAGCAATAAATGGGGCTTCTGGTGAATTACAATGGAAAAGTGCAGCCCCAGATATGGGGTGGCAAAGCCCAGAAATTTGTCGTCAGCCATTATCTGCTCCAAGTGAATTTAAGCCGACAATAAAATGGCATTGGAGTAAAAGTTCATCAATGGGCTCATATAATCAAGTATTGGCAGCCCCAATTGTTGTGCAGCTTAATGATGATAATGCTGATGGTGAAATTAATACATTGGATTACCCTGATGTAGTTGTTCCTGCTTTCCAAAGTAGCCTGTATAACAGTCCTGGTATCATTCGTGTCTTAAGTGGTAAGGATGGCACTGATTTATGGCCCGCTTCAAATCAGGGACCTTGGGCTGATCCATCTTATGGCTTGGCGGCGGCTGATATCGATTCAGATGGTTTGGTTGAGATAGTGGCTGGTCAGCCGAATGGAGACTTAGCTGTTTATGAAAATGATGGCACCATAAAGTGGCGCAAGCCTGCTGGTGGCCGTGGCCATGTCGCTATTGCTGATTTGGATGCTGATGGAGCGCCAGAAATTGTTTACGCCCAGGGTGTCTATGATCTAAACGGTGACCGTTTATTCAGTATTGATTCAAGCATTTCACCAATTGTTTTTGATGCAGATGGTGATGGTATCCAAGAGGTACTGTCTGGCGGGAAACTTTACGACATAAATGGTAACGTTCGTTGGCAAGGTCCTGCGATGTTATTTGCCGGTGTTGCTGACTTTGATGGTGACTCGTTACCAGAAGTGGTCATAGCTGGAGACAACAAACTCAGTATGCTCAATCATGACGGTAGTTATGTTTGGGGGCCGATTACGGTACCGGGCACTGGTGGTGGCCCAATAACCATTGCTGATGTTGATGGTGATGCTAAACCAGAAATTACCTTAGCCGCCAAATTCTACTATTTTGTTTTTGAAGCCGATGGCAGTGTTAAGTGGCAGAAACAAACACAAGATAGAAGCAGCCAGAAAACAGGCTCATCAGTATTTGACTTTGACGGTGATGGACAGGCTGAAATCCTTTATTCAGATGAGCTGAATTTCCGAGTTTATGATGGCAATACTGGTGATGTTATTTACCAGCTTCCGAACCCGTCGGGCACGTTATATGAGTATCCGTTAGTTGTAGATCTAGATAATGATCGTGAGGCGGAAATTGTTTTAGTCTCAAATAATCGTTGGTTTAACGGTGTTAATGGCGTTCGAGTACTAGAAGGTAAAGGCTGGGCGCCAACCCGTTCAATTTGGAACCAGCACGCTTATCACATTGATAACATCAATGATGATGGAACGGTTCCGATTGGCCAGTTACCAAGCTGGTTGTCACATAATACTTACCGTCTGAACACGTTTCCTGGGCGGACGCTTACTGCGGTATCTGATTTAACGGTTGCAGATTTCACATATATTGATGGTGAACTGAGTATTGCAATTGGAAATGGTGGTGAAGCGAAAAGTCAGGGCGGATTAACCCTGACGTTGCTGGATCCTACTACTTCTCAGTCTTTAGCTACTTGGTCATTGCCATCTATCGAGCCAAATAGTCAATTTGCCGTTACTGAAAACATTGACTTTTCTGCTTTCTCATCAGTTCAATTGTTGATTGATGCAGAGGGTTATGAAACGGAGTGTAACCGCTTTAATAACACGGCAAATGTGGTGTTATTGACTGTCTCTGTAGCCGATGAGGATGGAGCTAGTGATAAACAGCAATTCTCTGTTCGTACCGAGCCCCTGAACGTCGCGCCTTCTTTTGTACAACCGCAAGAACTGACGCTGAAAAGTAATCAGCTGTTGTCGTTTAACCTGAAGGCCAGTGACCAAAATGCCTGGGATGTTATTACTTGGCGAGCAACTGGCTTACCAGCAGCTGCACTCTTTGACCCTGTAAAGGGTTCGCTGAACTGGACGCCAACCGAGTCAGATATCGGAACGCATGTCTTTTCATTCGTTGCGGTTGATACCTATGGTGCAACATCGAAGGCGCAGATGAAAGTGACGGTTATGGCAGAAAACCAGCCGCCGGTTATTTCATCTACTCCGAAGCCCACTACAGTAGAAGGGTTGGAGTGGCAGTACCAGATTATGGCGGCGGATCCTGATGGTGACTCCCTCATTTATGAAGTTATGTACCCGGGAGAAGTTCAGGTCGACGCTACAGGTCTTGTGACTTGGTCTCTGCCTGTAGTCGGAACACATGATATTTTGGTACGTGTTAGGGATGGACGTGGCGGGAGTGTTGAGCAATCCTTCCAATTGGTAGTTGAAACTACGCCTAATCGTAAACCAAAAATCACATCAACACCGCTCTTGTCCATCGAGCAAGGTGGTACTTATCAGTATCAGATTGTAGCTTCGGATGACGATGGAGATGTTCTTTCCTTTGCTTTGGTTCAGTTCCCGCAAGGTATGTCCTTAAGCGCCTCTGGTGATATCCAATGGGTTATCCTTGCAAATTTAAAACCAGGTAACTATCCGGTAAGCATAGAAGTCTCAGATGGCATTGCTACTGTTGTGCAATCGTATGAAATTACAGTGATTGGCGCTAAACCAAATCAGACTCCGGTGATTACCTCTTCTCCACGGTTAATAGGAACTGCAGGTCAAATTTACCAATATGAGGTGAAGGCAACTGACCCTGATGGTGATGCGTTAACATATACACTCACTCGTTATCCTGAAGGAATGACCGTTAGCCAAAGCGGGCTAATTGAGTGGACAGTACCGGAAAATATTCAGCCTAGCACATACTCTGTTTCTATAGCGGTTAATGATGGTTTTGATAGTGTTGAACAGAGCTATACGATAAAAATTGAAACTGGTTCAAATAATCAACCGCCAGTTATTACATCACAGCCGGTTACCTCTGTTGTTGCTGGTACTGATTATCGCTATCAGGTTATCGCAAATGATCCTGATAAAGATTCACTCGCTTTCCGCTTAATTAGCTCACCACAAGGAATGACAATAAGTAGTACTGGTTTGGTTCAGTGGGCTGTGCCTGCTGGGTTTAATGATACTGTGTCGGTAGAAATTGCTGTATCTGACAATAAAATTGAAACACGTCAGAGCTACGAGGTTGTTGTCAGCACTGCCGGAGACAATGTTGCTCCAGTCTTGACTGGTTCTCCTGTTCGTGAAGCCGTACAAGGTGGGCAATACGTATCGGCTATGTCAGCTACTGACGCGGATGGTGATCAGCTAACCTTCCGCTTGATTGAGGCGCCGTCTGGGATGACTGTTGACGGTAAAGGACGTATTGCATGGTCAGTGCCTGCTGAGCTGACAGGGCAAGTTGCCGTTTCACTCGAAGTTTCTGATGGAACTCATTTTATCCACCGTAGCTGGACTATCACTATCTCTGAATGGGCATTGCCGCTAGATGTTACGATTGGCGTGAGTGCCGGTCAATTGAAGGTGGGGGAGGTTGCTACGGTTCAAGCACAGCCAACAGGCGGTGTTCCTCCATATCAAGTTGTGATGACAGCTAATGGACAGTTGCTTGCACTTGATAGCCAATTAACATCTGAAGCGAAAGCGGCTAAGCCTTCTTTGATAAAACTTGTTGCTACTGTTGTAGATAGCCAGGGTGTAGAGGTATCGACGAAGGAAACCATTGCAGTCATTACGGGTACAGATACCGCCGCCCCTGTAGTCTCAATTACCTCACCTGTTGAGAATGCAGGAATCAGCTCAATGGTAGATGTAGTTGGTACTGTAGAAGACGATAACCTGGCTAGTTATGCGCTGATCGTATATCCCGATGGTGAGCCGACTAAACGTCAGATTTTGATGGAAGGTTTCCAATCCGTTTCTAATTCAGCTTTGGCAAGCTTCGATCCGTCGATGTTGACTAATGGTGTATACACAATCGCCATTGAAGCTATTGATTTAGATGGTAACCAGAGTGTTGCAGGCGTAGATGTCTTAGTTTCTGGTGACCTGAAGGTAGGTAACTTCTCAATTACCCAGCGGGATGTTGATATTCCTATGATGGGATTACCGATCACAGTAGATCGAACATATGACAGCCGGAGTAAACCTGAAAGTAGTGATTTTGGACATGGCTGGAGCCTAGGCTTAACAGACTTCAAAGTTCAAGAGTCTGATAAGTTGGGCATGAGCTGGTCGTTAAATAAGTACGGCAGCATGCTGAATACGAAATATTGTATTGAGCCGAAAGGTGCTAGGCCGGAAGTGACAGTCACTTTGCCAGATGGTGATGTTGAACGCTTTGAAGCTGTTTTAACGCCAGAGTGTAGTCAATTGGTACCAGCTTTGGATGTGACGTTGTCATTCCGAGCTATAGGGGATACACAGTCAACTTTGGCGCCAGCAGAGCATAAGCAGTTACGTTTTGTAGGTGGAAACCTTTACGATGCAGCGATGCTTATCGATATCGCCGATCCTAATCGTTATATATTGACGTTAAAAAATGATGTCGAAATACACGCTGATCAAATGGCAGGCTTGCAGAAATTGGTCTCGCCAAACGGTCATTCAGTCCAGTATACCCGTGATGGTCTGATTCATTCTGCGGGCAAAAGTGTGTTGTTTAGCCGTGACAGTAAAGGCCGAATTACACAAGTAACAGATCCATCAGGTCAAGTTCACCAGTATCGCTATGATGGTCAAGGTGATTTAAGAACAGTAATTGATCCGCTAGGTAATGAGACAACCTTTGACTATAACCGTAATCATGGTTTGCTAAAGATCAATGATCCACTCAGTCGTCGTCTGGTTCGCAATATTTATGATGACGGCGGGCGATTAATTGCTCAAGAAGATGAACAGGGTAATAGAACTGAGTTTTCACACGATATTGCGGGTAAACAGTCAGTAGTGACAGACCGCAACGGTAATACAGCATTCTACTATTACGATAAAGAAGGAAATATTACCTCTGAGGTTGATGCTATGGGTAATACCAAGCAATACGCCTATGATGAGAGAGGAAACAAATTAAGCTCGACCGATGCTTTAGGAAATATCAGTTATTCAACGTTCAATACCAAAAATGATCAACTGACGGTTACCGATGCACTGGGAAATACCACTGAATATAAATATAACGATCGAGGACAGGAAACTGAAATCATCGATAGTCGAGGCAATCGATATGTAAATACCTATGACGGTATTGGTAATTTGGTGACGTTGAGCGATCCAACAGGAAGCCAGGCTACCTTTGAATATGATGCCAAAGGGAATCTAAGAACGTCTAAGGATATGCTTGGTAACATTACCTCATATACATATGACAGCACAGGTAACAAGCATACAGAGATAACACCGACAGGCATAACAAAACGGTTTGAGTACGATTCAAATAACCGTGTGGTACGTGAGATTGTTGAGCGCAAGCTTCAAGGGGGGATGGCAGAGGATCTCGTGACGGAATACCGTTACGACAGTGCTGGAAATATAATTGAGACAATTAATGCCCTTGGCTATTCGCGTCAATCTCAGTTTGATGCAATGGGCCAGCTAATAGTTTCAACAGATGCGCTTGGCCATAAAACGTTAACAGACTATGACGGCTATGGCCGAGAAATTGCAATTACGTATCCTGATGGCAGTCGTACCCAGAAAGCCTATGACGCCGAGGGTAATCTGATCAGCGAGACTGATGCCGCTGGTTCGGTAACGACTTATGTATATGATGCGTTAAATCGACAGGTTGCCATCATTCAAGCTGATGGTAGTCGGGTTGAGACCGAATACGATGCTGCTGGCAGAATAGCGGCTGAAGTAGATGCTAACGGGAACCGAACCACAAATGTTTATGATGCTGCTAATAGACGTATTGCGACTAAGGATGCCCTTGGTAGTACAACGCAGTATGAGTATGATAGCGAAGGTAATGTAACGGCGACTATTGATCCACTCGGCCATCGGACAGAGTACGAGTATGACCAGTTAGGCAACAAAACCGTTACCCGATTTGCCGACGGAACAGCGATTACTGCTGCGTTTGATAGGCTTGGTAGGAAGGTAGCCGAAACTGACCAATCCGGCGTGACAACACAATTTGAATACGATGCTGAAGGTCGTTTGATTGCTGTTGTTGATGCGGCAAATAGCCGAACTGAGTACCGTTACGATGAACTGGGTAATCGCATTGCACAAATTGATGCTCTTGGGCAGGAAACTCGTTGGCAGTATGACGGCTTGGGTAATGTGTTGTCGCGTACATTGCCGATGGGGCAGATTGAAACCTTTACTTACAACGCACTTAATCAAGTTGAAAATCATACTGATTTTAATGGTGAGGTGACAACGTATATTTATGATGCAATGGGTCGATTGATAACCGAAATATCTGGAGTGGGGACTCTTAATGAGCAGACTCAGCGTTATGAATATGATGTAGCTGGCAACAAGGTACGTACATCGATAGAAACGGCGAAGAGCGTGCAGGTTTGGGAGTATCAGTATGATGTGCTTAACCGCCTAACCACCGAGTTACAACCGAGCGGCGATCGTTTGAGCTATCAGTATGATACGAATGGTAATAAGTTAAGTTTGACCGTTGAATCTCAGGGGCAGGCAAATACAACCACTTACACTTACGATACAGTCAATCGCCTTTCAACAGTAACAGATAATGAGGGAGGCATTACTCAATACAGCTATACAGCATTGGGTATGGCCGATGTTATTTATCATCCTAATGGTATTTCAACGCACCATGTGTACGACAATTTAAACCGATTGATTGAGAAGTACACACAGTTGACATCTGGTGCGGTTGTTTCACACTACCGGTATTCCTTGTCGGACAGTGGTCAGCGTACGCGCCTAGAGGAGCTGCATAGCGGCAGGAATGTCGATTATCAATATGATGTGTTAAACCGACTTGTCAAGGAGAGTTACCTTGAGACAGACGGTAGCCGTAAGGTGATAGAACATGAATATAGCGCTATAGGTAACCGGACTAAGGAAATACGTGATGGTGTTGTTTCACTCTACAACTATGATGCCAACGACAGATTAGTCACTAAAGATTTAACACAGTACAGCTACGATGCCAACGGCAACCTATTGGCTGAACGAACATCCGGTGCTATAGAGAAACGCTATTTCTATAACACCAAGAACCGTTTGATCAGCTTTGATGACGGTACGCAGTCTGCGGTATTTGAGTACAATTCAAATGGCATCAGAACATCTATCAGCATCAATGGGGTGATTACACACTATATCATTGATGAGAATAGGGATTACGCTCAGGTAGTACGCGAATATGGTGCGCAGAACAAATCCTATGTTTATGGTGCAGATCTTCTGAGCTTCAATGCTCAGGGAACAAACAGCTACTTTGTTTATGATGGTTTGGGCTCAACACGTGCGCTTGTTGATGAGACAGGTTCAGTCACTGACACTTATGACTATGACGGCTACGGCACAGTATTAAAGCAGACAGGTGCATCTGACAATGCGTACCTGTATACCGGTGAGCAATATGATGCGGAGCTTAACAATTATTATCTAAGAGCTCGTTTTTATAGCCCTTCAATTGGCCGATTTACTCAGCGTGATCTTTGGAATGGGAATAATCTCAAACCAGTGACATTGAATAAGTATCTTTATGGGAATGCTTCACCAGTTAACTTCACAGATCCTTCCGGCTATATGAGTATGATGAGTGTAAGTATTGGCTCGTATGGACGTGGAGTACTATCAAGCATTTCCATACCGAGTTACACGTCCATTTTAACACGGTCTGTACTAGCAACAGCCGTTTTAACAAGGGGGAGGCTCAACGTTGGAGTCAACAGTGCGATAATGGCAAGAACGATTCAACGCTGTATGAATGGGGATGATGATTGTAAATCAGATTTGAATATTTTCGTTGTTGGTGATGATACGCCAGAAGCTCGGGATCATATCGGGGATGCTCAGTCTGTAGGTTACCCAGCTATTTTGAATCGTATAAAACCACCTCATCCACGTGGTTGGTTAAGAAAATTTAAAGGACCAGGGAAAATATGTGATGGTGGTGCTGGTACCGACTGTGATGAATATCCATATGCATCATCTCAACAAGGAGGAAAAAATGGTTTTGTTTCGTTGAGAAGTATTAACTCTTATCAAAATCAACATTCTGGTAGGTTACTTGGGCAATTTTACAGTAAATGTAACATTAATTCTGGTGATAGCTACAAGGTTTTACCCGTCAAAGGAATTTCTGTTTCAGGTTGGATATGTATAGAGTGATAATTTTTCCTCTTATTTTATTTTTGTATTTAGATATAGCGTATGCTGTGCAAAAGGACGAAGAAATCATGACAGGTATTAGGCTCTGTTCTCTTAACTCTGGTTATCATTCATCATCGGATAGTTGGCAGCAGTTCTTATCCTGCTGGTTAAAAAAACAGGACGAGCTTAGCTCTGATTTTAACTTTATTAAATTAAATGACGTTCCTGACGAAGATAAAATATCTGCTAATCATATTGAACAGTGGAAATATGTTGCTGTCGCTATCCCCAAATCATTGAGTGACTTCTATCGCGCGTACTTGTCCTTAGGGGGGGAGTTCTTACCCATTCATGATAAGGAGGAGATTGGCATTTACTCTCCAGATGAGGTACTTCTTTTAAGAGACTTTGATCCTGAGTTGCTGGCAAGTTACCAACAGTTTCCGATTGAATCAGAAGATGAACAATATTATCGATATGGTATCGCGCAAGATGACTCTGGTGGTAGGTTTTCATACATCAAAGAAGCGATTGTTCTTGGTAAGCATGGTTATTCTGCATATGAGTTAATATTAATGTACCCTAGCTCACAAACTCTGGATGGAGAGATGGAGGTCGCCATACTCTCTCATGCTTACGAGTATAGAGCACCATCATTTGCTGAGATGATGCGGCAGCTTTCCTTACTTTTTTTGAGTGATCCTGATTTGTTACCTCCATATAGTCAGCAGGCTCTGAAAGGCACTTGTGCTGATATCATCAAGCCTGTAGATGCTTGGTGGGAGTAGTGGCATTAGAAGCCAGTTCTGCCATGATAACTGGTCATGATGTTGGATTATTTTCATGCACATTACAGATAATGAAAAAAATAGTGCTTTTACTAATGAGCTTTTGGAGCTTTAGCTGGATGGGTGAAGATAAATTAGATGTCGGCTTTGTAAGAGATCTAATTAATGACATTGAATGTTGCGATTATCAACCTGTAGAGCTTCATATTGAGCATGTTGGAAAAATACTGCTCCCGAAGGAATACTCTGCTGTTGTTGATGCTTATAAGAAGCATTACGATTTAATGACCAATCTTTTCCTAGGGCATGCTGTTCTATCGGTTGAAGAGATTAAATCTCAGTATAAGTTTGCACTCGCCTCGGCGCCAGCGACTGATTTTGAGAACAACCAGTTTTTCCGACCCGTTGTGAACGGCCTAATATCTCGTTCGGTCACATTGTTATCAATGCTGATTTTGCCGTCTTCGAGGTAAGTAGTTAATTTGTCCCATTGATTCAACGTGTAGTTGATGGCTTTACCTATCAAGCTTTTTGGTAGCACTTTTTCTTGGCTCTCTTTCAACCAAGAATGGAACTCATCCAGTATCGGGATGGCTTTTTCTAATCGATATTGATGACGCTCCTCCGCACTCAACGTTTTGCAGTGACTTTCTACTGCATAAAGTCTGCTGATGTAACTAAGTGCCTTTTCAGAACGCCCTGATTTTCCTGCTGGTTGGGCTTTTTGCGCATCGGTGAACTTGCGTCTTGCATGCGCCATGCAGCCTGCAAGGGTAACAAGTTCTAGCCCCTCATAACCAATATATCCATCGCACAGTAAGTAACCTGCGTAATCACCCAGAAAGGCTTTCGGACAAGATTGGGCGCTGCTTGGTTGATATTCATAGATGACAACTGGCTGAGAGGTGAACTCACCACTGCGATACACCCACATGTACGACTTGCTTGTCGCGGCCCGGTCGGGTTCACTCAATACCTGTACCGTAGTCTCGTCAGCACAGATAAGCGAACCATGGATAAGGTGTTGTTTCATTGCGTCAACGAGCACCTTAACTTTCGCCCCGAGTTGTACGCACCAGTTTGCTAATGTACCGCGACTAATATCGATATCGGCACGTTTGAGGATATCGACCTGGCGATAAAGTGGCAGCGCATCGACATATTTAGCGGTGGCAACAGCAGCAAGGGTCTCTGGGCTGGCGATACTCTTTGGGATCATACTAGCCGGTTTAGGTGTAGTAATGATCTGGCTTTTGAGTGCTGTTTTCTCACAGGTTCGGCAGGCATATTTCGTTCGCTGATGACGGATCACGCTGACTTTCTGAGGGATGATTTTCAGCTCTTCCGAGGTTTCACTGCCACACTCATGCATGGCATCTCCGCAACAGTCACAGTGCGGTGCATTCAGGGTATGGATGCGCGTTTCACGCTCTAGTCCCTCCGGTAGCGGCTTTCTGCCTTTCTTATGATGTTTTGGCTCGGGCTTATTTTGCTGCTCAGCCTCATTGAAGGTGCCTTTGGGGTGTTTCTCACTTTGTGCCGCGAAGCGTTTAGATTTACTCAGATTGAGTTGTTCCGTGAGCAATTGAACGGTACTTTTAAGTTCAATGACCTCTTCAGACAGCGATTGTTTTTCTTGCTGAAGTTGTAGCAACATCGCTTTAAGTTGCTCTACATCATCAGGAAGTTCGTTCATTGTTACAGCTCTTAATCCATCATTTTCACATAGTTTGACCGCAAAAAAGGATCGTTCAAGCGCAATATGCGGATCAGTATTCTAGCTCACACTTCTCGCCCATATAGAGGTTGATGAGCTTGCGGGTTTTCAAGCATTAGCCCAGATAGTAGCCAGTTTAGCTGCTGGGTAGAGATGTGGATATGGCCTGCTGCCGTGGGCTTTGGCCACTTAAAGTGGCCTTTTTCTAGTCGGCGATAATAGAGCCAAAAACCATTGGTATCCCAGAATAGGATTTTAATTTTATCTCGCCCTCGATTGCAGACAATGAACCATGCGTTACTGAGTGGATCCATTTCTAATACGTCCGCCACAATGAGAGATAGGCCATCAATCGACTTGCGCATGTCGGTTATTCCCGACACGAGATAAATACTACCACTGGGGATCATTGCAAGGCCTCAAGCCAATGGCGAATTTGCCCACATGACAAATTGCAGGGAAGACAGACCCGCAATCCGCTAGGCAAAAACACTTCAATACATGAAGCCTCGACCTTTTCATCGAGCAGAACGGGTAATACACATTGAGTCTCGTCATTAGTACGTAACTTTTTCAGCCAGTAGTAAAACGTCGCTAATTTGATATTACGCTGCTGACAAAAGTCGGCCTTGGTGAGGTCGCTTGGGGCTTGCTCATCGATAATAGATTGCCAGTGTTGTTGTTTGGTCGATGTCATGGTGATTCTCCTTAAATAACGAAGAAACAGGATCATATATGTGGCTGGATTTGGGAATGTGGGGTTAATTAGGCGCTTACAGTGCAATCGCTGCCGACATCAAGCATCACTAACGTCTGGAACTCTCTTTGCCAACTCTAAACTTCCCTTAACGCCTTGGTTTTTAACCATTTATCTAATCACACAAGAGAAAAACGGGATCTCTGCGTTGGAGTTATCTCGTAATTTGGGTGTTTCTTATAATGCTGCCTGTCGGTTGAAACATAAGTTAATGCAAGCAATGAAAGAGCGTGACGACGAATCTCAACTCACAGGATTTATTCAGATTGATGACGTTTATTGGGGCGGTGTTCGCCGAGGTTCTCGTGGTCGAGAAGCGAAAGGCAAGCGTCCATTTGTAGCAGCAGTGTCTTTAAACGATGAAGGTCATCCCATTCATATGCGCTTTTCTGTTGTTAAAGGCTTCCAGAAACATGAGTTAACACAATGGGCGAAAACGCATTTACGGCCAAAATCGCTTGTTATATCAGATGGTTTAGCTTACTTCAGAGGCATTGAAGATGCAAACGAGTTCCATCTTGCCATTGTCACTGGTGGTGCTGATTGTGTTGAATTACCGTACTTCAAGTGGGTTAACACGATGATAAGTAATGTGAAAAACTCAATGCACGGAACTTACCATGCGATAAACAACAAGCACTTACCGAGATATCTCGCTGAATTCTGCTTTAAGTTCAATCGCAGATTTGATTTGGGAAAAATGATAGATAACCTGATTCACTCAAGTATTCAAACAGCACCGATGCCTGAGCGTTTACTCAAATTGGCTGAGGCTCGGTGGTAATCAGGAACATCCAAGGATTAGAATCTCTATGGATGCTTAACAAGGGCCAGTTTTATTCATTGGTTACGCAATGATAAACGTAAAACCATGGTACGGACCCTGCTTGTATCGTATCTATAATGATGAGGCTGCTTACCTGTCATCATTAAATCCATTTCTGGTCATATCGGCTAAGCCCGTTTTAGATACGCGCTTTCACGTAATCAAGCGCACCTGTAATAGCCGCTACTTGCGCGTTATTACAATCTTGATCTGTTACGTGCTCACTGTCTGGGTAGACTTCTGTCGTGGTGCCGTAAGTACAGTCAGTGATGCCGTTACATAGGCTTAGGGCTTTCATTGGGTAGTTGATCACGCCTTCTTGCTCGATTGTCTCACCAATGATCTTGCCTTCACTGTCTGGTGGGGCAATGTGTGTCACGCGGCGAACCGAATCAATCACCGCTTTTTGGAAATCAGCTTGTGGGTTTTCAGTGTCACCTACCGTGTAGAAGCCATCTGGCACGCTATCTTCGATGTATTCTTTACCATCACGCGCAGACAGTGCAGGGCGGAACTCTTCTTCGTCAGTATCTGTGGTTTCGTGCAGATCAATATGAACCAGCACATCACCTAATGAAGTGGCTAACTGCATCAGCGCTGCAGACTCTTCAGCTGGGCTATCGGCGAAGAAAGAACGGTTTGGATCAATCGCTAGCGGGTTCCAACGGTTAATCGTTTCGTAACCCCAAGGGCTAACACAAGGCGCAACCACAATATTGAATGTGTCGCTATAACGTTCAGCTTGAGTATCTAAAAATTGGATTGCACCGTGCACGCCACTGGTTTCGTAGCCGTGAACACCGCCTGAAATCAGCACAGTTGGTTTCGCTGGATCCCAGTTTTTTGTTTTCAGTGAAAGCAGAGGGAAGCGTTCTGTGTCGTAAGAAAGCGCGCCGTATTGAGTCAGATCAAAGCGGTCTGAGAGTGCGTTAATCTTGGTCACAACGTCATCTTGGTAAGAGCGCTTAACCGTGACTTGTGCTCGCCATTGTGCTTTTTCTTCATCGTTCCATTTTTGGCCTGGAGTACCAATTGGGTAAGTGTGCGAACTTTTCATAATTTCCCTTTGTTTTTCCACTGAATGTAACTGTGCCTTGAGCATAAATCACCAGCAGGAATGAAACAAGCACCGCATAGGGTGCTTGTTTGTAAAGGAAAATGCATTTGTCTTACGAATTCTTTGGCTGCCATTTCCCTTGGCTATCTTTACACACTTCTGTTGCCCGCGATTCAATCTGACGACGCTTTTTGCTTAACTCTATTTTCAGCGTTCGGCACTGCGAGGGTTCGCTCTTAGAGGCAAAGAGTGTGATTTCACCACCAATTTGAGTGCTGCTGTTATACCACGTTTTCTTACTACCTAATTTATTGGACGCTAATAATTCAACGACCGTTTCTTGCATCATTTTTTCGTCTTTATCTGACAGTGAAGCGCGAGAAAACAGCGGGGTGCCATCAGGCAAAATAGAAAGCGGAGCTTTTAAAATCCCAGTAAACACACCAGAAACAAACCCTTCAGAGGCTTGCTGCCCAGCCGTTTCAACATCACTGACGAGTTGCTGAGCACCTGCCAAAAGTACCGGCGCATCGGCACGTATTGCTTCACTTTCATTCAATATCGCAGGAATTTGCCGAGAAACCCCCGCGATGCTTTTATTGGTTGAATCAACCCGTTTTAGTACCGCAGGCACCTGCTGGCGAAGCTGTTTAGACTCGGCCAGAATCGGTGGTATTTGTTTTTCGACTGCATCCACTTGCGCCAAAATAGGGGGTATTTGCGCCGTAATGTCATCGACTCGTTGTAAAATAGGGTCAATTTTCTGATTAATCGCATCCACTTGCGCTAATACGTCAGGCACTTGTTCGGTGATGGTATCTACCCGTTCTAGTATGTCGGGGATTTGCAGCTGCACCTGCTGAATTTCATCGATGAGAGGAGATAGCTGGCTCAGGTGTTGGCCGAACTGACTGATGCTGTAACCGACATAGACTAAGCTTGCCGCTAGCGTAAGGCGAGCCATATTGGTGAAGCTGGTGGCGCTAAGTAGTGACATAAGATGCTTCCTTTCATCTGTATTATCAAAACAGTAGCAGCATTAGCGAGCGGGATCGAGCGTAACGCGTTTCTTCATAATAGGAAGGAAGGTATGTAGCAAGCTTGCAAACACTATGATGCTAACGCCTGCCACTTTATTCCATGGCATCGCTTGATCAAATAAGGTGACTTGCCAAACGACAGTGAACAACAAGTTAGTAAAAATAAGCGGTGCCAGCTGAGAGCCTGATTCAGCTAATCGGTACGCTTTTGCTCGCATCACTTGGGTATTGATGATGCACAACGAAAGTAACAGCAGCATGACAGGTACAGCGAATACAGTAAGGCCATTAATGACACTTTCTGATTCGAGAGTCTGTTGCCAAGGCATCATATGCGCCAATACCGCTTGGCCTGATACTGCGCTTGTCGCAACCACAGGCAGTAAAATGAGTGCCGCCAGACTGAATGTCCACGCATTTAAAGCCGAAGGAGACAGGCTGCCTTTACTGGCACGGTATAGGCTAAGCTGTGATCCCGCATTAAAAATCCCCGCCGCTAAACCAAGTAATAACTCGGGCTTCAATTCAAAACCTTGTGAGTTGCCCGCTTGCAACATCACCCCGATAAACATCAAGATAAGATTCAGGAAAGTGGCTGATTTTATCGAGGCTCCAAAAAACAGTTTTTCTAACAAAGGAATAAACAAAGGCCCAGTGCTGAATAGCACCACGGTTTCGACCAAGGTGAGATGATCGATTGCGTATAAGAAACACCATTGGCTAGCTGAAATACACAGTGCGCGTACCAATAAGCCTTTCCACATGTTACGCGGTGGTAGTTGCCAATGTTGAAAAGCCAAGAAAATGAAGAGTATTATGGCTGGAATAGCAAAGCGTAGAAAACTTAACCACTCTGCGGTAAAGGTATGACTGAGCCATTTCGCTAACACGCCATTAAGCGATAGGGTAAATGTACTGGCAATCATAAATAAAGTGGGGCGGTAATCTGTCGTCATGCTTTTCTCCTGCTATGTGGTAAGGCTACGCGGCCTGATGCCAGAGAAAAAGCGAGTAATAGTGAACAGCTATGTTAGGAAAACTTACAGATGAGAAAGCTTGTACCGCTTAAATCAATATATGCTTTTGTTGCTGTGGCTGAAATGGGCAGCATGACGGAAGCCGCCGCTGTATTGTGCGTAAGTCATTCGGCAATAAGCCAAGCCATAAAAGCACTTGAAAAGCAGGTTGATCAGCCATTATTTAATCGGATTGGTCGACGGGTTGAGCTTAACCAAGTGGGAAAAAAGTATTACCGAAAAGTCGCGCCAGCACTGGAACAAATCGTAGAAGCCACAGAAGACTTGGTTGATATTCATCACGACAAGCACCTGACCATTAACATGGTTCACTCACTCGCGCTGCATTGGTGGATCCCACGGGTGCCTGACTTTCAGCAAGCCATGCCAGAGCTTGATGTGCGTATTTCTAATATTCTCGGCAGCTTTGAATTAGAGCGTGAAGGGGTCGATATTGCGCTTATCCATGGTAAGCCGAAGGAATGGCAGGACTATTATTGCGAAAAGCTAGGGGACGATGAATTGATCATGGTGTGTAGCCCTCAAATGATCGAGCAAGTCACCGATCCAACATTGAAAACCATCCTGAAAGCAGCCCCCAATTCCATCGATGCAGCCAAACAGTTACTCAATTATTTTCCGCCCATTTTTGTCACCAATGATAGGCGTAAACATGATTGGCAGGTGTGGTGTGAGGCGAATGGCATAGCATTACCTCATCAGCAAAATAACTTAACCTTCTCGGCTTCGATTCAAGCGGTACAAGCGACGATTCGCCGGTTAGGCGTGCTCATTACCCATCGCCAATTTGTCCGTGACGATATAACTCATGGTGTGTTAACAGAAGTAGGTCCATCAGTCTTAAACCCTTATCAAGATTTTTACTTTGTATGTCGACCCGATAAGCTACGGCGTGAAACTGTACTACTACTGCGGGCTTGGCTTAGGGAGCAGTTTAAGTAAAAAGTATAATGTTTTTCATCAAACCTATTGATTATTACCAAATGTACACTGTACTATAGGTTCGTTGTTAAACATAATAAGAGCAGAACATGACTCAACTTAAAAAAGTGTTATTAATTGGTAGTGTATTAGCAGTAACAGCGGGTTGTTCAAGCATTGCTGAAAGTTTGGTTGAAAGCCATACCAGCCAAAATGGTACTGAAGTACTGATCGGCCAAGCGGTACCAAAAGAAGCGATGCAATGTAAATTGCTACTTAATGAAGTACGTGAATGGAAAATCACAGATCGCGCAACACCAAATCTTGGTATGGAGCGTTTAGTTGGTGAGGTCTTAGAGCCAGCAGTCGAGCTAGGCGCTAACTATGTGCACCTAGATATCCCAACAGAAGTTTCTGTGATGGGTGTACCTGTCACCATTTTAAGTGATGCACAAGCAAACTATTACGATTGTGAGTCAACTCAGTTTTAAGCTTATGTAACTTATACCCAGTAGAGCTAAGTTCAACAGGTTCAAGATAATGGGTAGTATGGCGCTAAATAGAAAAACGGCTTACCAGCAGATGGTAAGCCGTTTTTATTAAGATACATTATTAAATCTGAAGTGCTTAGCTTGTTGCTTCGCTTACCGCAAAATCATTGCGCGTTTTATTAGCGTAAGCGACTAACGACAGCATCACGGGTACTTCAACTAACACACCCACGACTGTCGCTAACGCCGCCCCAGAGTGGATACCAAATAGGCTAATCGCCACGGCTACCGCAAGTTCAAAGAAGTTAGATGCACCTATCATGGCACCAGGTGCCGCGACATTATGTGGTTGTCCCCATTTCTTCATCCAGATGTAAGTTACAGCAAAAATCAGATACGTTTGAATCAATAACGGCACAGCAATGAGCACGATATCAAGCGGATTATCTATAATGGTTTGTGCTTGGAAGCCAAACAGTAAAATCACCGTACCGACTAAACCCACAATTGAAAATGGCTTTAAGGTCGCGCCAAGCTTATCGAGCTTAGTTTGATCATTCACAACGCGACGGGTGATAACACCAGCCACTAAAGGCACCACAACAAACAGTGATACCGATAAGATTAAGGTATCCCAAGGCACGGTTACATCTGTCACCCCAAGTAAAAAGGCAGCCAGTGGTGCGAACGCCACCACCATGATCAAATCATTGATCGACACTTGCACTAAGGTGTAGTTTGCATCGCCTTTGGTTAGCTGGCTCCAAACAAACACCATCGCGGTACAAGGTGCCACGCCTAGCAAGATCATCCCTGCAATGTATTGATCACCAAGTTCAGGACTGATCCACGGGCCAAAAATGTAGCGCATGAACAGCATCGCGAGCAGCGCCATAGAGAAAGGCTTGATCAGCCAGTTAACCACCACCGTAATGATCAACCCTTTAGGGCGACGATGAACGTTTTTTACCGAAGTGAAATCAACCTGCATCATCATTGGGTAAATCATTAACCAGATAAGCACAGCAATCACTAAATTGATCTGTGCGTATTGGAGATCACCCAAAGTGATAAAAGTGTCGGGAAATAGTACGCCAGCAAAAAGGCCGACAATCATACCTAGGCCAACCCATACACTTAAAAAGCGTTCGAAAATACCCATGCTATGTTCCTTGAATTTATATACCGTCGTTTTGCGAACAAACTTTCAGTAAACGAAAGGTGAGTGAATACGACTCCCCTTATTGAAAGGGAAGTGTATTCATTAAATAGTTAAACCAATTCAGTTATTGAATGGCGAGATTACTCAGGGCTTGGTTCCTGAGTGAGTGTTTGATCGCAGCTCGGACAAATGGAGCTAGACGATGGTGGAGAGCATGTGGCGTTATTTTCATCTTCACAGCATGCTTCTGTCATGTACGCGATCAAATCAAGCATTAAAGGAATGTCAGCGCGGTAACGTTGGAAGCGCCCTTCTTTGGTTACTGTTACTAACCCCGCATGGAACATGGCCTTTAAATGAAATGACAATGAGTTTGGTGCTACACCCATCTCGGTCGCCATTTCGCCAGCCACAAGGCCCTTACTTCCCGCTTTGACTAATAGACGCCAAGCATCTAAACGCACACCAGAAGAAAGGGATTCAAAAACTTTCGTAGCGTTATCTCTGTTCATGAGTTCAATACTACAAGAACTATTGAAATGATCAAGTTGCGAACAATAAAAATCTTCGATTTTTTGTGGTTTCCAGTCCTGTTCTGGATTCTTTCCGGCCAAACTGGACTGGCTTTTTTGTCTTATCTATTTGTTTCTAAAGGACTTATAAAAATTCGATGAGTTTGGCGAAATTCCGGTTTCCAGTTTGGGTGATTTTTAGGAGGTTTTCGTGAGGAAAGTGCAGTTAGCATGGTTCAGCTTTAATGGTTAACTTGGAAATGCCCCATTTCGCGTTAGAGCAAATATTTATTCACATCCTGTTAATACGCTTTTGCCCTACCAAAAGTTATCCAAAGTGGTGTACTAATACTGTATCCATCGACTGGGCTGCGCATAGCCCCTCAAGCCTACTCTTTTACATTTAAGCTGTTGATTTGTGTTTGAAAGACGAAACATGGGTAACTCTGGATGATTTAGAGGTAACAGGGAATCAACATCACAAACTTATAAAATATTTTTTCAGAGCAGAACAAGGTATAAACATTGAAACCTACGGCTAGTTGTAATTTATTACTACTGCATGCCAAAGTATCAAAGGTGATTTATTCCCACACTCCCCAAAGTTAACGGGGAGTCTATGGGAAATAAAAATAATGTAGCTAGTACTTAAAGAGCAGAGTTATTTTAATTATTTAGATTGCTACGGCAATGGATTCGCAGGGCTACCATCACAAAACTGAAAGTTATATTCAGAATATTCTTTCCAAAATTCATCAGGAATCATTTTTAATAATTCATCACGAGAGTTCACTCCTGGCTTAATAACCATATTATATTCTTTCATGCCTGTCATCAAAACGCTCCACCCATTATTCACTCCATTAACATACTCTGGATCTGAAGTGACAAAGGTATAGAGTCTATCAATATCATGATTTTCCATTTTACGAGGAGATATAAAAACATAGACCATTATTCTAGTTTTATTATTTGGTTCATAGTCATTTACTTCAGAAAGATGAAATTCTGAGCGATGTTTATTGAATGAATATACATTTGATTTCTTCGGCTTATTAAAACCATGATTATCCTCAAGGTACAACCCCATATTGTGATGCACTAAAAGAGGATCTTGTTTGAAGAATGCACCTAGACCATTTGAGTATTTAGCAATTGTAATATATTTTTCTCTTTTCTCACCAAAGAAGTCTGAGCAAATACAATCATACAAATTGTTTGAAATACAAGGCAGTACGCTTGTTACAATATCATACTCAGGATTTTCAACATTCCAATTAGATGTTGGGAATAAAATTTCTCGATTCTCCCTATCACTATCGGTGGTGTGAAGCATTAGTTTCATAGAGCTTCCATTTTGCAAACTAGATTTAATAATAACTTCATCTTTGTTTACCGTAACACTATCTGAGTTAATAATCTTTGAATTAATTATAGTTTTTGATACATAATCCATTCCACTTTTATTTGGGTGAGATATGATCTCATAATCTGAAAGCAAGAATTCTTTGATGCTCTTTTCTTTTAAAGTGATTCCACTAAATCCATCCCAGCTCAGTTTGGACAACTTCCTAGATAAAAACTTCGGAAAGAAGATATCATTCTTAAAGTTAAATAAATCAAAAGCATATGAAACACATTCATTAAATAAATTAGTTCCATGAGATATGCCTTCTAATTTAAGGTGATCTTCTAGTTGATCTAAAACAAGGTCAATTAAACTATCTAATATATTGTCACAATATGAATCTAGTTCTTTTGGCACTGAAGTTATAGACTTTCTATCAACAGATAGTTGAGGTCTGACTTTTCCAGTAAAGTTCAAGCTTCCAATCCGTGCCAAACCATAAATAGGACTATCAAAATGAAAACTATTGCTATCGACAGATATCCCATCAATACTTACCTGCTGAAAACCAATAACTGGGATATCATTCAAAAAACGGGAAGAATTTATTGATAATTCTTTCTTTGGAAGACATATTACCACGTTTATGATAATACCTTGATACTCAACCTTCAGGTTGTAATGATTAACGGAATCAATAAAATCAGAGTACACAAAATCATTTTTCGTAGCACTCTTTATCAAAAGTGCATTTATATAATCCTTATGATTCAGTAGGTTAAGTTTTTTATAATCGAAAGCATATGGTTTGTTGTGAATACTAAGACGGCAACCTGAATCTACAGTTTTAACATATACTTTAATATCTTCAAATGTGGATGTAACAAAGTCATCAACTTTAAAGTACAAATGATCATCTAAATCATCAATAATACCTCTGTAATCATTATATTTTTCAGGAAGGTATTTATACTCAAAGCTATTTCTTTTGGTTATTTTAATCAGATCAATATTATCTATCGACCTATCTGATATTTTTGATTTAAATTCATTTTTTAGAAGTACCCTAATAATTGTACCTGATTCACCAATTAATTCTTCATCTACAATGTCATTCTTCCTATAGTAGAAAGTTTCATGTGGCCCTTCAATTGAACAACTTATAAGCTTACGGTTTTCTTTTTTGGTTACAATATCAATTCTTTCCCCTAGCATAAAGCAAGATAGTATACCAATACCAAACTGTGAAGTAGGAGTGAAATCACTAGAGTAATTTGCTTGTTCTCGATAAAAGACTGGTGATTTGTAATATGAATTACCGATATTCAGTAAATAGTTCTCTATGATGTCTTCATTCATCCCAACACCATTATCTCGACAATACAAATACATATCATCATCGATCTTTTCTAAACCAAACTCAATTTCAAACTCTTTTTTATAACGATTCTTATCATGAGTGGCTTTTAAGGTTCTACACGCATCAAGAGCATTTTGATATAATTCTCGAAGACAAGCATACTCATCCTTATATAAACCAACCCCCATCAAAAGTTCAATGATTTGTTTCTGATTTATCTTAAACTTTAAACCTCTAACTGGCAAAAACTCATCTTCATCATTCTTTATTCCATGACGATTTACTATTTCTTCCAAAGAGAATTTATATAAATCTTGCCATTGCCTACTCAATGTAAAGTAATTTTGGATCTCTTGATCTATATAATCTAAGTATTTATGTAACTTAAAATAATCATTTGGATTAGTGCAGTATGCTTTAAATGATATTCTTCCATTGCTAATTTCGTAACTTACACCATTATTTTTTACTGCCCATTCATGAAAGCTATAGTTAGATTCAAAAACTTTAGCTTTAGATATCGACATAGGTGCTCTATCGAAACTATAGTGAATAATATCCCCAAGTCTTAACATCATGGATACAAATTGTAAATTCGTAGACTTCGCTTCAACATATTGAGACTCTTTATCCAATTTAAATATATATTCTAAGTTTTCACCATGAGATCGACATATAGAGGATAAATCATTTGTTATTTTTTTGCCCCAAGCTGGTTGACCTATGACTTCTCCAAATTTTCTAGATAAATTCTTTACATACTTTTCAATTCTTATATGATGATTACATCTAATAAAATCTATTCTAATCTGGTCATTTAATTTCGAGAAATCACCTTGAGATTTAACGTATTCAAACGAGTCTTTAAAACCATTTCTAAACTTCTGATATTCTATTAATAATGACGCTAATTCTCTTTTTAATTCATTTTCACTGTCAGGACAAAAATCCCAGCTTAAATCAACCTTTAATTCGACCCAAAGATCATCGATAAAAGTAAGTGCTTGTTGATAACTATAAGGTTGCTTGAGGTCATTCTTAACCGATGATTCATTATCAAAGTATTTATCGCTACCCTCTGTCATCTTCATTAAATTTAGCTCCCACTCGGCAGGAGCCATAGCACAATCATGAAGGTAAGATGAGGTTAGTAAGAAAAATAACTCAAATGATGATAATGAATTGAGAATCTCATCACCTAATATTAATTCAATATTTTCAATGACTTTTCTACTGTGAGAAATGTCATGGATATCAAACTCAGTAAGTACTTGCAGAACCCGCTTTAAATGCCCCTCAGCAAAGCTCTCTATATCACTAGTCAGTTTGTATAAATCTCGCCCGATCTGCTCTTGTTTTCTGCTCTCTAGTATCTGTTTTATGCTCATCATTTGCACTTATTTTCCCTACAAAACAGTCTTTTATGTTAGATTGAGTAGCTACCATATGCAAAGAGTATTACTATAAAGCTAGTCTTAGATGTCTAATTTAAAGGATCTTTATATGCCCAGTGAGCTAACAAAAGAGCTTGTTATAGAAAGGTATAAATTTATTCAGCAAAAGCAGATGCATCTTGATACTGCTTTACACGCCAACATAACACTACTCGTGAAAGTTCTAATCGGCCTATTTTCAGTAGTTTTTGCGATAGCTACATATCACCTGAAGGAGCCTGAGTTAGTTACGCAAGAAACTGTACTCCTTTTACTAGAGGGAGCTTCGTTACTAATGCTGTTTGTATCTGTTTTTTTCTTCTTGATAACCATTTCCAACATTTTTTCATGGTTAGGCTACAGAAAGGATGAAGTGGAGTTATTAAACGACTTCGGAGGAGACTTACAACGACAAAAGCCTAAATTAAGCAATTTCTTGGCTTGGCAAGAAACATGGTTCTGCATTTCACTCGTGCTCTTTATGTTAGGATCATACACTGTGTGGCAACAAGCCACAGAAATCGTTGTGTTATTCTTGGACTAGTCCAAGAATGTAGGATTGTGAATCGATATTTTTTACTGACCATAAGTAGATACCCCGTTCATGCAAGGGGTACATACTGTTACAACTCCACTTGAAGCTGGCCACAATCCTTTTCGCCTTGGTGCCTAAAATAGTTTGCTATTACTTTTCTGATCTGCACAAGTTGATACTGGGCACACCATTAAGTGACTTTGCCATATTTGAAGTAATTCAAAAATCACTAATTTAGCAAAGTCACTGACACGTTTTTGTCCAGAACCTTCACAGTTGGCACTTCGTAACACAGAAGTGCCCCAAAATGAGTTACGGGTCGGGAATGTACTCGTTTAGTTTTAACGTGCTACTCATCATGGTGTACCCAAATCTTAACCTTAACTTAACCTTTGATGGTACGGCCTGATGATAGTTTGATTACACCCATACCTTTTGTGTTAACCGCTACGATTGTCTAGTGGTTAAGCTCGTTGTAATCCATAGGGGTGGCACTTCTTAGCTTTCAATCCACTTCCACAGAAGCAAGGCTTGTTTCGTTGGCTTCCTTTCAAGTTACACTTCGGTTGCGTTGGTGATGTTTTAGGTGGTTGGACATTCTGCTTGGGCTTATCTCCAACTGGAGCTTCTTCTAAGGAGTTCAGCAGAGATTCTATTTGCTCTTCCAATTCTGAAACCCTTTGGTTTGAGTCACGTTGTGATTGTTCAGCTTCAAATTTACGCTCGTCCAGCTCGTACTGTTTTTGTTGGATAGAAACAGCTTCTAATTGCGTTGCATTAGACTCCCTAGTGAGTTCGTTGGCCTCTGACTGTTCTAAGTAGCTAGCGATGGTGAACACAAGGGTTAATACCAAGAGTAGTGTTTCGATTACTTTCTTGAGGTCTTTCTTTGGCAGGGACTTGATGTAGCTTTTAAACTTAGCAAACCTTGGGTCTACTTCACTCAAGGCATCTGCTAACTCGTTAGCGGTGATCTCATCATTAGCCGCTTCAGTTACATACTCTTGGAACTCTCTCAGACGTACAACATTGTCGAAGTTGCGTATCTCGTTCACCACCTCCCGTAACTGAAAGTTACCTTGTGAGTCGATATCCCAATCCTGCTGAATCGCCCAAGACCCACAGCGCTCACATCGAACTCGTGTTCCTCGGACAGTAATGTTACTGGAGTTCCCACCTACGAAGACAGGATTGCGGCTAAGGAAGGTGTGCTCACAGGTAGGGTTCGTACATTTGGTTACCAAGAGGTCAGCTGCTTGGTTTTGTTCTGCGTGTGCGCTCATGACTTACTCTCGTTGACTCATATTGTTACATACTGCCACTTTAGAGATCGCTGCTCAACTGCTTGCATAAAAGGTTTGTTGGGTATCACACTTGCTAATCGTGCTCCTTTAGACGCCCTAGAAGTGGTACAAATCTCGTAGTTGCCATATTATTAAGCAATTGAAATCAAATAGCTTATGCTTGGTATTTTGCAATCGAGAGTTCGAATCTCTAGATACTCTTTCTGTACTTGTTTCGTGAGCTGTTAACTCACCTTTGTCCAAGGACGTGTTGACGTCGCTCTCGACAAACTGAATTGTAATAAAGCTGATACGCAGATTGAGAAAAAGTACAGCCATTTACTTATCTCTATACAATATTTTTGTATATACAGTGTGAAACAGCAGTAATGCTAAGCTGTAGAGTGCTCTTTTACTTTAATAAAGCAGCTTAGCCATTATTCGAGCTTTCTGAGGTGGGAACCGAATCGGAGGACGGTAGTACCCATATGTTTATATTGTACGTCTGCAGTGCTTGCTCGTGTCTTTCCTCAAAATCGGTTAGCTCACTTTGAGTTTTAGGTTAAATAGTCTGTAGTCGTAATGTCAGGCCGTTGAGGTACCTAGAGCTATTATTTCGTGAACATCATTAACTGCTTTTTTTGCGAAATGCCAATTCCGCTTTGAATATTTCAATCCTCCAGCGAGGCTGATTTTTTTGTGTCTGAATAATGGCTTCAATGTGATCGGTATCAAGAGTTTTTAGAGGCTTGAATTCGACAGGTTGATTACCGTCTTTACCTCGTGTTCCCCAAAAGAAACCTTGCCTAACTTCATAATGAGGCGCATCAGAGTAGATGGATAGCTCCTCAAATGGCTCGGTATTAACGTTGCGTCGTAGCTCATCCGTACCCCCGTCTACCATATAGGTCTCTCCATTCTTATCAACGTAAGTGACATAATCGTGACGATGTTGGCTAATCAAGATTGTCTCGTCAGGGGTTTTAATTCGGTTTAGTACTATATGTTTCATGTGAGAGCCTCGCTTAATTTGCGGTCGTATTGGGTTCGATTATCTAGAGCTACCTTAGATTGGTGCTGTTAATCGCCTTCTCGAACACAGGTATCCTGGCTCATACCCTTCGGCCTCGATTCTTCATCACCAAATGTAAGATAAAGATGGTTTGGTTTTGAAAAATTGCCGATGGTGCAGATGCCCCAAGACCAGCAGTCGCTATAGTCTTTATCTTGCTCTTGCATCATCTCGAGTTCGGCTTCTAACAGTTCGTGAATCGCCTCAATATATCTTGGTGTTAATTTGATTTGGTGGTTGTGATATCTAGCCATTTGACTCCAACCTCATAAATTAGCTCTATACTGTTTTTATATACAGTATTGCTCCGATTTGAAAAATAGCAAATTGATGGAGGGCTAGTATGGATATACCCAATATTTTAAATCTTGAGCATGAACTAAGAGTACCTACTGGTTTCGATTTAACGCTGGTGATGCATGAGTACGGGCTTTATGTCAGCCAAAGTCAGCTCATTACACATTGGTATAGCTTTCGTCTGTTGGCTCTATCCGTCGCCTTTTATCGAGATGAAGAGGTTAGAAGGGTTATGTATTCGCTCCCCAAGCAATCGGACTTGTTTAGCCTCCAATGTGCATTTCAATTGTGTGTACACCAAACCTGCAGTGATGGATTTAAACCGTCGAAGGTTCAGTTCTCGTATTCTTTCGTTAATGACGATGATGCACGTGAAACTATTGATGAATTTTGGCTACAGCTGTTGAAGCAGGTGAAGTGCTTAGAAGGATTGCGACGAGCGTAGGGGAGAAGCGTTCACTGTTTTGTATGTTCGAGCTAAATGTGAAGTGAGGCAAAGATGAAAATTAAAGAAGCGTTGATTGCATTTGGTATGACGAGCCTACTCGTTATGAGCATCAATATCGTTCTTAATTCAATCATTCTCGTTGTTGTATGGAATGGCCTGGTGTCCAGTATTCATCCCACCTTACCTGATTTGAGCTTCTTTAATGCTGTTGGAGTGATAGCTGTCACTTATATTGTGCGGGGTAAATTATCGATCAAGGTTAGCTTTTCTAGATAACTTGCAACGGCCCTAAGTGAACTCTAGAACTACGACATTTACCTTCAAAACCGTGATGCTATCAAGCAATCGTAAGTAAAAAGGGGCGAGTACTCGCTTTCGGTGTGAAAAGTGCGGTTTTCTGAAAATATTCGGTGTAAAAAGTGCCATGAGTTAAAAATCAGACTGTAACGATTCTGGACAGAAACGTTTTAGGTGTGCTGCTCTAAACCGTTTCGTCCTGATTAGAAAAAGTATCTTGAAACTTTAGTCGTTTGTTATGCTCGTGCTCATAAAAATTGAAGAACTAAACAAGCTATAAACGCTGGCAGACCAGCGATGAAGAAAACCAAGCCTGTCTGGTAGTTCATTCGATAGTGCTCGCGTTCGTCTTTTTCGAAATCGTGTCCCTCTACCATTTTGTAGACTTTATCTGTTCTAGTGTCATCGAACCGAGTCGTCTTACTATGGATGCCACCTTCCCACATTAGCTTCGCTAAAACCCATATGACGATGACAACAAAGAAAAGAAAGTCGACCAATTGTGTCGTAGCAAAGAATGGAACAAACTGGGCTAGAGCGACAACAACAAGAGCCGCTAATAGGTTAATTAGAACAACTTTTTTGAGTAAATCTAGCAAAATCACCTCCTAGATCATTGCTTTATAGACGGACTTTTTCCGTCTATGTTGCTGCCATTTATTATAAAACTCAACGGGTATCAACCTGTTATGTGAATCGGCATATAATTGCGGGGTCGAATTACGGAAAAATTCCGTATAAGAGAACAAAGTACGGATTAGATTAACTTGGTCTATTGGTGTACTGCTCAGATGTTCCGTGTGCAGGTTCTGTGAAGGTTTGGGGCACTTCTGAGTTACGATGTGCCAATTGTGAAGTTTCTGGACAAAATCGTGCCAGTGATGAGGCTGGCACGAAACGGGATGAAACTGCGCCAAATTTTAGCTGTTAGAGCCATAACCGTTTGTATGGAGTCTTTTTGTTAAAATTAAAAGCTTATTGCTTACTCACTTTCGCGTCTGCCTCCAGTGATAGAGTGAGTTGCGTTTAGGCTCGGAATCTTCTGTTTTTTGTTAATTTAGATTGGGCGAATGAGGTAGACAACTTTGTTGCTTGAGAGCATTGACTGCTAACGCGGTCTGAATAGACCTATAACGTTGTGATAATGGACTCTATTAGGCCCTAGAATAAACCACAGGGCGAATAACTTACGCAGTGTTTCGCCTATAGCGAGAAGGATAAAGGAAATTAGGTGATTGAAGTATAATAAAGAGAGCTTAGGTTAGTGGGCCTACCGAGGCCAAAAAGCTTGCCCCCAGTGCCAACGCTACATCAGCGACTGAAGCAACCACATATTTTGCGTACATTTTTGCTTTCCCCATATTGCTACCCTCCTTGCCCGGATTTTGGCCAGGCTCCAATGTTGTTAGTACACGATTCTTCACATAAGAACAAACGATCAACAAAGTAACGGCAGCTGAGGACAAGACAAGATGGGCAGGATTTGAACCCACACCACTAACCACTAACCTAAGCACTCGAAATCAAGATAAATATAACACGATAAACAAGATTTACAATGGGATAGCAATGATATCTATTGGTAATTAGTACAGATATGGCCACTACACCTACCTCTTATCGCTTCACCATACCACTACATAGAGCTATAAAAAGTAGCTCCCAGCTCAGAATTCACTGCGCTGCTTAGTACATCCTTCCGTTCACCTCTTTGACCAAAAATTCCCTCAACTCTGTGATTTAGTTCACGTCACACTGCACAGAATAATCCATGCTTATGAGTTAATAGGCATAGTGAAAATGATACTCACAATAAGTCGACTCAAGCTTGGGTAAAGTCAACGTTATGGCTATCACGTATGGTTCTGTCGTAAAACGAAATCACACTCTCTCTAATTGGTTAGCTCATTAAGTGGACGTGATTGCTTGTCGTGAACAGCGATTTAACGCGGCTGCATTTGGTTCAAGAAACAAAACTTTTAGCTAATATAAGGGATTAACATGAAAAAATCTGTTCTGATATGTTCCAGTCTAATCGCTGCTTTATTCGTTATCTACATCAGTTTTGAAGGCGTCACGGCACTAGTTAACAAGCTAATGCCGCCTTTAGATACATACTCGGTACGAAAGGCATCAGTAGACAATAACTTGCAAAAATTAAAGGACAATCGGTTTAGTCCAGAACTTTGGGTTTCCATTTCAAAAGATGACTTTGTGGCGATTGCTGATGAAAGCATTCAAAAATCAAGAGCTATGGATAAGATACAGCAACTTGATATTGAAGGGCTGTCAGATATCTTTATCAAAGACTATAAACTGAAGCTCGTAGAGCAAGGTATTGAGATAAATATTGATGCTACTGTGACGATAGATGCTCTTGAACTTCCTGTTTATGCATATTTGAAAGGGCTTCTTACGGTCGATCCTGGCATCAACAAAATCGCTCTGCGGCCTTCAATTCACAGCTTACAATTGGAAGCTGTGAACAAATTTAGCGACCGTATTATTAGATTTAAAGGCGTAGATGAACCGGTTATCTCCTCTATATCGTCTGTACTAGATTTATTCATTGATAACATTAATGGCATGTTTTTGTCTGACCCTATACCAGTCCGGCTTGACCTTGATTTCTTCGAGCCTATCAAATGGTCTGAATTAGAAAATGTACCACCGAATATAACGGTCAGCGGTGACAGTTTAGACTTAAACCCGCAACGGGTAGACATGGCATTTATCATGACTCCCAAAAACTTAAATGTCATCGCGTCTACTGTGAGTAAGGGATCCGAGAACGCTCCATTGGAAGCCCAATCCGGTATAACTGTGGAAGATTTTTCTCAACGATATAATGAGTTAATTAGTCAGGCTGAGTTAACCCTCAAAGATAAATTTGGGCTCACAAAGCAACTGAGATCAAGTACTACTATTGCAGCTATCGAGAAAAGGGCTGTGTCAGGCTTGATTAACAGAAATCTCGCACATCTCGATTTGAAAATTGCAGCTAAACACATTCTCGATGTTAAAGATGGCTTTGAGGAGAAAGTCAGAATTGCTGACCGCCTAGAACTTCCTAACTGCTCTGGACTGCGTAGACCTTTTGAAGGGGATAGTTGCGACTATTCCTGCAGTTATTCTAGTATGTGCGATGGATACGATTGTGGATGGCGCCATCCTGACGAATGCATTGCAGAGGCTGCATGCAAAGCAGAAAGAGAAACAAGAAGAATCAATTGTCAACGCCGTAAAGCCCAATGTAAAGTTGATAGGGAGTCGGAAAGAGTAATTAATGACACAGAAAATGAGATACGCGTTGCAAAATGCAAGACAATCCGAGAAGCAATACGTATCGGAGATCAAGCACTAGAGGTTGTAGAAGTTAAAGGGCATTACAAGATAGAAAACAGTCAAATTGTGGCAAATCTTAGAAGCTTAGCTGTATCAGATGCATTAACAAAAGCAACTATACATGGTGCGATTCAAGTATCAGTCGATAGCAACCTTGACGTAGATGTAAATCCCGAGGGCCTAGGGCATATCGCTTGCGTGTTCAACTTCAACCAAGAACTAGATACTCATGCGGAATATAACAACCCGAGCCAACTTGTAGTTGGTGACATGTCGTTTGTGAATAGCGCAAATAAGTTAAAGCTGGTGATTACGACTAGAGAGTTGGAGCTTCAGGACATAGAGTTGAGTCCTGCTCCTTATAAACAACTGGTAACTGACCCAAAATTTGCGCTTAACTGCAGCTTCCTAACTATGGCCATGCCTGTTTTAGCCGGCGCTGATCTGTTGAACAAGGAGTTAATCACAAAAGGCGACCCAAATAACGAGCTTCAAACTATGTTTGGGCGGGCAAATTACACAGTCGAAAGTGAGGAGTTATCAATATCTATTAAACCGATAGAGTTAGGTATGGATCGCTCTCTTTCACCTAGTGTTGGCGAGAAAGCTATATACTTTACTCTATAGTGAGCAAGGCTAGTACCAGTAGATAACTATTAAACCAAATATGTACCTATCAAAAAGGGAGCCCAAAGGCTCCCTTGATTACTAATAACTTATTTTGTTGATAGTAGGAAAATTCAGGTATTGTGCTTCCCAATCACCCGATCCAATTCATTCAGCATCGCTTTAGGCAAACGACCAGACTCATTCGAGAAATTCCGTCCCTTCACCCGTTTGCGGACATAAACGCCTTTGGTCTCAAAGTCGGCGATAGGGGTGTCCATAGCCTTGTCGCTATCCTTCTTCGCCGCGGCAATTTTCAGCTCGCATTTCACAGCGTTGATCAGGGCATCCTTTTGCTCATCATAGCTCTGTTCAGGCTGAACATTGACAGAGGCAACGCTGATTTTCTTGATGAAAGCCGTCAGGCCTTTGCTGTCTATCTAACACTCATGTCCCGAGTCATTAGGTATAGTAAGTCAATACGCGATGAACAACATACGAGTCATACGAGTGAGTCTTTACTCTAACTAGAAAAGGGGCAAAGGTGTGTTACGCCCCCTCAGGAGTGCACAACCAGGACTGACTCAGTGATGGGAGTAAAAGACACAAAACATTATCTTTGGTATCTCAACCATATTGTGAAGTGCCTTATCAGCCTCAACTAGACGAGTACTTTTGCGCCGGGTATGTATCCGCCAGCTTTAGCTATCTGCTTCTTTAATTCGTAATGAGAATCTTGTGGCAGTCCACACCACTTTCTAACTTCCTCAATTTGCCGGAATAAATCCAACGGATTAATGTTAGTGATTACAGCTGCCCTGTCTTTTGAAGCGATATCAGAAAGCTGATTAATATCAAGACTTGCTTTATATTCATTATCAATATCCGGATCTATTAAGCGAATAATCATTGATGGTGCTAAGTGTATTAATAGGTGGTAGTTCATATTGTCACTTAAATACAACTCACAGCATACATTCCCCCAAAAATCAGGGAAATGGAAACTCTCACCTGAGATATAGTCAAGATCTTCATATTCATCAAACATGCGGCCGTTAAGATCGCTGTAATGTTCTTTTTTGCCGAAGAGCTCTTTCGACGCCTGATTTATAGGGCTATGTTCATCAAGTCTTGAATTTTGCATAAACAATAAACAACTGCCTATCAGGACAACTGGTGTGATATCCTTGAGTGGATTCAAATTGACCGGCTCACCGCTGGCAAAGCAATAATTATCTACTTGACTGCTCAAGATCCAAAGCAAATATAGCCCGTGAAAAACCCTGAACTCTTTAATATAAAGGCCGTTCATTTTAAAACATTCGCGCTCTTGCCAACCTTCCCCACACCTGTCGTTTTTCCAATCAAAATAACGTCCATTTTCTTGATGTAAATGGTCTTTATATTGAACGCACACGGCACAGAATTCTTCTGAACGGATTAGCTCGTTAATCCTAGCAATAGTGAGTGCTCTTTTAGCATCCGGTTCGCTACAGTCAAACGTCCCTGGCTCTAAGTAACTGTGCTTGCACACCTGATTGATATAGCTCTCTTTGTTAAAGGTTTCTATCAAATTCCGAAAGAATCGGTTTTCGGTGACAGGGCGAAACAACTCAAAAAAAGTATCTAAGCTATCGTAAACTTCGACTGTTTCAAAGCGACCAGAATTACGACGCGGGGCACCACATAGATCAACAATCCTTTCCATTAATGACGGAGAGATAGTACCGGCACCGTTTTTCATCTCACTCAATCGACTTTCTTCCAAGCCTAGTTTAGTGGCTAAATCCTTTTGGTTTTTACCTAGGCTTTTAAAGTTAGCAATCGCATGATTTATCCAAAGTATAGTGTCGTGTTTAGTCAATTTCTGCATAGTTCTTCTCCGTTAGTGAGTACGGAAATTACTCTAAACAATACGATCGCAGATGTAATTACAAATATCATGTAATTATTCGTAATTAATTACAGGCCTGATGATAATCGAAGTTAAATGAAGAAATGTCTATTAAATTCAAGTGGTTAAATTTAATTCATGTAAGGGTGAACACTAGTAATGCTGAATGTCATAAGACTATTATTCTGTGAATAAAGTGGCGAAGGCGCTACGGGTACGATACTGAGATAGCGTCTCACGCACGTTTTTACTAAAAGCGAGTCTGAAACGGCACTGCTACAAAACCACCAAATCCTGCGCTGCGATTAGGAGAATGAGCTAGGTCAGATTGATTGGATTGGCCTATTATTACTCAGAGCTAACCCAATCTACGGCTTCGTCGAAGTGTAAGTCATCGCTATCATGAAAGGCTTCAATTTATCACCACTCGACCAGCTGCTGAGCTGCTCTTACTTGGTGAAGCTTTACCGGCTTATGTGTTTCCATATTGCTCAGCTTAGACATTTAGCCTTTCCTGAATTTCTTGCTAACTTCTTTTTCTTATTCTTTAGACTCAAAATTTGGGTAGGGTATCGACGCTCGTCTGTGTAAAAATTGTACAGTGATTGCTTTATCCTGCTGAAAATGATCAATTTTTTCAAAATAATTAAAATTATTTAAGTGCCTGTTTTAATGATATTTGTGTCAATATTAAAGCAATATCTCCTTGATTCACTTTAAAATATTTAGATAGAAAAAGCTTGAATTCTGTTTATGTCAGTACTATGATGACGGTAAGTGCTGATAATGCGCTTGAAATAAGTTAACTCTGCGCCTATCTTCTCTGTGTTAATACAGAGAGGACTTTTCATGTTTGAAAAAAATTATCTATCACGCCGACTTTTTCGTCATAGCCCCGTAAAAACGGTGATTTCCTACCCCAGCCTTAAGCACGCATTACCTCAGTTCTGCGAAAGCACACTTGAAAAAGAGTGGTGTCTTCAGCGCGATTTCAACTCAAAAATCGAAACGTATCAGACTCAGCCGTTTACCTTATTGATTAATGGTATTCGCTATACACCCGATGCGATAACGCGTGAAGTCGATGGCACAGATTACATTGAAGAAGTTAAACCCGTCGATGAACTCAAAAAGCCGAAAGTGATTGAACGCTTAAGAAAGATTGAATGTGGGTTACGCGAAAAAGGCTTTCGATTTCGAATTCTAACTGACGAGTCAACGCGTAATCGCACTTATATCGCAAACTTATGGCTCTTGAAGCGTCATCAGAGCCACCCACATACGCTCGATTGGCTGTCTGATGCCAAAAAAGACTTAGGTGCAACGTCTTCGATTGGGGAGGTGGCTACCTGGCTGACAGGTCAAGGCATCAGAGTTGGGGGGCTTTATCATGCGATTGGTTGTGAGCACATGCTATGTAACCTACGAGGCGCGATTAAATCGCAATCAGAGGTGGTATTCGCATGATGCAGGCATCTTATTCTCAGTTTTTTAGAAAAGGGATGGAGATTACGCTCGACGGTAAAGACGCGACGATTATTCACCCAACCCACGATGTTCTTTTCATTCAATTCAGTGAAACCGGTGAGTATTATCATCTAGATAAACATCTTGCCTCATCTAAATTTTCGAAAAATGAGCTGGAAATAAAAGCGTTAGAAATGCTGGTGCCAGTCAAGCAGATATTGACCTATGACGAGCAAGAAGAAACCAACCGCAAAATCGAATATATTAAGCACTTACTTACCTTCGATGAGCCTTTATCAGCAAAGGCGTTAAAAACTCTGCCAGCAGTGGCTGCGCGATTAGGTGATAGAAAACCCCCATCTAAATCTACCTTATCTGTCTGGAAAGAGAAGTACACTCAAGGTGGACAGCACTTCATGTCGTTGGCGCCAACCCAAAAGGGCCCCAAAAAAATACTGACAGCTGCGCACTTTGTTGATGATATTCAGCAATCGTTAGATGATCGGTACTTAACCAAAAATCCAGCCTCGTTAGCCACCATTTATACTGCTCTCGTCGAGACATGGAAAGCGAAGGGGTTCAAAGCGAAAGGGAAAGGTTCATACCCTGCTGAGTCAACGTTTTATGACTTGAAAGATAGAATACTCTTTGATGTCGATATTACTGATGGTCATTTTGGAAAGTCCGCATCGAATAAAGCGAAGCGAGCAGCATTACGCAAATATATAACGCATCATATTCTTGAGCGAGTTGAAATTGACTCTATGTATATTTCTGCGGGGTTATTGGATGAAGAGCTTCGTTACTTAGGGCCTGTAATGTTGACGGCTGCCATTGATACGCACAGTCGAGTTATCTTAGGGGTATCAATTGAAGTGGGCCGCAAGGGGGAAAGTACTGAACATGTTGTTGACTGTATTCGCAATGCTGTTTTGCCTAAGAAAGGGAATCTTGCCATCCCTGAGCAATACCAGGATGAATGGCCCATGTATGGTCAGCCATCACAAATTATTGCGGATGCAGGGGCTGGCTATACATCAATAAGCTTTACGTTATTGCTTGCTCTGATGAGTATCTCTCGCGATACCACGAGAGTGCGTCATCCTTGGAAAAAGCCGTTTATTGAGCGTTTCTTTGGGACTTTGCGTAAAAGCTTTTTGGAGCAGATGGATGGGTATATCTCATCAAGTCGTTATGCGAATGACTTGGAGCCAGATTCAACGCTTGAAAAGTGTGCTTCACTGACCGTCAGTCAATTTAAAGATGAGCTTTATCATTTTATTTTAAAAGACTATCACCATAAGCCACACCGTGGTTTAAACGGTGATACCCCGTTCAATGTATGGGAAAAGGGGGCATATTTCACGGATGTTTCACCTCCACTTGAAGCGTATAAAATCCGCATGGCGTACCCGCGTGTTAAAGTTGCCACACTCGACCCGACGAAAGGGGTTAGAAACATGCACTTTTTCTATCACAGTAAGGAGTTGCAACAACTACACCGTGAACTCAAAAAGCCAAGTCAGAAGAAAAATCCCCAAATCAATATTTATGTTTCCCATAGCGACATGTCGCATGTTGTGGTGCATGACACGATTAACGATGAGTACTTGCGTGTTCCCTGTACCAACCCACTTGTTACAGAGGGGATGTCGCTGGGTGAAACGAAGTACATCAATGGCACGCTTTCGATTGAATCAGACTATCAATCAACGAATTATCAACAGCGGAGTAAGCAGCATATTGCTGAAAACCAATCACGTGTAAAAAATACAGGAAAGGGCCGCAAGAAACGTCCAGTGAACCCGCCATTAGACGTGGATAACGCACAAGCTGAAATCGATAAATTGCTCATGATGAAGAAGGACAGTGTGAGTATCGATGCATTTGATGATGTGAATGAAAACGATTGGGATGAGGGTGAAGGTTAATGAAAAGCAGTATTTTAGGTCAGTTTCAGAACCCGACGTTGATTGATTTTAAGTCATCCTATGTTTATCACCCGCATTTCAAAAGGGTACTCAAGGCCTTCGAGAAGGCCCTTTGCTTCTCGTGCAGCGATGAGTTTGAATCTGTTGCGGTTTCAGGGGCGACAGGTGTCGGTAAAAGTACGGTATGCCGAGCATTTGAGGAAAAACTGCAAGCCATGCTACCCGCTAACTCGGATGAAAAACCCGTCATTAACATCACAGCGAAGACGTTCACAACGGCGAAAGGTTTCTACAGTTCGCTGTTGTTTGAGCTTGGGGCTGTTAACTCGACCTCCGGGACGACTGAGGACATGCGAAAAAGGTTGGTCAAGCTCTTTCACGAAAAAGGGGTGATTATGATTATTTTGGATGAATTTCAAGATCTCTTCGAGTGTAAGTCAACACAGAGCGCGCTCTTAACTGCCAACTTCTACAAGGGGTTTATGAAGGAGATGAAGATCCCCGTTGTCATTTCGGGGACAGAGGTTGTGGCTGAGTTGCTGAAAATTAATCGGCAGTTTCAACGTTTGTATAATTTGTATGAACTACCTGGGTTTAATATGCGCAGTCACCAGGCTATCGAGTACTTCAGTAAGTTTGTGGCAGAGTTGATGAAAAACGCCCCTTTACCCTTGGCGTTTGAGTTTAAAGGGGTCGCTCTGAAACGGTTGTATTTAGCCACTGAGGGGAGCCTTGCATTAATCAAAAAGTTAGCAACGGAAGCGATTTATGTCGCACTAGAGAATGGCCAAGAAGAGTTAGATTTATACGCTTTTGCTCAGGCGTTTAAGCGGTACTTTATCCAGCGTCAGGAAGAGATCGGTTTAAACCCATTTGAAGAAGATCGGGTTAAGGTTAACCGCGTATTTCAAAAGGTGGCGGTATGATTTTTGGGCCTCGAAATGATCAATCGCTGTCTGTCCGTCGCAGCCCTATGGTTGGTGAAAGTATTAAAAGTTTTGTCTGGCGATTAGCCGACGTTAATGCCTGCAGTTATGGTGATATTCTGGCTTTGCTTGGTTTTAATCGTCAGAGTAAGCCTTGGTTTCTACCGGGCTCTCGTTCTGAGCAAGACATGTATTCATCATTAGGCAAGGCTTTAAACGTTTCAGAGAGTGCGTTGCTTGATGTATTGCGTCCCCCTGAACTGAAGGCGCTTTGGGCACCCAGTGTCAAAGGGACGAGTGATATGAAAGTTCGAGCCATACGTATGTGCTCGAGCTGTGTAGAGGAGACGCGATACCACCGGCAAGCATGGCAACATGCCTTGTACTGCGTCTGTCCTTTGCATCAAGAGAAGCTCATAGAAACTTGCCCTCATTGTGGTGAAGCGATAGTGATTGAGACATGTGTCGGTGGACGTTGTTTTCATTGTGCATCCGCTGTGGAGGGGTGGTCACGCCATCAAATGGCAATGCCCGATTGGCAATCTCAAGTGAATCAAGGTGCCGCCTCTTTAACTACGCTCAAGCGCTTGTTAAACATGGCAATGATAGTGATCCGCTCTGACGATCTCTTTACAACGGATATGCGCATTCGTGAAATGCGCATAACAGAAACCATGGCATTGATGGATAAAGCGTGGGGGTTACTTCACAGTGATACAGCAAGGCAACAATTGAGGGATAAGCTCTCTTGTCGGTGGCGCCAAGAAATCGCGATTATTGGGGAGGCGTTACCACTGACTCTTTACGACCAAGCCGATGCTCTCGCTTTATCGGCAAATCAAGTAACGCCCCCATTTGATATGGACAAAAAGGTCTTTTCTGATCGAGCCAGAGCGCTTGAGATCATTAAAAGCAGTAAACATGCAGCAATGCAGTGTGAGAACGTAGAGACGCACGAGCTCATCAAGGCTTCACCGCTAAGCAAAGGTTTAGGTATCAAGCCTGGCGATTTAGAACGATTAAAACTCTCGGGTTTCTTTACCCAAGTGAACCCCACAGCGGCCAAAAGAGATGCACTCTTCAATTTGAAAGATGTTGTCGCAAAATTCATGAACGTACCGGTCGTTAATCGCATTACTGATGGCTATGAACGTTATGATGGCCTGGTTCCTAAAGCCTGCCTGTTTACTGCGGGCCTCTATGAAAGTGATGTTCTCTTGGCAATGAGTGAGGGTGTTTTGCCTGTGCAAATCGCGAGTGAGGTGAAGGGGACATTTATTGACAGACTTTTTGTGCATAAAGCGACATTTCAAACGCTATATACACAAGCGTATAAACAGCACAACATTGGCCTAATGCCGATTGGATTACTGCCAACCTATTTAGGCACGAAGAGGCTGAATGTTACTGCTTTTTTAGCGAGTGATTTTTTTAAAGGCATTGCTGGCCATGATGCTCCAAAAATCAATGAACAGATACCGACTTGTGTTTTGAAGCGAGTGGAAGATCGTTATTTTATCCTGAATAAGTGGGCTTTTTTCAACGGCAGAAGTAAAACCAAATGTTTATGTGCGCTGAAGTTGGCGAAAATTGACCCTATTTTGAGGTTGAATGAAGAAGGGTGTGGGTTATTCGAGATTTACCCCAAGCACGCTGAAACCATTTTGTTAGAAAGGTTTGATGAGTTATCACCTAACTACAAGGGTAAAAAACGGCGGCGAACAAAATGACAATAAACCATCAACAGCACCTGGTCACTCAGGTGCTTTTTTTTGTCTGAAATTTGCGTCACAGGAAGACGCAATTAATAGTAATGTTGATATTAATATTACCAGGTTTTCAACTACACTTATGACACCTCTACGGCAGTACCAAGAGAGCCCCCCTAGCTCTCTTTTCGTCTGCTCTGCCCATAATTCGGCTTATTATCGGAATTTCGCTCGAAATCCAGCTTATTACCGGAAAAATTGGCTTTTTAAACTGGAAACCGTCTTGTAAGTTATTGATTTTTCGTTGGGCTAGTCCAGCCCAAGACTGGAAATGACATTTTGTGGTTTCCAGTCCTGTTCTGGATTCTTTCCGGCCAAACTGGACTGGCTTTTTCATCTTATCTATTTGTTTCTAAATGACTTATAAAAAAGCGATGAATTTTCTGAAATTCCGGTTTCCAGTTTGAGTGGTTTTTAGGTGGTTTTCGTGAGGAAAGTGCAGTTAGCGCGGTTCAGCTCTAATGGCTAATTTGGAAATGCCCCATTATCATTTAGAGTTGAAACTCATTAGCAGACTGTTAATGCGAGCTTGTGATACATTTTCTAATCGCTTTACGAAGTATCAGACATCAAAAAAAACTGCCAGTGAAAGACCTTCAGTTATGGGGCATCGAGCGAATACTATGCTCAATTTTATGGACGCTTTTGAAGCACTAAACGTAAGCTTTTGTCCCATTAGACTTCATGCCCCATGACTTACCGCTATACTCAAAAATAAAGTACATTTTTTGAAGAAAGCTTGCTGTGTTATAAAAGATTTGTTACTTATAAAATATGAAACGAATTTATGTAAACGCAATTAACACGACCACTACCACCACGATAAATTTCGGGGGGTAGCTTTTTGCGTCTTTAAAAAAACCCTCTGAGCGAAATCGCCAGAGGGTTTTTTTATACCTGAAATTTTAATTTAATTAGTGAAAATTTAAATTTTCTGAGTTGATTAAAATAGGCAAGCTTTACTTGGAGCAGATATGAAATTAGCAAAAAATGAAAAGATAGATAACTCGGCTCCGCAGGTGCTTGGTGAAGCAAAGGCTCCTACTGGGGCGGCTGAAACAACGCCAGTCATCATTTACGGCAAGCGTCGTATCAAGGATGACATGTTAGAAGAGTTTAAGATCCAGTATCAAGCGTTTTCCAAGTCTGTCTACGAGAGCAATCCAGACGTTAAGGCTATCTTTGCATTTCCTGATAAAGAAGAACCATTGGTTTACTGGCATGTTATCTGGGTTAAGAGTGCAAATGCTTTCGCTAACGATTGGGGCCGACCAACTGAGAGTGAACCGTTATGGGCTACTTATAAAAGTACAGCAGAAGATCCTGATACACTGATTGTGTATGGTGGTTGGGACAAGGATACACTTGCTGAGACTCAGAATATTCCATGTGTGCGTTACGATTTTAAGAAAAGTATGGCTGGTTTTATTAAAGCAGATGGCGGAGGAGAAGAGGGCCCTGCATTATTTGGATTTACAATGCGCTATGTTAAACCGGGCCAGATGAAAGAGTTGGGGACTTCTTTTCAGAGCGTATGTAATTTATGGTATGAAAAAATCCCAGGGATCTTGATGGCCGCTGCATTTCCTGATGAAAAGAACCCGAATTTAGTCCATGACTTAAGACTCTTTGCAAACCATAGCGCATTTTTGGCGCATGTAGATAAATCAGATAAAGAGTTAACGGAAGCGATGGGGAGGTGGTTTGAAAACTACGACACAAGCATCCCATTCTCAGGTCAGCTTTACGCTGCCAGCACGAAAGATGATGCTTTGCATACAAGCTCGATCAAGTCTAGCTCAACGCCGCGAGCCCAGCTTGAGACGTTCCATTTTGGGAAGTCTGGCATGTTAGGCCAGATGCCAAATATGACGAGAAACGACTCGTGAACAATCGACTCTAATAATTAGCAACATCAGGCCAATGTTACGGCGCTTCATGCCTCTGCATTGGCAGGTGCGCAATGCATTAACCATAGTATTTCCTAATCTAAACTTGTCGCTCTAGAGTGATTAGTCTAAATTTTTTTTGTCCAGAACCTTCACAGTTGGCACTTCGTAACACAGAAGTGCCCCAAAGTGAGTTTAAATATCTAATGGAGCGCGTAACGGATCCTTCCTTTGATCTATATTTCCTAATGCAAGTAGATACCACACATATGTCCATCAAGTCGGTGGATATTCAATATGCAGTGACTATAGAGGTGTGTTGTGAAAAATGTAAGCGGACAAATAAAGAGTGATCATGTCCTTCATTAACTCATATCCAGCAGAGATAATGATGACATCCTAACGGTTTAAGAGAGGCCAACAAATGTCTGAATTAATATCCAGCCTGCTAACAGCATCTCCGCTCAATCTAGCATTGATTTGCCTACTAATTTTGATAGTTCGTGACTTTAAAAAGGATTAATTGAGTAGAAATATTGGTTTCATAAGAATAAGCTAGCTGAAAGAGCATCTGGCTAATCGCAATACTTGCCCTGATTATAGTAAGTATTTGATTTAAAGCAGTAATAAAGTCGAAACTTCGAGACGTGTAAGATATTATCACCTGAGTAGAAGGTTCTATGGATAAGAAAGAAAAGGAAGAGTTAATATCAATGCTCAAACAGTTAGTTAGCCCGACAAGTAATGATACTCAACCTAATTCTTGGAACCGAGTAGAAGAACTAAGAGATGAGCTATCAACTGATACTGACAAATACCCATGGAGAGAATCTGTCGAAGACTTGTGGCAAGCCGTCTCTTATGCTCAATATGATGATGAATGTGGGGTAAGTCGTAGTGACAAGATTGATGGGACTCCGTTAGATTACCTTGGTTATTGTTTAGAGCGGCCAAGATTTCCTCCAATTGAAGTACTTTCTGCTATAAATGAGGCTTTTCATATTTACATGGCGGCAGGTGGTAAATTAGAACTTGAAGATGTTTTCTTTGGGCCACGAATAAGAGGTGTAGGTAACTATTCAGCAAGGTGTCATAAGAAGAATAATTATAAACATTTTGATTTTTATGTTCGTGTTGGCGGTGATCTGAGGTTGATGGAAGACGAAGAATCTTTTAGATCACACCAAAAGAAGAGTCTAGAAGATAAAGCTGAAGAGTACCTTGCGTATGGGATGAACCCTTACGTAGCTAAACGTATAGGCGTTCAAGCTAACAATGAAAGTGGTATCGATCCAGAAAGCTACCTTCGAGGTTACAGAAGGTGGAAACGGGCAACTAAAGAGTAATTACGTCCTGAATAGCCACCGACTTGATAGATATGCCCTAGTTGGAATCATTCGCCCAAACTCAGTTTATCTGAAGTTGCCAGATTCAATATTCAATTCTAACGCGCTTTTGTCCACTTTTGAGTTAATCACTATGACTATCTCAAATCTGCCCCATTACGAGTTTCAATTTTTTTTGTGTTAACCAAAGCAAGCTTCGATCGCAAGATAAAGCAATAAAAAGCGTATATGCCTTAGTTTTTTTAAAAAACATGTTCTAACACATAGGGAAAAGATAGCTTTTGATGTATTACTCATCGCGAATTAACCATCTAATAATTATAAGGTTTATCCGTGAAATTTACACACATGAAAAAAGCAGGCATTCTGGCACTGAGTACATTGTTACTTACCGCATGTGGCGGTGACAGTGACGATAAGGTAAAAGCAGAGTCTGTTGATGATCAGAAACTGTTGAGCCTCGTACAAAAGACGAACTATTCAACGGGGTTCCCACCACTCTTTAGCGATCAGATGTGGGGAGCAACGTTTGAACAACAAGGGACTGTACGCTTTGATATCTCAGATCAAATCCCTCTGTATTATGTATCAAAAGATGGCTCGAACCCTCCCGCCGTCATTGTGAATGGTATCAAGGCGATTGAAGACCGACTCGGCGATATTTTTACCGACTTCACTCTGATTACAGAAGATCTGAGTGTGTACCGCGACAATCAAAATACACAAGAAAATGTCGGTAATGGCACTTTTTCCGCAGACACATTTAAAAATAGCCATGGAATCATCGGTGGCTTAGTCGTGGCTCAAGGCACGGGTTATTACAGTAAAGCGTTTAGCGACAACCCACAGTCAATGTGTGCCAATGCATCAACCGCTCCCTACGATGGCAGCATGGCGATACTTATCGATTCTACATCGACATACTCCAATGACACCCTTCTTTGGGTGAACATGGGTAATGGGCAGTGTAGCTGGGATAGTGACATTGTGACTCACGAAGCAGCGCATGCGCTGGGGATGTTTAATCACCTTGACGGCTACTTTGGTTCGTGGAGTGCAACAGCAATGGATGTTCTTTCCACGCTATACGGTAATCCAGCTGGTACCCCTTATTCATCGTTAGTGCCTAAACGATAATTGAATCGTCTCTAACTCTTGAAGAGTGACACCCACATTACAGAGGGTGCACCGTATAAGTGCATGATGTTTTAATCATGCACTTTTGATGGGGAATATACATATCTCCTCGTTCCTTTGCTTATCAGGTGTGGCGATATAATGCCGGGCAGCAGGTCTAGCGCGAATTATGCGTAAGAGTTGCGTAGAAAATGGCTGTTAGTTGCTTTAAAGGTGGTCTTAGATCGCAAGTATTTGAAAGCTTAATGACCTACCTACATATAAAATCGGAATGCTTCTAATTTGTTTATTTTACTGAGTGGTATTTTTTTAATTTTAAATATCATTATAGCTTTGTACTATTATGAGTGGATTGAAATGCCAAGTAGAATTGAAGCTAAGGTAACAATTGCAAAGTTATTAGAAGTTGCCTACTCAAAGAATAAAGGGATAACCACAGAGTTGATGCGGAGCAAAGATAATTTCAAAGTTACCGTAGATCAACATGGAAAGGTTTTAATGTCAGGAAGTGTTGGTGTTTTAACATTCAGTGCTGATGACGCTTTAAAAGAGTTGGGAGTTAAAGTTAAGTTTATTTCAGTTTCTTTTAGTAAAGTTGATGAAAAGAATATAAAATACAAAGCCACATTTACTTTTATGAAAGTAGCTAGCTTATCTATTTCTGGAAATTTTGATATTGAAGATATGATTTTATCATGCTCAGGTATTTTATGTAGAGCTGCCAGAGCTTTAAAAAATCGACCTGCAGTGATAGAGCATGAGCTCCAAAGGGCAATTGGAGGGATTATGTAATGCGTTTATTAATTATTCTCTTGTTTTTTTTATCATCAATGCTTTTAAATGCGAAAGGTAATGTTGAACTTTATGATTCATATGCTTTATTTAAAGAAGCAGTAAAGATGGGTGATTATGAGTTGCTCACTGATTATCTTACAGTAGAAAATACCAAGTTTTTAAAGAATAATGGAGGCGTTGGTAATTTTAATGAGGTTTATCCGTTTCTTTTATCTCTCCCATTTTCCATCGAAAAAGAAATTAATAGCTATCAACTAATCAAAGGTTATAAAGGCTGTTTGACTATTAACGGTTTAGATGAATCTGCTGAGCCAACAGCAATAAATATCGAATATAAGAAAGAAAGTTCACTGTGGAAGCTTGATTATATACATGTGGAATATCTATCATCGAATGATGAATTCTCAAAAAAGGCTACTTGTCCTCAACGATATGATTCATAGATGTTTTCCAAGGCAGCTAACAAGGCAATGCGTTACACTCGGCGGTTTTGGTTCGGAGTTCAGTGTTGCTTGCTGATTCAGTGTTGTTTGCTGGTTCAGTGGAGCACACTTTAATGCAGTCTTATGAACAAGGGGGTTTTAATGGAAATGTCAGAGCTATTTGATCTTAGGGAAAAAGTTGAAAATAGAGTAAATCAATATTGGACATAATGGTCTGTGTCAATTTTTGCTGTATGTGGTTGGATGTTTACGGAATCCGCTGAAAAACTAGACGGAGTAATGTCTATTTTTATTGCCGCAGGGCTAATAGTTTTTTTCGTTGCTAATCTTAGCGTACTAAAAACAGCAACTGAATTTGCTATGTCTGTTAAAGAAGAAATAGCATCAAGGGTTAATGAGAGTAATTTTAATTCAGATAAGTTTAATGATGTGCTGCTGAAAAGTGATATTAAATATCGTCTTCAGCTTACTGTTGCTCTTCATTTAGGCGTTGATTCAGTTTTGATAATAGCCTTAGTTATGGTGGGTTTTTCTTAAGTCTTGTTGGCCACGACATGCAATTGCGCGTGCTTTATCCGATACCGTCGTGTAATCCGTTTCAGGACCTCGATGGTCAATACCACCAATCTTAAAGCCCTCACGAACGGTCAGGCCTTGCCCTTTGCTAGCCAAGGTTTCCTATACTTGAGATAATCTATTGATCTCTAATTTAGCAAAGTCACTAAAACGTTTATGTCCAAACGTGGGTTACGATAGCTGTAAAAAAGGCGTGATCACCAATGCATTAAATAAGCGACAACGTCTGCTGTCGAAGTTTATCATTCCTTTTTATTGTACAGATGACTACCGCGTTTATTCAGCGAACTTACCTAGAGAGATGCACATCATCGGTAAACGCAAAGGATTGAACGAACCAATCTCACCCTAAGAGCTCGCTTGAAACGACTGGTTCGGAAAACTGTCGGCTTCTCCAGATTAGAAGAAAGGCACGATAGGGTCATCGGCACCTTTATCTAACAAGAGTTTTACTATTGATCTACAAGGTTGGAGCCATGACCCAATAAAGAGCTTAGGGCGCTTTTCGTGTAGCCTAATCACTATTTCATCGCACTCTTATTCTTTTTATTAAGCACAGTCACGGCGCTTAACTAAGATATTTTGCCACCTGACTTTTAAAGCTCTCTAAATCCTGCTTATTAAAAATAGAAGGCGAAACTGCAATCCCTACACTTACTTTATGGCTATATGGAACCAAAGTGACTATCAGGCCATAATGCCCTTGCAATGGGAAATTGAAACCGCCCGCTCTAATTGTCGTCGAGCCCGAAAATTCAAGACGCTCATCCTGATTGCGGTTGTAATGGCCAAAATTCGAGATATAGAGATTAGATTTAGAGCTGATCAACCTGAATCCATTCATCAGTTGCTCTGGGGTTGCATTGGCAAAGCTTGTTGCAAACCCTGCGTAAGATACCAATGCTCTTAGAGGGTTCATTTTAAAGTTGTTGATTTGCTGCTGAAATGCCGGCGCAATATGTTCTATTTCGTCTTGCTCAAGCTTGACCGGAATCGCGCTTACAAAGTTCCCGAACAACTTGTCTTCATTTTGACGTACATTTGTGGTGATCGACATAGAGACACTGCCTTGCAATGTGTCCGCCTTCAATTCCATAACCGCCTTGGCAATAGCCGAAGAGATCAGCGTATTAAGAGTCATGCCTTCTGGTCTTTTAACTGTTGCGGTATCAATATCAAAGAAGTCAAAAATAACGGCATTATTGGTATCTTCTCGATAAAAAAGATCAACCTGGTTAGCCTCAGACAAAAAGCACGCTGATAGTGAACGTTGCTGCTCTATCGCTTTATTAAAAGCGGCGTTATCACTAACCTGTTGCTGTATAAACTGCTCATCAGACAGGCTCAGCGTTGTATCAGATAAATCTACATCTGCGTTGTTGTATTCCGCTGCTAATTGCTCTCTAAATAGGTAACCGGATGGTGCATCACAAAATATATGGTTGATAAGAAGGCACAGAACGGACTCATCGCTGTCACGCTTGTCGAACTTTATCGCAATAAAGGGGGCAAAGTTCGCCTGCGATACTAGCTGCTCAAAATTGTTGTTCAAAGCAACCTGAAGAGCGGTCACCGGGCACAGATCAGTCTCTTCCAGTAAAAAGTTGTTTTGATAGTCAAATGGTTGATACAAATATTGATTGTCTTGATAGACCAGTTTGGTTTGAAGTTTTGGGATGGCTTCATAAACTTTTTCAAAGGCACTTTTCAAACGTTGGTTGTCTAGGTGGCCATCTAACTGCCAAAACTGAACAAAATATTGTGGATTATTATATTTAGCGATTTCAAATTTAACTTTATCGAGAAAGTTAACGGGTAAAACTGTCTTCATATCTTTAATTACAACATTATTAGTTATTTACCTACCTTAACTTTAACAATAAGGACTAACAATATTAAACAGGTCTAACTTGTCGGTCCTTCTTCGTTTTCATTGTTCTAAACTCTGGCAAATCCTCCCATTTTAACTCGGGTCGACGTGACTTAGAATACAGCCTGACTTGATGAATACAAGTCAGGCTGTATGCGACTCTAGTTATTGTGAGAATGCCTAGCTAAAGGTCAAGGTAAAGAGAGCTAGGTGATTGATTAGCTTACTCTCTTGTGCTCAAGGTGTAACATGGCTTCTAATACACTACCTGCAATTGCGCGTGCTTTATCCGATACCGTCGTGTAATCCGCTTCAGGACCTCGAGGGTCAATATCACCAATCTTAAAGCCCTCTCGAACGGTCAGGCCATCGTTTAATAACCCGCGTACCATTCCGCTTAGTGGCGCGATAACAGGGCTGTCACCGATATGGGCAATGACATCACCTTCTTCAACCAGATCGCCGAGTTTAACGTGGTTATGCATGACACCTGCACATGGCGCTCGAAGTACGCGTTGGTGGGTATAGCCAGCAATATTGCCGGGAATGCCAGTATTTGGCTGGGTTGAACCGTGGTAAATCACTCGGCCTAAATGATGGCCTCGGTTGGTTTCAATAACGGCATCACAATCTTTACCTGCGGTAAAACCCGGGCCTAAGGCTATGGTAATTGGCGCCATGTCTTTTTGAGTACCGAGATTGTGCTTAGCAAGGATAGCATCGACTAAGAATGTGGGTTTCAGCGTCTCAGCCGAGCTGCAATCTTCATCAATCACGACCGGAATTTGGTTGCGGTCAATGATATCGAACACTTCGTCTTTGTTGTTGGCTTTGCAGGCTGTGATCCCTTCTACTTCTATTGGTTTGCCATATAAGCATTGCCCAAACGATACGCCGCAGCGAATCATGGTTGGTTTGGCTATATCTGTCATTACGACTTTATAACCTGCATTGAACAAGCGAACAGCTACACCGGTTGATATGTCTCCGGCGCCGCGTAGTAATACCAATTTATTGCGGTTAAGGCGGGTGTCGTCTTTCATTTGGCCGCCAACTGACTCATGTTTCACTTTAAGGATTTCCGCCATAATGCTGATGGCGATCTCCTCTGGTGTTTCTGCTCCGATATTGAAACCGATAGGGGAGTGGATATTTTTGATCCGATTTTCATCGACACCACTCTGACGCAGGTGAGTAAAAAGTGTCTGTACTTTTCGACGACTCGCCATAAGACCGGTATAGCGGGTTTCACAATCCACGACTTTGGATATGGCATCTTGATCTTGATGATTCGTCGCGATGACGACATAGCTGTCTTTGTTGATATCGAGTTGTTCAATGGCCTGTTCCATTGTATCGCCCAGTAGACGTTTGGTGCCGATTGGGAAATGCGCTTCGAGCAGACTATCAGCATAGGCATCGGCGACCGAAATATCGAAGCCAAGCACGTGGGCTGCTTGGGCGACGGCACGGTTGACATGCCCTGCACCAATAAGAATCAAACTGGGGCGTAAGCCGTAAACATCGATAAACACTGTCATCGCACCACCGCAATCCATATCCATGGCATCTGGGCCATTGCGGGTCATACGGCCTTTAACAACGCGGGGCTTTCTTTCCTGTAGAGCTTCCAAGGCTTGATCGATCACATATCGCTCAATCATCCCACCGCCAACAGTGCCTGTGATGGTGCCATCAGCTTTGATGATCATCTGGCCTGAATGGCGCGGTGCAGAGCCGCGAGTTTCTATTATATTGGCAAGTGCAAATGGAACGTTCTCTTGTTCTAACTGGGCTGCCTTGGCAAATATATTCATTATTTATGACCTCTGTACTGGCGAAGTCAGGTAGCTGCTATGATTCAGTGGCATGACTCAGTGGCATTAGCTACTTGTTCCTTCAAAATTACTTTTTTGATTGGTGTTTCCGCTTGCATTTCCGTTAGCCAAACTGCGTTGAGTTGTGGGCAGTTTGCCAACACTTCTTCTGCTATGTTGCTCACTGTTTGAGCATCATTGGCCAAGTCTATTTTGTTTATCAACCAGATCTTTTTTGCTGTTTTTGGGGTTGATTTAAAGAGCCCTTGCGGATGAGATATCAACGATTGCAATACTTGAACATCAATCACATCACCTGGTTGGCACTTGGTCATCGCTGAAAAAGCTGGCCAACGGTGGATGTGACAGGGATCTGCCTTGCGGTTGATGGCTTCTGCGCCAGTGACACCAATCACCATATTTGAATAACTAGGGATGCAAGGTTCATTCCCATTAGGCGCTTTTATTGGTAGTGCTCGCGAACCATCGCCTTCAATAATAAAAACAGTGAAGGGACCATCGTTTTCGATCATTTTTATCTCTTTTTCAGATAACCCTAATACTTTAGCTTTGGGTGTTTTTAAATGATCCGTTATCAATGATTTGTAGATAAAAGTGATTGTAGGATCACAAATACAAAACGAGTTTTGTGCTGAAGAATTATGGCTGTTATTTATCCCATCGTCTTTTTTGCAATTTATAGCATCAAGAGGAATAATATAATCAGCTTGATCTTGAGTAGGTAAATACATTTTGGTTGTCGTGGTTACACAGACCGAACAGCCCCATTGCTTGAACTTTTCCGCTAACCAAAATGCAGCCGATGTTTTTCCACCACCGCCGACTAGAGTAATAAATAAAGGGGTGTCTTTAGATGTTAAAGTGTATTTATATAACTCAGGCAAGATGAATTCATCTGGATTGCTTTCAATTAATCGTGTCTTCATCTGATAAACCATAAATGTTATTTAATGAGTGTCTTTATTATGGATAAATATTTAAGTCCCAAGCGTTTAGACTGTGTTATACCTGCGGCAGGTTTATCATCAAGAATGGGAAGTTGGAAACTCATGCTACCTTATCAGCAGCATACAATCCTTGATGCAAGTATCGAAAATACGCTCTCATTTTGTAGCAGAGTGATTTTGGTTGTGGGTCATAGGTGGTTAGAACTTGTTGAAAAGTATAAGGATAATGAAAGAGTGCTATTGGTGCGTAATGAGAGTTACAAAGATGGCATGTTTAGCTCTATCCAGCAGGGACTCAAGCATGTAGAGAGTGATTACTTTTTTATTACCCATGGTGATATGCCTTGCATTCCCTCATATATATTCCACGATTTATGGTTTGCACGAGGTGGATGTACTGTGTTTCCTGGCAGTGCAATACGACCGGGCCATCCTGTGCTGATCCCTCATAGCTTGAAAAACACAGTGATTAATGCCGATATAAAGTCATCGATGAAAGAAATTCTTTTCCGTGATCAAGTTAAATATTTAGACATGTCTTGCGAAGAAATACATTTAGATGTTGATACTCCACAAGCTTATAAATATTTGTGTGAAATGTCACATTAGCACTATCAATTTGATAGTTTATTCTGGTGTTATTATTAATGTGATAGATATAGCATGTTTATATCACATTTTGTTTTTCTCATTATCTTATTTGTTTTTTCCTTGCGAGGTAATACCTATCAGTATGATTAATATCAAACTGATAGTTCTTTTATTAATATGATAGCCTTTTAATTTAATTAATAATCATCCTCATTTACGGGGTGTGTTTATTGATGGTTTCTTGTTGTAGATAAATTTGTTTCTTTTCCTTTAGTTATCAAAAACGCTGAATTTTCGACTTCGCTCACGAAATTAATTAATAAATTACTAGGTTTTAATAATGTTAAAAAGTTTGGCTTAGTAGTTGCTCTTTAGCTATTAACGTATTTATACGCTTTTGCCCTACACATTGTGTAAATAAACGTGCCTAGAAGAAAAAGAATAACATCAAGGAGATCTATCATGGGAGACATCATGCGTCCCGTTCCGTTCGGTGAGCTACTTAACCGAATGTTTAGTGAATATAAGCAAAGTAAATCTATCTTTGGTATTCCAGAAAAACAGTTCTACCGCAAAGCGAGCAACACTTCGTTGTCGGTATGGGGAGAGTACTGTGAAACCCCTGTTGGCCCAGCAGCTGGACCACATACTCAACTTGCCCAGAATATCATTACATCATGGTTGGCGGGTGGCCGTTTCATGGAGCTGAAAACCGTCCAGAAGCTCGACCAACTTGAGCTAGCAAAGCCATGTATCGATGCGGAAGATGAGTGTTTCAATACCGAATGGTCGACCGAATTTACCCTTATTAAAGCGTATGATGAGTATCTGAAGGCATGGATTGCCTTGCACTTACTGCAAGAAGTCTTTGCGCCGCGAACAGACGGTGAGAATAAGTCATTTATCTTCAATATGAGTGTGGGTTATGACTTGTCTGGGATCCAGACTCCACCAATGCAGAAATATATCCACGATATGCTCGATGCGAGTGAGCACCCCAATTTTGCCAGCTATACCAACGAGCTGAAAGCCTTCATCCAAGATCCCGAGTTTATTCGTGAGTATCAGCTAGAAGAAAAACGCGATCATTTGAATGCCATGATCGATGCGATTCCTGCCCAGTTAACCCGTGGTGTCACCCTTTCTACTATGCACGGTTGTCCTCCTCATGAAATTGAAGCGATTTGTCGCTATATGATTGAAGAAAAGGGGATCAATACATTCGTTAAGCTGAATCCGACGTTATTGGGTTTTGAGCGTGTCCGTGGGATCCTCGACAATGCTGGCTTTGATTATGTCGCACTGAGCGAAGAGTCTTTCAGCCACGATCTACAAATCGAAGCGGCTAAAGAGATGCTGCACCGTTTGGTTGACCTAGGCAAAGAGAAAGGCATCGGCTTTGGTGTCAAGCTCACCAACACCCTAGGTACTCTAAATAAAAAAGGGCGCCTGCCTGATAAAGAAATGTACATGTCTGGCCGTGCCTTGTTCCCGCTGTCTATCAATGTGGCGTTAGAACTGTCCCGCGAATTCAACGGCACACTGCCAATCTCATACTCTGGTGGTGCCAGCAAATTCAATATCCGCGAGATCTTCGAAGCGGGGATCCGTCCTATCACTATGGCGACTGATTTGCTTAAACCTGGTGGTTACCTTCGTTTGGCCGATTGTGCCAAAGAGCTAGAAGGCAGCGACGAGTGGGGCATGGGCAAGGTCGACTTGGTTAAGCTAGAGGCATTAGCGGCAAAATCATTAGATGCTGATTATGTCCAAAAACAATGGCGTGGTCCTGAAGAAATCAGTGTCAAGAAAGCCGTGCCGCTGACTGACTGTTATGTCGCACCTTGTGTGACTGCGTGTCCTATCAGCCAAGATATTCCTGAATATATCCGTTTGATGGGCGAGCATAAGTACACCGAAGCGCTCGAAGTCATCTATGCCCGTAATGCATTGCCTTCTATCACCGGCCATATCTGTGATCACCAGTGTCAGTACAACTGTACCCGTCGTGATTACGAAGGTGCGCTGAATATCCGTGAGATGAAGAAAATCGCCTTGTCCAAAGGCTGGGATGAGTACAAGTCTAAATGGCATGAGCCAAGCCTAGATACGGCCAAACACCCAGTAGCGGTGATCGGTGCCGGTCCTGCAGGACTTTCTGCTGCTTACTTCATGGCGCGTGCGGGTCACCCTGTCACCGTGTTTGAGAGAGAAAAAAATGCTGGTGGGGTGGTGAAAAATATTATCCCTCAGTTCCGTATTCCTGCTGAAGCGATAGAACACGATATCCAGTTCGTGAAAGATCACGGGGTGAATATTGAGTACGGCTGCAACCCAGAGCTGACAGTCGATGCACTTAAACAAAGTGGTTTCAAATATGTCTGCTTGGGTATAGGTGCTGATAAGGGCAACCCAATTGCATTGGCTGGTGGTAACACCAATATCTTCAAGTCGCTGGAATTCCTACGCAGCTTCAATGATGGCGAGCTGCAACAGTTAGGTAAACATGTGGCCGTTGTGGGTGCAGGTAACACCGCAATGGACAGTGCCCGTGCTGCATTGAAAGTACCGGGTGTTGAGAAGGTGACGATTCTTTATCGCCGTACTATCGCGGAAATGCCTGCCTACAAAGAAGAATATGAAGAAGCCGTGGAAGATGGCGTGCAGTTCATGTTCTTGACCAATCCAGAGCAGTTTGAGGCCAATGGTAAGTTGACCGCACGTGTAATGGAATTGGGTGAGCCGGATGAAAAAGGACGTCGCCGCCCTGTTGCCACAGACATGACGATTGAGCTTCAGGTGGATGCCTTGATCACTGCGGTGGGTGAGCAGTCGAACTGCGAAGTGCTTTCTCGCATGGGGATCCCGATGGGAACAGACGGCTGGCCAGTTGTCGACAAAGAGAGTTGTGAAACAGAGGTTGAAAATGTGTTCTTGATGGGTGATGCCCATACAGGCCCATCGTCAATCGTGTCGGCAATCTCAGGTGGCCGTAAAGCGGCAACCGCTATTCTGGCCCGTGAAGCACAGGCCGATGAACAACTTGAAGCTAAATCTGATGTTCAGGTAGAAGCGGTATACGCGCGTAAAGGTGATATCCAGGTTAAGTTAATTGCAGCAAATCAGCTGGAAGAAGCGGACCGTGAGGAGTTCATCGATCAAGAAGCAAAACGCTGTTTGGAATGTTCGTACATTTGTAGCAAGTGTGTCGATGTCTGCCCGAACCGTGCCAATATTTCGCTGCCAATTCCAGGCTTCCGTGACCAGTTCCAGACATTACACCTAGATGCGTACTGTAATGAATGTGGTAACTGTGCTCAGTTCTGCCCATGGGATAGCAAGCCGTACAAAGACAAGTTCACGCTATTCAACTTGCGTGAAGACTTTGCCAACAGCACCAATGCCGGATTCTTCGTTGATGGTGAGGAAGTGTTGGTTCGCAGTCACAGTGAGATTTATTCCTTCCGTATTAATGAGCAGGGCAACGTGGACATGCCAGAATCGCTAGCTGATGAAGCGACGATTATTAACTATGTCATGGCTAACCACAGCTACCTGCTTGGCAAAGTAGACGTTTAGTGAGGAGTCAGGGAATGTTAGTACTCAGAAACGCAACAGCGGTGCAGTTTGAGCCTGCACTGATCAAAGAAGGCGTCGATATTGTTATTGATGGCGATAAAATCAAGGAAGTTGGAGCCAATTTGGCTGCTAACTACCCTGATGCCGTCATCAAGGATATGGCCGGAAAACTGGTTATGCCGGGCATTGTCTGCTCTCACAATCACTTCTATTCGGGATTGGCGCGCGGGATCATGGCAGATATCAAGCCAAGCCCTGACTTCATTTCGATACTGAAGAACCTGTGGTGGCGAATGGACCGAGCGTTGGATGAAGAAGCGGTGTACTACAGCGGCTTGATTTGTTCACTCGAAGCCATCAAGTGCGGTTGTTCGTCGGTGATTGATCATCATGCATCGCCAAACTATATCGCAGGCTCTCTGAGCACCTTGCGTCAAGGGTTCATGAAGGCGGGCTTGCGGGGCATGACTTGCTTTGAAACCACTGACCGTAACCACGGCATGAAAGAAATGGTGGCAGGCGTTGAAGAAAATATCGCGTTTGCCCAGTTGATTGACAGTGCGAAGGAGAAGGGTGAAGAACCTTACTTGGTCGAAGCCCATATCGGTGCACATGCGCCGTTTACTGTCACCAACGACGGCCTGTCTATGATGGCTGAAGCGGTACAGGCTACGGGTCGTGGGATCCATGTTCATGTGGCAGAAGATCGTTATGACGTGACCCATAGCCACCACCACTATAGCCAAGACATTGTTGAGCGTTTAGATAGCTTCGGCTTGATCAACGAGAAGACGTTACTGGCGCACGGTTTGTTCTTATCCGATAAGGATATTGCCATTCTGAACGGTAAAAACGCTTTCTTGGTCCACAACGCCCGTTCGAATATGAACAACAGTGTGGGTTACAACGACAAACTGACGCGCTTCCAGCATGTCGCACTGGGTACTGATGGTATCGGGGCTGATATGTTTGAAGAGTTGAAGTTCGCCTTCTTCAAACATCGTGATGCGGGTGGTCCGTTATGGCCTGACAGTTTCTTGCGTCATCTATGGAACGGTAATGAAATTTTGGCCCGTAACTTCGGCGCGAAATTCGGTCGCCTAGATGCAGGCAATAAAGCGGACTTAACCATCCTTGATTACACCAGCCCGACGCCATTGGTTGCGGATAACCTCGCGGGTCATGTTGCCTTTGGCTTCAATGCGGGCAATGTGAATAGCGTGGTGGTTGAAGGTCGCTTTGTTTATGAAGATCGAGCGTTCCCGTTCGATGTGGCGCCGATATACGCAGAGGCTCGCAAGGTCGCTAAGCGTTTATGGCAAACCATGGATCAGTTGGATTAATGTGAGATCCCGTTATGGATACGGTAAATACGCGCTTTAAGTGGGAGGAAGCCACAGGAGCTGCGAAATATATTGCCGATCGCCATTACGAGGGGCTATTAGAAGGGCGGTTTTATCGCTCTTCTTGCCCTCGTGGGCTGATTAAATCGGTAACACTTCCATCCTTGCCTGACGGCTACCATATTTTTGGTGCAGATGATGTTCCCGGACAGAATGTGCTGCCAATTGTCGAAATCGACTGGCCAGCTTTTGCTGAGAAAGAAGTGCGGTTTGTCGGTCAGGTGATCTACTTAGTCGTCGGGCCTGATCCCGATGTCGTTGATTCACTTCTCAATGAAATCCATGTCGATTATGAGGCGTTGACACCTGCCTATACCATAGAGCAATCCAAGGCACTGAAAGACGGTGCCATTCACGCTGATAACAATGTTCTTGATAGCCATACGCTGACGAAAGGGGATATTCAATCTGGCTTCGCTAATGCGGTCACCATTATTGAAGAGACCTGCTCTACGAGTTATCAGGAGCATATCTACCTAGAAACGCAAGGGGCGGTTTGCTATCTAAAAGAGGGCAAAGTGGTACTCGAAGGCTCGATGCAGTGCCCTTGGTATGTGCACCATACCATGGCGGTTGTACTGGGCCATGACAATGTTAGGGCGATCCAATGTCCAACCGGTGGCGGATTTGGCGGTAAGGAAGACTTTCCTGATGTGCTTGCAGCGCCATTAGCCGTTGCTGTCGAAAAGTTGCAACAACCAATCAGGCTTATCTTTGAACGCGGGGAAGATATTGCCACCACCTCTAAGCGTCATCCTGTCACTTTCCATTATAAAACCGGTGTTGATGCTAATGGCAAGATTGTTGCCATGGATATCAAGTTCGATGTTAATGCCGGCGCCTACCTGAGTTTATCGGGCATCGTATTGCAACGAACCATCACAACGGCAACCAATGTGTACGACATTCCCAATGTCCGTGTTGAAGGCCATGCTTGGGCAACGAATACCGTGCCGACGGGTGCCTTCCGTGGGTTTGGTTCTCCACAAAACTGCTTCTGTATGGAAACCCACATTCACCACGTCGCCAAAAAAATTGATGCTGATCCTGTCACTTTCAAACAACAGCATATGCTGACATCTCAATCCCAATCACTAACTGGCGCTGAAATATTCGGTGAGTTAGTACTTGATGAGATGCTGAAAAAAGTGCTCGATATGTCGGATTATCAGCGCAAATCCGCCGAATTTAGCCAAATGGAAGAAACACACCCTGATCGCCTTAAAGGCAAAAGCAAAGGTATAGGGTTAGCGATATTCCAGCACGGCTGTGGTTTTGCCGGTGATTTGGAGGACACGCTAGTCAGGGCCAAAGTCAAATTGGTTAAAGAGCCTGACGGCACGGTGCAAATCCTCGCGTCTAATACAGATATTGGCCAAGGGTTAAGCCTGACTTTCCGTAAGATCGTGGCAGATACTCTCGATAAACATATAGATCTTGTTCAGGTTGCAGTGCCCGATACAGGAATAGTCCCCGATTCAGGCCCGACAGTTGCTTCACGTTCGATTTTGATCGTCGGCTATATCCTCGAAAAAGCAGCGAAAAAACTTAAAAAAACCTGGTTAGAAGGAGAGCGACAAGAGATAGAAGAGGTTTACTGTAAGCCTGACTATCACCAGTGGAATCAAGATACTTACCAAGGTAATGCCTACCAAGCAACCAGCTACGGCGCCAACGTGGTCGAAGTTGAGGTCGATATGGCAACAGGTGAAGCTGAAATTACTGGCGCCTGGGCGGTATATGACATTGGTAAGGCCATCGACGGTACGATTTTTAGAGGCCAGATTGAAGGCGGTTTGGTGCAGGCACTGGGTTATGGGAGTTGTGAGAAACTAGAGCTCACCCAAGATGGCGTTTTTGCTCAACGCTCAATGGCCGATTATGTTATCCCGACAGCGCTTGATGTTCCAGCTATTGGCAGTGCACTTGTTGATAACCCGTACCCATATGGGCCAAATGGTGCAAAAGGTGGTGGTGAGCTGACGCATAATGGCGGTGCTGCTGCATTTTCTGCTGCGGTTGAGAATGCCATTGGTGTACCACTCTCATCAATACCGGTTACGCCAGAAAAAGTGTGTGAGGCACTTGCTGATGGAAAGAGCACTCAAATTAAGACGATAAGTGCTGGCAATGGAGATCCTATCAATGAAGATTGAATTCTACCTTAATAGCGATCTTGTCGCTGTAGACGTTGAACCAATGCAGTCGCTGCTTCATACCTTACGCGGCACTATGGGGCAAACTGCAACCAAAGAAGGTTGTGGTGAGGGTGAGTGTGGCGCATGTTCTGTGCTGTTCAATGGACGATTGGTCAATGCTTGCATGATGCCTGTCAGTCAAGTTGAGGGCGGTGATGTCATGACGCTGGAGGGGTTACGGCAGACCGAAAAAGGCCTGTGCGTGATCAATGCCTTGCTCGAGGCAAAAGGGGTGCAGTGCGGGTTCTGTACCCCAGGGATGGTCTTAGCGCTTTATGCCTTGCTTGAGGTTGATCCTAATCCTTCTGAACATACTATTCGTACTGCTATTTCAGGCAATCTTTGTCGCTGTACGGGCTATGGGATGATTGTTGAAGCCGCCAAGATTGCCGCGCAAAAAGGAGAGGGCTTATGGTAAACGTCTATCGGCCTGAAACGCTGGCACAGGCATTGGATACCTTGTCGACAGGCAAGATGACAGTGTTCTCTGGGGGCACTGATCTTATGGTTCAGCATGGCGTTAGGGCAGGGATGTCACCTCGATTTGAGGACGATATATTGTTTGTCGATAGCATCGATGAATTACAATACATTTTGACGACAGATCACGAAGATGAGAACAATCAAGAGCAAGCTTTATATATTGGCTCTGGTGTTGTTCTGGCCGATATTGAGCGCAATCCCTTGGTGCCTTCGATTCTTCGTCAAAGCGTCGCAAAAATTGCGGCTCCCGCCTTACGTAACCGTGCCACATTAGCCGGGAATATTTGCAATGCTTCGCCAGCTGCGGATTCATTGCCTGCTTTGTATGCGCTAGATGCTCACGTTGTTTTGTCATCCATTCATGGACAAAGGGAGATGCCACTGAAAGATTTCATCTCAGCGCCAAGGGTTACCGCGCTAAGGGAAGATGAAATGCTCACTCATATCATTATTCCACACCATGATTTGCCAGAAGTGTTTTACCACAAAGTGGGGACAAGAGCGGCTAATGCGCTAAGCAAGTTATCAGTGGCTGGCTTGGCTCGTATCAAGCGTTTTCCAAAGAAAGCGCCGGTGATAGAGGATTGGCGTGTTGCATTCGGTGCGGTTGGACCCACAGTGGTGCGTAGCCGCGAATTGGAGTCTTTGGTTATTGGTCGGTCATTGGAAACATTGGCTAAACCGAAATTTATTGGTCAGGTTGTTGATTGTTATCGCGAAATCATTCGCCCCATAGACGATCAACGATCGACAGCGACCTATCGCCAGCAGGCCTCGCTGAATCTACTCACCCGTTGGTTAGAAACACTGTCACGAAGTTAATTTTACTCTATCTCGTGTTTTCCTTTGTTACTTTAGTTGGGGCCGTTGGCCCCTTTTTTTTGCTGTTTAGTTAACTCAGTTTTGCCCCATTCCTTGCTAGGGATGCCAATTCTCCGATTTCAACTTACTGAATAACTTTCAGTCCATTCGGGTAATAAAGGTTTGCTCGTCATCCACAAAAGCCACAAAGCCGCCGTGATAGATAAACACCCGACCACGCCCCTCAACTAGGCAGGCAAGCTGTGGGTTCAAATCTTCTTCGTTACCTTGGCTTTGAAAAGTGCCGGTATCGGTGATTACGCCGCTGAGTGTAGGCAAATATCCATAAGTGCGCTTTGCTTGATCAATCAGGTTCAATTCGCTGGCGGTAGAGAAGCAAGAGGGGATCGCTCTGGCTTCTTCAATAAATAGAGTTTTCAGTTCTTCAAAAGCGGTAATAACCAGCCAGTCGATGCCGTTAACATGATGGATAAACATTTTTATAAATACCTAGTTTCTCGGTAATTCTGAAACGGAGATTCTATCACTATCAGGGGGAGAACGTAGTAGAGATTTAGTTGTTAAAGGCGGTAATTCTGTGCCATTTCTAGACGTTTACTAGGTCAACTTGAAACACGTTTTTGTCCAAGGTAGCGTTATAGCCAAAGGGCGATACATAAAATTTGTATCGCATTTTTGGTAGCGTAATTTATTGAATTTTTTAATCCGAGTAATCGGAATATCGATTTATGAAGAATACTGCATCGACTTTAGGTGTAGCGTGTTCATAAATAATCTTGGGTCAGCAAGATTATTGAGCATTGATTGAGTGGGTAAGCAATCATCATCGACGTAGTCGACATAATCAGCCGCCGAATCAAAAATCAAAATATCCAGCGCCAAACGATCTAATCCGTATAGACCGCGGTGGATCATATCTGCTGAAAACACCAATAAGTCGCCCGCCGCTAACGCAATCTGCTTACCGCCAGAGATGCTATCATTGCTCACTTTGCCATTCACTTCTTGACGAACATTGTACTCTTCTTCATTGTCCCATCGCTTGTGCGTTCCGGGGATGAGCTCCATACCTGGCTCATCAAATAAGGGTATGCGAAGGTGCAACACTTGCGTTTCTAGTATGACTTTCATTTGGTCTTCAATGTCATAGTCATATTGACAGTCTCGATGCCAGAAGTCTTTTTGCTGCGGACTCACGGGGTTGAAGAACAGTTGCGTATTCATGAACGCAGGGTTTTCCGGTATCACCGCATCGACCACTTCCATGATTTTTTGGGAGCTGATGAAGTCAAAAAGTATGGCTCTATCGTCACTGGGCAAGTATTCGCTTCCCGTAATTAAAGACGAGTTAAACGCTTCTTCTTGATAGAATTCTTCGTTGTCTGCTTTCCATAATTCATGGAATTTCAATACCACTTTTCTAAGCGATGCAATTTGAGTTTCATCGAAATAATTTCTGAGAACAAAGTAACCATGCTCGTCGTAACTGTTACTTAATTGTTGGCTGTTTTCTAACACTGACTACCTTCACACTCTTTGTGCCGTTGACTGAGTACCGTTGACTGACCACGGCGTTCTTTCGCGCATGATGCCAGACTGGCGTCATTCAACCAAGTAACTAATTAGGGGACAACTAGCGATAGCCTCGTTAAGAAAGGCAACCATTAATCCGTTTCATGGGCTTGTAGTTTCAGAGTCCAAATACCGATTGGGATAGCTAACTGGCTATGCTGAGAGTAGACCCTGTCGGTATTATTGATTTACAAAATAGGACCAAAACAGCTAAAGAAAAGCACCGAGAAGCTATACAATACTCGTGTTGCGAGGTCGCAGCATGGGATACTCATTCATAGAAAACCTCAAAGTAGCCACATATGTCTAAAGATTTTGATTTCACCATAGAATACACCCTCGACAAGTCCTTTTATACCGAGTGTTATGATCAAACTAGCCGTCCGGCTGAATTTCCAAAAGCCTATTTAAAGGGAATACTTTTTCTTATTTTTGGGGTGGTTTTAGTTAAATTTGAGTTACTACCCAGCGGCTACGTTGGTTGGTTCTTTATTGTTCTGAGTATTATTGAGGCGCTGAGTGTTTACTTTAAGAGAACCTGGTGGTTATGGCGACAAACATTCAGCATGAGCTTTGGCAGCAAAGTGGTCTTTCATGTTGACGCTAACGGTGTGAATTATAAAAGCGGTAAAAACACCCGTAACATCGCTTGGAGTGACATCGACCAACTTCAACAAAGCGATTTAGGTTTTATCCTTCATATGGGTAAACAGCGCCAATACGTCAGTAAATCTTGCTTAAATGATGAAGTGATCGCGTTCATGGTAGAGCAGCACGCAGTATCAAAAAAGAACTAACGTCATCACTGGCTATATAGCAATGCCTTAGGGGTGATTATATTCACTTGCTTCCTGCGAGTTTTTAAATTGAATCTGGATTAGATTCAGCGCAAAGGGGCCAGGCTGCTTATCGGCAATGAGTAACCCAACTTGTTTAGTATCTTGGGCTGTAAGCTCAGGTGCGTCGCTGAGAAGTCGCCCTCTAAATACCGCTTGAAACTTGTTTAGGTCAAAGACCTTCTCCTGCCGTTGTCCTTTGATGGTAGTAAACTCGTGCTTGTAAGTGATTCTATTACCGCTCTTCCATGTTGCGAGCCTCAGTTGATAGCGGCGGCCATCACCGATAAACCTCACTGCTACTCGATCAACCTCGAAGGGCAGGGGGCCAATCGCTCGATTGATCGAACTGAAGCCACCATTCTTGTCTAGTGATATCTCCCCCCAAAAACGACTCGATTGACCATCAAAAGTGAGTTGTCCTTGCGAAATGCCCCCCATCACGTTGTCGTTAGTTGCTTCCCACTGCTGGTGTTCGTTAGCTTGTGTTAAGTCGATCATAATGGTTCCTGATGAAATAACCGTGTTGGATAATGCGCTGGAGGCACTGAGCAAAAAACAGAGTGTCGTTATTAATTTAACAGTGGAGAGGAAGTGAGTGTTCACATTGCTCATGTCGATACCCGTTTACAGTCAGGCGCGTTGTCGGTAAGTGACAAACATTGTTCGATGAAGTCGGAGTAGTTTGACGCCTTGTCGTATTCGACTTTCAGTGAGCCATGGAACATTAAGGTCACAGTGACGTCTTTGTAGCGTAACCAACAGGTGTAACCGTCATAATCGTGCCACGCATCTATCTCACCCCATTGATATTTGTGCTCCAGTTTGTCGCCATTTGAGCGAATGCAATCGAATACTCTGAGAAACTCTCTTATGGTGAGTCTGTTATCCATGTGTCACTCCTGCTGCTAAGGGGCGAACGATACCCGTTTTTTCTGTGTTTGCAGTGGTTAACTACGGGTTAGCGCCTCGCATGGATCACTGAGAGTGACAGCACTATCACCGCCATTCATATCATATTGATAGTCCCTGATATTATTTTGATATCACTATGCTCCGTAGTGATAACCGTTATTATTTAGGTGTTTAGGTCGAGAACATTCAACAAATAAAAAGGAATATTTGTCCCGATGGTGATGCCAATTTGGGCTAAATTTCTGACTCCGCTCACGAATATTTTCCTTAGAAGATCAGTTTTAGCAGCTTGGCGTGTTTGTTGCCTTTTAAGTATTTAAGACATTAATAACGTTCCGTAGAGCCATTAGGTTGAACGCATGGTGCAGGAATAACAATGATAATGCGAAAAGGCAATTAATATGATTGAACAATATCTAACGCCTGACACCCCTGCTCAGGCACTTGAATTTAAGCAATTGCATGGCAATGACGCCATTTGGTTTGCTGGGGGATCTAAAATCAATGCAGCACCCACTAAAACTGATAAAACGATAGCTATCTCTTTGGGGAGACTGAATTTATCCCAGATCGAGCAGCAAGGCGATAGCTTACATATTGGTGCGATGTGCCATATCCAGCAGTTGATAGACCATGAACTTGTCCCTGTGGCCTTAAAGCAATCTGCTGCGTTTATCTATTCCCGTCATATTCGTAATCAGGCCACCTTGGGTGGTGAGATTGCCGCACGACAGCCAGAGGCGTTATTGATACCCAGCCTACTGGCGCTGAAAGCAACACTGAAACTGGCTAACGGGCAGGAGATGGATGTTGAAGATTACATCAACAACGATGAGCGAGCGCTTATCGCGACTGTCATTATCCCAGATAGCAGCCTGACTTGTATTGGTTACAACATTGCCCGCTCTGCGGCGGGGCTAGCGATTGTGACTGCAGCAGTATCGATTGATAAACAAGGTAATAAGGTCATCGCGCTTGATGGCGTTTCGCCGTTGTATCAAGGTGCGGCTCGTCCCGTTCGTCTCCGTGATGTAGAAGCGCAAGATCTAAAAGGTGAGCTGCTAGAGCAAGCTGTTGCCGATGCTATTTACCCAGAAGCCGATATTCGCGGCGGTGTGGAATACAAGCGATATATCGCAGGTGTTGTGATCACGGATTTGATGGCTGAATGTCAGCACATGGTAGAGGAGGCATAATCATGACGATTCAATTTACCTTAAATGGCCGTCCTCAATCTTTGGAATGCCGTATTGGCGAAAATGTACAGACATTGCTGCATTCTATGGGTTACCACTCGGTTCGAAATAGCGATGATGGTTGGGGTTATGCGGGGTCAGATGTGATCCTGCTTAATGGCGAATTAATTAACGCCTCTTTGCTGATTGCAGCTCAACTTGAAGGTGCTGAAGTGAAAACAGCGGAAGCCCTTGGCGAGTGGAATCAGTTAAGTTTAGTTCAGCGGACGATGATCGATGTGGGCGTGGTGCAATCGGGTTATAACGACCCTGCATTAGCGCTGATATTGACCGATCTGCTTGAACGAATTCCGCAGCCAACGCGCGATGAAATTGATGATGCGCTATCTGGGTTGTTTAGCCGAGATGCAGGTTATCAGCAGTTTTATGAAGTGGTTGAATTGGCAGTGAAACGCCTTGACGATCCTGCTTACACTCAACATTTTGCACCAGAATTTCGTGATGACTTAGCAGTGGTTGGTAAGAACTGTCCGAAGATTGACTCGGCGAAGATGGTGCAGGCCAAACCTTGTTATGTTGAAGATCGCATTCCAGCTAACGCTTGTGTTATTAAGATGCTGAGAAGTCCGCACGCTCATGCTTGGATCAAGCACCTAGATGTGTCTAAAGCCGAAGCACTAACGGGTGTGGTATCTGTGATAACGCACAAAAATTGCCCAGATATTCCTTATACACCCGGTGGCCAGAGTGCACCTGAGCCGTCACCGCTCGATCGCCGTATGTTTGGCCAAAAACTGCGCCATGTGGGTGACCGTGTTGCTGCTGTTGTCGCTGAATCAGTGGAAATAGCAGAGCAGGCATTGACACTGATCGACGTCGAATATGATGTGCTTAAGCCTGTCATGAGTATTGATGAGGCGATGGCCGCTAATGCCCCTATCATTCACAACGAGCCTATCGAATATGGCGTAGGTGCGCCTGATGATTTAGAAGAGCAGAACCGTAACGCCGATCCGCGTGAAGGTAAGTTAATCGTGAATTTCCCGATTGGTTGCTTCCCGCGCAAAAATATTGCCGCCAGTGTTCGCGGCCATATCGGTGATCTCAATAAAGGCTTTGCTGAAGCGGATATGATTATCGAACGTACTTACGAGTCGAAGCAGGTTCAACAACTGCCAGTTGAAACCCATATTTGTTACAGCTATATGGATGGTGATCGTATTGTGATGCACGATTCGACTCAGGTTCCTTGGCACGTGCGCCGTCAGGTAGCAAAAATTCTTGATGTGAAGCAGAACAAAGTACACATCGTTAAAGAACGTGTCGGTGGTGGATACGGCTCGAAACAAGATATTTTGTTGGAAGATGTGTGTGCATGGGCAACTTGGACCACTGGTCGTCCGGTGTATTTCCACCACACCCGTGAAGAAGAATTTATCTGTAACTCAACCCGCCACGTTGCCAAAGTGGTGGTGAAACTCGGTGCGAAGAAAGACGGAACACTCACGGCGATTGATATGGATTTCCGTGCCAACACTGGCCCTTATGGAAACCACGCGTTGACCGTGCCATCAAATGGTCCCGCCTTGTCTCTACCTTTGTACCCTTGTGACAATGTGGACTTCAGGGTAACAACGTATTACTCCAATATTTGCCCGACAGGGGCTTATCAGGGTTACGGTGCGCCGAAAGGCAACTATGCACTGACGATGGCGATGGCCGAAATGGCGAAAGAGCTGGGTATTGACCATCTTGATATGGTTGAGAAGAACCGTGTGGTTGAAGGCCAAGAGCTGAAAATCCTAGCAGCTATCGGTGAAGGTAAAATGCCTGCCAGTGCCCCTAAAGTTCACAGCTGCGCCCTTGGGCCTATTTTGCGCGAAGGTCGTAAGTTGATTGAGTGGGACAGCCCGAAACAGGATGACGGCGAATGGAAAGTGGGCCGTGGTGTGGCGATTATCCAGCAAAAATCCGGCATTCCAGATATCGATCAAGCTAACTGCCAAATCAAAATGGCATCGGATGGTACCTTCATTGTTCACTCTGGTGCCGCTGATATAGGGACGGGCCTTGATACAGTGATCAGCAAACTGACCGCTGAAGTGCTTTGCTGCCCGATGGATGAAATTACGATTCACTCTGGTGATACCGATCATGCTCCGTTTGATAAAGGGGCTTACGCCTCATCTGGAACATGTTTCTCAGGTAATGCGGCCAAGCGAGCTGCTGAAGCGATGCGTGAGAAAATCCTTAAGTGCGGCGCTGAAATGTTGGGTGAACCCGTTGAAGATGTCGCTATTGTGGCGCCAGGCTTGGTGAAAGGTAAGCAGGGAGAAGTGAACTACTTCGATATTGCCCACAAAGCGGAAAGCGGAACAGGGTGGGGGCAATTACTGGCTTCAGGTTGTTTCACCACCCCAGAATTTGCCTTCCCTTATGGCGCAAACTTCGCTGAGGTGGCAGTCAATACGCGTACGGGTGAAATCCGTCTTGATAAGTTCCATGCCTTGCTCGACTGTGGTACGCCCGTTAACCCTGATTTAGCGTTGGGACAGATTTACGGTGCCAGTATGCGAGCCATTGGTCACAGCTTATATGAAGAGCTGATTTATGATGAGCATGGTGTACCTGTAACGCGAGATTTGAAGAGCTATGGCGCGCCGATGATTGGCGATATCCCTCGCGATTTCAAAGCGGTGTTAGTACCAAGTGACGATCCGGTTGGCCCTTACGGTGCGAAATCGATTTCTGAAATTGGTGTTAACGGTGCCGCTCCAGCGATTGCCAGTGCAATTCATGATGCATGTGGCGTCTGGATTCGAGATTGGCACTTTACACCTGAGAAGGTTCTACACGGTCTGAATAAGCTTTAATCAATGCGAAGGCGGTCATTTCCAGTGGATGGGAATGGCCGTTTTTTTGTCAGGGTATCGACGGGTAAGCAGGGATAGGCTCTGGTTGATCACGTTGTAAAGGCCCTAGTGTTTCACTGGTACGGATGGAACTGAAATGAAACTGCTTTATAACGTGGAAGATAGACCTCCAATGGGGGCGGCGATCCTTCTTGCCCTTCAGCATATGCTTGCTGCTATGGGGGCTATTATTGCCGTCCCTCTGGTGGTCGGTAGTGCGATTGGCTTACCGACAGATCAAATGGTGATTTTGGTCAATGCGGCTCTGATGGTATCGGGTGTGGTGACTATTATCCAGTGCAAGGGGGTTGGCCCTGTTGGGATCCGACTTCCGGTGGTGATGGGGACCAGCTTTACCTTTGTGGCTATATCAATTTCTATTGGACTGGACTCTGGTATTTCCGGAATATTCGGAGCATCACTGGTTGGTTCGTTAGTGATGATCATTGGTAGCCGTTTCATGCCGCAAATTAGGAAGCTCTTTCCGCCTGTGGTGTCTGGTACCGTGGTGGTCTTGATTGGTCTGACAATTTTGCCTGTGTCTGTCGACTGGTTTGCGGGTGGTTTTGTCGGGCAGGAACATTACGGTCAAATCGATAACTTGATGTTGGGTTTACTGGTGTTGGTTGTGGTGATTGTACTGTCGCAACTTGGTAAAGGACTGGTCTCTGCTGCTGCAATCGTGATCGGAATGATGGTGGGTTACATTGTCGCGATTTTCATGGGAGTGGTGGACTTTACGCCAGTAAAAGAAGCCAAGTTCTTCTCTTTGCCGGAACTATTACCTTTCGGACTCAGTTTTACCGTCAGTGGCGTTATCGGGATGTCTATTGCCTACCTAGTTACCATCATGGAATCGACAGGTGACTTTTTGGCCTTGAGCGATGCAACCCATACCAAGTTGACTGGGAAGAAACTATCAAAAGGGATCTTATGTGATGGTATCGGTAGCGCCCTTGCATCGGTATTTGGTGCAACTCCCTTTTCATCATTCAGCCAGAATGTCGGTATTGTTTCGATTACCGGTGTTGCTAGTCGCCATGTGGTTGCTGTTACTGGTGTGATCATGCTGATTGCAGGTATGTTCCCGAAACTGGGCGGTATTGTAGTCACAATTCCTTCTCCGGTGCTGGGTGGCGCAGGACTTGTGATGTTCGCCATGATCATCTCCGCGGGTATTGGCATCCTGTCACGAATTAACTTTACCAAACGCAATATGCTAATCATCGCTGTCGGGGTTGCCTCGGGCATGGCGGTAACGGTTCGCCCAGAAATCTTAACGTATATGCCAGATTCCGTCCGCGTCATCCTAGGTTCTGGTATTACGACGGGCTCTCTAGTGGCTCTTGGCCTTAATATCGCTCTAGGTATTAACCGTGCTGATGAATTCGAAAGCGCGAACGAAAAACGCGAAGCGTTGAAAGATCAGATTAAAGAATGTGAAAAATGTGAAAAAGCATTGGCTGAGGAAGAAGCCGTGCAGTCACGTGAACAGCAAGTTTAAGTTTTAGACAGAACGAATTTAATAAAAATGAGAGCTGGAAAAAACGGTGCCCTACCACTGACCAGCACAGAAAGATAAGAGGTAATTATGGAATATACCCAATCTATTAAAGCAATTAGAGCGTCTATCATGGATATCGCTAGAGTTGTCGACAAACCGGAAGACGTAGAGCAGAACGTCCGCTTTATTGAAGATGGTTTGATGTTAGTCGACAACGGGCGTATCGAGTGGGTTGGCGAATGGTCTGAAGGTAAAGATAAAATCCCATCGACTGTTCGTATTCGAAGCTACCCTGGCAAGATTGTCATGCCAGGTTTTGTCGATACCCATATCCACTATCCTCAAGCCGAAATGGTTGGCGCCTATGGCGAACAGCTATTGGAATGGCTGAATAACTACACCTTCCCGACGGAAGCTCGCTATAAAGATAAAGACTACTCGCGAGAAATGTCGACCTTCTTTATCAAACAGCTATTACGAAACGGAACGACAACCGCCTTGGTGTTTGGCACGGTTCACCCTGAATCGGTTGATGCACTGTTTGAAGAGGCTGAAAAGATCAATATGCGGATGATCGCCGGAAAGGTGATGATGGACCGCAATGCGCCTGAATATTTGTTGGATACGCCAGAGATAGGTTACAACCAAACCAAAGAATTAATAGAGCGTTGGCATAAACGTGGCCGTTTGCTTTATGCCATTACACCACGTTTCGCTCCAACGTCATCACCAGAGCAGTTAGCTATTGCTGGTCGACTCAAAGAGGAATATCCAGACACCTATGTACACACGCATTTGTGTGAGAATCAAAATGAGATTGCTTGGGTGAAGGAACTTTTTCCTGAGCAAGACGGTTATCTGGATGTTTATCACCATCATGGTCTTACTGGTTCAAAGAGTGTCTTTGCGCATTGTGTCCACCTCGAAGATGAAGAGTGGGATTGTTTGCACAAAACAGATTCAGCTGTTGCCTTCTGCCCAACATCGAACTTGTACCTTGGTAGCGGTTTGTTCAAGTTACAGGAAGCTTGGAAACGTAAGGTAAAAGTCGGAATGGGGACCGATATAGGTGCGGGGACAACTTTTAATATGCTGCAAACGCTGAACGAAGCTTACAAGATTATGCAGTTGCAACAGCATCGACTTTCGGCGTTCGAAGCATTTTATTTAGCCACTCTAGGGGGAGCCAAATCACTCTCTTTGGATCACTTAATTGGTAACTTCGAGGTGGGTAAAGAGGCTGATTTCGTCATTATCGATCCTTGTTCTACACCATTACAGCAGCTTCGCTACGACAGCTCGCGTAACTTGTCTGATAAATTGTTCATGTTGATGACGTTAGGCGACGACCGAAGCATCTATCGAACCTATGTCGATGGTCGATTAGTGTACGAGAGAGGTTAAATTTCACGCAAACGGTTTCGGTGAAAAATGATTTTTTGACAATGCAGGGTGAGTGAAGCGTATAATCGCCGCCAATTTACCTTGCTCAGCCTCGGTTATTTGCTCTAGGGATATTCCTTATGGGGATTGATGGGTTCTGTTAACTGGGGTTGTGTCGATAAAAGACAGCAACATTTATAGCGTTACGGACAAGTCACAGCCCCAAGAAAGCAATCGATTGCAACGGGGCGGGTTGAGAGGAAGCTCAACGTTTATCGAGGTGTTCAGGCAGCGAGCCGGACACTCAATTTTACAAGGAATTACATCATGTCTGAGAATAGTTCGATTCATCATGAATCCACAGTTGTAGAAGAAGACACATCTCGTAAAGGCGGGTTGGATGGATATTTTAAAATTTCCCAACGCGGTAGTAGCGTAAAACAAGAAGTGGTCGCCGGTTTGACGACATTTCTGGCAATGGTGTATTCGGTCATTGTAGTGCCGAGTATGCTGGGTGCAGCTGGATTTAACCAAGGGGCGGTGTTTATTGCTACTTGTCTAGTTGCTGCGTTTGGTTCACTGCTAATGGGGCTTTGGGCAAACTTGCCGATGGCTATTGGTTGTGCGATCTCCCTTACCGCGTTCACCGCATTTAGTTTGGTGTTAGGGCAGGGGATCAGTATTCCGGTTGCGCTAGGTGCCGTATTCTTAATGGGGGTCGTGTTCACAGCTATTACCGTCACGGGTGTGCGCCAATGGATACTGACTAACTTGCCTTCAGGAATCGCGCACGGAACGGGTATCGGTATTGGTTTGTTTTTGCTACTGATTGCGGCTAATGGTGTCGGTTTGGTGGTGCAAAACCCTCATGCAGGCCTACCTGTTGCATTGGGTGAGTTCACTTCGTTACCTGTCTTGATGTCGATTATTGGATTAGCCGCAATTTTCGGTCTTGAGAAGCGTCAAGTTCCCGGTGGTATTCTGCTGGTGATTGTTGCTATTTCTATCTTTGGCCTGATATTCGATCCTAATGTGACTTACCAAGGCCTGTTTGCGATGCCATCGTTTGGTGGGGAAGGTGAGTCGTTATTGGGTACCATGGATATTATGGGGGCATTGAATCCCGTTGTGATCCCAAGTGTGTTGGCATTGGTGATGACGGCTATTTTTGATGCAACTGGTACTATCCGTGCCGTTGCTGGTCAGGCGAAACTATTGGATAAAGACGGTCAAATCATTGATGGTGGTAAAGCACTAACTTCAGATTCCGTTAGTAGTATTTTTGCTGGCTTTGTTGGTGGAGCACCTGCGGCTGTGTATATCGAATCAGCAGCAGGTACTGCTGCTGGTGGTAAAACTGGCCTGACTGCAACGGTTGTTGGTGGCCTGTTTGTATTACTACTGTTCTTGTCGCCACTGAGTTATTTGGTACCAGCTTACGCTACGGCGCCAGCTTTGATGTACGTTGGTCTGCTTATGATGAGCAACGTAAGCAAGTTGGATATGGCTGACTCAGTCGATGCGCTATCTGGCCTTATGTGCGCAGTATTTATTGTACTAACAGGTAATATCGTTACTGGTATTATGCTTGGCTTTGGTTCTTTGGTGATTGGTCGAGTAGTTTCTGGTGAGGCGAAACGCTTGAATGTCGGAACCGTCATCATTGCCATTGTGTTGGTCGCCTTCTACGCAGGAGGTTGGGCAATTTAGTTTTGACTATGCTCCCTTTAGTTGCTGCCATAGTAAAAGTAGGCAGCAACTGAAGGAGCTTATAAAAGCTGATGAGATCTACCCCCAGCTTTTATATCGTGATCTAATCCAAGGCCCCCCCTTGGTGAACAGTAATCTTACCTGATACCTTACTCATTGTTGGTATTCATAGTGAGTGGCTATGGTAAGTAACTATGCTAAGTGACTATGCTAAGTGACTTATGGTGACTGGCTATGGTGTGTCACCAGCCATTGAATCAAGAGGTTCTATGGTTATTGAGCTCGTATTTTTTGATTTTACGATACAAGGTTGCAATACCTATCCCTAGCTCTTCGGCTACCATTTTGCGGTTACCAAGACGATATATCGCTTCCTCAATACGGTTCCTTTCCATATCTTCTAAGCTCATCGAGTAATCATCGTTATAGGCTTCCTCTGGGCATGCAGCTTCTGGTGCTTGCTCAAAATGTGGAGGAAGCAAGTCAATGTCGATTTGGTCCCCTTCAGGTACGATGTTGACAAGATATTCAATTAAATTGCTGAGCTCGCGTACATTCCCCGGCCAATGATAGGCATTAAGACGGCGCATGGCTTCAGCACTTATCCCTGGGTAGACCACACCGATTTTTTGGGTGTGATACTCAAGAAAGTAGTTAGTCAGCAATGCTATATCCCCTTCTCGTTCCCTTAGAGGTGGCAGTTGAAAAGGGATCACGTTAAGGCGGTAATACAAATCTTCTCTGAATTTATTGGTCGCAATCATTTCTTGGAAATTATGATTGGTCGCTGAAATAATCCTGATATCCACCGGGACAGCATCATTGGAACCAATCGGCATAACTTTACGTTCTTCCAGTACACGTAGCAGTTTCGCTTGCAGCGTCATTGGCATGTCGCCAATTTCATCAAGAAAGAGGGTTCCTTTGTTAGCGGCTTGGATCAAGCCGTTTTTGCCCTTATTAGAGGCGCCAGTAAACGCTCCTTTGACATAACCAAACAACTCACTTTCCAACAAGGGTTCGGGAATAGCGGCACAGTTGATGGCAATAAATGGTGATTGGCTTCGATCACTGAGGTTATGTACTGCGTTTGCAATAACCTCTTTACCAGTGCCGCTTTCACCATTAATCAGTACGCTTGAAGGGCTGCTAGCAACACGGGTGATCATCTTTTTGAGTTGGCGCATCTTGGTCGATTCACCAATGACAGTACTGAGAAGCGAGCTATGATCTTGAATCATCAAGTCGCTATTGGTTTGATGATAAGCCATCAAAAATAATTGCTGACCTTGTGTATTATAAAATTGACCAACTATTAATTTCTGCCATTCTCCTTGTGAAATAATATGTTGTTGGTGGCTTTTTATTTCATTATTGTGAAGTGACAATGATTGAATTTTAATTTCAAGGTTATATAACTCATCTTGGGTTATATTCAAATTCTTAAGTGCTGGCTGGTTGCCGTATTTTACTCGGTTGTTTTCATCAAGCACTAATACGCCTTGGTCCATGTTTTCAATAAGATGAGTAAACACCTCATCAAGACCTTTATTTTTACTATTCTTTTCGACAACTTTGGATACAACTATTTGCGCTATGTGTTTAACGTAGTCTGAGAAAAGTTGGACATTGTCCTTGATTCTTTCTCGTGAATCTTCAGTGAATGCGACGAGGCTGATCACCCCTAAACATCGATCTTCGATCATGATTGGCACACCAAGGAAGGCCATTTCACGACAAGAGCTTTTGTTTTTACACCCCTCACATAACGGGTCTGTTCTAGATTTGACTACAACTTTTTCTTCATTTGTCTCAATGATATACCTGAAAATTCTTGAGCTTGTGTTTAGTTTTTTGCCAAAAAATTTACTATAGGGACCAGTACCTGCAATTCGAACCAAATCGGCATCGACAACTTCGGCGTCAATTTTTAACACCGCCGACAACATTTGGGTGAACCGAAGGATTGTTGGTTGCAACTGCATTAATTCTGAAGGAGAGGTAGTGTTCTGCATATTGTTTTAACTATTCCTTTAATGACAAAATTAGCATAAATGAAAACAAAACAGACTGTTTGGATATTTGTCCGATTTTTCTAATTGAAAAGGCCAAAATGGAATGCTTTTGTTACCAAGATCATCTTTAAATATCAAAATGATATTCCATCACTCTTATCACTATCATTTTGGCGTAAAGGGCTGATACATCTTTGATAGTTTTTATGCAATTTAACTTTCCTTTTTTATATCAGAGCACTTAATACCTCTTACGGCCCAGTATCTATGGGGAGGGGAAGGTTATTTATAAATAATCTTAGTGGACGTTAATATTGGCACAATTGTTGATTGTTACTTAGTCAAGTTCTGAATTATCTACATTTAATAACCGTATTTTATTATTGAATATTCTAGGGTCACTATCTATTAAGCGACAGCCCTGTGATGAGAAGTATTGTCAGGGACGCATAACAATTAAAACCGGGAAGGAAAATATGAAGAGCATCAATGAACTAATCAAGGAAATTAATGAGCTAAAATCTGAATTACACGACAAAGACTTTTTATTGACGTGGGAGCAAACACCGGAAGAGCTTGAGCGTGTTCTGAAAACAGCCCAAGCACTAAAAGCTATGCGTCAGGAAAATATTTCAACTAACGTGTTTAACAATGGTCTTGGCATCTCTCTCTTCCGCGATAACTCAACACGTACCCGTTTCTCATATGCATCAGCGATCAACATGCTAGGGCTTGCTCAACAGGATTTGGATGAAGGTAAATCTCAAATCGCCCATGGTGAAACTGTTCGTGAAACTGCCAATATGATTTCTTTCTGTGCTGATGCTATCGGCATTCGTGATGATATGTACTTAGGGGCTGGGAATGCCTACATGCGTGAGGTTGGTGCTGCATTAGATGATGGCGTCAAAGAAGGTGTGTTACCTCATCGTCCTGCACTCGTTAACCTACAGTGTGATATCGACCACCCAACCCAGTCTATGGCTGATTTGGCATGGTTGGAAGAACACTTCGGTAGCTTAGAAGAGTTGAGAGGCAAGAAAATAGCGATGACATGGGCTTATTCACCTAGCTACGGTAAACCATTATCTGTACCTCAGGGAATTATCGGTCTGATGACCCGCTTTGGGATGGACGTGACGCTAGCGCACCCTGAAGGTTATGACCTTATTCCTGAAGTGGTTGAAGAAGCACGCAAGAATGCAGAAGCATCTGGCGGTAGTTTCACTCAAGTTGCCAGCATGGAAGAAGCATTCAAAGATGCTGACATCGTGTATCCAAAATCTTGGGCGCCTTACCAAGTGATGGGGCGTCGTACTGAGTTGTTACGCGCTAACGATCATGATGGCTTGAAAGCACTGGAACAAGAATGTTTGGCGCAGAATGCCAACCATAAAGATTGGCACTGTACTGAAGAAATGATGAAGCTAACCAAAGCGGGTGAAGCATTGTACATGCACTGTTTACCTGCAGATATTACAGGCGTGTCTTGTGAAGCAGGCGAAGTGGCGGAGTCGGTATTTGAGAAGTACCGTATTGAAACTTATAAAGAAGCCAGCTGGAAGCCATATGTGATTGCGGCAATGATCATGAACCGTAAATACCAAGAGCCTGGACTCATCCTACAAGAACTACTGGATGATGCGAAGAAGCGTGTTAAATAACGCAGTCGCATAACGAACCTTTACCTGTCTAACGATACTTTTCAGGTGTTCGCTGGGCAGGGAAACACCTAATCAAACTATTTGTTTTATGTAAGTCTACTCGCGGGGGGAACCCCATAGGTTATTGAATATAGCTTATTGAATCTAGGTTCTTGAATCTAGGCTATTGAATAACCCCCGCCTTTTCTTTCTCTTATTTTTATGAGGTATGGTCGTGTCTACGTTCACTCTAAAAATGGAGATCGCCGATAACCGCCACTATAACGGTCAGCTTTCTCCACTATTCACCGCCATCGAGGCGGAAAAAGCCCGTGCATTCCACCAAGCGGTGGAAGGATATCAACCCACACCATTACATTCCCTTGACTGCCTAGCTAATGTAATTGGTGTAGAAAAAATCTTAGTCAAAGATGAAGCCTACCGCTTCGATTTGAGTGCATTCAAAATGCTAGGAGGGGCTTATGCTATTGCCCGTCTGCTGTGTGATGAGTTCAAGCTCGATATCAATGCTTTTGATTTCGCTAAACTAAAAAACGATATTACAGAAAAAATGACTTTCGCAACGGCAACCGATGGTAACCATGGTCGTGGTGTTGCGTGGGCAGCCAATAAGCTCGGTCAGAATGCCGTCGTGTACATGCCAAAAGGCGCGGCAGATGAGCGAGTGAATAATATCAGAGCCTTGGGCGCGGAATGTATTGTCACCGACATGAATTATGACGATACCGTTCGCCTTGCCATTAAAACAGCGAATGAAAACGGCTGGAAAGTGGTGCAAGACACAGCATGGGAAGGGTATACCGAAATTCCTACTTGGATCATGCAAGGTTACACCACCATGGCGGCAGAAGCTGTTGATCAAATGACAGCCATGGCTGTTGAACGTCCGACGCATGTTTTCCTTCAAGCCGGTGTTGGTGCGATGGCTGGTGGTGTGCTTGGCTACCTTTGTGAGCAGTATGGTCCTGATAACTTGCACTCTGTAGTTATCGAGCCAGATAACGCTGATTGTATCTACCGTTCAGGTATCAGTGAGAAGGGTGAAATGGTCAATGTTAATGGTGATCTTGAAACCATCATGGTTGGCTTGGCCTGCGGTGAGCCGAATCCTATTGGTTGGCCAGTACTTCGTGATTGTTCTACCCAGTTTGTTTCTTGCCAAGACAGTGTTGCGGCACTCGGTATGCGAGTTCTCGGCAACCCACAAGGTAGCGACCCAAGGATTGTTTCTGGTGAGTCTGGTGCCGTAGGGGCTGGTTTGCTTGCCGCTGTGCATTTTCACCCAGAAAAAGAACAATTGATGGCAAAGCTAGGCCTCAATAAAGATTCTGTGGTGCTCCTAATTAATACCGAAGGCGATACCGACCCTGTCCATTATCGTGAAGTTGTATGGGGCGGTAAGCATCAAACGATTTGAGTTTTGCAAGTTAGTTAATAGCTGTATGAAAGCGTTTATTGATGTTTATACCCTCGCGCTTTCTCTCTGCTCTGACACTAACTAGCGTCACTGAATGATTAAAAAATTAATACACCCAAATTTCAAATTTAGCGTCGTGTCAGCGTCATCAAAAAGGCAGGATGCCGTGAAAATCGATCATACCGAGTGTGATGACCACCGCTCGGTTCAAGGAGAATTATAATGAATATTCCATTCACTCAAGTACTGGACAAAGCCCAAGAATATAAAGCGGATATGACTCGCTTCCTTCGTGACATGATTGCGATTCCAAGTGAAAGTTGTAACGAAGAAAAAGTCGTTTTACGCATTAAAGAAGAGATGGAAAAAGTCGGCTTTGACAAGGTTGAAATCGACCCAATGGGTAACGTACTCGGTTGGATTGGTCATGGTCCTCATCTCATTGCTATGGATGCACATATCGATACCGTGGGTATCGGTAACATGAATAACTGGAACTTCGACCCATACGAAGGTATGGAAGATGACGAAGTGATCGGTGGCCGTGGTGCATCGGATCAAGAAGGTGGTATGGCGTCGATGGTTTACGCCGGTAAGATAATCAAAGATCTTGGCTTGGAAGACGAATATACCTTGCTTGTGACTGGTACGGTTCAAGAAGAAGATTGTGACGGTCTTTGCTGGCAGTACATCATTCAAGAAAGCAATATCCGCCCTGAATTTGTGGTATCAACAGAACCAACAGATTGTCAGATTTATCGTGGTCAGCGTGGCCGTATGGAAATCCGAGTTGATGTTGCAGGTGTGAGCTGTCACGGTTCTGCACCGGAGCGTGGTGACAACGCCATCTTTAAGATGGGCCATATGCTCAACGACATCGAGAAACTCTCTTCAAATCTTGGCGATGACCCATTCTTAGGGAAAGGTACATTGACCGTATCTGAAGTGTTCTACACCTCACCAAGCCGCTGTGCGGTTGCAGATAGTTGTGCAATTTCTATTGACCGTCGTTTGACTTGGGGCGAAACATGGGAAGGTGCTATCAAAGAAATCGAAGAGCTGGACTCCGTTAAAAAGTTTGGTGGTAAAGTCTCTATGTACGACTATGACCGCCCAGCCTACACTGGTTTAGTTTATCCGACAGAATGTTATTTCCCAGCTTGGGTTATTGATGAAGAGCATGTTGCGACTAAGACACTAGAAGCTTCTTACGAGTTACTGTTCGACAAAAAACCAACCGTTGATAAGTGGACCTTCTCTACTAATGGCGTTTCTATCATGGGTCGTTATGGTATTCCTGTTATCGGTTTTGGCCCTGGTAAAGAGCCTGAAGCTCACGCGCCAAACGAGAAAACTTGGAAAGATCACTTAGTCACTTGTGCAGCGATGTACGCTGTTATCCCTCAGATGTACTTGAGTGAACTCAAAAAATAGTTTTTGTAACGACAGAAGGAGGATATCAAGCTCTGCTTATTCCTCCTTTCCATCCTAGGGGCGTTGGTAACATCTCACCTAGGGTGGATTTCTTGTTTGTAACGCTGATGCTTTCTGTTTCTTTTGTCCATTAATGTGAGTCAATGTTTTAACGGGCAAAAGAAAGAGTAATGTGAACCAATCCTTAATTGAGTTTGCTGTAAGGCCAATTTTAGTTGACCTCTATTTTAATTGACCACTACTTTAATTGACCACGACAAAGAGTAGATCGAAGGAAGATACTATGTTTTCAGCGGCTTCGGAAAAAACATCACAACGCCAATCGGACAGTTTTCGTCAGTGCCAACCAAGGACAATGCTGCTTCGTCAAGGGATAGTGGTTGATCATATACAAGAGCAAAAAGCCGATATTCTTATCATTGACGGTAAAATCGCTGAAATAGCCCCAGAAATTCATACTATTCCTAAGTCGTGTGAAATTATTGAAGCTACGGGTTTATATGTGATGCCTGGCGGTATTGATGTCCATACCCACTTCAATATTGATGTCGGTATCGCTCGTAGTTGTGATGACTTTCTTTCTGGCACTCGTTCAGCCGCTTGTGGCGGTACCACTATGGTCATTGATCATATGGGATTTGGCCCCAAAGGATGCAGTCTCCATCATCAGCTCAATGTCTACCAAGCGTATGCCAAGGATACGGCAGCAATTGACTACAGCTTTCATGGCGTTATTCAGCACGTTAACGACGACATTCTCGGTGAAATGGCATCTATGGTTGAAGAGGAGGGGATATCCAGCTTTAAGCTATATCTTACCTATGGCTATAAGCTCGATGATGCCGAGGTTTTAAAGGCTCTCATGCAGCTTAAACAAGTAGGTGCGTTGGCAACCGTCCATCCAGAGAACGATGCTGCGATTGCCTTGCGGCGAGCACAGTTGCTTGAGCAAGGTAAAACTCAACCTAAATACCATGCGATAAGCCGCCCGCTTGAATGTGAAGCAGAAGCTATCGCGCGAATGATCAATCTAGCCAAGTTAGCGGGTGATGCTCCGTTGTATATTGTTCACCTTTCTAATGGATTGGGCTTGGATTATGCGCGTCTTGCGCGCAACAACCACCAACCAGTATGGGTTGAAACCTGCCCGCAATATCTGATCCTTGATGATAGCTGCTATGAAAAAGAAGATGCTCTGAAATACATTCTGAGTCCGCCATTACGGCCTGCCACTGAGCGAGAAAAATTGTGGGCAGGGCTAGTGGATGGGAGTATTGATACCATAGCGACCGATCATTGTTCATTCACCTACCATGAGCAAAAACAACGCGGCAAAGACAACTTTAGTGCATGTCCAAATGGCATGCCTGGTGTTGAAACCCGAATGCCACTGATGTTTTCGGAAGGTGTGATGAAAGGGCGCTTTAGTCCGAGCCGCTTTGTTGAATTAACCAGTTACCTTCCAGCCAAACTGTTTGGCCTTTATCCTCAAAAAGGGGCATTACAGGTGGGATCGGATGCTGATTTTGTGCTGTTTGACCCAGAAAAGAATGTCACGATCACTCACGATTTATTGCACGACAACGGCGATTACACCCCGTTTGAGAATATCCCAACCCAAGGTTGGCCCGTAATGACAATCAGCCGTGGAGAGGTTGTTGCACGTAATCGAGAATTTACGGGACAAGCAGGGAATGGCCGATTTATACCTCGAAAGGCGTTTGATGCGAATGTTCTCTAACGAGCACGGCAATAACACGTGATGATATGGATCTACACAGGCAACTCCTCCACATGAAGGAAGTGAAGTGGCATAGTTAATTTAGCCACTTCAATATAACCTCGCTACTGCGAGGTTTTTTATTATCTATATAGCGCAGTTGCTACTTTCTCTGCTTGGGCTTTTAGCCAGTTCTTTCACCCAGGCGCCGCTTTTAATTCGGTATAGGATAGGAATAAGTTTCAAACCTTCTTCCAGTAATACCGCACAAATAACAATCTCGACAGGCCAGCGAAACCAGAAAGCAAAGAGCAGTGAAAGGGGAACGGCTCCTAACCATTGTGCACAGAAATCGAGCTTCATGGTAAATTGCGTATCGCCCCCGCTTTTTAAAATACCAGACATGGCTGTCATCGTAATAGAGCGTAAAAAAATACTGGCTAAGATAAAAGGGAACAAGGTATACAGCATAGCTTGTACATCGGCTTCTATCGCGTTAAATAACCCCAACACATAATGTCGACTCAACCAAAGTAATCCCACTAAAATTAGCCCGACAGAAATGGCAGAAATAAATCCAGCGGTGACGTAATGGTTCAGTTCTTTTTGCTGAGCCGATCCTATTTTTTCACCAATTAAAATACCGACTGCCGCTGCACAGCCCCAACTTAATGCGGAAGCCATCACCTCTATAGGTGATAAAATAGAGATAGCCGCCAGTGCTGTCGTGCTAATGTTGCCGTAAATTGCATGGTATAAAAATACGCCGCCACTCCAAATAAACTCCCCAGCAATAATGGGTAAACTGATTTTTAAAAACGTTGCATGTTTAGGCCAATGCAGGGACTGCTTGCATACTTTGACTGAGAGCATCAAATAAGGCTGCTGGTTATAGATATAGAAGAAAAACAACAGGGTCGAAAGCAAACGAGCAGCCAGCGTTCCCCAAGCCGCTCCTATTAAACCAAGCGCAGGCAGCCCCCATAAACCAAAGATCAGTAGGTAGTTAAAAGTGACATTTAATACCAACTCAACCACAAACAGATACAACACCATTTTAGGCTTTTGCAACGCCCGCATGCCTGCACTCCAAATCACAGAAAATGCACTCACCAATACGGTCAGGGCCGTGATCTTTAAGTATCCAGTGGCCAATTCAATAATCGCCGCGTCGTTAGTCATTAAACCGGCAATGAGGGGAGCAAATAAGTAGAGCACAGGGACTAAAACCGCCGCCGTTAAGATGCTATAAAAAAGCCCGATATGGATCGTTTTGTTAAGTTCAGTCAGGTCTTTTGCACCCCAATATTGGGCACAAAAAATGGCCGTACCGCCACCGACACCAACAATTAGGTTGAGCACAAACCACAAGGTTTTCGCCCCGATGCCTGCCGCTGCAACTGTGTCGCCACCTAATTGGGCCAACATATAGGTATCAATAAAACCTAAACAAGAAAACAGCATGCTATGCAATGCGATGGGAACCGCGAGAGTAAATATTTTTTTATAAATAACCATAAACCTAACTGCATTATTTAATGTATAGAAGCTCTCGTTCACTGAACGGCGAGCACACTGATCCCTTTGCTTATTTAGCAAAAGAAGATAATTTTGTAATTAAATGAGGATCGTCAGCTAACGCTTGACGGGATCGGCGCTAAACCACTGCTGCATAAAATCAATAAAAGCCGATAAGCTGGCGCTGCGACGGAGTACCTGCGGATAGATAAGGAACATGTCGTTTTTGCAAATAAAATAGTTTTCCAATACTTGCACCAATTCTCCCGATTTTAGCGCGGGCTGAACCAAATAATCTGGCGCCTTGATGATGCCTTGCCCCTGCATGGCGGCATGCAACAATAAAAATTGGTTATTCGCGGAAAACGGGCCTTGTATATCCACGTCTACCCGAGTTTGACCATCATAAAAGGGCCAAGTTCTGATCTGAGGGGTGGATAAACAATGGTGATCCATGAGGTCGAGTGGTTGCTCAGGATGCGTAAACTTTTCTAAGTATTCAGGTGAAGCACAGCAAATATGCTGATAACTCGTCAGTTTTTTAGCCACCATATTTTCGGGTGGTGTTTCTGTTGATCGAATCGCTAGATCAAAAGGGCTTTGAGTAAGGTCATGTAGGTTATGGCTAACATCAATTTCAAACTCGATATTCTGATGTTTTTGTTTGAAGCGATGGCAGATCTCAGTCAAGTGGGATTGGCTAAACATTTCTGGCGCCGTGATCCTAAGTAATCCGCTTATCTCGCTTTTACTCTGATCTAACTCGCGCTCCATGCTGATTATAGCGCCGTTAATCTCCTGCATCTTCTCCAGTACTTTAAAGCCTGCCGGTGTGAGGCGTACTTGCCGCGTTGAGCGGATCAGCAAACTGGTCCCTAATTCTTTTTCTAGTTGCTTGATTTGGCTTGAAAGAAAGCTGCGAGAAATCGCTAAACTGTCTGCTGCTTTGGCGAAGCTTAATAATTTGGCCACTTCGCTAAAAAGAACGTAGCGCTCCACGCGTTTATGTAGTTTTTGCATAACGGCTCCTATCCATGTCCTTGCCTACGGCTGTATCCTTCGCCCCTTAGTGAGTGAAATATACCACACTAAAGTGTCGCTATTATGCGTTATAGAGCATTATGTATTTTTGTGGCTTTATTCCTTTTGAATGCCAGTTAAGTGAATTGCAATTCCTCAAGTAAGCGTTCCAACACCGGGCCCGATGAATGACAGCGTGAGACTAAGCAACCCGTTGTGGTTAGCCAGCCATCTTTTTCATGCGCAACGGGTAGTGCTACTAACTTCCCTTGTGCGATTAACGGCAGTGCTATTTCATCTGGAATAAGTGCCCAGCCTATTCCTTGGCATGCTAACTTAGCCAACATATTATGGTCATTGGCGTACCAAAATTTAGCGCTGATGCCATAGCTAAACCACAATTCTTTTTGTGTCGCATTGCGATGTACTATTTGGCGGTGCATTTTTAAATCTGAATCTTGGACAACGGCTAGGTTGGCCAGAGGGTGAGTCAGTGCTGTGACATTTAAAAAACGCGTCTGACCAAGAGTGAAAAAATCCATATCTTCTCTTAACTCACCATCTGCAAAAATGATCCCAACATGTGCTTTATTGGTACGAACCAGCTCTTCAGCATCATAGGTAGAGGCAGTAATTACCTCAAAATGGGTGATAGGAAATTGCTCTGCCATCAGAGAGAGTACATCCAATACATTTGGCGTCACTAGGCACTCGTCAATTGCGATGACTAATTCATTTTCAATGGCGTTATCGAGTGATTCGATCTTTTGGTCGAAATGTTGCTGTTGGCTTAAAATAGACTTTGCGATAGGCAATAAAGCCTGACCATTGCTCGTTAAACGGGGGACATTTTTATCTCGCGTAAACAATTTTTGGTTAATCGCTACCTCTAAATTTGCTACTGATTGACTTACGCCAGATTGAGCTCGCTTGAGTTTACGCGCAGCTGCAGAAAATGACCCAGATTCACACACAGTGACAAAAATTTTTAGTTGCTCGAAACTGTACATCATTGACGTCCATTGCATAGAAATTAACGCAAGGTATCACGAAGTGTGATAGCTGTTAACTTTCTTTATTTTTGCTAATCCGCATAATCGCGGCCTCTGAAGTCGAGACACTATTTAACTGGGGGAGTTATGGGGCGATTAGAGCGTCTATTTCACGCGATTACATTTGAGGTAATCGCGGTATCACTGTCCATCATAGGTTTGGCCATTTTTACCGATCACAACATTAGTCACTTATCAGGAACCATGATAGTAATTGCAACTATTGCGATGATATGGAACGTCATTTTTAACTGGATATTTGATAAATTCGTGCAGGGGCAAAAAGAGAAACGGTCACTGAAAATACGCATTGTGCACGTATTATTATTTGAGGCGGGTTTGTTGTTTGCCACGGTTCCTGTCATGGCTTACATACTTAATGTCAGTATTTTAGAAGCATTAGCAATGGATATTGGCGTCACTATCTTTATCACCGTCTACGCATTTGTCTTCAACCTTGCTTACGATCATATTCGTGCTTATATCGTTGCCAGACGCTCGCTTGCAATGGCTTAGTAAATATTGCTGATACATTTCGGTTTTTTGCCATCTGTTGTGCCAATAATTCGGGTAATTATCGGAATTACTTTCAACATCCAGCTAATGGTTGGCAAATCCGGTTTTTTAAAAGGGAAAGCACATTCTTGTGCTTTCCACCTATCGGTTCGCTTGGAGCCATAATTACTCTATGGTCTCAAAGTAGAACTTGTATTCACGTACACCGTCTATCTGAACACCTTTTTCTCTCAACTCAAGGTACTGTTTAATTTTAATTGTTCTGAAATCCATAGCCTTCAGCGCAAGGATTATCCGTAGTTCATCCATTGAACGCGACTTAGCTTCAGAGCTACAGGTACCACAGACAACATGAGCCTTTTCCTTAAAGCCAATCTGATTAAGCCAGCTCAGCTCTTTCGGCTCTTTACGCTTGCCACAAAAGTAGCAGCGATTCTCTTGCTTTAATGCGGCCTGTTCTCTTAAAGCTTTAGGGCTTGGTGATTTGATTGGTGGGGTAGTGTTAGTCTTCTTATTACCACTGAACATAGGGAACTGAACGACATTAGTCATTGGGATTGCTCTTAATCATTAAGGTATACAGCACGTAACTGAACATTATTGGCATGTGTCTTTATATCCTATTTCTTGCGCATTCAATTAGTCAAATTACTATTTTATTTACGATGCGGGCTAAGGGCTTAGCCAATGTGTTCGATTAAATAATACAAGACACTTTTCACGGCGAGCTCTTTTATTATAAGGCGTAATTAAAACGAACTTTAGGATGATGTGTCGTTAAAAAATAAGTTAATGATGCTGCTATCTGTATAGCTTAACCGTTGTTTTTCTTTTGAAAAGCAATTACTAATCAATGGTTTAAGTTACATCTTAGCTAACAAAGCTGCATTTATCTGCCATGAAACCCAAATATAAGATTATAAGTCTACTCCTGCGTTTATTTTTGGTGTTTTATTTTTAATATTGATGGAAAGGTGAAATAACAGACCTATATCACTTGGCAAGAGCGGAAAAATAATGAATCCTAAATGTAGCGCGAATGTTAATTGACTGAGGTGTTAGCTGTATTAGAAAACACTGAAAGAATAAGCATTGTATGAACGTTAGGAGCTAATAATGAACGCGACATTGGAACGTACACTTCAACTGACTCAACTCAGTGGTAAAGCCGTAAATGATCTTTCATCGTCATTTCACGATTTGCCGAAGACCAAGCATGCCGATGGGCAATACCGTCTTCGTCGCTACTCTATAGTGAAAGTGCGTGATACAGGCATTGTTCACCTAGCTGCACGTGAGTTTGTTCAGTCTGATGACATTAATACGTTTCAAGGTAATGTCAGCCGATCGTTTGAAGTGATAGAAGATGATGTCATCAACAGCCAAGGCATGTTTGAAATGTGTCGTGTCTTCCGAGATGCCAATCATCTTAGCGCAGAACATGAAATTGAAATTCACCAAATGCGCATCGCGACGAGTGAAGATGAAACACAGGTTGCTCCTGAAGGGGTTCATCAAGATGGCTTTCAGCATATCGCGGTGATTGGCATCGATCGCCATAATATCGAAGGCGGTGATTTCTTGGTGTACCGTGAAAAAAACGCTCAACCGTTTTTGAGTATGGCATTACAGCAGGGTGAGGTGGCTATCTTGGCTGATAACCAACTATGGCATAACGCGCGCCCAATTAAAGCGGTGAAGAAAGATCACCAAGGTTATATGGATGTGTTTGTGCTTACTGCAAAAGGGGCTGTGGTATGAGTTTTTCTCCAGAAGCGGTACGACGATTGTTTCCAGCGCTTACGCAAAAAGTGAATGGGAAGCCTGTATATTTCTTTGATGGTCCTGGCGGTTCGCAGGTGCCTCAATCTGTGCTGGATACGATGACAGCCTACTTAGGGCGTTATAATTCTAATTTAGGTGGTGCTTTCTTTTCTAGTGTGGTGACAACGTCACTTATGGGCGATGCGCGTTTATCGGCACAAGCGCTACTTGGGGCTGAGTCTGCCGACAATATTGTATTTGGTGCCAATATGACATCACTGACATTTCAATTAAGTCGGGCAATCAGCCGAGATTGGAAAGCAGGTGATGAGATCATCGTAACAGCACTTGATCACTATTCTAACGTGTCGAGTTGGCAGCAAGCTGCAGAAGATAAAGGCGTGATTGTGCATCAGGTACGGGTAAACCCTGAGGACTGTACGCTCGATTACGATCACTTAGCGTCGTTAATCAATGATAAAACCCAGTTAGTTGCGGTAACGTACGCATCAAATACGACGGGGTCTTTGGTCGATGTTAAGCGTGTAACAGACGCTGCCCATAGTGTGGGAGCGAAAGTGTATGTGGATGCTGTGCATTATGTGCCGCACAACTTGGTGGATGTACAAGCGCTAGGGTGCGACTTTTTAGCGTGTTCAGCTTATAAGTTCTTTGGCCCACATTTGGGTGTTGCTTATATTGCGCCTAAGTGGCTTCAAACCATTACACCGTATAAAGTTGAGCCTGCAACGAATGAAGGCCCTGGTCGTTTTGAAACGGGAACGCAAAGCTTTGAAGCATTGGCGGGTTTTATCGCAGCAGTGCATTATTTAGCGCAATGGGGTAATGACGAGACGTCACTGCGAGCGCAGTTAATATCGAGCTTCGCGCAATATCAAAGCCACGAGCAAGCACTAAGCCGTTACTTTATTAATAAGTCGGCAGCGTTCAGTAATCTTGTGTTATATGGCATCAAAGATGTTGAACGCGTACAAGAACGCACACCCACTTTTGCGATATGTATCGAGGGTGTAGCCCCTGCGGATGTTGCTGGGCATTTAGCAAAGGATAATATGTGCGTGTGGAACGGACACTTTTATGCCCTTGGTTTAATTGAGCAGCTAGGTTTACTTCAACAGGGTGGCGTGATCCGTATTGGCATGATGCATTACAATACGAAACAAGAAATAGATATATTATTTGAAAATCTTACACCATTTTTGCAAAACAATAATTAGCACGACCTATAATAATAACACCTGAGTTTCCCCCAAAACTGTCACAGGCTCACCTTAGTTATCTTTTATAAAGTGAACTAACAACGGGCTAACTAATAACGAAATGGGCACTACAATCTTGTGGGCTCATTCGTTTTTTCCTTTCAATTATCTCTCTACTTCTTCGTATTATATTCTGGTGTACTTCACTGCACGCAAACATGCTGTAATTTACTTTTGTTACGCGATTAGCTATGTATAATTAATGGTATAGATAACGAAAGAGATAGCATTATGCTTAAATATATTGTCATTGCCCTTGTGGGTTTAGGTGTTTACCTTGGCGTTACATACAAAGATGAAATCGAAGATGTGACCAACTCTCGCCAAATGGAAGAAGTTCAAGACATGTATGAAGATGCCAAAGATCAAGCGGCTGATAAAGCGAGTGAATTATCAGATAAAGCCGATGAGCTATCTTCACAGCTGAAAGACCTGACTAAGTAAGTAGCGTTTTACAGCATGATTAATCCGAGTATTACGGGTTGATAATAGACATTAAAAAAGCGGCAACCTTATCGGTTGCCGCTTTTTTTTTCTGTCTGTCAGCACGTGAGTGCGTACTTGCGGATAGACGTTGAAGTATTATGAAACGGTCTGTGCCGAAGCTTCTTTTGCTTCTGCTGCACGGCATGCCGCGGCAGTGAAGATAACGTCTGTTGAGCTGTTTAGTGCTGTTTCCGCTGAATCTTGAATAACACCAATGATGAAACCAACCGCTACAACCTGCATCGCAATTTCATTTGGAATACCAAATAGGCTAGAGGCCAGTGGGATCAATAGTAGTGAACCACCTGCAACACCAGAGGCACCACAAGCAGACACTGCGGCAACAAGGCTAAGTAATAGCGCTGTTGCAATATCCACCTCTACGCCCAGAGTATGAACTGCGGCAAGGGTAAGTACGGTGATAGTAATTGCAGCACCACCCATATTGATGGTTGCACCTAGCGGAATAGACACTGAGTACGTATCTTCATGCAAGTCTAAGTCTTTACACAATTGCATGTTCACAGGAATATTCGCAGCAGAACTACGGGTAAAGAAGGCCGTAATACCACTTTCACGTACACAGCGAAGTACAAGCGGGTAAGGGTTTTGCTTGGTTTTTACAAACACAATAACTGGGTTCACAACAAACGCAATGATTGCCATTGAACCAAGTAGCACGCCAAGAAGATGCGCGTAGCTCGCCAATGCTGAAAAACCTGTTGCTGCGAACGTGTTAGCGACTAGACCAAAAATACCAATAGGGGCTAGACGGATAACGAAACGTACGATCAAGGTTACGCCGTCAGACATGTCTTGGAAGACTTGCTTCGTTGCATCACTTGCTTTGTGAAGTGCAAAGCCCAATGCAATAGCCCAAGCCAGAATACCAATGAAGTTACCTGTCATTAGTGCATTGATTGGATTATCAACGACCTTAAAAAGTAAGGTGTTAATAACTTCTGCAATGCCTTCTGGCGGTGTTGCATTAGTACTATCGGCGACAAGCGTCAAAGTGGTTGGGAAAAGGAAGCTCATTGCGACAGCGGTTACAGCAGCCATAAAGGTGCCCAATAAATACAGCACGATAATCGGCTTCATATTGGTGTGTGCACCTTTTTTCTGATTGGCAATTGATGATGCAACCAGAATAAAGACAAGAATGGGCGCGACAGCTTTCAAAGCGCTAACAAAAAGATTACCTAAGAAACTGGCTTTAGCGGCTGAATCTGGGCTGATAGTTGCGAGTAGAATACCGGCAACAATACCAATGATGATCTGAATAACTAGACTACCGTTGGCGACTCGGGCGAGAAAAGGTTGTGTTTGGTTCATAATACATCCTGCATTTTTATATTTGACGAAGCGTTTTATCTTGCTTCCGAAACAATTTTTAACAGGATCTAAGACTGATTACTAGTCATCTTTTTAGAAACCACTATTTAACACGTGATTAACCTATATTTATCTTTGATTATTGAGAACAGGGTATACGCCACACTGGCAAGGGGTTGCGGGTAATTTGCGGGGTGTCGTGTTGTCGTTAATTGTTAAATATGGGTAGTTGGGTGCGCTTTTTTACATGTGCCGGTGATGGTTTTTTAGGTTGCTTGTAACTAAATGTAAGTGAGTTTCCTAGCATGACGGTGGATTATTTTAGCGTCCAATAGATTACTCAAATGTATTCATAGCCACTTACTATGCCTAGTACCTTAAGATGCAAAGCCACTTAATATACCTAGCAACTTAATATGTGTAGCAACGTTGTGTTTAGCTTTGTTCATTGACCGTGCTGTATATAAGCACGGTCAATAAACTGAACTAGCGATTACTTATGCTTACTGCCCTTTAGCTGAAGATGGATTCTTCTTACTTTGTGAAGGCGTAAGAGGAGCTAAGGCCTCGTGAGCGACAGATTGAAGTAAATGTTTATTTGCTTGGCCTAATAAAGCGAGCAATGCCTGATTATCCCAAGTGTGCGAACGTGCACTGTAGTGGGCTTCCATCATCGTATTCACCTCGGCCGCGACACGTTCGATATAATCCGCTTGATAGTCACAGTGTTGCCACTGTTGATAGTAAGATTGTACCTGTATCGGCTGATTGGCTTGAACGGCAGCCAGTAGATACGATAGCACTTGACCGTTAGTTGATGGTGCCGAATGCGGTGCTTGTTGCGCTTGCTGTTGTGATGATAGCTGTGGACGTTTTTTGTGACGTTCTTTTAACCAAAAACCGGTCGTTAGCAACCATAGCGAGGTGACAATTGCGGTTAACCACGGCCAAAAACCAGCATCTTTCACCATCTGTACTTCAACGGCGTTTGCCGTATTTGCTGTAGGTTGGGAGGCGGGTTCATTTAAGATCGGCAGTTGAACATTATTGCTGAGGTCACCTTCTTTTACAGCTAATGTTAAGCCGTCAACGTGAGTTGTTTGTTGCTGATTACTGCTGGTATTCCACCAGTTAATCGTAAGAGGTGGTAAGCGAAGTTCACCAACTTCACGAGGGATAATGACTTGCTTAATCATCATACTGGTATAGCCATTCTGTTGGCCATACACGGGCTTTTCGCTGTAAACACGAACAGAACTTGGGTAATCAATATTCAGGTTTGGCATGCTACTTTGAGCAACATCCTTGATTCTTAACGTTAATGTACGTGTGATCGGATCGCCAACGCGAGCAGTGGTAGAACTGGGGTTCCATGTTTGATCCAGTTGTAGATCGGCCGTTGGTAACCATAACCCTTGGAAGTTACTTGGTTTGGGTTTAACGGTTAGCGTTATATCATCTGTTTTCTTGTCGAACGGTACGCTAAGTGTTGAGCCAAAGCCGCGACTCCCTTTCACCACGCTGGTTTTAAATTGTGCACCTTTTAGAACGATGTCTCCGCTCTCGAAAGGGGTAAGTTGATACTGACGGGTAATTTCAATATAACGGCGACCATTCAAAAGACGCTCAGCTTGTTTGTCTTCACCTTGTTGAACAATATCAATGCCTTTTGCTTCAGGTGCCACTAGTGCAGCTTGATCCAGTTGCTCGGCAATTAATATTCTCACCGTAAGTCGCGCGCTTTCACCGACATATAAGGTTTGTTTGTCGAGTGAACTGCTCAGTTTAATATTAGGTTCGGAACTGGTGGCTACATTTGCTGACTTGAGTACCTTAATCGAGATCGGCTCGCTAGTTGTTGCGCCAATACGAAAGCTTGGAATCGTCGCTGTGCCAACAGCTTTAGCTGCTACGGCAATACGCCACTGAGTGCTGCTTGAGAGCGTACCGTTACTGTATGCATTGTTACTGCTTACACTCGGTCGTCCATACGTGAAGTTCTCTCCTAATGCGGATAGATCCAATGAATTTGGGTTAACGTTACTGTCGATAGCAATCGTAAGTTGGAATACTTCATTCACAGCGACAATGTTTTTCGACACCGTCGCTTCAACTTGTGCGGCCTGAGCCATAACAGGGATTAAAGCGCACGCACTCAGGGCTAACCATGCCATAACGTGACGAAGGCGTGACAGTATCCATGAGAAAGACGCAACCTGATGTTGCGATTGAATTCTATTTTTCATTCTACTTACCATGAGTTCTCAGTTGCTTCAGGTGCCTCTTTTTGGCGGGCCTGCAAAATAATTTGAGCGCGGATCAAACCACCGGTGTCATCAGGAATTTGTTCTAGCTTCTTCAAAATAGGGTTACTGGCTGAGAGTGCGTTGTTTTTATCTCCCTTCTCGCCATTTTCCTTGTTGATCGATGCTTGTCCTTTTTTGGCTTGATCTTGCTTATCTGCACTTGTTGGTTGCTGTTTGCTTTGATCGCTTTTGCTTTCTTGGCGGCGAGCCGTTTGCTGATCATCGTTTTTATCATCTTGCTGATCCTTAGCCTTATTGGGTTGTGGCGAAGGTGGCGATGTAGAATTCTTTGATGATTGATTTGCTTGCTCGTGTTGGTTTTGATTAGCATTTTGCTGATTTTGCTGATTTTGCTGATTTTGCTGATTTTGCTGATTTTGCTGATTTTGCTGATTTTGCTGATTTTGCTGATTTTGCTGATTTTGCTGATTTTGCTGATTTTGCTGATTTTGCTGATTTTGCTGATTTTGCTGATTTTGCTGATTTTGCTGATTTGATTGATCATTCTTTTGTTGCTGTTGCTGTTGCTGTTGCTGTTGCTGTTGCTGTTGCTGTTGCTGTTGCTGTTGCTGTTGCTGTTGCTGTTGCTGTTGCTGTTGCTGTTGCTGTTGCTGTTGCTGTTGCTGTTGCTGTTGCTGTTGCTGTTGCTGTTGCTGTACTTGCTCAACAACTGAACGGTTTTTCTGTGCTTGAGCAAAATCAGGTTGCTGCTTCAGGGCTTGATCATAAGCTTTGATCGCTTCTTCATATTGACCGCTTTGCGCGTAAGCATTCCCTAAATTGTACTGAGATGTCGCATCATTGAGCGGAGCTAATGATTCTATGGCAGCAGGAAAGTCGCCGTTTTTATATTGGCTTGCACCTTGCCACGCTGGATCGGAAAAATGCTCTGCTGCTGCTGCGTAATCTTCCTGTTCGTACAATTTAATCCCTTGCTGATCACTTGTTTGCCATGGGCTTGCGTGAGCATCGTGAACAGGCAGTAGCACTAAAGGAACAGCCACTAGTAACCCGCGACGAAATCCGAATAAAGCGAATAAACAAATAGGGATGAGTAACCAAAAACCATTATTGATACGCTCATCGAGTGTTTTATCTTTGCTTTGATTGGCTTGCTGTAACGGTTTTCCTGTTAATGCAATTAATGCCTCGACATCGCGGTTATCATTCTGAGAAAGCTGCAATGTTCCTCCTGTTTGGCGAACAAGCGGCAACAAGGTATCAAGGTTCACTTTATCGATAACAGGTTGCCCATTTTTATCATTCAAAATACGTCCATCAGCCAGTTGGATGGGGGCACCTTGCTGGGTGCCAACGGCTAAAATAGATAAACGGAATTTATGCTGACTAAGCAGGGCGAGACTCTGTTCAGATTCTTTTTTACTTAGGCCATCAGTCACCAAAACAATATCGCCAACAGCGTGGCCTGCTTGCTTTAACAAGCTGATGGCTTCTTCTATACCGGTAGCGGCATTACTGCCTTGGATAGGGAGTAGCTCTGGCGATAAATGCGGGATTAAGCTCGCCAGTGTATTGCTGTCTTGTGTCAGTGGACTAACGATGTAGCCGTCTGCCGCGTATGTCACTAAGCCCGTACTACCTTCTTGCCAACCTGGCAGTAAATCTAATGCCTTGAAACGAGCTTGCGTGAGGCGATTAGGTGTAATATCAGTGGCATACATAGAGCGAGACATGTCCATGACCAATACGCGTGCACCTGAAATAGAGTAAGCGGGTACAGGCGATTTTTGCCAACTGGGACCCGCTAATGCCACGACGCTGATCAGCCAAACAAGCGCTAACCCATACGTAAACGGGGTATTGTTTTGCGGTGTGATACCAAAGTGCTTGGCCAGGTGTGGCGCAATTAAGCGTGTTTTCTGGCGTGATGAATGAAGCCACGGCAATAAGATTGCAAGTGGAATAAGTGCCAATAGCCAAAGTGGATGAAGAAGGGTGAAATCAGCCACGTGCCCTCCTAAAAATAACCAATAAACAAGAGAGAATGAATGCAAAAGCGAGTGGGTAACGGAATAGTTCATCCCTTGGTCGCCATGTTTGTTGTGCGGTGTTAATTGGCTCCATTTGATCAATTAACTGATAAATGTTGCTTAGTTCTTGTGGGTTACGAGCACGAAAATATTGGCCTCCCGTCATATCGGCGATGCGTGTTAGCATGGCTTCATCCAGATCTTGTGAAGGGTTAACAACCCGATTACTAAACAGCCCTTGTTGGATCATTTCTTCTGCGCCAACCCCCACGGTATATATCGTAACTTTACTTTCAGCTGCTAGTCTTGCTGCTTCTAAAGGCTCAATAACGCCAGCGGTATTTGCCCCGTCACTGAGTAAAACGATAACGCGCTGTGGTGCTTCACTATCAATGAACGTTTTGGTCGCTACACCTAAGCCTTCACCAATGGCGGTAGCCTGACCGATTAATCCCAGTACAGTACGATCTAGCTGTTGTTCAACGGTTTTACGGTCAAACGTGAGCGGCGTTTGTAAGTAAGCATGGTTCGCAAACAACACCAGCCCGAGGCGGTCGCCTTTGCGCTCTTTGATAAAATCAGTCAGTACATTCTTAACCGCAGTGAGGCGATCAATATTATTGCCTGAAGGCGTTACCATGTCTTCGATCGACATTGATCCTGATAGATCCACGGCAAGTAGCATGTCGCGGTGATCGGGGTTGATCTCGATCGGATCGCCGTACCAAACGGGGCGTGCAAGTGCTGCAATTAGCGCTATCCAGATCAACGACATGGTGATTAAGCCAAATTGACTGCGTTTTTGTTGCTGGCCTATACCCTCAGGAAGCTGAGGAAGAGTGACCGCGGCTTGCTGGTGGACGGGTTTCGCAAACCGATAGATAAGGTAGGGGAGTGGTAATAATAGACCTGCCCATAACCACGTAAACTCAAACACGGTTATTCTCCGTTTTTATTTCAGTACTGCTTAATCCAGCTTTTGGCTTGCTCTGTGATGGTGGAAGCGCATGGGTTAACCAAGTTTCAGCTAGACGGTAACATTGTTGATATTCTTCTGATGTGAGGCTGGTTTCAGAGAATAATCCGCGTTGCCAAACAGCTTCATTTTTAACGAATCCAATCAGAGAAGGCTTTGTAAATTGCTGGTCTAAAAAGAGCAACCAAGTATGGCCTGTCAGTGATGCGACATGCTGTCGCGGAAAATAGCTGAGGGCCGCTTGGCGAAGCAAGGTATTAAGATCACTTAACGATCCGTTGTGACGGTATGTCGCGAGCACTGCCAAAGCGGATTTTTGTGCTTTACGGTGCTGAAAATAACGATGAATGCCCCGTAGAGCTACAGCAATTGCGATCAATAATATGATGGCAAGCACCCACCAACCCCAAGCGAGTACCCACTGGCTTGGTGGTGGCGGTAAAACGATGTCTGCAAGAGGCAGTGTTGCTGTCGGCGTTGATTGTACTGACATAATTTATGACTCCCCTTTCTGTTGCCCTAGCTGCTGGAGCAAAGGTGAAGCTGCATCAAGGCTATACAGAGGAATGGCTAATGAATTAGCGAGTGTTTTGATCAGCTGTTGATGATGTAGAAATTGAGTGCTCAGCTGTTCTCGCGTATTTGTTGCCGAAAAATTCAACCAAACAGACTGTGTCTGATCGGCGACCTGCTCGGTGCCACGGAATGCCGTTATGCCTTGCTCTAATGGGTCATGGATTTGCACAAATTGGATACGATTGTGATGACGTAATCGACTTAATGACTGTTTATCATCTGCCTTGAGAGCATGGAAATCACTAACAATGATGATTTCGCTGCCTTTCGGGCATAAATGGCTGAGGTGGCGCAGTGCCGCAGAAAATCCAATCGCAGGGCTGGATGTTTCTTGGGCTGCATCATGAGGCTGAGTGTGGATATTGGTATTAATCTGTTGCTGACTCGCAATCAACTGATTAATAACGCGTAGTGCACCTTGTTGGCGGCCTGTTGGTTTTATTTCATGCAGTGTTTTACCGTTATAAACGATAGCCCCAATACGGTCTTGTTCTTTGATAGTCAGCCAGCAAAGTAGGCTGGCAAAGTGCGCAGCTTGTACTGATTTCAGCATCAGTTGAGAGCCAAACTGCATGCTACTACTAAGATCAATCAATAACATGACGGGTTGTTCACGTTCTTCGGTAAACAGCTTGGTATGTGTTTTTCCGGTACGCGCAGTTACGCGCCAATCAATGGTACGAATGTCATCACCAGCTTGGTACGGGCGGACTTCTGAAAAGTTCATCCCCCGGCCTTTTTGGCGGCTGCTGTGCTTCCCGTTTAAGTGTGACCAAATACTTTGTGCTGGGGCTAACCAGCGAACGGCCTGATCTTTATATTGCAGCAATTCTGCAAGGCAAAGATGAACGCCGTCACTGTGTGTCGGTAACACGTTGGCTGGGGTTGCTAACGTCATACGCTGGCAACCTGTGCAATTAACGTGGCGATAATGGTGTCTGGCTGAATGTTTTCAGCTTGTGCTTCATAGCTAAGTAATAAGCGATGACGCAGAACAGGGTAGGCCATTAGCTGTACATCTTCGGGTGTTACAAAATCACGGCCATTAAGCCAAGCATGAGCACGGGCGCAGCGATCTAATGCCAGTGTGGCGCGAGGGCTAACCCCCATTTGAAGCCAGTTATTAAGCTGATCACCGTAGCGTTCTGGTTGTCGTGTCGCCATGACTAAACGAATGATGTAATGCTCAATATCTTCAGCCATATAAGTACTTAATACGGCTTGTCGGGCTGCAAAGATGGTTTCTTCCGTGATATGAACAGCTTCTGGCTTTTCTAGACCTTGTGCTTCACCACGGTTTAACCGAAGGATCTCTAGCTCGCTGGCTTCACTCGGATAATCAACGTTTAGCTGCAACAAAAAACGGTCAAGTTGCGCTTCAGGTAGCGGGTAAGTGCCTTCTTGTTCTATCGGGTTTTGGGTTGCCATAACCAAAAATAAATCCGGCAGAGGGTAAGTATTACGTCCTGCGGTTATCTGTTTTTCTGCCATGGCTTCTAGCATCGCAGCTTGTACTTTTGCAGGGGCGCGGTTGATTTCATCCGCAAGGACCAAGGCATTAAAAATAGGCCCCGGCTGAAACGTGAACTCCCCTGTTTCTGGACGGAAAATATCGGTGCCTGTTAAATCGGAAGGCAAGAGATCGGGTGTAAATTGGATGCGATGGAAATCACCTTCAATACAGTCAGACAATACTTTTACCGCACGTGTTTTCGCAAGTCCTGGAGGCCCTTCCACTAAGATATGACCATCAGCGAGTAAGGCGATGAGCAGTTGTTTAACTAATGCGGGTTGACCAATAACTTGGCTTTCTAAGTATGTGTTAAGGCGTTGAAATGTATCTGCTAGCATGGAGTAGATTGTCCTTGTTGATAGACAAAATAGGTTTAATACCTGATATGACTAAATAAAATGGAATAAGTTCGAGAAATAAAGACTAAATTAAGTACTTTAAATCTTCTTTCTGCGTTTTGTCTAACGCTTCCTTGTTTGCTCACGTACCAATTTCGCCTCATGGCATCGCTCTCTCGTCTAATTTGATGCCAGACCGACAACGATGCTTCTGCATTACATAATCCTAATCGTTGTGTGCAAGAGTGATAGTTGCAGCTAAATGTCTTGCCTACGATTCATTTCAATCTTGATAATTCAATTATTAGTGCTGCATTGAAGCTAATGAGAAATCTGTTGTTAGCGGGAGTCATTACTGTACGCATTCTCTCTTCCTTTGTGCATGAGTGCTTTCTTCGTTTCGGCTTTGAATAAAATTTTCTTTATAAATAATAGCTTAACTTTTATTCACTCTATTAGTGCGTGATATACCTAGAAATAAAACATCATTTCAACGTATCTGTTACGTCTGTGTGTTTTATTGATAGAAAACATAAGTGTGATTCTATTCAGGTATATTGGTACGACCATTCATGCTGTGTGTTGATATCTATATGACTCTGTGCTCTTATAATAAATATGCAACAAATGCATCACGGAAGTGTATTTAAATAGCTCTAGGATATTGGTAACTCAATAGAAAACGTAAACGTAAATTTGGTTGGCAGAAATATACCTAGCGTTGGCGTGCGAGTTTTATTTTACTTGTATATCAGTAGTGTATGTTCTCATTAAGAGCGGAAAGGAGTCGGTTTTCATGGCAAAGAAGGCATTAGTTACAGGTGCTAAAGGTGGTATTGGTTCATCTATTACAGATGGTTTAGTTGCAGCAGGTTTTCGTGTGATTGCAACATACTTCCCAACAAATGAAGCGTGTGCAAAGAAATGGTTCAAAGCGAATAATTATTCCGATGACCAAGTGCGCTTACTTCCGTTGGATGTAACGGATTCCGCATATTGCGAAGAAGCACTTGCAACATTATTGCAAGAAGAAGGCAACATTGATGTCTTGGTAAATAATGCAGGTATTACACGCGATACAACGTTCAAGCGTATGACGGCTCAGCAATGGAATGAGGTTATCAATACGAATTTGAATAGCTTATTTAATGTGACACAACCACTGTTTGCTTCTATGTGTGAACACGGTAATGCACGCATTATTAACATCACCTCGGTTAATGGTTTAAAAGGCCAATTTGGTCAAGCTAACTATTCGGCTGCTAAAGCCGGCATGATTGGTTTTACAAAAGCCCTTGCCGCAGAAGGTGCACGTTCAGGCGTGACAGTAAATGCCATTGCACCGGGTTATACGGGAACACCTATGGTTGAAGCTATTCGTGAAGAAGTGCTTGATGGAATTAAAGCTGAAATTCCAATGAAGCGTTTAGCAAAACCTGAAGAAATTGCTTCAGCAGTGACTTTCCTAGCCAGTGAACAGGCCGCATACATTACGGGTGAGACCTTGAATGTCAATGGCGGTTTGTACATGCACTAAGTGCACCTCTTTTAATGGAATAAAGGAATTTGGAAATGGCAAAAGTATTTATTGTTGCAGCAAAACGTACCCCAATTGGTAGCTTTAATGGTGCACTAAAGTCAGTTTCTCCAGCACATTTGGGGGCTGTAGCAATTAAGGCGGCAGTTGAACAAGCAAATGTTAACCCCGCGAACCTTGATGAAGTCATCGTTGGTAACGTTGTGGGGGCGGGTCAAGGGATGGGACCTGGCCGACAAGCTGCTTTGTTCGCAGGTATTCCTAATGAAGTGCCAGCTTATAGCTTAAATATGGTCTGTGGTAGTGGGATGAAAACTGTCATGGATGCCGCTGCGCATATCAAAGCTGGTGATGCAGATCTTGTGGTCGCTGCGGGTGCTGAAAGCATGTCGCAAATTCCATTTTGTGTCTCGTCGAAAGTTCGCGATGGCCAAAAAATGGGTAATCTTGAAATGACCGATTTGCTGATTGCAGATGGTCTAACGGATGTGTTCAATAACTATCACATGGGTGTTACGGCTGAAAATGTGGTGGCAAAAGTTGGCTTGACGCGTGAGCAACAAGATAACTTCGCATTGGCAAGTCAGCAACGCGCTGTTGCAGCGATAGAGCAGGGCACGTTTAAAGACGAAATAGCGGCAGTTGAAGTAACGGTACGCCGTAAAACATCGATTGTTGATACCGATGAGTACCCAAAAGCCGATGCAAGTATTGAAAGCCTTGCGAATTTACGCCCTGCTTTTAATAAAGAAGGTTCAGTAACGGCAGGTAACGCTTCTGGCATCAATGATGGTGGTAGTGCGATTATCGTTGCCTCTGAAGCTGCAGTTAAAAAATATAATTTAACCCCGCTTGCTGAAATTGAAAGTTATGCGCAAGCAGGTGTTGCGCCTGAAGTGATGGGCCTTGGTCCCGTTCCCGCAGTGATTAAAGCGCTGAAGAAAGCTGAATTATCGATTGATCAAATTGGGCTATTTGAATTCAACGAAGCATTTGCTGGTCAAGCTCTCGGTGTGCTGCATGAGCTTGCTGATGAGCTTGATGTGAAAGTAGAAGACATTGCTGAGCGCTCGAATGTGAATGGTGGCGCAATTGCACTTGGCCATCCACTTGGTGCTTCGGGTAACCGAATTATTGTCAGCTTGCTTCATGAAATGCGTCGTCGTAATACAGAATATGGCCTCGCAACTTTGTGTGTCGGTGGTGGTATGGGTACTGCCATTGTCTTGAAAAGTGTTTAACCAATGATACGTACTGGCGAATAGTGACATGGCTAATGATACTTGCCGCCGGCTTATTACTTAAAAATTAAGGATACAAACATGTATACGGAAATGTTCAAATCGTTCTCAGATCAAACAGAGAAAACACTGGCACCATACGTGAAATTCAATAAGCTTTTCACGAAAAATGTTGAAGATATTACCGAGCTACAACTAGCAGCCGTTCGTGCATACAGTGACCTTGGCTTGTCTCAACTAAAGGCGGTTGGTGAAGTTAAAGACGTACAATCTCTAACGGCTTTTAATGGTCAACAACTTGAAACGTTGACTAAGTTGTCTCAGCAACTTATGGAAGACAGCAATAAATTTCAGTCTATTGCTCAAGAATTCAAAACGGATGTTGAAGAGCTTGTCGCTGAAAATGTACAACAAGCAACACCAACAGCGTAAATAAATGACCGTAATGCCGCCTTTTTTAAAGGCGGCATTTTTTAGTCCATAAACGAGGTCATTATCATGGATCAAAACTTCTTTTCGGACTACTTTGCCAAGCTCCAAGAGATGAATCAGCTGTGGTGGAAAGAATTGGATTCTGGCAAGGCAGCCATTAATACTCCCCTTAATAAAGCACTCAATGAAGTCAATCTTGACGACGCAACACAACTAATTGAGAAAGCCTCTGCACAACCTGCTGCGCTTGCAGCTGTGCAGATGAATTGGTGGGAAAACCAAATGAAAATTTGGCAGAACATTACCATGAATGCGGGTGATGGAGATGCCGCAGTAAAACCTGCAAAAGATGACAAACGCTTTAGTGATCCCGCATGGGAAAACGAAGCATTTTATAATTACATCAAGCAGTCTTATTTGCTTTATAGCAACACGATGCAAGAAAGCATCGATGCCATTGAAGGGCTAGATGAAAAGACCAAGGAGCGACTAAGCTTCTTTTCTCGTCAAGCTATCAATGCGCTATCACCAACAAATTTCGTAACAACTAACCCTGAATTGATGAAGTTAACTGTTGAAAGTAACGGTGAGAACTTGATCAAAGGGATGGAGTTACTTCAGGAAGACATTCAATCAAGTGCTGATGTGCTTAAAATTCGGATGACGAATGATAGCGCATTTGAACTGGGAACGAATGTTGCGAATACGGCGGGTGAGGTCGTGTTCAAAAATGATTTGTTTGAGTTGATTCAATACAAGCCATTAACCGAACAAGTTAACGCTACCCCATTACTTATCGTACCGCCGTTTATCAACAAGTATTACATTCTTGATCTTCGTGAGAAGAATTCAATGGTGCGCTGGTTGGTAGAGCAAGGCCATACGGTATTTATGATGTCTTGGCGTAATCCTGATGCATCTATGATTGATGTTGATTTTGAGCATTATGTATTAGATGGCACGTTAAAAGCCATTGATGCAGTTGCAGACATTACAGGTGAAAAGCAAATCAATACGGCGGGTTACTGCATAGGTGGTAGCTTATTAGCGACCACATTAGCGTACTACTCCGCTAAACGTATGCGTAACCGTGTGAAGTCAGCAACCTTCTTTACTACTTTGCTTGATTTCTCTCAGCCAGGTGAGATTGGTGCTTACATCAATGACCCTATCATCTCGGCCATTGAAGCAGAGAACCTGTCGAAAGGTTACATGGATGGTCGATCGCTAAGTGTGACATTTAGCTTGCTGCGTGAAAACAGCTTGTATTGGAACTACTACATTAACAATTACCTTAAAGGTAATAGCCCAATCGATTTTGATTTACTGTATTGGAATGGTGATAGTACCAATGTGGCGGCGTCTTGCCATAATACGTTACTGCGTAAGTTCTACTTAGAGAACAAGCTTGTTGATCCGAAAGGTATACAAGTTGGCGGCGTAAATATCGATCTTAGCAAGATTAAGGTGCCAACTTACTTTATCTCTACGATTGAAGATCATATCGCGCTTTGGCAGGGCACATACCGTGGTTCACGTAATTTAAGCGGTAAATCGACGTTTGTTTTAGGTGAGTCTGGCCACATTGCTGGTATTGTGAATCACCCAGCGAAGAACAAGTACGGCTATTGGCTGAATGATGATCTTGGTGATGATCCTGAAGCATGGTTGAAAGGTGCTGAGCGACAAGATGGTTCTTGGTGGACTCATTGGGATCAGTGGTTAGATAGCTTTACTGAAGCTGAGCCTGTTGATGCACGCCCTATGGGTAATGATAACTACCCAGGATTGATGCCTGCTCCTGGTATTTATGTGAAGCAGACTCTACCTGTTGAGCTCGATAACTTAGCTGAGAAAGCGCAAGACGTTGAAGCACAACACGCTGTGGAAAATGATTAGTCTTTAAAAGAAATAGTGCAGAGTGAAAGCTAAGTTGTATTAAATCGGTAAAAGCCAGTTGATTACTCAACTGGCTTTTTTATACGTACTGCTCTTTAACAATGCAGTTTCGGCCTTGCGATTTAGCCTTGTATAAGCACTCATCTGCGCGTCGTAATAAATCGTGAATGTTACTTTCCGCAGCAACAACACCTGTACTGACAGTATATTTAATCTTATTACTCAGGATTGTTAATTCAGAACTCGCAATTTCGTTTGTCATTGCTTCCAAACGCTGTTCAAAAATATGTGGAGAGTTACCGTAAAGAATACAGAACTCTTCGCCACCGAAACGTGAAACTAACGCATCGGGGAAATAGTTTTTTAATATGGTTGCGAGTTCAATCAAGACCATGTCACCGATATGGTGACCAAAGCTATCGTTAATGGCTTTAAAGTTATCGATGTCAATCAGTGCTAAGCATCGTGGTGATTGATGATTCTTACTCATTGGGTGGTCGAAGAAATAACGACGATTCCACGTCTGTGTTAAGTAATCTTGATTGGCGAGATGGTATAACCGACGCTCTGAATCCAGAATGTTTAATGTGCTATGTAAGCGACAGTAGAACTCTTCCTGATTAAATGGCTTGGTTAAAAAATCGTTTGCGCCAGCTTTTAAAAATTTCGCGGTCAACGAGGCCTCATCACTGCCAGACAAGCCAATGATAGCTAACTTGTTCAAACTGTATCTTTTGCGCAACTCTTTGACTAAACTTACGCCATCACGTTCAGGCATCGCATAATCGGTGATAACGAGGCTGATCTCACTGTCTTTTTGCATGACTTCTAAGGCATGCTCACCATTTTTCGCTTCAATAACATTGAGGTATTGGCGTTCTAATAAACTACGGGTGTATTTGCGTGCAGTGATGGAGTCATCAACGAGCAGTACCTTATGGCTACTGTTTTTTGCTAAACGGTTCAGAATAGGAATGATAGATGCAATGCAGCTTGGGCTGTCTTTGGGAATATAGTCGATAACGGTTTTAGCTAACACTTTCTCACGTGTCATTTCATCCATCATCGCAGTTAAGACGATAACTTTTATGCCTACAGATAAGCAAACATCAATGATTTCACCATCTTGTCCGTCGGGCAGACAATAATCAAGAATAGCGCAAAGAAAGTCGGTGTTTTGGTCAAGTACTTGCTCGGCCTCGGCAATGGTTTCAGCAAAAACAGGTAAGAAGCCAGCTTGCCTTAATTCAGATTCGATGGCTCGGCGAAAAGGTCGACTATCTTCCACTACTAATATTTTTTGTTCCATTTACCACAACCTACTCGTGCTTAACCATTTCTTGGCTAATTTAGGCGCAATATTATGAGTGAAAACGAATACAGATACAAATATAGTTCATGCCCAAAACGCATACTTACTAGGCCTTATTGACTAAAAATCACATAGAATGTCTAATTTTTTGTACTTCGTTCCATAACTCACAGTTTCTTGTTAAATAAGAGCGTAAATTTTGAAGCGATAATGCTGACTGTTTCAATACATAGGGTTTAGGTTATTACCCTAGGTAATATGGTTTGACATCAACTTAAATACCCGTAAGGTACAACATCAAACGATGGTCATTAAAATGACGTTTGATTATTGACCGTAAACAACACAGCGATAGGATTTTTACTCATGAAAAAAACACTATTAGTCGCCTTATTGGCAGCCGTAGGGCTAACGGCGTGCTCTGAAGCTGAAAAACCACAAGAAAATCAGCCATCAATGGCAAACCCTGCCTCTGAATTCTGTGTTGAACAGGGTGGAGCGGTGGTTATTAAAGATGAGGAAAGCGGCCAAGTTGGTTATTGTAAACTAAGTGACGGTCGCTTGGTTGAAGAGTGGGCATTCATGAACGAACAAGATAAAGATACAGCTGATCAGCCAATTGGTATGGCAAACCCATCAGCCGTTTTCTGTGAAGAGCAGGGCGGTACTTATATCAACAAAGATGGTGAGAATGGCCAAGTTGGCTTTTGTCAGCTAACTGACGGTACCGAAGTTGAGGCATGGGAGTATTTCCGAGAGAACAATGAAGAAGGTCAAGCGGCGTTGATTGGCATGGCCAATCCAGCTTCTGTATTTTGTGAAGAGCAGGGTGGTGAGAGCTTTATTAGCGAAAACGCAGATGGTCAATTTGGTCAATGTAAACTGCCTGACGGTACTGTTGTTGATTCGTGGGAGTATTACCGCGCAGAACATAAAGACGACACCCAAAAATAAGAAACCTATCGATTCGCTCTTTATCCCAATGTGCTGAATCGTTATCTTGAATGTTGGAAAGCCGCTAACTTACTTGCCAGTAAGTAGCGGCTTTTGTGTTGATAGTCGCTCACTTAGTGGCTGTTGAAGCATTACCTAGCTCATAGACTAATGGTATGAGTATTACTGTCCGAAGTTGTATTTAATGTGACCGATTAAATGCAGTGCTGTATCGGGTGCATGCATCGATACTGCTCTATTTAATCCAGCTAGCTTTAAGTTTATGCGTTTTCGTTGAGTCGAATTTATTGTGTTTGAGACGAAAAAGCCCAAACCTATGCGGTTTGGGCTTGGTAGTTAGGATGCCAATGTCGAGTCAACGATAGTAAGGGTTTACTCTACTGATATGTGTCTTGACGTCACTATTGCTTACCTTGCCAAATGAGCTCACAGGTCTTGCTTCCATCACGCTCTAATGGTTTTTCAATTAGCCAGCGTATAGGTGAAATGACTGGGCTGGTGGTAAAACGCACTGATGTTTCAAAAATAGCAGACAGCGGAACATTCAAATCAAAGTCATCAAATTGACCATGTACTTCGATTGGCGTTTGTAAGCTGAAGATTTGGGCTTTCTTCGACTGCGGTCGTAGGTAGAGATCAAAACTACGATCTTGGTATGACGCATCAAATTTACCATTCACTTGAATACGCGTGGTATCGAGCAACATATTCCGTTGTTTGATATTACCATCACGGATATCAACCCCCGCAGCAACACAGTTCAGTACCGAGTTATTTTCATCGGTAAAGCTCGGTAAGATGGCGTCGGTTAGGTTCACTGCCCACAGGTCAATCAGGTCGGCTTCAAATGCCTCTGGCCAAGCGGCAAAACCAATAAAACCGTTGGCATTTCTCATCAAGGTATCTGGTGAATTGGCAAGGCTTGTCAGTGAGAATTGTGTACTGATTTTACCTGACATATCCGTATCGTTTTGAATGCGACGGGCTAGAACACCATAGTTGAAATTGTCCACTTTACCTTGCAAGTCAATATCGAACATATCACCACGCGCTTTGATTTTTGCATTAATGGCAACATCGCCCCCGGGTAATTTGACGTGCAAGGGTTCAAGCACTAAATGTCCGTTTTGGAGGTTTAGATGAAGTGAACCCGCACCCAACCAATCTTTACCCGATCGTACTTCATTGACGGCAACTGTGAGATCACCATTGAGCCAGTTTAAGCCTTCAGGGCTAATAACAGGGGATGGCTGGTTTTTAGTATCTGGTGGCGTTTGAGCGCTTTCCTCTGTCGACGCATGATTTTCGTCTAGCCATGCTTGCCAATTACCGACTTGGAAGTCATCTAATTGGATAAAAGGGGCGGTTAAAGCAATACGAACATCTGGCTTGTTATATTTACCCTGAGGTTGAAGGTCGCCATACCCTGTTAATTGGCTCTCGCTGACTTTGATTAATAAATCGCGGAAACGGTAGCCATTTTCATCTGATGCTAACTGGGCTTTTAAGGTAATAGGGCCATAGGGTGGAAGTGCCACACCTGTAAAGTGGTTAAGGCGATCGAGATTAGGTATCTCAGCCTGTAAGTTGAGTGCTAATTTTTTGAAGTCTAGCGGCAACGCCAATTCAGACTTGGCGTTAAATTGCATATCACCAATGGATAAGGCCATAGAAGCTGGCAGTGTTTTACGGCCATCATTGGCTTGTTTTAACGAAACCGAAGACAGCAAAAGGTTCACAGGGCGTTCAGCTACATTACCTTGTAAGGATAAGGTGGTGTTGGTTGTCGGCCCTGTTGCAAACTGTCCTTGTGCTAAGTACACATCCAAGGCTTTACCTGTGTAAATATCTGAAAGCAGTAATTGACCGCCTGTTAGCTGTGCATTTATTTTTGCCATTTCCATTAGCTCTAGCACAGTGCGGCCTGATAAGTGGATCGCTAACTTGGCTTGATCTAGCGTCATACCAAGATCATTGGTAATGCTGAGGTTCTGGGCTATTTGACCTATGTTTGGTTTATTAACAACAAGGTTGAGCTGAGAATTAATGGTGGCAGCATTTATATTTAGTGAGATGTCACCGTTATACTGACTGCCCGCATAGCGCATTTTAAATGGCGAAGAGGGCATGTTGCCGTTGCGCATTTTCCCATTAAAAGCAATATCCGATAGCTGCTGATCTGCCCATACCAGTGTGTCGACCGCAAAATCTACATCAGCATCAATTATAACGATATCATCGCTGAGTAGTGGAATTGTGAGGTTTGCACCTTGGGTTGGAATGGTTTGTTCAACCTCTGGTAATTCGTCATCATTAATGAATTGGCCAAACTGAGTGAAATCCAATCGAGAGAATTGCCCACTGATAGCTGCCCACTGATTATCGGGCTCAGGGCGCCATTTAAGCGCGATCTGACCATGGCTATTCATGAGGGTAAGTTCATTCATTAACAAAGCAATAAGCCCATCTTGGTAACTGAGCTTACCTTCGATAGCGATAGGGCCAGAGACCAGAGCTTGCGTGCCTAGCCATGGGCTTAATGCGCTAGCATCATTGCCTTTTATCGATAGCGAAAAGTGGCTGCCTTCTTGCCAGTTAGTTTGTACTAACATACCTTTTGCGCGAGCCGTTAATACTGGGCTTTTAAACTCAAATTGAGTTGGCCAGTCTCGGCGTTCGATAATATCGGCGAGTGTCCCTGCCTGTGCAGTAATATGCGCTGGAATACCCATTAACTCACCTTGAATCGATGATTTAAAAGGTAGATGCATTCCTGCATGAAGCCGTGCGTTATCAATACTAAAGGTTGCGGCTTTGGCCCAATTTACTTTTGCTTGATCAATTGTTAGTGCGATTTCACTGTTGTCGAGCCACTCACTTAACTTGGTGCCAGATGTTTTAACCTGTAGTTTTGCATCTTCAAGGTGCCCTTTTGCAGCGTAGATCCCTGTTAACCAGCGCGCCATTTCACCGAGAGATGAATCAGATGCGCCTAGTTGAATCTCTACATTGGATGTCCACTCTGTAGCATCAATCGTTGCGTTACCACGGAAAGGAACAAGTGCAATATCGGCTGTCATCGGAGCCGATAATTTACCGGCTTCACCTTCTACATTCAGCGATAGATTTTCGACGCTTGTGCCTAAACCTTTTATTTCACCTATATGAATACCAAGTTTTGTGGTGGTTTCAATCAACCATTTATCTAGTGCTTGCTGCAACGGTGATTTTTGTGGGGGAGCGCTTGAGTATGCCATCATCATTTGTGGTTCAGGTTCTGGCTGTAACCAAGGGCGAAGATCAATCACTGGGATGTCTAGCTGACCATCAATGAAGTTATGCTTACCTAATTCAATAGCAAAGTGACCATCCGCTGATGTTATCGGGCTACGTAGCTTTACATCATTCACAAATAAGTGTTTTGCTGATGCTGAAAGGTTGGTGCTGATAGAGAGTGGGGCAACGTGCTTAACATCTAAACCCAGTAAGTCTTCAATAGGCTGAGTGTCTTGCCAGTCAAGTTTGACACTTGCTGTTGAATCACCGGCTTGTGGTGGTTGTAAGCTAGCATCAATAGCCAGTTTAGCGCCAGCAAATGCGCCTTGAATAGAAACGTTACCTGTTTGCTGGTTAATGATGTCTTCTAAATCACCATCCAGTGTCAAATTGTATTGCTGGCCTAGCGCATAACCTTGAGTGACGAGATGCCATTGATCGTTTTGTTGCTGTAAATCAAGACTCTCGAGTTGCCAGTCAATGTAGCTACCTTGCGATTGATCATCGTAAACAAGGTTGATGTTTTTGGCGGTGATACGATCACCAATACTAAGATTAAAGCTCAACGGGTCTTTGTTAGTGCTTACTTGCGCCGTATCGCTTGTTTGAATGGCATCGAACTGCCAATTTTCCTTGCCTTCGTAATCTTTAAAGAGCAGTACACTGATATCACTGAGCGTTACATAGTCAATGGATAATGTGTTTTGTAATAGGGGAAGTACGTTAATTTTGGCCGAAATATGGCCAGAGGTCAGCATAGGTTGCCAAGAGACAGCTTCAACATTGGCGATTTCAACTTGATTCACGTTGATCTCAGGGCTAAAGCCAATAAGCAATTCAATATCGCCAGAAATACGCGTATCACGATGAAGGTTATCGGTAAGGGTTTGAGCAATGCGATCGCGATAAGGCATAAGGTCGACCTTGATACCAACAGTCAACGCAATGATGAGCGCAAGAATGACGATACTGAAGGTAATGACCAGCCAAGTGCATAGGCGGCGCAACCATGATTTTTTCTCTGGTTTGCTGTTGGTGATAGCGGCTTTTTTCTCAGGAGAACTATTGGCTGAAGTCATGGCTTAGGCTTGGTCTTTTATGAAATTGTGTATGTTGTTTTATTGGCGTGAAAGATAACATGTTTATGGTGATTTCGGTAGGTTAGCGCAAGGTTTGTGTTAGGGCACTCTAATGAATTTTGTGACTAAATATTATAGATGCCTCTTATGCGTAACGAACGTTACGCAGGTTGATATCACGTTGAGCTATTGGCGGGAGGTTTTAGTTACATAGCTTGGTTTGGCAAAAGTTTAAATGCGATTAATTCTAAACAACTAGGCATGGTTGGAATTGTTATGTTATATTATAACGAAGTCTGGTTTTGTTCATTAGATGCAGATCGAACTCTGATGAGCAGCTGAAGAAATAGTTAAGAAGAATGAAATCGAATAATCAACCTCAAGTTACCGATAATAATTGTGATGATATAACATTCGCTTGCGAGCGATTTTCCTTATTGCTTACAAGTGTGCCTATCCGTTTATTCGGAGTGACTTGTGGTATCAGCTTGATGTGGTTGATGCTGTCTTTACTACTGAAATAATCCCACTTAATAGTTTTAATTCAATGATATTAATAGATAATTTATCAGTTTGTTATCGTAATGAACTGGCGCTTGACTGCGTGTCTGCAAAGATTGAAAGCGGAGAGCTACTCGCGGTGGTTGGCCCTAATGGGGCTGGTAAGTCTACGTTACTTAAAGCGATCATGAATCAGCTCAAGCCGAGTGATGGCGCCATTTTTCTTGGACGGCATAGTTTGAAAGATATCGCTTACTTACCGCAGAGCAGCGAAATCGATAAACAATTCCCAATCACAGTACGTGAGTTTGTTGCTGCTGGTGCTTGGCGACGTTTGAGTTTTTGGCGGGCATTTAGTCGTCAAGAAAATGCAAAAATGTATCAAGCAATCGAAACCGTTGGTTTGCTGGGTATGGAAGAACGTCAAATCAGTGCGCTATCAGGTGGGCAATTTCAGCGTATGTTATTTGCCCGAATGCTAGTGCAAGATGCAGATGTTTTGTTATTAGATGAGCCATTCAACGCTATCGATGTACAAACCATTGAAGATTTAATGCAAGTGATCAGCGGCTGTCAGCAAGCGGGCAAAACGGTAGTCGCGGTCATTCATGATTTGGCATTAGTACAGCGATATTTTCCGCAAGTGATGTTAGTAGCAACCAAAATGATCGCCAAAGGTGAAGCTAACGAAGTATTAGCTTCCGCCAACTTGATTGCAGCTGGATACCAACATTTAGCTCAAAACCCGATGGAACAACCTTTAAATAAAAGCCAAGCCGCATGAGTACTGAATTTTACACCTTATTTATTGAACCCTTTTCCGATTTCTCTTTCATGCAGCGCGCATTGTGGGGATGTATTGTGCTGAGTTTAAGCGCAACCCCGATTGGTGTCTTTCTGACGTTACGTCGAATGAGCCTTACCGGTGATGCAATGGCGCACGCTATTTTGCCTGGAGCGGCCATCGGATTTTTGATTTCAGGCTTATCAGTTTCTGCGATGACAATTGGTGGCGTTGTTGCTGGGTGTATTGTTGCGGTTTTAGCGGGCATTGTGGCACGGCATTCCCATGCTGAAGAAGATTCGAGCATGGCGGCTTTTTATCTTCTTTCATTAGCAACGGGCGTCCTGATTATCTCATCAAAAGGCAGCAATGTTGATTTGTTACACGTGCTTTTTGGATCAACGTTGGCACTGAACGATGAAGCGCTGATTTTATTGACCTCGATAGCAACCATTTCAATGTTAATGCTGGCCATTTTATATCGACCAATCGTAATGGAATGTGTTGATCCTGCTTTTTTCAGAACGGTGAGTAAATTAAGTTCTGTTGCCCATTACAGCTTTTTACTCTTGGTCGTGTTGAACCTAGTTGCAGGTTTCCACGCTTTAGGGACGTTAATGGCGGTCGGCTTAATGATTTTACCTGCTGCGATTGCACGTTTTTGGACGGCTCGTTTGGGTGTAATGCTGGTTATTGCTTTTTTTGCCTCTGTAGTGAGTTGTTACTTCGGTCTGTTTTTATCGTATCACGCCAGTCTGGCAACCAGCCCAGCTATCGTCTTGGTATTGGGTGGAATGTATATCGTGTCGTTACTAATAGGACGTCATGGCGGCTTATTGCTGAAGCAATTTGCAAATTAATAATAAGGAGAGGTAAATGTCTAAAGCAACGTTCGCAGTTTCAATGATTGCGCTTGGGCTTGGTTGTAGTTCAGCAGTAATGGCCGATACAAAAGTTCCTGTTGTTACCAGTTTTTCTGTGTTGGGTGATCTTGTTCAACAAGTAGGTGGCGACCATGTTGCTATTACTAACTTAGTTAAAGCAAATGGTGATGCACACGTATATAACCCAGCACCTTTAGACGCGAAGGCAATTGCATCAGCACAGCTAGTCGTGATGAATGGGCTTGAGTTTGAAGGTTGGATGCCTCGTTTATTGGAGTCGTCTAATTTTAAGGGTAACAAAGTGTTAGCCGCTGACGGTATCGATACAATTAAAGGCCATAGTTGCTCTTGTGGCGGTCACGGCCATCATGATGACCATGACCATGACCATGACCATGACCATGACCATGACCATGACCATGACCACGACCACGGTCATGCCCATGGTGAGTTTGACCCGCATTCATGGCATAGCATCAAAAATGTGAAAGTCTATGTGAAAAATATCGAGAAGGGCCTAACAAAGGTTGATCCAGCTAACGCTGACGATTACCAACGAAATGCAGCTCTGTATATCCAGAAACTGGATAAACTCGATGTTAAGTTACATAAAAAAATCGCATTAATTCCAGAAGGAAAACGTAAAGTCATAACGCCACATGCTGCCTTTGCTTATATGGCGAGAGATTACAAGATCGATTTTCATGCACCACAAGGTACAAGCACGGAATCAGAGGCGAGTGCAGGGGATGTGGCTAAGATTATTAAGCAAATCCGTAGTGAAGGTATTAAAGCGGTATTTGTTGAAAACATCTCTGATAACCGTTTAATTGAACAAATCAGTCGTGAAACCGATGCTAAGATCGGTGGTCAGTTATATTCAGATGCGCTTTCAGAACCAACAGGTCCTGCACCGACGTATTTAAAAATGATGGAATACAATGTAGATACTATAGTGAATGCGTTGAAGTAAGTATTCACTATGTGAGTTAAAAGGCATATTGCCTGACTACAATAAAAAGCCAACCTATTAAACAGGTTGGCTTTTTTAAAGAGACATTATTGAGAGGTAATATCGACGATTACTCTTCCCATTGCACCAACTGGCCTTTTGGCCATTCATTACCAATCTCTTGATAACGTTTCTCTAGAATATGACGTTTAATTTTAAGCGTCGGGGTAAGCACACCGTTTTCGATACTCCAGGGTTCTTTGATCATCAATACGCCCTTGATCTTCGCATGAGATTCAAGTTCTTGGTTGATGACTTCAATCACATGGTGGACCTTTTTCTCATAGCGTTTGCGATCAAAGTTCGGGAACTCGTGGGGAATGGCTAATAAAACCGGTGCTGGCATACCAGAGCCAACTAAGCACATCAGCTCAACATTACTTAACTCGAACAGACGTTTCTCAATTGGAACTGGAGAAACGAACTTTCCTTTTGCTGTTTTGAATGTATCTTTCTTGCGGCCTTCAATGGTGACATAGCCTTCATCATCTACAGAGCCGATGTCACCTGTATATAGCCACCCGTCTTTATCAAAGCATTCTTTGCTGGCTTCTTCATTTTTGTAGTAGCCAGAGAAAAGTCCTTCGCTTCGAACCAAAATCTCTTCGTCGGCTGCAATTTTAATCTCTACCCCAGGACCTGGGTTCCCGACTGAACCAATTTTATCGCTGCGGAATGGGTGATTTAGTGTGCTGTAGGCAAAAGACTCTGTCATGCCCCAAGCTTCAGTGATATGTAGCCCGATACGTTCATACCAACGCAGTAACGCAGGGGAGACGGGCGCAGAACCACAACCTAATACGCGTGCTTTATCAAGGCCAAGTCCATCGGCTAACTTACGCTTAATTACCCCTGAAATGAATGGGATTTTTAGCAAGAAGTCGAGTTTACGTTGTGGCAATTTATCCTGAATACGTTGCTGGAATAGCGTCCATAAACGAGGAACTGAAATAAACAGCGTTGGTCGGTGCATCTTCACATCATCAATGAAAGTATCAAGTGACTCAGGGAAGGCGACTTGCATGCCGGCCATAACGGAAGAACCGAAAATGTAGACACGTTCAGTAATGTGCGCGAGTGGTAAGTAAGAGAATAGGCGTTCGCCATCTTGCATACCGATATGATCAATCAAACGTTGCGAAGACCATGCAAACGCCCCAAAGCTAAGCATGGCACCTTTTGGTAAGCCAGATGTACCAGAGGTGTACACAATCGACATAAGATCATCGTTTTCATACGTTGGACGTTCGGCTGATGGTTCGTGCTGTTCTACCAGCGTATTGAACTGGTACTGACAAGGCGGTGTACTGTCATAGTTAAAACCAATAGTAATAACATCGGGAAGGTGGCTACAAACGGACTTAATGGCTTTGCTATCGTCGAGCTTACCGATGATTAATACTTTAGATTCACTGTGTGTAACGCAATGCTCGATTGTTTCTGCACCTGCTGTAGGAAAAACAGGAACACTGATGTAGCTACCAAGCATCATGGCTAAGTCACAAATAAACCACTCAGCACAGTTTTTGGAAGCAAGAGCGACACGATCACCGGGTTGAATACCTAAGTCACGCAGTGCACTGACAAGTCTTAGCGCTTTATCGGCTACATCAGCATAAGAATAATCAACAAACTTACGGTTATTAATTTGGCGCAGGTAAATTTCGTCAGCACGCTCTTCTGCCCACTTTAAAATCATTTCATGGGGTAGAGGTTGAAGCATAGTGGTTTCCTTTAAACGATCAGCAGAGAGAGGTAAGGTCATACAAATTCATCCTTGTTTTGTTGCGTACTTGTTAAATCTAATGTCATGGTAACTGGTCGGTCAAGCTAATTATAGGATCCAGCTGCAAGATAATTGTAAAAAAAATGTTTAATAGTGCGATAAATTGCTATTTTGAGAATTAGCCGATAAAAATGAATTTTAAAATTTCTTACGTATCGTTTTTACTGCAATTTCAATTTAATTAGGTGGTATTTTCTAATTTTAAGCTAGTTAAGTAGCGTTACGCTTTGGTGCATGGAGTAAGCTATTGATTATGTGCTGAGCTAGTCGAGTTAAAGAGGTAACTTTTTGTTATTTAACCATAACTCAGTGAATTGATTTTTCGAATGAAATGCTAAAGGTTGTGCGCTTTACTAACCAGTTAAGGTGGATAGGGAAGGATAGGTGAAAATAATGCTAAATCGCTTTATGCTCCGTGGGCTCCTTGCATGCACTTCTTTGGCTTGTGTTATTAGTCCTTCCGCATGGTCATACCAAGATTATCCTCCTCATGGAAGTCGCACTGTTGATGATGTACGTCATCGTTATTCTCCTATTATAGTGCCACGTTTAACACGTTTGTTTGCGCAATCTGGAGTGGCTTATCCACCTGAAAAATTAGGTTTATTTGCAATAAAGGAAGATGAAGCATTAGAGCTTTGGGCTAAACAAAAGGGACGTTGGTCTTATATCAAGCGTTACCCCGTGAAAAAACAAAGTGGTGAATTAGGCCCTAAGTTACGGGAGGGCGACAAACAAGTACCGGAAGGGATATACCAAGTTGTTGGTCTTAACCCGAATAGTCGTTTTCATTTATCAATGAAGTTGAATTATCCAAACCGTTTTGATCTTCAGCATGCCCAAGAAGAAAAGCGGTATAAACCTGGCTCAAATATTTTTATTCATGGTCGTGCATCATCGGTAGGGTGTCTGGCAATGGGTGATGTTGCCATAGAAGAGCTGTTTATCGCCGCTGAGGCCGTCGGAATCGAGAATATTGAGGTGGTCATCTCACCCACAGATCCGAGGAAGGGGCCTTTAATTGCCGCTAGCACATATCCACATTGGACAACGAATCTTTACCGTAATATAGAAGAAGCTGCTGTAAAGTTTGGTCGATAGTAGATATAAACGAAGGTAAGGTGTTTTTGGTTTGTGATGAAACTCGTATTTTTGTTTTTGAATTTTAAGTTTTCAGCGTTGATATTTGAATTGGCCTAAAAAAAACGAGCAGAAGACTGGTTAACGGAATAGCATTTTGTAATACTAAAGACATAACGGCGATATATATATCAACTAATCATCAAATTGCATGATTAGGCAAATACATTTTCAGAGTCATTCATTATGCCAAAGCGTAGCAAAGAAGATACAGAGATCACAATCCAAACCATTATGGATGCGGTTGTTGATCAACTGCTGACATTAGGTTACGACAAAATGTCATACACCACGTTAAGTAAGCAGACCGGCATTTCTCGTACTGGCATTAGCCATCACTTTCCTAAAAAATCGGATTTCGCGAATGCAATGGATGGGCGAATCTTTAAACTGTTCGTTGAAAAACTCGATCTTGAAAGTGATCTTGAAACTTTCGTAACTAGCTGGGTTGCGGCATTAGAAGATGAGAAGTTTCTAGCAATTCTGCGTCTACTTTTCCACCACATTGTCACTGCAGAAAGCTCGAATGAATTTGCGATGCGTGGTATTGAACGTTTATACCAACTTTGTAGCGATCGTTTTGGTGAAGACAGCATCAAAGAACTTGAATGGCTATTTGGTAAATCATTAATCATGATGGCTAAGTAGGCTCCAAAAAAAATAAAAGCGGTTCACTTCGGTGAGCCGTTTTTTTTGCCTAAAAAATCAGGTTATTTTCAATCTATTGCTCCTTTGGTTTTAGTTAATTGTTTGTCGTTGTTATTTTCCCGCATAAGGTGATTATGATCACGAAAAATAAACAGTCATCTATTCTGTAATTATATAGGGTGATATATTGTATATGTAATGGTTCTTTGCAATAGGGATATTGCTGATTAGGCTTAAATGACGTTAGGCGGGTAGATACCCGCTATTTTTTTGCCTGTACCTTTCGCATATCTACAAATACATGCTACGTACTTCAACTTGGGCATTAAGTTTGCCAACGTTCACTCTGCTTTTTAGCCCTTCATTGAGGCAATAGTGTAATAGTCTGAAATCATGCTTCATCGCCTGCCTGTGAGCTCATACCTAGTTGTTTTACCCATTTCATACCTATAGGTGTAATGTTGCATATTTGGTTTGGGTCATTCAAGACTACGAATAAAACGTCCTTCATTTCTATGTTTAAACAGGTGTTAGTAGCGATTAGAAGCGTTATGATGTCATCTTATCAATAAGCGCTTAGTTTAATATTGAATGTTTTAGCCGTGATTTATAAATTCAAGATTGAACTTCATAGAGTAAATGCTCTAAAATGGTGTTGAATTGTTCAAAAGACAAAGACCTATAAGGGTTAATGATGAAAATGAAGCCTATTGTCGCATTGGTTAGCATGTTGTTTAGTGTGACGAATGTGCATGCAGCACCTGTAAGTTTTAATGATGCATGGCGAACTGTTCTTGACAGCAGTGATGCACTGGCGGCAGAACGTGCCAATATTGACCGTACCCAATATATGCAGGATGCGGCAAGTGACTTGAGCCTTCCTAAAATTACCATGTCTGCTAATTACACTCGCTTAGATAAGCCTGTGGAAATTAAACCGTCTGACCTTGCGGCGAGTACACCCGCTGGAAGTCAGATGGGTCCGATAGGTGCTGCAATATTGCCTATTGCGGATGATTTATTTACCTCACAACTGACTAAGCGCGATGTTTTCACGAGTTCAATTCGCGCCATTTGGCCCATTTTCACTGGCGGACGTATCGATGCAGCGCAAGATATAGCCAGAAGCCAAAAAGATGAAGCGAAGTACATGCTGGCCATGAAGCAACAGGCCAAATTTGAAGATTTATCGAAGTTTTACTTTGGTGTGGTGCTGACTGAGCATGTACTGCAAACACGAAAAGAGGTCGAACAAGGCCTGAAAAAACACTTAGATCATGCCAAAAAATTAGAGCAGCAAGGCCAAATCGCAAAAGTAGAGCGATTGCAGGCAGAAGCTTCTTACGATAAAGCGCGTGTTGAGCGTCAAAAAGCAGAACGTGATTTTGAAATATCCCAAGTTGCACTGACTAAACTGTTGAAGCTATCGAGCCCCGCAGCGTTATCAACAGGTTTATTTACCAACGAATCTTTGCCACCTATGAGTGCATTCATTGAGAAAACACTTAATGAATACCCTGGCTTACACATTCTTGACTCCAAGAAGAAGCAAGCTCGCGGTGTGATTGATATCGAAAAAGGTAAGTATTACCCAGAGGTGTACCTATATGGTAACTACAGCTTGCATGAAGATGACACTCTAGCGGCTAAAACTGCGCCAGATTGGGCTGTTGGTGTTGGTGTTAATATCGCATTGTTCGATAACTCTGGCCGTTCAGGCAAAGTAAAAGCAGCCCGCAGTACCGTTGATCAAGTGAGTTACTTACGTCGACAAGCCGAGCAAGACTTATCTGTCTTGGTCGAAAAAACATACCGTGAAGCACAACAAGCATTAGAAGAATTTAACAGCTTGAAATCGAGCATAGCGTTAGCGCAAGAGAATGTTCGTTTACGTGACAAAGCGTTTAGCCAAGGATTATCGACATCATTAGAAGTGGTCGACGCTGAAATGTATTTAGCTGGTGTGAAAACACAACGTTTGGCTGCGGCTTATCAATATGTAATTTCATTGTCTCGTTTACTGGCCGTTAGCGGCGAAATGAACAGCTTTAATCAGTACCAACAATATAAAGGTTTAGAGGTTAAATCATGAGTAAGTATAAGTCTTTCGCTGCAATCATTCCGGCAGCCGCGTTAGTGGGGTGGCTTGGCTACACCTTCTGGCAAGCTTATCAGCCTCAGCCAGAGCGCCTTCAAGGTCAAATAGAAGCGCAACAATACAATATTTCATCAAAAGTACCGGGTCGTGTGGACCAAGTATTAGTGAAAAAAGGTGAAAGCGTTGAGCGTGGCCAACTTATTTTCACTCTATTAAGTCCTGAGATTGACGCTAAATTAGAGCAAGCACGTGCGGGTCAAGAAGCGGCAGGTGCAATGGCCGAACAGGCAGAAAAAGGTGCACGAAGCCAAGAAATCGCAGCGGCTTATGATCAATGGCAAAAAGCAAAAGCGGCGTCTAGCTTAATGGAGAAAACCTATAAGCGAGTAGATAACCTGTACCGTGATGGTGTACTCGCTGAACAAAAACGTGACGAGGCTTATACCCAATGGCAAGCAGCGCGTTATACCGAACGTGCAGCTTTCCAAATGGCAGAAATGGCAAAAGAAGGTGCTCGAGTTGAGACAAAGCGTGCCGCGGTAGAGCAAGCACGTATGGCTGCTGGTGCCGTAGCGGAAGTGGAAGCTTATGCGGCTGATACCCGTGTTGAAAGCTGGCACCGTGGTGAAGTAAGCCAAATCCTTCTTCGTTCTGGTGAATTAGCGCCACAAGGCTTTCCCGTTGTAAGCATTGTCGATATGGACGATGCATGGGCTGTTTTCAACGTGCGTGAAGATCGTCTAAAGGCGTACCGTGAAGGTCAAACATTCCAAGCTGTGATCCCTGCATTAAGTGAAGACAGCCATGAGTTTATGGTGAGCCATGTGTCTGTGATGGGTGATTTTGCAACGTGGCGCGCAACGGATACCGCGAAAGGTTTCGACATGCGTACTTTTGAAGTAGAAGCGCGTCCTGTACAGCCAATTGAAGGCTTACGCGTAGGCATGAGTATTTTAGTAGAGCAGGAGTAGCATGACCTTGCGTTCACAGCTAATACGAGAGTGGCACATTTGGCGTTCAGAGGCGTGGTTAAAAGCCATGACACTCTGGATCCCTGCTTTGCTGTTTATCGTCGTGTGGGCGATTTTCTCTGGGGGAATCGCCCGAGATCTGTCGATTGGTGTGGTTGATCTTGACCATAGCCGTCTGTCTCGTCAGTTAACCCGATATTATGATGCTAGCCCTGCTTTGGCGGTTACCGAGCAGTTTACAACGGTCGATAAGGGCAGCGCTGCATTACGGAATGGCGATATTTATGCGCTGGTTGTGTTGCCTTCTAAATTAGAAGAAAACACCATGCTAGGGCGCTCACCACAAGTAACGGCTTTCTATAATAGCCAGTTTATTTTGGTGGGTAAGTTAGTTAACTCAGCGTTACTTCAAGCGCAGGGCACATTTACCGCCGGTGTAGATACACTCAAAAATATGGTGGGTGGTAGCCCAGTCCCATTGCAAGCATTAGGGCAGGCCGTTCCAGTTAGAAGCCAAATAACGCCGCTATATAATACCAGCAGTGATTATGGTCAGTTTCTCGTGTCTGCCGCTATTCCTGCTATGTGGCAAATTATCATGGTGGCGACGACCGTATTGGCGATGGCAGCCGAGCTTCGCCAGCAAGGTGTTGGCCGTTGGCTTGCGAAAGCACCTATTCGTAATCTGGTTGCCAAGTTATTGCCGTATACAGGGCTATTTTGGCTGCAGGGTGCAGCCTTTATGATTGGTATGTACCTGTGGCAAGCATGGCCAATGCATGGGAGTTGGGGCATTGTGCTATTTGCGCAGTTCCTCACTGTTGTCGCTTGCCAAGCAATAGGGGCTTTACTGTTTCTTGTCACCTTGGACGCGACGCGTGCGATGAGTATGGTTGCTGGTTTTACAGCCCCTGCATTTGCTTTTATGGGGATCACTTTCCCTGCGAGTGATATGCCGCTGTTGGCCCAAATTTGGCGCGCTTTGCTACCCATTAGCCACTATATTGAAGTGCAAGTGATGCAAGTGAGCTATGGCGCGTCATTGGCGGCATGTTTGCCAACGTTAGCGGGTATTTTTGCTTTCTGGATAGTGTTGGTCTTGGTGGCGTTAAAGGCGAAAGCGATCGGTCATTCTGAGCTTAAGCTTGAAGGCAATGCTGAATTGAATCACCACTCACCGGAGGTGAAATCATGAGTTGGCGTACACTGATAAAATTTGAGCTGAATGCGATTTTTACCAATCCGGCGTTACTGTTTACTGTGTTTGGTGGGGTGTTGATCTACTCATTTCTTTACCCACTGCCGTATTCTCAGCAGTTACCACGTGAGCAACTAGTCACTGTGGTCAATCACGATAAAAGCCAAATTAGCCGTGAATTGATTCGGATGATAGATGCGACACCACAAGTAAAAGTACAGCAGTATGCGCAGTCTATAGGTGAAGCGAGAAGTCAGTTAGAAACGGGTGAAGTTCATGGGTTATTAGTGATCCCTGAGCACTTCAATCGTGATTTGCTACTCGGGAAAAGCCCTGTACTCGCGTATGCGGGTGATGCTTCTTATTTCCTTGTGTACGGTACTATTGTCGAAGGGATGGCCACCGCGGGTGGTACGCTAGGGGCTAAGGTAAAAGTGGCACGGATGGTTATGTCGGGTGATAACATCGCGTTAGCATCAGATCAGTATTCAGCCATTAAACTGAATACGCGCCCTGTGTTTAATCCATCGATGGGCTACGTGAATTACGTTGTGCCAGCAGTATTCGTGCTGATTTTACATCAGACATTATTGATTGCTGTGGCCATGTTAGGTGGTGGTCAAAACGAATATCGTCTACAAGGTGGTACAGGGTATTGGTTGCGTTATCCAGCATGGAAAATAATCATAGTGCGTGGTTTGCTGATGATGGCAATTTACCTTCCACTGACTGCGTATTATTTTGGTTATAGTTTCGAGTCATTAGGTATCAGCAGGCTTGCTTCAATGAGTGACTTACTGGCAATGACAGTACCTTTCTTATTGGCTGTCGTTTTTGCAGGGATGGTAATTGGTCAGTTGATCCCACGCCGTGAATTGGCAACAGTGATAGTCTTGATCAGCTCGATTCCCTTGATTTTCACCGCGGGCTTTATTTGGCCGCCATCTGCTATTCCAGATGTATTAAACCACATCGCTCAAATTGCACCTGCGACACCCGCTATTAACGGTTTTGTACGCTTGAACCAAATGGGTGCTAGCTTCGAACAAGTGATTGGCTGGTGGGGACAATTATGGCTACAGGTGGTTGTTTTCGGCTGTATCGCGTCATGGCTAATGACACGAGCGCAAAAGGCGTCAGCTAAACAAGTTAATGCTGCCAGCTTAGAATAAAGTAGCTTGGTGTTACCATGCATAAAAGAAAGGCCGCCCCTTACTAAGGGGGCGGCCTTTTTGTTGATGTTTTTAAATCTGGCTTATGACGCTGGCGTCGCTGGCTGGATATAAGCTTTAGTGCCCCATAATGGCACTGTAGACAGGCTATGCTTGAAGCTTCCCTCTGTCTCTTTAGTCGTGTAAGACAAGTAGAGTAGCGTCTGGTTTTCGGCATCGTAGATACGTCTAACTTTCATTGATTTGAAGAAGATGCTTTTAGATTGCTTGAATACCACTTCACCCGATTTACTTTTATCTATTCTAGCGAGCATTTCAGGTGTGATATCACCCGTTTGACGACAAGAAATAGAACTATCACTTGGATCGGAAAGGCTTAAATTAGCTTCAACAGAGGCAATATGGCAGGTCACTCCTGGGATTTTTTCATCATCCAAGTTTGAGATTTTGATGTCTTTCATAGTGAACATCCCTAAACTCACATCGCCGACTTCATTTTTATCACAGCCGCTTAGTAATGTGGCGAGTGCTGCTGCAATTAAAACCTTCTTCATAGAGTGATCCTCATAGCTGTTTTGCGCAATTATTTATAACTATCATACTCGAAGTTAGGAGAGAGACTACATGGTGAGGCTAAATATTTCAGTGATTTAGCCTCATTAAAGGAAAAAGCCTATTTAGTTTCTGTCTTTGTTCCTAATTGCCAGAGTCTTTCTGCATGGGTTCCTATAAACCAAAAGCTTAATGCTAGAATCGCAAAAAAGATGGTTTTATGTGCTGTATCCCAAAAATATTCGAAGAAGCGCGTGTATAGGTTTATCAGTAAGAAAGTAATACCAAAACTTCGGCACAGGCTATCTGCAAAATGGATACCCACGTAAAGAATGGCGGCACAAATACTGGTAGAGAGTATTGCCCAGTGAATCAGTTCGATTTGTTTTACACCCGCCCACTCACTTGCATCCCCATAATTCCCAAAAATAGACAGTAACCAGAAGCCAAGTAAGAAAAACAGTAAGCCAATAAATTGGGTTGAATCTTTTAGCGGTTTTGTCAGTGTATAATGGTTACATCTTAGGCTCATTAATGCGATGACAGCGCCTACAATCGTGAATCGCATTGGGTGGCTCATGCCTAAAAAGTAATCGGAAAAATTGGAGAGTTCGGTGGTTTCAAGCTGCACCCAAGCGACAAAGCTGAATAAAGCAAAGATCCAAATGAGTACAGAAGAAAGTCGCACACCAAGTACGGCATAAATGACGGTGAGCAGCAGCAACAAGCTGGCATCATCAACCTGCGCAAACATCGTCGTTTCACCCAAAATACCAACTGAAACAGCACTCATCAGTACCCCAAAAAAGAAGATCGCTTCGTTACTGATTGTCTTTGATGGATGGGATAACCGACGCCTTATACCTGCGTAATAACATAAAACCGCAATACATGCAGTGGTTATACACATCACACTGGCAGGCGCATCAAAAATACTCGCAAGTAGGGCAAGAAGGTAATCATCAGCAAGTAAAACACCAACCGATATGATGAAGCAGCTAATGGCGATCCAAAATGAATATACGGCTAATAAACGCCAGTCAAAGCCAGCTACTTCAATAGACTGGCTGAGCTTTTCAGCTTGCTCTGATGATATGCGATCTTCGCGTTCCCACTCGTCGAGAGCCGAGAAAATGACTTTAGCTTTGCGTTTATTGAGTTTCATACGTTACCTATCAAAACATCGAAATGATAAATTGACTGTTATCATCCGATTGTCAGCATTGTTGCTGAATGATGCCGTGATAAACAAAGCATTGCAATAAAATAAAAAACATTGTTTTTATTGTGCGTCATCTTCTGGTATTTCTTCTGGCATAAACGTCAAGATATGCTGATCGGATGTGAGTGTTAACGTGTTATTTTCTAGCGCTATGGTATTGGCTTTTTGTAAAGAGGTTGTCATGAGGGCTTCAAGTGACGCTTGGTCATCTTGAATACAGGCCATTTTGGTTGACCCCATAGAGGTAACGGTAAGGTTATTGTCGGTCAGCTCTATTTGGCCAAAAAAACGATTGCAGCCACTAAAACCCGCAATTTTTAAGTCGGTGTCAATTGCCATGGTTGGGGTAATACGGGGCTCAGCCGTTTTTACATCTTTCCCGTCGACTTTTGTTAATACCCAGCTCTGCTTGAGATCATCTTCAGTGAATCCGATTTGTGTTTTTTTTTCACAGCCAGACAGACCAATAATCGCGATAATAGCAAGCAAGGTGGCCTTCGCAGCACGAGCTAGAATAGGCCTGATTGTTGAGATTTTTTGTAAATTATACATGGTACATACACTCTGTTATTGAACCTAGTTGAAGCATAGACCAAAACAGATTAAACGATTGTAAGTAGTTGATGTAATTGCATTGCTATTAACTAACGTCGCGGCCAAAAAAGTTTATTTCACCCTGACGAGAGCGAAAGCCAGCTTCTTTGTCTGATTGGTAGCTGTGCATTGCGGATTCAGCTTCACAATAACTTTGGTTGCTATTAAATACTTCTCTTGCGGCATCAATAACACGTTCAGCATTGCGTCTAGCATCAGGTTTTGCAGAACTATCACTAAACACCATTTGCTTACTCACGATCAATTTCTCTAATGCTTTCATACAAATGATTTCGTTATCAGGCAAAGCTTTTACTGGAGAAGAAGCAAGTGCTGTAGTTGAAAAACTGAGTAATAAAAGGCTGAGAATATGATGATGCAAAGACATAATGAACACTGTTTTGAGATAGGATGCGAGCATTATAGAGTAAGTATAATTTCAAGCCAAACAACTTTGGGTGTTATTAACTAAAAAACAATTTAAAAGATCATTATATCTACATTAAATAGATACTTAGCCAACCTTAATCGGAAGCTTTGATAAGCAACTTCTGCAGAGGCAATGTGCTCCTTTGATGCTGGTGGTGTCTCTTTTGGTGATTTCAAAACACCAGCAATGACTTTCTCCCGCTGAAATTTCGCAGTAAGCGGGTTGACCACATTGTTGGCAAGTATGCGTAGAAACAACCTTATGAATTTGCTCCATCTTTGTATCGCGTTGCTCATCTGTAAGATGGCGCCATTGCTGGATCTCAGACATAGTTCTATGGCACCCAGTACAGACACCGTCTTTATTTTTACATATCCCAATACATGGCGTTTTCATCGTTCAGCTTCTTAATGCGACTATTGTGGCGCTAAATAGTAGCGGCATTGTTGCTAGAGTCAATCACTGGACAATTTCGCCTGCCATACTTATATGTTCATGCATGGGCGTAAAGATACGTATTGCAGCGACATAGGTGAGATGGCTGAAAGAGAGGAGGAATTAACGATGACAATAAGGTGGCAAATACCGACATGGTCTGTGGTTGCAACTGGTTTATTGATGAATATTGTGTCTGCGTTAATGACAAATTTTTACATTGAAGGGGAAACACAAGCGGCAAATACGCTAACCCAGCAGCAAATCCGTAATGATAAATTGATCGCCTTAACGTGGCAGCAAGTTGAAGCTATTGATCGAAAAAGAGAGTATCTGTTGACACTGCTTGTGGTGAGTGAGTCGAATGGTCACATTATATCTGAGTACTTATCTCGATTTATTCGTGACGATATACAATCTTGGATTGATGAACCCGTTGAGGAAATATCACAAGATGCTTTACCGATAATAATGGATAAATTGGTCAAGGTTCAATCATTACAACGCGATAAAATAAATCAGCTTTATATTGAAAACTTAACACTTATCGATTCTCATGCAATAAAGGCTAAAAATATTTCAATGTTAAAAAGCCTTGCGTTATTTTTGCAAATAATAGGGCTAGGGTTGGTCCTAGCAAGAGATCTAAATCGTAGAGACTATAAAATAAGCCCCTGATTAACGTATTAATTAGGGGCTATATATTATTTATTTGTTGAGTGGAAGGCAAAGCGAGATGATTTTTTACCACTTTCAGTTGTCGCTTTATATTTGATAGATCGTGAGCTTTCTAATGTAAGTGGAATAAATACACGGCCTCGTTCGTCTGTTGTGTATGACTCTCGTTGCTGAGGTACATTAGCAACAGAAACCTTAGCGTTTGCTGCAGGCTGACCATTTTCAGTGATAGTAACCCATGCACCATTGTGGGTATCAGCCACTCTGATATCAGCAAAAGCAGATGAAGACATCAAAAGTACAGCAGTTGCAGTCATTACTCTTAAGCTAGACATAATCTTACCTCATCCATTGTTGGTGTTTTTCTTGTTGTTTTTGTGGAATTTCACAATCAACATATAAGACCGACACCTTTTACGATTTATTGCAAAATTCCGCCCTTATTTATCTAATCCTTTATTTTCAGTGGCTTGTTTCAATAACTAATAAATAACGACATGAAATGTATAATAAGTTAGTCATTATTGTTTGACTAACTGTTCAATATCAACTTCACATATTTAATACCACAGTGTGTTAACGAACCAAGATTCCATTTGGATCATGTAATAAAACTAATTAACAAGAGTATAGGTGAGTGTCTTCGTTGGGTTATAACTCTTAGTTTGTTATTTATTACCATTAATAATAAAACTCTCAATATTGAGAGCGTACATTATGTGGTTCTCTTACTAAGAGAGAACCACCTTCAATTTTATTACGGTTCCGCGCCTACGGATGTCACCTTATTTTCTCTTAATCGAGCCCCTTGATTTTTTTTGTATTTCTTGTCATCTTCAAAGTAATGGATTGGTATTGATAGGTTAAGCCCATAAAACAGTTAGATAAAATGGAAAAGGAAGCGTAGGGATGATTGAAGTTAGAGCAACGGAAGACAAAGATATTGATGAAATTCGACACTTGTATGCTGGAGAAAAGGCGCAAGCGGGTACGCTACAACTTCCTCACCCTTCATTCACTATGTGGCAGAAACGCCTCACGGATATGCCGAGTAATGTTCATAGTTTAGTGGCTGAATTTGATGGTCGTATCGTTGGGCAACTTGGATTAGTGCTAGAGCTCAATCCGCGTCGTAGACATGTAGCTAGTGTTGGAATGGCCGTACATGATGATTATCAAGGGCAGGGCGTAGGTTCGACTATTCTTGCTGCAGCGGTAGATTTAGCTGAGAACTGGTTAAATATTAGTAGAATTGAGCTTACCGTATATACAGACAACGAGGCTGGTGTTGCGTTGTACAAGAAACTCGGTTTTATTGAAGAAGGTGTTGCTGCACAATTTGCTTTTCGAAATGGCAAATACGTCGATGCACTTTACATGGCTAAGGTAAAGCGTGTTTAGTCGCTCATACAGCTAGCGCCTTAGTGGAATGTTGTAGTGCGTATTCGCTGCGTGCTACAGCGTATTTATCCGTTTTTTATGCTGGTTTTAGTTCCATTACTTCCTTGGGCTGTATTTCGTAATAATCAAGATCTTCAGTTAATCGATTTACTCTGAGCGCGCCATTCTTCCTCATTACATGCTTCATGCCTATTTTTTTCATTATTTTGCCTGGTGCGGCTTCACGGCTGAGGTGACGGGAGTAAATTTTTTCTAGTTCAAGTTTCTTAAATGCAAAATCTACGATGCGTTGCGCTGATTCTGTGCAATAGCCTTTACCCCAGAAAGGCACGCCAATCCAGTATCCGAGTTGTGCAGTGTGATTATCAATATTATGCAACCCCACACAACCAATGAGTTGTTGGTTTGATTTTAATGTTATGGCGTAAATAGCCGATTTTTGGCTGTACCAGCCTGCAACATGCTTACCGATCCACTGGCCTGCCATACCATCGCCATACGGATGAGGGACATTGATTGTACCGTTAGCGATCAATGGATCGCCTGCTAGCTTTTGGACTGTTAACGCGTCAGATAGCTGAAAAGGACGTAAAATAAGGCGTTCTGTGGTTAATAGCGGTTGCTGCTTCATCAAAAATTCACCTGTAGTGGTCAATATCAATTTATAAAGTGTGGGCATCAAATCTGCTAACACCTTTCGACAAATCGTATTTAGTCACATAGCAGCTTTCATTATGCAACACCTTGCTTCCTGATAATACAGGTTTGATTAAATATCGTTCAGAACGTTATTCATACTAATCAAAGTTAAAATAGAACTAATCCACCTAACTATAGAGGTGGATTAACAGTAGAAAGGTGAAATGACAAGGTGATGACATCGATGGATGAGAGGTTCAGATATCGGGTAATATGGCTTTGGTAAAGCCATATGCATTGTAAGCTTGTATTTATGCGAGTGATCGATTATACCGATTCAAGTAATGGGCTACATTTTCCATTTCGCTTCACCATGCTTTGCTAAGGTTTGTAGTGCTTTTTTTACTTCTTGCTCTAGTACCAGCTTGATGAGCCAGCCAGTGCCTTCAACTCTGGGGGTAAACATGATCCGATAATGAATTAAGCTTTGCTTTGCATTTAGGCTTTGAATTTGGATCCAGCTGCCATGTTCTTTAACTGGGCCTCCGTGGATCACTTTATAATGAAGATGTTCGTTTTCTTTGTAATCGAGGATTTGTTCTTGGTAGGTAAAAGGGCCTGCCGACACCTCACGGACTGCTCCAATGCCATTTGATGTTGGGTTCCCTTTTTTGATGAGAGAGAAGTTAGCCCGAAAAAAACGGTTGAGATTTTCATGATCAGCGAGTAGGTCAAACAAGACTTTGCGTGGGACTTTTGCTTTTTGCTCCAAGGTGATCTGGTGAACACTCATAACTCACTCCTGTAAATTAGCAGCTTACCGATATCGCTATTGCTCAGAAGAAAGTTAGTTGCGGGGGGAAATCCGTCTTTGAACCGCTCTCCCAGAGCGTTGTAGCATCTAAATACCCAATAGTAAGTGTTATAGTGAAACTTTATCCTGTCAAGATTTGGAAAAAGTTATCCATGTTTGGTTCTTGGTTAGTAGATAGGTAAAAAGAAGCGTTATGTATGTTTTTTAGCCATTAAAATGGACTTTTATGCTACTTGCTTGTCACTGCTTTACGCAAACGTTTAAACAATATACAACAAACACTTACAGTGGCGATTTTACTTGCATTAAACTGACCTATATAAAAAATATTACTCTTTATCACATAATTTATTGCTAGATAAGGTTGCAACATGGTAAAAAGCACCTTATATTAAATCGTATAAATGTTAGAACAGAGGCGAAAGCAACAAGTCGTAGGCGATATCCATTCATATTAATACCTCCGAGATTCCTCCGTTGCATTTATCGTTATTTAACCCTCAGTATTGAAATAAAGCATAACACTCGGGAGTCATTGACTAGCCGTTTGTTCTTATTGCGTAATGTGTTTTTAATACCTCAAGGGAAGCAAGTGACGTTGTATTTATTCAATGTGTAATATGTTCGTAATATTTAGCTGGGTATAGTACAACGAGTTAAATGAGTAATAGGTATAAAGTTGTAATACCACCTACTCATAAATCTAATGAAGAGAGGTGTATGATGAGAAATAGAAGCCGCAGACAATGGTTTTACCATCAATCACAAACAACAAGCACAAAAAACAGCGTTAAGTAAGAAAAAATCTGGCATCTTATCAACCACATAGGTTTCCTTATGTCAGATTCATTATTTAGCCAGAAACATCATATTTTTGTTTCTGGCTAATAAAAACTCCTTTTAAATCCCTTTAATTATCCCAATTTAGCCCACGTTTTATTTTTTGATTGTTAAGTAAACGTTTGCTTAACTTTATTGGTAAATATTGCCACCAATGTTGATGGTTTCCGCTGCTTTTTTAATTTTTATACCACCTAAATAGATATTACCTTTGACTGTTAGGTATTCTGGTAGTTCTGTTATTTTAGTATGCGCAAGGTATAGGTTGCCACCGACATAAAGAAAAGGTGGAAGTTGTGATATAGCCGTTCCCATCAAACTTAAATCTCCCATAACCTGCAAACCGTTATTTATCTGGGTTATTTTTGAATGGGCTAAATTAATATAACCCTGAACTTTAAGTGTGCGGGGCAGTTTCATTATTTGACTATAAGCAAGGTTGAGATTACCACCGACAGTTAATGAGCGTGGTAGTCGTGTGAGCTGGCTTTTTTCGAGGTTTAAATTACCTTTCACGTTAAGTGGGTCAGGTAAATCGAGTTGAACACTACTTGGAATACGAAGGTTGCCATACGAATCACTGTAATTAAGTAGCTTAACATCTAAGACAAACTGGTTCGCATAGAGGCTAGAGCTGCCAAATATGCTTATAAATACGGCCACTTTTGTGAGCGATTTAACACATTGTGTCAGGTTTTGCATTGGCATAGGCATAATGTGTCGATAGCTAAGTGTCGCTGCACATTATGCCAGAAATTCATTTAAAGGCGAAGTTGGCTAGCAGCCACCATTCACTAAATTAAAAATCAGTTTTCCTGTTTGTTTCTTATTAAGCACCCTGAGGTAACACATACTATTTTCAATTTGTACTTGTTCTAATGACTGTTCACTTTGGTAGGCGTAGATACCTTCACCGTAGTATTCATTCGATGCCGCAATTTCAATATCTGTTACTTGCATGTCTGTTGTCATAGCGAGTGCTACATTTTCTTGATTCTGAGTGATATGCCCGTATTTCAGTTCTATGGGTGCATCTGCACTTTCAACTAAGACTTGTGTGCCATCTAAATGGATGGCTTCATATTGCTCTAAGCCTTGAATTACCGCTTTACCAAAAACAATGCCATCGGCCCCTTGTAGCGCCCCTTGAAAACCTTGCAGCGTGGCAATTCGAGCATCGCTTTGGATATTCAAAAAGCGTGGGGCGGCAAACACTGCCAAAATGCCGAGTACGACAATAACGATAACTAGCTCAATTAAGGTAAATCCTTTCTGCATGTTACACACTCTATGAGTCGGATGAAGTGCTGTTTCTTTAAACCTAGAATGGGCTTTTAAAAGTTACAAGTGAAACCTGTTGCATTTTGAGGTTTATCTACTATGAGAGTTGTTTATTTACTCACGCGAAAGCAAACGATTTCGTCGTCTGTCTAGGTTAAAAAGTGCGCAAGTGGAGCCAGATCACGAAAAATTATGCATCTAAAATTGTTAATGTGATTTCGATCTCTATATACTCCGCCCTCGGCCAGAACCATCGAGTTCAGCCACCTTATTACAAGCTGTCACCATGGAATGTGAACGACCCACGGAGTTGGACCGGCAGAGTATTAGCTTGTTATCAAGGTGACTTGTATGTTGTTTAGTTGGACGAACATTTCTTTATTTTCTGAAGGTTTTTCTTCAGAACCCACCTATTGTGCTTTTTCCCCGAAAGCAATTGTTCCTCTATGGCAACAGGCAGTAACACCTTCATTTTTCGCAATCCATTTTAAAAGAAGTAGCAGGACGAAATAATGCAGTTGTTAATTAGTATTGCCGGTATTTTTGTACTGGTGGCATGCGCATGCGTATTATCTGAAAATCGAAAAGCAATCAACTGGCGTACAGTTGGTGGGGCCTTGTTATTACAGGCTGGATTTGCCGCTTTGGTGTTGTATATACCTATTGGGCAAAAGATGCTGGGAGCCATGAGTAGTGGTGTAGCAAGCATTCTTGGTTTCGCTGATGAAGGGATCAAGTTTCTATTTGGTGATTTAGCAACAACTGGTTTTATCTTCGCTGTTCGCGTCCTCCCTCTTGTTATTTTCATTAGTGCTTTAATTTCTTTGCTTTACCACCTTGGCGTGATGCAGTGGATCATTCGTGTTATTGGTGGCGGCATTCAACGTTTACTTGGCACAAGCCGTGCTGAATCGTTAGTCGCAACTGGTAACATCTTCCTGTCTCAAGGCGAATCCCCTCTGCTTGTTAAACCTTTCCTTCCTCAAATGACTCGCTCAGAACTGTTTGCAGTTATGACGGGTGGTATGGCATCGGTTGCGGGTAGTGTGTTGGGCGGTTATGCCGGTCTAGGTGTTGATCTTAAATACCTTATTGCAGCAAGTTTCATGGCAGCGCCAGGTAGTTTGTTGATGGCGAAGATTCTTGTTCCTGAGCAAAGTGTGCCAGTAGAGCAAACCGACATCGAAATGGCAAAAAGCGATCACAGCAACATGATTGATGCGTTGGCTGCTGGTGCGATGAACGGCATGAAAGTGGCTGTGGCAATCGGTACTATGCTTATTGCTTTCGTGAGTGTGATTGCGATGGCAAATGCTGGCTTAGAAATGGTTGGCGGCTGGGTTGGTTTTGAAGGGTTAACGCTGCAAAACATTCTTGGTTACTTGTTCTCGCCACTTGCTTTCCTAATTGGCGTACCAGCGACTGAAATGCTGCAAGCAGGTGCGTTCATTGGTCAGAAAATGATTCTGAATGAGTTTGTCGCTTTCCTAGACTTCGTTAGTATCAAAGACACGCTATCATCACAAAGCCAAGTTATTATTACTTTTGCACTTTGTGGCTTCGCCAATATTGGTTCTATTGCGATTCAAATTGGTTCTATTGGTGTTATGGCTCCAGAACGTCGTAGTGATGTTGCAAGCCTAGGCTTTAAAGCTGTGTTGGCTGCGACATTGGCTAACCTAATGAGTGCTGCACTTGCTGGCATCTTTATTGGTCTGTAATACGATAGTCAATTAGCGAAAATACTGAAGCCGTTGCAGAGATGCAGCGGCTTTTTTATTACATCTGGTATACAGCGCTGGCAGGGTTAAGAGACATTGCGGGGGATCACGTTTGTTTATTTGGTTTAAGACGTCAAGGTGGATTGTTACTAAACTGGATTGAAGAATGAAAGTGAGGGATAACCAATGAATAAGCACGAAGCTATCAACTATTTAGAACTGCCTGCAAAAGATATTTCTGCAACAAAAGCATTCTTCACAACTGTTTTTAAGTGGACGTTTGTCGATTATGGCCCTGAATATTCAGCATTCAGTGACTCTGGTATTGAAGGTGGCTTTTATCAGTCTGATTTAATGAGTACCACGTTGAAAGGGGCGGCGTTAATTGTGTTCTATAGTGATAAGTTGGAACAAACACAAGCGAAGGTCGAGCAAGCGGGTGGGGCGATCATCAAACCTATATTTACCTTCCCCGGAGGTCGACGTTTTCATTTTATCGAGCCAAGTGGCAATGAGTTTGCGGTGTGGTCGGATAAAGAATAAAGCGCCACGTTACGCCGTTATTTTATGGTCTATGTATCAAGATAAGAGGCAATGAAATGTTTCATCGCCCTTTATATGATGGTGGTTACTTAGCGCGCTTCGTCATCAAACTGTTTAATCAGTACAGAGGTATCAGCACGGCTGTAGCCACGTTGTTGCAACGAAGCGTAACGCTCATCTACTTGCTTGGCCAATGGCAGGTCAACACCTAGCTTATCGGCAGCATCAAAGCAGATACTCAGATCTTTACGCATCCAGTCGATGGCAAAACCGAAATCAAAGTCGTTCTTGGCCATGGTTGCTGCGCGATTTTCTAATTGCCAAGATCCTGCAGCGCCGTGTTTGAGCACTTCTGTCATTTGCTCTATATCCAGCCCTGCCGATTTTGCCAATGTGATGGCTTCAGACAAACCTTGCAACACGCCCGCAATACACAGTTGGTTAGCCATTTTGGTTACTTGGCCATAGCCAACATCACCCATTAATGTTGTGGCTTTCGCAAAACAAGACATAACGGGGTGCGCTTTTTCAAATGTTGCTGCGTCACCACCGACCATTACAGTTAGGCAACCGTTGACTGCGCCAGCTTCACCACCAGAAACAGGGGCATCTAAAAAGTGGGTATTGGTTGTTAAAGCAGCAGCTGCAACTTCGCGAGCAACTTCAGCAGACGCTGTTGTATTGTCGATAAGGACCGCCCCCGCTTGCGCTGTACTCAAAATGCCGTTTTCACCTGTATATACTTGGCGAACATCGTCGTCGTTGCCAACACAGGTAAAGATAAATTCTGCCCCTTTTGCTGCTTCTGCAGGTGTCAGTGCATGTGAGCCTTTGTACTGTGCTAACCAGCGTTCAGCCGTTGCTGTTGTGCGGTTATATACGGTTACGTCATGTCCAGCATTGGCAAGGTGAGCTGCCATAGGAAAGCCCATAGTACCTAAACCAATGAAGGCAATTTTGTGTGTTGTCATAAATTTAACTTCCTTTATTTTGATTTTTGTTACGGCAATATAGCGAGGGCGAGTAAGGGTTTCAAACATTATCATGTGATGGTCGGTACACATATAAAGAGGGACTATTAGTGATTCGGGCTGGATGCATTGCAATACTTAACATTTATCTGATCATGTTAACCATACATAAGTGCGCCTCGACACTGATTCTGTCCCTATTTCGGCACCTAGATTCGCTTTAAAATAGTGGAGAATAAACCAATTTGCTCTCTTATTGACCAATTATCGTTTTTGTAAATAAGGCGTATTAAAACCGTGAACCCGCAATGTAGGCATGACAATGGATCTTGGTTAAATAAGTACTTGTAACAAACAGTATCGAACTTTATGATGCTGTAACTTTAAATAATAATGCAAAGACTATGCTGATAACGTTCTTACGTGTTTTGATGGTGGTGTTTTGTCTGGGTGCGGGTTCATTCGCACATGCAGACGACATTCGCGCGCCTCAAATACCGACAGTAACGTCAGTGCATTATTCGCAGCATGTGCATGAATCTCTTTCCATAACGGATACGGCTCAAACGATCGATATGGCAGCGAACTTTCCTCAGCTGCAATGTGTTTTTAAGCAAAAGTTCAGCGTGAATCATCAACAACCCGAAAAAGGGTCGCATACCGATGATGTCCACCGTTTTCATATCGGCATGATGTATACCTCGCGTTATAGCAGCATGTTGCGAGATGATCCTGAAACACTACAACCTTTTTATCAATTGGCGCATGAACTGCCGATTGAACCATCGCAATTCTTAGTTATTGGCTATCAAGCTGAAATCAGTCCATCTGTAGACTGGATGTTAACCCATGTATCTTCTTCTTCTCGGCTGTCTGGCTGGAAAGAATCCAACCTCACGCATACTCAATATCAGCATCGCCTGATAACCGCTTAGTTCTAGTTTGGTATTCGCAATTCAACCTGCTTAGGATCAGTGTACTTACTGATCTGCTGTTGATGTGCTTAATACCCTCCAAAACCTGATTACTTCTTTTTATATGAAGTTATCTCTGTGTTTTTAATACTAATACCATTAATTAACCAGCAAGCATGATTTGGTAATTGATGGGGTTGGTATCACACGAATATTGCGTTTTTTGTTGCCGTTTTTAGGCGAAAACAGCAATGTTCCGTGTGAAACTTGGCGTTTATAAAATGAATCAAAGAACATCGACAATCTCTAGTCCAAGAGCGAGCCAAAGATCTAAACCACGATTAATGAACCATTACTCCGCGTGGAAGTATGTTGTATTAATTGTCACCTTATGTGTGATGGCGCTGAGTGCGATCCCGACTTGGTATGGTGAAAATGCCGCTATTCAAATTGGGGCTAAAGCTGGCCTGTCTGCTTCTCCACTTTCGCTGCAACGCGCGTTAACAGATCAAGGCATTAGCACGAAACGCATTGATCAAAGCGGTAATAAAACGATTGTTGTACTTAATGATGAATCGCAACAAGCACATGCTAAATCAGTTTTATCTACGATGGTTAAAGATAGCTCTCAAATCGCTTTGGCCCTTGAACCAGCAGCTCCTATGTGGCTTCAGTCAATGGGCTTTGCCCCGATAAAACTGGGCTTAGATTTGCGCGGCGGGGTGCAGTTCTTACTTGATGTTGATATTGATCAGGTATTTAGTGCGCAAACTGAACAACTGTCTGATGAGCTACGTTTGCACTTGCGTAAAGAGGGTATTCGCTCAACATCCATGACACAAACACAAAGTGATACCTTGGCTGTGAGCCTACCGGATGCAGACGCTAATAGTACTGTTCGAGCATTTGTGAGTAAGCAATATCCACAATGGCAGGTACGTAGCAGCAAAGGTGATGGTCTTTACATCACAATGAAAGAAAGTGAGCAAACTCAGTTACGTAATTTAACCGTACAACAAAACCTGCAAACAATGCGTAGCCGTATTGAAGAATTAGGTATTACCGAAGCGTTAGTTCAGCGCCAAGGTGAACACCGTATTCGTATTGAATTACCGGGTGTTCAAGATCCAGCAGCGGCTAAAAATGTTATTGGTGCTACCGCGAGTCTTGCTTTTTATGAAGTAAAAGAAGCGGGCACTGGCAGTACTATGGTGGTTAACGACAAAGATGGTCGCCCTGTACGTGTTGCTCGTAAACCTGTGCTTGGCGGGGATCACATTGTTGATGCGCGTGGTAGCTTGGGTGAGATGGGTATGCCTGAAGTTAACATTACTTTGGACAGTACTGGCGGCAAAATCATGTCTGAATTCTCGCGTACTCACATTGGTAAGCCAATGGCGACCTCTTACAGTGAATACAGTCGTGATGAAAATGGTAAAGCGAGCCAAAGTAACGAAATCATTAGTGTTGCGACAATTCAATCTCAGTTGGGTAACCGCTTCCGCATTACAGGCGCTGGTTCACTACAAGATGCACAAGAACTTGCATTGTTGCTACGCGCTGGTTCATTGACAGCGCCTGTTACGATTGTTGAAGAGCGCACCATTGGCCCGACATTGGGTGCAGAAAATATTGAAAATGGTTTTGCGGCACTGGGCCTTGGTCTTGGCATTACTCTGCTATTTATGGCGTGCTGGTACCGTCGCTTAGGTTGGGTCGCGAATATTGCCCTAGTGTCTAACATGATCATGCTTTTTGGTTTGTTAGCAATGATTCCAGGGGCGGTACTTACGTTGCCGGGGATTGCAGGCTTAGTGCTTACTGTTGGTATGGCGGTAGATACAAACGTACTTATATTTGAACGAATTAAAGATAAGTTACGTGAAGGTCGTAGTATGGCGCAAGCAATTGACCGTGGTTTTGACAGTGCTTTTGGTACGATCTTCGATGCTAACTTCACCACAATGATCACTGCTGTTGTGCTTTATTCTGTGGGTAACGGCCCTATTCAAGGTTTTGCCCTAACGTTAGGCCTTGGCCTGCTCACCAGTATGTTTACCGGTATTTTTGCCTCACGCGCCATGATCAATCTGGTGTGGGGTCGTGACTCTCGCCGCGAAGTAAGGATTTAACACCATGTTTATTAATATGAAAAATGCAACAAAATGGCGTTACCGCACGAGTATGGTGTCAGTTTTACTCATGGTGCTGTCAATCTCTATGATTGCGGTGAAAGGGCTTAACTGGGGTTTAGATTTTACTGGTGGGGTTGTGACTGAAATTCAGATCAAACCGGAAATTACCAGCAGTGAGATAGGGCCATTGATGGATGCTGCGATGAAACAAGATGTTGCAGTTATTTCAGCCAGTGAACCAGGCCGCTGGGTATTACGCTATGCTGCGCCTGCCGCTGGGCAAGAGCTGCAAAATGTCAGCACAATTCTTGCGCCTTTACACAGCAAAGTTGAAGTCTTAAATACATCGATTGTTGGCCCGCAAGTAGGGGCTGAAATGGCGAACCAAGGTGGCATGGCTATTTTGGTCGCGATGTTATGTATTTTAGGTTACCTCAGCTACCGCTTTGAATGGCGATTAGCGGCGGGCTCGTTGTTTGCGTTATTGCACGATGTGGTGTTTGTATTGGGTTTCTTTGCGGCAACGCAAATGGAGTTCAACCTGACCGTGTTGGCGGCAGTGCTGGCTATTTTGGGTTACTCCTTGAATGACTCGATTATTATTGCTGACAGGATCCGAGAGTTACTGATTTCGAAACCTAATCAAGATACAGAAACAACAAATAACCAAGCTATTGCGGCAACTATCTCCCGTACTATGGTGACATCAGGAACCACCCTTATTACGGTAGGGGCATTATGGTTACTGGGTGGTGGGCCATTAGAAGGTTTCTCTATTGCGATGTTCATTGGTATCGTAACAGGGACGTGGTCGTCTATATCTGTCGGTACAACATTACCGGAATACCTTGGTTTAAAACCTGAGCATTATATGGCAAAACCAATTAGTGAAGAGCCATAAGCTCATCAAAATACAGAAGGCCACATTATGTGGCCTTTTTTATTTGATGTTAAAACTAATGGTTATATTGAAGCGAGGTTGTAAACTAGTTATGGAGAAAACACGAGCTTGATAGTTCGGCTGTTTTTGGGATGGTAGTGACTCATAATTTGTGGGTATATTTGGGCTTAACATCTTATTTTATATAAATTCTATTTGTTACTTAATATCTAATTAGATAGGACGCCTAGAGAATTTATGGTGTGTTTAACAGCGTGATTAAGAAGAACCATTATCTGACTTATACTGCCGAAGAGTAAGAGGTTTGCTATGAAGCCTTTTTTCGGGTGGCTCTTGTCAGCAAACTTACCCTTAAGTACATGAAAATATAATTCATGACGAGGTGGGTGTCTTTTTAGCTCCTATAAATGCTTATATTTATATAAATAAGGTTTTCCAGTGCTAACTTTTCGAAATTTTTCCATTGGCAAAAAAATTGCCAGTGTCTTTTCTGCGATCGTATTGGTGCTAATTGGCTTCGGCTTGTTCATCAGCAGTGAATTGAATTCCGTGCGTAACGGTATTGTCAATTTTACTGATTCTACGTTACCAAGTGTACTGAGCGTAGAAGACATGCTGTTTGATTTGTCTTATGCCCGTCGTACTCAATACGCAATTCTCACCTATACCAAACTTGACGATATTCGTTCTCGAATTACTAAAGCCAACCAGCAACACCAAGAAGTAGAGAAAAAGTTTTCTGAGTACGGTGCAACGGTATCTTCAGCGGAAGAGCAGCGCATATTCGACCGTATCATGACGTCGTGGCGTCGCTATCAGCAGGCATTGAATGGCTTTAATGAAGCGGCTGGCCGTGGTGATATTAGTGCTGCTCAACCGATTCTTGCTGGCACATTTAAAGACTTTAATGCATTGGAAGCGGCCATGGATGAGTTGCTAGAAATGAACCTTGGTTTCGTCGCGAATAACCGCGAATCGATGCTAAGTAGTGTGGCTACTGTGGTTAATATCACCATCGCCAGCATCCTAGGTTTAGTTGCGTTTATGATCGGAAGCAATATCTTTCTGTCTCGCCAAATTTGCGGTCCATTAAGCCTTGTTATGGCGCAAGCACAGGCAATTGCCAGCGGTAATTTAACGCACAAAATTCAACGTGAAGAGATGGGTAATGATGAATTAGGTAAGCTGGCTGATACGACGATTACGATGCAGCTTAACTTACGTAGCTTGATTGAAGAGATTGTTGCTGCAGTTACCCAGCTAAGCTCGGCTGTCGAAGAAGTTAGCGCTGTTGCCGCTCAATCATCTGTTGGTATGAGTGAGCAGCAAAATGAGATCACTATGGTGGCTACAGCCATGGATCAAATGAAAGCGACGGTAGCGGAAGTGGCGAGCAACACTGAAGTGGCATCAGCATCTGCATCAGAAGCGAATGTTGAGGCGGCTGAGGGGGCGGCGGAAGTCACGCAAACCATCAAACATATCCAAAGTGCGTCACTGGAAATTGAAAATGCAGGCGCTTTGGTTGGACAGCTTGTGAAAGAATCTGAAAACATCAGCATGGTTGTTGATGTGATTCGAGGTATTGCAGAGCAAACTAACCTTCTTGCTTTGAATGCGGCCATTGAAGCAGCACGTGCCGGAGATCAAGGCCGAGGCTTTGCCGTTGTCGCTGATGAAGTAAGAACACTGGCTGGTCGTACTCAGCACTCAACGGGTGAAATTATTACGATTATCGAAAAACTACAGAAAAGTGCTAATGAGGCACGTGAAGCGACCAACGAAAGTTGTTCATTGATTCATTCCTGTGTCGAGCAGAGCCAGAACACGGGTGATAAGATTCAATCTATCGAGGTCACTGTAGGCAAAATAGCTGATATGAGTGTGCAAATTGCGAGTGCTTGTAGCGAGCAAGATTCAGTGACGGAAGAGCTGGGTCGTAGTGTCGCTAAAATCAATGAATCTTCAGCAGAAGTTGTGGAAGGTTCAGGGCATACAACGCAGGCTTGCCATGAGTTGAGCCAGTTAGCAATGAACCTCCAACAAGCGATGAGCCGTTTTCGTGTAGTTTAGTAACGTATCGTAATACGGATTCACATGTCTAAATTTAAACGCCTGATGTATTTCATCAGGCGTTTTTGTTTCTATTACATTTCAATATTCTATTAACTATCTGACTTTAAATAGGTAAATAGGAAGCTGTCTTCTGTTGGCGGCTTTTCGTCGTAAGATCTATCACTTTCTATATCAATACATTTTGATCATTCTAATCATGATAATTAAACGCAGGTATACGTTCATTCACTTGCGAAGTTAGGGAGAGGCGTGTACTCTTTAAATAAAGGACGCCATCCATTAAGCGTGGGGTGTCCTTTACTTTTGATTGTAAAAAGGACGTAGTCCCTTATTTTGCATATCCATGTACTTAGGCTCGGCAAAATGGAATATCACTCAGCTCTAATGGAAGAGTAAACAATAGAGCTACCGTCAGTTTAGTGGCTACAGGCGGTAAGCCCTGCCATGGTCTCAGAGGGCACCTTGTGCCATGGCTTAAACTGAATTTGGTTGGTCGTGCTCTAACCAATTTTTCCTGACAGTTAATTAGGCACACGGCCAGCCATCCTAAAACAATAAGCAAAAATGATAATGACCAATAGAAGTACTGAACAAAAATGTGATGCACCAATGCCAGAGCAACTACCTTTGGCGACGTCAATAATCGAACAGATTAAAAGTCTTGAATCGCTGAATCGTGTGACCGTTTATACACCAGACGATAAAAGTAAGATTGTTATTAGTAGCAACGAAGCCAAAACACAAAGCCTAACCCTTTATTGGAATGTGGATGGTTATATGGCTGATTGTACGGCCAACCTGGGTTTTTCGGGGGTGTCGATTCGCAGTGCTGGCTGCGCTGGTATCTTCGCTTTTGCTTATGATGTTTGCCATGGGTTTCAAGCGAAATGGTTTAAGTAACCTTATTTAGCTAGTCGCACCGTTTTGTTTAACTTGGCAGTTAGTGTAGACACGCGGCTAGCTATCTTTGCCTAAAATAGTGAGAGTGAATCATGGAATGTAAATATTGCGGAGCAATCCGTTTTGCTCGGGTTAATAACAAGCTTGCAGATGAACAACGAAAGGGGGCGACTATCTATCACTACCGATGCGCTCAATGCGGTAGAGATAGACTCATTAAACGATTTTCTGATTTACTCGATTGAAGGCTGCCCTCTAATGTTATTGATAATTAGTACAACAAATTTGCAATAAGATTCGCAAATTAAGACGAATAAAAAAAGATTGTGCATCCTGCATCATAAATGCCCGTAAAAGAAGCGTTGATAGTCATAAAAAGTAGGCATCACAATTGCTTTACCTTAGTGATACACCTCAAAGGTGTTTATAGCTCAGCAGTTAACACTCATGGTAGAGGACGGCACTATGTATCAATCAGACATGAAGTTGAACCACCAAATTACTCAACATGTAGAAATGCAGATGCAGCGATTAAAGTCGTCCGCTGCCAGTGCTGATGAGAGGATGCTCTTGCCTCATCAGCAAGGACAAGAAGTCATGCGTGATATTTTGCAACAATACCTAGCGGGTTTGAAAGCAATAAGCTGCTTGCTTGATCATGGCTACGTGGCACAAACGCGAGGTATTTTTCAAACACTTGGCGATGATTATGAAGATATTATTTTTTTAAGCTTGCCGAGCTTAGATGGCGAGTTAACAAGTCTACATAAAGCGTATCTGAAAGGGGTGAGTAGTGCCCATTGTGAGGCGTGCTATAGCCCTATCACGCGGTGTGAAATTCGCTCGACGATTAAGCAAGCGAAAACCATTAATCATAATGTCTTTCAGATATACCCGAAAAAGCAGGCGCTTCAGGTATTGCGTCCGCAGGGGGATAAGCCTTGTTCAACAACACTCGCTATTTCACTACATCGCCATTATGCCCACAAAGCGTTACTGCTCACTATGCTAACAGCCAAAGTCAGCGGTGAAGATGACGTAATGCGTGCTTGCTTAAATTACCGTGCACATTTGGAAATAAGTGATGAGCTGGTATGGCAACGTGACATTGAAGAGCATCAAGAAGTACCAGCATCAATGCATAGTTCTGTGAACGATCGGGAAGAATATGCCGCGGCATTATAAGTCTACAAGCCGAAAGTGCTAGTCACAATATCTCCTTTCATATTCTTTTAGGTGTGGTAACGTTGAGCTTAATCGTTAAGTTTGATTTTATTGTGCCTTTGCATGAATAGGGAAGTGAATTATCCATGGAAAAGAAAGCGTTAGATACAAGCATTGTGACAGCCGGTCGCTCCAAAAAGTGGACTCAAAAACTCGTCAATCCACCCGTTAGTCGAGCATCTACTATTGTGTTCGACAGCGTTGCTGATATGAAAGCATCCGCGTCTAAACGTATGGATAAAGCCTTATTTTATGGCCGCCGCGGTACGAATACCCATTTTGCTTTTCAAGATGCCATGGTGGAATTGGAAGGTGGTGTAGGTTGCGCTTTGTACCCTTGCGGTACAGCTGCGATAAGTAATGCCATTCTCTCTTTCGTAAAGACAGGCGATCATATTTTGATGGTAGATGGCGCATATGAGCCGACACGCGATTTCTGTGACAAGATTTTAGTGAATATGGGCGTTGAAACGACCTATTATGATCCCATGATTGGCGAAGGTATTCGTGATTTAATTAAACCGAATACCAGTGTTCTTTTCCTTGAATCACCATGCTCTATTACCATGGAAGTGCAAGATGTACCGACATTAGCTCGCATTGCGCATGAGCAAGACATTGTAGTGATGCTAGATAACACTTGGGCTTCGCCAATTAACTTCCAGCCATTCGACCACGGTGTTGATATTTCGATCCAAGCGGCAACGAAGTATATTGTTGGACACTCAGATGTAATGCTAGGGACGGCGACGGCGAATGCCCGCTGCTGGGATCAACTACGCGAAAACAGTTACCTGATGGGGCAATGCACATCACCAGACGATGTTTACTTAGCCATGCGTGGTTTGCGCACCTTGGGTGTACGCTTAAAGCAGCACGAAAAAAACGCGCTACGTATTGCGCATTGGCTGGCTGAGCGTAACGAGGTGGATCATGTTCGTCATCCTGCTCTGCCTTCTTGTGATGGACATGAGTTTTTCAAGCGTGACTTCAAAGGCTCAAATGGCTTATTTTCTTTGGTGTTGAACCGTGGGAATACCGAAGCGCTGACAGCCTTGCTTGATGGGATGGAACATTTCAGCATGGGTTATTCATGGGGAGGCTTTGAAAGCCTGATTTTAGCCAATGAAAACATCAATAGTTTACGCACTGCGACAAAAAAAGATTTTGCCGGTCCTATGCTTCGCCTGCATATCGGGTTAGAAGACCCTGAGGATTTGATCCGCGATCTAGAACGAGGCTTTGAACGTTTTAATGCTGTTCTTAACCGTGATCAGATGTAAACGCATGCATGATTGCCATCGCTGAGCTAACGTTATTCTATAAAACCACCTTTGGGTGGTTTTTTGTTTGTCAGCGTATAGGTATAGAGTCGCAAAAAGTAATGGGGAAGATGTGGGTTAAACGCAGTAGAAATTCAGTATTGGTATAAGCTTAATGAACGTATGGGAATGATAAGGACTTGGTATGCACCAATCGAAGTTTATGTGGTTCGCGTCTGGGATGATGGTTATATTGCTCGTCGGTTGTACCAATAGCAGCGTTAATAATATTGATACGGGGTTGGATAATTACCAGTTTTTACCCGATGAGTATGATGTTGAAACTGAATATAACAGTATTTATTTTTATGGTTTTAATCAGGGATGTCGTTCGAAAACGTATGATTCTGAAAGCGGGCGACTACCTGTTGAAATAGATAGTACTTTAGCGAAAAGAAGCCAGAAATATAATGATGGAATTGAAGCCGGAAGAAAAGCCTGTGAAGATGGCTCTCCAAGAACGGTTTCATATTATACGACAAATAAATAGCGAAACGATTGCGTAGCTCAAAGTGGTGGTTAACTATATGAGTGATATTAAGAAGGGAGTAGTATTAATTACTCCCTTTTTCAATGCGATTTATAATAACGTTACATTATTTAATCAACTGTCTATTTTTCAAGCAGCTTCTGCGTCGGAATATGACGTTATTTTACCGTTTATAAATTGCACGGGTATTACCATCGATATTTCAGGTAACAGTAAGTGGGCATCAAGCTCGCTAGCTTCAATTGGCTGAACAACAATATGCAGATGGTGCTCTAAAATGCTTCGAAGCTTACTAACGCTGATAATGCCGCCTCCTTCGATTTCAGTGTATCTATCGTTTTCAGAGTAGATCCAACATGCAACAGAACGATATTGCTTCTCAATTTGATCAATGAAGGCGGTAATGTTTTTCATAAAAATCCTTTTTCTTACATCAATAATATTAGTATTGATTCCTAGACATTATGGAACGACTTGCAAATTAAGCAAATGAAAATGTGGTTTATTATGCAATATGTGAAGGCTATAGGGTTTTTGCGCAAGACGATAAGAGCTATTATTTACTTATTTATATAATAACAATGTAAATAATTACTTTTTAAGGTTTAGCTATAGGCTTGGTATATTTATCCAGTCAAAAAAATGTCGGTGATAAATGATTCAACTCTATTTTAAAATTATATTATTTGAAGATATTGAAATCGGAGGGCTATATAGTGGAAAGTAATCGTTGTGGGTGGACACAGCACCATCCATTAGAACAAAGTTACCATGATATCGAATGGGGAATGCCCGTTATAGATGATATTCAGTTGTTTGAATATATCACTCTGGAAGGTGCTCAAGCCGGGTTAAGTTGGTTAACGGTATTGAAAAAGCGAGAGGGTTATAAGACGGCTTTTTTAAACTATGACTTGGTTCGTTTAGCTGAGCTTAACGAGAGGCATGTCGATGCGATTATTGCACAATATGACGTGATTAAACATCGCGGGAAGATTGCCTCTGTGTTTACTAATGCAGCAGCAGCAATAGCCCTGCAAAAAGAATATGGCTCGCTGTCAAAAGCGCTTTGGCAATTCACCGACGGTTCTCCCATTAATAATCAATGGGCTTCTATGGCTGAGGTACCGACATCGACTGAAGCATCCAAAGCCATGAGTAAATTTTTGAAGAAAAAAGGCTTTAAATTTGTGGGAGAAACAATTTGTTATGCCTTTATGCAGGCAACAGGGATGGTGAATGATCATGCTGTAAATTGTGACTGCTATCAGAAAGTGATAGCAAAACAGAAGCTAGTCTTTAGCTCGGCTCCTCGCTATCATACGAGCAATTGATGTAATTGAGAGTCCTCATGTCAGAGCAGCCAGTAAAGATAATTCAAAAAGCCACTTGGGTGGGTTCGATTGCTAACGTCGCGTTAGCCATTATTAAAATAACGGTGGGTAAGATTACCGGTAGCCAAGCACTTATCGCAGATGGTGTTCATAGTTTTTCGGATCTTGTCACTGATACCGCTATTTTGATTGGTTCTCGCTATTGGACAGCTCCAGCAGATAAAGAGCATCCTTATGGTCATGGCCGATTTGAAACCTTAACCAATATTTTTATCGGAGTGATCCTTGTTTTAGTGGGTCTAGGTATTGGCTGGGACTCCATCAGCAGTATTGGTCATGAACCGACAACGACACCTGGCATGCTTGCATTCGGAGCTGCTGTCGCTTCTATATTGGTTAAAGAGGTACTTTACCGATGGACGATTATTCAAGCGAAAAAAATTAATAGCCGCGCATTACATGCGAATGCATGGCATCACCGCTCAGATGCACTCAGTTCGTTGCCCGTAGCCATTGCCGTTATTGCAAATTATGTCTTACCTGATTTGTATTATCTTGATCAAATTGCAGCCTTACTTGTCACAGCGATGATACTAAAAGCGGCATTTGAGATTTTATGGCCTGCTATCTGGGAGTTAACAGAAGCGGAAGCCGATAGCGAGCTTGAACAGAAAATCCAAAGTTATGCTGCTGATGATAAAGACATTGGTGAAGTACATGCGATTCGCAGTCGCCGTACGGGAAGTAATATTTTACTGGACTTTCACTTATTGGTTGATCCAAACATGTCGGTAGATAGGGCGCATACCATTGCCGAAAATTTCAAAAATCATATATTAGAAGAAATCGATGAAGTGGTGGACGTTATTATTCACATTGAGCCCTATAACTGCGCTGAACGTGTCCACAATCCTTGCTGTGGCGATGGTGAATGCAAGTGATTATGCAAGATTGCTTAGTAAGCTGAGATAGAAGCTGACTGAGGTATAAAACATTTAAAGTGCTTAAAAAGAACGTCAACTTAGGTTGGCGTTTTTTGTTTGTCTCATCGATAAGATAGTGCGTTTATTTGGTGTTTAGCTAAGATTTATTAGAGGTGTCCGATTGCAAACTCAAATTTGGTCGGAGAAGGAGAGGGCAACAGGGAGGCTAGCTATGCCACTAATAAGAATTAAGTCTTTACCTTTTACGCAACAAGAAGTGCCGATACCACAGGTATTGAATAGCCTCTCTAGGGCTATTTCAGTGGAGACTGAGATTGAATCTCACCATATCATGCTGACATGGGAATACATCCCTGCGGGACATTATGTGCACTCTGGTAAAGCAGTACATCATCAACCTATTAACACACACCCAATATTAGTTGATCTGATTGCACCAAATTTTAATACAGAGCAGCAAATTGCTTCAATGTTAGAGCTTATTGCTAATACATTGGCAGAGCAGGTCCCTATTGCTAAAAATAATATCTTTATTAATTTCACACCAGCCTACAGTGATGGAGTCTATGACAGCGGGCAGGTGGTTGAGTGGGATGAGTGAATGAGCGATAGATTGGCGGGGCGAATGCAACTGTGCGTGAGCTATTGTTCACTTTGATGCTACTTCACCATAAAAAATACTTAATGTGAGTTAAAGGACATTTAATGAAAAGTGTTATTTATTTTTCGCATTAATCACGTAGCATTGTTGGTTCGTCATTAAACTATAATTGCAGAGTATGCTCCCTTTTTTAACCTCTTTATCACCAATGATACCTCTCTCGATTGCTATTATGTGCGAAGTTGTCGCAACGAGTTTTTTACCCAAGACGGAGCAGTTTACTAAGCCAGAATTGACGCTTCTAGTTTTGATCTGCTACGGGATTGCTTTTTTTATGCTTTCAATTACTGTGCGTACTATGCCTGTTGGTGTTGCGTATGCCATTTGGTGTGGCGCGGGTATTGTGCTAGTCGCGATGTTGGGTTGGGTGTTTTCAGGCCAGTATTTAGACAAATATGCCTTATTAGGGATGAGCCTTATTATGGCGGGTACTATTATTATTAATGTGTTCTCTAAGTCAGTTACGCATTAGTCATTTGTATTTCGAATTCCTTTATATTTACGGTATTAAAAAAGAAAGCCCACAGGCTAATGCTCATTAATCTGTGGGTTTTCTTTACTGATTTATCATGGCCCTATGAAGTCGATTTTGGCTGGATTTATCAGTTTTAATGTATTTTCATGCTGTTGCTGAGTTACTACGTGGCATATTTGTATTGTGACTCATATTTTTGTCTTTCTATGCAAGCACTTCGATTGGGTTAATGGCCCGTCATCTTGTAAGAGATCTCTTACAAAGTAGTGGGGTTATATCTGAATGTATTGCATGTTATTTCTCAATAAAAACATTAATCCCATATAAAACAATGAGTTGAATGTTTAATGTTAAAATAAGTTAATGGTAAAATAAAAAGTGTGATCAGGGAGTGTTGTTTCAAATCGCAGATCGAGTAATCTTTATCTCGTCGGAAGGAACTGACGGAACAGGAACAAGCCAAGGATTTGGTAGCCTCAGGAAGAGGGCGATAGATTAGGATGATTTATCGAACAAGGACTGTGAAGGGACAATTGGAAGGAACCGATATAGTAAATAGGATATTTACTAGTCAGGAAGACAAATGGAACACTTCAGGATGAAGTAGGGACACCTCCAGGACGGAGAAGAGAGTCGAAACAGGAAGAATCGACGGGTCAAGGATTGATCAGTAGGACATCTCTAGGATAGAGACATAAAGGACTTAGCTGAAGGATTCAGCATAATCATGGAATGATGCAGGGAGCACCATAGTAGCCGGATTGCTGCAAGTAAGACCTAAGGGCGCGACGAAAGTCGCGCCCGTTCTTTTTTAGGTGCTATTTACTTGTAGCTCACTTCACAATGCCCAATCAATGCTTAGCTTGCCAATACTTCTGGCTTACGTTTCGCACTCGCAATAAGCATGTAAATCGCCGTAGCCAGTAAAATCACGAAGAAGAAAGCGGTTAATCCATCTTCTGTTTTCATGAACTTGTCAGCCACGATTGGACCCAACGCAGAACCTAAGCTGTAGCTAAATAGCATGACTTGCGTTGCTGCTACAATGAAGGTGCTATCCAGTTCATCACACGCCAACGTGATAGCTATAGGGTAAAGGGCAAAAGCCGACATACCCAGTAAAGCTAACATCATCATCATCATTGCAAAGCTGGTTTCAAAGTGAATGATGCCCATCGCAAAAACACCCACTAAACATGCTAGAGCCATCAGTAGTGATTTGCTCATGCGAATTGAAAGCCAGCTAATAATTGGCTGGATAAACATACCGCCTAGAATGATGGCTGCCATCAGTACACTGATTTGCTCGTTAGCTACGCCTTCTTGTTGCAAGGACAGTGGCATAAGGCCGTAAATCGATCCCATTAAAATACCAGACACTAGGCAGCCTATAAGTGCAGGCTTACGCAGTTGCATTATTTGCTGCAACGATAAGCTTTGTGGGTGCTCTATGCTTGGTTGACCTTGTCTGCACAGTAATGGTGGCAGCATTGCCATGCACAATAGTGCAAAAATCATGATAAAAGGTTCGAAGCCTTGAGTGCCAATAACAGAAATTCCAAACTGCCCCAACGTTGTGCCGCCATATAATGACGTCATGTAAAAGCCTAGGCGTTTAGCGCGCTCTTTCTTGTCGCCAATCAGCAACCAAGACTCAACAACAACGAAAACACCAGCAACTGCAACGCCAGCAATAAAACGAGCCAGAAGCCACACTTGCTGTGATGGTACGAGCGGCATCATGATCACTGTTGCTGCTAACAAGCTTAAAAAAGCAATGAAAGAAACACGGTGCCCTAAACGAACAACGATTGGCTCAACAATAATGGAACCAAGGAGTAAGCCACAGTAATAACTACTTGCTAACCAACTCACTAGGTCCTGACTCATCTTAAATTCATTTGTAATTAACGGAATAAGACTCATCAAGTAGCCAGAAGCGATAGCAAAAATAGTTAAGCCCGCGACAGGCACAAAGGTGCTGCTACGACGAGCTAGAGTAGTAGTAGTTGTCACTACTGTGATCTCCAGAAAAAGTGTAAGTAATAAAACAGCTAAGGAAGGGCTGTTTGGTTCTATATGTGTATAGATATTTGCAAGGAGAGTTGTCGCGTACAACGGCAGAGAGGCTGTTGAGGTCGCTGGAATTTCGAGCAAATAATCTCAGATGGCGGGACTATATCTGAAAAAACTAAAACGTAAAATGAGAAAAAATAATCCGAATAAGCAGGAAAATTAATGGTGTTAATAAGAGATTTTGAATGTTTAGAGTAGTATGTTGTTTGGAGTGGCTCCAGTGGGATTGTTTTATTTAACCTATTGATTTAATGGCATTGAAAATCAAGTGTTGTGGTTTTTAATCTGGATTAATGCGAGAAATGTTTCGTGTATTAATGTTTTTATTTCGCTAAAAATGAGCCCATGCTTCTAGTCTGCTATTTTTAACACTAAAAATTTATGGGCTTGAAGGTGAATTTAAAATTCTTGGTTCATTACTTGTAGGCATTTAAGCAAGTGGAGGCGGTCGGTATCACTGAGTTTTGCAGTGATGTCTTGCGTTAGATTCAAGTGGAGTTGATCGTGCTCTTGGTACAAGCTTTCACCGGATGTTGTTAGTTCTACTAATATTGAACGTCTATCAGACTCATGAGGACGTCGGCAGATTAAACCTGCATTGACCATTTTATCGACTTGGACTGTGAGTGTGCCTGTCGTCACACCAATCTTATCCGCGAGTTCTTTCATTCGCATTGCGCCATGTGCGCCGAGTATTTCAACAATATGTACTTGTGGTAAGGAAAAGCCCTTACCACGAACAACAGATTGTTCCCACGACGATAGTTTCTCGTAAAATTCAATAATGGTGTGGTTTAATTGCTCGATATCTTTCATTTTTATTCCGAGGCCATCTCATTACGATGGCATTGCTGAACTTCAATCGTTAAGTGGTTGAGTTTATCGAAATTTCGGAGTAATTGCTTGTAGTGTGTTACTTCTGCTGGGGTTGATGTGACAACTGAAATAGCGGCAGCGTAATGATCGGCACTGATCTTCCAAATATGAATATCACTGACTTGGCTGTCTTTGTCCTGCTCTAGTGTCTCAACAATTTGTTGGCGATACTGACTCTCGATGCTTGCGTCTAGCAGGATTGGGCTAGTTTGCTGCATGAGCCCGTATGCCCAGCGTGTGATGATAACTGCCCCTACAATCCCCATCGCGGCATCCATCCAATTAAATCCAAAATATTTTCCGCAGAATAACGCCATAATCGCCAGTAATGAGGTGAGTGCATCTGCCATTACATGGAAGTAAGCCGCTCTTAAATTGTGATCATCATGATGAGAGTGTCCATTGTGATGGTCATGTTTATTCGCATCATGCTGGTTATGGTTATGGTTATGGTGTTCGTGGTGATGATCATCTTTTAATAAGAACACACTGACTACATTAACAATAAGGCCGATAACCGCGACAAAAATGGCTTCATTAAATTGGATTTGCTGCGGTGAAAATAAACGGTGCACCGATTCAATCAGCATGATCAAAGCCACAAGCCCTAAAGCTATCGCACTGGTAAATCCGCCCAGCACACTGACTTTACCCGCCCCAAAGGCGAACTTATCGGTATTGGCATATTTACGGGCATAGCGATAGGCAAAAAGGGTGATCATAAAAGCGGCAGCGTGTGTACCCATATGCCAGCCATCGGCAAGCAACGCCATGGAACCGTAAATGGTGCCTGCAATAATTTCAGCCAGCATAGTGACTATGGTCAGTAATAAAACATAGTAGGTACGACGCTCACCTTTATGGTTGTGGCTGACAAAATCGTGGCTATGTTGCCAAGGCGCAAGTGAATGTGGCTGGTGCTGCATAGTGAACCCTTATGTTGTTTGCTTTACAACTTGCTTGCTTATCAAGTAATTTGATTGATAAGTATCTTGATGGTCAAACTATAGTTACAGCATTTAGTTTGATTATCAAGGTAAATACCAGTAAATGAGTGGTGATGACAGTGAGTTCGTTTTGAAAAGATAGTTGATAAATCGCATTTCTCACCGAGAGAGACTTGACCTTCCTCTAGGGGGAAGGTTTAGACTTTTATGGTTTCCTATTGTTATTTATGAAGTTTGATGCCGATATTACTGCGTTTGTTTTCTTTGCCTGCGACAACATTGGTTGTGATCATAAGTTTGATCATGCAACCTGTGCTTGCACAGCAACAAATGTCGAATATGGCAGGAAATCATCAACATAGTATTGCAGTGCTTGATGCTGAATTGACTTCAATAGCAAAAAGCGAACACTTACCAGAGTGCATGCAGCCTGAATCTCACTTGCACCATGAAAGCCAAACCTCTTCACCTTCTTTATGTATGACGACAAGCCATTCTTCTGGAGCAAGTCAACAGGCTGATGTTTCGTGTTGCAGTTCAATGGATATGCTGGATAGTTGCTGCAATATCACACACTGCCAAAGCCATCCTTTTATCACCGCATCACTTCCTGCGATTTCACATGCGCAAACGTCGCGTGCACCTATTATTCATACCTTGAGTTCTCCGATTCAATCTACCGACAACCTCTTTCGCCCTCCGATTGTATAGCCCATACCTCGCACTCTGCGCGTGATGCTTTAATTCCTTAATTTCGATGAAAGCCAATGTAAATAGCTTCTATTGAGTAATTAGATCAGAACTTCAGAGTGATTGGTTGCAATAGCACTGTGTTCTCCGTTGTGAGGCGTGCGATTGTTAACCCATCTATTTGCTTTTAAAGGGTAAAACTGTCGATTTTCAATTGATAGTACTTATTCGTATCTCACTAAAAGCAGCTTAAAAATACTCTCCTTATTAAAGGATGTGATTATGCACAAACGTGTATTTGTAGGTGTTATCGGCATCTCGTTATTACAGGTAATCGCCTTTCCTGTCATGGCCAATAGCGATTTACCTCAGTTGATAACATGGGCCGTAGAACATGATGTGGCAAAACAACAAATTGAATCGCAAGCAAATGCGATGACAGATGCTGGTGTTGCCAGCAGTCAATGGATGGACCCTAAATTAAAACTGGGTGTTGGCGGGTTACCTGTCGATTCATTTGCATTGGATAAAGATCCGATGACAAACATTTCGGTTGGCCTTATGCAGCAATTTGGCCGCGGTGATACGTTAACGCTAAAACAACAGCAAACCAGTGAGCAAGCTGAAAGTATTCGGAAAAAATTGGGCGTACGCGCATTGGATGTACGTTTTGCGATGACCAATTTATGGGTTGAGGGCGTTTATCAGCACCGTGCTCGTCAATTGTTACAGCAAAATAAAACGCTGTTTAAAGAGTTAGAGCAGTACCTAAGCATGAATTACGGGGTAGGCGTTAACCAAGCACAAGATGTGATTCAAGCTCAGCTACAAATTGCACGTGTAGACGACAAATTGGATGCTAACGCGCAAGTGCAACAACGAATAAAGGCGCAATTTGGTGAATGGTTAGGGAAGCAAGCGCAGTCAGTTGCTCCCTCGCAATACCCAGAGTGGTCAGCACTTCAGGCGTATCTCGACACACAAGCTTCGCATCAAAATGATTACTCAGCATTGGCGCAGCACCCTGCTGTGAAAGTGATCGATGAGCTAATAAAAAGCAATGAAACCAGCATTGATATTGCCAACGAAGCGTACCAACCACAGTTTGGTGTCGAGGTGATGTACGGTAATCGGCAAGCCACAGGGATGAACGGGCAACCTGCTTCAGATTTGTTGAGTGTGTTTTTAACCATGGATATTCCACTATTTACGGAAAACCGCCAAGACAAACAGGTTTCTTCTGCGCAACACCAACTTGGTGCTACTAAGGCGCAACGCGATTTACTCCTTCAGCAAATGAATGCGCAAGTGGCAGCGGTACGTCACGACCGTATTAATCTCCAGCAGCGTCTTAATCGTTATCAAAATGGATTATTGCGCTATGCCCAAGAGAAAACCCAAGCCATCGAACGTGGTTATCAAAACAATACCAGTCAATTAGATGAGTACATTCGAGCGGCAAGTGACGCCTTGAATATTGAATTAGAGCAAGCTCGACTACAGGCAGATCTTTCGTTGGCGAACGCCAAGCTTTCCTACTTATTAAATAAATTCTGAGAGGCAACATGAAAAAAACATTAACAGTTGCAGTGTTGTCACTGGCAGTGGGAAGTGCAGTCGGTTATTACGTTAGCCACAGTGGTGTCTTTGGCTTTAGTGCGCAGGCGAGTGATGGACAAAATACAAATACGATGGCAACGGATTCTACTGCTAATGAACCTCTGTATTGGGTTGCGCCAATGGACCCGAAATATAAGCGTGATAAACCTGGCAAATCCCCGATGGGGATGGATTTGATCCCAGTATATGCAGATGAAAGCCAAACAGAAAAGCTGGCAGGGACTGTCGAAATATCGCCTTCAATTGAAAATAACTTAGGGGTAAAAACTACACAGGTAGCACGCCAGCAGTTGATCCCACGTATTGATACTGTGGGTTATGTTGCTTTTGATGAAAGCCAAATGTGGCAGATCAATAGCCGCGTGAGTGGCTGGGTTCAAACATTAAAAGTCGCAGCCATCGGCGATAGAGTTGAAAAAGGACAAGTGCTGTTTGAGTTGTATTCACCAGAGTTAGTGAAAGCACAAGAAGAGCTATTAAACGCAAAAAGGCTCGGGCGAGCAGCGTTAGTACAAGGGGCGAAAGAACGTTTATTTGTATTAGGTGTTGATAGCGAACAAATCCAACGTGTATTAAGACGCGGTAAAGCTATGAAGCAAATCGAAGTTAAGGCGCCAGCTGATGGGGTTGTTGCGAGCTTGAATATTCGGCAAGGGGCTTATCTTTCTCCGCAACAAACCGTGATTAGCGGTGGTGATTTAACCAGTATTTGGGTCGATGCTGAAGTGTTTGAGCGCCAAGCACACTGGATTAAATCAGGTGCGCAGGCCGAGATGAGTGTTGATGCATTACCGAGTCAAAATTGGCAAGGCGTGGTTGATTATATCTACCCAGTGTTAGATGAAAAAACACGGACAGTAAAAGTACGTTTGAAATTTCCGAATCCAAATGGCGATTTGAAGCCGAATATGTTTGCCAATATTACGCTTAAGCCGCAAAGCGAAGGAGCGGTTCTGACGGTGCCAGATAATGCCATTATTCGCACAGGCAACATGGCACGTGTTGTGTTGGCGTTAGGGGATGGGCAATACCGCTCGACTCGGATTGAGATTGGACGTCAGGCGGGTGGTGTGACAGAAGTCTTGCAGGGGCTTAATGTGAGTGACCGGGTTGTCACATCGGCACAATTCTTATTGGATTCAGAATCAAGTCAATCAGCGGATCTTTCTCGTATTTCTACGACTAAGGCGGCTATTTCGATGGCTGATAATCACGCATCGACAGAAGGTGATTCGACCCAAACGGCAATGACAGCGGCTTGGACGCAACCTGCGATTACAGCACAAGGTGTCATTAAATCCATGATGCGCGATCATAAGATGTTAACCGTTGATCATGCGCCTATTTCTGAGTGGGATTGGCCAGCAATGGTCATGAATTTCACAGTAAAAGATAACAGCGATCTTTCGATACTGGCAGATGGTGATGCGATTGAATTTTTGATCGAGAAAAATGCACAAGGTCAGTATGTGTTAAGTGATGTCAGAAAAGTCAATGCGGCCCAGTCAGAGGTTGGCCACGCATTGATGAACCATTCGGCAATGGATCATGGTGATATGGAACAAGGTGGTGACCAATGATCCCTTCTATTATTCGTTGGTCGATTGCGAATCGATTTCTGGTCTTGGTAGCAACCGTCTTTCTGGTTGCAGCGGGTCTTTTTAGCGTAAAACAAACCCCTATTGATGCCATTCCTGATTTGTCTGATGTGCAGGTGATCATTAAAACCAGCTATCCTGGTCAGGCACCTCAGGTGGTCGAAGATCAGGTGACCTATCCATTAACCACAGCGATGCTCGCAGTGCCGGGCGCAGAGACTGTTCGTGGCTACTCTTTCTTCGGTGACTCTTATGTTTATATCATTTTCAATGATGATACCGACATGTATTGGGCGCGTTCGCGTGTTTTAGAGTACTTAAGTCAGGTCGCACCTAAATTGCCAGCTAACGCTAAACCGACCTTAGGGCCAGATGCTACCGGTGTTGGCTGGGTTTTCAGTTACGTGTTAACTGATAAATCCGGTCAGCATAATTTAAGTGAGTTGCGAAGCCTGCAAGATTGGTTCTTGAAGTACGAGTTACAAACTGTCGATGGCGTGTCTGAAATCGCGACAGTGGGCGGTATGGTGAAGCAGTACCAAGTGCAGATCGATCCCGCTAAATTACGAGCTTACGATTTGACTTTGCAGCAGGTTAACAAAGCGATCCAGTCTGGAAATCAAGAAGCGGGTGCATCGGTCGTTGAAGTGGCTGAAGCAGAACATATGGTACGCGCGACGGGGTATATTTCAGATGTTGATGATTTAAAAAATATCCCACTGAAAGTAACTGATCGTGGTACGCCTTTAATGCTTGGCGAGGTGGCTGATATTCAAGTTGGTCCTCAGATGCGTCGTGGTATTTCAGAGCTTAACGGTGAAGGCGAAGCCGTTGGTGGTATTGTCGTGATGCGTTTTGGCGAAAATGCCCGAGAAGTGATCGCGAATGTCAAAGCCAAGTTGGCAGATTTACAGCGTAGTTTACCTGAAGGGGTTGAGATTGTTCCGACCTATGATCGCTCTGAGCTCATAGAAAGCGCAGTAGATAACCTCTATGAAAAGCTGCTGGAAGAATTCATCGTTGTTGCTCTAGTGTGTGCGCTGTTTTTGTTCCATATCCGCTCATCTTTGGTTGTTGCTATCAGCTTACCAATTGGCATCCTTACTGCGTTTATCATCATGCATTGGCAGGGTATAAATGCCAATATCATGTCCTTAGGTGGTATTGCGATAGCCATTGGCGCCATGGTAGATGGTGCCATTGTTATGATCGAAAATGTCCATAAGCATATTGAGCGAACGCCATTAACTGATAAAAATCGCTGGCAAGTGATAAGTAAAGCGGCAGAAGAAGTCGGCACACCGCTGTTCTTTTCATTAATTATCATAACGTTAAGTTTTGTGCCTGTTTTTGCCTTGGAAGGGCAAGAAGGAAAAATGTTTGCTCCTTTAGCCTTTACCAAAACATTTGCGATGGCGGCATCGGCGGGTTTGGCGATCACTTTAGTGCCCGTATTAATGGGGTATTTCATTCGTGGAAAGGTACTGCCTGAGCATAAGAACCCCGTTAACCGTGCGGTCGTTGCTTTGTATCGCCCATTACTGAATCTTGGTTTACGTTTCCCTAAAACAGTCATAGTGGTGGCTTTAGCCTTAATGGTGTCGGCGTATTACCCAATAAGCAAAATGGGTAGTGAGTTTATTCCACCGCTAGATGAAGGCGATCTCATGTATATGCCAACCACGTATCCGGGGATATCGATTGGTAAGGCGCGTGAGTTGCTGCAACAAACAGATCGACTGATCAAAACCGTGCCTGAAGTCAAAACAGTATGGGGAAAAATAGGGCGGGCTGAAACCGCGACTGATCCCGCGCCTTTGACGATGATCGAAACGATCATTCAGTTTAAACCGCGCAGCGAATGGCGTGACGGCGTAACCTCGGAGAGTTTGCGTAGTGAATTGGACAGCTTAATTCAGTTCCCTGGGGTTACTAACGCTTGGGTAATGCCGATCAAAACGCGTATTGATATGTTGGCGACAGGGATAAAAACACCAATAGGCATTAAAATCGCGGGCCCTGATCTTAAAACGATCGAGAAGATAGGCACACAACTGGAAGATGCCTTACGTGATCTTGAAGGAACGGCTTCTGTTTATGCCGAGCGTGTTGCTGGTGGGCGTTATATCACGATGGATATTAAACGCAGAGCTGCAGCACGGTATGGATTAAGTATTCAAGACATCCAGCAAGTGATCAGCACGGCGGTAGGAGGAATGAATGTAGGTGAGACAATTGAAGGGTTAGAGCGTTACCCGATTAATGTACGTTACCCACAGCATTACCGTGATTCATTGGTGAAGCTACAGAATCTGCCACTCGTGACGGCGAGTGGTGCACGTATCGCATTGGCTGATGTTGCAGATATTCGTTTTGAAGATGGGCCGCCGATGATCAAAACGGAAAATGCACGTCCGAATGGTTGGGTCTTTATTGATATTGAAGGGCGTGATTTAGGATCGTACGTTGAAGCTGCTCAGCAAAAAGTCGCTGAAACTGTCGTTTTACCTGCTGGTTATTCGCTGGCTTGGTCTGGACAGTACGAATATATGGAGCGAGCGAAAGCACGCTTGAGTGTGGTAGTGCCAGCGACGATCGCAATCATCATGCTGTTGCTTTACTTGAGTTTCCGTCGTGTTGGTGAAGTCTTGATTATTATGGCGACCTTACCTTTGGCAATGGTCGGGGGCGTATGGCTAATGCATGCGTTGGGGTATAACTTCTCGATCGCGGTGGGGGTAGGCTTTATCGCCTTAGCGGGTGTTGCGGTTGAAATTGGGGTTATTATGCTGGTTTATCTTAACCAAGCATGGCAATCCAAGGAAGAGGCTGCGCGTAGTAGTCATTCTGTACTTTCTCAAAGTGATTTATTCACGGCGATTCAAGAAGGTGCAGGGCTTCGAGTTCGTCCTGTCATGATGACGGTAGCAACTGTGATTATCGGCTTGATCCCAATAATGCTTGGTGATGGGACAGGTTCGAGTGTGATGCAGCGTATTGCCGCCCCAATGATTGGTGGTATGGCATCGGCGTTGATATTAACGCTTGTCGTCTTACCCGCTGCGTTTAAATTGTGGAAAACCCACAGCCACAAACTGTCTTAATCAGTCGCTGTACAACTAAAGAAAGGGCTATCACTCGATAGCCCTTTTTGTATCTGTTGGAGCTCATTTCGCTTATTGAATATCTATTAGCGGAATGAGACATAGCGGAATGAGACATAGCGGCTTGAGTGAGCCATGTACCTTAGTAAAAATGGTTACTCGACCCGAACAAAGCGAGAAAGGTAACGGCCATCCCGCGAGAAGAACACGATCTCTTGACTGGTGTTATTGGTGTTGCGACTAACGCGTATTTTATTATCGATACCTGCGGCATACAGGCTATTACTGTTTTTTACGACTAAAGGAATATTGGCTTGATTCACCTTGGCGGTTAGTGCACCTTCTTCGTAAACAATTTGCAGTGGTACCCCTAAGTTATCTTGGTAATTACCAACAATATCGCGGTTACTTTGCCAATTTACAGTTTGGTTTTTCGGTGCAGTGACCAAATGTAACGCGGGCTTTCCTTGGCTTATTTGTAATAAATCAGCGGTTAATAAGGAGAGGTTAGTGTTTTGGTAGTTACTAAGTGCAATCATCATGGCTTTGGTGTCAGGTTGATAAGTCATCAGCGTTTTAAACCCATCAATGTTGCCTTGTTGGCTGTAATAGGTTTGAGTGTTATGTTGGCTTCTTACCATGCCTATTTGTTCGTTATACATTTTTTGTAATGACATTTCAGAAACCACGCTGCCATTATGTAAAGCCTGATTCCAGAGGTATAAATCACGGGCGGTAGTAATCAGTCCCCCTGCTGACCATGCACAATCTGTTGGTGTGATATGGGCATTAATCAGCCCTGAAATTTCATATGATTTGGCGAGCTGAAAAGAAAGTGTCAGCTTCATGCTACTGTCTTTCATGCCAATCGGCCGTAAAAATTCTTGGTCGATATAGCTGTTGTAATCAACCCCCGACACTTGTTCGATAATACTACCAAGTAACACATAGTGTGCGTGGCTGAAGTTGTATTGCAGTGCGGGCGGATATTGGCGGCTGTCTTTGATGATTTGATTTACTAGGCTCTTGCTACGACAAGATTGAGGGCTATCACGCCAAGATATATCACGGTTTATGCCCGCAGTGTGATCAAGTAAGTCATTAATGGTGATTTTGTTGCTAAGCGCGAGTTTAGGAAAATAACGATCAACGGGAGCATCAAGTTGTAGTTTGTTTTGTTCTGATAATCGAAGAATTGCAGCGGCCGTTAGTTGCTTGGTTAAGGACCCCACTTTAAATAGGTTACTTGGGTTGATTGGCCGCTTACTTTGCACATCGGCGAGACCTAGTGATTGCTCGAATATGACGTTATTATCTTTAGCGATAAGAAGGTTGCCACTAAATTGGCCATGTTGATTTTGATGCACTAAATAACGGCTGAGCGCTTCTTTATCTAACGCGAATGTATTCGTGTTAGAGAAAGAATGAGACGTTGTTTGCCCCATCGTTTCCGTAGGGACTTGCGCCAGTGGTTGTTCTTGGCTAGCAGCGAAAGCGATGTTTGAAAAAGTAAGCTGACAAGCGAAAAGAGCTGCGATTGGTCGGTACTGTAAGTGCATGTTTTCCTCTGATTTAGCGGCGGCACAAGCTAAATATATCACCGTAAGTCAGGCTGGATAGCTCATGAAACTGATACGCTAGGTGTATGCAAATGCTTTGGGAGTGAGTCTGGATTTGCGTGAGAAATGAGAATGAATAGTTACATCTTTATTTCGAGCAGCTTCCAAAATATGAATTATTCATCTAGATGAGAAAGTTTAGCCAAAAGCCTGAGCGACGGCAGTATGACGCTAGCTAATCATTACGTGCTGTGCTTAACTGCATAGTGTGCTTTGGGTTTGTTAACGCATTGAAAGCATTGTATTGACGCATATTTATCAAAGAGGGCCTATGCAGTATTTTCCTATTTTTGTCGATCTGGTCAATAAACCTGTATTAGTGATAGGTGGTGGGGAAGTCGCCAGCCGTAAAGTCGCCATGCTCTGTGAAGCGCAAGCTGATGTGCTGGTGGTATCGCCAACGTTAAGCGATGAGCTGTCGGTAAGATTTGCCTCAGGAGACATTCGCTACCGTCAAGCTGAGTACCAAACGCAAGATATTGATGGTGTATGGCAAGTATGGGCAACAACCAATAATAGCGAACTAAATCTACGTATTCACCAAGATGCGACAGCGGCCAAGGTGCTGTGTAATGTTGTTGATAGCCCTGACCATTGTGATTTTATCACCCCCTCTATTATCGACCGTGGTTTGCTGCAAGTCGCAATTTCTAGTGGTGGTGCCGCACCAGTATTAGTACGTTTTTTACGTGAACTGCTTGAAACACAGCTAGCAGCCAATCTACCGCTTATTGCCCAGTTTTCTCAGCAATCACGCCCTTATATTAAGCAATATTTTAACACCGTCGATGAACGTCGCTATTTCTGGGAGCGATTCTTTCGCCATCCTCTGGTGTCGAATGCTCAATCCTTACTTCAACTACAAACCGTGTTTGAAGAGCTACTTAATACCGAGAACAATTTCATAGTGCCGCCCGTTGTGGTGTTCTATCCGCAAGACCCAGAACTACTGACGTTAAAAGCATTAAGGCTAATGCAGCAAGCGGAGCGTGTGATTTCGACGAAGCATTGTCCTAAGGTGATCAGTGATCTCTGCCGTCGAGATGCCAATCGTTCACCCATCGAGAATTCTGACGAATGGCTATCTGTTGTTGAGCAATTCCCAACAGATCGTATCGTGATTCTGGCAGCTTATGATGAGCCGTGTAATTTGTCTGTACTGCCTGCCAAGACACAAGTACTGCGTTGCAATGGGGAAGCCTTTACACTGTAAACTCAGTGCAGATGAAACATGGCAGAAATCATCAGCGTTTAAATATAGAAAAACCCCGCATTGTGGTATACAAGGCGGGGTTTTTATCAAAGAGAAGAGCGTATTACGTATTAACGCTTGTTGCGCAGGTAACGTTTACGGCGTTCTTCTTTCTTCTTAATTTGTTGTTCTTTCTTTAGCTCAGTTTGGATAGCAACGTTCACTAGCTCTTCAGTGATCATTTCTGGGCGTTCCATTGTGATCTGGCCTAAGGTGCCGTTGCGAAGTTCATTGATAAGAATTTCAGAGGCTTTGTGTAAATCAATGCGGCCACCAGCACGAAGGCAACCACGTTTACGACCAATCTCTTCCATTAACTCGATATCTGTTTCTGGCATATCTTCATCAAGGTCGTAACGTGCAATTAGGCGATCGGCATAAGCCTCTTTAAGGTATTCAACCGTAAAGAAAGCCACGTCCATATAATCCATCGCTGTATCTTTAACTGCACCTGTTGCCGCTAAACGAAAGCCACTGTGCGGGTTTTCAACTTTTGGCCATAAAATCCCAGGGGTATCAGAAAGGATAATACCGTTCTGTAGATTAATACGTTGTTGTTGGCGAGTGACCGCGGGTTGGTTACCTGTAATAGCAACAGCACGGCCTGCTAATGTGTTGATGATGGTAGATTTACCAACATTCGGAATACCCATTATCATGGTACGAATGTTTTTACCCATCTCTTCACGGTGTGGTGCCAGTTTGCGGCAAAGCTCTGTGATTTTTTGTACTTCAGAGATGTTTTCAGTCGTGATCGCAATCGCCTTAACACCTTGCTCTTTCTCTAGGTGAGCAATCCAAAGTTCCGTCATTTCAGGATCGGCTAAATCACGCTTATTAAGAACCTTAACAACAGGTTTTTCGCCACGAAAAGAAGAGATGAGCGGGTTTTCACTACTGAATGGGATACGCGCATCCAGTACTTCAATAATTACATCAACTTTTGGGATCGCTTCTTCAATTTCTTTGCGAGCCTTGTGCATGTGACCCGGAAACCACTGGATACTGTTAGACATTTGAAAACCTTAGCATAATTTATTTATTCATTTTAAGTTACGGGGTACAACATGGGGTACATAAAATTTACCGCGCATAAAAAGGGCTGGCGTTTGCTTACTTTACAAGCAACCCCGTAACTGGAATTTTTCTATTGTGATGATCTTAACACTTTATTCTAGGCGCTGAAATTAATAGTAGGGGAGACTTCAACGAAAGTGATGAGTCTCTTCGTCATCACGGTGTAAGTTCATGCGATGGATGTGAGTACTGGCTATACCAAATGTGGCAGAGGGAAGTCCTAAGTTTTTGCTAAAGCTCATACAAAAGGACATTAATGACAAGCTGTACTCTTGAAGGCTCAATGGCAGAGAAAATTCGCTGCCATTTAATGCCATAGAAGAAGAGAAAATAGTGCCTATATTAATATAATCTAAATCGACTTGATGCGTGTGATTGGCGCTTATTTTCTTTCACGAGATTCAAAGAAATATGTCATAAATAGCATGTAGAGCAGTACGAGGAATAACTGGAAAATACGGACGTAAAACTTGTCATCTAATGCGCCATTACTCATCGAGGTTCCCATCAGGACCGTAAAACCAGTAAAGGCGGTAATGTAAAGAGGGGCCTTTGTTGGATCGGTATAAATTTTGGTGCCGATCATAGCTATGATGACGAGGATAACTAACATGTATATATACATGTTTGGTACTAAAGAAATGGTTACAAAAGCGATAAAGGCAAGTAACCCACCAAGGATGTTACTCATAGTGAAAAATAGCGCGGCTTTTCCAGTCTTATCACTGCTTGCCATTAAAGATAATATCATCACAAATGCCACTGTCAGTAGTATTTGGGATAGCTGGAAGTAGAAGTAAAAGCAAACTAACGGAAATGAAACCTTCCAGGCTCGAATGGCTGCAGCCCAACGCATCTCGTCTGTCAGTGGTGATGGTGGAAAACCATTAAACTCTACCTCTTCTTCCTCAGGGAAGTACACATGAGATAGTGCGTAGAGTGCGACCGCTAATATCCCTGAGAATGCAAAGCCAACGCCAACATCAATCGCTACGCCTTGATCTATGATTGTTATTGAAGGGAGTAAGATAAGTTCGATCATTAGATATGTTGCAAACATTACCCACTTTGGGTCGGTAAATAAATAGTATGCCCAAAGCATTCCAAGAGAGATCATGGCTAAAAATGCGATTTTATACTCGGGTAATCCTGATGATATTAAAAATCCAATAATAGCCGTGGATATAAGCGCATAACCTAGTTGTTTAACATGTAGAATATGGAATTGAGGTTTGTCGGTAATAAACTTTGCAGTCAATAGCGGCGTACAAAACGCTAATGGCCAGTTAAACCATAAAGCAAGGAATGTGGCGATGCCTACCGTAGTGATGTAACGCAGGATCCTTCGTTCCTGCGCTTGATTTATATTATCGAACATAAGACAAGATACTCACTAGATTAATCCAAGCCTTACCAAGAAGGTTAAATAGTGCATTATCTCCAGTATAAATAATCACATCTGCTTGCCCCCCAATACGCATCATTTCGATAGCGGCTGGCTCGTTGAGTTTTATTGTCACAGGTATACGTTGTGTGTCTCGTAACCAACCGTTTTGGTTTTGTACGTTGGCAAGCTTACCAAGTTGATCGTTTTGTCCCCAAGCCACACCAAGGTCAATCGAAGATACCGTACCTTTGAACGTTGTACCGGGCGCATAATCAAGTGCAATTTCAACGTCGTCGCCAGACTTTATGTTTCCTAAGCTATTTTCACGAAAATAGGCTTCTAGCCATAGACTGTCTTTTTCAACAAATGTCATTAATGGGGAGCCTGCCGAAGCATAAGAACCTGCTGACAAGTTCAAATTGGTTATTGCCCCGTTTGCTGGTGCGAACATTGTTGTGCGTGATAGATCTAATTGTGCTTGTTGCAGTTCAAGTAGTGCTGTTTGTATTTGGGCATTATCTTTACCCTCTGAACCTACTTGAGATTTTGCTTTTTCAAGATTAGCCTGAGCATTCAATACATCAGCATTGGACTTATCGATAGTTGCGCGGGTTGTGTCAGCATCAGACTTTGAAACAACGCCTTTCTCAGCCATTGCGAGTACTCGCTGGCCCTGACGTTTAGCATTTTCTTGCGCAATTAATGCGGTTGTTAATTGTGCTTGCGCAGCAATGATATTGGCCATTTGAGAGCCAACTTGTTGCCCGGTGATTTTAAGTTTTGCTTCTGCTTTCTTTACTGCAATTTTATATTCCGTTGGCGCTATTTGAAGTAACACATCATTTTTATTTACATTGGCATTGGGTTTAGCTTTGATTGCTTCTATTTGTCCTGAAACCTGTGGCTTTAAGGAAACAACATTGCCTTCCACTCTAGCGTTGTCAGTCGTGGGAATAATTCGGTCTGAGATAATCGCGGTACTAATTGAAACAACAGCTAATGCTAATAAGGCATTGGTTGTTATTTTAACTTTGTTTACTTTCCTTGGTTCTTCCGCTTTCTTGTCAATTTTATTATCTTCAGACATGGTTATTCTCGTGGGTAATGTTATTGATAAATAATGCTTTGATTACTCGCTTTGAGTCACTCGACGGCACAGTGTAAATGGCGTTTTATCCTTTTTTAAGAAAGCATATACACCAAATCCTCCTTTTAATTGCCATCTAACGACACTGCGTTTTTTGTTCGTTTTACGTGTCGGTTTTTATATATAGGGGTTTATTAGGTTGCGTGGAAGAAGGCGGTTTCACATCGTAGCTCGAGTATCGCGAAGAATTATGCTGTGTCACTAAATGGCAAGTGTGTCATTCGATTGATGATTATGATTTGTTTCTGACTTAAGAAGTCTCTTTAACTAAACAATGAAGATGACAGTAACTGAAGCCAAATATGAGCTCTAATTGGAGATCGATATGAAACTAATTAAAACACTTTCTTTAGCTTTGATAGTGCTAGCTACAAATGCTTATGCAATCACCGATGCTAGTAAGGTCGGAGCAAATGCAGGCGCGATGGTTTATTGTTATGACCATGTCGCAAGCTCAGGTCAACGCTCTAAATATAAAGTCCTTAAGCTTCAGTCTTACGATCAATATAAAGATCTACCTTCAAATGAACGTGCTCGGGCACTATTGATGAAGAAGGCTGCAGAAGATGGTGACTATCTTGGCGATCGTTTAGATAAGCGCCGATGTGATAGCCTTCGAAAGATGCTTTATATTCAATATAATTAAGAGGTGAAGAGAGCTTGATGTTAATCAGTTAAGCCTTCAGCCTCTTATAAGGCCTAGCTGCATAGCCGCTAGGCCTTTTTATTGCTGTGAACACTGAACTTTTCTTCTATCTCATTTGGATCAAACGTTCTAGGCGAGTGATCACATTATGGACATTACTCCGTTGTCACAAGACATGTTTGGATGACTCGCAATGCACTCTTCTATTAGAACGTAATCGCTCTTTGTTATGAGTTTGATTATGTATTAATACGTAGCTATGACTGTTTTTGTGGGGAGGTATGGCGTTGTGTGGCTGGCTTTTTGAGATGTTGCTAAAAATAATTATCAATTTGATACAATTGTCACTTACTATGTTGCGCGAGAGGTATTTTTGACGGTATTTTTATACCGTCCATTGTGCGAAAACAGAAAATAATAAGAGACAATCTGATGTTTAGTAGAAAGTTAAAGCAGCAGCTAGCGACTGTTCAGGGTGAGAATGCTCAGCTTCAATCGATTGTAGGCTCAATCCAGTCGGAAATGGCCACTATCGAATTTGATCTTGATGGCCGAATTTTAGATGCCAATCCACTTTTTTTAGGTATTGTCGGTTATTCGTTATCCGAGGTTGTGGGTAAATACCACAAGGCCATGTGTTTTAAAGCTTTTGCTGACAGCGCTGAATATCGTCAATTTTGGCAGAATTTAAAAGCGGGCAGAGCAGCGCATGGCACGTTTGAACGTAAGAACAAGCACGGTGAGGCGATTTGGTTAGAAGCGACTTACTTTCCAGTTAAGCAAGATGGCGTGATCGTAAAGGTCATGAAGATAGCATCTGATGTTACGATCGCTAAAAACGAGTCAATTGCTCAGCAAAATGTGTTGGCTGCGCTAAACCGTTCTCAGGCGACCATCGAATTTGATCCAACAGGCATTATTTTAACTGCGAACCAAAACTTTTTAAGTACTGTTGGCTATGCGTTAGAGCAAATTCACGGTCAACATCACCGCATGTTCTGCGATGATACTTTCTATGCTGAAAATCCAAGCTTCTGGCAAGATCTAGCGAAAGGCCACTTTAAGTCAGGGCAGTTTTTGCGAAAAAACAGTTACGGTGACAATGTGTGGTTAGAAGCCACGTATAACCCGATATTAGATGCATCAGGCAATGTGGTTAAGGTGATTAAGTTTGCCTCTAATATCACAGAGCAGATTAAAAAGAACGAAGCCGTTGCTCAAGCGGCTGAAGTTGCTTACAGCACATCAGTAGAAACGGCACAGATTGCCAAACAAGGCTCTGAACTACTCACAGATTCTGTTGAAGTGTCAGCTAAAATATCAGAACAAGTGGAAAGCACGTCTGAACAACTTCAACTGTTGAATACTAAATCACAGAATATCGAAGCCATTGTTTCAACGATTAAAGAGATTGCCGATCAAACCAACTTATTAGCATTGAATGCAGCAATTGAAGCCGCTCGTGCTGGTGAACAAGGTCGTGGTTTTGCCGTTGTCGCGGATGAGGTACGTCAGTTGGCGTCTCGTACTAGCCAGTCAACCAGTGAAATTGCTTCTGTGGTTGCAGAGAATAGAAACTTAACGGATCGTGTCACCGCAAGTATGCGTGAAGTGGCAACGATCAGTAACGAAGGCATGAACAAGATTGCCGAAGTCTCGACGGTAATGGATGAAATCTATACGGGTGCTGAAAATGTTTCGCAGACGGTCATGAGTTTGTCTGAGAGCTAACAGCCAGTTTGAAATTATAAGCGAGAAATAACAAAGCCAGAGCATGACTCTGGCTTTGTTGTATTTGCCTGTGCGAGCTAGAAGCTTACTAGCTTAGAAACTGGTGATACTAATAAAGACAGAAATAATTATCCCGCCTAACATAGGAACTGCGGTACGTTTAGCGAGTTCAAACGGTGATACTTCTGCCACACCAGCGATAGCCACCATATTGGGTGCAATCGGTGAAATGTTACGGCTCATCCCTGCGACAAACTGCATTGGTAATAGCATGACAACCGGTGCTATCCCCATTTTTGCTGCAATGTCAGGCACTAAGTTAGCAAACGAGAAGAATGCAGCGTTACCTGAGCCCATTAAGATGGCGGAGACCATAATGATACCGACCATCACTATGGTCATCAGTACAGGGCCAAATCCAGCGGTTTCAGCGGCATTAACAATGACATCAATGGCACCTATGGTTTTCAGGCCTTGGGCAAAAGTTTGACCAGCAACGATGAAGGTAACTACGTTAGCAAATTGTCGGCCCATACCATCAAAGAAAATTTGAATTGAATCAATTACTTTCTTTGCGTTACCACGGCGGAAATATTCAAAGAACAGCGTGATCACGATAGACACAAACATGGCTGTTGTGACGTCCATCTTAATGCTGCTGATCATTAACTTACTGAAAGTGAAAATCAGTACCAGTGGGATCACGGGTAAAATCGCGTAAATCGTAGGTGCGATTGACTGAGTATCTTCAGTTGAATGATTTTCATCAGCTTGATCGGCAAGGTGGCGGTGCTCGCTAGCAATGTGACCACTTTTCACATCGTAGTATTTCTGAATAACAACATGTAGAACGGCGATGGTGATTAATGCTGCAGCCGCGACAACAAGCTGGTATTGCACAACATAATCGACAACGTCGATACCAATAATTTCAGCGGCAAAGTTAACGTTACCTTGGCCTGGTCCCATTTCTACCGCAACCGCGGTAGCGATCGGTGCACAAGCCGATAGTCGGCTTAACCCTACGCTGCGCATTAGTGGGTACAGTGTCACCATCAACAATACACCTAGGCCTGAGGCACTGGTAATAAAGATGGACAGGAATTCGCCAATGATGAAACACATTGCCATGAAAAAGTAAGGCATGTGCTTAATACGAGCAAGTGGACGAGTTAGCACGCGAACGAGGGATTCAGAAGCGCCAATCTCATGCATGTAAAAAGCAAAACCGGCAATGGCCATGATTTTTAAACCAAGCCCTGCACTCTGGCTTGAAAAGGTGTTTTTAATAAATTGGAAAACATCAAGCCATTGTGAACCTGTAGAGGCGCTTTCTGGCAATGGTAGGTCTTGGCCAATTAACATTGCGGCAATCATTAAAACAATGCCGCCTGCCATTAATATTGCTTGCGCTTTATATCCCTTGAGTACAAACATAGTGACAAAGCCTGTCACTATCAATGCAATGATTATTGATAACATAAGTTCCCTTAAATGACATCACAGCAAAACAGCATGATAATCTTAATTGGTGAGTGTCTAGTGGTTGTTAATAGATGTATAAATACTGGCAGGTAGGATCTTATATTGCTTGCCTTGCTTTTTTTGTGATGGATATGCTGTATTGATAATTGATTTTTTATGCGTTCAATCTGGGCTTTGTTGTTTTAAATTGTTGATTTTTAATGGATTAAATTTAATTATGGTGTGGGTGTATTTATCAAAGTAAGTTTTCAAAAATAACAATATAAAAAGGAGGGTATAAAGGGTAGTTAAAATAGGCAGTAGATATTGGAATAATTAATTTTAATGTAATTAATATATGTCTTACTTATAGATATGGGATAGAGAATATTCCACATTTAAATCTATTTTTTTTGTGCCGTTCAATTATCAGCCATGATCGTGCTTATTTTATTAATATGTAAAAAGGCTAAGCCTGAGTAATGTGCGTGGTGCAAAAGGCGGGTAGGCCAAAGCTTCGTAACGCATCGATATAACAATCCAAACGTATTTTTCCTTCAGGCTGAGGTTTTGGGCTTAAACCATCACGAGCAGCATAGTGATCAAAGTGAATGAAGGTTGGCTGGTTATTGGGCTGCTGGCCTGTTAATCGCTGGTGCAGTTGCGTTGATACAAAGATAATTTCACTGCGATGGACATGAATAGAGGCACTGATTAACCAAGCTTGCTGGATATTGTGTTGTTGGAGTTTAGCTAAGGTGAAGCGTGCATTATCAAGTGTATTGGTGGCCTCATCTTCCAGAATAATACGATCAGCTGCGACTGCATGGCCAATAAGCCATTGCTGCATTGCACAGGCTTCTGTCATACCAGCTTGTGCTAACCCACCTGTTACAAATATCGGGATTTCGGGATATGCCTTTATTACGGTTAGTGCCGTGTCCAAGCGCTGTAATAACATTGGCGGTATGGTGCCATCAGCATTTAATTTATAACCCAAAATGATAATGGCGCTATTACCGTTTTCTTGTTGAATTGTTTTGAGTTCACTTTCAGTGTTTAGTGCAGTCCCGTAATTTATCGTTTTTGCCAGTATTTGCTCAATAGCGCTAAGCAGTTGCTCGACTTGCATGGCTGTCGGTGATGACACTTCCTTTAACCGCTGAAGATAATGTGTCACTTTTTTATGCTGATCTAAATAATGGTGCCATACGGCGAGGTATGTAAGGGGAATAATCGCATCAGATTGAAGAGGACTTTGAGATACACAATCTTCATAGAGGTGCAGTGCTTTAGGTATTTCCCCCTGAAAAGTATAGATATTTGCAAGGGTTAGCAGTAAATCAGTTCGTGTGGTGTCTAAACTAATTGCATGTTCAAGGTAGTAGCTGACAGCATCAAGGTTTGTGCCAATATGGCCACCAAAGGGGTACTGAGTGCGGTTGGATGATTGGTAAGCGAGGGAGGAAGATTCAATTAGCTGGGTGATCATAGATAGTCGGGTCCGTAACACAAAATGAAAGTCACTATTGTTCACAATGCTACATTTATTCACCAAATTCTACCAAGTATTCAGCGATGGCAGACTAAACTATTCGTAGTCAGTGAAGAAAATGGAGATCGTAATGAATAACGTATTTCAACAGCAGGGTGCGTTTAGCTGGTCTGAGCTTATTGTGGATAATCCAGAAGAAGCGGTGAAGTTCTACCAAGACGTGATTGGCTGGGAAGTAGAAGCGATGGAAATGCCACAAGGTGTTTATCACGTTGTAAAATCAAACGGTGAGCCAGTGGGTGGGATCATGGCAAAACCACCAGGCGCAGAGAAAATGCCTAATTATTGGGGCTGCTATATAACGGTAGAAAACGTGGATGAGACAATAGCAAAAGCAGAGGCTGCGGGTGGGAAGGCGGTTTATCCAGCGATGGATGTACCCGGTGTCGGTCGGATGTGTGCTTTTTTTGATGTTTCGGGTGCCATTATTTCAGTGATCACCTATGAGAAAAAAGAGTGTTAGCTCCTTTATTTCACCTTGCGGTGCGGCGTTTTAGTGTGTACTCAATTTTTGCTATGCAATGAAAGTGAAGAAATAACGAACACTTTAAATTTTGTAAAACCTGCTTACATTATTTTGCGTAACTTATGGAATATGGTGCTGATTATATGTATTTGATTTTAATGATTAAATAAGCTTTATCCTAATGCTTGTTGAGAATTATTTTTTACTTTTTTTTGTATGACGTGCATAATCTGGAAGAATTTTTGACCAGTTTCTTAGAGAAACGAACATACTGGCGCTATACGAATGAAAATCCGCTTAAATAGCATTGTATACACACTGCTCATTGCTTTATTTTTTACTATTTTCCAAAATATTGCCGTTTGGGAACGCTTAGACATTATCTTTGAATCCCTGCCTGATGCGTCAATGGGGTTCAAGTTGTCTCTGCCTTTCTTTATCTTGGCGATAATGAATGTGGTATTCACCTTGTTCACATGGCCATACCTTCACCGCGCGGTGATTGGCTTGATCATTATTATTTCGTCAATGGCGACATTTGGTATGCACCAATACGGTGTTGTACTTGATTACGATATGATCGTAAATGTGATTGAAACCGATACCAATGAAGCGACCAGCTACATGTCAACATCGGTTGTATTGTGGTTTGTATCATTAGCGGTTATTCCACTTTTCATTATGAGTCGCATTGAAGTTAAATTTAATGGCGTAATTAAAGAAGTGATCTTCAAAGCGCTAAGTATTGTTGGTTCAGTTGTCGTGGTTGCTCTGATTGCCTCTATGTACTACAAAGATTATGCATCGTTACTTCGTAATAATGCAGAAATCAAATCGACGCTTAATCCTACTAACTATATTACAGCTACGTTCCGTGTTGCGAAAACTCGTTTGTATGAAGCCAACTTACCATTTGTCCAAATTGGTACAGATGCGGTAAATCGCAATGCTGATAACGAGCAAAAAAATGTGTTAGTTGTGGTTGTAGGTGAAACGGCGCGTGCCATGAACTCATCGTTTAATGGTTATGAGAAAGAAACCAACGAATATCTAGCAAAGCAAGAGGGGGTGATTAACTTCCCGAATGTTAGCTCATGTGGTACTGCGACAGCTGTTTCTTTGCCGTGTATGTTCTCGAATATGACCAAGTCATCTTACAGTGCTTCTACCGCTCGTCACCAGGAAGGGCTATTAGATGTGCTGGATCACGCGGGTGTGGATGTGCTTTGGAAGAACAACAACAGTGGTTGTAAAGGTGCTTGCGACCGCGTGCCGTATATTAATTCGAGCAAATCTAAAAGTGAGGAACTGTGTACAAGGGGAACCTGTTTTGACGGTGTTTTACTTGAAAACTTGGACGAAGAGATTACAGCCATCAAAAAGGACGGTGTGATTGTATTGCACCTGCTAGGTAGCCATGGTCCTACGTACTATAAACGTTACCCTGATGAGTTTAAAAAATTCACGCCAACCTGTGATACGGCTGAAATTCAGAATTGCTCCAAAGAAGAGTTAGTGAACACTTACGATAATACCCTGCTATATACGGATTACTTGTTGAGTGAAGTGATCAATACACTGAAAGCACAAGACGATAGCGTAAATACAGCCATGCTTTATGTGTCTGATCACGGTGAATCATTAGGTGAAAACGGTATCTACTTACATGGTCTACCGTACGCGATTGCCCCTGATTACCAAACGCATGTACCTATGGTTACTTGGATGTCTGATAGCTTCACCAAGAAGCATAAGTTAAATACTGAGTGTCTTCAGGAAATGGCGCAAGGCGAGTATTCACATGACAACTTCTTCCATTCAATCTTAGGTTTGATGGATATCGAAACAAGTGAATACAAACCAGCGTTAGACATGTTTGCGACATGTTCAAAATAATGCATCTTAATTTAGTTCTATATATAGGAAAATCTACATGAAACCTGGTGCTACCGGTATTAAACGCGTTATTGACGCGACGGGTTACTCCATGAAAGGCTTAAAGGCGGCTTGGCAACACGAAGCTGCTTTTCGTCAAGAAATCGTATTAATGGCATTGTTGACTGTCGTTACTTTTTTCTTACCTGTCACTAAATTAGAGCAAGTCGTGATGATTGGCTCATTATTCATCGTGGTGATTGTAGAACTTCTTAACTCAGCTGTTGAAGCGGTTGTTGACCGTGTAGGTTCGGAATTCCATGAGTTAAGTGGCCGAGCAAAAGACATTGGTTCAGCGGCTGTATTTGTGGCGTTGACACTGGTGACTGTTACTTGGGGTCTTATCCTATTTACTTAACTCGTTTGGCATTTTGCTTTAAGAAGCGTGAATGTTAATAGATGAGTGTTAAAAAAATCCCTAGCTTTTGGCTAGGGATTTTTTATTTGTGCAAAGTAAACTGTCGTTAGACCTAGATTAAAAAACAGAGGACATGCCCGGTACTTGTGACTGCAACATCACCATGCCAAGGATGATGAGTGCCCCCCCTCCTAATGCTTGTACCACAGGACGAAGATCGGTTAATACTGACGTCGGTTTAGTCGTATTATGTTTAATATAAAAGTGAGCCAACTTCTTGCCTGTAATTGTCATCATTGCGAGGGTAGAGGTTGTCATTGCGGTTCCTAATGCCATCACGATAGCACTGACTATGCCAAGCCAATACATATCGACCATATTGGAAAACAGCAGCACCATAATGGCGCCAGTACATGGTCGGATACCAATGCTGGCAATGATACTGACAATTTCTTTTTTGGATGTTGTTTGGTTTACGCTATCGGCAGATGCATGATGATGACAGCAAGTCTGTATGCTTGGTACGTTAGTATCTTGCGCTTTATTGGTTAGCTGCATTCGCCATAAGGTGCGGAGACTGCGTGTTATTAGCGCAAGACCCAAAGCAATTACGGCATAAAAACTCCAAGTGACAAAGGTGTCAGCGTGGGCGCTAATGTCGCGCATGGAGGTATGATAAACAAAACGCAAAGTAGAAACGAGGCTGATCGCGACAATGGCTTGCATTAATGCAGACAGTAACGTGATCCATAAGCTAATGGTTACTTTGGCGGGATGGGTCGCCACATAGGTAGAGACAATGACCTTGCCATGACCAGGCCCCAGAGAGTGTAAAATGCCATACAATAGACTAACACTCACTAAGCTGATGCTGGCCGAGAGAGGCTCAGTTTTCGCATCAAACAGTAACTCACTTAACGTGTTATAAAGGCTGCGTTGCCACTGCATACCAGATAGGATCAGGGAAGGCCAAGCTTGCCACAAGGTGTAGCCTACGATGCTAAACAAGCTTAACACTGTGAGTAAGCCATAAATCGAAAAGAGCCAATGAGCGACGGAAGAGCGGGTTGATTGCATTTGACTGACCTTGATTAGACCTTTGGTTGACAGACAATAGTGACTGTTTGAGTAAAGAGTTGACCTAATGCGTTATCAGGATCGGCATCGGCTGGCAGCGACATGGCGTAGCTCATTTGTTCAGCTGTTGGGTTTGGTTTAATTACCTTCACTTGGCAGTGTTCTTTCAGCGGTTCAGCAAGGGTGATATCGCTGTTCGCTTTCCATGCCAGATCAACGTAATAGCTTGGTTCAAATACGCGTAGCTTTAATGGCTTTTCAGGTAGCGGTTGAGGGGTAGCGAGAGGCAGCTCAAAACTTAAAGTGATTTTCATTCTATCTTGGCTTAACGATCCACCAGGCGATACTTTATATTTGATCGGTTGCTCATTTTGGTAGAAGTACGTGAAGTAGTGTTCCTGCAATAGGTTTTCCATTACAGAATCAGCGATAGTTTGGAAAGTAGAGACCTTGTTTTCTGCTGATGTATCTTCACCATCGAGCATATAGGCCGACGTCATTGCATCAAATGTCCAATGCATTTTAAAACCCGTGATATGAGTTTTAGTGCCAAGAATTTCTGTATGAATATCGACCCAAGAGTGAGGGTGGGCAAGGGATACTGAAGGTATTATGCATAATACCCCGAGCAGTAGTGTTGAAAAGCGTCGGCGGAGTGTAGTCAAAAAGGGAATATTAGTCGAAGGTAAAAGCAGCTTTGTCATGACACCATTTTCATCGATTTTGGTTTGATGTGGGATGTTACTTTATCACATTTTATCATCGACAGTGCTTGGTGTTTAAAAGAAAAACGGAAGGCAAGCTTCCGTTTATGATTAACCTGTTTTAATACAATTGACTTGCTTTAACAGAGTCAGTGTTGTTGGGTTTAAAGCTCTTTAGCTTGTACCCAAATAACGGCATCTTGAGACAGTTCTTTGCCTTGGTATTCTGTATCAGGACCAGTGCCTAGACATGCAAAGCCCCAAGTGCCCGCTTTAGGGATACCAAATGTAAATACACCGTTATTATCGGTAAACGCTACAATAGCTGATGCAGGTGCTTCGCGGTAGTTGGTTTTACCGAATGCATTCTTTTCTAGATTAATGTCAGTATTTACAAATTCGATTTCACATTCTGCACCTGCAACGGGTTTGCCGTCGCTGATGACTCTACCGCTGAATGTACCGCCCGCGAAAACTTGGTATGGTTTGTTTAATGGTAAAATTTCTGTTTTAAGACCAAGTGGCTCTTCCCAACCTGTCGGCATAGCCCCTTTATTAACAAAACTTTTAGTGATCTGTTGAATGTAAACGTCTTCATTTTTCTCGTAGTAAGGTGTTGGTACAACAGCAAAAATGTAGTCGCCGTTACGCTGTACTTTTACATCAGCTTGGTAAGCTTTTGCTTTGTTTTCTGGACCCTGCCAGCTGATTTCTTTTAACTTCGCCATCAGATCCGTGCGCTTATCTTTGAATTGCACGAAGAACTCAAGTGGCTTTTCCATATCCATTACATGACCATTTTCCATTGGGTGCCCAAAAACCAACTTCATGTCGAGTGTCGCAGGTTTCGCCAGCTGCATCTCGGGTGTGTACGCCATTTGGAAGTGCGCGTGACTTGCCACTGAAAAAGAGAGAGTTGCGGCACTTAGAAGGGCTAGGGTTGTTTTTTTCATGATCATATTATCCTTATAGATTTGTCAGTTTTGGTCTTGTAGCTAGAAATTATTTGGCTGTTATTCGACAATATTTTCGCTATCGATAGAGATGAGGTGGCCTGGGCCCGCGTTAAATTCAACGTGGTAAGCTGATTTTGGTTTGTCGAATTCAAATTCACTGTCTTCATTCATTTTGCCTTTCACGACTAATTCACCACTGTCGTTAATAACCTTTATTTCTACCCCAGTTGCTGACGAACCATCGGAAAAACCGCCTTCACAAAGTACCGTACCATCGCCTGAGTCATAGCATGAACACAGTGGCGTATGGGCTAGTGCAATTGTTGGAGTAAAAAGGGCTGCAATAAGTGCCAATTGTTGAAAACGCATAGGGTATTCCTTCAGGTTATTATTGTTTCAGCCTCTCGCTGAATTGATGGCGGGACTTTAAATTAAGTCGCAGTTAAATTCTGCTTCATTCGACATAAAATTGATCGCGATCATCCTAATGATAACTATTGTTATTTGCGGTTGAGTTTGTTTATCAATATACGTAAATTCAGTAGATTATGCCTTACATCTCATATCGACTATTCAAATGAAACTTGATCAACTGCACCCTCATCAACACGCAATTATTCTTCAACATCATGCTGAAGGAGCAATAAGACAAAGGCTGATGGATCTTGGTCTTCTCCCTCAAACGCTAATTAAATTAGTTCGTTACGCACCATTTGGTGACCCTATTCAAGTTAAGGTGGGGCGTGCAAGTGTGAGTTTACGTATTGCAGAAGCAAAAATGGTTTCAGTTGAGTTACTGGAAAATCGTGCTGAAAGTAAGGAGTAGCGAAATGACGATTTTATTGGCTGGACAACAAAATGCAGGCAAATCCACGCTTTTTAATATGCTCACAGGTGCGCGTCAGCATGTGGCAAATTACCCTGGAGTGACGGTTGATAAGAAGGTGGGCTTCTTTAAGGTTGGCAATGAAACATGTAGTCTTATTGACTTGCCTGGCACCTATAGCTTATCGAGTTTTTCGCTTGAAGAGCGCGTCACACGGCAGGCTTTGAGTGACTTAAAACCAACAGCAGTGTTGAATGTGTTAGATGCAGTAAACCTTTCCCGTGGTTTGAACTTAACAATGCAATTGATTGAGCAATCTCAGCCTCTTGTTCTTGTTATTAATATGATGGATATTGCCCAATCGGAAGGTATCACCATTGATTCTGATTTGTTGTCGAAACGTCTTGGTTTACCTGTTATTGAAACAATAGGTAAGCAAGCGCGTGGAAAACAGTTAATCGCCGATTCGATTTCAACAGCCACCGTTAGTCAGCTACCGTATTCGTTACCTAAATTAACCCAGGCCCAGCAACAGTTAGTATTATTGTTGCAGTCTAATCAACACTACCTCGGCCAGCCGATAGAGTGGTTGGCGTTACGTTTATTAGAGCAAGACGCCGTGGTTGAAGGGCAACTTAAAGAAGCGTTGCCTACAGAGGAGTGGGAGAAAATATCGGTATGGTTGGAAGAGACTATTCCCAATCTGACAGCATTGCTTACCATGTCGGTGAGTGATTATGTGATGACGTGCCGGAATGGTTTCATTCAGCAGTTATTACAAGATGTTGTGCATGAAGCCACACCAGATAAAGAGACAAGAACAGAAAAAATCGATCGTTGGGTGCTGAACCGCTATATCGCGCCATGCGTATTATTAGCCACGGTATTTCTTATTTACCAACTATCAATTGTCTATGGCTATGAGCTGACCAACTACACTTGGCCTTATTTGGCTGCTACGCGCGAATTTATCGCTGGATTTTTACCTGCGGCTGGTTTTTTACATGATCCTTATGTGCGCTCTATGGGGTTATGGATCGTCGATTCGGCCAATACGTTACTAAACTACGTGCCCATCTTCTTGATTTTATTTGGTTTAATAGCCGCACTAGAAGACTCTGGCTACATGGCTCGAATCGCTTTTATCGTTGATAAAATTCTTCACAAATTTGGGCTGCATGGCCAGAGTACTTTACCGATGATTTTAAGTGGGGTGTTTGCTGGTGGCTGCGCTGTACCTGGTATCATGGCAACCAAAGGCATTCCCGATCATCGCGCACGGTTAGCCACTATTTTAACGGTGCCATTCATGAACTGTTTGGCGAAAGTCCCCCTGTATACCTTGTTAGTTAGTATTTTCTTTGTAGAGCATAAAGCACTAATGATGTTCTATATTGCAACAATTACGATTATCGCGGCGCTTTTGGTTGCCAAGTTATTAACGAAAACTGTATTGAGAGGGACAGAAACAGCCCCTTTCGTAATGGAACTTCCGCGCTACCATATGCCAACGTTGCGAAGTGTACTGACGCGTGCGTTTGAACGAACTTGGATTTATATCAAGAAGGTCGGCACCATAGTGATTGCAGTATCCGTGGTGATTTTCTGTTTGCTTCAATTCCCGGGTGTACCCAATAGTCAGCAACAAACGTTTGAGCAGCAAGCAACGGCAGCCATCGATCGTTTTTACACTAAGCTAAAAGGTAACCCGTACTTAGACAATGTCCCTGCCGCTGAACTACCAGCGTTAGTGAATTATTACACTGACTTTAAGCGTGCGAAATTGAATGCCACTAGCCCGAGTGCGTCTAAATCGGTGAATGTGGCTTTCTCTGAACGTAATGCGTTGTTTTATCCTTTAGTTGTGCCTCCCAAAGGTGATAAATCAGCGAAAAAAATCAGTCGAGAGCTTCGGAAGTTAGCATCATCACGTAAGAAAATCAGACGTAAGATGAAAGAGTTACGCTTAGAAACTTCCTTGTTAGGTCAGCTAGGTCGTTCAATGGAGCCAGTGACACAATTGGCAGGCTTTGATTGGAAGATCAATGTTGCCTTGCTGTCTTCTTTTGCTGCCCGTGAAAGCAGTGTTGCAACGTTGGGTGTGTTATTCCAGCAAGATGACGACAGTAATGACACACTTGAAGCCCGAATGAGTTCGGAAACCAAAGACAAAGGCAGTAGTGATTTGTCTGCGGTTGCAGTGATTTTGTTCTTTGCTTTATATCCACCATGTTTAGCAACGATGATCATGATCCGAGTGCAAACAGGTCAGTATCGTTGGATGTTACTCGCGATATTCCTGCCAACAGGTTTAGGCTTTTTGGTTGCAACAACCGCGTATACCCTTGGCAATTTATTTGCGCTATCTGGTATTGCCATGATGTCTTGGATATATGGCACAAGCTTAGCTACTCTGTTGCTAGTGGCTTGCAGCGATACGTTAAAACGCTGGAAACAACGATGGTTGACGCCTCAACAGCTAAGGAATGAAAATGGGTAATTCCAGTTCTGCGCTTGTTACTGATGCCGCTAATCATTGGCAAGATATAGCACTGTTTGGTTTGATTGTGGCAGCGGCGGTTTATTATCTTTATCAGAAGCTTTGGAAAAAGAAAGGGGAGTGCGGAAGTTGTGATAGCTGTGGCAGTGCTTGCCCTTCAAAGCCGCGTGATAAAGATCGAAGTAAACGCTAGCAACCGTGTTAATACCAGTAACGACCGCCTTTAAAAGCGGTCGTTTTTGTATTCAGCTTATTTTATTAAAGTGCACTGTCTACAATATGTAGTGCTAGCCACTCAGAAAGATCTTTTAGTACGTGTTCTTTCTCTGGCTCATTAAACAATTCATGATATAAGCCATCGTATTGTTTGAGTGTTTTATCTGTACTTGAAACGGCGTTAACCAAAAAATTCGCCCCTCGTGGGTTTACTAATCGATCTTCAGTTCCTTGTAATATAAGTAAGGGCAGATTAATCAAATGGGCATTTTGAGCCATATTGTCCATGGCCAGCTGTATTTGGCGGCTTAATCCTGCTGTTACATTACCTGAATGTACCAATGGGTCTTGTAGGTAACGTTCAATAACGCTGGGATCGCGGCTTATGCCTTTTATATCAAGCGCGACAGCAGGTAGGGCTGGTGCGATTGCTGCAATATATTTTCCCAGTTTAATTAGAAGCGGAGAAATTTGTGCTGGTGGTTGAATCGCTGGTGCAGAGAGAACCGCTCCGTTAACCTTGTTTTGATGCTGAAGAAGATAGGTAGAGGTGATTAAACCGCCCATGCTGTGCCCGATAAGGAAAAGAGGACAATCAGGCCGAGTCTCTTTTACCTGATCGACATAGTTATCAAGTGTATCGATATACTCGTCAAAACTGTCGATAAAGACTCTTTTTCCTTCGCTTTGCCCGTGACCAAGATGATCAAGCCCGTACACAGCAATGTTGAGGGGAAGTAAAGTTTGAACTAGGTTCTGGTATCGACCAGAATGCTCACCTAAGCCATGAACAACAATGACGATCGCATGTGGACGATTGCCTTCAGGTTGCCATGATTGCGTGTAAATTTGCTTCCCTGAGAGACTGGTAAAAAAGGCTTCTTGATGAGTCATTGATCGATATGTCTATACTGTGAAATTGATGGCAACAGTATAAGTGTGGTTTTGTACCTATAAAAGAAGAGTTCGTTTTGATGTGCAGAAATATAAAAGAGTGGTCAATAAGAGATAGGTACGATGTTAAGTAACGTACCACTGTTATATGGAAGTTAGAAAGTCAGGACAATACGCTAATCACCATGTCGCGAATGATATGAATACTTGTGTAGGGACCAGCAGGAATAAGCCTCCACTTAAAAAAGTTTAAGTGAACTAGCTCCCCACTTTTAAACAGCCTGAATCAGATTCAAGATCGATGGCAGCAAGTATTGCGATAAACATAACAAATAAACCATAACCTAACCAAAACCAAGTAGTCATCACTTTACAAACCTATATTACAATTTAACAATTACTCCTGCTTTAACACGCGTCATCCATTGACGATATCATTATAGATTCGATGGCAAATCATTTCAATATGCACCTAGATTGGCATGAGCGTACGGTAAACACGCCTTGTTGGTTTATCGCAAACAATGATAAATACTCACTTTAATGCATAGGTGCGTGCAAGCCCCCGATTAAGCAATTGACTTTCAATAGCGCCATCACCTAAAAACTGCTTTGAACAACGTTTTATTATATTGATACTAAAATATACCGCTGACTGATTGAGTAATAAAGGAGGATATGGGTTACCTGATTGAGCGTTGGTTTAATGGTTTTAACCACAAAAGTAAGGTGTAGTAGACCTATAGAAAGGGCTTATGAGACACAATAATATAAAAATTAGAAAAAAATTAGATGCTATATTGTCATGTAAATATGCTGACGTTAATGCTGGGAACTGGATTAGATTTGATTGGGTGTCCAATTAAAAATTGAATTGAGATGAGTATAATTGGATGGCGCCTGTCTTAAATACAGGGTTAATTGATAAAATTATTACTAAATTTAAATTAAATATCAAATATTGACGTGAATTTATAAATTACACAGTTATGAAGATCCATTAAATAATATTGTGTATTTGTTATTGATAAAGAAGAAATGTAAATGGTGGTCGGATTTGTCACCTTAACTATTGCAAGTACTATCGCTTCGAATTCAGAAGTTAGTCACTAAAAACAATAAAGGAAATAAGTCATGTCAATTACATTTCAAGGAAATCCGGTTTCAGTTTCAGGTACATTCCCTAAAGTAGGTGAAAAAGCACCTAGCTTTACGTTGTGTTCTGCTGAATTAAACGATTTTAGTTTAGAAAGTTTAAAAGAGAAAAAAGTTGTTTTAAATATTTTCCCAAGTATCGATACTCCTGTATGTGCTACTAGTGTTCGAACCTTTAATGAAAAAGCAGTTAACTTAGAAAATGTTACTGTTTTATGTATTTCAGCTGATCTTCCTTTTGCTACTGGTCGTTTCTGTGGAGCTGAAGGTCTCGATAATGTTGAAACCGCATCTTTTTTCCGCTCTTCTTCTTTCACAGAAGATTATGGTGTTAATTTGAATGATGGTGCATTAAAGGGTTTAGCGACTCGTGCTGTTGTTGTTATAAATGAAGAAGGTACTGTTTTACACAGTGAATTAGTTTCTGAGATTACTGAAGAAGCTAACTATGATTTGGCTTTAGAGTCTCTAAAAGCGTAACCTTATATAATAAGAGCGCTTTGCTAAGCGCTCTTTTAATACTTCTGATTTGTCATTACTTAATGTTTAAATTGAAATGATATATTTTTACGAAGTATCGATAAGTGTATCTTAGTTATTTTTACGCTATCTTCCTTATTATGAAAATAAAATGATAGTGTGTGGCTTATAATAATGCTTGAGTTTTAAGCTAATGGGTAAGGTGGGCTTGATCCAGGCTGAGATCTGTTTTATATATCATCTTATACATCAGTGGCATTAAAGTCGTAGTTATAGATCTTCCCCTCCTCGAATTTAATGAACAGTAATAATTATATTGAGAATGAAAGCTGTATTGGGAAAAATAGAAGAGTATCAAGAGGTTACTGGTTTGGAGTGCGATAATTTAGACAGGCTTAAACTGCATGTTAAATGCTTTTATATAAAAAAGTAAGCATTTAAATGAACAAGATAAATTTCTTATGTCAAAAGATATTTGTCGAATGCTTAAATCAGAGTTATGTTTTGTGAATTAACCTCAAATTATGAAGCTATCGACATTTTAACTGATATTAAAATAAGTTTAGTCTAGCGTAATAACACATTAGATATATCTAATGTGTATTAATGTTACGTGTTTTATATATTCCAAATTACTCGACGCTAACTCATGTAAAATTATTAACTTACTGCAAGTTAAAATAGACAGTTTATATGATACAAGAATAAGAATTATATTTATGAAAACAACAACAATTTCTGCACTAATCGCCTGCCTTTTATCAACTACAACATTGGCAGCAAACCAATTCACAACCGTTTCTGAATCTGCACCTTTAGGTATGGGTAATATCGTTACACTAGATGCATCACCACTACAGTTAATTGGTCAACCCGTTAAAGTGGGACAAATGATGCCGAGTACACTACTAAAGAGAGGTGATCTTAGCGACTTTGATACCAGCGCACCGGTTCATAATGTTCGTATTTATAGCATTATAGCTTCTGTTGATACACCTGTTTGTGATGAACAACTGCATGAGTTAAATGATCACTTAGCATCAAATGATATTAAAGGTATCGACTTCTTAGCTGTAAGTTCTGATACCGTATTTGCTCAGTCTCGCTTTGCAAAAGTGGCGAATATTAGTGATAAAGTCACTTTTTTATCTGATGCTGTATCCCATAATTTTGGTCAGAAAACAGGTACCCAAATTGATGGTATTGGTTTGCTAACACGTACCATTATTGTGGTTGATAAAAATAATGTAATTCGTCATATTCAACGAGTTCCAGAACTAACAACAACACCTGATTTAGCTAAAGCTATTAACGTAGCAAAGCAATATATTTAGTCAATACTAATGTGCGCCGTAATTCATGATGAATGAGTTACTGCGCCTTAATATATGTTTCATGTACCTGAGGTCTTTACCTATAAAGTAGAGATTATAGCTGTAGTAAATGTGATGTTGCCACGCTTTGAGAACTTGTGAAAAATGAAACAAAAGCTAATTACTCGAATGATCTCTCTTATTATCCTTTTTACACTTTTTTCTGGCCTTGGCTGGATAGTTATAATGGTTGATAATCACTTTGACGATACTACTGTCGAAGCCATAGTTTTTGATAAGGCCGCTTTTTTTAAATGCCACGTCATTTGTTCATTGAGCGACAATAAGTATTTGTAATCCAATATAGGCTTTATATCAAAATAGGTTTTGTATTTCTTGTCTCTTATCTTATAGATTCGCTACCTTTTTCTCGTCCTGCCTAGTCCTTTGGCACAGGTAAGCATTATTCCATTTTACCAACGCCTTAAGACAGATGTTTTTGTGTCGTATGGTTTGATCTGTGTATGGCAATTTTACGCGCGCTTCGTCAACTTGGGTTGCTTTTGTCACATATTTACAAACAGTTTGCGTGTGCTTTCTAAAAGAAAATTTGCAAGATGTGATTTAGTTGACAGAATAGTAAATTACACACTGGTATGACAAGTATAGATTGATCTAAATCATACTGGAAAATCTTTATAGCACTACTATCTGGTATATCTATAAAGCAAACACCTTTCATATGCTTTGAAAATGTTTATGAGATGTAATAATGGTAAATATACTGTGTGTTGCATTGATAAGATAAGAATAGAACGGTTTTATTATTTAGATGGATTTGTAGTTGAAACATGAAGTACAAAATTAATGGATTTCTTTATTATGATGCCACGGATGCAACATTAAGTATTGATGATAATGGTACTTCGGATACACACCTTTCAATTACAGCAAATGCTTTACTCTATTTTTTACTACAAAATCCCGGGGTAATAACTCGTGATGAGATAATGCAGAAGGTATGGGATGATAATGGACTCACTTCATCCAATAGTAATCTAAACCAATACCTGAGCTTATTGCGTAAATCTTTTCGTAACTATCAAATTGAGAACGCTATCATCACCGTCGCGCGCGGTAGATTGGAGTTAAGCAAAGATTTAGTCATTGAAGTGATTGATGATAATCAATTACACCCGTTGTTTATTAATCAGGAAGGGCCAGCACAAGAGCTGAATGAACCCGCAGAGCTAGCTGATAGCTCGACAGCGACAGAGTTACCAGAGCAGACTGAAGAGCAAGAGCGAAACTGGATGATGGCAAGTGCGGTTTTGTTTACAGCGGCATTGGTTTTGTTGTGGACGGCCATTATCTCTGAACGATCCATTAATATTGTGCAGCTTAATCAAGTTTCTGATCAGGCCTGTGAGTTGTTTTCTAATGAGAAAATGATAAATAGCGAGATGGATAAAAGTTATAAATTAAGTTTCGATGCAGTACGCAAAAAGTTATCTCTTGAATGTAATGATGATCGGCGCTTTATTTTCTATTACAGCGATAAGTTTAAAAATAAAGGGTTAGGCCGAACTTTCATGGCGCAATGTGCAAAGAATGAAAATAACCCATATGCCTACTGCGATAATTACTTTTACTATTCTTGGAAATAAGCATGCATTCAAATAAAAGTGGTAAGATATTTTTCTTTTATGCGCTTATTCTTTTTCTGCTTTGTACTCTCCCTTTTTTGGCTAAAGTTATGCCTGAAAATAGTGGGGAGATGAAATGCACTGCTCGTGCCATTATGCATTTCGAAGATACCGAAACCGAAACCGTGAATGTTAACGTCCATTTTCATTTTGCTGTCGGAGGAAAGGGTTCTATGGTGGTGGAAGGGTATTCAGATTCAAAAGCAGGCTGGTTATACCTTCAGCGGTACGTGAAATTTGAATATTACAGCCAGCGCGTTTCTGATCTTGAGCGTATGTACAAAGTAAAAAGTTGGTCGTCGAGTAAATCATCTATCGATGAGGCACCCGATGTGATTTTTGACTACTTTATGCGTGAGATGTCTGACAGTAATCACGCACTCCAAATTCAGGTTAAACAGCTTAATCATGATACTGTGTTACTGAGTTCGATTAATTCACCGTTATTTGTGTGTGCGCTAGCAGATTAGGCCCATTGATTAAATGATCAGGCAATAACTCGTCGCTTGGTGCTTCGGGTTTTTCTGCATCAATACTTTATTGCTCTACGGTAATTGTGATTATCATCTTACCCAGACCCAGACCCAGACCCAGACCCAGACCCAGACCCAGACCCAGACCCAGACCCAGACCCAGACCCAGACCCAGACTCACGCGTTATTTATCCCGTCAATTACCTGAACACCTACTTATCCTATTGGTATCAACGTTGATCCATACAAAATGGAAGGCCAGCTACTGGCTGTTGTCATTGCAGTAGAAAAGGCTGTTATGCCGACTTTTGATGCCGAGAGTGAAAGTCATCAATTATCTTCTTATTCTCTCTTCTATCGCTACTTCTGATGCTGTACCTATCACCAGGAGATGGCATTACCTTGTGCAATATCTCTGCTCAACTTCACACTTATCATCCTTAACTGACTGACAAATAAGAATAATTTTCAATTGAATTCTCTGTGCAAACTAAATAGAGAATATGGTGTGAAAATGTTTTTACAGTACGTTGGCAAAACCTAAAAAACAGGATTATTTGATAAATAAGGGCGTGAATGCCCATCTATAGCAGAGTAATTAGCTAATTATCTTACATTTGAGGGGTAATCTGCCATTTTGTTTTTTGCGGGGATATAGTCATTTCGAGGTCGCTAATGGCTTGTTTTTATTAAATGACACAGCAAGCCTCCTGCTTTTCTAGCCACCTCCTAATAACAATATTTAATCTCAGTAACGGAGGAATCAAACATGGGTGACGCATTAGGTTTGATTGAAACAAAAGGTCTTGTGGCATGTGTTGAAGCTGCAGACGCAATGTGTAAAGCCGCGAATGTCGAACTGATTGGCTACGAAAACGTAGGTTCAGGTTTAGTGACTGCCATGGTCAAAGGTGATGTAGGTGCCGTAAAGGCAGCGGTTGATTCAGGTGTTGAATCTGCACAGCGCGTGGGTGAAGTCGTGACATCGTTAGTGATTGCACGCCCTCATAACGACATCGACAAGATTGTAATTAAGCATAAAGCCTAAGGCTAACAAGGAGTTTGTAATGAAAGACGCATTAGGTTTGATTGAAACTAAAGGCTTGGTCGCATGTATTGAAGCGGCAGATGCAATGTGTAAAGCCGCAAATGTTGATCTGATTGGCTACGAAAATGTGGGTTCAGGTTTAGTTACAGCGATGGTTCGCGGTGATGTAGGTGCGGTAAAAGCCGCGGTTGATTCAGGCGTTGAATCTGCACAACGTGTTGGTGAAGTTGTTACTTCGCTAGTGATTGCTCGTCCACATACTGATATTGAGAAAATCGTTTCTCAATACACCATGACTGAATAAAAGGAATATCCGATGAGAGACTCATTAGGTCTTATTGAAACAAAAGGGTTAGTTCCAGCAATTGAAGCTGCCGATGCAATGTGTAAAGCCGCGAATATTGAACTTATCGGCTACGAAAATGTGGGCTCAGGTTTAGTGACTGTAATGGTAAAAGGCGATGTAGGCGCTGTGAATGCTGCGGTTGAGTCTGGCATCGAAGCGGCTCAGAAAGTTGGCACTGTGGTATCACACCGTGTGATTGCTCGCCCACATAACGACATCGAAAAAATTGCCTCTCAGCACCGAGCATGAGGATAGTCCTGCTGGCTGGGCGATGCCTCGCTAGCGGGAAGTAAGATGAAGGATTATGGTCATGATGTTAGATAAAGATTTGCAATCCATTCAAGCCGCTCGTGAGTTGGTGAAGAATGCGAAAAATGCTCAGCGTCAATTTGCGAAGTTCACACAAGAACAAGTTGATAAAATTGTTGCTCACATTGCTGCTGAAGCCGCGCGCCATGCAGAAACGTTAGCGAAGTCAGCTCACCAAGAAACAGGTTTTGGTCGCTGGCAAGACAAGGTACTTAAAAACCTATTTGCTTCAACCCAAGTACACCAACATATCCGCGATATGAAAACCGTGGGCATTATTGCTGACGACTCAGCGAAAAAGGTCATGGAAGTCGGTGTTCCACTTGGTGTGATTACAGCGTTAGTCCCGTCGACAAACCCAACGTCGACAATTTTCTACAAAACATTGATCGCTTTAAAAGCGGGTAATGCCATCATTTTCTCGCCACACCCGAATGCAAAAGTGTGTAGCCAGCAAGCAATTGATGTTGTTAAACGTGCAGCATTAGAAGCGGGCGCTCCTGAAGGGATTGTCGACGGTGTAACGTTATTAACAATGCAAGCAACTGAAACGCTAATGAAGAGCAAAGATGTGTCTTTGATCTTAGCGACAGGTGGTGAAGGCATGGTGCGTGCAGCTTATGCTTCAGGTACGCCAACTATCAGTGGTGGTCCAGGCAATGGTCCTGCATTCATTGAGCGCAGTGCGAATATACCGCAAGCCGTCAAAGATATTATCACCAGTAAAACATTTGATAACGGTGTTATTTGTGCGTCAGAGCAATCCATTATTGCTGAGCGTTGCATTTATGACCAAGTTCATTTCGAGTTAGTTCGTCAAGGTGCTTACCTGATGAATGAACAAGAATCAGATCAACTTGCTGCAATCTTATTGCGTCCAAATGGCATGATCAATCCAGAGTTAGTTGGTCAGTGCGCTGTTACGTTAGCACAAAAAGCGGGCTTTATTGTTCCTGCTACAACAACGGTATTAGTGTCACCACAAACGACAGTATCCCCGCAAAACCCATACTCACGCGAAAAACTGTGTCCTGTACTTGGTCTGTATGTTGAAGAAAACTGGCACACAGCGTGCGAGCGAGTTTTAGCTTTGCTAACCAATGAAGGCATGGGTCATACCCTGGTTATTCATACTCAGAATCCTGACGTAGTACGCGAATTTGCATTAGAAAAACCTGTCTTCAGAATGCTAGTGAATACGCCTGCAGCCCTTGGTGGCATTGGAGCAACAACCAATATTACGCCAGCCCTGACATTGGGTTGTGGTGCACTTGGTGGTGGTTCTAGCTCCGATAACGTTGGCCCGATGAACTTATTGAATGTAAGAAAAGTCGGCTATGGCGTCCGTTCTATCGAAGACCTTCGTCAACCTGTTGCCGCACCTGCTCCTGCTTGCGAGCCGACATTCAGTGCGTGTGTTGAACCAACTGTCGCTCCGACAGCTGTAGTCAAGTCTGTCAGTATTTTTGAAGATACACGCTTCACAGGTTCTGATGTAGCGCCAACGGTAGCCGTAATTCCTGCTGCTTCAAACGCCATTGCCTCTAATCAAGGTGACGATCGTTTTACAACCGCAGTAAGCCCTGCAAATGACGAGATAAATGAAGCGCAAGTTGAGCGCATCATTAAACAAGTCATGGGTCGTCTTGCGCCATAGCACTTAAACCAAGGTGGTAAGAATATGATTCTTGCAACAGTGACTGGACGTGTCGTCGCTACCCAGAAAAGTGATGAGCTACGTGGTTCCAATTTATTACTTGTAACAGCACTTGGCGATGATTTAGAGCCTGTGAAAGATCGTACTTATGTCGCGGTTGATTGTGTTGGCGCAGGTGTTAACGACCATGTGTTAGTTGAAGAGTACTTTGCGCTCCATAAGCAAGAGTACAAGGCTATGTCGATTGTCGGCATCGTAGAAAAGATCCATCAAGGTCGATAGGGAAAGGCAGAAACATGAATGAATTTCAGATCAAGCCAGCCATTCAATTTGGTGCTAACGCACTGACTAAATTGCGCACTCTACAAGGTCAGCGTGCATTGATCATCACAGATCAAGCCATGGTTAAGTTTGGTATCGCAGAAATGGTTGGCCAGCATTTGCAAGCGAATCAGATGGTGGTTGATGTATTTGCTGATGTGACGCCCGATCCTGATTTGGCTGTGATTGCGAATGGTATGAAAGCGTTTGTTGCTGCAAAACCAGACGTTGTGGTTGCGGTCGGTGGAGGCTCTGTTATCGATGCGGCGAAAGGGGTGATTTATACCTTATCGCAAGGTGGTCAGTTACAGCACAAGCCGTACTTTGTCGCGATTCCTACAACCAGTGGCACTGGCTCTGAGGTGACAGCCTTTTCAGTGATTAAATCTAACACTGAAAAGTGGGTTGTCGTTGATGAATACATGCTACCAGACCTTGCCATTCTTGACCCTGCATTGGTGAAGTCAGTACCTGCAGCGATCACTGCTGATACCGGGATGGATGTTCTGTGTCATGCGTTAGAAGCTTACGTGTCTAACCAAGCTTCTGATTTTAGTGATGCACTGGCAGAAAAAGCCGTTCAGCTAGTTTTTGCTCACCTGTTGGATTGTTACCTGCAAGGTAGTGACCTTCAAGCACGTGAAAAAATGCACAACGCATCGTGTATTGCGGGTATGGCATTTACCAATGCTTCTTTGGGGATCACCCACAGTCTGGCACATGCGCTTGGCGGTAAATTTGGTGTACCGCACGGCCGTGCCAATGCCTTATTAATGAGCCAGATAGTTGCTTTTAACGCTGACTTCACTGGGGCATGTGATACGCCTGCGGCGAAGAAATACGCACGACTCGCAGCAATGCTTGGTTTACCAGCTGCTGATTATCGTGAAGGTGTGCGTAGCTTATTAGTCGCCATAGATGTGCTACGTGAACAACTTGGGTTACCTACCAATATTCAAGCTTGTGGTATTGCAGAGCATGACTTTAACACCGCACTGACTGCGATGGTAACGCTGGCCGAACAAGACAACTGTACCCCAACCAGTCCGCGCTCCGCGAGCGCAATAGAACTGGAAACCTTGTATCGCCAGAGTTTTCTATCGGCACCGTTAACGTAACTGTCGTTATGTAAAAACGGTTACGCATTTATCCAATATTCGAATGGCCAGTATTGCTGGCCAAATTGAAACAAAATAGTAGGAGAGGCTAAAATGGCCAACTATTCTCTAACGCCGCGTGTAAAAATGCTGGCTGAAAAGTTACTTGCAAAAAACAGCTCTATTAATTCAGAACGTGCAACTATTTTAGCCTCTATTGGCGAAGACATTGCTGGCATGCAACCGCTGGTTAAAAAAGCACAACACTTCAGTCAACTAATGTCAGATCTACCGTTATACATCGGCCAAGATGAATTAATTGTAGGTAGTCAATCATCAGCATTACGTGGCGCTATTTTCCATACAGAAGAAGAGCTTAATAGCCCGTCGGTATTTGGATTCTTAAATAGCGATACAAGTAACACGCCAGATTACATGACAGTGATTAGCACCGGTCTTAAAGTGCTCGAGCAGCACATGGAATCTCGCCTTAAAAATATTGGTAGCGCGATCAGCCGTAATGGCATGGACGAAGTTAACCAAGGCAAAGCCATGTTGTTGGCTTGCAAAGGTGCCGACACCTTGACCCAACGTTTAGCCGCAGAATTAGATGCGAAAGCGAGCGCTGAAAGTCACCCATACCGTAAAGCTGAACTACAAGAAGCTGCAGCAACACTGCGTCATATTCTTGGCCAACCAGCGCGCACATTTAAAGAAGCGTGTCAGGCGTTCTACTTAATTCAACTGATGATGCACCTTGATAACGGCGGTTACGCTGTCGGCCATATTGGCTTCGATAAAGCGCTTTACGGTTACTACCAACGTGATATTAATGCGGGTGTGATCACCGCAGAACAAGCTTACGAAGTGGTTGAGTCTTTATGGCTGAAACTGGTTGAGCTTTCTGAAGTGCGTGCTGATGTTGCAACTGCTGGCTACCCAATGTTCGATTGGTTAGTGCAAGGCGGCCAGATGACAGATGGTCAACTGGTACAAAACGAACTTTCTACCATGTTACTTGCGGCACGTAATAATCTAGCAAGCTTGAACAATGCGCTACAAATGCGTTTATACCAAGCTGGCGCTGTTGCTGCGACGACGACAAAAGCATCGTGTTTTGCCGCTGCTGCAGAATGTGATGTGAAAGAAATGGAAGGGTTAACGCCACGTATGCAACGCTTACGTAGTAACTACCTAAAAGCACGTCCAAGCGTGTCTATCTACCGCGCTCAAGCATTTACCGAAGTGACCAAAAAACACCAAGGCCTACCGCTCATTTTATTGCGCGCTAAAGCTTTCCGTTTTGCGTGTGAAACGGCACCGCTACTTATTCAAGATGATGAACTTATTGTTGGTCATCCATGTGGCAAACCACGTGCTGGTGCATTCTCGCCAGATATCGCGTGGCGTTGGGTACGTGATGAGCTTGATACCATGAGCACGCGCGCACAAGACCCGTTTGAAATTTCAGAAGAAGACAAACGCGTTATTCGCGAAGAGATCGTTCCGTTCTGGGAAGGCCGTTCGCTTGATGAAATTTGTGAAGCGCAATACCGCGAAGCAGGGCTTTGGGACTTCAGTGGTGAAACCTTTGTCAGTGATTTGTCTTACCACCAAATTAACGGTGGTGGTGATACTTGCCCGGGTTACGACATTCTACTGTTCACAAAAGGTATGAACGGTATTAAAGCTGATGCGGAAGAAAAATTGGCATCGCTAAGTATGGAAAACCCAGACGACATCGACAAGATCTACTTCTATAAAGCATCGATTGAAACCTGTGAAGGTGTAGTGGCTTATTCGCACCGTATCGCAGCACATGCATTGGAATTAGCGGAAAAAGAAACGAACCCACAACGTCGTGCTGAGCTATTAACTATTGCTCAAACGAACGAAAACGTACCTGCAAATCCGCCTAAAACATTGCAAGAAGCACTGCAAAGCATCTGGACTATTGAGTCGTTATTTGAAGTGGAAGAAAACCAAACGGGTCTGTCACTTGGACGTTTAGACCAGTACTGCTACCCAATGTACCGTGCAGATATTGATTCAGGACGCCTAACAGAAGAGCAAGCGCTTGAAATGATGCAAGCTTTCATCATCAAGTGTGCTGAATTGATGTGGATGTCGAGCGAGCTAGGTGCGAAATACTTCGCGGGTTACCAGCCGTTTATTAACTTAACAGTGGGTGGCCAGAAGCGCCAAGGTGGTGATGCAACCAATGATCTTACGCTGATGATCATGGACGCAGTGCGCTATGTAAAAGTGTACCAACCGTCGCTGGCATGTCGTATCCACAACCAATCACCACAGCATTACCTAGAGAAAATTGTGGATGTGGTTAAAGCAGGCATGGGCTTCCCAGCTTGTCACTTCGATGACTCTCACATCAAGATGATGCTACGTAAAGGTTACGATTTTGAAGATGCACGCGATTACTGCCTAATGGGCTGTGTGGAACCGCAAAAATCGGGCCGTATTTACCAATGGACATCAACAGGTTACACCCAATGGCCGATTGCGATTGAGTTCGTTCTAAACCGAGGCCGTATGGTGTTATTTGATAGTTACCAAGGTCTTGATACGGGCGAATTAAACCAAATTCACTCTTTCGAACAATTCGAGCGAGCAGTGAAAGTACAGATTGCACACATCATCAAATTGTCTGCAATTGGTACCGTTATTAGCCAACGTGTACACCGCGATGTTGCGCCTAAGCCACTGATGTCTTTGATGGTTGAAGGCTGTATGGAGCAAGGTAAAGACGTAGCTGCGGGTGGCGCGGTAATCAACCACGGCCCTGGTTTGATTTTCTCTGGTCTAGCGACCTATGTCGATTCAATGGCTGCTATTCGCAAGTTGGTCTTTGAAGATAAGAAATACACCTTAGATCAAATACGAGATGCGATGCTGGCTAACTTCGAAGGCTTTGAAGAGCTTCGCCGCGACTGCTTAAACGCACCTAAATTCGGTAACGATGATAACTATGCCGATGAGTTTGCTCTGGATATTACCGAATGGACCGAACGCGAATGTCGCGATTACCAAATGCTGTATTCAACCATGAGTCACGGCACCTTATCTATCTCTAATAACACCCCAATTGGTGAGTTAACCAATGCAACGCCAAACGGACGTTTAGCATGGATGCCGCTATCGGATGGTATCAGCCCGACCCAAGGCGCTGATAAAAATGGTCCAACAGCCATCATTAAATCAGTCAGTAAAATGAACGTTGAAACCATGAATATCGGCATGGTGCACAACTTCAAATTCCTGAAAGGGCTACTTGATACCCCTGAAGGGAAAAACGGTCTGATCACCTTATTACGTACTGCATCAATTTTGGGTAACGGCCAAATGCAATTCAGCTACGTCGATAACGAAGTGTTGAAAAAAGCCCAACTTGAACCTGAAAAATACCGCGACTTGATTGTTCGTGTTGCAGGCTACAGCGCTTACTTCGTTGAACTTTGTAAAGAAGTTCAGGATGAAATCATCAGCCGTACGGTTTTAGAAAAATTCTAACCCAGCACTAAGGGGGTGAAAGCCCCCTTACATAAAACACCACTAAGCCTGAACAGTAGCAAATATGTGAAGGCAAATGCGCAAGCAAAGTGAGGAGAACAACAATGACTGGGGTAATTGAAGTGAGTAATGAAACCGAGTTGAAAGGCCGTATTTTTAATATTCAAAAATACTCTATTTATGACGGTGATGGGATCCGTACGCTGATTTTTTTCAAGGGTTGTAACTTACGTTGTGAGTGGTGTGCCAACCCAGAAGGATTAAGCAGTAAGTTTCAAGTGATGTTTAGCCACGACAAATGTATTGCCTGTGGTAAATGTGCCGACGTTTGCCCTGCTGGCGTTCACCTAATGTCGACAGATGCTGATGGCAACGCGGTTCATTCCATTAACCGAAATGTTGATTGTATTGGCTGCCGTAAATGTGAAGACGTTTGTATGGGCAACGCATTAGACATTATGGGCAAAGACGTCACCGTGTCTGAGCTGATGGAAATCGTCATGCAAGATTATGACTTTTATATGTCTTCTGGTGGTGGTGTCACTCTTGGTGGCGGCGAGCTGAGCTTACAAACAGATTTTGCAGCAGCGCTACTTACTGAATGTAAAAAGCAGATGATCAATACCGCCATTGAAACGCAGGGGACAACCAGCCTTGCCAATTACGAAAAGTTAGCTAAATGCACTGATTTGTTCTTGTTTGATATTAAGCAAATCGACACTAACCAGCATCGCGAGCTACTAGGCATAGGTAATGAAGGCGTAAAACGTAACCTTGAACGCCTTGTTGAGCTTGGCGCCAATATTGTGATTCGTATGCCACTGATCCGAGGCCATAACGATTCGTACGACTCGATCACTGGTGCATTTGAATACGTGATGGAGCTAGCCAAACGCGGTAACGGCAATATCCAGCGAATTGATGTTCTACCTTACCACCAGTTTGGTAAAACCAAGTACGACAAGCTCGACATGATTTATCCCATCACCCAAGACCTTGGTTATAGCGATGAAGAGCTGAACCAATTGAGTGACTTTTTCACCAAATTTGATTTCGACATTCGCTTAGTTCGACATTAAGGAGAAATGATGACGATAAGTCTTGGAGTGATAGAAACCGTTGGCTTCACTGCTGCCATTCATGCTGCGGATGCTGCATGTAAAGCAGCTGGCGTGAGCTTAGCGGGGTACCGAAAAGCGGGTTCTGGATTGGTTTCCGTTTACTTTGAAGGTGAAATCAGTGCAGTAAAAGCAGCGGTGGATAGTGGTCTTAATGCTATTCGTGAGCAGTCTGCAAGCAACATGGCGTTAGTGATGGCACGGCCAGATAGCAGTGTGCTCGCTATGTTGGCGAGAGGTCCTATTTTGCAGGCTGTGGCCGATGAATCCGAACGGAAAGTACCGGTTGAAGAAACCGTAATACAGACTTCGATAGAAGAAGAGGTAATACCTGAACTGACGTCAATGAATGAGGCTGTGCAAGCAGAATCAATCAAGGCGAATGATGGTGAAAATAAAACAATTGCAACGAATTCGTTATCAGACTCTCAACCTGCTGAGACGTCGGAGCCAGCGGTTCCAACAGCAATGGAGCAACAACCTGCAATAGCCAAAGAAACACAAGAAGAGACACCCGTAACCAATGAGCCGAAACGTAAGCCCGCGTCATCGCGTCGTAAACGAGCAAGCGCAACAAAATCGCAGGGAAGTAAAAAATGATTAATACGGCATTAATGAATCAAATTCAGCTGCGCCTACCTGCTTCACAAGCGTGGGCACAAGCCGTGTCGTCGGATACCCCTGTTGGTATTCCAACTGGGGTATCAAACCGCCATGTACACCTTTCGCAACCTGATATTGAAGCACTGTTTGGTGCAGGTTATCAACTAACGCCGCTAAAGGAACTGCGTCAACCTGGTCAATTTGCAGCCCAAGAGTGCGTCATGGTTGTTGGTCCTAAAGGCAGTCTAAGTAAAGTGCGTGTATTAGGTCCCGCAAGGGCAGAAACACAACTCGAAGTATCAAAGGCTGATTGCTATGCCTTAGGCATTAAAGCCCCAGTTCGAGAGTCTGGAGATTTATATCAATCTGCTGATGCATTGCTAGTGGGCACTGCTGGGCATGCCAATCTGCAATCAAAAGTTATCTGTGCGCAACGTCATATTCATATGTCACCGCAAGATGCTTTGGTACTAGGGGTTGAGCATGGTCAAAAAGTACGCGTCAGTGCTGGGCAGCAATGTGGGTTGGTATTTGAACAAGTGGTTGTTCGAGTCGATAGCCGTTACGCACTTGAGTTTCATATCGACACGGATGAAGCCAATGCCGCAGGTATTCGTTCAGGCGACGCAGTTTATCTCGTGAGTTAACGGAGTAAAGCATGAGTGAGCAAGGTTTTAACGACAGCACTATTAACACCATCGTTGAACAAGTACTCGCGAAAATGGGTAAGCCAACATTAATTGTGCTGACTGCAGCCAATGGTTATCACCATGAAATAGCGAATCAATTGGCTACATGGCAAGGGATACATTGGCATATTTTGGCGAGCCAAAACTCAAACCAGCACCTTAAAAATGAACTGATGGCAGTCCAGCACCTTGGTACTCAAGCCCACTGGGATGGCACAAATCCATCAGAGTGGCTTAACCAATATGCGCAAATACTGTTTCCTTATTTGGATTTTGCCACCCTTGGTGAAGTCAGTAACGGGATGTATTTAAGCCCGGCGGCAGTCTTGTTTCAGTATGCGCTGATGAAAGGCATGCCAACGTACGTATTGGATTATCAGTGTGATTTAACCAGCGAGCTTAATCAATTACTCGGTCTATCGACTAATGCCGCTATGTGTGAGAGAGCAAAACAACAACTCGTAACCATAACAACATTAGGCGCTAAAAGCGGGTCGTTAACTGACATAAAAGCGGTAATGCAAGAGACGGAAACACAAGGCATGGCGTTAAATAAGCCAGAAACACCGAGTGTATCTACAGCTGATCCGCTATCAGGATATATCACCCTTAATGAGGTGAAAAGCAAAGGAGTGAATGCCTACACGTTGCAAGATAATTTAACGGATCTTGCCGCGGAATACATAAAAGAACAACAACAGTGAGTGTGACAATTTTATCCAATCGTAAGACAAAATTTAATTTAAGCTAGGAGCTGAAAATGTCTGAATCTGTAAAAAAATGGTTGTGGATGGTACTGGTTATTGCATCTGAAACCTCGGCAACATCAACCCTAAAAATGTTTGATACCAGTGTTGGTTTCACTAAAACGGCATTGCTAGCGGTTATCGTTCTTCTTTACATCGTTTGTTATTACTCTCTGTCGCAAGCAGTGAAATACTTACCGGTAGGTTTAGCGTATGCGACATGGTCTGGTACTGGGATCTTATTAGTATCAACCTTGGGCATGGTGTTCTACGGTCAACACCCTGATATGGCGGCAATGATAGGTATGACGATCATTGCCAGCGGCATCATCATCATGAACCTGTTCTCAAAAATGGGTGAAGAAGAAACCGAAGAAGTGGAAGTAAAAACAACAATTAAAGAGGGAGAAGTACAATGTTAAATGCAGGCGTATTATGGTTAGCTTTGTCTATCTGTTCTGAAATCACAGGTACCTCGTTCATAAAAAAAACCAATAACTTCCGTAAGCTTGGTCCGTCAATCCTTGTGATTAGTGCTTACAGTATTTGTTACTTTGCACTGACAAAAGCAATGGGTTATATCCCCGTTGGTATTGCTTACTCTTTATGGTGTGGTTTCGGTATTGTTGGTGTAACGCTTTGTTCTATGGTGCTATATAAACAAAAACCTGATCTTCCCGCGATTATCGCAATGGGCTTGATTATCACTGGTGGCATTACCATGAATATGTTCTCACAAATGTAATCACCCTGTGGTTGAATTTGTATTTAAAGCCGGCGAATAGTCGGCTTTGTTGTATCGGTAACTTATTGTTTTACTTGCTACAAAGTAATGTGATTTATGCTGTGGTAGAGTGGCGCTACTCATAAAAGAATAACAGGTCAAAACCAATGAAAGGGATGATGATATTACTGAGTGCGCTTTGTATCAGTGCTTCTGCCCAAGCATTTGAGAGTAAAACGATTTCTACAGGTACGAAAACGAAGGTACAAATTGATGTGCCAAACGTTGGAAAGCGGGTGTGCTTTTATGATGATAAAGCTTATTCGTTAGGCGCTGTCATTAGCGTTGAGAAGATATTACTGGAGTGCTTGCCAGAAAAGTCGTTTGAACAAAATGGTGCACTAAGTTGGCACAAAGTCGGTGTTTGATAGCTGCGGATTGGCTTTATTGCTTTAAACGAAAGAGCAGTGGCGATAGACCACTGCTATTACACTAAATTTGTTTGATTCTAGCGTACCATGCGGCCTGAATTAGGTGCTAGTTTACCAGTCCCACCTTGGTGGTGAGTCGCTGTTACACCCATCTCATTCATTAGCAGTTCTTTCATTGCTGCAGCTTCACGACTGTTGGTTGGTTTCCAGCTCGAAATCACTTTTGCCTTGTTAGTTTTCATAAATGCATCCCTTCTTAAATTAAACCTGGTATAAATGTAATGCGTCATAATGCATACTCTGGTTTAGATTTTATACAAAGCTGAGATAATTTCCAGTATTTAATTCGCATAGCGAATTTGAGCTTTTATGCGAAGGGGGAGGCTTAAGCTGGGTTTTTATTCGCATGCAGTGATTTATTTTGCGAGGCTAACCAAGGTTAGTAGATAAGTAATGTATCAATGGTGAAAAAATAATCAGGTGCTGAATGTGATAAACCGTTAAGCACCTGATTAGTTATCCATTCCTATTAAGAATGTTATGAGTCTCTTGATTACTTAGCGATAGAGCGGCTACGTAATTCAAAGATAAGCTTTTCAGCACTGCATTCAAACTCGATACGAGCTGTTAGCTGTTGACTATCTTCTGTGATTTCATTTGTTTCGTGCTTGAAATTTGCATTCACTTCTTTAGCCAATGCTAAGTAGTTATTTAATTCAGCAAGTAGTGCTGTTTTGCCATTAGCAAAAATCTGCACTTCAGCAACATCATCATTTTCTTTAATGATAAATCCCATTTCAGCTGAAACGCCACAAGCTTCACAGGCTTGATGTTCTAAATCTTGGTTTGACATGACTTTAATCCCCATTGGTTTTATGGGCATAGTGTAATGTCTTGGCAGGTTGAGTGCTATGGAATATTGATGAAAAATAGGATTGTAAAAGTTGAATATTCATCCATTCACGTTCATAGAGCGAAAAAAGAGCCTGATAACAGGCTCAAATGACCTAAGTAAAATAATACTAAATGTAATGTCTAGCGATTATTGGCTTCTCGAATGTCATAGCTGTAACCAAGGTTGACGATAGCGCGGTATTTGACATCCCCTTGAGCGGTTGAAAATTCATCAACTTCAATCTGCGAATCATCAATTTGGATTGAATTTGTTTTAAGGCCGTATTCGTAAATGCCCAGTGTGCGTTTGAGCTTTTTCGGTGATGATTGCTCTATGTTTGACGCGAATTGTCTACCCAGCTTATATGCGCCTTCCCGTGAATCGCTGACGCCTGCGGTAAGGTTAATATTCTCTTGTTTAGAATCCCACGAAAATGCGAAAGCGCTGCTGTTAATCAATAACGCTGTGAGTGCTACCAGTAACTTTTTCATGTTCAATCCTCTCTTAATGCTGCTGTTGTTAAGCACATAATGAAGCAGGTGCAAAAATTGAAGTCGGTTATTAAATCAGACCAGTAGCAGAGCTATAACTTTCACCAGAGATGGTAAAAAAAGGAAATTTCAGCAAAGAAACGAAAGGGGATGAGCGAAGTACTCGTAAAACAAAACGTTAAGGCTGTGATGATGTGGTTGGTGGAAAGCTCGCTAATAGCCGCGTAGATAGAGGCTATCAGCGAGATGCTTTTCTAGTTTCTAGTTTCTAGTTTCTAGTTTCTAGCTTGGCGAAGATATGGATATTGTCCAGAATATGCTGGAAAGGATACTGCTCAAGTTTGGCAAAGCCACTCATTTGGCGTGCTTTAACCTTAGTATTTAATGGCGTTGTCATGCCAATTAAAAAACGAGCAATTGCATGTGGTGACGGTGTTGTTTGAGTTTGCTTAACAACAGCTTCAATAAAAGGATCACACCATGCTTTTAGCGTATTCTCTGAGGGTAACTCAGCGTCCAAGCTCTGACTTGGTAGTGTCGCAATACTGTTGCGACAGACTGAGCAATGGCCACATTGCTGAGGGGCATTCTCATCCGCAAAGTATTGTGCCAAACGGTGGCTTAGACACTCACTGGACTCAAAGAAAGCCAGCATATTGTTAAGCCGCTCAATCTCGTTGGTTTCTTTTTGGGTAAATACACCGTGCAATTTCAGCGCGAGCTTTTCAGTGTCAAAGTGCAGGTTATTAATACTATAAACATCGGTCATTTGCTTGCTTTCTAAGGTGATCCAGCCTTTTTCATTAAAGTAATCTATCGCTGAAACAACGCGTTTTCTGTCTGTGCTGTAGCCTTGCCAAAGGGCATCAAAATCAATGCTGTGCCAAGTGCGAGCTTTGGGTGAGCATGCAAAAATTGCACGGACAAAGTTTTGTCGTTCTCCGGAAAATTGCGACACAATCCAGTCAACAGATTGAATGGTTTTGAACTTATAGTCAGCGAAATAAGTGTATTTAGCCTCGATTACACCTTCCATTTCGAGATAGACCAGCAGTGTTTTTAGCGGCAGGGCGCGAATGTTGGTTTCACGAGACAGTTGGGTCATCATGATTTCCCATTGACCTGTTTGCTGCTTAATGTCACTTAATACTGCTTGAATGCTGGTTAAGTCTGGCGTGTCACCATAAACGAAGTTTTCCAGTACATTCACCCCGTTTCGATTCGCTAAAACCGTACAGTGAGACAGCATATTATCTCGTCCAGCGCGGCCGATTTCTTGGCTATAATTTTCAATTGATTTAGGTAAATCAAAGTGAATAACATGACGAATATCTGACTTATCGATACCCATACCAAAAGCAATGGTGGCGACAATACATTGAATCTCTCCAGCCATAAAACGCTGTTGTATCGCTTGGCGTTTATCACTTTCTAACCCTGCGTGGTAAGCCGTTGCTGGTACACCGTGGTAGCTTAGGTACTGCGCTACTTCTTCGGCAGTATGCTGCAAAGTAACATACACAATACTCGACTCTTGTTGGGCGCTAGCAAGGATTTCGTGTAGCGTGTTGCGCTTTTCTTCTTCATCGACAGCTTTAATACTGAGGTCGAGATTGTGGCGATAAAACCCAGTAATAACGGTGCATTCCTCACTGATAGCAAACTTGCTTTGCATATCAGCAATAACCGCAGGTGTCGCTGTTGCTGTGAGCAGTAATACTTGTGGAATATTAAGCGCTTGTCGGTATTCCGGTAGTTTGAGGTAATCAGGGCGGAAGTTATGCCCCCATTCAGAAATACAGTGTGCTTCATCAACAACGAGCATAGAGATCGGGACTTGTTGGATGAACTGACGGAAGCGTTCATTCTTCAAACGCTCGACAGAAATCATCAAGACTTTCATTTCACCTTGACGTACGGCCTGCATGACCTGTTGTGTCTCTTCCCATGTTTGGCTGGAGTCGATAGAGGCCGCCGCAATGCCTTTGTCATGTAAAAAGGCCAGTTGGTCTCGCATTAATGCTAATAAAGGGGAGATAACTAAGGTTAAATGGGGTAAATGCAAGGCTGGTAATTGGTAGCACAATGATTTCCCTGAGCCGGTCGGGAAAATAGCGGCAGCTGACTGGCCTGAAAGGACATGATTAACGACAGTTTCTTGTCCGCCTCGAAGGCTTTCAAAGCCAAAAATGTTCTGGAGAGTTTGCTGATACATGACATGACCTCTAACTAGTTAGCCGCAGTGTACGAAAGATAAGGTTATCTTTCCATCATCAGCTTAATTTATGAATAAGGTTGATTTATCTAATGTGATTATTTTTACAAACACAATTACCTCCTAAAATACGTAAATATTTGATTGTGATAATATTTATCGATATTGATTGTAGTGTTTTTGAATACACCTAATTGAGTCAAACGCGCCTCAAAAAAATAATCCACATCAAAAATAAAGATACTTGAATCCATTTTTTAATAATCAACAAGTAGCACAGTTAGGCTGTTTTTTATTTGCGAGTATATTGCCCTCAAAATTACAAAAAAGGTGTTAGTATGCAGTGGTTTAATAACCTTTCTTTTCGCTTCAAAGTAGCAGCACCCACAACGTTAGTGACAATTGTTTTTCTCGCAATTTTAACGGTTATTTTTGTGGTCTTTGCCGATCAGCGCAATGCTGAAACGCTGATGAATGATGAAGTAGAGCCTGTCCTTGTACAATTGGATGAAGGTTATCGCGATATGTATCAGGTTATCGCTGCTGGGCAAGGTGTTTTGCTAGCAGGTGGTGATCAAGCATTACTTAAATATAATCAGGAAGAATATTACGATAATGCACGTAAAGCGTTACCGCGCTTAACGTCGGCTCAACGTTTGATTGATATTCAGTTCATAGATTACTCCCACCAAGCTCTCTTAGACCAAATGAAGGGGAGTTTTGCTGAGTTTAATCAACATTATCGCTTTATGGTTGATAACCCAGAAATCGCTCATACTTACTTTGTTGAAAATCAAACGGCGATAGTTGCATCGTTTGATAAATGGCGTAGTGAGTTCAAATCTATTTATGAAGCAATAGAAGTCGCGCAAGCAGAGCTTAGAAAACTGATAGATGATGAAGTTACTATTGCGACATTAGTGCTGGAAGTTGGCGTCGTTATTGCGGTTTTGCTTTCTATTTTTATTACTTGGACTGTTACGAATGCCGTGTTAGCACCATTGCGTCGTCTAACCGCTACAATGAACGATATTGCATCGGGCGAAGGTGATTTGACTCAACGTGTAGCGGTGGAAAGTAAAGATGAAATTGGCGAATTAGCCTCTGCATTCAATCAGTTTACATCAAAAATTCAGCATACGATTCGTGATGTCACAAGTATTGTGCAATCGGTTCGTGAAGAAAGTCATAACATTCATAAAGAGAGTGAAGCAATTCTAGTTGCTGTTACTGAGCAACAAAATGAAAGTGCACAAGTTGCTACAGCTGTACACGAGATGAGTGCAACCAGCGACAGTGTGAGCTCTCACGCTAATGAAGCTGCAGAAGCGACCCGTGTTGCTAATAATGAATCAGAAGCCGCAAAAGAAACATTAGGTTTTACAGTGAGCTCTATTCACCAGCTTGCGAATGAAATCGAATCTTCCAGTGCTGTGGTGAGTAATTTAGAGCGAGATGTAGGCAATATTGCTTCTATTCTTGATGTCATTCGCGGTATTGCCGATCAAACAAACTTATTGGCATTGAATGCGGCTATTGAAGCGGCACGTGCTGGTGAGCAAGGCCGTGGCTTTGCGGTAGTTGCCGATGAGGTACGTTCACTTGCAAGTAAAACACAATCTAGCACGGGAGAAATCCAAGTGATGATTGAGCGCTTGCAGCAAGGTGCTAATGAAGCTGTATCCGCAATGGAATTAAGTCGAGAAAGTGGTACTCGTACTGTAGACCAAGCGAATAGTGCCAATGAATCACTGAATGCAATTGGTCAATCGATTGAAGTCATTAATGAGATGAACTTGCAAATTGCTACAGCGGCAACTCAACAGAGCCAAGTGAGTGAAGATGTAAATCAGAATATTCAAGCCATCGCAGATAAAAGTCAGGCAATGTTGGATAAAGTCCAATCAACAGAGCAGTCATTTGAGCAATTAGCGAATGAATGTGAGCAACTTGATAGACTAATTCATCAATTTAAAGTTTAAATAATTTAGACTTTTAATCCATAAAGGCTGGTTGGTTATTAATAACTGCCAGCTTTTTTGTTTTTTATTGGCTAGATATTCAATTAATCAGAAGTTATTTATTGTTTTGAGTGATTAAGTAAAAATCCCTTTCATATCATTGGCAGCGCAATGTTATCATTATGCCGCCATGTAATAGAAGCCATATACATACTGGACAGAAAAGGCGATTAGACAGTGCTAACATCGAAGTTATTGAAAGGGATCCCTCATAATCATGATGATATTCATGCTTTATTGACCGACGATTCAGGTGGTTTTATTCAAGCTATTTTGGATTGTATGCCTATGCCTGTATTTTATCGTTGTAAAAAAGGTATTTATCTTGGCTGTAATCATGCGTTTTCTGAAGTTATAGGTTTGCCTAAAACAGAAATTATTGGCAATAACTTGTTCCATGTTTTCCCCAAAGAGCAGGCTGAAACCTATTTAGAGAATGATGCTCAGTTATTAGATAAACCGGGAAGAAGTGTTTATGAAAGTGAAATGCAGACTTTCGATAAACGTAATTTCTATGTCCGTTTTCATAAAGTCTCTTTTAATGATCGAACGGGTAATGTTGCGGGTTTCTTGGGAATGTTTGAGGATCTCACTGAACAAAAAAAGATGGAGCAAGAGCTACATCGTTTAGCGACGCGTGATCATCTTACCCAAATTTATAACCGTCGTGCGATAGAAACTAAACTAATAAAAGAAATTGTTATCGCGATTAAATATTATCGTACCTTATCCGTAGCCATGTTGGATCTCGATGGCTTTAAAAAATTAAATGATAATCACGGTCATCAATGTGGAGATAGGTTATTACAATGTGTCGCCAATCAATTATTAGGGCAACGGCGTTCCAGTGATTATATCGGTCGCTTTGGTGGTGATGAGTTCATTATTATTATGCCACATACGCTATTAGGTGGTGCACAGGAATATACCTTTAAGTTGCGACGCTATCTGGAAACGCACTGCTTTAAGGCGTTCCCATCGGAAGTGGGTGTCAGTGTGGGTGTTGCGTCACTTAGCCCTGATGACATGGTAGGGAAAAGTGCTTCACAGATACTGGATGAATTAATTGCACAAGCCGATAGTGCGATGTATCGCGATAAAAGATTCGGGCGTACATCCACTCTGGCTAAGGATGCATCAGTTGGCAGCTAATTAAAGTTATAAGGCGAGAGTTTCTTTTACCATAGCAATAAACCAATCATAACGTAGCGGAAGAGGGCGGTGGCGTTTTCTTACCAAATATAATGCTTCGCTGACTTGGTGCTTCAGTGGATAGACGTGGAGTAACTGAGGTTGATGAAAGCTCTCAACAGCAGATTCTGGCAAAACGGTATAGCCTAGCCCCTGCGAAACGGGCACTAATATTTGGCTTAATTGGTTGATATAGCCTGTGATCTTGAGTTGGTTGATGCTCTTAAATGTCTCTGAGAAATTGGGTGTAAGCACTTGTGAGGCATAGTGGGAACCATCAGGATGATGAATAAAACCAAGTTGATTCAGTGTCGCAAAATCTAACCACTGCTTAGCACCATCATTGCTAGTCGCTTTGTTGTCGGTAATAAACTGCGCGGGTAAAATAAGGCTAAGGGATGACTGACCAATCTCTTCAAAAAACAAGTCACTATTCGAGTCTATTCGCGTCACAATCCCCACATCTAAATCATCGCTAAGAATATTTTTTATTGTTGATTGGTTAGGTCCAGCTTCAACATGAAAAGATAGCTGATTATATTCCTGTTGACGTTGTAGTAAGAGCGGGTAAAGCTGCATTGCTAATGAGCCGGAGCAGCCTATTTTAGACATGCCGCAATAAACATCGTCTGCGGATAAGCTTGCTAGAAACTGGCTCTCTTGCGTTTGTTGCTGCTGGCCAAATTCATACATTTTCTGGCCCGCTTCTGTTAGCTCGAACCGTTTACCAAAACGAATGAGTAATTCATTCCCCAATTGCTCCTCTAACTTCTTGATGTGCTGGCTGACCCCTGGTTGAGTCATATACAACTTTTCTGCGGTTTGGGTGAAATGGCCAGTATTGACTAGGGTGATGAAGGTGTTTACCCATGTTGGATTGATCATTTGTCACACCATAACAGTAAGTTATTATTTAAAAGGAGTTTGATAATTATATATAGTAACTTGTTAATCGAGAAGAGTAGCGTGTTTTCTCTATTGTCAGGTACGCCATTCTGTTAAATTAGTGAGATAGCACACTCTCCCCGTCGAATTATGTAGAGAACCCGCATGGATTTTTTTGAACGCATTAAGTCTTATCTGAACCCGACAGCCGATCCCGATCTGACCGCAGCGTTTGATCACCAAACAGCACGCTTACCAACCCTTTGGTTGCTAGGCAAAACAGGTGCAGGAAAATCTTCGCTTGTTCATGCAATAACACAGCAGTCAGAGATTGAAATTGGTAATGGTTTTCAGCCCTGCACGCAAACCGCCAGTAGTTATGATTTTCCAACGGATAAGCCGCTAGTACGTTTTTTGGATACACGCGGGCTCGCTGAAGCTGAGTATGATGCACATGCTGATATTCAAGCGTGTGAGGATAGGGCAAATGCGTTAATTGTGGTGATGAAGGCTGAGGAACCCGAGCAAAGCAGTGTCTTGAAAGCATTAAAGCAAATTAAAAAGTCAAAGTCGCTCAAGCAAATTTTATTGGTACACACGGGTACATGCTTGATTGGTGACTTAACTGAACGCAATCAGTGCGTGGCGCATAACCAGCAACAGGTTGAGGTTATTTGGGGGACAGAGGTTAACACCGTTGAAGTTGATTTTGAATGTGAAGATGGCAGCCAAGTCGGTGTTGATCTATTGCGTGAGAAGTTGGCAGAACTGCTACCTATTGTGGCGCAGATTGGTGAAGATGCCGAGCATGAAAGCCAAGAAGAAGCGAATTTTGCCAAGCTGCGAACGGAGATCCTTTGGTATGCAGGCGTGGCTGGTGGCAGTGATGCTGTCCCTGCTGTCGGCTTGGTGTCTGTCCCTGTTATTCAAGGAAAAATGATCCATAGTTTAGCCAATCAATATGGTGTCGAATGGGATAAAAATGCCATGGGGGAGTTTATGGCAACCTTAGGCACCAGCTTTGGGGTGCAATATGCTTCTAAGCTAGGGATTCGACAGTTAGTGAAGCTGATCCCTGTGTATGGCCAAACTATAGGCAGTGCGACTGCTGCAGTCGTGAGCTTTTGTACCACGTTTGCGATAGGACGTGTGGCTTGCTATTACCTCTACCGTCAGAGTAAAGGCGAGTCGGTATCAGAAGAAGAATTGAAAGCCATGTACAAATCGGCGTTTGAAAGCATTAAAGAGGTAGCGAAAAGTGAAACGAACAGCCAATAGTGTGAAAGCCGTTTCGTCAATGTCGGCAGGGGTCATTCCCTTATTGCTTGCAGGTATCATACTGCCACTGTGTATTTTGGGCGGTTTTGGTCTGTACGCCATTGTTGAGCTTGGTTATCTCATTCCATTTCTTTTGTTATTAGCAGTGAGTGCTCTGCTGGTGGCATTGCCTGTTTTCTGGTTGAAACGACAAATTAAAGCAGACAGTGAGAATCAAGCCCACGCAGAAGATGGCGAAGGTTTAGTGCGTCCATCAGATGACTGGGGCGCGGGCGATCAGAAAGTGTGGACTGAGCTTAACGATGATATTACCCAGCAACTGGCGACAGACGCTGAATGGGGATCACTACGTGAGCACGCACTGACTTTAGTCACATTAACGGCAACACGATACCGCGGAAAACAACAAAAAGAGTTGGCTTTTTCTTTGCCTGAATTGCTGAAAATGACCGAAGAAGTGAGCCGTCGTTATCGCATTATTTTGAAGCAACATGTCCCGTTTATAGAAAAAATCAGCCTGTCTTTGATTAAAAAAGGGTTAGATAACAAAGAAAAAGCGAAAGCAGGATTAGGGTCGGCCAATTGGTTGTGGAACAGCTATCGCGTTGTGCGCATGGCTAACCCTTATACGGCTATCATGTCTGAATTTCGCAGTAAAATTCTGGGTGAAGTCTTTAATCAAGTGAGTAGTGAACTGCAATACAAACTGAAAAAAGCCTTACTGCAAGAGGTGCTATCGGTCGCAATCGATCTTTATAGCGGTCGATTCAAGGGTGATGACGATGAGTTAGCCATCAGTGCATCTCATGCGGCAGACCAACAAGCGATGGCCGCACCGCTTGAGCCTTTACGGGTGTGTTTAGTGGGGCAGGTCAGCGCGGGTAAATCTTCCTTGGTGAATACACTAACCGGTGAGTTAGTCGCTGAAGTGAATGCCTTGCCCTCTACCGATAAAGTCACAGTGCATCAGTGCCAAGTAGAAGGTTTAGATACCTTGCACTTGATTGATTTACCTGGATTAGACGGGGATACAACCACAGAAGCTTTATTGCTTGATCAACTGTCACAGGCTGATTTAGTGCTGTGGGTATTGAAAGCCAATCAGTCTGCGCGTGATCTCGATACTCAGTTTAAAGCACGACTGGATGCGTATTATCAATTACCAGAGAACCAAAGTCGCAAACGCGCCCCTATTATTGGGGTGTTAAACCAAGTCGACCGTTTATCGCCAGTATCAGAATGGCAACCGCCTTATGATTTGACCAGTCCCACATCGCGCAAGGGTCAAACCATTAAAGCGGCGGTTGATTACAACCAAACGATGTTGCAGTTCCTGTCGGTATTACCTGTTTGTATCAGTGATTCAAAGCCTCACTATAATATGCGCGAACTCGAAGCCTTGATCGACCAATATTATGCTGAAGGGGCGCAGGCGCAGTTAAATCGTCGCCGTTTAGAAGCCAATGGTGATATTAAGGTGAGTGAGCAGTTTAAGCGGGTCTATCAATCGGGTAAGTCACTGTTTAAATTAATGCGTAGATAATCGCTTACTGTTGTTTTAGCCCCTAGACCTAGACCTAGACCTAGACCTAGACCTTGCACTATCACGGTATTGTGATAGTGCAACCTGTGTTGATTAGGCTTTGGCATTGATTGCATCGCGAGTAAAGCCACGGTGCTGGGTGAGCAGTTGACTGGCTTGCTCGGCATTGCTGTTAGTCAGTATCATCACAATGGCTGTTTTGCAGTGACCTTCGCAAGCGTTAAGCGCAATCTCGGCCTGTTCACGTGTGCAGTCTGTGGCTTCAATCACAATGCGCTTTTGGCGCTCAACTAATTTGGCATTAGTCGCTTCCACATCTACCATCAGGTTGCCGTAAACCTTGCCAGTGCGGATCATTGCGCCCGTAGTAAGCATATTCAGTACTAACTTTTGTGCTGTTCCCGCTTTCATGCGTGACGATCCCGTCACGACTTCAGGCCCAACAACGGGGGTTATACTCACATCAGCCAATTCCGTCATAGGGCTATGCGGGTTACAGCTGATACAAGCCGTTGTTGCGCCAATTTCTTTGGCATATGTCATAGCACCCAGTACATACGGCGTGCGCCCACTTGCCGCTATCCCGACCAATACGTCCTTATCGGTGAAGTTTAACGCTGTTAAATCACCCTTACCGAGTTCTTGGTTATCTTCGGCATTTTCAACGGCGCGAAGGATCGCTGTGTGCCCACCCGCAATAAGACCAACCACCTGTTCTGCTTTGGTGCCAAACGTAGGTGGACACTCACTTGCATCTAAAATACCAAGGCGGCCAGAGGTCCCTGCACCTGTATAGATCAAGCGCCCACCTCGCTGAAAAGCCGCTGCAATCGCATCAACAACTTGGGCTATTTCAGGTAAGGTTTGCTCAACAGCAATGGCGACTTTTTTATCTTCGTTGTTGATAACGCTCAGCATATCAAGTGTTGATAAAGTATCGATATCTTGGCTGGCAGGGTTGCGACTTTCAGTCACCATGCGGGTTAAATCTATCTTCACGGTAGCCACTCTTAATGATTTTTTATAAGCATATCACGGTTCGAGCGAATGGAAGGTTAACGACATGTCATGCATCACAGGAATGTCAGTGAACAGACTGAAATCACGAGTTTTTCTATAGTCGATGCGAGCTTCCTGATAGTATGAAAAAACACCTGTTTGACACCATACTTCGTGTGCTGGCATCGAAGAAGGCTTTAATCAAAGTGCCTATTGTTATTGATGCAGTCGTGAAGAGAAGGACATTACTATGCGCAAGTTAATGCCAGCTTTGTTGCTCATTTCTTTTTTGTTTGCCAGCACTGTATGGGCACAAAGTGCCGTTGATATCGTGACAAAATCTGATCGACAGATGAGGGGGGATTCAAGTTATTCCGAAATGACGATGAAGATCATTCGCCCTGATTGGACTCGCAGTATGAGCATGAAAAGTTGGACTAAAGGCCAAGATTTATCCTTGGTATTGGTAACGGCTCCCGCAAAAGATAAAGGCAGTGCCTCGCTGAAACGTCAGCGTGAAATGTGGAACTGGTTACCAAGTATTGAGCGTGTGATCAAAATTGCTCCCTCAATGTTAGGGCAGTCTTGGATGGGATCAGATTTCACCAATGATGATTTGATTAACCAGTCTTCTATCGTGGTCGATTACGATCACCAGATGGTAAAAGAAGATACTGTCGATGGCGTTAAAGCCTGGGTGATCGATGCTGTGGCGAAACCTGATGCGCCAGTGGTGTGGAGTAAAGTGCGTTTATGGATTTCTCAATCCACTTACTTACAACGCAAAGTTGAGTTTTATGACGAGTTTGATGAGTTGGTTAATACCATGGCGACTTTTGATGTCAAAACACTGGGTGATCGTCGAATCGCGACCCGTATGGAAATGGTGCCTGCCGATAAGCCGGGTAATAAAACCGAGATGATCACCCACCAAGCTCAGTTTAATTTTGCCATTAAAGATGACTTTTTCTCCCAAAGCCAAATGAAGGCATTACGCGATTAGTCTTGCTTTTTTAGAATGCGTGAATGAGGCCGTGGCAATGAGATTTCAGGGACAGTACAGCAGAGGGTCGCGATGTTAGTTAAACTTGCTTGGCGTAATTTATGGCGACAAAAGCGGCGTACTGTGCTGACGGCTTCGGCCTTAGCGCTCGCGTTATTTTTGTCGTTAATTATGCGTGGATTTCAAGAAGGCAGTTACGCCAATAATATTGATAATGCAGCGCGATTCTATACTGGGTTGATCCAATTACAAAACAGCGACTATGTTGAAAGCCAAAGCATTGATGATTTGCTGCCAGCATCAGACGAATTTATCCAACCGGCTAAGCAACACGCTAATATTAGTCAGATTTTACCGCGGATCGAGTCCTTTGCGTTATCTGCATCAGGCGATAAATCCAAAGGCGTGATGGTACTTGGGGTACTACCCGAGCAAGAGGACACTTATTCGGGTATTGCCAGTAAATTAAGCCAAGGTGAATTTCTCACTCAAGCCGATGATCAAGTGCTGATTGGTGAAGGATTAGCACGTTATTACAATATTACCGTCGGTGATGAAATCGTCCTGTATGGGCAAGGTTACCAAGGACAAACCGCTGCAGGCTTGTACCGTATTAAAGGCATTTTACATTTCCCCGTTACGCAACTCGATAACCAACTAGTGTACATGCCATTGGCACAAGCACAGGCGCTATACAGCACTGGTGAGCAGGTTACATCCTGGGTGTTACACACCAAAGAATTAGCTGGGTTGACTCAAACAGAACAAGAACTGCAACAAGCTTATGATGTGATGGCATCGCAAGCCTCTGGCGGTCGATCTCTGGACGTTGTTGTTCGGGATTGGCAAGATTTATCGCCTGAAATGGCGCAACAGATCTTGCTTGATCGCGCGGGTGGCTTGTTCTTAATGTACATCTTATACGGTGTGGTTGGTTTTGGCTTATTTGCGACGCTTATGATGATGACATTAGAGCGTCAGCGCGAATTTGGGGTGATGTTAGCAACGGGCATGCTACGCAGCCGACTTTTGCAACTTATCAGCATTGAATCACTCTTTATCGGCTTACTCGGTATTGCGCTTGGTGTTCTTGCAGCGTTACCCATTTTACTGTGGTTTAGTGCTTTCCCTATCGAGCTAACAGGTGAGACAGGTAAAATCATGCTGGAAATGGGGTATGAGCCCATCATTCCCGTGCTGATCAATAGCGCGTTGTTTTTCGATCAAATTCAAATCGTGCTGATTTTGTTAGCGCTGTGTTTGCTGTATCCAATGTGGCGAACGTACCGACTTTGCTTGGTTGATGCATTAAAAGGAGGCGCTCATGGTCATTGATATCTGGTTGGTTAAGCTGGCGTGGCGCAATTTATGGCGTAACAAACTCCGCACTAGCATCATGATAGGTGCGATGGTGTTTGGCTTAATGGGGGTCGCTAGCATGATGGGCTTCATGACGGCGCTACTCGATAATATGATCACCAATGCGATTGCATGGCAAACCAGCCATCTACAAATACACAATACTCAGTATATTCAAAATCCAGATATTCAAGCCACGATAGTTGACGCAGAAAATATTGAAGTGTCTCTTGATGAAAGCTCAGCAGTACAAGCATGGTCGGGGCGCTTATTGGCGGATGGCATGATTGCATCCGCGCGCAGTACGCGTGGTGTTAGGATCAACGGTATTGACATTATTTCAGAAGCCAAACTGACTCCAATAGCGTCGCACATAGTTGATGGAGAATGGTTACCTGAAGAAGGGCGCCACCCTGTGCTGGTCTCTGTCAAAACGGCAGAGCGTTTAAAATTACGGGTGGGCTCGAAAGTGGTACTGACATTCACCGATGGCAATGGAGAAGTGACAGGCGCTGCGTTTCGCGTCAAGGGCTTATTCAAAACCCCATCAACTAGCTTTGATGATGGTAACGTCTATGTCCGAAAAGTCGATTTAGCGACACTGAGCGGCATTAAAGGCATCCATGAAATTGCGATTAAGCTGAGTGATGATGAACAATTGTCGTCTGTGCGTAAGCAGTTATCGGCAACGATGTCAGTGAAAAACACCGTGCGAGACTGGCAGCAAATACAGCCGATGTTGGCATCTGTCATGGCATCATTTGGGGTCAGTAACTTCATCATGCTAATGATTTTTGTGGTGGCTATGGGCTTTGGTATCGTCAATATCATGTTGATGTCTGTGTTTGAGCGTACCCGTGAATTTGGTGTATTGATGGCTGTTGGCATGGCGAAATCAAAAATATTTATTTTGATCATGTTCGAATCGGTATTACTTGGCATCGCGGGGGTGGTGCTGGGCGTGTGCGCAAGTATGTTACTGATGCTTACTTTACAAACAACGGGCTTGCCGTTAGGCGGATTAGCTGAAGGGTTAGGTGCATTTGGTGTCGATACTGTGTTGTACCCCACCTTGAGTGCACAAGATTATCAATTAATGGTGGTCACTGTGGTGATTACCAGTTTATTCGCGGCGATTTATCCTGCCCGACAAATATTGAAGCAGCGTCCAGTTGATGCAATGGCGGAGAAGCACTGATCATGACAATTCAGACTCAGCAACTTTGTAAAATTTATAATCAGGACACTGATTACCCCGTTCATGCCGTGCACCAGCTTGATTTGACCATAGCCCAAGGTGAATTTGTTGCTGTGATGGGGCCATCAGGATCGGGTAAAACCACCTTATTGAATATGCTCGGTGGGATAGATACACCCAGTTCAGGCACTGTGGATATTGATGGCTGCAATATTTGCGATTTAGATGAAAAAGCCTTGATTGCTTTTCGGCGGGATCACATTGGGTTTATCTTCCAAGATTACAGTTTGTTACCTGTTTTAACGGCACTCGAAAATGTTGAATTTGTGATGCAGTTGCAAGGACATAGTGAACAAGAGTGCCGTCAACGTGCAACGGAGTTATTGACCCAAGTAGGGTTAGCTGACCAGCTCCATAAGGTGCCATCTAAACTGTCAGGCGGGCAGCAACAGCGTGTTGCGGTTGCCCGTGCATTAGCGCCGCGTCCGCGTTTTGTGATGGCTGATGAGCCAACAGCTAACCTCGATGCCAAGAGCACCGCTGAGCTGCTTGATATTATGCTGCACTTGAATGAACAAGAAGGCACGACCTTTATTTTCTCGACCCATGATCCTCGTGTTATCAAGCGTGCGCGTCGTGTAATTGTGTTTGAAGATGGCCAGTTGAAAGAAGACAAGTTGCAACAGGAAAATGCGCAAGAGGACGTGGCCTAGTGAAAACTCAGGGACTATTAGCCACTGTTGCTATGATGGCATTGCCTGCTGTTGGGCAAATACCGGGCTTAGCCCCAGAAAAAAATTGGGATTTAGGCGGTTATGTGAAATACATGGCCACAGCGACAATCCCCGATGAATCATCAAATAGTCTCGATCATTTAATTCACCACCGACTCAATTATGAATACCGCTTTGACGATGAGCTACGTTTTAATCTTGGTATGCGTAATCGCTTATTGTTTGGTGATTCCGCTGAGCTAGCAGGGTATGGTGACTTGATTGGTTACGATCCTGGTTATATGGATCTCTCGAAAAACTGGTTAGATAAAACGGGTGTTGTCGGTAATAGTCAGTTTGACCGTTTATATATTGATTGGCGTCGAAATGATTGGCAACTTCGCGGTGGTCGCTTTCGTATAAATTGGGGAATGGCGACCTTATGGAACCCCAACGACTTATTTAATTCTTACTCTATTTATGATTTTGACTACGAAGAAAGACCTGGTTCTGATGCGTTTTTCGTCAGTAAAAAACTCGGCTATGCCAGTTCGATCGACCTTGTTTACAGCCCAAATAATGATAGCGAATTAACGAGTTATGCGGGGCGCTACTTGTTTAACTATCAAGGTTGGGATGCCCAACTGCTGGTGGGTAAATCGGGTTTAGATCAGGTAATAGGGACTGGTTTTGCTGGCGACATCAAAGGCGCAGGTTTACGCGGTGAACTGAGTTGGTTTAATCCTACCCAAGATGAATGGCAAGGTGCTCAGGTTGCATCTGCGGTTGTCGGGAGCCTTGAACTTGATTACAGCTTTGGTGGGCAACGAAACTGGATGGGCCGTACTGCCATGCTCTATATTTCAAATCCCCAAGCCCCAACTAGCGCGATTGCTTTCTTAAATTTACCGCTTACTGCACGTACGCTTAGTTTTACTGAATTCACATGGTATGGCGATGTCAGTTTTGATATATCTCCCCTGAGTCGCGTCACGTTTTCTACTACGTATTATCAAGATGGCTCTTATTTTATTGGCGCATCGAATAGTTATTCTTTGGCAGATGATTGGCAATTGATGACAGTATTGCAACGCTTTGATGGCACAGGGAATAGCTTATTTGGTAAAGCGGCCAGCACCTTATTATTTGCCCAGTTAAAGTGGAGTTATTAGCTTTAAAATTTTCATTGTTAAATTCGGACAGGGTAGGGAATAACCTTATTGTCTCGTTATAAACGTAAAAAAGCCCGAGCAGGAAAAAATTCTGCTCGGGCTTTATGGATATTTTCAAATGTAAACGTTAGGCAGTTGCGAGTTCGATAGGCTTTGTTTCGGCGCGTTTTCTTTGTGCCATCGCTACGCCACTTAATACCATTAAACCACCAACGTAATGATAGATAGCCAGTTGTTCACCAAGGGCGATACTGGCAATGACTGCTGTCATCATTGGCATTAGGTTCATGAACATCGCCGTACTATCTGCGCCTAAACGCTGAATACCTTGTAACCAGCACCAAGGTGCGATCACGGAAGCTGGAATGGCTGCGTACATGATCAGTGGCAGTGCTTCTGGTGTAATGGTCATACGTTCACTGGTAAGTAGCATCGGCGTTAGCATAATAACGGCTAGAACCCCTTGGCTATATACCGACTGCCAGTTAGACAGTGGTAGATCCCAGCGTTTGAGTAAGACACAGTAGAGCGCATAAACAAATGCCGCGATCAGTACTAACATGTCACCTTTATTAATGCCTTGCGCTAATAATTGATTTAAGTCGCCATGGCTCAGCATTAACACTAATCCCGCCAGTGATAAAATGGCGCCAACGATGGCCAGTGGCGTTAAACGCTTATTTAGCAAAGGTACACTAATGAACATACTGATCAGCGGTACTAACGATACTATCAGCGCCATATTGGTGGCTGTCGTTGTCTCTGCAGCGAAGTAACCTAATGACTGATTCAATACCATACCAAGAAAGGCGAGAAAGGCAATTTTAGGTAAGTATGGTTTAATTGTGTTGCGTGCTTTCCATACGGATTTAGCCATGAAAGGCGTTAATACCAACATTGCAAAGAACCAGCGATAAAATGAAATGGCACCAGGATCGATCACACTGAAAGCCATTTTATTTACGATGGCATTCCCTGCCCAAATCGAAACGGTAATTAAAGGGAATAAATAGAGCATTGTTTGCCTTTATTAGAAAATAGAGAGAAGCAGGACGCTTGATAATAGTATTGTGTCACGTCAGCTAAGGTATACATATCTCTAATCGGACATCGTAAGGGCATAGTCAGACATTTAAGGGTTTTATATTAATCAAGCCTAAAAATGGTCACTGTTTCATGGATTGTTTGATTTTTATCTTATTGATAAATAATAATTATATTTCTATTGATGATTTTATTTCTTATTCTTTCTTAAAAGGAAAGGGTGTCAGCACTGTGAGGACAATCACGCTCAATTTCGTGCATTTAGAAATCTTACGCTATAATGTGGTCAGACCAGAATGTTGAAAAAGGAGTTTTCAATGCGCAAGAATCTAAAAATTTACCAACGGTTAAGTAAAGTCCCATTTGGTCATCGAATTTTCTCGTGGGTTGTTTGTAGAATGGCACCGTATTTTGGGTCAATTAGACCTATAGTGACAGAACTAAAACCAGGTTATGCCCGTGTTGAAATTAATAAGCGTCGCCGAGTGACAAATCACTTGAATACGGTGCATGCGATAGCCATGTGTAATATGGCTGAATTAGCGGGAGGTTTAATGACGGATGTTTCGATTGCAGGTAACAGCCGTTGGATCCCAACCGGTATGACGGTTAAATATGTTAAAAAGGCCAAAACCGACTTAACGGCGATAGCCAATGGCGAGAATATTGATTGGCATAGTGGCGGCGATAAATTGGTCCCTATTGAGGTAACAGACACGGAAGGGAATACCGTTTTTACTGCAGAAATAACCATGAATGTACGTACAGCGTAGCTACTCTGCAATAAGAGAGTATTGCGCCTGTGTTGTAATATGTTTACCTTAGCTGTGTCGGCTTTAACCCACCTCACAGCTTTGGTGAACATGAGTAAAATTTACCAGCCTCTTTTTGATGATCAAAATCCACCCGGAGAGATTTTTTTTGGTCATGAAGTCTTTCTTCCGAATACATCAACATTAAAGCATCAGCATTCTTGGGGGCAGTTACAGCTAATCAGCGGCGGTATTCTGGAGCTGAATGCAGAAGGAAAGCGTTTTTTATCTCCGTCACAGTATGCTGTCTGGGTTCCCGCAGGGGTGCAACACGAGAGCTTTATGCGTCGTAGCATGAATTATTGCTCAATGAACATTATTCATCCCCTTGCGGATGCGCTACCCCAGTACGCTTGTTTGCTTGAAGTCAATCCAATCATGGAAGCCATTATTAATGATCTAAAAAATCGACGGGTCACAGTAGCTGAAACAGAATCTGATCGACGTTTAGTGAATGTATTGTTTGATCAGGTCAAAATAGCGAACGAACATGATCAATTTTTACCAATGTCGGATGACAAGCTACTTAAACCGATTTTAGTAGAATTAGAGCGTAACCCCATAAGTACTGTCACACTGGCGGAGTGGGCTAAAAAACGACATACAACCGAACGAACATTAGCGCGTCATTGCCAAGATAAGCTGGGAATGAGTTTTACAGAGTGGCGACAGCGACGTAAGTTTGTGTATGCATTGCACTTGCTGCGAAAAGGCATGTCGGTAAAAGAAGCTGCATTGACCCTTGGCTACCACCAAGCATCGCCGTTTATTACTCTGTTTAAGCGTCACGCAAATTGCACGCCAGAGCAATACCGACAACGGCTTGGCTTGGCGCTATTAGAACGAAGGTAATATACGTGAGCGAAATGTGCCGACTTAGCGAATAAGTTGCGACGTATTCGAACGATATACTTTTATTATGACAATGCCCCCAATTACCCCTAAAACATTGGCGATAAAGTCAGCGATGGAGGCAATACGCCCCGTACTGGATGCTTGTAAAATCTCAAGTATTCCGCCGTATATCACAATAGCGATACACAATATGTATGCCCATCGTTTACTTTTTGTTGAAAAATACGCGAGTAGAGTGAATAAGCTATAAGCGGCAAAGTGCTCAACTTTGTCATGATAGATAAAAGTGAGGTGCAGCAGCTCTACCTGCGTTAAAGACAGTAGACAAATGAGCGCACCGTATCCAATAAATATGAGTTTACGCATTGGCTGATTTTTCATGCTATTGCTGCTTTCACCTGAGAATGAGTGAATGCTTAGATCTCAAGGCTAAAGTCAGCATATGGTTCGTTGTTTAAGCGTAGCGAGCCTGAGGTGTCTCATTTTGTGGGATTGAGACAAGAGGTGTTCGTAAAATCGTATGTGAAGGAGCAGCATGATGCTAAAATATGTGAACTTTGCACACTGAGAAACCTGAGGAAAACATGCATAACCTGACACTTTTATCGCCAGCAGAGAAAAACCGCATAGAGTTAGATAAACAAGCCGCATATATTGTGTGGCAGTTAAAGAATGCGAAGGCGGGTTATGAAGCGATCACAACGCAAGCAGAAAGCATTGCAGATGATGACGAACGCGATTTCTTTAATCATGCTATTACGAAATATAAAATAAAAATGGGCGTGCGCTAATTAACATTAATGGCTGTAAGTAGACGTGTTAACTATTTAAAAATGAAGTTAGAATGTAGTAAAGTGTTAGCAAATATAACGCGATAGAAATAGCGACTATTTAATATGTATATTTTGGTCAAATAAGTTAATTAAACCTGTCATTCATCATGTTTTCATACAAAACATACCGTAAAATATGTTTATGCTGAATAAGTACAAAGGATATTAATGACACTTTCTATTGAATGGTTCAACCAATCTGAAGCTCGGCATGCGCGCTGGGATAATGCAGGACTATCTCTTTGCGATGTTGAGCAAGCTTTGCAGCATTATGGTTCGGATGATTTTCCGATTGCTTTAGAAATGGCGGAGTATTTGTTTGGTTGTTGGAGCGCTCGGCGTATAGCAATGTTACCTATTAACACGCGTGATACCTTGTTTGATATTTGGGATAAACACCTAACCAAAACGTTATAAGCCGCAATCATTGCGGCTTTATTTAGATAGCATAGCTGAAGATAGAGGCTTAACGTAATGGCTTTTCCACATATTCATAACGCTCACCTGCTTGCTTGTAAAAGACATTATCGATAATGGCATAAGATGCACCAGCAATGATGGCAAACGTTGCTATTTCCGGTAACGATGAACGGTGATAGTGCTGCTGACGTGGCGGTTGCTGCACAACAATGACCTGACTTGAATGGTGATGTTTGTGCTTGTGCTTATGTTTGTGCTTTTTTTGTTTAATCACGATGACATCGTGATGGTGATCTTTTTTAGCCCATACTATCGTTGGTGATAAAAAAGAAATAACTAATAGATATGAAATGAAATGTTTCATAAATGTTTACTCACTCACTATTGATAAGAATAATAGTACATTCCAAAGTGAAAACTATTGTCAGGCTCCTGTCAGTGGCGTGTCATAAAATCCCCACCGTAAAGAATACGAACAATAATATGATTACGCCCTAACGTTGATATGCAAGGCGCCCCTTACGTTAGATATTGGTGCTGAGTAATATTTGATTAATGTTAAATTGTTTATTGGATTTAGAATGAAAAATAGGCTGATTTAACTAAGAGTGGCTCATGATTACTGGTTTATAGATATTAAAAATGGCGTACAAATGAAGTGCCAATCCTTTTTGGATGGTTCCGTGGCGTGATTTTGTGCACTTACTTCATGAAGGTGTCATTCTGTCATTTGTTGGTTGACTCTGTTTGCTAACAGTCGGAAGATGATTACTTACTCAATTGATATAGTAATCGAATGTATTCCCACAGGTCATCACCCTTCATGTATGCAGTCCGAATTGGTATATTGTCGCTAATTATTGCTACTGGGTGCATAGTATCTGTTCAAGCGAAGCCCAGCGATTTTATTTATACCCCCTCAGTTATTCAACACGACAGTCGCTTAATGTCTGCTTATATCCAATCGTTACGCGATCCTGAGCGAGCGTATGGTTTTATCAAGCAGTTTATTGCCTCTAAATCGGGCAAGCCCATGACAGGTTGGGAGCGTGTCTACTATGTACTGACGATGTCGCGTCTAGAGGCTTACACTCTCACTGAGGAAAAGCCATTAGATGTTATTGGTGAACTCGAGGAGTTAGCTAAAACACTGGATCAGCCTTGGATAGAAGGTGAAGCTTTGCTACATCGGGCTATATTGGCCAAAGAAACAGGGGAGTATGAAAATGGGTTACGCTATTTGGATGAAGTACTGTTAATTGCTAAACAAACTGGGTTTAAGAATCTCACTGCTCGTGCATTAAAATGGCAGGCTAATATTTGGTATTACCAATCTAAATACGATCTGGTTTTGTCTAATTATCTGAAGGCTTTGTCATATTTTGAAGAACAGCAGGATTATGCTCAAGTAGTCTTAGTCTTGTCGAATATCGGTAATATGTATACAGATCTCGATCAGTGGGCTTTAGCGAAAAAATACAATGAAAAGGCATTTGAAGTCTTTAATCACAATCATATAAAAAATGATTATACAGCAACCTTGCTCTATATCCATGCAGGGCTGGTGGCGAATTATTTTAACCTTGAAAATGAAGAAGCCGGTTATATCCGTAAAGCTATCAAGCATGCATCAAAAACAGGCTCTAGTTACATTCAGCTAGTCACGCTGACCAACTATACATCCGTGTTACTTGATGAGAATAAACTTGAAGCATCGCTGAAAATGTCGAAAGAATGCTTGCAACTCGCTGATAACATTAAAGATAGGGTAGGTCGAGCGTTTTGTTATGAATCAAAATCGTTAGCGTATCTTGAGCTCAAGGAACTTAATGAGGCGATCAGTACAGCGTTAGTCGCTCTCGATATTTATAAAGAGTATGGTAGCAATTCTCAGGTGATTAGGTTGTACAAATTGTTGTCTGATATTTATAGTAAAAACGGTAACTATAAAGTGTCATTAGAGTATTTCCAGCGTTATGTAAATGAAAAAGAAAGTCACTATTTACGTGCAAAGCGAGAAGAGATTCGTTCACTTCAAACACAGTATATTACTCAGAAAAAAGAGCATCAAATTGCTTTGCTAAAGGCTGATAGTGAGTTGAAATCAGCTCAGATAACGTCTCAACATTCACGAGAAATTATTTTATTGCTAAGCATATTATTAGGTGCCGCGGTATTGGGGTTACTATATCGCCGCAATAACCACTTATCTAAAGATAATGTTGAATTGGCACAATCAAATGTGTCGTTAACTGAACAGTCGTTCCAAGATCCTTTAACGGGTATGTACAATCGCCGTTATATTCAGCAATGGATCACAGGGGAAATTAAGGGCGAGATGCCTAGAGTTAGTAAGTATATTGTTGCTTTGCTCGATATCGATTATTTCAAGCAAATAAATGATATCCATGGTCATGATATTGGTGATCGTGTGTTACAAGAAATATCATCTCGGCTTCAACATAGCTGCCGTACTCATGACAAAGTTGCCCGCTGGGGAGGCGAAGAGTTTGTCGCTATTTTCTCCGTGAGTGATAGCTCAAATACCTACGAATTATTAGATCGTATTCGCCGTGCGGTATTACTAGAAAATGTCAGTATTGAAGGTCGGAAGCTTGAAGTAACAGTATCGATTGGAGGGGTTGAAGTGGAATCGAGAGATCTACTTGCTTCACATTGGCAAGAGTATTTAGCGAAGGCAGATAATGCTTTATATCAAGTGAAGTCGAATGGCCGTAACGGCGTTGGTATTGAACTTAATTAACCCTTAGTCAGGTGCTTTCTGAGCGGCAGATAGTGGAATGATTATTGCGGCTAATCCGTAATAGTAAAAGAGAGGCCTTAGCCTCTCTTTTTGATCACTATTAAAACATTCGGATTTTACTGGGTAGCAAGTACTCTGTTTTTTTGGAATACAAAACGCCAGATAAATAAAACAAATGCAATATAAGCTAAGCCAATCGCTAACGCGTGCCAGTGATAGCCTGAATACATAGCCAGCGGCATTAACGAAATAATAAAGATATCGGTAATAGAGCCAGGTACATAAGCGATTGCATAGTCATCTAACACCTTGCTCTTCATCTCCGGATCAACAATGCGCAGTAATGCGATACCCATCGCTACTGTACCGGTTAGCCAGCCCCAAGAGAAAATTCCTTTTTCAAACCAATTATCACCCATGATGCGTGGGGCAACCCAAAAGATAAGGAATAAGGTAAAGAGTACGCCACCTGTTGCGAGTACAGCCATTGGTGCAATGTACTGGACTAATACCGTTACCTTAATGGCTGAAATACCAAATACGATAAGGTAGTCGGTACTAATACCAGAGGCATGATGAAAAGCGCCATCACATAGATATTGTGATGCACCTGAACGCTGCGCAATCATACGAACGAACATACCGCCCAAGAAACCTGTTACAAAAGTTGGGATTTGTACTTTGTCATGGAACGACGACAGAAAATCAGCAGAAACATAAGAGAACGCCGTTACCACAACAACTAGCGCAGCATGAATAGCGAAAGAATCAACAGACAGTGATGACATGGTTGATTTCATTGCCCAGCGCTGATCATTTTCCTGAATTAAGCCTTTGCGTTCATGCTGGTTCATGTTGGTAAAAGTACTGAATGTTTTGATCAAACCTAGCTTGAGTGCAACTTGCAAGATCAACATGCCAATAGCGATTGAGATGAAAATCCCAGCAGTGGCAAATGTTAAGCTAAGTGTAAAAGCATCTTCCCAGCCAAGGTTTGTGAAAATATCACCCACTACCGCAGAAGTACCATGGCCACCCATAAAGCCCGCGGACATTGGAATACCAAAGGCAGGGTTTAGATCGGTAAATACAAAAGTTGCTAAGAACAAGCCAAACATGGCAGCAAATAACCACTGAGAAACAGATGCTACCTGGTTAAATGCCCACATGCTTCCTGCGCGCTTAGCCACAATTGAAGGGGATGGAACATCGGTTGCTAGACCAAGTGCAGAGAACAGTGCCGCAGTCAGTAAACCAGCGTTGCTGGCGAAAGTGTCGCTCCAAGGTAACAGGTCTAAACCTGCTGAACCCAGCGCTAAACCTAAAATGCCTGCGATTACCGCAGAAGGCAGGTACATACGCTGCAACAAAGTGATATGCACACGTAAAACCTTACCAAGAATCAACAGTCCGCCTGCAATCGCAAGATCAGATAGCATTAATCCGTTAGGCATAAAAACTCCTATCGTATAGAGAACGCAAAGTCGCAATAAGCGACGTAGATGCACGACAATGAATGACATGCAAAAACACGTATTATTGAATGTGTTGGTGAGTACGGGCGAGTCCTGCCGGTCAGCCAACTGAGTGGCAGAATCTTACTGATTCTGCGAGAGTCGGTACGAAAGTACCAAAATTGATATGTTGAGCGTGATGAGGTTCCGATCCTCATCTGATATTCGTACAGCTTAGAACTATTGTACGGTATGGAGTAAATGCTCAATTCACTCTGTGCGCGGATATTAATCAAAAAATCACCGCAAATCAAACAGGATTGATTGTAATGATGAATAATTTCAATCGAAAGCGATGGCTTAATGTATTTTAGGCATTTTAAATTTATGAAGATAAAACACTAAGTCTTTCTATTATTGGTGCTTTTGGGTTTTTATGATGACTTTAGCTGATTCCACTTCTGTTCTTAGTTAAGAGTATCAAAACTAAAATTAAATTAAGCATAACTTACTAGTTAAATGACGGTAGGCTAAAGTTTGTCCATTTTTTGCAAAGGAAAACCGATGTCTGCACCTCCAAGTTCAACAAGTGAAGAGCTAAATTCAGATGCGAAATTAAAAAATAGTGTCCCTATAGCTGATGATGAGCCGTTGTTAAAGTGGTCGCGCTTATCTCATTTTACCCCAACGGTATGGACTGTACTCATAGGTACGTTAATGGCTCGTACGAGCTATTTCATGGCGTGGCCATTTTTGATTGTAATTCTGTATAAGGAATATCATGCGGATGCGATCACCGTAGGGGCAATGCTCGCCTCTTCTGCAGTATTAGGCGTGTTTGCAGGGTTATATTCAGGATTTCTCTCTGACAAATTTGGCCGAAAGTGGGTAATGATTAGCGGTTGTATGGTGGCAGCATTTTGCTATGCAGGGATTGGATTTGCTGATTCATTATGGCAGTTTTTCGTTCTTATTATGTGCTGCGGTTTGATGAGACCGATGATCGAAGCGCCTGCAAAAGCCGTGATCAGCGATAATTTAACAAACTTAAAAGACCGTGAGTTGGCAATGAATGTTCGTTATTTCATTATTAACCTCGGCGGGGCTATTGGACCGCTAATTGGTATTACGTTAGCAGTAAACCAGCCCCAAGTACTGTTTGTGGTGACTGGGTGTGTCTATGTCCTATTTAGCTTGCTGTACTGGAATTGTTTTCGCCAATACCCAGAAGTGAAGCATCAACGCTCGGCTGAAGTCATGCACTTTGGCAGAACATTACGGGTTGTATTAAAAGACCGATTATTCGTTAAATTGCTGATTGCCAACATCATCATGATGTTTGTGTATGGGCAGTATGAATCTTCAATACCTCAAATTATTGTGCGGTCAGGCTTAGATAATGCCGCATTTTTTGTCAGTGCATTAGTGATGGTAAATACCTGCACGATCATACTTTTTCAATTCCCTATTTTACGATTATTGCAGCGTTTCCCGTTATTTACCCGTAGCCAAATAGGAATGGGATTAATGGCAATGTCGCAAGTGGGATTTTTAATGGTGCCTGTGGATTGGCCGGTAGGCTGGTTGATTGCGTGTTTCATCTTAAGTCTTGGTGAGGTTATAGCGTTTCCTACACTTAATGTTCAGATAGATAAATTGGCACCTGCGCATTTACGTGGGAGCTACTTTGGTGCCGCTGCTATTTATTCTTTAGGCTTTGCACTGGCACCTTTGGTCGGCGGCATTATGATTCAGGCGTACGGCGCAAGTGAGCTGTTTATTTTATGCTTGGGAGCTTGTGCAGTAATGATGATTCTGTACCGTGCGGTGAGTAAGAGTGAAAGCGAGAAAGCGTTAGACGCGAAAGTTGCACCTGAATGTTAACAGTACTTTTCGTCTGCGAGTATGCCTAGAAGCCACATAGCCCCAGAATAGGTGGGGGATGTGGCTTCATTGTTAGGTATATTTACCGCGTTGACTCGGAGACCTGCTGCTCCGTACGCCAAGTCAGTAGCGGAAGCTTGCTGGTGTTGACCGTTAGTTTGCCATCTTGGTTAAAGAGTACTAGCGCAGTATCTTGTCTTTGGTATGGCATCAGGTCGAGTTCTACTGCGTAGTTGATATTTGAGTTTTGTAATTTGCAGATATCAAGGAAAGACTGCTTAGTTGCGTCATTTGGCTTGCTGAAGGGGGTATCTGCGGGCAATGTACTTTCATCCAGTGTTAGTCCAACCAATAGCGTTTTACTGGATACTTGCTTTGGTAAAGCGCCTTTTACAAAATGGCTGAGGTCGGTGTTCTTTTGAGCCTCAACAAGCTCGGTATTGAAGTAAGGATCACTGTTATTGGTGATGACTGCAATACAAGCTGTGAGCGCATCGCTTTGAACATTATTGTGAGTCAATCGATTGATGATAGCGACTTTACCTGCCTTATCCCAATAATCTGCAAGCGTTACTTTTCCTGTTTTGTAACTGCTATCAACAAAAAGACGGAACATGCTTTTTTGGTAACCGAACTGATTACTATCGGGGTCGGTTGAAGTTGGGGCGAAGAAGTAATGTGCTTTAGCATCACGGTAATGTTGGTATGTGACCTTATCTGTCCGCTGGCTTGCATCAGCAGTGTACGATAGCGTAATACTCACTTCTTGGGTATTACTACCGTAACTCTGTAGGGCAAATTGATGACCGTTTACTTGTGTGTCAGATTTTTCTTGGCGAATATCATAGTGACGGAAAATTGCAGATGATTGGTTTTCGATAGATATCCTTACTGGGGAGGTTGAAGATATATCTGTGCGTTCGTTAACAAAGCTAAAGCGAAAAGGGGTATAACCATCAAGGATAGGGGCTGCTTTATCATTTGCTATGCCTGTTGCTAGGCTAAATGCACCATTTTTAACTTGGGGCTTCACTGGCGGGATCGGTTTTGTGCTAGAACCGGCGCCAGAGCCATTACCGTCACTACTGCCTCCACCGCAACCCGTGAGCATGGTTGCTAAAATGATTGATGTGGCTAGATACTTTACTTTCATTGGTTAAATCTCGTAATAATTGTGGCTGCATTTTAATTTGAACGGTGTTTTTTATCAATGAAAGAGTGCTTTCGATTTGCTGTGTTCAATGGTTTTAGCCCTAAATAGTAAAAGTGTGATTTGTTGATATTGAAGCGGTACGGTAGGGAAGTGCAGTATTCATGTGTAAAAAAGCCCGCTATAAAAGCGGGCTTAAGAAGCTATATGCTAACCCGTTAAGGGTTATATATGCTTAGCGAACGTTTTCTGCCATAGCAGCAACAGGTGCTGTTGAAGCACAATTTTCGCTTTTTTCAGTACGTTTCTGTTGTGCTGCATGCATTTTCACTACAGCAATAGGGCCTGTAACGAAGGTTACTGCAACCAAGAAAGAAACAGGTACCGCTGTAATAACGATGAATGACTGAAGTGCATTCAATCCGCCATCACCCGCAATAAGTAAGACGCCAGCCACAACACCCATCATGATAGCCCAGAATAGACGCTGAACTTTAGATGGTTCTTTATCGCCAGATACAGCCATCGCAATGGAATAGGCCATGGAGTCACCTGTGGTCGCCACAAAAGTAGTGGTTAGTACAAGGAATGCTGGGATAAGCAGAGTGCTAAATGGCAGCTGAGCTAAAGATGCAAGCAGTACTGCTGGTAAACCGCCTTCATTTAATGGACCTGAAATACTACCAGGGTTCGCTAATTCAAGACCAATACCCGTACCACCAAGTACAGAGAACCAGAAGTTAGTCGCAATAGGCGCAGCCACAGCAACGGTTAGGATTAGTTCACGAACACTACGACCTTTAGAAATACGAGCAATGAAGATCGCCATCATAGGTGCGAAACCAATGAACCAGCCCCAGAAGAACCATGTCCACCATGAGTTCCAGCTTGGGTTAGAAGAACTTAGGCTCATTTCTGGTAGGTTTTGGATGTAGTGGCCAAATGCTAAACCAAACTGCTCAAAGATGAAGCCCGTCGGACCTAACACCAAAATAGCAAGAAGTAGTGTACATGCACCAATTACATTCATACGACTTAGCCATTGAAGGCCTTTGTCCATGCCTGTGAAAGCTGAAACAGAGTAAATTGCGACTACACCTGCCAGAATCATCATTTGGGTGAATATTGAGTTCTCCATGCCTGTTAGTACAGTCAGGCTGTAACCTAACTGAGTCGCAAGGAAACCGATTGGACCAATAGTACCTGCCGCAACGGCAATGATAGAACAAGAATCGATCACTGAACCAAACCAGTGATTTTCAAGCTTGTTACCTAGAATAGGGTAAAGCAGGGCACGAGGTCGTAATTTAACACCGCACTGGTAGTGGGCGTACATCAATACAATTGTGCTTAGAGTGCCAAGAACGGCCCATGCAAGGAAACCCCAGTGCATGAAACTTTGGCTTAAGGCTGGGGTAACGGCGGCTGCAGTGCTGCCCTCTACGCCAGGAAAACTTGGTGAAGGAGTAATAAAGTGGAAGATTGGCTCTGCCGCAGACCAGAATACACCACCGCCCGCAAGCAGGGTACACATGATCATAGCTACCCAACGAAATGTACCAATCGTTGGCTTGGACTCACCACCCATTTTTACTTTGCCGTAGCGGCTTGCTGCAATGATAAGCGCTAGAGCAAAGTTCATGATCATTAAGCATTGCCACCAATAACCGAAAGTCGCCGATGCTGAAGTAAACATTGACTGGATCGCAGAGGTGAAAGTGGACAGATCAAAAAGGGCTGCAAGTATAAATAAGAGGATAAATCCAATTGTTAGTGTTGGAACAAGTTTGTCGCTAGTTTTGTGACTAATCGTAGACATAAATATCTCACAGTATGCGTGAGGGAAGAGACTCTACCAGCTTGAATCATGAAAAACCAGTCAAAAATGTTTCGTGTACGAAATAAATGATAAGGATTTAGTGTGATGGTAATCACTATTGTAAATCGATATTTCACAGGCATATTAAAGGTTTAACCAATCATAATTGCAGTGTATTGGCTTTTTTTATTGAGGTTTTTCCGTGGGTTAATTCTTTTTTATTTTATGAGTGGCTATGTAATCACAGAGTTTGAAGGGGGATGCCATTATGCAATTATATGTATCGTTGTTTTTACCTCTAATGAGTTAGATACAACACAAATTGAGATCGAAGTGAATGAGTGAATAATTTTACAAAAAGGTGTGTTTATTTTGACATGCATAACTAAGAGGCGGAGAAAACAATCCGCCTCATTTCACCACACTGTATATAGAGGGGTGCGTGGTAAAAGATGGATGCGTCGAGTTAATAGTTGCAAGATCTGTTGAGTTTACGAAGTAGGTTGTTCGATTTCATAAATGGCTTCACGGATATCATCAAGACGGCGATCCAGAATAGCTTGCGCATCATATAAGCCTTGATTATAGAAATGCGCCCCCATCTCTTTGGCAATAAAGTCGAGTAAGAATTCACCGTCAAACTGCGCTAACTCATGATCGAGTTCTTGGCTAAAGTATTTTTGAAGCTTTGAGACCAGTACTTCTTTCTGGTCTCGAGTCAGTTTAATTGCGCTCATGGTTTTGTTTCTCCGATCATTTGCTTGAAAGCTATTACGAGACAATGGGTTGTGACGTTTTTACCGTCGTCACCATAACGTAGCTATTTGTAAAATATCAGGTGTAGGTTCATTATCAATGGTGTTTCGCCATTTTATAGTGAGGTAAATACCTTGGCTGGACTCAGTTTATTAACATTGTTAGACGATATCGCCAGCGTGTTGGATGATGTTGCCGTAATGACAAAGGTTGCAGCGCGGAAAACCGCGGGGGTACTTGGTGATGATCTTGCGCTAAATGCCCAACAAGTCTCAGGTGTACGGGCTGAAAGAGAAATTCCTGTCGTGTGGGCCGTTGCTAAAGGCTCTTTTCGCAATAAGCTGATATTAGTCCCTGCAGCGTTGCTGATTAGTGCTATTGCACCATGGCTAATCACGCCTATGTTGGTCGTTGGCGGCCTATATCTTTGCTTTGAAGGTGCAGAGAAAATTGCGGAGAAATGGTTTCATTCACAGCCTGATGACCAAGTTCCGATCTCACAAGTCGACAGTCAGCGCGTAGAACAACAAGAAGATATAGATGTTGCAGATTTTGAACGTAAGAAAATAGCGGGTGCAATAAGAACTGATTTCATACTATCTGCAGAAATTATTGTGATTGCATTAGGCACAGTGCAAGGACAGGTATTTTTGACGCAGCTGGCGGTAGTGAGTTTAATTGCTATTGTAATGACAATCGGCGTCTATGGCTTAGTTGCTGGCATTGTGAAGCTGGATGATGCGGGTTTCTATCTAGTTGCTAATAGCAAAACGGGTTCTTTTAAAAATACATTTGGCCAGGGGCTTGTTCAGCTTGCCCCTCATTTAATGAGAGCGCTTGGGGTTATTGGCACAATTGCCATGTTTCTTGTTGGTGGGGGTATTATTATGCATAGTATTCCACAGTCACATGATTGGCTACATACCTTAATTAGCATGCTTCCAGACTCAACGCTTATTACAGTGCTGCTGCCTTCTGTGGTTAACGGCATGGTAGGGGTACTTTCTGGTATCTTGGTACTATTGATTGTAGATTTAGCTAAGAAGCTAAGAAGCTAAGAAGCTAAGAAGTTAGACATAAAAAAGCCGATGCAGTGTAGACCGCATCGGCTTTTCTAATTATGTCGTGAGTTGTGCTGAATTAATCAGGCATCTCAGCATTGTGGTAAACGTTCTGAACGTCATCACAATCGTTTAGTGCATCAAGGAATTTCTCGAATGCGGCAATATCGTCACCTGAGATTTCAGTCATTGTTTGTGGAACAAATGAAATCTCTTCAACATCGATGTTGGTGTCAGGCATTGTAGCTGCAAGCGCATTCTTCACCTTGAAGAATTCAGTGTGCGGTGCGTAAACAGTAATTACGCCGTCTTCACACTCGATGTCAGTAACATCTGCATCTTCCATCATTAGGTTTTCTAGAACGGCTTCATCGTCGTCACCTGCAAATTGGAAAACAGCTTGGTGTTCAAACATGTGGCCAACTGTACCTGGGCCACCAATTTTTGCGTTGTTCTTAACAAACGCTTGGCGAACATCCATGAAAGTACGGTTGTTGTTGTCGGTAAGACAATCAACGATAACCATGCAGTTACCTGGTCCGAAACCCTCGTAGCGCGCAGTAGAAAAATCTTCACCAGCACCACCTTTGGCCTTATCGAGTGCTTTCTCGATAACATGGCTTGGCACCTGATCTTTTTTGGCTTTTTCTATCAAACGCTTGAGTGAAAGGTTGCTGTCTGGGTCTAGGCTACCGTTTTTAGCACAGACGTAGATCTCTTTACCGTATTTTGAGTAAACCTTGATCTTTGCGCCAGCCGTTTTTGCCATTGACAATTTGCGTACTTCGAATTTTCTTCCCATGGGGAAACTCTCTATCTTTGTTTATTACATAGTTGTCGCGATTTTATCAGTTAGTAGGTGAGAAAGGCTAGTCTCAACCAGTAACTAACTGCGATTAGCATGACAAATAGCAATTTTTGTGAAATTGATAAGAACGAAGTAAAGATAATAGCCTAGAAGGCTGAAATTTAAGCACTTATTGTGATTGTATTGCAGAGTTAGCGACAAATTTGTGAAAAATGGTAGTTAACGCGCATATTATAGACAATTGAGCATTTTAGGGGTTTACAGCTAACAATTATGAACGTATTATTCGCCGCACTTACGGAGAGATGGCTGAGTGGTCGAAAGCACCGGTCTTGAAAACCGGCGGCGGTTTATCCCGTCCTAGGGTTCAAATCCCTATCTCTCCGCCATATTTTAGCAGTTAGTAGAAATACTGATTGTTTGACTTCTGGGAACTAGGGTTCAAATCCTCCGTTCCTAGAGCGTCTCCACCATATTCTGGAAATTGGATTCTTTTATAGATTCAGGTTTCATAAAGAATTGGAGCGGTAGTTCAGTTGGTTAGAATACCGGCCTGTCACGCCGGGGGTCGCGGGTTCGAGTCCCGTCCGCTCCGCCAACACAACGAAGCCTCGTCAGAAATGACGGGGCTTTTTTGTGTCTGAAATTTGAGTCAGGTTCGCTGAGGCCAGAGTCGTTTACCTGTCTTTATAGTTTTTTAATATGTAAAAAATGTCAAACAGTATATAGATTAGATGCCTATCATAGTCAAAAAGAGTCGATGATTGCCATCGACTCATAACCGCTAAATTACGTTTGTGTTAGTCATCTTTTCTAGTTGATGATGAATTGTAGCTTTTTAGTTTGAAAAACCTAAGGTATACAGCAAGAATACATTTAAAATAATGACTAGAACCACAATCAAGTTGCCAATGATAGAGGTGGCTCTATGATTGTGAAATGGCCCCATGATTGTTTTGCTGTTTGTGAAAATTAATAGAGGAATAATAGCCAGTGCAATCCCAAAGCTCAGTACCACTTGGCTCATGATCAAAATTTTAGTGCTGTTGACACCCATTGCTACCACAATAAAAGACGGCAGCATGGTGACTGTTCGACGAACCCAAATTGGGATGTGAAAGTTTACAAAACCCTGCATGACGACTTGTCCAGCCAGTGTGCCGACTACCGTTGATGATAAGCCAGATGCGATAAGAGAAATACCAAACAAAATTGCCGCGCTTTTACCCACAAGTGGTGTTAACGTCATGTAGGCTGTTTCTATCTCTGCCACATCTTGGTTTCCTGTGAAATGGAACACTGCTGCGGCCATTGCAACAATAGCTATATTAACGAAGCCAGCAATGGTCATAGCAATAAAGATATCGGTTCGAGTTGATTTCAATCGTTGCGTAGGGCTTACACCATAGCTGTTTTTAAATAATGCCGAGTGTAGATAAATAACATGTGGCATAACAGTCGCACCTAACATTCCAGCGGCTAAATATACTTGATGGGGATCTGTGAGACTCGGTATTAACATCCCTTGCAATAACGCCCCTCCTTGCGGTTTGGCAAATACCAATTCAACCACATAAATAATGGCCACTAGCATCAATAAACTAGCAATCACCACTTCAAGCGGTTTTTGTCCTCGACGGTTAAAGGCTAAAATCACAAAGGTGGCTACTGCGGTAATGCATACTCCGTCAAAGAGTGAAACACCAAGCAGGAGTTGAAAGCCAACCGCAGCCCCTATGAACTCAGCCAAATCAGTTGCCATTGCGATGATCTCAGCTTGAATCCAATAAGGGTAAACGGCCCATTTAGGTAAATGATCCCGCAAATGTTCTGCCAGATTTTTCCCTGTCACAATTCCAAGCTTTGCAGAAAGGTATTGAATCAGCATTGCCATTAAGTTGGCCCATAGAACTACCCATAGTAGTTGGTAGCCAAATGATGCTCCAGACTCGATATTGGTGGCAAAGTTACCAGGATCGATATAACCAATGGCAGCAATGAAAGCGGGCCCGAGTAATAACATTTTTCTTTTCAGCTTAGCGCTAAAACTGATAGAGCCTGAAGATGCCGACACTGTTGAAATAGACATAATTTATTCTTCCTGCGAATGTATATTTCAACAATATTACCAATGCAAATGAGAATCAATATCATTTGTGATTTATTATGAGGTGAAAATAGTAATCTAATATTGAGCTTTTAATGTTAAGTACGGGAGTGATGAAATCTCACGTAGAAGTGAGCAGGGTGTGCTCAATCTTTTTGTAGGAATTGTAGATGTTGATTTTCTGTTTATCTATAAACGACTAGACGACTGGTCTAATTGATCGTAAGCTAATGCCATGAAATCAGAAACTCAAGATACACGACAGCACATTCTCGATACTGGCTACCAGCTGATTGCTCAGCAGGGTTTTTCGAATGTCGGTTTGTCGCAACTACTTAAACATGCCGATGTGCCGAAAGGCTCGTTTTACCATTATTTCCAATCGAAAGAGCAATTTGGTGAAGCGCTGATCCAAGATTATTTTGAAAACTATAAGATGCGTCTTAAAGCTCGTTTTGAAGACAGTGATCTGAGCGCTTATGATCGCTTGCTTAGTTACTGGCAGTGTTGGATCGATATTCAAGCTCAGGAATGCTCAACACAGCGTTGTTTAGTCGTAAAGTTAACGGCTGAAGTGGCTGACTTATCTGAGATGATGCGAGTTGCATTACTTGATGGGGTCGAAAGTGTACTTGGGCTGATTGCCGATTGCATTGAAGCTGGCATCAAAGATGGCTCTATTGCCGAAATGGACAGCTATAGAGCTGCAGAACACCTTTATAATCTGTGGGTTGGTGCGAGCTTGTTATGTAAATTAACTCAAACCCAAACGGGTCTCCAGCGCGTGATGAAAACAACCCAAACCATACTTAAAAAAGGTATGGACGAATCTTTATGATCAGCTGAAAAAGCAGGTCATGTCTTTATTAAATTTACTCACTTTTGTTCACTTTTTTGAGAAAGAAGCAAAAGTTCAGTCTATAACTAGACGACTGGTCTATTTTTAGGTTGTGAACTAGCAAGTCAGCAAATTAAAAGGATATAACATGACAAACTCAACAACAGAAAATCGCCGTTTTGTCTTAGCTTCACGCCCGCATGGTGTACCAACAGCTGAGAACTTTCGATTAGAGTCAGTCGCGAAACCTGTGCCTCAAAGTGGTGAAGTGCTATTGCGAAGTGTTTACCTGTCGCTCGACCCTTACATGCGTGGCCGTATGAACGATGCTAAATCGTATGCTGCGCCAGTTGCGCTAGACGATGTAATGGTGGGTGCGACAGTATGTCAGATTGAAGAATCAAACAATGCTGATTTCCCTGTTGGTGAGTGGGTGCTTGCGTATACGGGTTGGCAAGATTATGGGGTTTCTAATGGCGAAGGCTTGATTAAGCTAGGTAGCCAGCCTCAAGCGCCATCGTATGCATTAGGCATTATGGGTATGCCTGGTTTTACCGCGTACATGGGCTTATTAGATATCGGTCAGCCAAAAGAAGGGGATACCTTAGTTGTTGCGGCGGCAACGGGTCCTGTTGGTGCGACTGTGGGTCAAATTGGTAAACTGAAAGGTTGCCGTGTGGTTGGTATTGCGGGTGGTGAAGAAAAATGTCGTCATGCAGTCGAAGTACTTGGTTTTGATATATGTATTGATCATAAAGCCGATGACTTTGCGTTACAGTTAGCTGCTGCGTGTGACAAGGGTATTGATGTGTACTTTGAGAATGTCGGTGGCAAAGTTTTTGACGCTGTGATGCCGCTACTCAATACGGGTGCACGTATTCCATTGTGTGGATTGATTTCGCAATACAATGCGACATCATTGCCTGAAGGTCCAGATCGTCTTTCTATGCTAATGGGTACCTTGCTTGTTAAACGCATTAAGATGCAGGGTTTCATTATTTTTGACGATTACGCACATCGCTATGGTGAGTTTGCTCAAGACATGTCAGCATGGCTGGCTGAAGGGAAAATTCAGTACCGTGAGCATATCGTTGAAGGTTTCGAAAACACCACTGAGGCGTTCATTGGTTTACTTGAAGGTAAAAACTTCGGCAAGCTGGTAATTAAAGTGAATGAACCGCTATAAGTTGCCCTAAAAGTTCAGCCAAAATTTTAATATGAATTTGAAGCGTAGTGCGAAAGCTCTGCGCTTTTTTAGTTTTGTTCTGATTGGAAACTGCGCTGGAAGCCACTTAGGTATAGAATAGTTTTAATTAGCTAATTAAGTAGTATAGAAATGAACATCGAACATATTTGGGGTGAGTACCGCGCCAGCCTTCAAGCTTTTTTACGCAAAAATGTATCTAATACTGCAGATGTCGATGATTTGCTGCAAGAAGTGTTGATTAAGACATACACCCATTTAAAGACGGTCAAAGATCCTACGCAGATCAAATCCTGGCTATTTCAGGTGGCGAACAACGCTATTATTGATTTTTACCGTAAGCAAGGCCGCCAGCTTGCGCTGCAAGAGGATGAACTTTGGTATAGCAAAGAAGAAGAGAGCATTCCAAGCCAACTTGCGGGCTGCATTTCCCCATTTATTCAAGCGTTGCCCCAAGATGAAGCCGAGATGCTAACAGCGATTGAAATCAACGGCGAAACACAGAAAAACTATGCCGAAAAGCATGGCATAAAGTACTCAACATTGAAGTCTCGCGTGCATAAAAGTCGCGAAAGGCTACTTGGCCTGTATCAAGAGTGCTGTGACTTTTCGCTCGATTCAAAAGGTAACTTGATGGAATACAAGCAAAAGCCAAATTCTTGCAATAAATGCTAGTCGCTGTGAGTATGGATGATAAAGAACCGCTGCATATAACCGCGGTTTTTCATTAGTAAAGGGATCCGTTAAGAGGTTAACTCAGATATAGCGTAGGTCGGTATTACGACTAAATAGCACTATTATAAAGTTCTCTGAATGCTGTTAATAACTTGTATTGACTGGCAAAACCTTCGTTATTAATCTTCCAACTGGTTAAAGATGTGATCTGATAAAATGTAATAGTTGGTTGAGTGAGAAGTTTGTTAATAATGACATAATTGCCGCTATCGGTTGTGGGCTCTAGAAAACTAACACCGTCACGGGTTGTTATTTTAGTAAAGCGAACATTTTTACCATCGACTTTGAATATGTCTAAAAAAGCGTAGTGATCTTTTAGAGAAAGTAAGGACTTATCTCTTGTGCATTTATCGGGAAGTTCAAGTTTAAGGACAAAACTGATCCTTTCTGGTTCCGCTAGCACAATAGGGACAAAGCATAGCCCAGCTGAACAGGAAGCGCTGCCCACGATCATATTGGGTGAATGTGTGTCGATAGACCAGCCTGATCGCGTTATGTTCCCTGATTCTGGGTGTGCCCAAACACTTGCGGATCCCCATGAAAAAAGTGTGATTAAGATGAGTAAGACACACTTATTCATTAGATACTCCAAAGCAGTACGTCCCTAGTTGGTTAGAACGAAAACAAATGTCGCCGTTAGTATCGTTTAATACATTTAATTGATGGCTCGTTCCGTAGCCGAGAACGCGAGCAAATTCATTATAAGCTCTCACCTTACACGCTTTTTGAGGATGATTAACAGTCACATGACCTTGTGTAAGTTTGATTGTCTTATTAAGAAAGTGCTGGTAGTAATCATAAGTAGCGGAAACATAGCTGCCAATACAAGCATCGTTAGGACTAACATTGCTCACTTGTATCTTAATAGTATGATCTTTTATCTCTAATTTAACCTCTGCGAGGCTGTAACTATTCACATTAATATCTTTAATAGTTGTAATATAGCGGCCTTTGTTAATTTTATAAAATGAAATCCAATCGTGGATGATGTAAATGTTTGTTGAGACGAGGAGCAAGATGATGACTTTATATTTAAGAACCATAAGAGCAAAAATCTATTAAATTATTATTGTTTCGTAGATTATCGATAAAGGCGTTAATAGAGTAGGTGGTATTGATACGCTTATTGTTACCCTGACATGATAAGTACACTCTATAGTTGTTGATACTAAAGCTAAGCTTGTTTGATGTTTTATTGAAGAAGTCGCTGCCCCAGCGCGAGGTACGGTAATCTGAATTTACTTCTTCATTTAAGTATGTAAGTGAGTAAGATGAGGTGTTGCTTCCACTTTTATGAAAATATTGAAAGAAAACCATCGATTGCAAACAAATTAAGAAGAACATAAACACTTGAAGTGTTATTTTATTCTTTAGCAATAGACTACGACATTTTTTATCGTTAACTTTATTATTGTCATCGGTCTTAGCCGTCAATATATCAGTTGGATTCACAACGTGCTTCCACTGTTTCGATATACGATAGCCCACTCTAGGCGTAGTGACGATTAATTTTGTTATACCAACTTTATCGAATTTCTTTCGTAAAGTTGATACCACTTGTGTCAAACTTTTGTCGGGGTCTGAGATCACCCGACCTTCCCATAACTGTTCAACGCATAATTGTCGAGTGACATTTTTATGATTCAACAGTAATTCAAGTAGCTTCCCTTCTATAATGGTAAGTGTGATTTTATATTCGTCATTGATAATGATTTGGTACGGATCGGCACATAACTCAATAGAGTTACTCTCATTGATAATACTTATGCTGTCCATTTAAGAGTGGCCACTTATAATCGGCGAAATTCAATGTGACTATTATTAACAAGCCTTATAGCTAAATAAAGTTAAATAAGGCTAAGTGATTACTTTTCAGTCTTTAGCCGTGCATAAAAAAACTAAATAACTGTAAAAACCACAAAATTCATCGCTATTTATTGCTTTTAATGGCGGTTTTAGATGATAAGTATCACAAGTTTTGGCTGTGTGTTATTTGTCTTTATTTAACATGTTCTCATCGTTCTGCTTCGGTAATCTTGCCCTGTTTTTATACCAATTAAGGATATGGCGTGATACTAACTAAACCGAGAAAAACCGTCTTAGATGGTGAAACCAATAGCCCTACAATAAGTGATAGCCTCAATCTCTCCTATAATGTCGATGCAAAAGACAAGCAGCTGAGCTTTATCCCGGTTGTGCAACAAATTCATAGTTATACAAAACCGTCAATTAATCGTTGTGAAGTGTTTTTCAGGCCAAAAGGCTTACGTACCGAAGTTTTCTATCAAGAACTCAGTGATGAGGAGTCATGCTTTATTGCCAAGAAGCAACTGAAGTGGTTGATTACCTTTGTTGACGTTAAATCGCGCAATAAAGATCTGCTTGTCGATGAGTTTTTTGTGAATGTCGACCCTGTTGCTTTATCTTCAGTTGTTGCTGATATTATCTCGTTACGAGATGTACTAGCAGTTCGTGATGTTAAATTAGTCATTGAGATAACAGAGCGAAAGCCTGAGGCATTAAATGTAGGGTTGATTAAAGAGATACATGAGTACGGCGTCTTCTTTGCATTAGACGATTACTGTTTTAATCATGATGTTAGACATGGCCTATTGACGACAGATTGTATCAGTTATATTAAAGCTGATGTGAGTAGTATTCGAGAGCTTATAAATCCTACTGTTGAATTAAGAAAATATAGTAATCAATCGTTAATTATCGAAAGAGTTGAATCGGTTAATGATATTGATATTTGCCTTCAAATTAAGAGTGAAGGAATTCAAGGATTTTATTTAAGTCGGTCTGTAGGCATTGAAAGTATCTATGTTAATTAACGTCTTGTAAGTTAACTGTTAATAGATGATTGATGTTGTGAAGATTCGTATTTTATACCTTAATCTTAATGAAATAGTTTAGATGTGATGGATTTATAATGTTTAAGAGAATAACTATTGTGTTGATAGTCTTGTTGACTATTTTTGTTTCCGTAATGATTTCCTATAATGCATTTTCGATGTTTGACTCAATGCGCGACCAAAATAAAGTCAGAGTTGAGCAAATCCTCCAAATACAAAGTCAAATCGTTAATAAGTTAGAGGGATTAGCGGCAAGAGGTGATTTATCTGAGGAGAAGGCGAAAGCCGTAGCACTTGAGATATTACGAGGAATCCAATACTCAGATAATGAATATGTATGGACAGCAACACGTGATAATCAAGGTCTCTTACGTTTTATCTCTGCACCATCAGATCCACAAATTCATGATAAGTCATTTAGTGAAATTGTCGGTGAACAGACGGAGCTTGCGCTGATGTCTAATATGTCGAATAAAGTGAGTAACACGCCAGTCAATTATGTTTGGCAGTCAACAAACGATGATGTCACAACCGATATTAATAGCGTAGCTATCAAGACTGCGGACTGGGGATGGTTCTTGGGCAATGGTGTTCAAGATCATGAAATAAAAGAAGAGATTAAGACCACGTTAGGCTACAACATGGCTATTACATTTCTGCTTTATGTTAGCGTAGTAACGATTATGTATTTGGTGATAAAGCATGAACTGAAAGGGATCAGTCCAATTACACGATTTATTGGTGCAATGGCCTCTGGTGATTTTGAGCGATTGAAGGTGACTAAATCCGGTAATGAGTTAGATATAATTGCTAATTCACTCGAAGAGTTACAGTTACGTGTTCGCTCTATCGTATCGCTATCAGCACATCATATGCAGAGTATCCAACAGAGTCAGCAACGTCTGACGGATATAGTACAAGTCAACATCGAAAATTCTGAGTATTCATACACAGAAATTGAGCAAGTGGCGACCGCCGCCACAGAGCTGTCAGCTACCGCCGCGGAGATAGCACTGAATGCGCATGAAGCAGAAAATGCTGCGGTAACAGCAATCGAAGTGATAGAAGAAAGTAGCAATATGGTCATCCGCGCAGAAGAGATCACCTCCCAAGTGAATGACTCTATTCTTGCATCGTCCGAGATTGTGCATGGGTTACGCAATTATTCTGAAGATATTGTATCTGTGATCCAAGTGATCAATAACTTGTCAGATCAAGTGAATTTATTGGCACTTAATGCGGCGATTGAAGCGGCAAGGGCGGGTGAGGCTGGACGAGGCTTTGCTGTTGTTGCCGATGAAGTACGTTCATTAGCAGGCAAAACGCAGCAAGCAACCGTCGGCATTCAAGAGATTATTGATAATTTGCAAAAAAATTCGATTGAAGCTGATGTGAGCATGAAAGAAAACGTGACTATGGTAAATGCGTCTAAACAGATAATTACTGATTTTACTTTTGCGTTTGAAAACATCTCTTCAAAAATCAGTGATATTTCAAATGTGAATGCTTTGGTTGCAACGGCAACGGAAGAACAATCCTCGGTGACGAAAGATATTTCTGAGCGGATTGAAGGCATCAATAGTGCAGTTAATACCAATGTTGATAATAGTAAGGAAACCTCATTTATCAATAATACGATCACTGCCTCTGTCAGTGAACTACAAGATGAGATGAGCTTCTTTAAAGTTGCCGAATGTTGATTATTGAAGGTAGTCCCATTGTCCCAAAAGTCTCTACAAGAGTCATTTTCTTTAATGGCTAGTAAATCTATTGCTAGATACGGTTATTTTTCACTCGACACTATCGTTCAATGCAGAATTAAGCACAGGAACAATAAGGTTCAGATAAACCTTGCGACCAGAAAGAAACTTGTGCCTTTTAGTTGTAATAAACAAAATAAAAAGTCGGATTCTGTTCTTAAGAAAAGATTTGAATCTGATAAGACGATCCAACCAGAGAAGACTGTGAGCCGATTTTCCAATTACCGACTTGTCTGCATCTGGAATGAAATATCGTCGTTGACTGAAAAGTTAAGTTTTAAAAAATAGTAGAGCTAAGAAAATAATAATATTTTAGCCATATGTCTATTTGCTAGGTGATTTCATTCCAATACAAAAGGGAAGTCATGTTCAAGAAGTTATGTATAGTAATATTTGCAGCTGTATCTATTAACGTAAACGCTACTAGCGGTATAACGCTTGGTAATAGATTAGATAACCTTAATGAGATGAGCATTCCTAATGCCCTCATTAAAGCACAGATTGAGAGAGGTGACTTTGAATCACTTTTTAGTCTTTATCGTGGGCTCAATCAGGAAAAAGCGAATGTTGAATACCTTAGCCAAAGTATCAACGTTGATGAAGTAGTGAATAAGCTTACTTCTGTCCAGCAGCAAGTAATGAATGAAGCTTATAACACAGTAAAAACCAATACAGGCAGAGTGTTACCTGTTGATTCAAACCTTGTGCCATCAGGGCTGATTATCTTAGGTGCTACACCTAAGCTTGGTATTTTAGAAAGCCGACTAGAACAGGCTTATCGACTTGCCATGCTTTATCCTGATATACCCATTATCGTATCAGGTAAGGGGCGAAAAGCAGGAGAGGTTGAAGCAGATTACATGCATGACTACCTTGTGTCCAAAGGTTTGGATAGCCAGCGAATCTATAAAGAAGATGTATCTGAAGATACTGTAGGTAATGCCGTTTTTACGTACTTTAGGATAGAGCAGGAACCCGCGCTTCAAAACATCAAAGATTGGTTGATTGTCACCAATAATTTCCACGCTATGCGGGCGTTATTTAACTACCAACGGGTGTTCCCTATAAATATGCATATTGCTGTTTATCTGGCACCTTTATTACCTGAAGGTATGATTAACCCTGAACAAGATAAAATTCTTAGAGATCTCGTGGCAAGTGAGATCCGCTCTGATTCTAATCAGCAATTTTTACAGTTATTAAAGCAAACCTGGTTTGATGCTGGCAGTTATTCGTTTGAAGGGAAAGATATTACTAGTCAGCCATGCCCAATTCTTACAGAGATGCTACTTCACCATGAATTGTACAAAGATAAGAAAGAAGCACTGACATTGAGTTTTCAATGTGTGCTGCGAATGAGTAGCTAATGTAACGATACTGCCGTTAAACTCAGGGGAACCGCTGTGTACTTAAAGTTAAGCACTCAGCGGTTTTTTGCCTGTTATTCAGAAGATTGAATAACGTCTGATTTAAGCTCGACTTGTTGGGGGAGAAGTCGGCTCATTCTCACTCAGGGCAAAATAGGGTTATAGCGGCTTACGCTGTAATTTCTAATCGGTTGTTTTCAGGATCAAGCACCGTACTTTCGTAATAACCATCGCCTGTTCTTCTTGGCCCATCAAGTACCTTATAACCATCCTGCTGAAGTCGTTTTGTCAGGTCATCGACTTGTTTTTCAGAGCCCAGTGAAAAAGCAATATGTATTAAACCAGTATGCTGTTGGTAAGGATCGTTAGCGTTTGCTGGAATTGTATCCATCTGCATGATCTCTAAACGAGCACCTGAATCAAATGTTAGAAAGTAGGATGAGAAGCCTTTGGTCGTATTCACATACATGTCATTGTGCGTCGCATTGAAGTAGTGAACGTAGAAATGCTTCAGTGCTTCTATGTTTTTAGACCAGAGTGCAATATGTTCGATTTTCATAATCATTCCTCGGTGAACTCAGGCTATTATGTGATTAAAAGCAGGAACGAAAAAGAGTCGACTTTATCTAATGTAGTGCCGTATTTATCGTTTTAGGACGGGATATCTAGGAAAAGTCACCATATCTGACTAAAATACGGAAAAAATAAAAGGCTAAGGTGCTTGTTTTGCAGGAAGTGAAACTATTTCGTTATTATTCAAGGTTAATCCCACTCGGCGTAAAAGAAGAATTATCACTGACATTGAGTGAGGTTGCTGACAAGTTGAGTTCCAGTTTGCGTCATGCGCGTAATTTGTTGGGACAAATGCAGGCGGTCAATTGGCTAACATGGCAGCCGAGTGTAGGAAGAAACCAGCGTTCGATTCTGACACTGCACCTTGGGCTTAAAGAGTTGCAGCAGATCATTGCCTTACAGTTCGTCGAGGCGGGGTATTATGATAAAGCGCTAGAGATGCTGGATGGGAATCAGCAGTGGTTTGGCTCTTTGTTGAAAGACACATCGGGTGCGACTCAGCGTTCAGGAGAGTTACATCTACAGTTAACCTATTACCGCCCATTCAGTCGAATTGTTCCGCATGAGCCACAGCGTAATAGTGAACGTTTCTTTTTACGACAAATATACAGTTGCCTTGTTCGCTGCGATGCCGATGGCAATATCGCGGCGGATTTAGCTCACCATTGGCAGCATGATAGTACAGGTACCTGCTGGAAGTTTTATCTCCGCCGAGGGCTCACTTTCCATGATGGCAGTGAAATAACAGCGCCGTTGATTGCGCAGCTTATTACGCAGTTACAGCATCAGACGACTTATCAGCAGGATTTAGCCCACCTTGCGTCAGTGACTGCCACACGCGAACACACCTTAGTGTTTGAACTAACCCAAGCGGATTTGGGTTTTGCAGGGTTACTTGCTGACCCTAAATACTCAATCCAGCCACCTAATCAATTGTCGACAAGTTCGAAGCGTGCAATAGGGAGTGGGCCCTTCCAAGTCGTCAGTCATACAAAAGAAAAACTGCACTTACAAGCATTTCCGCATTACTACGCCTGCCGTGCGTTAACCGATGAAGTCACTATTTGGCATGTGCCGACTTTTAAGAAAAAGAAATTAACGTTAGATGGCGAAGCCAGTGCGGTGATTAACGACGATTTCCCAGAATTACCGACATGTCGGCAGTATCTGCAATGCCTAGATAGCAATCAAGTTGAAGGGAGCGCTTCAGATACGCACAGAGGTGCTTCTGAATATGATCAAGCCAGTATTATGCAGTCGGAGATGCAACGAGCCTTACTAGAGCATGGCTGTGTGTACCTTGTGTTTAATCAGCGACAGTCAGTATTAACGGAAGAACAGCGGCATTGGTTACGTGCTTATTTAGCACCGAGAGAGATATTACAAGCCGTTGGTACGACAGAAGATCTTCAAGGCTTACAAGCTGCTACCAATCTGCTACCAATTTGGACCGCAGTGTATACGCCGCTAACGCACGCATGCCCTTTACCCAAGAAACTGTCTATTGCGCACTATGATCAAGGTGATTTACGTAATGCGGCACAGGGAATAGCCAAGCTGCTGGAAGACAAAGGGGTGCAAACATCAACAATAGGTTATAGCTATGAACAGCTTCAAGCACAGATCCGAGCAGACTCAGTCCGCGAAGATTTGGTGTTAACCAGCACCAGCCTTGATGATAACCGCCCAGCATCGGCATTTAGGTGGTTATATGCAGATCCGCTACTTAATAACTTGCTCTTGACCGCACAAAGAGAGTGGTTAACTACACAGTTAGTATCGATTCGACAAACCACTCAGCTAGACGCTTATTTATCTGCAATTGAGCCTTTAGCGACCGCAATGATTAATGCCTCTTGGCTCGTGCCTTTATACCACCATAAACAAACACTTCGCTTTCAGGATGTTTTACAAGGCGTTGCAATAACAAATTGGGGATGGCCCGAAATCAAAGACGTGTGGATTGAGAATTGAGTCAATTTGTACTCGAAGATCACAATTACTGCTGGTTTTGTTTATCAGGCAAGACCAGCTAAATTTTTTGGTTATTAAATAAAATATGAACTTTAAAGCTGTGGTTTATAAAATTAGTGTGTTGTTATAATAAAATATTGAATGAGAATCACAAACAAGTAATTAAATCCCCTTGGGTTTTATAAAAAAAACGCCTTGTTTTTGTCACTGAATTTTGACATTTTTATTTACAGTTACATGTAAGCAAATACTTACAGTACGTCGCTTTATCTTTGCTTTATTATTTGACACTTATACCGTCACCTATATGATATGCTAACTTCTCACCTCCGATTTATATTATTTATATAAGGTTCGTTAATGATGCATTATAAGAACTTATCTGTAGGGAAAAAGATTGGCGTTGTCTTTTTTTCTATAGGCTTAGCTGTTGCTGCACTAGGCTATTTTTTAATTTCAGAAATTTCAGCTATCAAAAGTAATCTACTAGACATAACAGATGGCACTATGCCAAGGATCGTTCTGGTACAAGATTTACAAACAGATATTGCAACGCTACGAATGGATGAGTTTTTTCTGTTATCCAATAGTAATAAAGACGAAGTGAATACGGTATTAACCAGTATTGAAAAAGCGAATCGTAACGTTTCTGCCATGCTAGAACAGCTTCAATCAATGTCGATCTCATCTGAATATCGTAATCAACTTCAGAGTGTTATTAGAGATTGGGATATATATGTATCGAGCAAGAATGGTTTTTCATCAGCAATAAAAAATAAAGAAATAGCTCTCGCGAATAAAATTACATATGATTCCTATCAGGCATTCAATACTCTTCAAAGCTCTCTAGACAAACTATTAAACCTAGCTAATGAAGAAAGTATGAGTGAAAGAGAGCAAGCATTAAATAATGTTCAGCAGTCAAATACATTTACATTCATTGGCATCCTATTATTAATCGCTTTCATGGTTGTTATGAATTTATTCTTAACTCGTCAGGTTTGTTTGCCTCTATCGCTTGTGACTACTCTTGCAGGTAAAATTGCAGCGGGCGATCTGACTCACCGTTTAAATCGAGAAAATATTGGTAATGATGAACTTGGTGTCTTAGCTGATTCATGTGTCACCATGCAAGATCACTTGCGTGACTTAGTGAATGATATTTCAAGCTCGGTTACTCAGTTAAGTGCGGCGATTGAAGAAGTGAGTACGGTTTCATCAAACGCATCGGACGGCATGAAGCACCAGCAAGATGAACTGACTATGATTGCAACGGCCATGAACCAGATGCAGTCAACAGTACAAGAAGTCGCAAATAACACCGAAGATGCTTCAAGCGCCGCCAACAAAGCAACGGAAGACGCGAATGAAAGTACCCGCGTAGTTACGAAGAACATCGAAGAAATTCAACGTGTCGCTAGTGTTATTGGGCATGCTGGCGAAATGGTGACTCAATTAGAGCAAGACTCAGCCAGCATCAGCATGGTGGTTGACGTGATCAGTGGTATTGCAGAGCAAACTAATCTTCTCGCATTAAATGCGGCCATTGAAGCGGCACGCGCTGGCGATCAGGGACGCGGCTTTGCTGTGGTGGCTGATGAAGTTAGGACTCTTGCAGGGCGTACTTCTGAATCAACCAGCGAGATTATTGCGATTATCGAAAAGCTACAAAAACGGGCGAAAGACACCGGTGAGGCAACCAAAGAAAGTTGTGTGTTAATTCAGTCTTGCGTTGAACAAACAGAGCTAACAGGCACACACATTTCACAAATTGAAGGTGGGGTGAACCAAATTGCTAGCATGAACATGCAAATAGCAAGTGCATGCAGTGAGCAAACATCCGTGACTGAAGAGCTTAGCCGAAATGTCGAGAATATTAATGAGTCTTCTCATAGCGTAGCGGCGGGTTCAGAACAAACGTCGCAAGCCTGTGTTGAATTGAGCCAACTAGCAACGGGCCTTCAAAGCATGGTCGGGCGTTTTAAGATTGTGTAGCTAACATAAACTCAGCTCTTATTTATCTGTAAACATTTCAAGCCTTACTGAATCCAGTAAGGCTTTTTCTTGTATGGCTGTTAATGGGAATTGTTTATTTACTTCTCAATACGCAGCAGATGAAATTGTTTTTTACCTCTACGTAAGACTAAGTACTGCTGTTGTAGTGGTAAGTAGGTGCTAAGGTCATCGGAAATAGCTGTTTCGCCATTAACACTGATGGCTTGATTAGCCATAAACTCCCGAGCCTGTCTGTTAGACGATGCAAGACCACTCTTCACCAGTATAGCTGGTAGTGAAAGTGTAGTATCAAGGGTGCTACAAGGTAGACCATCTAACTCTAATTGTTGCAATTCAGCCAGCGTGAGCGACTGTAGTTCACCAGAGAATAGTGCGAGACTAATACTTTGTGCAGAAAGTAGCGCGTCTTCACCGTGCACCAACGTTGTTAAGGCTTCTGCCAGTATTTGCTGTGCTTGCGGTTTACCGTTATGAATCGAATCTTGGTGTTCAATGTCTGCAATAGCGTCGACACTTAAGAAAGTGTAGTAACGCAAGAAATTGTAAACATCAGCATCAGCACTATTTAACCAAAACTGGTAAAAGCTGTAGGGTGATGTTTTGGTCGGGTCGAGCCATACAGCACCGCTTTCCGTTTTACCAAACTTCGTACCATCTGATTTAGTGATTAACGGTAGCGTCAAACCAAAGACTTTCTGTTGGTTTAAGCGGCGCGTTAAATCGATACCACTGGTAATGTTTCCCCATTGATCGTTCCCGCCAATTTGCAAGCTACAGTCATGCTCCTGATTAAGGTGCGCAAAGTCGTATGATTGCAGTAATGAATAAGAAAACTCTGTAAATGAAATCCCTTGTTCTGGGCGATTTAAACGCTGCTTTACGGACTCTTTATTGATCATCGCATTTACTGAAAAATGCTTACCAATATCACGGAAAAAACTGATGATATTCATGCCTGAAATCCAATCAGCATTGTTCAAAATGGTCGCGGTATCTGATTGTTCACTATGTAATACATGCTGTATTTGGCCGCGTAAATCTGCAACCCACTGCTTTACGGTTTGTTCATTATTAAGTGTACGTTCATTGGCTTTAAAACTTGGATCACCAATCATACCGGTGGCACCACCAACGAGTGCAACAGCACTATGGCCGGCAAGTTGAAAACGTCGAAGCATGACTAAAGGAACCAAGTGACCGATGTGTAAACTGCCTGCTGTCGGATCGAAACCACAATAGACAGTGCGTGACTCAGCCAAGTGTTGTTGCAGTTCATCGCTGTTAGATGCTTGTGCAATCAGCCCGCGCTGTTGCAATTCATTAAATAAGTCTTGGTTGATAGTCGACATATTGATTCCTGTAGAACGAGATATGCAGCTATCCTGACGTGAAGTGACAGACATTTTGTTATCCCTATAGGGATAGAATGGTCTTTTTGTTATGCTAAGTGCATCGTTTTATCCGTATGAAAGAGAACAATGAATAATACGGCGTGGTTAACAGCGTTAACGCAAGCCATCGATGCTCAGAATAAAGCGAATTTCGCATCCGCCTTGGTGGCATTTATTCGACAGCATGTCGATTTTGATTGTGTGGTGATCTTGGGTTATAGCCGTCAACGTCGGCCTGTGTATTTATACGATGCGATATCGGAAAACAGGGAGCTATTGTTTCAACATTACCTGAACCGTTCTTATGTAGATGATCCGTTTTACCGTGCTTTTGAAGAGGGGCTTGCGGAAGGCGTGTATCTGCATGATGCGCTGGCCGACAAGCTGGGCATTAACCCTGACTATGTGAATGATTTTTACCAATCGACTGGCTGGCATGATGAAGTCGGGTTAGTGATCCCCCTTGATAGCGATAGATGGGTGGTGATTAACCTCGGTTACTTACAAAGCAAGGCGGCGGGGCTGTTCTCAGTAGAGAAGAAAAAGCAATTACGCAGTTTACAGGCGATGTTTGATGTTATTGCAGCCTTGAGTCGACAGCATTGGTTAAATCAGTCGTTTTTATTGGCTGATGCGCCAGCGAATAATACGCGTATTCGTTATATCGTGGCACAAGCCATTGATGAATTTGGGTTGGCTGTTTTAACCGAACGTGAGCATGCTGTACTGAAATTAATCGTTCAAGGATTTGACTCAAAAGACATTGCGCAGCAGCTTGGCATTGGGCTCGGCACTGTTAAAAATCACCGTAAAAAAATATACGCGAGTTTAAATGTGTCATCGGTGAGTGAGCTTTTTGGTTTGTTTTTAAATTATTTAATCACGATAGATGCAGCTAAGTAGCGTATTTATTTAGATGATTCTTAAGGAGAAGCTAATCGAGCGTTAATTGCCTAAATAACCATGAATATATTTCTACAAGGAAATTGTGGAAACGTGTACTATATAACCCGTTTGACCTCTTTTCTGATGTGATATGCAGCGAAATGGTTGTAAAAGATTTAAGTGAGAAATTTAGTGATAACAACAACGCCTAAAGATGAAAAGTTCTTTATTGACTCTCATTATGGTGTCGTTGTACATCGTGATTTTAAGCCCCTTTACGCAGATGAGGCTTACGCTAATTATTATGGTTATACATTAAGTGAAGAAGTACTCGCGTTACCTTCACTGCTTCAACTTATCTCTGAACCTGAGCACACTAAAGCGCTTGATACGTATAGCGGGGTTATGTCTGGTCGTTTGAAGCCCGGTGTGCGCTCTTATCTAAATATTGATAATGCTGGTAATGAATTAATCGTGCTGACTGTTGACCATGTGGTTGAATGGAAAGGCGAACCTGCAATGCAAATCACCATTATTGACCTAAGTTCCCAAATTGCCACGCAAAGGCAACTTCAAGCCAGTGAAGAACGGTATCGCGAACTGATAGATGGCTCTATTCAAGGCATTATTGTGCACCGCGATCTTAGGCCGCTGTTTTGCAATAAAGCGTATGCACAAATGCATGGTTTTAAAAACGAGCAAGAACTGATTGCCAAAAACTCCATTCTTTCTTTGATCACCCAAGCATTTCACCAACAAGCTATCGATGAAAACGCCGCTTTAATGAATGGCGATGTTGAAACAATTAAAGCAGAAGTGAAAGGTTTTAGGGCTGATGGCTCCACTATTTGGTTAAGTTTGTTATCGCGCCTTGTCACTTGGAATGGTGAACTCGCGGTACAAGTGACTGCGATGGATATTACAGAGCAACATATATTGCGTGAGAAACTTGAACATCAGGCTAACTATGATGGACTGACCAATTTGCTGAACCGCCGAGCAACTTCAGAGATTCTGGCTCAGCAGTTTGACGTCGCCAAAACGGAAAACCAGCCATTAAGTTGTGTGATGATCGATTTAGATAATTTTAAACAGATCAACGATCAGTACGGGCATCAGGTGGGTGATGAAATTTTGTGTCTATTTGCAGCTGTCAGTCTTCAGAACTTAAGAAGTACCGATATTCTTGGGCGCTGGGGTGGCGAAGAGTTTATTTTGAGCTTACCTGGGCATAACCAATCGCAAGCTGCGGCAGTGGCAAATCGGTTGTGTGAGGCGTTATCACAAGTGGCTGTAGAGACAGATCTTGGACCATTGTTTTTTTCTGCAAGTATGGGCGTGGCAACGATTTGTCCTGAAATTACCACATATGATCAACTGGTATCTAAAGCCGATCGTGCATTATACAAAGCGAAACGTAAGGGTAAGAATTGCGTGGCTTTGTTCAATGATATTGAGAGTGAGTCGTAAACCAGATCTACTGTTATCACCTTAGCCGCATAGTGTTTTTCCCTCCTTTATCCATCGATTCACAGTACTGAATATTGTTGCAAAATAGTACTTCTTGCCATCACTCTAGCGCACACTTAAGAAACATCTCCTATTCACTCCTCGATATAGATAAATGTGCTTTAAATCACACCAAAACCACCCTTGAAATATAACCCTTAACATCTTAGTTACATTGTGTTTATTATGCCGTATACAAATCAATCAAAAAGCAATGTAAAACAGGGAGTGTTTCATGCAATCAGTAGTCGATTTTCTGAATGGAATCATTTGGAGCCCAGTACTTATTTACTTGTGTTTGGGGGCGGGGTTATTTTATTCCGTTACTACGCGCTTTGTACAATTACGTCATTTTCGTGAAATGTGGCGTCTTTTGTTATCGGGGAAAAGTTCAGATAAAGGGATCTCATCTTTCCAGGCGCTAGCTGTTTCATTATCAGGCCGAGTTGGTACGGGTAACATTGCAGGTGTTGCTGCTGCCATTGGTTTTGGTGGCCCCGGTGCCGTCTTTTGGATGTGGGTTGTTGCATTTTTAGGTGCTGCGACCGCGTACGCTGAATCGACGCTGGCACAGATTTACAAAGAAGAGGACGAAGGTCAGTTCCGTGGTGGCCCTGCCTATTACATTGAAAAGTGTATGGGACAAAGTTGGTATGCTTGGATCTTTGCGATCGCAACGATCTTTGCGTGTGGCGTATTACTACCCGGCGTGCAATCAAATAGTATCGGTAACGCTGTTGAAGCTGCATTTGGTTCAGGAGCGATGATCGAAACTGCGATTGGCACCTTTAGCTTCGCAAAAATTGCGACTGGCACCATAATTTCAATCATTCTTGGTTTTATCATTTTTGGTGGTGTTAAGCGTATTGCGCACTTTACGCAAATTGTTGTGCCATTTATGGCATTGGCGTACATCATTATCGCGTTTGTTATCATTCTACTAAACATCAGCCAAGTACCTGGTATTGTCATGATGATTTTAGGTGATGCATTTACACCAATGGCGGGCTTTGGTGCTGCAATTGGTTGGGGTGTTAAGCGTGGTGTTTACTCTAATGAAGCAGGCCAGGGTACAGGCCCTCATGCTGCCGCGGCTGCGCATGTTCAGCACCCAGCACAGCAAGGTTTAGTTCAGTCATTCTCTATTTACATCGATACACTGCTAGTGTGTTCTGCTACTGCATTTATGATTCTTCTTACTGGAGCTTACAATGTACATGGTGGTGGAGAAGGGGCATTTTTAGTTCAGAACCTATCGGCAGAAATTGGCGCAAATGGTCCTGTCTTTACGCAAATGGCGATTGAAAGTGCGCTACCAGGGTTAGGAAAACCATTTATTGCTTTTGCACTGTTCTTCTTCGCCTTTACTACGATATTGGCTTACTACTACATTGCAGAAACGAACATTGCGTTCATTCGTCGTAAGTTCAAAGTGTCGGGCATGATGTTTGTGTTGAAGATTGTCCTGATGGTGTCGGTGTTCTACGGTACGGTAAAAGCCGCAGATCTGGCGTGGGCTATGGGTGATGTTGGTGTTGGCGTTATGGCGTGGCTGAATATTGTGGGTATTTTAATTATCTTCTTTATGTCAAAACCCGCACTTAAAGCGCTGGAAGATTATGAAGCACAGCAAAAAGCAGGCGTGACAGAATTTACGTTTGACCCTGTAAAACTTGGCATTAAAGGCGCGGATTACTGGGAGAAAAAATTCCATGGTAAAACAGCGGTTAAACCAGAAGATGCAGATGGCAGTGCTCCCGCTAAATCAACGGTGTAGTCATCCAGATGAGATATAAGGCTCTGAAGGATTAAAATGCGAGAGGTTACCCCATGGGTAGCCTCTTTTTTGTTTCGTTTATATTAACCGCCAGTAGTCAGTATTAACCACAAACAAACCATGAGTGGGCTGGTGCCGTGATATAAGCTCGGTCGTGCCATTCTAGTTTTTCCATAATGGGGGCGGTACGAATATCACCTTTCATTTTTGCTGTTACTAAGACCCGAACTTTCCCTACATCGACACTTTCGACTGTACCTAAAAAGGTATGGCCAAGAGGGCTATTGTTTGCTTGATCATATAAACAGACGGTTTGCCCTGTGGAATTGTAGATATATAAGCTTTCCTGATCCCATGTCTGATCGTCGAGTGGGGCAACTGGCGTTTGATATAGCTGACCGTAGCTGTCGTTTTTAGACATTAACTGCCTAGTTGAAGAGTAAGGCTGGTAACCTAATATTTTGGCCGATGCTCGCCATTCATCCTCGGCGGCATCCGTATTTTCTATTACACGCATTGTAACAAATGGGCCATCAAGGCAGAGATCAGCCCAAAGTTCTGTGCTTGAAATTCGGGCATAAAAAATAGGCGCTTCTTCAATAGTGTTGGCATTACTTACACACCAAGTCCCTGTGGACTGATGAACTAACTTCCCTTGATTTGCATCACAGGTACGCTTTGCGAGTTGTTGGTACTCGGCTATATCAGTGGTGGCACTTTCTGGGCTGGTGGCGCAATAACGATATGCAAAAGAATAGGTATCTTTAGGATAAAACAGACCTTTATCAACTACCGAACCATTTCGACGAGCATCGGTCATGTCAATGTAGACTTGGGTGGAATGTAAAAAAAGCAGATCGGATGATTTAGTGAGTAAGGGGGTAGAGCTACAGGCTGTTAGTGTTAGCAGTAGAGTCGTTAACAACCATTGTTGTGATTTTTGAAATATAGCCATACACGCCTCTTTTACAGACAGGGGTTAAACAAGTGTAAAAGAGTCACGCTGAAGCTGGATGTCTTAGAAATGAAACGAAGTGATTTCTATTGATGGGAAGCAAATAGGAATGCGGTAAAAAGTAAGCCACAGAGCGGTGGCTTACTTTTAACGATCATTGGCAAATAACTGTTACAAATAGCTACTTACTCAGCGTTTCATCTAACCACTGGTTAAATTGCCCTTTTGGCAGCGCGCCATTTAATTGATCAATCATCTGACCATTTTTGAAGACCATAATCGTTGGAATGCTACGAATACGGTATTGTCCTGCTAGCGCTTGTTGCGCTTCGGTATCTATTTTAACAAAGCGTGCAGCCCCTGATTTTTCAGCAGCCACATCTTCAAAAATGGGAGCAAAGCCAACACATGGGTTACACCACGGAGCCCAGAAATCGACAACAACAGGTGTGTCGCTTTGAATTAGCGAAAGAAAGTTATCGCTTGTTCCTTCAACGGGTTTGCCGTCAATCAAGTTTTCTTTACAAGCGCCACAAGTTGCAGTCTCTTCAAGACGTTCAATAGGTAAACGGTTCATTGCTTTACAGTGTGGGCAGCGTGTGGTCATTGTTGTCATCATTATTCTTCCTGTACTGACTATGAAAACAATGTAACTGTTCATTAGTTAAAGCTAAAGCGGATTATTTGAATGGCTGTAATAGATAGAATCGATGAAGGCTTGCTTTATCACTCTAAGCTCGGTGGGCGTAGCCTTGCTGTCTCCGCTGCCGAGCATCTGGTTATTCTATTATTTGATCGTTTTCTTACGCCAAGATTGCGATAACGCTAATGCTAATGGAGTTTGCTCTGATGATTGGCTTAATGAGTGCGAGCGGGGTGTCACAATTCCTTGCTGCCACAACGTACGTAAATGCATAAAGCGCCTGAAAAGAGGTGAAAATAAGCTAATAACATCCATGGCTAACCAAGGCAGTGGCGTAATAAATACTGGCTTACCCGAGCTTAGAGTCAGACAACGCGCGATATCAGCAATACTGGCTTCATGGCCAGCGTAATAACTGATGTGGAGTGATCCTTTATTGGCTTGGCTAGGGCAATCTGTAAGATGTGTAGCAATCGAGCTTGCAAGATCAGGCAAATAGGTCCAATGGTGTTGTAAATTGGCAGCGCTTGGTGATTGGATATACAGGCGATCGTCAGTCTCTTTGATCAATAACCCGAGATAGCCTTCATTATTGCGGCAATCTAATGTATGCCCTAAGCAGACAACATGTATCTGTTCACAATGTGAACTTGCGGCTTCTAACCGCTGAAGGAGAGCGCTTGGAACAGAGACTGGAATGGGGTTCTTTTTACGCCAGAAAGCTAAAGACGGTAGCCAGTTTGTGCTGAAGTCGTATTGATTGGTTGTGATAACCAATTGAAGCTTCAGATTTTCACATAACGTAATGATGGTTTCTAATGAAAAAGGGGCGTTGGTTTCGTCACTTTCATAAGGCTGATGAAAAAAGACGGTGTCGACTTCTTCAGCGAGTTGATATAGAAAATCAAGGTCTTCAGGTAGTAGCTCTGCTAATGTTAAATTTCCCAGTATTGGTGCAGTAGTTTCAGTATCACTAACAACGCCAAGCACATCCCATTCATGCTGAGTCAAAGATTCGCATAAGCATGATCCCATCACATGCTCTACGCCTAACACTAAGGCTCTTTTCATCTTTACCTCTCGCTACAATGATTATTTATATTTCTTTGTGTGTATTGTCTGCTCTATCTTTTATAGCGAATCAAACCAGAGGCTGACTATTGTTTTATATAGAATAAAAAGGGATTGCGATGCTAATCGCATAACACATGAAGTTTAGGTGTAAGAGGGTGTTTCAAATGCGGTATATGTTGTGCATGTTTAACCTAATTTCATGCAACTCAAGGAGGGGAATACCGATGCTGGCTTACGGCTCATGTCTAAACTGCAAAAAAATCGCATAAATACAGTTGGTTTATTCAGCATGATTGATTTATTTAGGGTGTTTATAGTTTAAAAATTAGTTTAGATACCGATGTGTGTCTCACTTTTTTGCTAAACAAAAGTTTAAAATACGATGTAAATTTAAACAAAAGCAAACGATACCCACAGTTTTTTTTGATCTTAACCCGTGATTTTTAAAATTTTCACCAATATCTGAAAACAAAAGTTGAGTTTTTCAAAAAAAATTGAATAATACCAACATAACATAACATAAAGTACTGAGAAGATGCTGCTCCACACATTTTCATCAGTGATAGTTAATGACGTGTACGGACACTGATGTCCTTTCTGCCCTAGATATGATGAGATAACCATGAGCAATTCACTAGTTCTTGTAATTAATTCTGGTAGTTCTTCCCTTAAATTCGCTTTGATCGATACTGTTGTCGGCGACGCAGTACTGAGCGGTATTGGTGAGTGTTTTGGCCTTCCAGAAGCTAACGTTAGCTGGAAATACAACGGTGAGAAAAGTGAATACGCGCTAAGCGAAGGTAATCACCACCAACTTGCTGTTGACCGCATCGTTGCACTAGTTGAAGAGCTTGGTCTGAAAGACGACATTATTGCAGTGGGCCACCGTGTTGTTCACGGCGGTGAGAAGTTCACTAGCACTGTTAAACTTGATGAAGCGGTTCTAACTGAAATCGACAACCTTAGCGATCTAGCGCCACTTCATAACCCCGCTCACGTTATTGGTATGCGCGCTTCTATGGCTGCATTCCCAACGTTATCTCAATACGCTGTATTTGATACTGCGTTCCACCAAACGATGCCAGCGAAGGCATACACTGGTGCTATCTCACGTAAGCTTTACAACGACTACGGCATTCGTCGTTACGGCTTCCACGGCACAAGCCACTACTTCGTTAGCCGTGAAGCAGCAAAAATGATTAACAAGCCAATCGAAGAGAGCAGCTTTATCTCTGTTCACTTGGGTAACGGTGCTTCTGTTTGTGCTATCAAAGACGGCATGAGCGTTGATACAAGCATGGGCTTTACTCCGCTTGCGGGTCTTATGATGGGTACACGTTGTGGTGACCTTGACCCAAGCATCATCGAATTCCTTCTGAAGAAAGGCTGGACGCAAGAAGAAGTATTCGACGAACTAAACAAGAAATCTGGCCTGTTAGGTGTTTCTGGCCTAACAAGCGATTGTCGCGGTGTTATCGAAGCGATGGAAAATGGCCACGAAGGCGCAACGCTAGCATTTGAACTATTCTGCTACCGTGTTGCTAAATACGTTGGTTCATACATGGTTGCGTTAGATGAACTAGACGGCATCATCTTCACTGCTGGTATTGGTGAGAACTCTCAACCTATCCGTAGCAAGATTTTAGAAAACCTAAAAATCTTTGGTTACCGTGAAGATGAAGAAGCAAATGCAGCAGCACGTTTTGGTAATAAAGGTGTTATCACCAAGCCAAATACACCGCTTGCTATGGTTATCCCAACAAATGAAGAGTGGGTAATCGCAAACGAATCTATGGCGCTACTACACGCTTAATAGATTGACCCTGCGGGAACGGGGTTATTAGGAACGGGGAAGCGGCTCTGAGTATAAACTCAGGGCCGTTTTTTCATGCGCAGAAGGAATGATTCATTCATTATTAACAATTATATTATTTACAAAACATGCGAGTCAGTATGGATGAAAATACTATAAGATAGCTCGCTGAAATATCTTGAAACAATTGAAATAACAGGTTTTACGATAGCTGATAGTTATTCAGGTCTCATTAATCACTGCTTGTTACTTTAAGCACTTACTAAAAATATAAATGCAACATTTTGCGAAATTTGTATTTCGTTCCTTATTGTTTGTTTTTTTAAGTGGTTTCTCTTAATGAAAAGAAAATTTATAGCGGTTGCTATCTGTGCAGGTTTATTAGTAGGTTGTGGCGAGCAAGCTAATAATCGCCAAGCCCCTCCTGCACCACTTGTCGTAACCCAGCCTGTCACTGTGATTGATTACCAACAGGGTAAGCAATATGTTGGACGTACTGAAGCTCAGGAAGATGCAGCCATCGTGGCGCAAGTGTCTGGTTATCTTAAAGAGCGTTTCTTTACTGAAGGGCAAACAGTCGAAAAAGGCCAACTTTTATACCACATTGACCCAGCGGCTTACGAAGCGAAAGTGGCGAGTGCTAATGCTGCTATTGCTCAAGCGGAAGCTGAGTTGAGTAATGCAGAGCTTAACTGGCAGCGTAATAAGAACCTCTTGCCAAAAGGCAGTATTAGCCAATCAGATTACGATCGCTCAACGGCGACTAAATTATCAGCAGAAGCTCAATTAAAAGCAGCGAAAGCACAATTGCATTTAGCTGAAGTTGATTTATCTCATACTAAAATTGTTGCACCATTCACTGGCCGTATTAGCGACAGTAAAGCAAGCCTTGGTGACTTAGTATCACCTTCTACTGGCGTATTAACCACACTTGTTAGCTTAGATCCTATCCAAACTTCTTTTAAAGTGAGCGAGCGTGAACGCCTGAATTTAGGCATAGACACGTTAGATGGCGCTGGCAGTGGTAGTGACGGAATTGAAGTTGTTATGTCATTGGGCGGTGGGCGTAATCACAGCCATGTTGGTGAAGTTGATTTTATTGGCAACCGTATCGATTTAAACACGGGCACTATATCCTTACGTGCAAGTTTCCCCAACCCTGAGCACACATTGCTACCTGGCCAGCATGTTCAAGTATTTTTACGTGAAAAGACACCCGTTAAAGCCAATGTGATCCCTCGTCGTGCGGTTCAAAGTGACCTCGAAGGTGATTTTGTCATGGTATTGCAGGACGACAATGTAGCGGAACGTCGTAATGTTGAGCTTGGTCCACAAACGGAACAAGGCGTCATTATTCATAGTGGTATTAATGCTGATGATGTGGTGTTAACTAAAGGCCTACAACGCGTACGAAATGGGATGACTGTTCGTATTGAAGAGCCAAAGGCGTAAGGAATTATTATGCTCAGTCGCTTTTTTATCCAACGCCCTAAGTTTGCGTTGGTGATATCCATTATTCTGACTCTTGCTGGTAGCATCGCATTGATGAACTTGCCTGTGGCGGAATATCCGAAAATAAGCCCGCCATCTGTAAGTGTGACTGCATATTATTCAGGTGCAAGTGCAGAGGTAGTTGAAGAAGCTATTGCCGATCCGATTGAAGCATCGGTTAATGGTGTAGAGAACATGATTTATATGTCCTCTAAGAGTGCCAACGATGGTTCGTATAACCTCAACGTTACCTTTGATGTTGGTACCGATCCGGATATGGCGCAAGTTAACGTCCAGAACCGTGTCTCGCAGATCGAATCTAAGTTACCGGCTGAAGTTCGTATGGTGGGTGTGACAGTTAAGAAGCGCTCTCCAGACTTATTGATGGTACTTAACTTTTACTCGCCAGATGATAAGTACGACGATAAGTTCTTGATCAACTACATCAATTTGAATGTAAAAGATCAGCTTGCGCGTGTGCAAGGCATCAGTGAAGTGAATGTTATCGGTGGTGGCGAATACGCGATGCGCGTGTGGCTCGATCCTGAAAAAATGGCGAACCTTAGTTTGACAACGTCAGACGTGAATGCCGCACTTGCAGAGCAGAACGTTCAGGTTGCTGCAGGTAAAGTAGGCGCTCCGCCGTTTAATAACGTTCAAGAAGTCCAGTTTAACCTAGTCACAAAAGGACGTTTAGAGTCGGTCAGTGAGTTTGAAGACGTTGTATTACGTGCAAACTCGGATGGCTCTGTTGTGTACTTAAAAGATGTCGCGCGTGTTGAACTAGGTAAAAAGTTCTACGACGGTAACGGGATGTTCCGTGGTAAACCTGCTTCAATTGTCACATTGTCACTACAGTCTGATGCTAACGCGTTAGAAAGTGGTAAGGCGGTGATGGACTTGCTTGATAGCATGAAAGGCAATATGCCGGAAAGCATGGCGTACGAAACCAGTTACGACACCACACTTTTTGTTGCCGAATCAATAAAGGGGGTCGTGGTAACGCTGATTCAAGCGATCATTTTGGTTATTGCGGTTACCTACATGTTTTTAGGTAGTATGCGTGCCACCTTGATCCCTGTTGTTGCTATCCCTGTGTCTTTAATTGGTACCTTTGCTGTCATGCTAATGGCAGGTTTTACGATCAATACTGTGACGCTATTTGGCTTGATCTTAGCAATTGGTATTGTGGTGGATGATGCTATTTTGGTTATCGAAAATGTCGATACCAATATGAAAAACGATCCGAACCTGACACCGCGTGAAGCAACATTAATCGCGATGAAAGAAGTGACAGGGCCAATCATTACCTCAACCTTGGTATTGTTAGCCGTGTTTATACCTGTTGCTATGCTACCGGGTATTACAGGCATCATGTATCGTCAGTTTGCGTTAACGATCTGTATATCGGTTGTCATTTCTTCTATCAATGCTCTAACGCTGTCTCCAGCGTTGTGTTCATTAGTTTTGAAGCAAGGCGGTGGTAACACGGCACGTTGGTTCCAAACCTTTAACCGTGGCTTAGACAGAATTACGCTAAAATACGGTGCGATAGCTGGCTTCCTCGTTCGCAAAGCTGGCTTATTGATTAGCTTCTTTATTGTGGCTTTATTGTCTGTAACTTTCCTAGCGAAAACCACATCGACCGCTTTTGTACCTCAAGAAGATAAGGGTATTTTGCTGGTTAATGTACAGCTACCAGATGCGGCGTCTTTATCGCGTACAGAAGAGACGACACTTAAACTGCAAGCATTAGTAGAGCAAGAGCCGGGTGTTGAAGGTATTACTGTTGCTAATGGTTATGCGTTCCTGACAGGTGCAGCTGCATCTAACGGTGCGTCAATGTTCATCAAGCTGAAAGAGTGGGATGAGCGTAATAGCATGGAAGGTGAGCACTCTTCATTTGCGATTACTAATCGTATTAATGCCCGTGCAGCGATGGAATTACCTGAAGCGATTGTCTTTGCGATGGGGCCGCCAGCTGTTCCTGGTATGGGCGCTGCATCCGGTTTTGAATTTGTATTGGAAGATACGTTAGGTCGAAACCGAACAGATTTAGCCAACGTGATGGGTGACGTGATTGAGAAGGCAAATGCACAGCCTGAGATCCAATTCACCTACAGTACGTTCCGTGCCAATGTGCCGCATTATTATGTTGATATTGACCGTGTAAAAGCAAAACAGTTAGGTGTGCCGCTAACAGAGGTATTCCAAACGTTGCAAGGCAATCTTGGTTCAATGTATATCAATGATTTCACTATGTATGGCAAGAACTTCCGCGTGACGGTTCAAGCCGACAGTGAGTATCGTAATGATCTTGATGCTTTAGAGCGTTTCCATGTTCGTTCTGCAAGTGGTGAAATGATCCCTTTAAGTACGCTTGCAACAATAGATCAAGTGTTTGAACCAGATGTGGCTTGGCGTTACAACATGTACCGTTCTGCGGTGATTCAGGGTGGCCCTGCTGAAGGCTATTCAAGTGGTGATGCGATTGCCGCAATGGAGCGTGTTGCAGCAGAAGTGCTTCCGCAAGGTTACCAATACGAATGGACGGGTATGGCCTACCAAGAGGTAAAAGCGGGCAATCAGGCTATTTATGCGTTTGCATTGGCGCTTATCTTTATTTACTTGTTTATGGTTGCTCAGTATGAAAGTTGGAGTATTCCTCTAGCTATCATCTTGGTTGTACCTGTTGCGACGTTAGGCTCTTTCTTAGCGCTAGCCATAACAGGCACACCATTGAATTTATACGCACAAATTGGTTTGGTTCTCTTAATCGCATTGGCCGCAAAAAATGCCATATTGATTGTAGAATTTGCCAAGATTGAGCGAGAAGATAAAAATTTGGATATCGAAAAAGCGTCGGTGCGTGGTGGTAAATTACGTTTCCGCGCGGTGAACATGACTTCGTGGTCGTTTATCTTGGGTATTCTACCGTTAATCTTTGCATCGGGTGCTGGCCATATTAGTCAGAACTCATTGGGTATTTCACTTACGGGTGGCCTGTTATGTGTGCTGTTAGCGGGTACTTTCTTGATCCCAGGTTTCTTTGCGCTCGTTCAGCGTAAACGTGAGAAATTCCATGGTGGTTCAACGAAGCTTATTAACCTTGATGATGAGTGATCATCTTGTATTTTAAGATAAGCGTTTTGATAGAAGTGCTTTAAAATATAAACACGAGAAATAGCAAAGGGCTTCACTTAGGTGAAGCCCTTTTTTTAACAGTTTTATTGCTGTGTAGTACTTGAGCTGTGTGCGCTAGGCATAGGGTGTGCTATGCATCATGGCAGATAATATTCAAAACAATGACACTGTCTTCAAGCTCAGTTGTAAGGTTATCAGCTGAGTAAAATAGCTCAGGTTGTTCAATCAGTAATTCGTCTTCAGTGGGTGCAACGAAAGTTCCGTGCGTGATTGCATCCATAACAATCTCCTTTAGAGTCCGCTTGGTTCCCATCATTATGTTTAATAATTCAGGGTGAGGTACTCATTAATGTGGTTCTAATCCTTATCAATAATCTGAATTATTTTTGATTAATATCTCATATTTATGAAACTTTGCACTGTATCTCAAAAAATCGCGTCAATTGGTGATTTTTTAGCTTAAAAAGGGTTTAAACATGCAGCTAAGGTAGTTGAATATTGCTGATTATCGGGCAGTGATCGGTGAGTTGAAACTGCTTAACATCACCCTGTTTAAAGCGATATTGCACCGAGGATTGTAGCGGCATTCTCTGTTGTTCAAGCAAAGCCTGTGAGATGAAAATATGATCAATTAACTGTTTATAACGACGGTAGTGAACTTTTTTAGCCCGGATTTGTTTAACAAAGCAGTTAGCTTCTGTCGCAATTGTCAGTGGGATAAGTACTTCCTTTGAGCTGTCTAGTTGCTCTTGCAGCCAGAAGTAATCGGAGGATAAGAGGTGATTAAAATCACCCGCAATGATCATATGTTGATTGTGATGATTGTTAATCCACTCTGATAACACTTCAAGTTGCTGAGCTAATGTCCTGCATGCTTTTGATTTTCTTGATGAGGGCTTATTTTTACTCATAACAGTGCAGCCGCTTTTTAGGTGTACAGAGAGTAAATGTACAGGGGGAGCTGTGGGGGAAGACCTTAGCGTGATATAGCTGGCGTAGCGTAATTTAGCGTTTCTAGCTGATGGATTTTTATTTGTTGCTACAACATCTTGGGGATCTTTAATTATCAAACCATTGCGTACAGCAAAACCTGTAAATTGGTTTACGTCATTAAATATTTCAGAGGGTTTATTTTGTCTATCTGAGAAGAAAAATTGATACTTTTCTTTTGGGACTACAAGCTCGAGCGCTGTAAGGCTATCGACTTCTTGAAAAGCTAGAATATCCGGTGAAATGTCAGTGAATATACGTGCGAGCGCTTGATAATCTTGCGTGGTACGAGGTGGAGCATATTTAAAAGGCGTTAAGGTTAACCATTCAAGGTTCCAGCTCATTAGTGTTATCGTTGTGGGTAAAGTCGCGGATGGTTGCTGGCTTTGTGTTTTTGGATTTTTATTAAGAGTGGTTGTTGTGTGAGCGCTAGGTTCAATAGCCTGTGTGGTAGTCGCTTGATCGAGCAAATCAACGTCCCTAATAGCGATAAGGATGATAACGCCACATAGAATAATAAGTGATATAACACGATATATTTTCATATCAGAAGCTTAGGTTGCTACGCTTTATTTGAAAAACAAAAATGAAAGATTTGCGAGTGGGTAAGCGAATTTTTTGCAACTTATTTCAAAACCAAAACCAAAACCAAAACCAAAACCAAAACCGAATCAAATTCAGTTATCTGCTAGGTGTGATGCTAGTGAGTTGACGTTGCCCCGCGATATTCTGCAATGCGAAGATTTGTTTATAAATAGTGTAATACCGGCTGATATTTCCGACATATACGACAGGCTCTAATCCGATTTTTTTCCTTACGATCACTTCAACGTTGTTAAACCATTCATCGGCATTGAAACCTTGTTCAGCGGCGAGTTTTCGCATACGTTTAATACGCGTAGGGCCTGCATTATAGCTAGCAAGCGCAAAATACAGCTTATTTACTTCGTCTATGTCGGTGTCACCTTTGTAGTAGTGTGTCAAAATAAAATCCATGTATTTAACACCAGCATGGATATTGTTATCAATATTGTAGATGTTAGGGATATCGATATAGGGCTCTCGTGCTGTCTGTGGCAAAACTTGCATAATGCCGACAGCACCCGCATGGGAACGTTTAGACTGATCAAATTGTGATTCTTGAAATGCTTGTGCTGCAATGATCAACCAGTTAATTTCGTATTTATCGCCATAACGCGTGAATCGTTTTTCGAGTTTTTTGAATTTTTTAATATTCTCCGGGCTCACCACTTTTTGAAACCAAGCTTGGCTATTGAGGTAGCGATTAAAAATGACGTTGCCATTCAGGGTGCCGCGGCGGTTATTGTTGACAAAGCCATTGACGATTTTTGCTAACTCAGGACTGTTCTTCCTAAACATCCAACCAATTTGACCACCCGTACGAATAGGGGATTGGGTATGTACCTGTAAATCATCCGTGACTAAATCCCAGAACTCAGCTTTATGACTATCGAGCACGGTCATAGTGATCATGCCTGACTGAATCATTTTAAGGAGTTCGTAATCTTGCATGGTTTCTTCAATAAAATGTATCTGCATTGGTGGCAACTTTTGTTGTTTCAATGCGCGATTAATCTTTCGGATACTTTGATAATAACTAGAGCTAGGTCGAATCCACACATCTTGATCCGCAAGCTGTTCAAAACCCGTAATCGGTTTGGTTTTGTTGGAGGTGATGAAAACCTCATTAATGTCTTTCAATATAGGGGCGCTAAAATCGACCTTGGTAGCACGCTGGGCCGTAATAGTGAGGTTGGCCGCTGCAATGTCACCAATGCCCGCCATAAGAGCGGGCAGTAGTTGATCGCGTGCGATGGGAATGACACTGAGGTGAAGGCGTTGATTGGTATGCTTAGCAAGGTATTTCTCAAACAAGATAAGCATTTCAGATACCACCCCTTTGGGCCTTCCTTTGTCGAGGTAATAAAAGCCAAGATCAGCAGCAACAAGCACACGAATAACCCCCTCATCTTTGATGGTATTAAGATCACCAGTGTGCCGAATGGTGGGTATTGGAGAGATCTCAATGGCGCTAGCCGACGTCGTAACAAGCCCCGCACTTATCACGATGGCAATAATCGTAGCCCATAAACGTAGTAAATAGCGGAGTTTAGTAAGCAGGTATCCACTTACTGTCTTGCTAAGACGGTTTGGAGTGCCACTATACGGGGAGGCTGTATTCACAAAGTTCACCATCTTTAGCCATAAAAGAGTGATAGCAGTGAGTGTTCAGTCAGTATAGTAAAGATGGTGTCGTTACAGGGAAGGCTTAGCCTTTTACTTGCTCATGACTCGGGGGTTAGCTCGTGAGCATACTAGGTGGATAGTTTAGGCTGCTGAGTAATAATATTGATTTCTGCCCAATTGTTTCGCTTTATACAAATAGCTATCGGCCTCTTTAATAAGGCTCTCTGGCCCTATATGTTGACGCCACTGTGCAATGCCTTGGCTAACTGTTACCCACTCGCAGGTATTGGAGTCTGGGTGTACCATGGCTTTGTTAGCCAGGTTTGTTTTAATGCGTTTTACAACTTGCAGCGTGCCTGCTAAATCGGTATTAGGTAGCAAAACGACAAACTCTTCACCACCATAGCGTGACACACTGTCGGTACTCCGTTTTAAGCTTTGCTGAATAACCTTGGCCACGGTTCGAATACACTTATCACCCTCCACATGCCCCAATCTATCGTTGTAATTTTTGAAGTGGTCAATATCAATCATGACCAATCCGAGCTCACTTTGTGTGCGTTTGGTTCGCTGAAATTGCTTATCGAGCTCATATTCAAAGAAGCGACGGTTATGGATGTCTGTCAGTTGATCGCGAGAGGCAATATCGGAGAGTTTTTTCATTAATCGTTTATTTTCGTGATCTTTTTCGATGTTGTTATAAAACCAGCGATAAAGGATGCGTCGCCCAGACTCAATCACTAGACAGGCGGCAATAAATTTCTCTGTTGGTAGGATTATGGCATTTTTGGCAGAAACAAAACTGATCACCGTACTTACAAATAGTATAGGGAGTATACCTGCATAAAGAACGGGGCGATAAGAGAAAAAACCTAATAAAACAATCATTAAAATTATGTCGCTAAGGATGTCAGCTGCATCGTAATAGTCACCGCCAATAGATATTAAGGCAATAATTGCAGCCCAACAGGTACTAAATGTTGATGCATAAGCAATGCTGGCTATTTTCCAGCGTGCATAGAAAAACGGAATGTTTAAGAGATTAGCACCGAAGATAAAGACGAGGCTGCTTATGATAGCCAGCAGGAAAAACTGGTCGAAATAGCTATCAATGATGCCTGTATCTTCTATGCGAAAAGAGAAAGTCATCATTAATAGGAAGAAGAGAGAAACAGCAGAAGCCCAACGAAAGCCTGTTGATAGATTGGTAAGTGCAGCTTTGTCTACTCGAGCGGTTAGGCTGAGTTCATCCATGAAAAAAACATCCTAATTAAGTGTCTCTTCATTCTACTTTATTTTAGAGATTGCAAGAATTTTTTTTGCCAAAAAGGTGGGTTGAAAGCGAATAAATGGTTTGACAAAAAGTGTCAGGAAATAAATTACATTTGGTTTTTTGGGGTCGGTCAAAATCATCGTTCGATCCCTATCCGCTCTTTGTAAAAACTTGATATTGATCAATGTTTGTTTTCTTGAAATTCTGCCTAATACGCACCATATATTGTAGTGGATGTTTGTTATACCCCTACATTTAGTGTTTTTGTGACAGTGTCATTATAGGAGCCTGCTGTGAACCCTGTTGTTATTAAGCGTGATGGATGCCGTGTACCTTTCGATGCGTACCGTATTAAAGAGGCCGTGCTAAGTGCTGCTAAGTCAGTTGAAGTGATGGATCAAGCGTATGCTGCATCTGTTGCTGACGGTGTACTTTCACAATTTATCTCGGCAGAGGAAGTGGAAATTCACGCCATTCAAGATGCAGTTGAAAACCACCTAATGGCAGGCCCACATAAAGAAGTGGCACGTGCGTACATCGAGTACCGTCATGACCGTGATCTTTCTCGTGAAAAGAAAAGTCACTTAAATAATGAAATTCGTGGTCTGATTGAGCAGAGCAATGCATCGCTGCTCAATGAGAACGCAAACAAAGACAGTAAAGTTATCCCAACACAGCGTGATTTGTTAGCGGGTATTGTTGCTAAGCACTATGCGAAGCAGCACCTATTGCCACGTGATATTGTACAAGCGCATGAAAATGGCGATATTCATTACCATGATTTGGATTACTCACCGTTCTTCCCAATGTTCAACTGTATGTTGATCGATTTGGACGGCATGCTAACGCATGGTTTCAAAATGGGTAATGCAGAAATTGATACACCAAAATCAATTTCTACAGCCACTGCTGTGACAGCGCAGATCATTGCACAAGTCGCAAGCCACATTTATGGCGGTACAACCATCAACCGTATTGATGAAGTGCTGGCACCGTTTGTTACCGTGAGCTACGAAAAGCACTTAGAAGTTGCGATAGAGTGGGATATTGCTCAGCCAGAAGCGTTCGCGCAAAAGCGTACAGAAAAAGAGTGCTATGATGCATTCCAATCGCTTGAGTATGAAGTAAACACTTTGCATACCGCGAACGGCCAAACACCGTTTGTGACCTTTGGCTTTGGTTTAGGTACATCTTGGGAATCTCGCTTAATCCAACAATCTATCCTTAAGAATCGTATTGCTGGCCTTGGTAAGAACCGTAAAACAGCGGTATTCCCGAAATTAGTTTTTGCTATTAAAGATGGTTTAAACCATAAAACGGGCGACGCGAATTACGACATCAAGCAACTTGCTTTGGAATGTGCATCTAAGCGTATGTACCCAGATATTCTTAACTACGACAAAGTGGTTGAAGTGACGGGTTCATTCAAAACCCCTATGGGTTGCCGTAGCTTCTTAGGCCCGTACGAAGAAAATGGCGAGCTGATCCACGAAGGCCGTAACAATATCGGTGTGGTTAGTTTGAACTTACCGCGTATTGCACTGCAAGCGAAAGGCAACGAAAGCAAATTCTTCACACTGCTTGATGAGCGCCTACAACTAGCTCGCCGTGCATTAGAAACACGTATCTCTCGTCTAGACGGCGTGAAAGCACGTGTTGCACCTATCCTTTATATGGAAGGGGCGTGTGGCGTGCGTTTGAATGCTGACGATAATGTTGCTGAAATCTTCAAGAATGGCCGTGCTTCTATTTCATTGGGCTACATTGGTATTCATGAAACGATCAATGCACTATACGGCACTGAAGAACATGTGTACGACAACGAAGAGCTGCGTAATAAAGCGGTAGCTATTGTTCAGCGTCTTAAAGATGCAACAGAGCAATGGAAGGCAGAAACGGGTTACGGCTTTAGCCTTTACAGCACACCAAGTGAAAACTTGTGTAGCCGTTTTTGTGCGATTGATGCAAAAGAATTCGGTGTTGTAGATGGCGTAACTGAAAAAGGTTACTACACCAACAGTTTCCACCTAGATGTAGAGAAGCAAGTAAACCCTTACGACAAAATTGACTTTGAAATGCCATACCCGCAAGTTGCGAACGGTGGTTTCATTTGTTATGGCGAGTACCCGAATATTCAGCATAATGTTGAGGCGCTAGAAAACGTGTGGGATTACAGTTACAGCCGCGTACCTTATTACGGTACAAATACACCGATTGATGAGTGTTATGACTGTGGCTTTACAGGCGAATTTGACTGCACAAGCAAAGGTTTCACATGTCCTAAATGTGGTAACCATGAGCCGTCAAAAGTATCTGTAACACGTCGTGTATGTGGTTACCTTGGTAGCCCTGATGCTCGCCCGTTTAACTTTGGGAAGCAAGAAGAAGTTAAGCGTCGCGTAAAACACATGTAACATATTGATATATAAAGTTAAGTGTTAATACCAATAAAAGAAGTGCAAATGCGCTTCTTTTGTTTTTCTAGCTGCGAGGAAATACTGTGCATTATCATAACTATTACCCTGTCGATGTTGTAAACGGACCAGGTACACGTTGCTCGTTGTTTGTTTCTGGCTGTGTGCATCAATGCCGTGGTTGTTACAACAAAAGCACGTGGCGGTTGGATAGCGGACATTTTTTCACGCAGCAAATGGAAGATCGTGTGATTGCGGATTTGAATGATACACGTATCAAGCGTCGTGGTTTATCACTATCAGGGGGTGATCCCCTTCATCCAGAGAATGTGTCATCAGTGCTTAAGCTGGTGCTACGTGTGCGTGAAGAGTGCCCAGATAAAGATATTTGGCTATGGACAGGCTATTTGCTTAATGAGTTAAGTGCAGAGCAGCAAGCGGTAATCGATCTTGTTGACGTCATGATTGATGGTAAATTTGAACAAGAAAAGTATGACCCGTCTCTTGTGTGGCGTGGAAGTGAAAATCAAGTGATCCATTATTTTAAAGATTTATGAGCAAAAGTGCTCGGCTCTACACTAGTGAGTGACTTGTAGGTAGCTACAGATCCAAAAAGTTATCCACTGTTTCTGTGTATAACCAGGGGGAAATCGAGTGGGTGAATAATTTACTTGTTTTCCTTCAAGCTATATATACTCCTACTAAACAACAGTTCTAACCCGTTCTGTTCCTTTCTTTTGGTTGCTCATAGCCTTACATCCTGATTCTCTATAGGTATTAGTCACCTCCAATTATACTAAAGTTATTGAATATTCACTTAGCATAGATAGAATAACGTTCATGCTTCTTATCTAACGATACAGTCATGCCTTTAAGGAATGATGCGTGAGGTTCTTTCGTGCTTTCTCAGCTTATTACTCGCCTTTCTAACAATAGAATTGCAATTGCGCTATGTAATGTTTTTATTATGGCTTTGCCTATTTCATTACTAGCAACTTTTTGCAATCTATTAGAGATCTTTGCATTTAGAATGGAGTGGCTATCGTTTGCTGAAACGATTGGGAGTATTGGGCGGTTAACTGCACATATATTTCCAATATTGATTAATATCTATATGGCAATGTACTTATCTGATACGCATCGTCTGCCTAAATCGGCCACAATAGCATGCTCCTTAGTGGCGTTTTTTATTGTATCGTATCAATGGACATTTATTTCTACTGTTATTCCATTACCTAATAGCTTCGCTGTTGCTTTGTTGAGCGCGTTCATGACTTCCACACTTATTAGCATAATTAACCGTACCAAGTTAATGCATGTTGATCTATCAAGCAGTGTCGTGGATAACAGCTTAAAAGTGCTTGCTTGTTACATGCTTTCACTAACGAGTATTGTGTTGGTCAGTAGTTTTATTAAAGTTATGCTCATGCCGACGCTTTCTTTGTATAACTGGTTTCCAGTTTTAAATCCGTTAGATTTTACCGATGCAATGATTTATGAATTTATTAGAAGCATATTATGGTCATTTGGCATTAATGGTCATAATGTATTGCATACTTATAAATCTGAGCTCTATGATATTACGGTTGCTAATATTGAAGCATGGCGAAATAGTGGTGATGCACTGAATATTATTAGCGCAAATTTCTATGATTTTTTCACCGGCATGGGGGGGAGTGGCAATACCTTTAGTTTGGTTGTTTGCATGTTACTGTTTGCAAAAAATCGTGGTTATAAAACGTTAGCTAAAGCAGTGTTTATTCTTGCGTTGTTTAATATCAATGAACCACTATTATTTGGTATACCGATCATTTTTAACCCTATTATGTTAATACCATTTATATTAGTGCCACAAGTTAGCCTTGTTATTGCATATTTTGCTTTTTGGATTGGTTGGGTTGAACCGATAAATGAAGTTAATAGCTGGCTGCTACCTCCGTTATTAAGTGGTTATTTATCAACAGGCGGAACGGCTGGTGGCGTTATTTTACAAATTGTCATTTTAGTGGTTGGTGTAGCAATGTATTATCCATTTTTCAAAATAATGGATACACGTAGTGAAGGAATTGACGTTACGCGTATCTTCAACCGACGCTTTTTTGTTAATAGCGATATGGCAGTTAAATCTAAGTTAGCCAGTTTCATACCTTCTATGCAAAGTAACTTACAAGCGCAACGTGATGTCGAAAGGCTAAATGCAGAAGGTGAAATGATTCTGTATTATCAGCCACAAGTTGATGTAAAAGATGGCCAGATAGTCGGTATGGAAGCCCTGTTACGTTATCGGACCCGCAATGGTGACATACTACCACCGACGTTTATTCAATCCTTCTCACAGCTTCAGATGATGCCTGAACTTGATTATTGGGTGATCGAACAAGCAATACAAGCAACGTCACCTTATAGCAGTCGGCCTGGTTTTTTACTGTCGATCAATGTGTCATCAGATACAATTCTGACGAAAGGCTTTGTAAAATATCTCGATAAACTGATCATTGGTAGCTCTTTAAAGTATGAGCAGATTGAGATTGAAATTACAGAAGAACTGCTCGTCTCTGATGAGGTAATGACAGCCGAAGTGATAAACCAACTACGAACTTTAGGTGTGTCAGTTGCCTTGGACGATTTTGGCACAGGTTTTTCTTCTTTAGCATACTTATCACGGTACGACTTCGACAAGATTAAGGTTGATCGCTCCCTGATCCAGAAACTGGATACAGCAAGGGGTAAAGAGTTACTTCGTATTGTTGTTGAGCTTGGTAAAGTTACCAATGCTAAATTGGTTGTTGAAGGCGTAGAAACACACGAAGAGCTTCAATATATATCCTCCTTAGGAGTGCGTTATGTTCAAGGGTTCTATTATTACAAAGCGATGCCACTTGATAATATTGTAACCTTAATGGATGCTGAAAGAGTAGTGGTTTAATAGTAAATAAATTGAACTAATTGATTCTGAATGAGCGTTGAATATATACAATGTAATATCAAATGGATGTTTATATTCAACATCCATTAAGTTTCACTTGCTACTCTTATTGTGTAACAAAAATTCAATGTTGATATTGTTAGTTGTCAATCTGTAACAGGGGATATTCTATATTCAAGAATACTGTACATATTGACGATTTAATTAAGGTGGTCCTATGAAAAAACTATTAGCTTCAGTGTTTTTGTTTTCATTCTTCTCTGCTAACGTAATGGCAAATGAAGCTCAGGTCGAGAAAACGGGAAACATAAATCCTACTATTTGTGCATCAGCTCAGTTGACTAAAGACAGCAATAATATGGATGGTAGTGATGTTGCAAACTATTTATCATGTAAACGTAATAATATGATTGAAGAATAACATGATATTTTATCAGTACAGAAGGGTAGGCACGCGTGTTTACCCTTCATCTCACCTTTATAATTCAAATGATTAGCCTCGACACCTTGTGTTCGTTAGCAAGTTTTTGACTCTGAAATTTATTTTACAGAATGGCGCTAAATAAGGTAAAGTCTGCGCCTATTTGTAAAATGAGTTTATGACTTATGTCTCGTACGATTCTTTATACCTATAAGATGCAGGAAAAAACACTGACGTTTTCATACGATCAGTACCGCACGATTCAAGAAGCGGTTGCTGCTGAAGAAGGTATTGATTTAACAGCTTTTCTTAAAATGGAACAGCAAGTAGAAGCGGTTTCAAAATCAGCGAAAGCAGCGAAAGATTACCGTGATAACTACTTTAAAAAACTCGGTTTTGGCCGTATTACGCTGGCACAAAAAGAAAACCGCGGTGTTGGTCATAAATAATCACGACCTATGAGTGGTGGGGTAGTTGCAGGGCAATTACCCACATTCTTTACGCATAATCTGCAAACCATCTTCAAAACAATGTTCCCATGCATCTCTAACGGTTTCACTGAAGTCAGGATCGCAGATCGCGACGGCCTCTAGTAAACACATGAACCAAACCGTTAAGTCATCTTCACTGATACCAAGCCCATTTTTGCCATGGCGTAATGCGTAGACTTTTACACTTGCCCGAGCAGAATCAGAAGTAGATGCCAACATAATGATCATTAATGATGCTTTCATCATTGTCATTTGTCTTTTCATATCGACACCATCAAACATCAACTTGAACCTTTCACCTTTTTCAAAAAACTTGGTGTAAAAGATTTCAAGAAAGGCTTCATCACGATGACAACGTTCGTAACTGTCATTAAATACTTGATTAAAATCCATATTTTCACCTAATGCATCAGAAAATAATAAAAAATCACTGTTGACTACAAAGGTATTGGGAAAAAGCATGAGTTGCGAATGCAATAGTAAATACTGTGACGGATATACAATCGTGGGGCAAGAAAGCTACGGCTATGAATGGTATTACTCTGGCTTCAAATAGCAAACAACGATATTACCTAAGCCGACAATGACGTCGGCTCAGGTAAGTGAAGAGGGTATTAGGCTTGTAAGCGTTTGCTTCGTTTAAACATTCTTAATATGGCTTCTAGTGTACACAATAGTAACCCTAGCCAAATAAGGCCAAAGCTGACCGCTTTCACGCCGTCAAACACTTCATTGAATAAAAGAACAGCTAACAAGAATTGCAAGCTTGGCTCGATGTATTGCATTAAACCAACCATCGTCAGGCTGGTACGGTTAATTGCTAAGGCGAAAAAGACCAAAGGTGCCAATGTTACAGGTGCTGATCCGATATAGAGTAATTGCGTACCAAAATCTGCACTTAATGCTGTGCTTGTGCCCTGACTGTAACCCCATAACAAATACAGGATGGCAAAAGGTGCGAGTATTGCAGACTCTAAAGTGACAGATGTCATGGCATCAAAACGGATATTTTTCTTACATAAACCATAGAGTGCAAAGAAGCTGCCCATGATTAGGGATATCCAAGGCAATTCACCGTAATGCCATACTTGATAGGCAATTCCTAACACGCCTAATACTACAGCCATCATTTGCGCGAGAGACAAGCGCTCTTTCAAGAAGATCACAGCTAACGCAATGGCAAATAAAGGGTTAATGAAAAAACCAAGGCTAGCGGCTAGCACTTGACCATGGGTCATAGCCCAAGTAAAAGCGTACCAAGACACACACATGATTAAACCGGCAATCACGGTCATGATGAGCGATCGTTTATCTTGCCAAACAGAAGATAATGATGGCAAAGGCTGGCGCAATACCCAACAGATTAACAGCATAGATGGCACGGAAAATATAATACGTAGAGCGAGTAAATCGTTAATATCCGCACCTGGCAGATATTGGTAATACAAAGGCAGTAAGCCCCATAGCACAAACGAGAAAGCGGCTAGTGCATTACCCGCACGTTGAGATTGCATGAGTAAACCATAATAATAAAGTAGTCAGGAATTATGCGATTTTGTCATTAAAGTGCATTTTCGAGAAGCTATTTATCATACATTTTGATGAAAAATAATCAGTTTTCGCATTACTTTTTTAATGCCGTCACTGTATAGACAGTCCAATAACGTTGTTCGCCAGTTAACTGAGAAGAGCGTTCTCTTTTTTCTTGCCAAGCGATGACATAGAATCCCTCTAGTAAGTCTTCTATCTCTTCTTTGGTATGGGTAAGAATCGGTAATTTTTCATCGATACCGATGTCATCTTTGCCAATAAAATGCCCGCAAAAAATACCGCCGCTAAATAGACTTTTCACCATGTTTTTCCAAAAAATAGCAAACTCATTGGGTTCACTATAAAACAAGCAGGCACTTGCATTGACGAGGTGAGATCTGGGGAAGTGGTATTCACCGAAAGAGCTGATTTTGACGTCAAGCATAGGGTTTGATGCCGCTAAGCTGTGTTGTGCCAATTTTTCTATAGTGGGTAAGTCTTTATCAAAAGCATAAACTTGAAAACCTTGTTCAAGCAAATACAAAGCATCACGTCCTGCGCCGCAGCCACAATCAACAGCAATATTCATTGATTGCCGCTCGCCAAGAAATTGATTTGCTTCAACTACGTGTGAACGTGGTGGAAGTAATGATTGCGTGTTGAGGTAGCTCAACCAGTCGACCGTAGCCATAACTCGCCTTGTTGTGACCAAAATGCTCACTAAGTATAACGACTAGCTAAGGCCATGATTGCTCACTTTTTGGACATAAGGTGCTAGTTGCAAAATTTGGTCATAATAACTTCACGTTTTACTCGTAATTTTTGATAAAATAAGCTTCAATCATCGCCAATTTGGCAACGAACAGTAGAGAGAAAATTATGACCAAGTTAACGTCGGATATCCAAGCTAATCAGGATCTATTCGTGACTGAAAGCCAAGAGACACGTTTTGTTTGGGGTCTTTGTAATGAAGAAGGTGATTGGCTAGCCGTTGACTCTTCTGAATTCGAAAACTCAGAAGTGATGCCATTTTGGTCAAACAAAGAAGATGCACAGACTCATTGTGTTGATGAGTGGGCTGAATTCCGCGTTGCAGAATTACCGCTAGATATCTTTGTTGAAGACTGGATGATCACTCTTGCTGAAGATGGTGTTCTAGTGGGTCTTAACTGGACTGATCAACTTGAAGGTGGCGAAAAAGAGCCATCAGATGTTGTAAAGCTTTACATCTAATTAGCGCACCTTGTTAATAGCGGTATGCTAGTGACATTGTATATGCTCTAAGACCCAAACGGTTCTGAAGTGATTCAGAGCCGTTTTTGTATCCATAATAATCAAGAATGGTAAAGGCGGTATTAATCAGCGGACTATGACAGTGATGGTTTAGCGTATGTTCTTGATTGATATTGGGCATAGTAATAACGGCCGTATTGATAGCTCACCCAAGCCACCAGACCTGTCGCCACTGTGATTTCTAACAAACCTAGTTTTTCTAGCCATGCCCACTGTGGAAAATCTTCAATCAAAAACTGCTTTAAACGCTCACTTGCAACGGCGCTGATCACTGACGGAAAGGTCACAGCGGCAAGCGAGGGTTGAAAGCGCTGCTTTAATAAGTCGAAATAGCATAAGTACACCAGAATCGTCATGGTGATCCCCACGCCAGCTAAAGCACCAGTCAGAATTAGGTCGGGTTCTTGTACGTTCAGTAGATATGCAGCGAGAGATAAATTTACCGGGGCTGCCATGATAGCAAGCGTTGGGCGTGCCTTTCTTGGTAAGCGACCAGCAAAGCACAAGCGGTAGAGTACAACGGGTAACATAATGAAATATAGGGTAATGCAAATGTCTGTCATGGCTAGCGAGAAGGTGTGATGGCCAATCTGCACGCCTGCTAATGTGCCGCTAATTGCCCCTACTGGGTATAAAAACCAACTCGGGTACATGTGGATCAAGCGGAAATTACGCAGCTGAAAGTAAAAAAAGCACACTAGCATGACAAAGTGAAGCGATAGCGCGGGATACCAGAGTAACCGGGCACTATAGATGTGGATCGATGACAAATAATCAGCGAGCACTAACAGCGTCATTGTCATTGGTGCCATTAAACTGCCATAGAGCGGGTGTTTTAAATCTTGAAGAAACAAGCTTGGGTTGAGTAAGTACTTCAATAGAACGGGACAGAGTAAACATGCACCTATAAAGGCGAAAACACTGCGTAGCGCATGTGAATATTCAGGTATAAATAAAGACCAAGCAAGGCCTAGGCCGGTCGTACCAAGAGCGAGTGCCGCTTGCGCGGTAGGAATGCGTTGTAGTCGGTACCCTAAACTTGCCATTTATGCTGTATTACCTGGTAAAGATGAAAAGATTTTGGCGATATTTTACACTGAATACGTCGTCAAATTCATGCGGTAATCGGCAATAATCACTTTTTATAAGGTATTTCAATTGGTTAAAATTGCCTTTTTCAAAAGGTGATCAAAGCCGTAAAAAATCATTATTTAATTTGCTAAAAGCCAGATTTATGACCATATTTATAGTGAACCTGCAATGAGTTGTTTCTTAGCGTTTCGGAGGAAAGCTGTTTTAATCTGTCTCAAGGGTGTAGGTTCGGATGTAAAGAGTGGAAAATGTACTCTTGCATCGTCAAATGCATCAGTAGTGATTTAGCTGATACATTACAATTTGGATAGCAACAAAAAACCAAAATACTTCTTCGCTAAATTATAGCGCTCGATCAACGATTAACGTTACGAGCACGGCAAACTCAACGTAGTGAGTGGCGAAGCCTGATATAAAGTTACATTTGTTACAAGAGACATAGCAACATAGCTCCACGTACAATGTTACATGAGTCAAGATGTACAATGTTACCGTACACGAAACATGATAGACAGTAACAAAGTAGAGTAACAAATGGCCTTGAGTGTACTTGAACTAGGTAGACTAAGGATCAAAACACACAAGCCGCACTGCAATGGTGCGGCTTTTCTATTTAGTGTGTAATAAAAGCCAAACTAATCCCTAAGTACTTATATCCGGTGCTGTTAACGTGTGGCTATCATAAGCAACAAATGTATTTCTACTTTGTGTTTTGGCATGATAGAGCGCTTCGTCCGCGTACTGAATCAAGCCATTAATGTCCATTTCATCTGCATTATTGTTGTTTGTATGCCAGCAATATCCCCCAATAGAGAGGGTAATCGTTGAGGCGCATTTAGACACTTGATGTGGAATAGAGAGCTGTTCAACAGCGCGTTGAACTTGTTGTACTTTATGGTGGCTAGCGTCGAGTGATTGTCCGTATAACAGGACTAGAAACTCATCACCACCAAAGCGGAACACGTAGTCATCATTTCCTGAAAACTCGCGTTTGAATATTTCAGAAAGTTGAACAAGTACCCTGTCACCTTCGTGATGACCATAGTAGTCGTTATAACCTTTGTAAAAATCAATATCGATCATTAGGCAGGTGATTGGCTGGGTTAAGAGCCTCGCTTTGTGCAATAACTGCGGAACCACTTTCTCTAATTCATAACGGTTGAGTAATTGTGTTAGTGGATCTTGTCGTGACAAGGTATCTAGCTTGTGATTAATGATTTCAAGCTCTAGCTGCTGTTTCTGCAGTACTTGTGTTTGACGCTGGTTCTCAAGCGAGACTGCAATAAAACTGGCGAGCTGCTCGGCAAGATCACAGTGATAACTTTGGTAAAGGTAGGCGGTTCTGTGCTCTAAAAAGAGCGCACCAATCGTTTTATTATTTAAGTTTATGGGTGTCACGATTGCAGACTGGTTACGTTCGCCATCACCAAAGTACATCTGTCGATCTAAATGGGTGAGGTTTATATAAGTCGAAACTTCTTTCTCTGAGCTGGTATTTAAGAGTAGCGTTTTTTGGTGGCGAATACTGTAAGCACCTAAACTTGAAGTATTTTCGCAGCTAATTGTAAATGGCGTAATGAGCTTACTGTTTTCAATGAAGTGGTTGTAATTAAGCACTTGCTTCTCTTCATTATAAAGAGCAATTCCAAAGACATGAATTGGGATGATTTTGTTTATTTGATTATATACATCAAGCAGGCAGTCATTGAGGCTATTCACGGTGGCGATATTTTGACCAATCTTTGTGATGATCTTCAAGTTACTGTGTAACATTTGCAGTGAACTATGTTCGCGTTTTTGTGCGCCGAGTTTAAGAATACTTTCTATATACTCTGTCTCATTGCTGGTCGCACGTTTCAACTCTTGGTTGGCAAGATCAGCTTGTTTAACAATGGCTTCTTTTTCAAGTTCGGCTTCACCATGTTGTTGGTGAATTTCAGCTTCTAGACGGAATAGTTTAATTCTAAGCTGATAGTTTTGTTCTTGATGAATGAGTAGTTGTGCTTGATGGCATCGCTCTAAAGATAAATCAAGTTCGTTCGATGCTTGTAAGAGTAGGGCGTAATGATACAAATTGTCACTGCGACCCATGTATTCGTATGTTTCTAGAAAACAAAGATCAGCTTTACGGTAGTAATGCACAGCGGTGCTATCTTCACCTTTTAATGTGAGTAATCGTGCTTTGTATGCATATGCAAACCCCTTAGAACGGGAACAATCAAGTGCCTGGGCAATATCGATACTTCGTTCTATATGAATGAATGCATTGTCCAAGCAACCTAAATGTCCTTCAGCCAATGCAATATTATCAAGCGCAAGCGTCAAACAACTTTGCTCATTATTTGCTTCTGCAACTTCAACTGCTTTTAGGCAATATTGCTTTACTCGTTCAAAATCACCAAGTGACAGATAGGTATCACCGACATTGAGGTTGAGCAATAATTTTAAATTCTCGTCTTCAATAGTGTTATTTTGCCGGGCTGCAAGAAAATGCTTCAAGGCTTGGTGATATTGACCGATAAGAGAATAAATTGTCCCCAGATGAACATCGCAATACAGGTGTAATACCATATTGCTATTAGAGCTGCAGAGGATCTGGCAATGGATGAAGTATGGAATAGCCTTCTCAATAGTATGGCTACGATAAATATCGTAAGCATTTAAAAAGCTACTGTATTCACCTGGTAGCTGGATACTTTCAGCTGAAATCATTTGGTTGATTTCTGCACGCAGCAGCTTAACAGCATCATGCTTTGTTGATTGCTGAAGACGTGTCAGTTTTGTAAGAATGAGAGAAAGTGTACGAGCTTTACTCATGATACCAATCCATGCAGATGAATATACCCTGCCCCATACAGGATGATATATTGTAATAAAGAGAGACAGGCAATAGTATATTTAATTACTAATATTGTTGTATTTATTAATAATTTAACCTGATTCATAAAGTATATATTGCTTCCATATGTGCGTAACAAATATTGCAACAATAAGTCATATATGTGACCTGTATTTATGCGGCCAGTTGCATCTCGTGCGTATTGAAGATGCATTGATGTACAGGGTGGGTGTTAAATAAGCATTTGATTTTTAATCTTAACTTAATGCTTTACAGGCTTAGAGTCGGGCAGTATTATACGCCGCATGGAGAGATGGCTGAGTGGTCGAAAGCACCGGTCTTGAAAACCGGCGGCGGTTTATCCCGTCCTAGGGTTCAAATCCCTATCTCTCCGCCATATACAAGAAAGGCGCTAATTTATTAGCGCCTTTTTTACGTTTGAGCGAATGTGAAAAGATTTTGTACCAAATCTGCCATCCCCAATGCGCTCCACCGCATTTAAAGAAACCGCTGAAATTTAGGCGGTTTTTTTGTCTAAATTTTATGATTCGAGATAGGTTGAAGAACTCTAGAACAGGGTTCACTTGAGCGAAGCGAAAGCACATTGCTCGTGCCGCGAGCTTGCGAGCAGTAAATTCCTATCTCTCCGCTATATTCAGAGAAGTCCTGCACAAATTCTGTTTTTTTGTTTGTAGAACCAAGTCATATAATCTTATGCAGCTAATGTCATAGTCGTAATTTTGCTTCTAAATGTGATTTATCAAGCATATAGTCATGATTATTCATATAAGGAGTGGTTATGGCTAAGTTCCAGTTTTTCCGTCAAGGTGACAACGAAAAGGCATTTACGTTTTTAAACCCTGAATCTGACACATTCTTAGAAGAAAAAGATCAATTACTTGAGCAAGGCTTTGAGGTCGAAGGAGACTATATTTACGCTGATACGCAAGAAGAGGCGATAGAGAAGTTTAAATCTAACTTTGTTTATTTAACGCAAGAGTATGCAGCGTCAACCAGTGCTGGCGGGGTTTATTTCTTATTTTCTGAAGCTTATAAATACCTAAAGGGTGTGGTTAAGAAGTAGCAAGTTTGCCCTAACCGAAGATTGATCTTACTTGTTTTTTATTCGAAAGAAAAAACCCTAGTAGTAGGTACTAGGGTTTTGATGTTTTTAATCTAGATTTAAGCTAAACCCGTGCAGGTTTATTCCCAATCTAGGATTACTTTACCTGATTGACCAGAGCGCATAGCATCGAAGCCTGCTTGGAAATCATCAATCTTATAGTGGTGAGTGATGATAGGTGTTAGGTCTAGGCCAGATTGGATCAAGCTTGCCATTTTGTACCAAGTTTCAAACATTTCACGACCGTAGATACCTTTGATCACCAAGCCTTTGAAGATCACTTGGTTCCAGTCGATACCCATGTCTGATGGTGGAATACCTAGCAGGGCAATCTTACCACCATGGTTCATGCTGGTTAGCATGCTGTTGAATGCTGATGGGTTACCAGACATTTCAAGACCCACATCGAAACCTTCAGTCATGCCAAGGTCTGACATTACGTCTTCTAACTTCTCGTTTGCTACGTTAACTGCGCGTGTTACGCCCATTTCACGAGCAAGACCAAGACGATATTCGTTCACATCAGTGATAACAACATGACGCGCACCAACGTGGCGTGCAACAGCTGCAGCCATGATACCGATAGGACCAGCACCTGTGATTAGTACGTCTTCACCCACAAGATCGAAAGACAGTGCAGTGTGAACAGCATTACCAAACGGGTCAAAGATCGACGCTAGATCGTCAGAAATTTCAGCAGGGATCTTGAATGCGTTGAACGCAGGGATAACCAAGAACTCAGAGAAAGCACCAGTACGGTTTACACCAACACCAGTTGTGTTACGGCAAAGGTGAGTACGGCCGCCACGACAGTTACGGCAGTGACCACATGTGATGTGACCTTCACCTGAAACACGGTCGCCAATGTTGAAGCCGCGAACTTCTTGGCCAATACCAACAACTTCACCTACGTACTCATGGCCTACAACCATAGGTACTGGAATTGTTTTTTGTGACCATTCATCCCAGTTGTAGATATGAACGTCAGTACCACAGATAGCTGTTTTCTTGATGCGAATAAGCAGATCGTTATGACCCATTTCAGGTTTTTCAACCTCGGTCATCCAAATGCCTTCTTCTGGCTTCAATTTAGACAGAGCTTTAATTTTCATGTTATTTCCCTTACTTCTATCTGTGATTATTTAATGATTGCCATATCGCGGCCAACTTCGATGAACGCATCAAATGCGCGATCAAGCTGTTCACGAGTATGTGCTGCAGACATTTGGGTACGAATACGTGCCTGGCCTTTAGGAACTACTGGGAAAGAGAAACCTACAACGTAGATACCTTTCGCAAGTGAACGCTCTGCGAATTCTGCCGCTACTTTTGCATCACCTAGCATGATTGGAATGATCGCGTGATCAGCACCGCCCATAGTGAAGCCAGCCGCTTCCATGCGAGTACGGAAGTGTGCTGAGTTTTCCCAAAGTTGGGTGCGAAGATCGCCAGACTCAGCAAGCAAATCAAGTACACGAATTGAAGCTGAAACGATTGCAGGAGCAACTGAGTTAGAGAATAGGTAAGGACGAGAACGCTGACGTAGCCAGTCGATCACTTCTTTCTTACCTGATGTGTAGCCGCCTGAAGCGCCACCCATAGCTTTACCTAGCGTACCTGTGATGATATCGATACGGTCGATAACATTGTGGTATTCGTGCGTACCAGCACCGTTTTCACCCATGAAGCCCACAGCGTGAGAATCATCAACCATAACGAGTGCACCGTGCTTTTCTGCAAGGTCACAAATAGCAGGAAGGTTTGCAACAACGCCGTCCATAGAGAACACGCCATCAGTTACGATTAAAGTGTGGCGTGCGCCAGCTTCTTTTGCCGCAATCAATTGTTGCTCTAACTCTTCCATGTTGTTGTTCGAGTAACGGAAGCGCATTGCTTTACATAAACGAACACCATCAATGATAGAGGCATGGTTTAGTGCATCAGAAATGATTGCGTCTTCTTGACCAAGAATGGTTTCAAAAAGGCCAGCATTAGCATCAAAACATGATGTGTAAAGGATAGTGTCTTCTTTACCTAGGAAAGTAGAAAGCTTTTCTTCAAGCACTTTATGTGAGTCTTGTGTACCACAAATAAAGCGCACAGATGCCATACCAAAACCGTGCTCATCCATGCCTGCTTTCGCTGCTTTTACAAGCTCAGGGTGGTTTGCAAGGCCAAGGTAGTTGTTAGCACAGAAGTTTAATACTTCTTCACCAGTAGAGATTGAAACGGCTGCTTTTTGAGCTGAAGTAATGATGCGCTCAGATTTGTATAAACCTTCACTTTTTACTTCTTCAATTTGATTCTGGATCTGTTGATAGAATGCAGTGGACATAATCCAATTCCTTCCTAGTCATTATAGTAGTAACGTCCTGGTCGTTACTGTGTTGTAGGGACAGCTGTAAATGCTAATTATCAGCGTTCATTAGCTATTCCCTCATTGTAATTGATTGCCATTAAGAGGATTATCCCTCAAGATGGAAAAACATTAATGAATCTAAGGCACAAATAAAAATGTGTACTGAGACATAGAGCACAGAACATCATGATTAGTACCAAACTCATCGCGTTATTACCGGATTTAGCCGCTTTTATTCTAGTTGTGAATGAGGGGAGTTTTACTGCTGCAGCAAAAAAGTTGAACGTAACGCCATCGGCTTTGAGCAAACTGATCACGCGTTTAGAGAAAGCATTGTCAGTAAAATTGTTTGAACGTACTACGCGTAAGCTGATTATCACCCAGTCTGGACAGCGGGTGTATGATCAAAGTGTTGTGATGGTGAATGCAGCACAGCAAGCGGTAGAATTATCGACCTCTGATCATACTGAACCTGCGGGATCGATAACCGTTGCAGCACCTGAGGCCTTTTTAAATTCAGTATTACAGCCTTTTGTTGTGCCGTTCTTAAAACGCTATCCAGAAATTCAATTAAAGCTGCGAGCTGCCGATGGGGATATTGATTTGTTTAAACACAATGTCGATGTTGCTTTTAAGCTGACAGATAAGCCTGATGAAAATTTAGTGCTGAAAGAAATTGGGAAAACCAACCTTGTGTTGTGCGCAAGCCCTTTATACGTAGAAGCAAAAGGGCTCCCCTGCCATCCGACTGACTTAGCCGATCATGATTGTTTGTACCTTGCGGAAACTGAGCGGGATCATATTTGGGATTTCTTGAAAGACGATGAGTTTCATACTGTCGCGGTTAGTGGCCGTTATGCTGTTAACCACTCTCAGATGCGATTGAATGGGGTGAAGAATGCATTGGGTATCGGTATTTTCCATGGTTTTGTCATTGCCGATGCTTTAGCTGATGGCTCTGTGGTGCCTATTCTAGAAGACTGGACAATAAAGAGTAACTATCATGGGGCAATTGCAATGCAGTACCCACAAACGAAATACATGCCAGCTCGTTTGCGGGTATTTATTGATTACATGACAGAGCATTTGCCGTTATAAAAAGGCAGTGTGCTTTTATATCAATAGACTTTCGCGGGTTACTACATATCTAATACGATTTTGCCTACTGCTTTACCTGATTCTAAATATTGATGCGCTTGAGCCACTTGCCAGATTGAAAAACGTTTTTGGTCCAGCAGCGGTTTGATTTCGCCATCATCTACTAGCTTTGCAATTTTTGCTAAAATTTGGCCGTGACTAGCACGGTTTTTACCGTGCACCAGTGGGATCAGCATCAGTATACTGTGGAAGCTTAAGCTTTTTAGTGCCACTTGTAGGACATCAGCAATCGGCAGGGTGGTCGCAACAGCGCCATTAAATCGGGCAGCTTCAAAACTACGCTGAATGTTATCGCCAGCAACGGTATCAAATATAGCGTCGAATCCTTCTCCATCTGTGTATTGTTCGACGTAATCAGCAACACTTGATTGGGTGAAATCAATAATGTTATCGGCACCAAGCTGTTGTGCTATCGCTAAGTTTTGAGGAGCTGATGTCGCTGAAACGTTCGCGCCAAAATGTTTAGCAAGCTGAATAGCAATATGGCCGACACCACCTGTTGCACCGTGGATAAGCACATTATCATTGGCTTTGATTTTCAGTTTGTCGTGTAGCGCTTCCCAGGCTGTAATCGACACTAACGGGAGCGCAGCGGCTTCACGCATTGACAGTGTTTTCGGTTTTAATGCGATTAAATCTGCGTCTACTAACATATATTCGGCAAGTGCACCGTCTGTACCTGCGATACCACCTGCGCAGCCATACACCTCATCGCCAACATTAAACTGAGTAACGCCTTCACCTACCTGGGTGACGATACCGGCTACATCACCATGTAGGATGCTTGGCAAGTTTTCAGACCAAGGCGTATCGCTAGAGCGAAGCATGGTATCTAGTGGGTTAACACTGGTCGCCTTCACTTCAAGAATAAGGTGACCGGGTTTTACACTTGGTGTTGGGTAATCGACTTGTTGGAATACGTCGCTAGCGCCTAATGTGTGAACAACCATCGCTTTCATAATATTTGCCTTGTAGATAATTTTTTTTGTTTCGATGGAGGCCATCATACGTTTTGCACAAAAAACAAAAATATAGCTACGGGCAAGTCTGTTTTGCTTTTTAAGCAATAAAAGGGTAGTTTTTCCTGAATTAGAGACATAAATCTACGGTATTAAGATGATCACTCGGCTTCAATATTTCAATTGCGTAGTAGAAACGGGCAGTATTTCGGAGGCCAGCCGCCTGTTTGATATTCAGCCATCTTCTGTTTCTCGTCAGCTGGTTGCATTGGAGGCTGAACTGGGCGTGCGGTTATTAAACAGAACCACACGAAGTGTGGGATTAACAGAAGCAGGGCAGACGTTCTATCGCTATTCTCAGCGCGTAGTTGCAGAACTTGAGGAAGCAAAAAAAGCCGTTAATGATCTTCAAGAAAGCCCAAGAGGGCACTTAAAAGTCAGTATGACGGTAGGGTTTGGTGAGTGTGTTGTGCTTCCTTTATTACCTAAGTTTCGTCAACTCTATCCAGAGATAAACGTAGAACTTGAATTAACAGAACGTGTTGTTGATTTTGTTGATGAAAATATAGATATAGCTATTCGTAGTGGGCGCTTGCCTGATTCCAATTTAATTGCGAAGCGCCTAGCCGATAATAACTTCTTGCTGTGTGCGTCACCCGAATATTTAGCGGGGAAACGGGATCTTCAATCACCGACACAATTAGCTGATTTTGACTGTATTCGCTATGGCTACGCAGGGTGGCGAGATTGGTTTTTAATGGAAGGTGGCTCACCAACGCGGTTGCAAATAAACCCTAACCTAACGATAAATACGGTTAATGGGCAGAAGCAGTTGGTATTAAATCATGCAGGATTAGCATTATTACCATTATGGGCAGTGCATGATGAGTTACGTAAGGGCACTGTGATTCAAGTATTGCCAGATTTTGTTTTTAGTCCTTACGACGTAATGAGCTCTACCTATGCACTTTATTTAAAACGTGAGTTAGTTTCTCCTAAAATACGAGTGTTCATTGATTTTATTAGCCAGCATATTAATGGGTAATGTGTGGCTCAATGGTGGAATAAGCTGGCGCCACAGTTAATCCATAAAGACTCACTTGTTTGTTTTTAATGGATTAAATATTCATTCGTTTGTTATGGGGGGATTTTATATTTCAATATTTGGTATAAGCATCACAGTTAGTATCAATTAATTATTATTATCAACAGAAAATGGTCGCTATAAGCAATATAGTGCAATGCTATATACGGTGATTTAGCTTTCCCTGATACCTGTAGATAGTTTAATTCATTGCATAATCCATTGTGGCACAATTATGATGCGAGCCTATTTATGAATAAAATGATAATACCGCTAACTTTCCTCTTTTCTACCGCGCTAACAGCAACTGCGGCAACAGCAAATGATGCTCCTGTTACGCCAGAAAGTATTTCTTATGCGCAAGTTCAAAGCATTCAAGGTGCAGAAACCTATACTTACGTAAAGTGTTGGTATCGCCCAGATGCAACTCATGATGATGTAGCAACAACATGGGAGTGGGCATTAGATGCAAATGGTGATTATTTTACGCTGCCAGGTTATTGGTACTCTTCTGTCTCATTTAAAAACATGTTTTATACTGATACCCCGCAATCTGTAATTAAAGCGCGTTGTGACAGTACGTTAGGTGTGACGCATGATACCGCGGACATGACGTATTTTGCTGCAGATACAAGAATGTCTTATAACCATTCAGTTTGGACTAACGACAGTGCTGAACAGCTTGATACGATTAATAAAATCATCAGTTTTGGTGACAGTATTTCAGATACGGGTAATTTATATAATGGTTCTCAGTGGATTTTCCCGAATCGGAATGCATGGTTCTTAGGGCATTTCTCCAATGGATTTGTCTGGACTGAGTATTTAGCAGAATCGAAGGATTTGCCACTTTATACTTGGGCTGTTGGTGGCGCAGCGGGTACAACCAAATATGTTGCACTATCAGGCATTCATGATCAGGTTGATTCTTATTTAACCTACATGAAAATGGCGAAGAACTATAATCCACAAAACAGTCTATTCACGATTGAGTTTGGCTTAAATGATTTTGTGAATTACAACCGAAGTGTTACCGATGTAAGTAACGACTTTGACCGTGCTTTGAAAAAGTTAATAGCTAACGGTGCGAATAATATCGTGGTGCTAAATTTACCTGACGCAACAAAAGCACCGCAATTTAAATACAGCGATCCGGAAGATGCGAAAGTGATTAAGGCTAAAATTACCGCATTTAATCAGTTTGTTGCTCAAGAGGTCATGTTATTCCGTATGCAAGGTGTCAATATTACACTGTATGACACCAGCACTTTGTTTGAGAATTTAACGAAAGACCCTGCTCAATATGGTTTTAGAAACGCGCAAGATGCTTGTTTAAATATTAATCGCAGTTCGTCATTTGATTATTTGACTAGCCATTCACTAACCAATGATTGCGCGAGTTACGGTTCTGACAGCTATGTATTCTGGGGTGTCACTCACCCAACAACGCAAACGCATAAAGTGATTGCGGAACAGGTTGAGCAATCTGTCTTTAAATATTTCAAATTTAAATAGTAAGCATCAATAAAAGGCCTTACATAAGAAGGGGGAGAACGTATGTTCCCCCCTTCTTTCGTTTCTATGATGCACGAGAAGTAGAACCCTTCTTATTGCGAAAGCTGTTCATTTAGCCAATCTAAGATAGAGATGAGTTGTTCATTGGGCATGGCTGTTAAGGCCCCACCTACGTACCATTCAAGAAAACACTGATTTTTAAGTGGTGCTGATTGTGGAGAGCCCAGCCAAATTTGTTGCTCTTTTGCCAGTTTATCGCGTAGCGCTTGTACACGACTCACACTCACAGGAAGATAAAGGTGCAGCATGTTGGTATGTGGCTGTTCTGGGTTGGCTGTAAATCTAGGGTAGCGTTCGAGTAGGGCGTATAATTCTTGTGTGCGTTCAAAATAGGCTGGCATTTGTCCGAGTTGCTGTTCAAATTGCATTGCAGCAGCGACAACATAAGGCGACCGGCGGTAGACATTGCCCCCTTGGCGCATCATGGCGTAGCGTGCTTTCTCTATATAGGCTTTATTGCCTAATAATAACGACCCCCCTAAACCATTTAAGCCTTTGTACAAAGAGACGTAGACGCTATCAAAACCAGATGCGATTTGCTTATATTCGCGTTGATAATAGGCTTTACATTCCCACAGGCGTGCGCCATCCATATGCAGGTGGATGTTATTGCTTTGGCAGTGATCTTTGATTGCTTGTAAATCGTCCCATTTAGGAAGTTGCCCGCCAATTTCACGCATGGGTAATTCGTAAAGTACCACTGAAATATCATCTGGCCAATGCTGTAAATCATCAAGCGTCCAGGTTTTATGAGGATCACCCACTGGTAACACAGTGAAGCGTTGCTGAACTTGATAGCCTTGGCGTTCTCGGAGGTAAATATGGCTAGAAGGGTGCATGGCTACGACAGGGTTATTACGCTCATGACAGGCAAGTTGGAGTGCTGTAGGTTGGGTCATGGTACCTGTGATAACAAATAAGCCAGATTCAAAACCCAGCAAATCCGCCACCTTTTGCTCGAAACCTTGGATGAGGTCGCCTTCACCATACATATCATGTTCTATGCGATTTTCACTGCACCAATCAGCCATTTGCTGAAATAAGGTCGCAGGTGAAGTTGGTGTATGGCCAGACAGTACCGTGTGACATTGGTTGCGTAAATCGGTTCCCACTTTGATATCCTTATCATTAAGTTATGGGTTTAGCATACCCAAAAATAATCGAAAAAGGCACTGAACAATCGTACGGATATGATTGATATTAGCTTTCTTACAAGGATAGATGTGTGCTTATAACCTTATTTTATACCGCAGTAGGTGCAATACTTGGGTCGCTTTTCTTACTGCCAATGGGCGAGATGTTTGGTGCCATGTTCTTGGTGCTACTTGCCAGTAAGTACCATCACTCTATGTCTTTACATCATCACGCATTAACGTTTATCCAAATTGTCCTTGGTATCAGTGTTGGTAGCCTAGTTCAAGTAGGGGAGTGGCAAAGTCACTTATCATTTGGTGTGTTATTCGGGTTGATAACCTGCATGACGATACAAACACTTGTGGGTTATTGCTGGTTAACTCAAATAGAAAAATGGTCGAAAAACGATAGTTTATTGGGACCTGTGCCAGGTGCGATGGCCGCCATTCTAGTGATCACTAATAGCCAAAGTACCCCCTCTCAGAAAGTCATTTTTACCCATACAGTGCGTTTAGTTTCTTTGATGGTGTTAGCATCCCTTATTGCATACAGTACAAAACTTGAACCATCTATGGTTTCGACCTCCTACATTGATAATTTATTGCAGGTCAATATGTTGGAATTGGCAACCGCAGTGTTCACGGCGGTTGGTTTTGGTTTTGTGCTTGAAAGGCTTGGTGTGCCAGCTCCTTTTATGATTACCGGTTTATTGGTGACTGCTGGTGGTCATGCTGTTGTGCCAACAGTATCGATTATGATGCCAGATATTATGGTGTTTGTTGCGATGGCATTGCTTGGTGCGCTTGTTGGGATCAGAATAAAATCGGTAACATTAAAAGAGACGCTGTTGTACTTGAAGGCTGGGGTATTTATTACAATACTCGGTTTGATTGTGACTTTGCTTATAGCGGGGGCTTTTAGTACTTTATTGGACCTTCCGTATTTGGTTTTGGTAATGTCTTGGGTGCCGGGGAGTATTGAAGCGATGACAGTGACAGCGCTAATGCTGGGGCTTGAACCTTCATTTGTGATGCTTAATCATATTATTCGGTTAATTGTTTTGCATACATTGCCGGTATTATTCGTGCGTAAAAATAAACGGCAGACTTAACGACCATTAACCGAAGGCTTTCGCCTAAGTAGAAAGTCACTGCACTATAAATAGCTTCTTAAGTGAAAATGCGTTGGGCTTTTATAAAGTCTAGCTTGATTCAATCGCTATCGTTTTGCACATCTACGGGGTTTATTGGAGTATCTCTGCATGTGCCAAGTTTGAGGTAATCAGTACACACTTCAAAATCTGCCAACGAAGAAATTTCTGACTGCATAATGTGTTCTTTATTGAACCAGAAAAAACCATCTAGTTCTGAATACCATAAAGTAAGCCCATTTTGACGATACAGCATGTAAGTAATAATCAACGATTTATTGTTAAAGTCTGTATTGATACGTTTCTCTAAACTACCAGCTGGGCCATCGCTCAGTTTATCAATGTCGTCATTTAGCAAAAACGTATGTGCGCAGGTTACGGTGAGTGTCGCTTTTGCAATGAACGGTGCTTTGCTTGTGGTCGACACAGTGACTTCACCTCCATTAAATGCTAACGGTGTGAATCGGCCTTTTTTGTTGAATTTCCTGTAGAAAATAGCGGTATATGTCCAGCTAAAATCCGCGGTTTTTTGAAAGTATAATTGGCTGAGGTTAGGTACGAATTTGCCATTATCAATATAAAGATTGTATGACTTTGCGGCGTTTTGAATGTTTTGTTCTTTGTATAGCAAAGGAACACTTAAACTTGATGTTGTGTTTTTTGCTAACTCTTGCCAAAACACATTGATATCTGCATGGCCAAAAGAAATCGCTTGGACTGATGATGGAATGCACTGGCCGTCATCATCTCTATCGCAATACGCAATGGAATAGTAATCATCCATTTGGGCGATGAAGAATAAGCGTTGGCCTAATGTCGTCGGTGTCAAATAAGCCGAGCTATTCCGCTCTAAAAAATCTAATTTATCTTGCGATTTAGTGAGATAAACAATACTGCTGTTTTCTTTGGTATGAGTGACCTTGTAGAAATAATTGAACTCAGTATTTGCCTCCCATGCTGAATACATGGCGAGTGTAACGATTAGTAGCAGGGTGCTGAATACGCTAATTGTCTTATATTTAAGCGCTTTATTTTTTTTAGCAAGCATTGGTGGGGGATTCTTATTGATATCGCTTGCCGATGGGATTATTGCTGTCGCTTTTATTTGATAACCAACACTGGATATCAGTTCAATGAACTCACCTTTTTCTGTCTCTCTCAATTTAATGCGCAAGTTGCGAATAGTTTGAAATAAAGACGTTCTAGCAACAGACTTATGCGGCCAACCTGCTTGTAGTAATTCATCAAAAGACACCACACGATAAGCATTTGTGATCAAATAGTTTAAGACTTCCCGTTCTGCACGATTTAGGCTTACTTCTTGCTTAGATGTAGAGAGAACACGCGATGAGCTAGCGTAAATGAACTCAGCACCTACTTGGTAATTATCGTATTTTAGTTCTTTATCAAGCATGTGATTTTTATTCTTGTTGCGTCATTATTTGATGGCTAATAAATGAATTAGTTGTTATTCGCATATTGAATGCAGGTAGTTGTATGTAAGTGCTTCGTGAATATAATATCACATCAAACCTACATATTGGTAATGTTTATCGTGCTGAGTCAAAAAAATGCCACAGCCTTTAGTTTAAGGTTAAAAAAGTATTCGAAGGTATTTAATTTTTTAATTCAGTAGCTTGTCAGTAAGCGTCGCCAAAACGAGACTGTCATTCTGACCTTCTATCGAGATTGGCAGGCGAGCTTTAAGGGCTGTGTCTATGCTTAATAGGTTGCTTTTACAGTCGATATTTTCACAAGAAGGTGAAGTTTAAGTTGTATGAATACATGTTCATTTGCATCTTAAATGTTGAAGCCGTGTTGATAAATATGCACCAAAGAGTGCAAATAAGTTCAGCTTCAGTTGAAGTCTTTTTAGGGGCGTGTTTATGACTTTTCACTATGTATACCTGCGTGTGCCTTTAGTCTGGGGTTTTGCCCTGTATGCATTATGCGCTGTCGCAGAGGATGATATTAGTTTATCGGAAGGTATGTATAAGGCGATTTCGTCAGGTCTTAAAGGTGCAGTAGCAGACTTTCGACATGACGAATATAAAACGCGTTCTCAGCAATCGACTTACTCTTCTTATAGCCGTGCTGGCAATATCAATAATTCACTCTCGCCCTCGGACTCATCGCTTAGTTATTCTTCTACCGCTCAGTCGACGAACTTGTCAAAAGCGGTACTATACAGCGACGGTGGATATGGCCGAAAGGAACAATCTCGATTAGATGCTTATGTACGTATTGATCAAGATGTAAGACCAAATCAGTCTGCTACGAATGTCCAATTTGAAGATGGCTATGCCGTGACATTAGGTGGTGATTATTTACTCAACGAGCATTATTTGTTTGGGGTTGCTCTCGGATTACCTTATTACCAAGGAGAGGACAATCAAGCTGATATTGATGCGTTAATGGCATCTGGATATTTCAGTTACTTCCAAGACAACTGGTACATTGACTTTAGTGCGAGCTATGCAGTGGTTGATACAGATATTGAACGTCGTATTTCGACCTTGGATAACTCGCCATTTTCTCAGCAAGAAAAAGCCGATTCAGATGTATGGGTATTCTCATTAGGGGCAGGGTACTTAATTAACCATCAGCATTGGGACATTGCAATTGAAAGCTCATTGCAGCATATCCTCTCAGATACAGATCGCTATACTGAAAGACCATCTCGTGGCAATTCTAATTATCTTTTTTCCACCGTTGAAGATGTCAACGCGCTAGGTTCTAGCATGCTGATTTCAGGTGCGAGTTTTACTTATCCGTTCCGTACTAGCTTGGGTCTGTTCCAACCTTATGTACGCGGTTATGCTCATTATGACTTTGATAGTGGCGGTCAAAAAATCATTAGCCAGCTTCAAACTGAGCAATACGGATCTTCGTTACCCATAGTGATTAAATCAGATGATCAAGTTTTTGGGCGTGTGCATGTTGGTATGGCTGGGCGCTTTAATAATGATTGGTATGGCTATGTTGAGGCAAGTTCGTTAGTTGGGCTAAATGAGCTTGATGCACAACGCTTTACAGTTGGCATTCGTATTCAGCTGAAATAGCGTTAATCTTGATCCGTACAATTAAAAAGTAGTCTTGTTATTAACGGTTTGGATACTTAAGTTGGCTGATATGAAAATCAGTATAGGCCTGGCTTCAAACAGGCCATTTAAGGGTAACAGCCGTTGGAATACTAAGCTGCAACTAATGCATTATCTTGATAATTACGGGCAATTTGCATAAATTCATTTTCACATTCCAAGAAGGCTTCGACGATTTGTGGATCGAAGTGTGTTCCTTTACCTTGCAGTATGATCCCTTTGGCTTTCTCATGGCTAAAAGCGGGCTTATACACACGCGGTGAAATTAAAGCATCGTAGACATCGGCTAGTGCCATTAGTCGGCCAGAGAGTGGAATATCACCGCCAATCAGTCCTGATGGGTAACCACTACCGTCCCACTTTTCATGGTGAGAAAGAGCAATCTCTCGCGCTAACGTTAAGAAGCTTGAACTCCCCATTTGTTTTTCAGCGGTCGCCAATGCTTCAGCCCCGATCACAGCATGTGTTTTCATGATCTCAAACTCAGCATCTGTCAGCTTCCCCGGCTTGAGTAAAATAGCGTCAGGAATACCAACTTTACCAATATCGTGAAGTGGCGCTGATTTGTAGAGCAGTTCAATACGTTCTTGGGTTAGGTACTCACGAAAAGAGTTTCGATGCTTGAGTTGATTAGCTAAAGCACGGACATATTCTTGTGTACGTAAAATGTGTGCACCGGTTTCATTGTCTCTGGATTCAGCTAAGGCTGATAAGCTAACAATAGCAACGTCACGGGTGAGGTTGATTTCATCGTAACTTTTTTCTAAGCGGCTCAGCATTTCATTGGTATAGTGCGCGATTTTCCCCATTTCACCGTGTTGTACAACAGGTACTCGAACCCTTAAGTTGCCTTTTGCCGCTTGTTGTAATACTTGTTGCTGATTGATAAGCAATAAGCGCAACAGTTTTAGCCATTGATACATGATTAATGCTGTATAGCCGAGCAGTACAATAGCGACATAAGCAAACTCTTTGATGATACTTACGATTGCAACACGAGGGCCTGTAATCGCCACATTCTGAACGAGCCAATGCACATCTTTAAGCATAAGTAGGCTAAGTACCACTGTGAGTAAAGTCACCACAAAAAGCACAGTAGCTGCCATTTTAAATGCAAGCGAATGACGGTAGCTTTGAATATCGGCAAGCTGCCTGACATCAATTGTGCGTGGGTAATGCAGAATCTGACCATAAAGAGAGAGATCTAGGCTGATTAAGACCCCAAGGCTGGCAATACCAAAGAGTACCTTTAAGGCACTTTCTACGGGGAATTCATGAAAAAAGCTATACCACAGAGACAACCCTATCGCCCCAGTGGCAAATATGAACATATTGTGAGTAACGCAAAGAAGGCTATCGTCACTTTTCAGCCACCTTGAGCGTAATAAAAATATCAGCGTGAAAGTGATGAAGGCATAGAGTCCAGTTTGCCAACCAGCCAGAGAATCAAGAAATGGACAGACTCGCTCCCCATACAAGCTAAAAATACCAGCTGCAAAAATGTAATGGATTGCAGCGCGTTTTGTTAATTGCTGTTCAGTAGTCATTATTGTTTATTATTAGTACGAAAGCGCAATATTTTAACAAAGTGTTAAAATAGGGTTATTTGATTAAATCCTTAGTAATATCATTACGATAGAAAATAATTTTTGGCGCAATAGGTTAATCATGGCTACATGTTACGGTTTTATTACTGTATTAGCGACTTTTTGCTGCGTCCTTTTTTGTTGTTTTGTACAAAATATGTATCACATTATTGCTCGAACACTGCTGGCTTCAACTACACTTACCCGTAACAAAAAAGCATACACTTATGTCTATGTTTTTATGGTTGGCATTTGTACTAGTTAGTGACTTATCGCTGAGGTTAATATGGATAGTTCAGATCATGATGGCATTAAGCGTGACATATCAGTAAAGGTTACTGATATTTTTGATAATTTTGAGGAGGAAAATAACCGTCTTCCAACCATGGAAGAATTTAGGACTATTTTTACAAATCATGCCGAGCAGTACATAGGCCCGATGGATGAACTCGCCATCGAAGGGATCCAAGAAACGCTAGATAAGCATCAATATCGAGAGCAAAAACTATGGCGTGCAGCAAATGAACTTGAATCAGAACAACGCTGTTTACGTTCAGACTAATTGCATTTAATCGTTATATTGCGGCATCTTATCTATTGGCGGTATCCCAGTTACCGCCTTTTTTGATCTGCTTCATTATTTTACAGTTATAACTGATTATTTAATTTAAATTTCCATTCTATTTGTAATAGATGCAATTACTTTAGTTGTTAGGATTATTAACTTTTAACGATGTGGTATGTTTTTATTTAACAAATAAACATGCATATATTAATCACGTTTTAATTTATCAAATATGCATAGGTTTTATATGAGATCTTTATTTTGCATTTAGGTGTAACTGTTTGTTACTTGATTTCATGCCCATTTTTATAGGCTTTTAATTCTTAATGGGTATGTATTTTATTAAAGTATTACTAAATGTAATAATATGTGTTGAAATTATTTTTATATTAAACGTATAATTGACGCCTTAAAAAACACCAGTCAAAACCATTACAAGTGCCGTGTTCTTCACTCGGTAGCGATAAAGGCCGTCTTAAATTATGAAAAAAATATATTTAGCACTGTGTATAAGTGCTTCGCTCGTCTTAACTGGGTGTGGTGGCGGTGAGTCGTCATCAGAAAATAGTTCAAGCGTGCAAGCACCAGCAAAGAAGAAAGCGGCGCGAGATCCATTAATGGCTCAAGACGTCAATATGACATATTACGATAATGGCCAGTATCAACCTATTGTTAACAACACTTTTGGTGACTTATCGTATCGTTTGGCTGATGGAGAGCCAAGCGATGTTGTTATGATCAATAAACAAACGGGTGTGATTTCCTTCCTAAATCCAGGCGACGTAACCATAGTTGTTGAAGATACTAGCTCGGTTTATCAAACATCGACAGATACGTTTACTGTTCATATTGAGCAAGCGACTAACTCTGACCTACATGCGAATTATCAAACGCTTTCGACTCTATCGAATAAAAAGACGCGATTACATGTTGATGGACAGCGTGGACCGTTGACTTATAGTGTGGCGCCAGAGAGCCAACACTTGCTGACTATTGATAGCGTGACGGGAGAGATGGAGCCGCTAGGTGATGAAGGTTACGCGGAAGTCATTATTTATGATGAGGGGAACCGTCGTTACTTACCTACATCAACACGGGTGAACATCAGTATTAAGGCTGTAAAACCGGGTGAGCTTAAATTTGCTAATATTGAGACCCTCTTCACTAAAAAGCTGGTGATTCAACCACAAAAAATTAGCGATAGTAATGAAGGCACATTGCATTATGCATTGGCATCGCAAGATAAGAACTCTAAAGTTTTAACCATTAACCCGACAACAGGGGTGATGGATGTCTTGAAAGATGGCACGGTGACTATTCATGTAACACAGACATTTGGTAAAGGTTATGACACCAAAGCTCGAAATCATTACTTTATTGTTGAAATTCAGCAAGGTACACGACCTGAATTAGAAATAAGTGATGCAAGTTTCGTCTACGAAGAAAATAAGGTGTTACCTGTAATCACTAAAAATGCGATGGCAGAACCCCAATACAGTGTAAGTGGTTATGGTGTATTGGTAATTGATAATAATACGGGTAAACCAAAAATTATTGGTGTTGGTACGGCTGAATTAAAAGCAATTGATTATAAAGATAATCGCTTTAAGAGATCTGAAACGACTTTTCAGTACACTATTACTCCTGGTCTGCATCCTGGCTTAACACAGGATAAGCTCGAATATGTGTTTAGCGAAAATGATATTGCAGCAACGAAAACAGTGAAGCTTGCTGGTCAGCAAGGCCGTTTATCCATTACAACATCGAATGCTAATGTTGTCGCAGTAAAAGACCAAGCTATAGTGTTACAGCATGCAGGTCATGCCGTTCTCAGTATTACTGATGATGGCGGTAATCTATATCACTCGGCATCGAAAGAGGTGTCAGTGACTGTATTACCAGCACCACATCCTCACATGACAGTGAAAAATATCAATAAAGTTTTTACTGAGAATATGTGTATTTCAGTTGATGAGCTTAAAGTTGAGAATGCTAAGGGGTCACTTTCAATTAAGTCTGAGGGTAGTGATTCCGTTGTAAAATATGAAGAAAAAGAAGCATGTTTTAAGGTGTTTAAAGCTGGTAATGCTAACTTTACAGTAACAAGTTCTGGTAATGGTGACTATAAAGAATCAGAGCCTGTAAGTTTCTCGGTTGCAATTTCACCGGCTAACTCAAGCATTTCGGTTCCTAAATCAGTATCTGAGGTATATCGTCCTGGTGATGCAACAATCACAGCTCCTAACGTTATAGGTAGAAAAGGAACGCTGACTTATGCCATTGCGCCTGGTGCCACTCAAGGTGTCGTGAATATTAACTCTTCTTCTGGTGAGATGACTATCTTGAAGGCGGGCTCTACCACTATCCAAGTAACAGACTCGGAATCTGGTAGTTACAAGTCAGCGACAACAAACTTTTCTGTGCGCATCGTTAAGGCTGAGAACTTAGCGCGTGTTGTTTATCCTGTCACTAGTTATGAAAAAAGCGGAGTAATTACGCCTGAAGTTAACGATGCTCCAGCTGGTGTAAATTATAAAGTAGTCAATGGTGACAAAGTCGTGACATTAGCTGATGGTGCTAATGGAAAGCTTAACGTTCGTGCTTCAGGTAATTATGAAGTGCGAGTAACTGCTGAGGGTAATGATAACTATCAGAGCAAAACATGGACTGTTAGTGGAAAAGTATCTAAAGCGCTTCATCCAGGGATTCCATCTCAGATAGATTATATCTATTATCAACCTGAGATGGAGGTAAATCTTAATTTACCAGCTGCTTTGGGTAAGCGATCTTATGATTTAGACGTTACACCAGGTTCATATCGAGAGAAGTATCTCAAGATTGAGAATCCAAATGTAGCAACAGTAAGAGTAATGGATTATTCGCCAATCGTTGATACGAAACCACTTATTGTTAGTATTACAGAGGAAGAGAGTGTTAACCACGCTGCGTTAACCTTACCAAATCAGTCGGGTAAACGCGTACTTGTATTACCACCGCAACCTAAAACAGCGGATCGTGATATTGAGTTGCCGCCAACATTTTCTATAATTGATAGTAACTTAAACAACAATATTGATTTTAAATATTTAAAAGAAACTCAAGTGAGATTTGCAGGAGCTATTCAACTGCCTTCAGTTGATCCTCAGAGCCAATCAATTCGATTAGTTGTTATGATGAAGCCTGTTACGTTGTCGCAAAAAGAGGCTGCTCAACAAGGTAAACAAGCTTCTGTCATCATAGAGGTGAAACGCTATGAGGGGTGTGCTCCAAGTGTAAATATTCAAAATTTACATAACCTTAAACCTGTTAGTATGATTGATGGTAATGTTTGTACTGAAAATGTAGCAACGAACCGTTATTTAACGTATACAGTGATTGATACAGAGAAGCTTGCTAAATTTGATGAAGACGAATGGGAAACCGTGACACCATTTGTGAGCTATTACTATAGTCAGCGACCATTTATTCCAAATTATACTGGTGGGTTTTATGAGCCTGAGAATAGTGATGTTATCCGAAAGACAATTAACGTAGCATCTTGGGATCGTATGACACTGAAAATAACTAAGTAATATGTAAGTATTTAGTTATCAGTACGATATGTATGAATCCCGATAATACTTACTATTATCGGGGTTTTTTTGTTTGAGCCGAAAGTGCCAACGACACATTCGACTGCGGCGCTTTATTTATTTCTCTGCAAATATCCCACCCAGCTTTTGTCACCATCTCTAAATCCACACCTGTTTCTATGCCTAGCCCTTGGCACAAATATAAAACATCTTCTGTCGCTACATTGCCACTCGCGCCGGGTGCATAAGGGCAGCCGCCTAATCCTGCGACACTGGAATCAACAGTACTAATTCCCATAGTAAGTGCTTGATGCACATTAACTAATGCTTGTCCCCATGTGTTATGAAAGTGCACTGCGACTTGATGGCGAGGGATAACATTCAGCACCGCGTCCAGCATGCGTCCTATTCTGATAGGTGTACCGGTTCCAATCGTGTCGCCGAGTGAAATTTCATAGCAGCCTAAATCAAAAAGCTTTTTGGCAATGTGAGCAACTTGCTGTGGTGAGGTTGCGCCATCATAAGGGCAATCGATCACACATGAGAGATAGCCGCGTACTTTAATACCATCTAGTTTTGCTTGCTCCATTACAGGGATAAAACGCTCTAAGCTTTCTGAAATAGAGCAATGGATATTGGATTGGCAAAAACCTTCTGATGCAGAGGTGAAAATAGACACTTGCTCTGCATTAACAGCCATTGCGTCGTTATAGCCTTGAATATTGGGTGTGAGAGCCGAGTAGGTGACCCCTGTTTTACGTTCGATATGTTGGAAAACGCGTGCGGAGTCTGCCATCTGAGGAACACGCTTGGGTGAAACAAATGCCCCTGCTTCAATATGGGTTAACCCTGACTGTGACAGTGCATTAATAAGCGAAATTTTAGCTTGGGTGCCGACAAGTGGCTCATTTTGTAAGCCATCTCGAGCACCCATTTCAGCAATATACACGCGACTAGGGTAATCACTCATTGTGCTTATCCTCATTTTTTTGGCTTGGCTTTGGTTGCCAATTTGGTGGGCGTTTCTCGAAAAATGCACTGATGCCTTCTTGGCCTTCAGGTGAGACTCGCAGGGTCGCAATCATTTCGCTGGTGGTTTGACGAAGGTGTTCATCTATATGTTCGGCGTCACAGGCTTGGCACAGGGACTTAGCTGCACTAAGGGCTATCGGTGCGTTGGCAAGAATGTGTTGGAGCCACTCGTCGCGTGCTTGATCAATATTGGTTGTCGAAATATGGATTAATCCTAGGTTAAGTGCGACTTGGCTTTCTATTATTTCAGCGGTAAGCATATAGCGACGAGCTTGGCGTATGCCTATCGCACGGGTGACATAAGGGCCAATAGTGGCGGGGATCAAGCCAAGCTTCACTTCACTCAAGCAAAATTGACTATCAGGGCTGGCTATCGCCATATCACAGCAACAAATAAGCCCTAATGCGCCGCCAAAGGCACAACCTTGTACTAAACACAGTGTAGGGTGAGGGAAGGTATCTAATCGATGCATGAGCTGGGCGAGTCTTTCGGCATCCTCCTGATTTTCTTCTGGTGTTTTATCTGTCATAGATCGCATCCATTGCAAATCAGCCCCTGCCGAAAAGTGTTTACCATTGGCTTGAAGCACTAAAGCGCGAATATTGGGGTTGTTATTGAGTATGGTGAGCTGCTCAATCAATTCAGCAATGATATTGCTATCAAATGCATTGTGTTTCTCTGCCCGATTAAGCGCCAGATAGGCAACCCCGTTCTTTTCTATATTTAACACTATTGATTGCGGCTGTAACTGTAACTGGTTTGATGATGTGTGATTGATGTTCATGTCGCCCCCTTATTACATGCGGAAAATACCAAATTGACTATCAGGAATAGGGGCGTTAGCCACTGCATTTAGGGCTTGTTTGAGTACATTGCGCGTTTGCTTTGGATCTATGATGCCGTCATCCCATAATCGTGCACTGGCATAATAAGGGTGACTTTCTTGTTCGTATTGCTCAAGAATAGGTTGTTTAAATGCGGCTTCTTGCTCATCGCTCCATGTTTCGCCTTTTCGCTGTTTTATATCGCGTGCCACTTGTGCCAATACGCCAGCAGCTTGTTCACCGCCCATGACCGAAATTCGGGCGTTAGGCCACATCCACATCATAGTGGGGTTATAAGCGCGACCACACATACCGTAGTTTCCTGCGCCGTAAGACCCACCAACAATCACGGTGAATTTAGGCACATCAGCGCAAGCAACGGCCATCACCATTTTGGCGCCATCTTTGGCGATCCCTTTTGCTTCGGCGCGGCTACCTACCATAAAGCCTGTGATGTTTTGTAGAAAAACGAGGGGTATTTTGCGCTTGGTGCAGAGTTCGATAAAGTGAGTGCCTTTTTGAGCCGATTCCGAAAAAAGGATGCCATTGTTGGCGACGATACCAATAGGGTGACCATGAAGGGTCGCAAATCCACAAATAAGAGTATTGCCATATAGCGCTTTAAATTCATCAAACTCAGATCCATCAACCACTCGCGCAATAACTTCCCGAATATCAAAAGGTTTGCGTAGATCAGTGTTGGTGATGCCATAGAGCTGATCCATATCGTATTTGGGTAGGGTAACTGCACCAGCAGAACCTATCGTTATCGCGGGCTTAGAATTGCTAGTGCGAATGGCTTGGCGTGCTAAGCGTAAGGCATCGTGTTCATCATTCGCATAGTAATCAGCAACGCCTGACTTCATGCAGTGAACCTCTGCGCCACCAAGGGCTTCTGCTGTGGTGATCTCACCTGTTGCTGCTTTGACTAGCGGTGGGCCAGCGAGAAATATGGTGCCTTGTTGTTTGACGATAATAGCGACATCTGCCATGGCAGGAATGTATGCTCCACCTGCGGTACATAGGCCATGGACAACCGCAACTTGTGGGATACCTTTAGCTGACATCCGCGCTTGGTTATAAAAAATTCGGCCAAAATGGTCACGATCAGGGAAGACTTCCGCTTGGTGGGGAAGGTTGGCGCCACCTGAATCGACCAGATAAATACAGGGTAGCTGGCAGCGTTCAGCTATTTCTTGGGCGCGGAGGTGTTTTTTGACGGTCAGCGGGTAATAGGTGCCGCCTTTAACAGAAGGATCGTTGGCAATAACCATACAGGTAACACCTTCAACGGTGCCAATGCCCGCGACAACACCTGCGCAAGGGATAGACTCATCGTACACTCGCCATGCGGCAAATTGGCCAATTTCCAAAAACTCACTGTCTTGATCTAATAACGTTTTTACCCGCTCTCTGACTGGTAGCTTTCCTTTGCTAATTTGCCGCTGCTGCGCTTTGTCGCCACCCCCTTTTTCTATATGGCGTAGGTTGGCGTTAAGGTTTTCCAGCATTACGGTCATTATTTTGTAGTTGGTGACATACAGAGGATCATCAGGATCGATTTTACTTTGGATTTGAGTCATATCGTTTTCCTTAGCGAGACTCATCAAATAATTCTCGGCCAATTAGCATACGACGTATTTCAGAGGTGCCTGCTCCAATTTCATACAGTTTTGCATCTCGCAATAAACGTCCCGCGGGAAACTCATTGATATAGCCATTCCCCCCTAGTAATTGAATCGCATCGAGAGCGATTTGGGTGGCGAGTTCTGCGCTATATAAAATAACGCCAGCGGCATCTTTACGGGTGGTTTCGCCACGATCACAGGCAGCGGCGACGGTGTAAACATAACTTCTGGCGGCATTCATTCTGGTATACATGTCGGCGACTTTGGCTTGTACTAACTGGAATTCGCCAATGGCGCGGCCAAATTGTTTGCGGTCGTGAACATAGGGAATGACTAAATCGAGGCAAGCACGCATGATGCCCAATGGCCCTGCTGCTAGAACTACGCGCTCGTAATCTAAGCCGCTCATTAAAATATTGACGCCTTGGTTGATTTCACCCAACACATTGGCGGCAGGAACACGGCAATGATCAAACACTAGCTCACAAGTGTTTGAGCCGCGCATCCCGAGTTTATCGAGCTTCTGGGCGTGACTAAAACCCTCAAACTCCCGCTCAATAATAAAAGCAGTAATACCGTGTGCGCCTGCAGTGGGCTCTGTTTTGGCATACACCACTAATACATCAGCGTCTGGACCATTGGTGATCCACATTTTGCTGCCCGTGAGTATGAAATCGTCGCCTTGTTGCTCGGCTTTTAATTGCATGCTAACAACATCGGAACCGGCATTGGCTTCACTCATTGCCAGCGCACCAACATGTTCTCCACTGATCAATTTGGGCAGTAAGCGTGCACGCTGTTCATCGTTACCGTTGCGAAAAATTTGATTTACACAAAGGTTAGAGTGGGCACCATAACTTAGCCCAACAGAAGCGGATGCGCGGCTAATTTCTTCCATGGCAATAACGTGGGCAACGTAACCCATGTTCGCGCCACCATATTGCTCATCAACGGTGACGCCGAGTAGTCCCATTTCGCCGAATTTTATCCAAAGTTGATTGGGGAACTGATTGTCACGGTCAATATCGGCCGCCAGAGGTGCAATGGTATCAGAGGCAAATCCAGCGACATGTTCACGTAGCATGTCGTTGGTTTCACCAAGGCCAAAGTTGAGTGGAGTGAAAGCATCTATCATGGTGTTCCCTCTCATATTGTTACGGCTTTCGCAGTGGTGAGGAATGTCATTGAATATCGCTAACGCTTATCTATTACGGCTGTCTATTCGTGTTGCTTGTTCACTATTTAGGCTGTGCGGCTTTATTTTTTTATTGCTTGTAGGCAGCGTTGCCGAGCCGCTGTTAACTCGCTCATGACAATGTTGATGTCATTAAGCTGTTGCTGCAAAACAGCCTGTTTCTCATCAATGATGAGTAACATTTGATTGAGTTGAGTGTCACTTTGGTCGGTATCGTATAGCTCAAATAATTCACGAATTTCTGCCAGCGAAAACCCCAGTCTTTTGCCGCGTAACACCAGCTTTAAGCGGATCTTGTCGCGTCGTTGGTAGATACGCGTTGTGCCATTACGCGTAGGGGCAAGTAACCCAACATCTTCATAAAAACGAATACTACGCGTTGTAATATCGAACTCTTTCGCTAGTTCGCTGATCTTGAACGTTTCCACAGTAGCACTCCTATATTCCATCGATTAGAAGGCCACAGTCTAGAAGAGTTGTGCTTAGCGAAGTCCTATAAAAAAACAGTCTAAGCTGACCCGATGGGACTCTCTGTGTGGACCTGTGTGGATGCAAATGTTTGCAATTTGTTTCTTTACGTTAACGTAAATGTTAGTGCTATGCTTACGTAAACGTCAAGAAATCGAAAGGACGATGTCATGACGAAACCTGTTTCTATCATCGCAGCTAAACGCACGCCTATGGGGAGCTTTCAAGGGGCACTAAGTGCATTGTCTGCTCCTGAACTTGGGGGCTGGGCAATTGCCGCTGCACTAGAGCAAACCCTCACGAATAAGCCGTCAGTGAAGTTTATTGATGATGTTCCTGTCAATGGCATATCTAATGATCACCAAGGTGATGAACTCTCTGTTGATGAGTTGCCTGTTGGTGAAGTGCCTGTTGATGAAGTGCTGATGGGCTGCGTATTGACCGCTGGCTGTGGGCAAGCTCCTGCTCGTCAGGCGGCATTAAATGCAGGCATTTCTAACTCAGTACCCGCAACTACGATTAATAAAGTGTGTGGCTCTGGCATGAAAACCGTGATGCTGGCGTTTGATCAAATTCAATTAGGCAATAGCCACTGTATTGTCGCAGGGGGAATGGAAAGCATGACCAATGCGCCATACCTGCTACAACACGCACGTAAAGGCTTTAGGCTTGGTCATCAAACGAGTCTCGACCATCTTTTTTTCGATGGATTACAAGATGCGTTTGAAGGGCACTTGATGGGCGTTTATGGCCAGCAGACAGCGGATGATTATGGTTTTTCGCGTCAGCAAATGGATGAGTGGGCAATCCGCTCAGCCAAGCGCGCGCTCGCGGCTCAAGGCAATGGCATGTTCATGGATGAAATTGTTCCTATCGTCATGCCCGATGCACGTCAGCCTCATATCGTTGCGGACGATGAACATCCAAGTGAAATCAAACTCGACAAAATAGCGCAACTCAAGCCGGTGTTTGCCACGCAAGGCACACTAACGGCGGCTAATTCCAGCGCGATATCAGATGGTGCTGCCGCCTTGATCTTAATGGATGCAGAGACCGCGCATCAGCAGCACTACCATGAACTTGCCCGTATGCATGGCCATACTAGCCATGCCCGATCGCCAAATGAATTTACAATTGCACCTGCTTTTGCTTGCCAGCAGTTATTGGAAAAGTTGGGGTGGTCGGCTGATCAAATTGATCGTTGGGAGATCAACGAAGCGTTTGCTGTGGTGACTCAAATTGCGATCGACAAGCTTAGGATCCGTGCCGATAAAGTGAATGTGAATGGTGGTGCTTGCGCGTTAGGGCATCCGATTGGTGCGAGCGGTGCACGTATTATTGTGTCGTTAGTTTATGCGTTAAAACAGCTTCAACAGACCTTAATTAACCAAGGTGAAAACCGTGCGGTTTATGGCATAGCTTCATTGTGTATTGGTGGTGGTGAAGCGACAGCTATTGCAATCGAGGTTCCAGCGAGGAAATAACTATGGTTCAGTCAGTACCCCTCTATATTGAAGGCGAGTTCTGTCAATCTGACTCGAAACAATGGATTGATGTGACCAACCCTGCGACAAATGATGTTATCGCTAAACTCCCTTGTGCTACCGAAGCAGAAATAGATCGTGCAATTGCCCATGCTCAAGCTGTGTTTCTTGAGTGGAAAGAGGTTGCGACGCCTGAGCGGGCGCGATTAATGCTCAATTATCAGCATCTACTCAAAACCCATCATGATGAACTAGCTAATTTACTCTCGTTTGAAACAGGAAAAACCACTGTCGATGCGAAAGGTGATGTGTGGCGCGGGATTGAGGTGGTCGAGCAAGCCGCCAATGTTGCAAGCCTAATGATGGGTGAAACGGTTGAGAATGTTGCTACGGATATTGACAGTTATTCATTGATCCAGCCATTAGGCGTGTGCTGCGGTATTACGCCTTTTAACTTTCCAGCTATGATCCCACTGTGGATGTTCCCTATGGCGATCGCCTGTGGCAATACCTTTATATTGAAGCCGTCGGAGCAAGTACCGCTCACTGCGATGCGATTAGCCGAACTCTTTGAACAAGCAGGAGCGCCCAAAGGTGTGCTGCAAGTGGTGCATGGTCAAAAAGAACAAGTCGATCAGTTGCTCGCTCATCCTGATATTAAAACCGTGTCTTTTGTTGGATCTGTACCTGTGGCGCAATATATCTACCAAACGGCCACCACCCATTTTAAGCGGGTGCAAGCCTTTGCTGGGGCTAAAAATCATATGGTTGTGATGCCTGATGCCAATAAAGAACAAGTTATTAATAACTTGGTAGGGGCATCGGTAGGGGCTGCTGGACAGCGTTGTATGGCGATTTCTGTGGCTGTGTTTGTTGGTGAGGCCAATAGTTGGCTTCCTGATTTAAAAGCCGCGATGGCAAACGTCACCCCTGGCGTCTGGGATGATGAATCTGCCGCTTATGGCCCTTTGATCAGTGAGGCTGCAAAGTTGCGCGTTGTTAACCTTATTGAGCAAGGTAAACAACAAGGGGCGATTTGTGAACTTGATGGGCGAGACTATACCGTCGACGGGTTTGAACAAGGTCATTGGCTTGCACCGACCCTATTTAGCGGCGTAACGACGGACATGACGATTTATCAGCAGGAAATTTTTGGTCCTGTTTTATTGTGCATGACTGTCGATAGCTTGGAAGACGCGATAGCCTTGGTTAACGCAAACCCTTACGGCAATGGTACGTCAATCTTTACGGCCTGTGGCGCGGCTGCGCGTAAATACCAGCATCATATTCAAGTGGGACAAGTGGGGATCAATGTACCTATTCCTGTACCACTACCTTTCTTTTCATTCACGGGCTGGCGTGGCAGTTTCTATGGTGATTTACATGCTTACGGTAAGCAAGCCGTTCGCTTTTATACTGAAACTAAAACGGTGACTGCCCGTTGGTTTGATGATGATATTCCAGCGGCATTGAACATGACCATTCAGTTGCGGTAGTGGCGCGTTGCCGTTACTCGATCTACGCCTGAAGAAGTGAGGAGTTACCATGAACTTTGATCTTTCCGATGACCAAGGTGCGTTCGCGGAAGCCGCACAACAGTTTTCGAACCAGCAGTTGTTACCCATGGCTGCTGAGTGGGATCAGAACAGTATTTTCCCTAAAGATGTATTGAAAGCTGCGGGTGATATGGGCTTTATGAGCCTTTATGCACCTGAATCAAGCGGTGGCATGGGACTAAACCGCCTTGATGCTTCTATCATTTTTGAACAACTAGCGATGGGCTGTACCTCTACCACTGCTTTTATGACGATTCATAACATGGTGACATGGATGATCGCGAGTTTTGGTACCGAAGAGGCGAAATCTCAATATTGCCCGCGGCTTGTTACGGGTGAATACCTTGGTTCGTACTGCTTGACCGAAGCGAACGCTGGCTCAGATGCGGCGGCATTAACCACTACGGCCACCAAGCAAGATGATGGCTATGTGATAAATGGCGCGAAAGCCTTTATTTCTGGTGCTGGTGATACCGATGTATTGGTGGTGATGGCACGAACAGGGGAAGCCGGAGCGAAAGGAATTTCTGCCTTTGTGGTGGATGCGCATGCTGATGGGATCAGCTATGGCAGAAAAGAGCCCAAGATGGGCTGGCATAGCCAACCAACGCGTTCAGTCACTTTTGATAAGGTGAAAGTGTCAGCCACTGCTTTGTTAGGTAAGGAAGGAGAAGGGTTTATTTTCGCGATGAAAGGGCTTGATGGCGGACGGATTAATATCGCCTCATGCTCGATTGGTACAGCCCAGCAGGCCTTAAATCAGGCGAAGCAATACATGACTGAACGTAAGCAATTTGGCCGTTCGTTATCCCAATTTCAAGGGCTGCAATTCAAATTGGCAGATATGGCTACTGAGTTGATTGCCGCCAGACAGCTAGTGCGCTATGCGGCTTTTAAATTGGATCAAGCGGATCCTGAAGCAACCGCTTATTGCGCCATGGCAAAACGCTATGCGACTGATGTGGGTTTTAAGGTGTGCGATCAAGCCTTACAGATCTTTGGTGGTTATGGCTATATTCAAGAATACCCACTTGAGCGTTATTGTCGTGATGTTCGTGTGCATCAAATTTTAGAAGGTACCAATGAAATCATGCGTTTGATCATCGCCCGTAGGGTGCTAAGCGAAGGTGTTGATTTGCTTTAGTCGGTCAAGAACCGAGCATTAAGAATCAGGGGTAGCTGAGGGGGAATAATGAAGCCTGAATTTCAATCACAACAAAAGAGTAGTGCGATAAAGGCTGAGCAGCATGGACATGTCGCCTTGCTTACACTGAATAATCCGCCTGCTAATACTTGGACGGCTGACAGCCTGATGCAACTCAAGCAGATTATTGAATCATTGAATGCTGATAGAAATATCTATGCCTGCGTGATCACGGGTGAAGGTAGTAAGTTTTTCTCCGCAGGTGCGGATTTAAAACTCTTTGCTGATGGTAACAAAGCGGTTGCGCTTGATATGGCACGGTTGTTTGGCGAAGCCTTTGAAACACTATCTGCATTTCGTGGGGTGTCTATTGCGGCCATTAATGGTTACGCGATGGGCGGTGGTTTAGAAGTGGCGTTAGCGTGTGATATTCGTATAGCGGAAAAGCAAGCTGTGATGGCACTGCCAGAAGCTAAAGTCGGACTATTGCCTTGCGCGGGTGGTACGCAAAACCTCACTTGGCTGGTGGGTGAAGGCTGGGCAAAACGTATTATTTTATGTGGTCAACAGATAAGTGCAGAGCAGGCATTAACCATTAAATTGGTCGAAGAAGTGGTTGAGGTGGGTGAGAGTGTGAATGCAGCACTAGCGCTTGCCAAGTCGGTGGGGAATCAGTCGCCATCATCGGTAACAGCCTGTAAGGCATTGATCCAAAACTGCCGTTCACAATCGCATCAACATGGCTTAATGAAAGAACGAGAATTGTTTGTACGCTTATTTGATACCGAAGATCAGCAAGAGGGCGTTCAAGCCTTTTTAGAAAAGCGCCCACCGCAATGGAAAAATCAGTAGCAGTAATAAATACCCAGTAAGAAGTAACAAGTATTAATTAGAACAATGAATAAGTGAGGGATAGCTATGGCGGGCACAGTTAACTTTCAATTGCTTGCATCGAAAAGTGGTCACTTAATTGGGGTGGCTGAACTCGATAACCAAGCATCGTTAAACGTATTAAGTTTCGAAATGATTGAGCTACTTTATCATCAACTGTTGCAATGGCAACGCGATGATATGGTTAGCTGTGTTGTACTGTGTGGTGCAGGCGACAAGGCATTTTGTGCGGGTGGTGATGTGAGAGCGATGTACCATGCCATGTCTGAAGGAGCCTCTCAGAGTGATGCTCAAAAGCATCAAAGTGAGGATCAAGCCGAACATCAAGATAATCCGCACACTCAGGCGAGCGAGTTTCTGACGCGCTACTTCACGTTAGAGTACCAATGCGATTACCTGATCCACACCTATAGCAAACCTATCGTTGCTTGGGGCGACGGTATTGTCATGGGCGGTGGGATAGGTTTGTATGTAGGGGCAAGTCATCGTGTGTTAACGGAGCGATCTAAACTTGCGATGCCCGAAATTACTATCGGTTTATACCCCGATGTGGGTGGAACCTGGTTCTTAAATCAATTGCCGCAGGGAATAGGACTTTTCCTGGGGCTAACAGGCGCTGTGATTAATGCTTCTGATGCGCTGGCGCTCGATATTGCTGAGCATATTATTCCCGTTGATCATAAAGATCAGTTGTTGGACGAGCTGATTCAACTTCCTTGGCAGGCCAGTGATAATCCTTACTTGCTGGTGGATCAAGCGCTGGTGAATTTGAGTGTGGCTGTGCAAACTGATCTTGTGCTTCCAACTAAGCAATTAGCGCCTTATTTCGGTCAGATCCAAGCTGCATGCATGGTCGATGATCTTCACCTGATCTCAAGCAATATTCATGCATTAATCGCTAACGATAAATGGATGGAAAGGGCAAAAGCGACCATGGCGGCAGGTAGCCCTATATCGGCACATATCTGTTTTCGTCAAGTTACCCAGTATGCCCACCTAGACCTCGCCGACTGTTTTCGACTAGAACTGAGTTTATCGGTTCGCTGTGGTGAACTAGGGGAATTTCAAGAAGGTGTTCGTGCGCGTTTAATCGATAAAACCGGTGATCCTAAATGGTTATTTCCTACGGTTGAGCAAGTCGAAGTCAGCGTTATTGACACGCTATTTACGTCGTTATGGCCAGAAGAGAGTCATCCATTAGCTGGTTTAACGGGCAATGGTTTTTGAACATCGAAAGTTGAAATTGGACTCATATGGAATGTGAGTTACCCCGTTAAATCGCTCTTTGTGCTTTAGCATCCCTGTAAGAATTGGAGTCATCATGAATACGATTGCGTTTATTGGCCTTGGTAACATGGGTTCACCTATGGTGAAAAACTTACTCAAAGCAGGTTGTTCTGTTCGCGTTTTCGATATTAATGAAACGGCCGCGAAAGCATTATCGCCTCTGGGGGCGGTCGTTGCGCATTCATTGGAGGATGCTGTAAAAGGCGTCGATACTGTCATTACCATGCTACCTGCGGGTGAACATGTTCGCGCAGTCTATTTAGGTGATCATCACGGTGGTGTTGGTTTACTCAACATGGTGAGTGCGAATACTTTCTTAATCGATTCATCAACCATAGATCCTGACTCAGCACGATTAGTTGCTAATGAAGCCCACAATAAAGCGTTGGAGTTTGTCGATGCGCCTGTTTCTGGTGGTGTGGCAGGGGCAGAGGCGGGCACTCTAACGTTTATTGTCGGTGGGTCGAACATTGGGTTTCAGCAAGCACAGCAAGTTCTCCAACATGTGGGTAAGAATATCTTCCATGCAGGGCAGGCTGGTGACGGTCAAATGGCCAAAATCTGTAATAACCTGATGCTGGGAATACAAATGGCAGGTGCCTGTGAAGCCCTTAGTCTGGGTATAGATAACGGGCTCGACCCTAAAGTGTTGTCCGATATCATGTTGCAAAGCTCAGGGCGTAACTGGGCGTTAGAGCTCTATAATCCTTGCCCTGGTGTTATGCCAAACGTGCCCGCCAGTAACCAGTATCAGCCCGGTTTCATGGGTAAGCTGATGTTAAAAGACTTAGGGCTAGGGGCTGATGCTGCTCTAAAAAGCCAAAGTGCGATCCCGATGGGCAGTTTAGCCCGAAACTTATACGCGTTTCACAATGCGAGAGGAAATGAAGCACTAGACTTTTCGAGTATTTTTAAAATGTATTCAAAGAAATAGTGAGAAGGATTTTCGCCCATGGATATTAAAGAGAGCGTGATTGCAATAACGGGGGCAGGACAAGGATTAGGTCAAATGATGGCAATCACATTGGCACAGCTAGGGGCAGATCTCGCCTTAATTGATGTGAATGAAGAGGCCCTTCGTCAAACGCAAGACCAATGCCACATGCTCAGTGCTCGCGCCATGATTTACAAAACAGACGTGACCAATGAGGCTGATGTTGAAACCGCATTTAGCAATATTGTTGAAGATTTTGGTCAGCTTGATGGTTTAATCAATAATGCGGGTGTACTTCGAGATGGGTTATTGGTTAAGCAAAAAGAAGGTGTCTTGTCGAAGATGTCATTAGAGCAGTTTACTACCGTGATGAATGTGAACGTGAATGGTACCTTCTTATGTGGCCGTGAAGCCGCAGCGAAAATGATAGAGACTCAGCGCCAAGGGGTGATCATTAATATTTCGAGTGTGGCACGGGCGGGGAATATTGGCCAAACTAACTATGCGGCCTCAAAAGCAGCAGTAGCGACGATGGCGGTATGTTGGGCGAAAGAGCTAAGCCGGTACGGGATCCGCGCAGCTGCCATTGCGCCAGGAGTTATCAAAACAGCCATGGCGGATCAGCTTAAACCAGAAGCCATAGAACGGCTTGAGAAAATGGTGCCACTAGGACGTATTGGTGATGCTGGCGAGGTTGCCCATACCGTTAAGTACATTCTTGAAAATGATTACCTAACCGGCCGCGTCATTGAAGTTGATGGCGGTATGAGGATGTAAAGTAAGTATTCGGTAGTTTTACTGTGGTTATAATTATTTTTTAGCTTAATGTTTATCTTTAAAAATAATTAATTTTTTAAAGTAAAAGGCCATCATTATGAATGGCCTTTTTTAACTGTTGGCTGAATTATTTTCTAGTCCAGTTTGAACAACCAGGTAGTGATTTATCAATAACTAAATCACCTTCTACTTGATATTTTTGGTAACCAAAAATGAAGGAGAAATACTCGTAATCACCTGTAACGTTAGACAATGCAACAGCACACTTGTCTTTTTCGATAGCTTGATCAGATGCTTCTTTTAGGCTCGGAACACCCATAGGGAAAAGAACTATTGCTTTAGTGTCTTTACCGATAACTCGACTTCCGGTTACAAAATTACCATTATTAAGCTCAACATTTTTCGTTGATGCTAGAGTGAAATCAACAACACGTTGAGCACAACCAGAAAGAAGAAGAGTAGAAAGTATTACAATTGAAAGAGTTATTTTCTTCATGTTTAATTTGCATTTAAGCCTCTGATAATAAACGGATGAGGTTATACGCCTAGTTGGATGGTGCTGCAATGTGTTTTTATTATTAATTGAGTTATTTATTAGTATTGAGTGTTTTTTATTGATTGGATTACTATATTACAACAAGAGTTGTTAGCTAAACTTCATCTGTTTAACAAAATATGTAAGCTAAATAACGCATTTAATAACATGTATGTATCTGCATTTGGTTAATTAATTAAAAAATATTTATTGATTAAATGTTTTTAATTCTATTTAGGAATATTATTGGAGTGGAATTATTATTAATGGATGAAGAGTTACAAGCATATAGATAAGCTTGTTTTCCATTAATAAAGAATTTAGCAATGGTAACTTCTTCTATCTAAAATAAAGGTAAATTATTTTGTATAGGCTATGAGAACATAAGTTGCATTGTTTGCAATAAGATGATTATCAATAGCTTGTCAATAGTCGCTGTTGATTGTGACCTTAGACGATTTGGTGGGTAGATGTATGATCCCATAACTCATGATGATTTTTCCTGAAAACATTGCTGCTATTACAATACTTAGCTTTGAGGCTGATTTTTTATCAACCAATAATAACAATATTTTATTATTTTGATTATTTTTAATAATTTCAGGTAATCATTAGCTTTCCATATACTTACTCCATTGAAACAAAACGCGAACCGAATATTGAATCTGGAGCTAGTTATGAAAATGAATCACGTAGGTATCATGGTTGGAGATATGGACAAAGCCGTTGAGTTTTATACCAATGCGCTGGGTCTTAAAATCGTGATGGGTAATACCAAAGTAGAAGAAGAACGTGAGACTGCAATCGGTCGTATGTGTATCGCTGTTTTTGGTGAAGGCTTTAAAGGTTTCAACATTGCGCATTTAGTCACAACCGATGGCATTGGTGTTGAGTTATTTGAAATGAAAGAGCGCCAAGCACGACATGAAGTTGATTTTTCTCGAATTGGTATTTTCCATTTCTGTCTGCAAACCGATGATTTTGATGGTGTGATTGCACGTACAGAAGAATTTGGCGGCAAAGTACGTATGGACATTATGCGTTACCACCCTGAAGATGATAATAATCAAGCTAAAATGGTTTACCTAGAAGACCCGTTCGGTAATTTATTCGAGCTTTACTCTCACACTTATGAAGAAACCTATGCGTCAGAGTATGAGTAATCAACTTAGGTATAGAGATTGAAGTTTCAGACTGAGAAGGATTGGCAGCAGTGCCAATCCTTTTTTGATCGATTTTGGTGGTATTTCAGGTGGGGGTTTTAGATTTTTTTAATACAACCGTGAAGTCGTCTTTAGAATATTTGTCCTCGATATAGCAGTCGCTTGATAAGTTGCGGCAATAAGATAGGACATGCTCGGAGTGATAACCCTTTAGCAGGGTATCTTCAGGAAACGTCTTTGCATTGAGCAAATTGAAGATCACTACTTCATTAGCAGCTTGGTACATTCTATCGATCATATTAACGAGGTAGTTAGAGTCACAGCTATGATAGTTAAGAGAGCCTGAGGCAATTACAATGTCGTGCTTTGGCAAAGTGTCTCGGGCAAAGTCAGCGTTAAAGAATTTACTTGCCGTTAATTGGCGTATCTTCGCCTCTTGAATGAAGGCTTTCTGCTGGTCGAAACCTGTGTAATACGCAATATCGTAGTACTGATCAATAAAGGGCTTAAAGTCACCGTAGCCGCACCCTAAATCGAGCACGCTTTTATGATTGAAATCGTGTTGTTTCGCTATGATACGAAAGCGTGACAGTTGTGATTCTTCATCTCGCCAACCAAGAATTTTAGGTGGGTTATCAGGCCACTTTTTATTCCTGTCTTTGTGATAAAAATAGATGTTTAGGCGATCAAGAAAATTCACATTATTTCCTTTGGTAAAGGTTTGTAAGCCATACAGTTATAACTATAGCGATTAAGCCGACTGTGCAGCTTGATACCAATACGATTGGTGGTCGTCTTATTAAGAACGTCTGGAGTCAAAGATAAAAACCAGTTACTACATCAGAGTAATAACTGGCTGTGATCTTGAGAGGGGAGGTGATGGCTCTGAAGTCGTTTAGTGACTGGAACTATGGCCCGTAGAAAGCAACGTATAGTGCCATTCCGCCACCAATCACAAACATGATCATCGCCATAAAAGCGGCAACCTTGTTCAATACTGTAAATAGCTTATCCATGATATCTCCTGGTACTTTGGCGCTAATGTGCCATAAAAGCCTGTAGGTTTCGAGTGCGAAGTTGCAACAAAATACAAAAGCGTAATCAAGCCTTCATCGTTTTATTGCTAATGCTGCTGTAGCCCTACTCACTATCCTTAAAATTGACGTGATATAGCTATATGTATTATACCGTTTGCTATAAAACCTCTGTTTAGTACTTATTGTGATTGTATAAGATTTTATCTGTTGGGAGAGTATTTATTGTGATTCCATGAATAAAATTTCAATTCGTGCTTGCTGTTTTACTAATATAAAAATCTCTGCAATCAGGATTAATGCGGTTCCATTTCATCACACTGACGCCTTAACCATGCACCTAGCTTGCGTATATTAGGTTGATCGGCACAGCTTTCTTTATAAGTGAAATAGAAATTATCACCAGTAGGAAGGTCGTGTAATGGAATACGTACTAATTCATGCTGATTCTCTTCTTCAGTCATAAAATAGTGGTTCAATAGCGCGATCCCTTGATTGTAGCGCGCAGCCTCTGCCGAGAGTAGCAGATGGCTGAAATAGTGCATTTGAGCATGGTTAGGTAACGGGAACTGTCCTAATTGACACCATGTTCGCCAATCATCACCTTCTTTGCCCGCTGGAAGTACGGATTTTACGGATAAAAGCGGGAAGTCCCAAAGTGCATCAGGCATAGCTTGGTCTTTGATTTTGTCCCATACCTGCTTACTACATACAGGGTAGAGTCGTTCGTTATAAAGAAGTTCACTGGTGTATTTGGCTTTGGGCGGCTTACAAGTAATAAAGCAATCGGCAGTCTGATCGTTAAAGTCGGGTTCGTCAGCAACCATGGTTAAAGATAGATCTATTTCTGGGTATTCTTGCCGAAGTTTATCAAGGCGAGGGATAAGCCATTTAACGGCTAAGGTGCTATACATTGCTAGCCGTAATTGGCTTTTTTTACCTTCTTTTATGACATTGCTGGCATGGGCAATATCTTGTAGCGCATTACTGACTGTATCGTAATAGTGCTTACCTTCATCGCTAAGGGAAAGTAGCCTGCCTTGACGAATAAACAGTGGTTTTCCTAAATAATCTTCGAGTAATTTCACTTGATGACTCACCGCACTTTGAGTGACATTGAGCACCTCGGCAGCTTGCGAAAAACTGTTATGACGGGCGACGGCTTCAAAGCAATGAACAGCACGAAGTGGGGGAAGTTTCATTATCGAAATAACTCATACTAAAGTAATATTTATCATTATACTTCATTTTAAAGATTGAATACGCTGCATAAAAATTTCACTAAGTTTAAGAGCATGTTCAATGTCTAATAAATCTGTCGGCTATGCGATGTTGTTACTGATTGTTGGTAATTTAATTGCAGTATTCTCTGATGCGCTGATCAAAACACTTGGTGATGGTGTGGCGGTGTTTCAGTTTGTCTTTTTCCGCCAATTAACAGCGGTGATTATTTTATTGCCATTTTGTGTCAAAAGTTCATTACCTGAATTAACCAGTGGTTTGAAATGGCATGCACTTCGCGCCCATATTTGGCTTTTTGGCGCAGTTTTTATGGTTTTCGCCATTAATTCGATGCCACTAGCAACAGCGAATGCCATTTTCTATGCTGCTCCTCTTATTATGTTGCCGCTGGCGTTTGTTTTTTTCCGTGAAAAGTTGAGTAAGCAGTCTGTTTTAACTGGCGTGATTGGCTTTATTGGTGTGCTGGTGGTTATCCGTCCAACGCACATTGATTGGGCCGCTATTTCTGCATTGGTTGTTGCGCTAACCTTGGCAGGAAATAATCTGTTGATTCGTAAATTACCGACTCACCAGACGGTTGCACAAACCTTACTGTTAACGAATCTAGTTGGTATGCCTGCGTCATTCGGGTTAGCGCTGTGGGAAGGTGAAGCGTGGAATTGGGCGCCTTTACTGACAGCTGCGGGATCAAGCTTTTTTATTCTTATCTATGCCGCCACATGTGTCGTTGCCTATCGTTCGGTTGAAAGTAATAAAATTGCCAGTGCTGAATACAGTGGTTTATTAGGTGCCGTGTTAGTCGGCATTGTGTGGTTTGGTGAAATGCCTGAAATTGAAATGCTAATTGGAGCGGCGTTGATCATCCTGCCTTTATTGTTATTGGCGAAGGTTGAGCAAAAACAAAAAAGAGCACGAAAAAAAGAGGCACAAACTGTTATCGAAATGTCGCTTGAATCTGACTTTTCGTTAGCGACAGACCCTACTGTAGATCGATGAAAATTCATCAAGAATAAGGATATAAGCTGTGCGTGTCTCTGTTGAATAAAATGTAATAAAAACAGGGAGTAGCATTATGGTAGCACTGAATGTGACCTTGATCTCTCAGCCTTACTTCTACGCCTGCAATAAAGTGCTTTAAGGATGGGGTAATATACATTTATATCGCGAATAATAACGATGAAATTATCTAAATATAAGACGAACAATAACAAGTCATAACTTATTGAAGGACTTCATCGTGGATAAAAGGATAGGAAAAACAACGTTAGCGCTTATGGTAGCCAGTACCCTTATTGGTTGCCAGAGCACGAAAAATACTGAGTCGTTAGGTTATATCAGCGAGCCTTATGAATGCGCCGTACCTATGGTTGAACAATCGCAAGACCTACGTATTTATCAGGTTATGGTTGAAAGCTTTGTAAACGGTAATGACAGTATCGGTCATGGCACAGGTTATGGTACCAGCCACCATAAAGGTGATTTACAAGGCGTGATTGATTCGCTCGATTATATCCAATCGCTTGGCATGAATGCGATTTGGCTAACCCCTATTTTTAATTCGATTCCTGATGAAGGGCAGAACCACTGGGCTGACCGCTTAGATGCGACCGGCTATTTTACCAGTGACTACTTTAGCATTGACCCACGTTTTGGTGATATGGATAAAGCGCGTGAATTAGTCGAAGCTGCACATGCGAAAGGCATGTATGTGTTCTTAGATGGTGTGTTTGGTCACCATAAAGACAACCTTGTTCCATCCCCACAAGGTCGCCTTCCTGCTGGTGACAGCAATCCTGTCGATTACCCAGAAAGTCTCGCTTTTTATCAAGAAGTCGCATCTTACTGGGTTAAAGAACTCAAAATCGATGGGTGGCGTTTAGATCAAGCCTACCAAGTGCCTCTTCCTGCTTGGAAAGCACTGCGTAAAAGTGTTGATCAGGCCTCGCAGTCGGTGACATATCAAAATGCCGAAGGTGAAGCTGTGCATCCATTAGGTTATATGGTTGCTGAGATTTGGAACAATGAAAACTACATCACTCGAACAGGTTACGGTCCAGAAAAAGATCCTGCGTTATGCTCGGCATTTGATTTCCCTGTACGTTACCGCGTTGTAGAAACCTTTGCTGTTAATGAAAACAATAATGGTGGTAAAGGCGGTGAGTGGCTCGCTGAAGGGATGAAATTACACGATTTATACCCGCCACATGCAAAGCCTAACCTAATGCTGGGCAATCATGATCTAGTGCGCTTTGGCGATTTACTTCAGCGTGGCAACATCGCTAAGCCTGATCAGGCAGAATACTGGGCGCGTCACCGTGCTGCACTTTCTTTCTTAGGTGCTTATAACGGTCCGATCACCTTGTATTATGGTGAAGAAGTGGGTGATGAAGTCCCGAACTTTGCTGATAAGGCCAGCAGTGATATTTGCGCCCTACAAGGTTACTGTGATGATCATGTAGCGCGTAGCAGCGCCAAGATTGACGGTGTAACGACGCAATTAAACCAACAACAGACTGAACTGCGGGATTATGTTGCTTCTTTAATGACACTTCGCGAGCAGCACCCTGCGATAGTGCATGGTAAGCGCACTTCGGTATTAGCGACAGACGCTGTGTATGTTGATCATAAGCAGAAAGGTGACGATGCCTTGCTTTATATGGTGAGCACTCAAGCGAAAGCAAATATGTTAACCCTTAAGGCGGCAGATATTGCATCGGAAGGTGTTTTGGTCGATCTGCAAACTAACGTCCGTTTTGAACCTGTAAATGGTGAATATCAGATCCCACTATCAGGTTTCCAAGCCCGTTTTCTTGAGATAGAAAAACCCTCCAATGCAGGGGTAAAAGTTGAAACAACCTTAGCCGTGCTAACGGGAAAAGGGTTTATGGCGCAGTGTGATAACCCAACAGTAGTAGAGGCTGGTCCTAAAACGGAAACCATGTATGTGGTGGGTGATTTTGCAGATTCTGGCTGGAAACACAAAGATAACCGCGCATACAGCTATAAAGGCGACAATACGTATCAAGTGGTGGTGGATGAAGTGGCGGGGGCCTACCGTATGCAGTACGCCACTAAAGATTGGTCGCCACAATACACGGCTGAAGGTTTAGAGCTCAAACCTGGGCAAGAGAAAACCCTACAGTTTGGCGGCTATGGTAAAGATACCGCAGTCACGCTACCAGTGGCAGGCCGTTATGTATGGAGTTTGAAGTTCAGTGACCAAGGTAGCCCACGCCAAATCATGGTCTCTAAATGTGATGAATAGCGAGTCGCACGTATAGTATTAATACCTATTTGGATAAGGGAGCTTTGTGCTCCCTTTTTTGATCGCAATTAAAATAACAAGGTTCTACTTTTTTAGAGAAAGAGATATAGCGATATACTCACTCTTAATGAATACAAAAGAGAGACAGAAATGACCGAGCAGTGCTGTGTAGTGATGACTACGTTCTCAGACGAAAAAGTGGGTAAACGTATTATTGATGCTTTGATTGAGCAGCGGTTAGCGGCGTGTATCCAAGTGCAAGCAATTGAAAGCTACTATCACTGGAAGGGTGAAGTAAACTGCGATGCTGAAAAGCAGATGATGATTAAAACCAAGGTATCGCTATATGATGCGGTAGAAGCTGAAATTGTAAAACAACACGATTATGAAACGCCTGAAATTATCCAACTGCCAATTAGTCGTGGTTTGAAAGGCTATGTTGATTGGATTAATGAAGAGTGCCAATAATCGGCACTCTCAATGTTCTTTCTGCGTCATTCGTTGTTTGCTTTATTGCCAGTAGAATACGGGTTACATATTTGGATAATTAGGTCCGCCGCCACCCTCTGGTGGTCGCCAAGTAATGTTTTGCGAAGGGTCTTTGATATCACAAGTTTTACAGTGCAGGCAGTTAGCGGCGTTGATCACTAGACGCTGTTGGCCTGCGTCCCCGACGATTTCATATACACCAGCGGGGCAGTAATACTGGCTGGGTTCCCCGTTTTCAGCTAAATGAGAAGTGATAGGTAATATAGGATCACTTAATACCAAATGGCAGGGTTGGTTCTCTTCATGCTGAGTGCCAGAGAGGTATAACGATGAGGGCTTATCAAAACTTAGCATGCCATCTGGTTTGGGATAAGCGATAGGCTTACATTTGGCGAGGGGCTTCAAGCTTAAATGGTCTGGCAAGCTGTCGGGTAGTGTCCACGTTGCGCGGTCTTTTAACCAGTTTTGTTCAATACTGGTGAGTACGCCTCCGAATAGTTGGCCGTATTTATGGATGTTAGCGCCGACATTACGTGACTGATGAAGTTCTTGGTATAGCCAAGAATCATGAAATAACCGTTCGTACCCAGGTACTGTGTGGGTAAAGCCAGCGGTGAGTTCATCATGTATTGCTTGTGCGGCGAGCATGCCAGATTTCATCGCGGTATGGCTGCCTTTAATTTTGCCAAAGTTAAGGGTACCTGCATCGCAACCAATCAATAATCCACCATGAAACTGCTGGCGAGGCAGTGAAGATAAGCCGCCTTTAGTGATAGCTCTTGCGCCATAGGTTATGCGTTCGCCGCCGTGTAAATACTGGGCAAACACAGGGTGGTGTTTCATTCTTTGAAATTCATCAAAGGGGCTTAGATAGGGGTTTTGGTAATTTAAATCAACAATTAGCCCAACGGCGACATAGTGCTCTTCTGAGTTTTGATCTTCTAAACGATTGCCTTCAAGGTGATAAAGAAAACTTCCTCCTGTCGAATCAGACTCACTAAGAGGAAAACCAGTACCGTGGATCACGAGCCCTTCTTGATGTTGCTTGGCAGGGATTTTCCATAATTCTTTAATGCCTAGCGCATAGTGTTGGGGCGGTTTGTTGTTATCTAAATGGTAATGCGCAATGAGCTGTTTACCTAAGTGTCCGCGACTTCCTTCAGCAAAAATGGTGTATTTGGCTTTTAACTCAATACCCGCTTCAAAAGTGGCTTTTGGTGTACCTTGTTTATCTCGCCCCATATCCGAAGTGATCACACCTGTGACGGCATTACTGCTGTCGTAACAAATATCGGATGCAGCAAAACCCGGAAAAATTTCGACACCAAGTTGTTCTGCTTGCTTGGCTAACCAACGGCACAATAAGCCTAAACTAATGATGTAGTTGCCATCGTTATTCATACTGTCAGGCGCGAGGTGTTCAGGTATAACAAGGTGGTTGTTGGCATTGGTCAGCCAGTAAAGATGGTTCTCAGCAACTTGAGAAACAATCGGTGCATCTGTGTGTTCCCAATCAGGGAAAAGCTCATCAAGCGCACGCGTTTCGAATACCGCGCCAGACAGAATATGAGCACCAACTTCAGCGCCTTTTTCAAGCACACAGACATTGGGTGGCGGTTTTTTTTGCTGTTTTGCTATCAGCATTAACTGGCAAGCCGCTGCTAACCCTGCAGGGCCAGCACCGATAATCACCACATCAAACTCCATACATTCTCGTTCCATCAAAGCGACCTCTGTGTGCGATTTACGTATATAGAAACTGGCGATTTACAGTATAAATTTAACTATAGCGCAGTTGACGTAAACGTAAATTAAACTAGGCTCAAAGAATCATCTGAGGCACATGTGCCACACATATAACGAGATTAAAAACAGCGCACAAGGCTCTCAAAGACATTTCTTTTTTAAGAAGGAAGACACTGTGAAAGTGCTAGTAGCGATTAAGCGTGTGATTGACCCTTATGTGAAAATTCGGATTAAAGATGATGGAAGCGGCGTGGAAGATAGCAATGTCAAAATGGCAATGAATCCATTTTGTGAAATTGCCGTTGAAGAAGCTGTGCGCTTAAAAGAAGCGGATATTGCCTCTGAAATTGTTGTCGTTTCGGTAGGTGATGATACCTGCCAAGAACAATTAAGAAGCGCACTCGCATTAGGAGCCGATCGCGCGATCCATATTGCAACATCCGATAAATTAGAACCTCTTGCGATAGCCAAGTTACTCAATGCGTTAGTGCAAAAAGAACAACCGTCTCTGATGTTATTGGGCAAGCAATCTATTGATACCGACAACAACCAAGTTGCCCAAATGCTATCTGCGCTAACGGGTTATCCTCAAGGTACTTTTGCTTCTGAACTTACTGTGAATACGCAAACTGTGGTTGTCACGCGTGAAATAGACGGTGGCCTAGAAACCTTATCGCTCCAGCTACCTGCCATTATTAGCACCGATCTTAGATTAAATGAGCCTCGCTATGCATCTTTGCCCAATATTATGAAAGCCAAGCGCAAGCCGTTTGCGGTTATCGCGATTGATGAGTTTGAGCTCGATATAGCACCAAGACAGGAGATTATCGACGTTATGGTGCCACCGAAGCGCGAATCAGGGATCCGCGTTGAATCAGTGCAAGAGCTAGTCACTAAATTGCGAAATGAAGCGAAGGTGATCGAATGAAAACCTTAATTATTGCGGAACATAATGGACATTCACTAGCGACTGACACCTTAAAAGTAGTACGTGCAGCTGCAAGTTTAGATCAACCAATAGATATGCTGATAGCAGGCGAAAATGTGAATGCTATTATTGAGCAAGCTCAGCGTATTGAAACAATAGATTCTGTGCTGGTGGCGGATTCATCGTGTTATCAGCACGCTCTTGCTGAAAATGTATCGGTACTGGTTGAAGCTATGGTTAGTGAGCACAGCGATAGTCCCGAAGGCTATAGTCACATACTCACTGCTGCGACCACGTTTGGTAAGAACCTTTTGCCAAGAATCGCGGCATTACTGGATGTGGGTATGCTGTCTGATGTGATAGAGATTGAGTCGAAAGATACGGTTATTCGGCCAATTTATGCGGGCAATGCGCTCGCTCGGGTTCGCTCTAACGACCGTATTAAAGCGATATCGGTACGGGCATCGGCTTTTGATGCTGCAGAGCAACTTTCAGACTCTCAGGGATCTGCGCCAGTTAATTTCGTAGCTATAACGCATCAATCTCTATTAGTTGAATTTGTTTCTCAGCAAGTGGTTGCGAGTGCTCGCCCTGAATTGCCAGCAGCGCGTGTAGTCGTTTCGGGGGGGCGAGGGTTAGGCAGTAAAGAAAATTTTGCTATGGTTGAGCAGCTTGCCGATAAGCTCGATGCAGCCATTGGGGCTTCGCGAGCAGCGGTAGATGCGGGTTATGTATCTAATGAGCTACAAGTAGGCCAAACGGGTAAAATTGTTGCGCCTGATTTGTACATTGCGATAGGGATTTCAGGGGCTATTCAGCATTTAGCTGGAATGAAAGATTCTAAGGTGATCGTCGCGATAAATAATGATCCTGATGCCGCTATTTTTGAGATTGCAGATTATGCGTTGATCGGAGATTTATTCGAAATTTTACCTGCGCTGATTGATGAACTTGGCTGAGTGGATGAGAGTCAAAAGAGAGAAAAACGGCACACATTCGTTGTGTGCCGTAGAGAAAGGCATTTATTCGTAAAGGATAAAGCATACTCAAAATGCAAGTAATACCAAGCTAACTAAATAATGATGAAACTACTTATTCATATTGGTATATCTGACTTGCGGCAGTGGATTCAATTTAATACTAGCTCAAGAAATCAACTTCGAGTAAAGCGATATGACTGAACTTTAACATCTTGTCCATCGACAGCAGCCCATGTATCTACCATCCAAACATTGTTCCCCGCAAAGCCAAGCTCTAAGCGCACTTGTGAGGCATCAACACCTTTAATGACACTGACATCCGTCGATTCTGGATAAAAATTGTAGCGATTATTGGCTGCTTGGTACTCACCCACAAATTGAGCGGTTGTGTTATCAACATTGTTTTTTACAGCAAGGATATAACCCGTTGATGGTGTAAAGCTGAACTCTGCTGTCATGGCGAGTGAATTTGCACTGCCGTTAACTTGTAAGTTGTTGATAGCGACTTGAGCCGCCGTGGTTTTGGTTAAAGATCCACGGGCATCGGCTTTCGCATTAATGGTTTCACCCGTCGTACTGCTCCAGATTGCCACTTGCCAGTTGCCTGTAAACTTATCAAGATCAGCCCAAGCTTGAGGCTGAGTGGGCGTAGGTGCTGCGTTAACACCTTGTTGTTGGCTATTTCCTATTTGGGCAATGGCATCATCACGGCTGGAATGGCGTTGGTTATCGCGATTGTTATCAAGATCAACCATAGAACCGCTGACTCCCCCTGCAACCCCACCTGCGATCGCCCCTTTGGCAGCAAGCTCTGCATCACCAGTTAGCGCACCCATGGTTAGCCCTAGCAATGCACCACCAATAGCACCTTGCTTAGTGGCGGCATTTGGGTCGTTTTGATCAGGGTTAACACAACCAGTTAGTAAAGTAGCACTCAGTACAGCGGCGATAGAAGTTTTTAGTAAAAGGGTCATAGTTCGGTCCTGCTGGCTGTTTCTATTTGATAGGGATGATAGTAAGGATTAATACTGAACAGAGCCTGAGTAATAAAACAGCGCTTTAAATTAAGAGGATTGAGTGTGTAAATGTGTGAATATAAATACCTAAAAACAGCTGGTTAGCTAAGTAAGTGTTACGCTTTGTTACATTTTATACTGCTACCTAATCGAACTATTTCGATAGAGAAGGGACGCAATTATTATTATGACTGGCTAAGAACAATGATGAGATAGGAAAATGTTTTTATTTAAATGGTAAGATGAACAAAGACAGGGAGATGTTATGAAATTTGCAAAGTATTGGGAAAAACAAGACGTTAATGTTGATGAAAAACAGTTTGGGCAGCCTATTATTTCGGTTTGGGGCGGCTCGAATACATCTTCTGAAGATGCCGATCATAATGCCCAAAAACGGGTTGCATCTTTAAACGCATTTATGGCGAGTGATTTCACGGAAAAGGGTGATTATGAATACTGGGTAGGCTTTGTTCGAGAGGAGTTACTCGAAGAAGTTAAAGCACCTGATGATACTGTACTGGCAGTACTAACGCGTAACCATTATGGTGCGCTTGTCCTCAATACTGATGTTGCATTGTTTGGTGATATTGACGTTACCCCCCCTTCTTTTATTGAACGTTTTCTGGAAAAGTTTGGTAAGACGAAAAAAGATAAGGGCTACTATTTAAAAAAGATAGAAGCTTATCAAGCTGCGCACCCCGATTTGTCCTTTCGGGTTTATGAGACACATTCTGGCATTCGTTTTATAGAAACGAGTCGCGTCATTAATTCGCAAGATCCTATTGTTACTTCGTTATTTAAAGATTTGAATGTCGATCCTCTTTATCAGCACTTGTGCCATCGTCAAGCATGTTTTCGAGCTCGCCTCAGCCCTAAGCCTTGGCGGATTGGTATGGCGCGCCCAGCGAGTCGCTTCCCTCGATGTAATGAAAATGAAATGACGGCATTTAGACTGTGGTTAAGTGGCTATGAAAAAGCCTCCCAAGGCACGACAGTGGTTAAGCACCTTGCCTCTTTTGGTGCTAGGCGTGCCGATGCGACCGTACAAAGGGTGATTGAACTGCATGATCGACACGCTTGTTTACGTTCTGGAACGTTAGCATAACGTCTTTAATTGTTACTTTAGCTTTCTAGCTGCGTGACTAGTGCCTTCATAAAACGTGCTGCTTCACCGCCTGTACAGGCACGGTGATCAAAGGTCATTGAAAGTGGGAGGGCATTCACTTCTTCGGCTTTCCCGTTAGTGAGTACCAGTTTCTTGATGATCCTACCTGCTCCAACAATTGCGACTTGCGGGGGCGAGACAACTGGGGTGGCATAAATACCGGCAATCGCGCCAAAGTTGGTAAGTGTAATGGTGCCGTGTTGGAGCTGCTCTCGTCCAATTTTCCGCGCTTTTATACCTGCAACAGTATCGTTAATCCACTCTCTGATGTCCTCGGCATGAAACTCATCAGCATGACGGATCACAGGCACATACAGTCCATATTGGCTGTCTACTGCAACGCCAATATTCACCATGCTATGTACGCACCGAGTCATGGTATCAGGATCGAACCACGCATTGAGCGCGGGTTCTTTCTTACAGGCGGCGACAATAGCTTGCACTAACCGTGTTGTTATATCCTCGTTGGCAGCCCAAGAACTCAAGATGGCTTCTTCTGTAATGGTAACGGCTGCTATTTGTTGGTGGGCCTTAGCCATACTTGCCGCCATGCTACGACGCGCACCTCTTAGCATTTCAGTGCCTGGACGTTGTTGATCACTAGCTTGATGTACGTCGCAGTCGAGGATCACCCCATCAGGACCAGAGCCTTGAATATGATGTAAATTGATACCGAGTTTTTGTGCTAAAACTCGGGCTGAAGGGAGTGCTGTAATCACCATTTTTTCATCATGTGACTTTTCACTCCCTACCCAAAATTCATCGATATTGATGTTGTGGCTAGTTTGAGAAACATTGCCGACTACAGTTGCAGCATCGTTTTTGGCACTGTGAGTGCTTGAGTTGTGAGTATCATGCTCACGATTTTTTGAGCTGCTAGACGATGTCGTTTTTCTATTTGCAGAAGGCGGTGAAGGTAAGCTTGTCCCAGAAGCCGCTGTTGTTGCGGTTACTTGCTCATCAATTTCGACCAACAGACAACCTATATTAATGATGTCACCTTCATTCCCGTGCCTGCTCATGATCGTACCGCTGTTAGGGGCTGGAACATCGACGGTTGCTTTAGCCGTTTCAACGGTTAGGATAATTTGGTCTAGTGTGACAACGTCACCAATATTGACGTGCCATTCTAAAATTTCAGACTCTGCCAACCCTTCGCCTAAATCGGGTAGTGTGAATGCTTTCATTTCCAACCCTCCACTAATTCTCTGGCAGCCGCAATAATGTCAGCCTCTTGGAGCATGAAGTAGTCTTCATTGCGGTAATAAGGCATTACTGTATCCATACCTGTTACGCGCTTCGGTGGGGCTTTTAATAAGCACATGGCATGTTCGGCAGTGCGGGCGATAATTTCACCCCCTACACCTCCTGTTTTACAGGCTTCATGAACAACCAGTAACCGTCCTGTTTTTTCAAGTGAAGCGAAGATGGTGCGCATGTCTAGCGGCTGAATAGAGGCCAAATCGATCACCTCGGCTTCTATTCCTTGCTTAGACAATTCATCGGCAGCTTGTAGTGATTCGACCACGCATGCTCCCCAAGTGACTAAAGTAATATCGCGACCTTTACGCAGTGTGAAACAGGTATCGAGTGGTAGTGCATTGCCATTATCTTCAACATTAGATTTTACCGTGCGATAAATCCGCTTTGGTTCAAAGAACATCACAGGGTCATTGCTGCGAATGGCAGCAAGCAGTAAGCCATAAGCACGTTGTGGAGAAGATGGGATCACGACCTTGAATCCGGGAGTGTGGGTAAACAGCGCTTCGACACTCTCAGAGTGATGCTCTGGTGCATGAATACCACCACCAAATGGGGCACGGAAGACAGCAGGGCAGGTGAGGCGACCACGGGTTCGGTTTCGCATTCTGGCGGCATGACACATCAAATGCTCTAGCGCAGGAAAGACAAAGCCTTGGAATTGAAATTCAGCCACAGGACGTAGCCCTTGGCTAGCCATACCGACAGTGACGCCGCCAATTAATGCTTCGGCAAGCGGTGAGTCAATAACGCGCTTGCAGCCGAATTTGTCTTTAAGTCCAACAGTTGCTCGGAAAACACCGCCGTTATCACCGACATCTTCACCCAGCACGATAACTTTCGGATCACTTGCCATTTCGTGATGTAAGGCGAGGTTAACAGCTTCAAGTAGAGTCATCTCAGCCATGTTTTGCTCCTTGCATGCGCATTGCTTTATTGATGATGGCATCACGTTGCTGATGTAAATCATCACTGAGCGATTCATATAAGTAATCAAATGCGGATTCTGGTGCTTGTGGAATAATTGCGAGGTAACGCTCAACTGCGGCTTCTACGTCTTTTCTACACAGCTCTAATAATTCGGTTTCATCTTGTTCTGTCCATCGGCCAGCGTTGATGAGGTACTGTTTTAAGCGACTAATTGGCTCGTATTGCCATGCTTGCTGCAATTCATCTTCACTACGGTAGCGGCTAGCATCATCGGCAGTAGTATGATCGCTTAATCGATAACTTATCGCCTCTATCAGTGTGGCACCTTTACCTCTGTAAGCTTGTTCCAGCGCTGTTTTGACTGCATCAAGCATAGCGACGACATCATTGCCATCGACTGTGATCCCAGTGATCCCTGCGCCTTTTGCTTTGTCAGCAAGAAACTCTGCACCGCACTGAATTTCGCGTGGAACAGAGATTGCCCACTGATTGTTATTGATGACAAAAACTAACGGAATATTCCAGCTTCCGGCGCAATTAATGGATTCCAAAAAATCCCCTTTAGAGGTTGCGCCATCGCCACAAGTGACTAATGCAGCATGGTGACCGCCTTCAATTTTAAGTGCTGCGGCAACACCAACTGCGTGAGTACACTGGGTGGCAATAGGGACGCAAAACGGCAAATCACGTGAAGGACGGTTATGAGGGGCTGATTCGGAATGAAAATCACTGCCACGTTCATCGCCACCCCAATATTGGAGATTTTTTTCCATGGCGATACCCCGCGCCCACATGGCGGGCATATCTCGATAATAGGGAATAAAAACATCGTCAGACTTTAATGTGCGACCAATGGCAATGCCAATGGCTTCTGCACCAAGGTGTGAAGGATAAGTACCGAGTTTACCTGTACGTTGCAGCGCAACGGCTTTGTTGTCATATACGCGGGTGAGCACCATGTCGCGATAGTAGCTAACCAACATGTCGTGGCTTAGCCAAGCTGGCAGCGGAGTAACCAGTGTGCCTTTGTGATCGATAAAGCGATGCATCGGCATTGCTTGAATATTCATCTCAAGCTCCTTGTCTCGCAGCCACAATGGTTAGCTGCAATAGATGAAAGCAAATGAACCCGTGTTTATCGTCACAGATTAACGACCATCTCATAGCTGCTGGTCCGACATCTTATTCGTGTATTTCCCTTACTGTCAGAGTTTTTACGCGTTTGATCCATCAAACTTAGCGTTAAGTGATGATAAACCTAATAGGTTAAGTGTAACTAAAATGTTAAATTGCGCTTGCAATAGTAATAAATTAATCAGTAAAGAATTCAATACAGTAGGAAATGCTAGAAATGAGTCAGTTCGCTCCTTTCTGTTGGATGAATATTTCATGAAAAAGCAGAGCCGCTGTAGAAGACTTGAGAGAATAAAGGGTAAAAGAAAACGCTATGCTTATGTTCTTATCGAAATTACGGCCACTTTGAAGGTGGGTTAGTAAAAGAAATATGGCAAGATACCTTATTCGCCGTATTGAATAATAAAAGGAAGTAAAGATGGAAGTATTAGCGATTGCTAAGCGTGAAAAATCACGCGCACCAATGGAAGAAATGACACAAGCCTTAGTGACGACAGAGCAAGGCGTTGTAGGCGATTTTCGTGGTAAACCAGGAAAACGTCAGCTAACGGTATTGAGTGCAGAGTCATGGCAAGATGCATGTAACGATGTGAGTGCAAATCTTCCTTGGACAGTCCGTCGTTCGAACATTTTGATCAAGGGTATTCGTTTTAACAAGGCAAATGTAGGTGATGTGATCCAAATTGGCGAAGTTAGATTAGAAATTACACGCGAGACAGATCCATGCCCTCGTATGGATGAACAACATGACGGGCTGACTCAAGCGCTCATGCCTGATTGGCGTGGTGGTGTATGTTGCTGTGTTGTCGCTGATGGCGAAGTGAGAGTGGGTGATAAAGCGGTATTACTAGCCGCTGGTGGCGTGATCTAGTTAGGCGTTTGACTTAGCTGGTATTTGTCTCACCATTGAGAAAAATAGCGCTTCGCCCCAACGTAGCGCTATTTTCGGTCAATACTGACAATATGTATTGATGGGAAGGCTCTGACAATGAAAAGCATGTTGCTACCTCTTTTAAGCTGCCTTGCAGCATGTAGTTCCCAACAAAGTGCCAATCAGCCACTGAATGTTAGTCAGTACGTTGAACAAACCTGCTACACGTCAGCCTCGGATGAGCTGTCTTCCTCGTTCGATACCTTTCTTGATCACCGTAAAGATGAGCTTGCAGGGCTACGCTCTGAATTAACCGATGAAAATTTTCAACAATTACATTTTGCGCTAAGTCATTTCTCAACGTATTGGGAAAAGCTAGAAATTGAGCGAAATCAGGCTTGTGAACAATGGGCCGCTTGTCAGTTTATTACCGAAAGCAGTCATGCAGCCTCTAGCATGCAACCATCGCCACATTGCGAAGCGCCAAACTTTGAATACAATGTCAGCCGCGTAAAAATGGTGACCTTTTTAAGTGACGTCGCTAACTTGCAATTACAACGTTCAGGCGAATAATGTCTCCCACGCTTAAAGCTAATTGAGTGCTCTGAGAGTAGGCTCGATCAGCTTATCTTGGCAGTAATTGCCATTTATAAAACCCCCTGATATTTACTAATTGAGTATAAAGGCTTGATTTTAAAGTTGAGTTTACTTATACCTATTATATGCAATTATTTAACATTTAATATCATTGTCATTTTCGAGAATGATACTTAAAGTAAACCTTTCAAACCCTTTTTTTTACTGTTGATAGGAGGTTCTATGGCTACTAGCCGTAAAATCAGTAAGGAACGTTTAGCGCTTAAGCTCTCTCTTGTGGGGACAATTTTGTTGGCCACAATGGGGATTGGCTATGGATTGTATGTCGGATCCAACGCCATATTACTCGACGGCATGTTTTCACTTCTTAGTATGGGTATGACGGGTCTTAGCCTTTATACCGCTTACCTTGTAACCAAACCTGATGATCGTCAGTTTCAGTTTGGTTATGCGCATATCGAGCCTTTGATCAATGTCGTCAATGGCTTGCTTATCTTAGTAACGTGTCTTTGGGCGTTTATCGGTGGTGTGCAATCCATTGTCGAAGGCGGACACGATATTGTGCTCGAACATGCGCTGGTTTATGCCGTTGTTTCAACCGTTAGCTGTTTTGCTATTTATTTTACTGAAACGCATATTGCGAAAAGTATCGAATCAGAATTGGTACGAGTTGACTCCCAAGAGTGGATGATAGACGGTATTTTGAGTGCAGCCTTACTCGTTGGTTTTCTGGTTGTAATGGCACTGGATTCTTTAGGTTATTCTCGTTGGAATGCATATGTGGATCCAATTTTAGTATCAGCGCTTGCTATCTCGGCGTCAGTGCTACCTATTCGAGTTTTAAGCCGTAACTTACGTGAAGTTCTCCTTGTGGCGCCACAAGGTAAAGTGCAAGACCGTGTTGATGGTGTCATTGAAGCAATTTCAAAGCAGTATGAGTTTGATGATTACACCCATCATTTGGCGAAAACAGGACGTCAGTACGACTTGGAAATTAATATCTTGGTCGATAGCAGCCCTCATTGGACGACCCAACGACAAGATGCCATTCGTCAAGTTATTTGGGATAAGTTGAAAGGTGAGCTGGGTGATACATGGTTATCAGTGAGTTTTACCACTCAGGAACGTTGGTTATAAATAGGAAAACCTCATAAAGCATTGAAGTAAAAGCCAATAACATCTTTGTCGATGTTATTGGCTTTTTACTATTAGTTTTTCTTATTCTTCATTGGTAATTTATTCATTCGCAGAGAAACTTATAGCAAGGCAAAATACTGGCCGGTATACGGGGACGCAGATAAATATTTTCTAAGTAGCAACTGGCATCTATTCGATTGTTGGCTCAAACTTAAGACACGTAAGGTTAGGTGCTTGTTGTGCCTTTGTATCCACATTTAGGTGTTATTGGTTAGGGTTATGTATTGATGTGGGTTTTATCGCTTTTTAGAATCATTTAAAGGTGAAATTGTGATTTTGTCGCATTGCTTATCACAAGAAAATAACTTTTAGATGTAAAAGTAAGCGTTTTGCGGTATCTTAATTCGAGTCTAAAAATTGCTTCTACTGGTTGAAGAGACATTTTTTAGACCTAGTGAAAAATGTGCATTTTTGCTCAGATTTACAGATTAATATAATTTAATTTTATAAGGTCAGTTTATGGAAATTGTTCTAGTTCTTGCATTTATTGTTGGTGGCATTTTCGTCATTACTCGTGAGAAAAAATGCACCAAAAATGTTGATTACTCGCGCGAATCTCTTTAATTCACATTTTGCGATGATTAACCGATAAATGCCAATCTAAACAACTGTTTAGATTGGTTGTTCTTTCATTCTCTTTTCCATGCCCTGCTTGTCACTTTTCTTATTTCGTTTTATACCCACACCATCTATACCCAATGAGCACTGTTCGTACGTTGCTGTCATTTGCATGCTATTCATAGTTCTATCACTATCTATATGATTTTATTTTGTATTTTTTGTAACGAACAATCTAATAAGACATGATCTAAGTCGTATATATAGTGACGATTTTGCTTGTTAAGTTGGCGATTTATCAATATCGTTTAACAACACACGGATGTGCTCATGTTGCACATAAATAATGACATTTGATTTCTAATTATTTCCTCATATGCCTTCAAACAGCCAATCTTCATCGCCATTGAAAATGAGTGCTCTGTTCGCTTCAATGAACTTACGCAACTGGGTCGCCAGCCTGCTCTTCATGTTTCTATGTGGTGCATTACTTGTTTCGACAAGTAGTTATGTGTCAAAGCTTTATTTGCAGCACACTATTAGCAATGATGCTAAAAACATGCTTCAGCAGTACAGTCAGCAAGTTGATTCTTTGGATAGTAAGCTGGAAACGCTGTCTAAATTATTTCTATTTGATTGCAAGGCATTAGATCGCCACCAGTTAAAGCATATTACCTACAATGATTATGCACTACGCCGTTTATCGTTGCATAACTCTGATGGTTCTCAGTGTTCAAGTTTTGAAGGAGCAAGTGGTGAAAACAGCTTGTCACCCTTAATTTCAACCTTGTCTGAACAGTCTTCTTTGTGGGTAACATCTGGTTCTAGAAATGAGCAGAGTTTGCTAGTGGCACAGTGGCAAGGTGAAAAGGGGTCACTTTATGTGCACATGGAGCCGATAGTTACTGAAGCCATACGTCATAAATATTGCAAAAACTGTGTGCTGACGGCAATTTCAGCTGTTGATAATCCGACAGTTTCATTTTGGCGTGGTGATGCGGCGTTATTCTCACAACCTATCTTATTTAGCATGAACCTAGACAATGGCATTAATATTCGTGTCTATGTGTCGCCTCAATTACTGTCTATCTACCACAGTAAAATGCTCATTCCGCTACTTATACTTGGCTTTGGTATTGGCTTTATTGCGTTAGTCATTATTCGCTTCTTTGAATATCGAAAAATGTCATTACATGCATTGGTTGAACAAGGGATAATACAGCGAGAGTTTATACCTTATTATCAGCCGATTGTTGATGTATCGACTAATAGTCTGTACGGCTGCGAAATGTTGGCTCGCTGGAAACGGCATGGGCAAGGCCTGATATCTCCAATGGAGTTTATTCCTTATGTTGAGAAAAGCGGACAGATTTTACCGATAACAGAGCAGCTCATTGAGAAAGCGATCGGTGATGTTTCTAAGCTTAACTGGGGTGACACTCAACAAGTCATTAGTGTGAATATTGTACCCGATCAACTGGAACATGTTGAGGTGTTGGCAAGTTCACTCGCAATATTGGATGAGTCGCCTTTGTTGCCATCTCAACTGGCATTTGAAGTCACGGAACGTAAGCGTTTTACTAATTTATCGATGGCATCGCAAGTGATTGAGACACTCCGAACTCAAGGCATAGATGTGAAGCTAGACGATGCTGGAACAGGTTATGGTGGCTTCAGCTATATTCAACAACTGGATATTCGCAGTATTAAAATCGATAAAATGTTTGTTGAAACGATAGGAACAGCAGACCTTAAATTATCATTATTGGACTCGATAATTGCTTTTGGTCGTGAAGCTCAAATGGAAATGATAGCCGAAGGCGTTGAGACAGAGGAGCAGTCCCGCTATCTAGCTAAGCATGGAGTGACTTTACAGCAGGGCTTCTATTTTGGTCGTCCGATGCCATTTCGAGATTTTGCGTATTACTGCAAGAGTATGGTATCTCGAAAATCGTTAACTAAACGTTTTAATATCCCACCTACGCTGTTGTATAACCAAGTTGATGAGTGTTAAGTACTTAAAACAAAAAGTGCCAGCCAGTATAATCGACTTCGCTGGCACATATTGTTCTTTGTCTTATTGCACGTTGTATTGCCATGATGCGTTCATTTTAGTGAAGTAAACAGTACAACTCTTACTGTTAACCTTGGCTTGAGAGCCAATCTTCGCGTACGCGTTGAATAGTTGCTTGAGTTGATTTCCAGCGTTCAGTGCGAATGAGATCGCTGTATTCGCCACAAGGGCGTTTTAATAGTGTTTCAAGTTGCGGTACTTGAGTTTGCGGTAAACCATCGAGTGCTTCAATAGCACCTTGGCGGTTATTACAAAGCATTACCATGTCGCAGCCAGCTTGTTGAGCTGCAATCGCACGTTCGCTGTAACTCCCCATCACGTCAGCGCCTTTCATGTTGAGGTCATCTGAAAAGATGACACCTTTGAAACTAAGATCTTGGCGTAGTACTTTCTTAAGCCAGTATTCAGAACCACTTGCGGGTTGATCGTCATAAGCATCAAATACAACGTGTGCTGGCATCATTGCATCTAATAGCTTGTGATCAATCAGTTGCTTAAATACTGTCATATCATGGTGTTTAATGTTGTCGCGAGAGTCGATAGGGGTTTCTAAGTGAGAATCAGCTAATACGCCACCATGTCCAGGGAAGTGTTTCCCTGTCGTTGCCATGCCTGCCTCTTTCATGCCTCTAATAAACTGAGACGCATAAGTGAATACTTGCTGCGGATCATCTGAAAACGCACGATCCCCAATAGCTTTACAATCAAAACCTAGGTCTAATACAGGAGCTAAGCTGAGATCGATGTCCATAGCGAGCAATTCAGCCGCCATCAGCCAGCCACCTTGAAGAGCTAGCGTTTGTCCTTCTTTTTGTGCAGCAAAGGCCTTAGCGGGTGGTAAAAGTGTAAATTCATCGCGGAAGCGTTGAACGCGGCCACCTTCTTGATCGACTGCGATCAGCATAGGGCGGTTCGCTGTTTTTCTAATATCTTTTACTAATGCACGCAGTTGGGCGCGATCGTGATAATTTCGGGCAAAAAAGATAATCCCACCGACTGTAGGATGTTGAATTATTTCACGTTCTTCTGCATCTAGCTCGTAGCCAGATACATCAAGCATTAATGGGCCCATGATCACTCCGCAGATTGGCTCATAACAGCGCTTTTATCATTGTATTTATCAATGTATCAGGCGGTTATTAGTACATAATTTTTAAGTGGCAATAACTTAGCATAGTGGCAAATATCCGCAATTTATAATCGCTATTGCGCACTATTGTTTCTACATGAAAACACTGTGATGATTGGATAAAATAAAGGGAAAAGAGAACTTGTTGGTTATCTGTTCGATTGTGTTGAAAATAGCCATTAAATTGCGAGTATTATCACATTTCATGCGTGTTCGTATCACTCTATTACTTTATTATGTGATCAATGTAGCTGCGATTGTGTGTGTGCTTGTTTAGACTGTTTCCTTAATAAACAGTTAGGTTAGTTCATATGTCAGTGCTAGTTGCAATCGCGATCACTACGGGTATTTTATCGGGTATTTGGGGATGGGTGGCCGTCTCTTTAGGTTTACTAAGTTGGGCTGGCTTTCTTGGCTGTACAACGTATTTTGCATCACCCAAAGATGGTCTTAAAGGTGTTGGCTTAAGTATTGCGACGAACCTAAGCGGTGTTTTTTGGGCGATGGTTATTCTTAAGCTATCCAGTGAGTTTAGCTTAGAGATCATTGGCTATATAGTCACTGCCGTTGTTGCATTCTTTATGTGCGTACAAGCAAAGCAGACTTGGCTGAACTTTATTCCAGGTACTTTCATTGGATCGTGTGCAACCTTTGCAGCTAACGGTGACTGGCAGCTTGTTGTGCCTTCATTATTACTGGGTGTCGTGTTTGGCTATTGCATGAAGTCGTCTGGCTTGTGGCTAAAAGAAAAACTAGATGTGACCCCAAAGGCGCTAAGCGCAGCGGATGACGCTCAATAACGTCGGCTAGTTAATACGATAAGTCAGCCACAGTTTTAATACTGTGCAAAATATGTAAAGAAAAGCCCCTTTCGACGGTAGTGAAAGGGGCTTTTTTATTGAGCCGAAATAGCGGTTAGAGAGACGCTTATCGTTAATATCAATCAAAGTATCGATAGCACAATTGTCTTTAAAAAATGAATTTAAAGTGTTTCGGACAAAAGCGGGTGCTCTGTATGTATTGTTGGTTGTTGCTGATTGAAGTTAGGTACTGTTGTGCGGCCCAGCATAGATAACGTCACTAACCAGGTAGCATATGGAATCTTAGCTTCACCGTCGCGCCAGCGTTTAATCATACGACCTGCGTTACCGCGAGAGGCTGAAGAACCTAGCATATAAGCGATGTCAGTTTCTGATAGACCAAGCAATGCTTTCAGAGAATCCAACGCTTCGTTGATTTCAACCTGAGAAGGGTGCTGCCAGCCAATAAGAGGTGACTTGATGTTTTGCGGAGCATTATGGTTGTCGGCTAACCATTGTAAAAAAGTAGATGTTGATTTCATAAAACGGAAGTCGGTAGTTAATTTGTCCATAGTGTGTGCTTCTTGTATTTTCCATGATTAGACTATGACTACTTCTTAGTGAGTAGCTTATAGCACTGTTAGTGTCTTATTCGCAGTAGATAACCCGAAGGCTACCTAACGAAATTTAATGTACATAATTTTTTAAAGACACCATTCTGTATTTGTACGGTGTTTGATTAATGTGGATTCTATACCGATATAAGTGTAATTATCAATATTACTTTTTAATTAATACATAGAATAAATGCTAATTAATAAAAAAGTAATGAATAATCATACGCAAGCATCCATTAGGGATGTTCATTTATTTTTCTGAAGTCTAATGCTGTGTGGTCATTTTCATAATGTAAGTTTGCATAATTAACATAACCTAAAAACGGTAATTGGCACCAAAATATACAACCGTTAGCATGCTGTTCGTAACATTAGAAGTGTTATTGGATTGATTATTTTTATTGCTCATTGAGCTATTCATTACTGACAATCGCATACCAAAGTCGAGTGAAAAGTGCCGACCTATGCGGCCAACTATTCCCGTTTGCGCACCATAGGTTAGACCTGACGAGGTGAAATTGTAAAAGTCCTTGCTGCTGTCGATTGTTTCTCGTTGATGAAAACCGCCATGAATTCCCACATAGGGGTTCCAATTGCGTTGCGATAAGAAGAGGTACTCTACGTTGAGTAGGTGCTGAGAAATACTACCGCTTGTTTTCATTACGAGTTTATCGGCACTATTGAGTTGTTCTGTCTCAGAATCATACTGCTCAAAAGTGTAAAATATTCGATATCGATTCATGTCAGACACCCAACCAATATCAATACCAAACCCACCATATATATCTGCATCTTCTGAAGGTGATTCGCTTGATTGGTCAGCGTTTAATTCTTGGTTGGAGTCGATCTCACTGAAACCTAACTTACTACCAATATACATAGAAGCATGGGCATGATAAGACGAAAAGAGTAAAGCTAGGAAAATTATTTTTATGGTTTTAGTCATGACATAACGGTGTTTTTCAGTATTTGGAATACACATCATATAGATAGTTAGCTCAACAATAAAATATCGTTTTATTGTTGTAGTGCTCCATATTGGAGGTAATCTCTATTGGGGTAATAATAAAACCCACATGTGGTGGTTAAAAACTGCTTTTATATTATAACCTTATGATTATTTGTTATCTTATAACTATTTACGACTTCATTACTAAAAGTGAAGGGATTATTTTAATAGAGCTATTATTGAATCGTACATTGTGACTATAAAATAAGCGTTAACAGCTATAGTTAATATGATGGAATCACTGTGGAGGAGGAAGTTATGGTACTTTCAGAGTGTAAAAGTCTCTATCAGGAGCAGCGTTTCATTGAAGCTAGGCTTGTACACGATTTCTTAAGTGCAGGGTGGGGGGTACACTTTATCGAGCCTGGGGGACAGGATCACCCTGTTACCGATACATACGGCAACCCATGCAGTTTTGATTCGTTACAGCAAGCAGAAGCCATTGTGCATCAGGTAGGTGACTGTCCTATTGCTATTGATTCATTGTTCCGTTTTGCTGAGCGTTAGCTTCTACGCTGTAATAAAAAAGCCCAAAGTAGACTTTGGGCTTTTATGACTGGGTTTATTTAACCGACTTAGCTTTGTTTACCGTGCTTTAATCCGCTTGTAGAGAAGCATTTTGTTGTGCTTCTAATTGCTCAACTTCTTTATCAAGCTCTGCGATTTTATCACTCATCAGTTTATGGCAATGATCTGCTAAAGCGCGAGCTTCATTGGTGCTGTAGCCTGAGACATCGATTGGCTCTAACATTTCGGCAATCACGACACCATTTGTACGACGGTTTAGATCAATTTTGTTGTGAGTAGTACTTACACACATTGGAATAATAGGTACACCAGCTTCAATTGCCATACGGAAAGCCCCCGTTTTGAATGGCAATAACCCTCTGCCTTTACTGCGTGTACCTTCTGGATAAATCCACACTGACAGATTACGCTGATGAATGGCTTCAACCACTTGTTTAATCGTGTTACGCGCTTTTGATTTGTTATCACGATCGATCAGGATATTACCCGTGATCCAGTAGAGTTGGCCGAAAAAGGGTAGCCACAATAAGCTCTTTTTCCCGAGTGATACGGTACGAGGTTGAAGCATGCCAGGTGCAGTAACAAAGTCAAAAATGCTTTGGTGATTAGAGATATAAACGCTATTACCTGCATTTTGCACACGTTCAGTACCACGTTGGATAAGTTGAACGCCAACTAATTTATGGAGCTGATTAAACCAACGACAGAAAAAGTGGACATGCTTAGGATCGCGCGGGCTAAATAAGCAATAAATAAGCGCAAAAAGTGTCATGAAAATGATAAAAATTGCCGCAAGTATTATGCGGATAAAACTAAGCACATTGACTCCCTAATCAAAGCTGAGGTCGTATCCAATGATACGAAATAGGTATAAAACAAATTAACTGTACCTGTCTAGATTGACGAATTCTTGTCAAACTTTACATTAGAGTAACAAACTTATTTTTCAAAATCATACATGAGTGGCGATGTGAATTACATAATTCTTAATAATAACAATACAATAGTAGTATCGCGCCACGATGTAGCACGCATTATGAAATGAAACATCAATGATAGCTAGTAACAGCGGCTAATTTATTTTTAGTGTGAGGATGAAAACAGCTCAATTGAATAACAATCTATTGTGACGTTTAGCTGCATCTATGATGCGTATTCATGATGAATACACTATGTAGTGGAAAATTTTTTCTAGCGTTTGAAGTGTGACATAAATCCAAGGGTTGAATATGAAGTCATAAATTTACTGTATTTATTCACTATCTGTATGCAATATAGATTATTCATTCGGTCACTTTTTAGTTAGTGAAAAAAACGTGTTACCGTAAACCTATTTAGTACAGTTTACTAATGATCTAACTGTTTGATTAATAAACATTAAAACCTTCTGTTGTGTGGAGTTTAAGGCTTTCGTATGTGAAGCCTTTTTTTTTACCTTTTATTTCTGTCTTTGCGTACTACCATCATCCATAATAAAGCATCATTAACGAGGGGTTTTCTGTGCGTGCTTAATGGATTCTCAAGCTTTTCATTTCTATTTCTATTGCTGTCCTTAGTGGGATGTTCATCATCACAACAATCTGTTGCCCCGCAAGCAGCAGAGGTGGGTGTGGCTTCGTTTCACCCAAATACACCTAAGCTACAGCCGAGTTTTGTGAATGTTTATGATGAATGGAAAGGTACCCCTTATCGTTTAGGTGGAACGACTAAGCGCGGTATTGATTGCTCTGCATTTGTCCAAGTCGGTTACTCTTCTGTTTACCAAACGATGTTGCCCCGAACGACTGGGGAGCTTGTCAAAATGGGACAAATGGTTTCAAAAAAGCAAGCTCAGTACGGTGATTTGGTGTTTTTTAAGACTGGTTATCGATTACGCCATGTCGGTATCTATATTGGCAATGATGAATTTATGCATGCATCAACATCAAAAGGGGTGATTGTTTCGCGCTTAGATAACCCGTATTGGAAGCAGGCATTTTGGCAGATTAGGAGAATTTCATTTAACTAATACGTTTAAATGATTGTTTATCCGCCAACATCTCTTATTTCTCGCATTACTTAATCGCACGGCTCATACTTTAGCTGTAGTAATCTCTTTCGGAGGTGTCTATGGCTATGGCCATTACAGTTGGGCAGTTTTTATGTGCTCATCATATTTATTTCAGTCTCACTAAGCACCGTCATACTGATACGTCGTTTAGCTCAGCGGTTTCTGCGCACGTACCCGCAAAAAATGTTACTAAAGCGGTATTACTCAAAACAGAAGCTGACGATTATTTATTAGCGGTAGTGCCTGCCAATCGGCGAGTAATGCTTGATAAGGTTAATATGCTAACGGGTAAAGTCTATGCTCTTGTTGGTGAACATGAACTGTCACAGATTTTTCAAGATTGTGAGCCCGGTGCGGTTCCCTCTTTAGGTCAGGCATATTCAATACCTATGCTAGTGGATGATGCTCTTATTGAGAAAGATGAGTGGTTCATGGAAGCTGGGGATCACGAAAATTTGATCCATATGGAGAAAAAGCAATTCCAGAAAATTATCCGGGATTGTCAGCATAAAAATATTAGCAGTTATGCGATACCTTAATGTTTATGTGTATGAGGTATAAAAAGAAAAGGTAGATTTATTTTCTACCTTTTCTTGTCTGGAGATTAGATTGCTATGAGCATAAATGCTTAAACGTCATCGAAATCATCGCCACCACCGAAGCTATCGTCGCCGCCAAAGAAGTCACCACCGCCGCCGAACAAGCTGTCGTCACTATTATTGGCGAAGGTGTCTTCGTCAAAACCTGCTGAACCAAACCCACCTTCACTTGAATCGCCAAAGCCAGCGTCCCCAAAGCCACCAGTGCTTCCATCGGTGTAGTCTGAAGCAAAGCCACCAGTTGAATCGTCTAGGAAGCTACTTTCGCCTCCATCAGTTGAAGCGAGCGTATCAGCGGCTGCGCTATCGTCATTGTTGAATAGAGCGTTACTGATCATATTCCCCGCGACCATACCAACAGCAACTGATGCGGCTGTTTGCATAAAGCCACCAAAAGCACTTGGTTGATGCGCTGGTTGTGGTGGTTGCGGAGCTGGGCGGTTACCACCCATCATTTTGCTTAATGTGCCGCGATTAGCTTCTGTCTTATGGTGATCAACGCACTTCTCTAAATAGTCATTTTTTTGTTTCAGTTCTTTTAACGCCATCTCTTGTACAAGTACGGCTTGCGTTAGCTTGTAGATAGCATCTTGCTGTGAGCCGATTTCATCTTTGATCAGGCTTTCAGCATCTTGGTCTTTTGCTTTCTCTGGGCTTTGCTTAAGTTTGTTTGCTACATTTTGGATGAGTTCTTTTTCTTGTGGTGTCATTTTTACTTCTCACTTTGCAGAGTGGCGTCAGCTTATGGTAATCCCCATGCCTAGCCATGTATTCTATTTTGAATACGTATTTTATTATGGCTACATCCTAGCGCACTGCAGATATTTCTATCTGTTAATTTACGTAAATATTATCGTTAAATGCCTTAAAAATAACCATAACTTATGCTTTTTCAGTCGATATTCAGAATGTAGCCAAAATTTAACGCGTAGCTAGAGTAATCCAGTATGGCTGTTTTGGCTATGCGGAGGTGTGTATGAGAATGCGGGGTAGCTATATTGCAGCTGAAATACAATTAACCCGCAATGATTGTGGTCATTGCGGGCTAGGTAAGTTGACGCTAATTGGATGTTAAGCCGCTTATTGACGAATACCTTCAACATGCAGCTCTAAATCAGCAAAGCTTGAAGCACCCATGACAGGAATATCAAAATCAGCTAACTCGATACGGGTTGTACCAGTAAAGCCTGCGCGGTATCCGCCCCATGGGTCATCACCTTCGCCGACAAAATGAGCATCAATAGAGAGTGGTTTTGTTTGGCCATGAAGGGTTAACTCACCTTGAATTTCGAGGTTACCATCGCCTTTATCTATCACTTTATTGCTTGTGAAGTTTGCTGTCGCGTATTTTTTTACATCTAAGAAATCATTGCTACGAATATGTTTGTCACGCTCAGCATGGTTGGTATCTAAGCTGGTTGTATCAATGTTTACATTCACTTTTGACGCAGCAACATTAGCAGGGTCGTAGCTAAATGTACCATCAAAAGTATTGAAGCGCCCTTTGATAAAACTGTAGCCAAGGTGCTGGACTTTCAAGTTAATAGACGCATGCGCCCCTTGTGTATCAATGGTGTAGTCGGCCGCTGATGCAAGGTTCGGTAATAGTGCAGCAGAAAGCAGGGTTAGAGCGATTAGAGGCTTTTTCATGACTTTGTAACTCCTAACATTTTTCTTAATGTATTGTCTTTATTTATGAAGTGGTGCTTTAACGCGGCGAGCGCATGCAGCGCAGAAAGCCCAATTAAGGTAAAGGCGATGTAGTAATGCACTTCACCGGCAAGATCTGCTTGGTTGTTAAATAACTCGCCAAGAGCAGGAACAGAAAACCAATCAAACACATCAATGGCGCGTCCATCTGCTGTTGAAATCAGATAGCCCGAGATAAATAAGCCAATAAGCAGCAGGTAAATGACTGCGTGCGCTAGTTTAGCGCCGACCTTTTCCCAGTTAGCGCCTTCAATGGGAGGATGTGAAGCAAACTGCTTCCAGATTAAACGGAATAATGTCACGGCTGCCAAACATAAGCCGATTGACTTATGCCAGTGAGGCGCGGGCTTATACCATTCTGAATAATAGTTGAGATCGACCATCCATAACCCCAACGCAAACAATCCTATGATAGTGAGTGCCGTCGTCCAATGGAGCACGATAGATATCGGGTCGTATTTTTTGACAGTGCGTTGCATAACCTTGCCTTTGTCTCTAATGGTTTGGCGAGCAGTGTGCAGGCCTTAACGTATGAATTCATTGTAGAAGGAAAATATTGAGAGAACAGGTGGGGGAATTGAACAACTAGGTCAAAAAATTTGAATGAACTTAGTGAGGCTGTTTTCTTGAACGACAAAACCCTCACAGTGAGGGCTTTTTAGGTTCGGATAATGGGGGCTATGTATTTGAGGGAAAACCAATAAGCATTAGCGCAAAATATTATTGTCATGGCGCCAGTCCATAATGGTCCAATCTTTCATTTGTGCATGCATGGCCAGTGTTGGATCTGGATTAACGGCGAACGGCTTATCAACTGCATTGAGCAGGGGTAAGTCGTTGATTGAATCGCTATAACCGTAGCAGCCTTTATACAGAGTATCATTCGATGCTAACCATGCTTTCATTCTGGTCACCTTTCCTTGTTGGTAACTGAGTACGCCTTTGGTATTGCCAGTATAAATGTGATTAAGCGTCTCAAGTTCAATGGCAATTGCGTCATCAGCACCTAACATATGCGCGATTGGCTTTACGAGGTGTTCTGAGGTCGCAGATACGATAATTACTTTGTCCCCACGTTTTTTATGCCAGTTAATTCTGGCTAATCCATCTTGATAAATTGCAGGCTTAATTTTCTGATCAATGAATACGCTTACAAGCTCTTCAATGGCTGCGATATTTTTTCCAACTAGCGGCACTAATGTTGAACGTAGATATGAGCGCATATCCATATCGCCTTTGGTATAAGCAGCCATTATCTTTTGTTCTTTAGCCAGTAATGCAGGTAAAGCAATCTCTTGTTCGACTAAGAATGCGGTCCATAAACTTGCTGAGTTAGCAGCGATCAAAGTCTCATCAAGATCGAAAATGGCTAAATAGGGACGATTTTTTTTAACTGTATTCTCTAGCACCAAACTATTTCCTTTTAGTGAGTCTTACTTTTGACTAATTTGATGCGTAAAGGTTAGTGGTGAAATGTGACAGTTATCTTTCAGATGTGTGTAATTTTCATGTTGAAATACATCGTAATAGTTGAAGTGTGTTACATTTGTTTCATATGAGGCTGGATGCTAATGTTTAAGCAGGTGATAATTTGCTTTTAGTCAATAAATCGTCAGTTGATGGTGTGATCGTTAGTTTTTTGACGTAATCTGTATCTTGTACTGATATCTCGTGTAATTATCTAAGTTGGCTAGGTTTTACTGATTATGTTTTTGAGGGCGTTGTACTTTATATGCGATTAAATGAGTTTATTGAGTGAAGAAAATATTGAGAACTGTTCACGATATAGAGCATTACTTACGTGGTACCACTGATGATGGTTTCAGTTTCGTATATCAAGATAAAATCATCAAAAGTGCATTTCAGCCCATTGTTAATCAAGATAACACGGTTTTCGGTTTTGAAGCCTTAATGCGAGTTTACGATGCAGATGGAATGCGCTGCCAAACCGAGCCATTTTTTACGTCTCGCCATTTACCTCTTTTCGATAAAATTAATATAGATCGTCTTGCTAGGGTAATACATCTCCGTAACTTTGCTCATTTCATTCACTGTGGTGCACTCTTTCTCAATATGAGTCCAGATGCTTTGATTGATAATCGGGAGCATGAATCGGGTAATAATTTACTTTTTCCAAGAGTGAAAGAGCTAGGTCTTAACCTGAAAGATATCTATTTTGAATTGCTAGAGCACCATTGCACAGATGATCAGCAACTTAACGCTGTTTTACATGGTATGAGGCGGAAAGGGGTTAAACTCGCGATGGATGATTATGGTAGTCAGGCATCGTCTGAAGTGCGTGCGCTCACGGTGAAGCCCGACATTATCAAAATGGATAAAAGCTTGTTGCAAGAATACCTTAATGGTCATCCCAAACGTTTGAATGAAGCCCTAAGTGTGGCTAAAACTGTTGGTGCTAAAGTCTTGCTGGAAGGAGTGGAAGATAAAAAAGCGTATAATGTCGCCATGGCACTCAATGTGGACTTTATGCAGGGTTATTTCTTTGGTCGACCACTCTTATTACATGAATTTATGAAACAATCGCAGTCTGCAGTGTAACTGCGATTATTCCATAATGGACCTTGTTATCTTGTCTTTTAATAGCAGCGTAGGTCGCTGCTAATTATTGCTATCCCCGTTAATGATTGACACTCATACTAATGAGCAATCCCGCCTTGGGTTAATTGTGCCGGGTTTAGTAATCGCTCTAATTCTTCTCTGCTTAACGTCGTTTCTTCTTCAGCTACATCAATGATCGCCCGTTGTTCTTTGTAGGCTTTTTTGGCTATCTCTGCGGCCTTTAAATAACCAATTACTGGGTTAAGTGCTGTGACTAATATCGGGTTTTTGGCGAGGGCTTTCTGTAAATTATCATCACGAACAGTAAAGGTTGCGATGGCTTTGTCTGCCAGTAAGGTAGTAGCGCTTGCCAGCAGTTCCATATTTTGCAGTAAGTTATAGGCAATGACGGGTAGCATCACGTTCAATTGGAAGTTACCCGACTGGCCTGCAATGGTAATAGTGGTGTCGTTGCCAATTACTTGCGCTGCAACCATGGCTGCGGCTTCTGGGATCACTGGATTAACTTTCCCTGGCATGATCGATGAACCTGGCTGTAAGGCTTCAAGCTCTATTTCACCTAAGCCCGCCAGTGGACCTGAGTTCATCCAACGTAAATCATTTGAAATTTTCATTACTGCCACAGCCGTTGTTTTTAACTGGCCCGATAAGGCGACTATGGCGTCTTGACTTCCCATGCTGTAGAAAAAATTGTCACTGGTGGTAAAAGCAATTTCTGTTGATATAGAGAGGTTGTTGGCGAAAATGGCGGAAAATTGAGGATCGGCATTGATCCCTGTGCCTACAGCGGTTCCACCTTGTGCGAGTGCACTGCTATTTTCAAGGGCATGTTCTATGCCGAGTTTGGCTTTCTCTATTTGTGTTTTCCAACCTTGCAGCTCTTGTGTGAGAGAAATGGGCATGGCATCCATTAAATGAGTTCGGCCTGTTTTTATTATCCCTTCTACTTGGATGCTTTTTTTGTCGAGCTCAGCGCTTAGGTGAGCTAACGCAGGAGCCAGTTGTTGATGGTAGCTTAATGCTGCACTGACTTGGATCGCTGTTGGGATCACATCGTTGCTGCTTTGGCCCATGTTCACATGATCATTTGGGCTCACGGGTTGACCAAGTTGCTCACTGGCTAGCGTAGCAATCACCTCATTGGCGTTCATGTTTGAACTGGTCCCAGAACCTGTTTGAAAGACATCAATCGGAAAATGTTCATGGAACTGCTTATCGATGATTTTCTGGCAGCTATCAATAATTGCATGAGCTATGTCGTGATCGAGTAACTTCAATTCAAGGTTACTGCGGGCAGCGGCTTGTTTGATATATGCCAATGCTTGGATAAAGTTGGTTGGCATTGGGATACCGCTAACGGGGAAATTATTGATAGCACGCTGTGTTTGCGCTTGATAGAGCGCGTCTTTTGGCACGTGAACATCGCCCATGCTGTCGGTTTCAGTACGGTATTGGATAGTCATGTAAGGTCCTTAAAAGCCAGATGTATGTTGGACTTGTCTTATTTCTCGTTGTAATGAGAGGAAGCGTTGCTTGCCAGCTTGTGAATCGCCGTAATATTTCTTTAAGGCGAGTAACGGACAGTGAAGGTAATCCCAACAGACACGACGAAAAATACGAGAATGGCCACGATGATCGATGGCTTTGAGTAAATTAAAAAACACCCGCCTTAGGAATAATTCTTGTAGAAGCGGGTTAGGGTTTTTGGTCCCTGATTGGTAGCAAGCAGCAAGAGTTACCCCTGATTGAATAAAATCAACAATGACGTCTGGTTCAAAGCCAGGGACAATATGTGGGTTAAGAAAGCGATCTTCGGCAGAGAAGAAAGCTTGGTAGCAACTTGCTGTTTGTTTCATGCGAGATCCGAAGTTTAATTATTCGTAGTGATAATTATTATCATTTGATGTGATTGTGCGCAAGTAGAAAACACGATGTTCGTATTAAACAAGTTTAGTGTTCTACTAAGAATCTGCTATGAAATTTATGGCGCTTGGGGTAAGCAGCGGGGATTTAAGAGGGGACTTGTGAGTTCCCCCAAAAAAACAAATGTAGTTTAGTTGTTGTTTTATATTGAAGCCGTCTGGATTTGCCAGCCTTTGTTGTTTGCTAATTTTTCAAATTGTTCACGTTCAAGCGCTACTTGTTCTTCAAGCCAAGTAATAAATGTACGTGTGATCGTGTTCTTGTTTTGGCAAACATAGGCATAACGCCACGGGCCTTCAATGATCGTGACAGGGTGAGGCAATTGAAGAAACCCTTTTTCTAGTTCACTCACTACTAATAAGAGATCTGTCATGGCGATACCTTGCCCCGCCATACATGAGGTCAGTGCCATATCCAATGTATCAAAGGTCAATCCATTGTCTTGATGAGAAAAACGTATACCTGACTGTGCTAACCAATTTCGCCAGTCTGATCTGTCTTTAGTTGGGTGTAATAACGGAAAACAAAGCGCTTGCTCGAGTGTTAATTGTTTGGCTTCCGGAGCGATTAAAGCGGAATAGACAGGCGCTAATAACTCATTACGCAGAAAGGTCGAATGAAAGCGACCTTGGGGTTTGTCTTCATAGTTATAAATCGCAATATCGTATTCATCACTTGTCAGGCTAACTTCATCACTGGTGTTACCTATGATAGATGACAGTACAATATCGATGTCGGGTTGCTGTTCTTTAAAGGAATGCAAACGAGGAATGAGCCAACGCACCGCTAAGCTCATGGCTACATTCAGCCGTAAAGTATTGTCATCTTGGTGCTTAAGCTGATCAATATGGCTATTAAGTTCACTAAATTGGCGGGTTAGTAAATCAGCGAGTGATTTACCTTCATTGGTTAATGTTAGTGCTCTATGCTGCCTTATAAATAGGGTAATGCCTAAATGAGCTTCCAGCTGTTTTATCTGGCGACTGACGGCACTTTGCGTCACATTGAGTTCTTCTGCAGCAAGCGTAAAGCTTAAATTGCGCGAGGCCGCTTCAAATACACGTAATGCGTTGAGTGAAGGTGGTAGTGAAGTGTGTCTTTTTTTCAACTTATCGACCTTTTGCATGAGTTTTATGAATCCAAGAGTGCCGAAAACTCGTTTGAAAATCAACGCGAATACCACTACCTTTGGATCTCACGAAAGAATACAATTCAAGCTGTAGCAAAAAGTAGTAGAGGTAAGTATCGGTAACACACTTTTTCACTTCCCTCTGTCCATCGAGAACACTCACTGCCTAGTCATACAGCTACACCGCATATTCAAGCAATTGTCGTTATTTCTATAGGCACTAAATACGAATGAAAAAACTGATCAGCCTTGCTGTACCTTTAATTATCTCTCAGTTGATTGCACAGCTTCTGATGTTTACTGACGTCTGGATGATGGCGCAACTGAACGTCATGGCGATAGCTGGTGGCGGGTTAGGGGCATCTGTCTATTCCTTTATCTTTCTTATCGCAGGTAGCACCGTCGGTTGTGTTGCAAACTTGATTGCCATTGCCTACGGGAAACATGTTCGACAACCGGAAAAAGCCAACCAAGAAATTCGTTCTTCATTGAAAGGGGGGATTTTACTGGCGCTAATTTTAACTTTGGCATTACAGCCGCTGTTTTACACGATGGAAGGTTGGTTACTTCACGCTAAGCAGGATCCACAGGCCGTTGCGTTAGCGATGGACTATTTTCATGCATTGAAATGGTCGATGTTACCAACGCTTTTTTTACTTGTGCTACGGAGCCTTGTGAGTGCATTTGGTGATACGCGTTCTGTGATGGTGATGTCGCTAGCAACGGTTACGCTGAATGTTCCCTTAAGTTACTTACTTGCATTTAAAATGGACATGGGTATCGCAGGTTTAGGTTATGGAACATCGTTAGCTGCATTTATTATTATGCTGGGCTACGGATTCTGGGTGTTTAGCCAACCTCGTTACCAAAAATATTCTCCGTTCAATATGTTGTCAGAATATCGTCTAGGGGCGATTACGCCACTACTGGGTATTGGTGTACCTATTATGATTGCGACCTTGCTTGAGCATGCGCTATTTTCAGGTGCCGCCTTATTAGCGGGTACCTTAGGCGCCGTGTCTTTAGCGATAAATCAAATAGCTATGCAGTGCTTAAATTTCTCATGGAATATAGCTTTTGGTTTCTCACAGGCAGCTTCAATTTTGGTAAGCCAGCACGTTGGTAGTAATGAACCTTGTTTGGTGCGTCACTATGCGAAGCAAGGGCTAATTGTTGTTACTGCAACCAGTGCTGTAATTGGCGTGCTATTAAGCATGCACCCAGAATTCTTAACCCAAGTCTTTAGTGTCGAAGGAGATGCATTAGCGACCGATCTTGTAAAAGCATTGCCGGGTGTCATGATCATGGTTTCGCTGTGTTTTGTGGTCGATGCATGGCAATTAGCCGCCATCAGTATCTTACGTGGGATGAAAGTCGTTATTGCCCCCACGATAATGACAGTGATTGGATACTGGGTCGTTGGCTTACCTGCTGCATGGTTCCTAATGGATAGCATGGGGCTAGAAGGTATTTGGGCGGGCGTCGCATTGGGACTTGCGGCAACAGGGATTTTGTTGATGGTTATTCTGTATAAAAGTGTGACTGACTTTCAGCGAAAAGCAGAAGATCTTGATGCATTAGGTGTTACTGCTTAGCTCACATTGCCGTAAGTATCGGCTTTAACATATCAAAGCGAGTCCTAGTGGCTCGCTTTGCTGTTTCTATTGTTTATTAATGACCTTGGCTGCTGGCTCGGCGTATTAGGGTGTGATAGTCGCAATATCATCGTAATATAGTTGCCATCTGATTTACGCAATAAGATCGAGGAAGATTGATGTCTATTACCAACCAGCTGTTATTGTTTCTGGATGTTGTACAGCAAGGCTCTTTTACGAAAGCTGCTTTACTTCATGATATGGACAACTCATCACTTTCAAAACAGATCAAAAAGCTTGAGCATGAACTTGGAGTCCAGTTATTGAATCGATCAACCCGATCTTTTTCTTTAACGTCGGCAGGTGAAGAGATCCTCGAACAAACGCATGCGCTTAGTGAGACGTTAGATAACATCCAAAATATTGCAGATGCTTACCACTCGGTACCCAAAGGGGAGCTACGCATCACTTCACCTGTATATTTTGGGCAGGAATATCTTCAACCTGTGGTTTCACAATTCATGAAGCAGTACCCTGATGTCAAAATAAAATTATCGCTAGATGATAAGAAAGTAGACATTATTGGCGATCATTTTGACCTTGCGTTTCGCTTAGGTAAATTAACTGAATCTAATCTGATTGCGAGAAAAATTGCAAATACCCATTTTGTAGCCGTTGCTGCGAAGTCCTTTGTGGAGCAACATGGTTACCCCAACTCGCCTGAAGAACTTATCGCTTTGCCTGCTGTTGTTTATAGCAATGGTACGCTGACACTTAACCAGTTGAGTACACGAGAAATTGGCAGTACACAGCCATTTAGTATGTATAAAATGTTTGGTAATTATAAAGTCAGTGATATTCGAACTTTGATTGGTGCAGTAAGAGATGGTTTGGGGTACAGCTTAATTGATATTTCTAATTTAGAACGTCCAGTAGATGAATTGGGCTTGGTTCAACTATTGAAAAACTATGAAGTTTCGACCAGAGAAACCGCCATTTATGCGATATACCCTCATCGAAAGCAAACGATGCTAGTCAAAGAATTTATTAAAACGATACAAGAATATATTGGGTCTCCACCTCGTTGGGAATCACACATTGTTAGCGCTTCCAACGTGTAAATCTATTAAGGTCAAGACTGCTTATTTTGGACCGGGTCAATATAATCGAAAAGGCGAGCTGATATTCAGCTCGCCTTCGTCATTTTATTCTTATTTTTGCGATGAGCTTATAAGCTATAGCTTATCAAGAATAAATGCATTTAGGTTTTTGGTGGAAGCCAAACGGATGGCTTTCGCTGGCGCATAATCAGGATCATCAATCCATGCTTGTGCGGCAGTTCGACTAGGGAATTGGATTACGACTTTGATATCAGCTTCATTGCCACTGAGTTGAATGCCTTCATTTGTGGCAGCTAGAAGCTCACCACCATGTTTAGCAATAGTGCTGCCTGTTAGTTCGTTTGAGCCTGGATTATATTTCGCATATTGTTCAGGATCGGCAATATCGTAAGTTAGAATAAAATAAGCAGTCATGAAGATTAACCTTGTTCTTTTGTAGGTTCTTTCGGCTTGGCCGACGAGAACTGTTTTGGTGGCGTTATCATGCCGTGAATGACTACTTTGGGAAATAGCTCTACTTCCCAATCATTTTGGAACTTTTTATCCATAATCTCACGAGAATTGAAGCGGGGAGTGTTATGGCATTGTTGGGGACATTATGTTTATTATCAAAAATAAATTGAAAGTGTTTCTGCTTTAACATGGTTTTTCTTATGTAATCTCCACGTTATTGTTTATCCCATGCTTTACTTGAAAGCCTAGTATTTAAAACGCGAATACATATTAACGCTGAGCGATAGCTTTTTCTGCCATCTATTACGGCACTAACTCTCGAGATCTCAGGCGGATAACAATAATACCGGAGAAACGTACCATGTCAGTCCCTTCTACAATGCAAGCTATTGGCTTTACTCAATCATTACCTATCGAACAGTCTGAAAGCTTGGTAGATTTCACAACAGCAACGCCAACGTTAGGTGATGACGACTTACTGGTAAAAGTGAGTGCGAATTCGATTAATCCGGCGGATGCAAAAATTCGTGTACGCGCTGCGGCAGATAAAACGTTAGAACAACCTCGTGTACTTGGGTTTGATGCGGTGGGGACTGTCATTGCGACAGGAAAAAACGTCGTAGGCTTTGCGACTGGCGATCGTGTTTACTATGCCGGAGATGTGACGCGACCAGGATCAAATGCAGAGTATCAAGCGGTAGACCGCCGAATTGTGGCTCATGCACCACTCAGCCTGACAGATGCAGAAGCTGCGGTAATGCCATTGGGCGCATTAACAGCGTGGGAAGCACTGTTTGATCGTTTACGTATTAGCCCTACCGAGAAGAAATCCCTACTTGTGATTGGTGGTGCTGGTGGTGTGGGTTCTATCACTATTCAATTGGCGAAACAGCTGACAAACCTGACTGTGATAGCAACGGCTTCTCGCCCTGAAACAGAACGCTGGGTAAAACAAATGGGGGCTGATTATGTCGTTAACCACCGTGATCTTGTAAATTCTGTGCGTGAGCAAGGGATTGAGCATGTTGATTATATTTTCAATGTTGCCGATACCAAAGGCCATTGGGACGCTATGGTGGAACTGATTGCACCACAAGGCATGATCAGTTCAATTGTTGAATTTGATGGCGGCATCGATTTGTCTCAACTTCAAGGCAAATCGGTGGGCTTTATTTGGGAACTGATGTTTACTCGCTCGCTATTTAAAACGGATGACATGATTAAACAGCAAGAAATATTATTCCAAGTAGCGAACTTGATTGATTCAGGCCGTATTCAAACGACGCTCACAGATACTATCGACGGTTTTGGTGCAGATGCGATGAAAGAAGCGCACCGCCGCATTGAAAGTGGGGCATCAATCGGCAAAATTGCGATTAACTTTTCTAACAGCTAACAGCTAACAGCTAACAGCTTGGGTTAGTATCCCGACTGCTTTTCTATGACGATCAATAAGCCTGCTTATTGATCGTTTTTTATTTCTTCACAGAATGGCTATTTGATCGCTTGAAGCATAATTTATTATAATTTTCTCTCTATTATCAAAAATTTTTAGACAATCAGTGAGAGAGATATGTTGTTAGAAGACCTGCAAATCATACTGAAAGTCGCTGAGTTCCGAAGTATAACGGCCGCCGCCGCTAATTTAGATATGCGGACAGCAACGGCGAGCGCTGCGGTAAAACGAGTCGAAAACGCATTAGGTTTGGAACTGTTTATCCGTACAACGCGTCATTTAAGGTTGTCGAGTGCTGGCGAGCGTTATATCCCACAGTGCGAGCAAGCCTTACTCATGTTGGATCAAGCAAAGCAAAATATGAAGGATGGGTTGGATATTGTTGACGGTGAACTGCGTATTGCACTGTCATCAGATTTAGGTCGAAACTTTGTACAGCCTTGGCTTGATGAATTTATGGATGCGTACCCTCAATTAAGTGTTCGCGCCAATATTAGCGATAGCAATGTTGATTTTTATCGAGACGCTGTCGATATGGCCTTGCGTTACGGATCGCCAACCGATGCGAATGTCTACGGCTTTAAAATCTGCGATGTGCCGCGTGTACTTTGCGCGACAAAAGCGTATTTAGCGCAACATGGAACGCCTAATGTACCCAATGATCTTACTCAGCATAATGCGCTGCTTTATCAGCTTCATGATGTCATTCAGGACGTGTGGGAGTTTTCAGTAGATGGTGTTAAGCATAAAGTGAAGCTAACCGGTAACAGGGCGTCAAATGATGGCGATATGGTACGACGTTGGTGTACTGCTGGACACGGGCTCGCGGTGAAATCCAGTTTAGATATGTCGCAAGATTTGCTGTCAGGTAAAGTAGAAAGTGTGATGCCAGCGTTTAAGGTAACGCCGACCGAGTTGTGGTTAGTTTGCCCAAGCCGACAATCTATTACTCCAGCGGTGCGTTTATTACGTGATGCTTTTAGAGAGAAAACTGCAGCAATACTCGAACAGCTTGCAGTTAAAGGTGTTATTTAATCTTCTTACTACTAATGGCGTTGATCCGTGATGAAAGAATGCCACTCATACTATAGAACGGCATTTTTGTGTTTCACTTAGTTTCTCACTCTAGCTTCTCGCTTTATCTTCTCACTTTAAGCTTTGTAGAAAGATCAGCGATTAAATATACACACTGATCAGCAAAGTCGTGGCTGATAAGGCTATTAATATCCCTAGCAATGGCAATACAAATTTGAGCCATTTATCAAAGGTAACATTCACCATCGCCAGTGACGCTAATACTAAGCCTGTTGGCGTAATAAAGGCCATTAACCCCATACCAAATTGGTAAGCACTGACAATATTGTCGCGAGGCACACCCACCACATCCGCTAACGGTGCCATGATAGGCATCGACAATACTGCTAAGCCTGAAGAAGACGGCACGAAGAAAGATATTCCTGAGAACAAGAACATCATCACTACGATAAACACCCCTTTGTCCATACCATCAACCATAGCCGCGCTCGCATGCAAAATAGAGTCACTGATCATGCCGTTATCCATTAGCACAGTGACACCACGAGCAATTGCAATGATTAATGCGACACCAAGTAAGTCGTTGGCACCTTGGATAAACTCGGTGACAAATTGTTTCTCTGGAATGCGGTCAACAATGGCAATGACAATGGCAGAAACAAAGAACAGAGTGGTCATCTCTTCAAACCACCAACCTAAAGATGATACGCCATACACCATGATGAAGAAGGTTGAGGCAAATAAAACCAGAATCAGTGAGTGATGTTTCTCAAGTTTGCTGTGATCTTGGTCGGCAGACACATTCTTTAAGAAGCGCGCTTCTATCTCTTTCTTTTGACTATAGATTAATGATTTCGTTGGATCGGCTTTTACTCGCTTAGCGTAACGAATAATGTAGAGCATGCAGGTAACTGTACCGACAATAAGCAAAGCTAGGCGGGAATTCAGGCCTAACGTCCAGTTAATGCCTGCCGCGTTAGACGCAATAATGGTCGAGAAGGGGTTCACGGTTGAACACATGGTACCGATTGAAGAACCTAAGTAGATAGCAGCAAGTGCAACGATGGCGTCATAACCTGCGGCGATAAAAATGGGTACCAAAATAGGATAAAACGCGATGGTTTCTTCTGCCATTCCAAAGCTGGTGCCGCCGAGAGAGATAAGCGCGGTGACAATCACAATTAACCATGTTTCTCGGCCTGTCATCACATGAGATAAGCGATTTATCCCTGCACTGAACGCCCCTGAATGGTTAACAATGCCAATAAAGCCACCAATGACTAACACAAAGAACACCACATCTATCGACTGGTACATCCCTTGGATAGGGGCTTGGAATAAATCCATAATCCCTTGTGGATTAGGTTCAACGGCAGTGTACGAATTTGGGATCCCGATTGGTTTATAGATATCGCCATTCACGAATTTCTCTAAATCCGCTTTAATGCCAACACTGTCGAGGCTTGCTTGAGTCGCTGGAAGCTCCGAGGTTGATCCATCGGCATAGCTGATTTCAAATTTATCACCCTGATACGACAGTTTGTTATACACCCCAGCGTCGATGACCCAGGTTAGTATTGCAACAATCGCCGCGACCGCAAAAAGCACGGTATAGGCGGATGGGAAGCTCAGCCCTTTCTTTGCAGGTGCTTGTGTCTCAGTATCACTCATACGCTAACAACTCCATGTTGGTGATTGGTTCGATTTTTAGTTCATAACTGTTTTGTTTACTGCTTGCTTGTTATTTGAGTTTATAGGCTGAATTTAATACTGTTTTGTAGATTAAAAATCGTACCGTGTCGCAAATTTATAGATTTATTAACTAGATGTGGTGTTTAAATCTATATTTTCGACTTGCCGCATTTTGTTGGAGAAGTTGATTATAAAACCATACTCAAATAGAGGTCAGCGTTATAAGACGAAGCGAGATTACGCTCGCTTTATCCCGCCTGTATTTGTTTATTATCAGCCTTTATTATCCAAGCCCGCATATGTCACACCGGATAAATGCGCCATATCTCGATGCCACGTCGCTAGATCGTTTGGGTTGAAACCATGTAAGTGGTGATGACCACAGGCGCGTGCCATCACCTGCATCAGTTCGACAGAGGCTGCGAAAAAGTTGTGTAATTGCTTGGCCGATTTCTCGACGTTTAAGCGCTGGCGCAAATCTGCTTTTTGGGTTGCAATCCCAGCGGGGCAGTTATTGGTATTACACATACGTGCTGCGACACAGCCGATTGATTGCATTGCACTGTTTGAAATTGCGACACCGTCGGCACCTAATGCCATGGCTTTGACAAAGTCAATTGGGACACGTAATCCACCAGTAATGATCAGGGTGACTTTGCCACTCATGCCTTGTTGATCAAGGTAACGCCGAGCACGGGCAAGGGCTGGAATAGTCGGAACACTGATATGATCACGAAACATTTCAGGGGCTGCTCCAGTGCCGCCACCGCGCCCATCAAGAATGATGTAATCGGCGCTGGCATCAAGGGCAAACTGGATGTCTTGTTCGATATGGTTGGCGCTGAGCTTAAAGCCGATGGGGATACCGCCCGTTATTGATCGAACATGATCGGCAAAACGTTTGAAATCATCGGCTGTGACTAAATCTTTAAAGGTGGGCGGAGAAATGGCCGCTTCACCTTCTGGAATACCGCGTACCTGAGAAATTTTCCCTGTATTTTTATTGCCCGGTAAATGGCCGCCAGTCCCTGTTTTTGCGCCTTGGCCACCTTTAAAATGAAAGGCTTGGACATTTTTTAACAACTCTTCGTCATAGCCAAATTGTGCGCTGGCAAGCTCATAAAAGTAGCGTGAATTCGCCGCTTGTTCCTCGGGCAACATGCCGCCTTCACCTGAACAAATACCTGTACCTGCTAGCTCCGCCCCTTTTGCTAATGCCGTTTTAGCTTCTTCTGATAATGAACCAAAACTCATGTCTGAAACAAATAAAGGAATGGACAATTTGAGTGGTTTTTGGGCCTGAGGGCCGATCACTAACTCAGTGCCAACGGGAACATCTTCCAGTAAAGGTTTGGTCGCCATTTGAGCAACCATGATTTGCAGATCGTCCCAATGTGGCAGTAGGTGGCGGGGCACTCCCATCGACGTCATTGGTCCATGATGGCCCAGTTTAGATAACCCTTCACGGGCAAGCTGATGGATGAAAGCAACGGTTGGTTCTTCTATGGTTGGAGTGGCTGCAGGCGCAGTTATAGAGGTTGAACCGGTTGCGACTTGAATTTGCACGCCTGGACCTTCATTGCCGACTTGCTCTGCTGAAAATTGCTTGTGGGAGCCATCGCAAAAGGGAGCATTTGCGGTGTGTTTACATTGGCATAAGTAACTGTCGCCCGTTTCTTCAGCGGTGAAGCTTTTGGGCTTGAACCCAGTTCCTGTATGTGAGCCGTCGCAAAAGGGCTGGTTGCTCGAACGTCCACAGGCACAAAAATAATATTCTTGTCCTTTTGTTAGTTCGACTTTTATGGGTTTGTTGTCCGCAACGATTGGTTTATCCATTCTTTTACCCTTATTCGATTGCGTTAAAGAGATTCCGCTAACGGCTCTTTTGTAGGGGGTGATCATGACGAAGCATGAAGCGAGAGAAATCCCAACTTTTAGCTCAAGCCCGCTAGTTGCTGCTCGGGCTGATAAAACGAATAGCGAAGCACTGTGTGAAAGTCTTGACCAAGATCGGCGATCTTGCCAGCGGGTAGTATTTTACCTTTCTTAAATATACACACTTGCACGATTGTGCATGTGTGTATATGATGCATCCTCTTTTTACTTGCTAGAGATTCCAATTTTGGATGCGAAATTAGTTGAAAGGGTAACAACCATGATGGATGAAAAATACATTGATTCGCTTAAAGCCTTATCAGAACCCAATAGACTGCGGTTGTTTTGGCTATTCCTTCACGTTGATGAGTGCATCGCCGTGGCGGAAGCAATGGACATCATAGGCGACACCCAATACAACGTATCTCGCAACCTAAAAATGCTCTATAAAGCCGGATTACTCAACCATCAGAAGAAGGGCAAGTGGGTGTTTTACACGTTAAAAGAGCAAAGTGCCCCTCATTGCAAAGCCTTGGTCGATTCGGTCAGATTTTTACCCGAAGACGATTTTAAAGAAGTCGTTAAACGTTGCTTACTCCGCTTATCGTTAAGAGAAAACGGTGAGTGTGTATTGGGTGCCGACAGCGAACTATGGCATAAAACAATAAAATAGTAGTTTCAGGCTTATGAATACATACACACAACAAGCACTCGACGTTATGTTAGATCAGCACAAGCTATGGTTGAATAATGCTGGTGGTCAAAGGCTCGTCTTACGTAATGCCGATGTCAGCGGGCTTAATTTTCATGGTGCAGATCTTCGCCAAGCGGATTTAACGCGTGCGAATTTGAATGATGCCAATGTAAGCCATGCCGATATGAGTGATGCTGATATGACATTCGCGAGTTTTAGACATGCAAACTTGAACAACGCGAGTTTTCAAGATGCAGACATGCGTAATGCAGATCTGAGCGGTGCACACATGCTCAACGTGAATTTATTAAGAGCGGATTTGTTCCGAACTGATTTTAGTAACGCGAATGTGAACCAAGAGGCTTTACATCGCGAGATGCCAAGTGGAACGATAATTACCCTGCGCGACACACAGCGAGAAAGTTGCTTGGCTGCGAGAAAAGATACCGAGTAAATACTAAGCCTCATTTGTGTAGAACAGCGCCATTGGTGGCGCTGAATACTACATTTGGGCCGAACCTTGCACTTATAAGCTTGGGCGTGTTCGAGTGTTAGTCATAATATCCCGCTCGTACCGTGGCGCCAATAAAGTTACAAAGTAGGCGTTCCGCATGGATCATAGAGATATTTCCCACATCGCATGAAGGCGTGATTTCGACCAAATCCATGCCTACTACACGGCCTTTATTAACCAGTCCATGTATCAGCTTATGAAGCTGAACCCAGTTTAGCCCTCCTGCTGTTTGTGCCAGTACCGCTGGCATTATGGTTGGATCAATACCGTCTGCATCTATGGTTAAATAGTAAGTACCGCCATCAGGAATTGAAGCTAATACGTCATCCATGCCCTTATCATGTAATTGATAAGCTGTGGTAATTTTGCAGCCGTGAGCAATAGCATCTTGTACTTCTTGAGTTTGAGCGCTGCCAATACCTCGCATACCTATTTGATGAATGGCTTTGATGTGCGGAAGTTCTGAGGCTCTGCGTATCACGCTCGAATACCCATTCTTTTCACCATTGATTTCATCACGCCAATCAAGGTGAGCATCAATATGGATCAGTGTTATTTCTTTATCCAATACTTCTAAGGCTTTCATGATTGGAATAGGCACACCATGATCACCGCCTAAGGTGATAAGTACGGAGTTAGCTGAAAATGCGGTGCGAGCAATGGCTTCGGCATTCTCATAATGTGCAAGAGGGTCGGTTAAACTGGCACGTGCATTGCCACAGTCGACGACGTTAAGGTCTTTACCATCAAGTAATGTTCCACCTAAATCAAAATCGTAGTTGTTAAGCGTCATATCAATTTCAGTTTTTGTCGACCAATTACGAATATGATCAGGCGCGAGGCTTTGATCATTCGCCATTCCATCAACGCTATAGGCCATCCCAAATGGGACGCCTAATATTGCTATATCCGCAGAAAAGTCATCAAAATTTTTAACGAACGGAAAATTTAAGAAGGTTTGTGGCGCTTTTGTTGGTGCTTCATTGAGTAACTTGGACATACCTATTCCCTTGTTTATTTGGTCGCAGAGAAGCGTGATGGCTATAAAGTTGTTTGGTGAACAGCTAAAGCATGAACTGATTGTTCCTTATCTAGATGATCACCATCAGATAGTTGGTGTTTGAAGACATAATAAGTAGCGTTTCCGATTGAATAAAACTAAAAATACTTATATATCTTTAGTAAAACTAAACACGCAGGAGTGACTTGAGATGCTAGATCATCGAGAAATGGAAACGTTAATAGCGATAGTTGATGGGCAAAGTTTTGATAGCGCAGCGCGTCATTTAAATATTTCGCCAGGTGCCGTGTCACAGCGTATAAAATCACTGGAGAATCGTGTCGGTAGCTCGGTGTTGATCCGTAGTTCGCCTCCCAAAACAACAGCCGCTGGTGAACAAGTGCTGACGTATGCACGTAGAATGTTGTTGCTGCAAAACGAAATGAGCTTAGCTTTGAAAAATCACTTATATACTAGTGAGTTATCTCTTTCTATTGCGGTAAATCACGACTCATTAAGTTGTTGGTTTGTTGACGTTGTCAGTAGTTTTAGCGATCACCCACATTTGTCTTTTGATATTCATACATCGAATACAGTGACTACCCAAGCCTTGTTGAAAAGTGGGGACGTCATCGCAGCGATAACCTCGAACGGTAATCAAATAGCCGGCTGTAAGACACGATACTTAGGTAAATTGGAATATATCCCTGTGTGCTCCCAGTCTTTTTATCAGTCGCATTTTTGTTCTGGTATCGATAAGAAAGCATTAGTGTCTGCTCCCATTGCTATTTTTGATAGAGAAGACGATTTAGCTGAACGGTTTCTTGCGGGGTATGGCGTAAACGTCGAACAGGTGAAAACGCATTATATTCCGAGCTCTCATGCCCTTTTAGACGCGGTTAAAAAAGGGATAGGGTGGACCATGATTCCCAAGTTATTGATTGATGATCAGTTACTGAAATCTGAACTAGTTGTGATGGACAATCAATCTGTGTTTGTTGCGCTTTATTGGAATACATGGGATCAAGTCTCAGAGATGATATCGCAGGTAGAAAAGCAGGTTATCGCGGTGTCTAAAACAAAGTTGATCCAAAATGAGTAACGTACTGAGCTATTTATAATCGTTCTGGTATGGTAAGCATATTTATGTTTTTGAGTGTGCTATTTGGCGTAGCTGATAGCGCTTCCATTATCAATTAACCCTTGAGTGACATGGATTCCCCCAGTGATTTCCCCGCAGTATATAAGCTCGAAATAATCGCGCCTTCTTTGTTGATCTCTCGCTCGATAGTTTCATCAGTATTTAAATTCCAACCCCAGACTTCTGGGTTGCATTACGCATCGTCATTATAAACTGGGTCTTGTTTTCACTAAGTTTCAACTTTTTTTGTTGTTCAGGTGAAAATTGTGAAGTGAGATGTTCGATTAGAACGTTACTAGAAGGAATTAATTTTATTAGAATTTATGGCTACCGATACGATGAACTAAGTGTACTCAGTGTTTTTAGTGTGAGCTGCCTTTTTATCAGGCTTATGACGCTTGATTCTGGGTGTTCACAGAATATTTGACGGTATAGCTGGTGAAGTAAACAAGCACTAAGGATTGGCGATGTCATTATGCCATTTAAAGGTAGCTAAAATGGAGAATGAAGTTTAGGTATTTAAATACTTTAATGTGTTTAACTTGCTGAAAAAATAATAGTCATATCTAATTTTGTGTATGAATGACGCTTAAGGTTTGTAAATTTAACTTTTATATCATGGTGCTTGAAATAATTAATTAAATGATGTTTTATAACCAAACTGGAATTTTATACATATCAAACGGTTCATTCCCTATGAACTGGATTTTAATTACTACTCATTGATGCATATATACCCATGCACCACGAGGTGACTAGGGTAGATACCAATCAGACTAAGTCGTTGATCAGCCACGTTGGTTTAAATTAACGATTTATTCCGGTTGGTAGCAATTATGGTTTGGAGCCGAAATCATAAATACAAATGCTTTTTGGCAGATTTTTTTCCAATCAAAATTTTGTAGAAAGACAGAAATAATTTATGACCGACAGATAGGATTGTTACGACATATGCACTTAAATAGACGAAAGTCCCACAATCGACGATGGTTGCACAGCATTTTGCTGGTGTGTGCAACTGTTGTGAGTTACCAGAGCGTAGCTCAAGTTCCTCCCCAAGATGTTCATTGGTTTGGTAAAAGCGATCTTCAACTAAACCCTAAACTTCACCCTTATACTTTAGATAACGGTATGCGAGTCGTGTTGGTTCCCAACAAAAAGCCAAGTCATGCTGTGGCAATGCGTTTGTATGTTCGCGCTGGAGCTTTGCAAGAGCAAGGAAATGTGGCAGGTGTGGCGCATTATCTCGAACATATGGCTTTCAATGGTTCAACCCATGTTCCAGAAGGTGAAATGATCCATATCTTAGAACGACATGGGCTGGCGTTTGGACCTGATACCAACGCAGAGACGAATTTTGAGTTCACAGAATATATGCTTGATTTGCCAAAAAATGATGATGAAAGCATAGATACCGCGCTGCATATTTTTCGTGAGACAGCATCTGAACTTACCTTGGCGCAAGGCGCGATTGATAGAGAGCGCCCAATAATTCTGGCGGAATATCGCCAACGCAATACATATGGCTTAAATGAGTTTGTGAGGTGGGGCAAGTTTGTCTATAAAGGGGCGGAGATGTATAACCATCTGCCTATTGGGACAGTAGAAAGCATCAACAAAATTAATCACAAAGAGTTAAAGCAGTTCTACCAGCAGTATTACCGTCCTCAAAATACTACGTTAATTGTAAGTGGTGATTTTGAACTTGCAACAATGCGTAAGAGAGTTGAACAGCAATTTGCTAGCTGGCGCAATACGACGCCAATTGAATACACAGACATGACTCAACCTGTGATTGAAGCAACGGAGCCTGAAGCGCAAGTAAGTATTGATAGAAATGCCCAAACGCAAGTGGGAATTCATTACTATCATGCGAAGCCGCAGCGTGTAGATCATGTGGCGCAGCGATTAACGAATATTAAGCAGTTGATTGCTAATAATGCATTGAATCATCGTCTCGATAGTTTGAGTTACGCAAGCAATAGTCGGTTCTTAGGTGCGTCGACATCGTCGGAGTACACGTTGGGTGTGGGTGAGTTAAATTATGTGACTACGGTGACGCAACCGGGGGATTGGCAATATGGCTTAAAACAGCTGGAACGAACCATTCGTCAAGCGGCTAAATACGGTTTTAGTAACAAGGAAATTAAGCGTCAACTAGAGAGTTTCCACCGTAACCTTAAACTTGCTGCTAATGATCCGAATGCAGGTACCAGCGGGGGGTATGCCCACGGTGTTTCCGCCAGCATCAAATACAAAAGAGTGATGTTAAGTGCGAAACAAGACTTGGCATTATTTGATACCCACACTGACGCCTTTACTACTAAAAGCATTAATCATGCTTTTGGCAAAATGTATGGAGAAGGCCAGCCTCGTATTTTTGTGACAGATTCTGTGGCAAAAGCTATAGGTGATAATGCTCAAGTGACTTCTGCGAAGACGGTGCTTGCTAGTTATCAACAGAGTTTAGCGTCGCCAGTGTTGGCTTATCAAGAGCATGAAGTAGGCGCTTTTGCCTACCAAGACTTTGGACAACCGCAATCAGCGAAGTTAGTGAAAACTTCGCAATACGGAGCAATCAAGTCTTATCAGTTTGCCAATGGCGTTGTGCTTAATGTGAAGCATACGGATATCGAGAAAGACACTATCTATATTAACATTCGCATGGGACACGGTTTTAAATCTTTAACCGCAGTACAGGCGCCTTTGGTGCAAATGTTTAACTTTGGTTTTGCAGCTGGTGGCTTAGAAGCACATACTTTGAATGATCTTCGTACCATCTTTGGTGGTAAAGATATTGGTGTGAGTATGACGTTGGCGGAAAATGCGATCAATGGCAATTATGTATCGGCACCAGATACGATTGAAGATCAGTTAGAAGTGTTCGCTGCATTTATGACTCACCCAGCTTATCGTACGGAAGGAAAAACCTTTGCCGATAAAATCCTGAATAACTCATGGCAAAACCTAGAGCAATCACCGGAAGGTGTCGAAAATGCTAACGTATATCCGCTGCTTTACCATGGTGATGCTCGTAGAGGGATGACGAAGCCTGAGGACTTAGATAAATTTGCGCTAAGCGATGTTGCACCTTTAGTGAAAGAGGCTACAGAAAAAGGCCCAATTGAACTTGCATTGGTAGGTGATATTACTGATGAGCAAGCCATCAAACTGATTGGTAAAACCTTTGGTGCATTGGATATTCATGTGCAAGCGCCATCGAACAAAATGACACCATCGCTACCTCCTGCGTTAGTACCGTCAAAAGTGTGGTATCACCGAGGCGAGCCTAACACGGCAGTTGCTTCCGGTTACTGGCCGCTTCCAGATGGTAAAGACTTCAAACAAGGTTTGGTTTATGATGTGATGAGTCAAGTTATCCGATTGAAACTAAACACTAAAGTTCGAGAACAAGTGGGTGCCGTTTACACGCCTTATACTAGCCATCAGCAATCGCTAACGACCAAAGACTTTGGTTTTATTGCAATGCATAGCAATACCAAAGTTAAACAAGTTGATGACGTGTTGAAGATGTACCGCGAAATCATGGCTGATATTCGTCAAGGAAAGATCAGTGAAGATGAGATGACGCGTGCGTTAACACCAATCTTGGACCAGCTTGATCAGCGTGAAGAGAGTAACAGAGTGTGGATGGACCTTGCCGCCACAGCCTATAGTTACCCTGATATTGTGGAGCAGCAGAGCAGTATTGAAAAAGATATTCAGTCGATCACGGCGAAAGATATTCAATTGGCTGCGAAAGCGATCCCTGAAAAGAGTATGATGGCGGTGAAAGTTTTGCCGGCCTCTTAAGCGCGTAAGCAATGTAATCACAAATTAGCTATGACATAACCCAAAGGCGCATTAAATGAAATGCGCCTTTTTGTATCTGGTTGAAATGCTTAGTTAACCAGTAAAATTTAGGATTGATTGCTCAAGGATTTGCTTAAACGCTGTGGTAGCTTGGCTATCAAAAATGCTTGGTGATACCACCACCCCAATACCACACTTATCGCCGTAAGGCACAAGGGTGATGATCAAGCCATAATGCCCTTGCAATGGGAAGTTGGCTCTGCCAGCTTTTAGGGATTATTGGTAAACTCAAGTTTAGCGGCGCTGTCACGGTTGTAGTGACCAAAATTAGCAACGCACTGTTCAAGTAAGGTAAGCATATTTATGTTTTTGAGTGTGCTATTTGGCGTAGTTGATAGTGTTTCCATTATCAATTAACCCTTGAGTTACGTGGACTTCTCCATGGTTTGAAACAGCGATAGCTTCTATATCCGCCTGCTGATTTAGGTAATGAAGCGCCTCTATTATCGAGGGTAAAAAGCCGGCGGTGCTCCATATTTCGCCATCGATAGAATGTTTAGAAATGATCGTGAGGCTGGCAATGTCAGTGGAAATTGGCATGCCTGTTTTTGCATCCAATAGATGATGATAGCGCTGGCCATTTGCATGGAAAAAGCGTTCATTTATGCCAGACGTCACCATAGATGCACCTTGAAGAGGAACTGCACGAATGATGGAACCACGTTCAGCGAAAGGGTGTTGAATACCGACATTCCATGCTTGGTTGGCATTGTTTGGTGAATGGCCGATGGTTAAGACATTCCCACCTAAACTGATAAAACCATGCTTAACGCCAGCGTTTACCAGTTGTTTTTTCACTTCATCAGCAAAAAAGCCTTTGGCAATAGCGCCTAGATCAATTTCCATACGGGGCTGGCTGAGGAAAACCGAGTGATTGTGCTCGTCTAAAATAATATTTTTAGGATCAACCAAAGAAAGTTTGGCTGCTATTTCCTCTGGTGTGGGCACTTTTGCATCGTTAAAGCCGATACGCCAAGTTTTAACCAGTGGCCCGATCGCGATGTTAAATGGGTTTGCAAGATCTTCACTGATTGTTTTGGCTATTTTGATCAGATTAAAGAGATCGGGCTGTACCATAACAGGTGAAATACCAGCATGACGGTTAACGCGCATTAATTCAGAGTCAGCTTGATTCACGGTGAACCGCTGAGCGTATTGATGAAGTTGGCGATAAGCATCTTGAATCAGTTGCTCACCGTTTGAATGGTGAACAACTAAGTCTATGAATGTTCCCATCATTTGGAATCTGGTCTGATACTTTGCCATTGAGGTGTGATTACCTATGGGTTAGACGAAAAATGGTCTCGATTGAAACGTAAGAAGAGGGAAGCCGTGCCTCCCTCTGTGAATGTCAACCTGAATTGACTTTAAGGAAATAGTGAATGTTTGCTCTGTATATTAATACTGAGCAGCGAACTCCGAGACACTATTCCCTTAGCATCTAGCTAGGGTTAACTGCGGTTGGCTGCACTTTCACCGGCAATACGGCCATAAGTGAAGATATCAATTAACGCGTTGCCACCTAAACGGTTACCCGCGTGGATACCCCCAGTGATTTCCCCCGCAGCATATAAGCCCGAAATGATCGCGCCGTCTTTGTTGATTACCCGTGCTTGCGTATCAATCTTTAGTCCCCCCATGGTGTGGTGAACGGAAGGTTGGCGTGGTGTAGCATAGAACGGTGCTTGCTCTACTTTTAAGCCAAATGCACTTTTGTTGAATTCAGAATCATGCCCTTGTTCGACACAAGCGTTGTATTGCTGGATGGTTTTCGTTAACTCCGTTTGTGGCATTCCAATTTTTTCAGCCAGCTCTTCAAGGGTATTAGCTTGAATGATGATGCCTTCTTTGATCTCTCGCTCGATAGTTTCATCAGAGGTATTCGCTGCGGTTTGACGGATCTTGTCATCTGCAATCATATAAATCAGACCACCATTATCAAAGAAAGCCTCAGATAGCACATCGCGGCTGCCGCATTCATCCACAAAGCGTTTACCTTGCTGGTTAACGAAGACAAAGTTCTCTGGTGGAACGATCAGTCCAGTTAACAATGCGCCAGATTTAGGATCACCAATCGGCATTAGTTGCACAAACCCCATGCCGACTAACTCTGCACCGGCTTTTTCACCAATCTCGATACCATCACCAATGAGTGCTGGCGAGTTGGTTGTTTTGATATCATCGGCGATCTCTTTCCAGTACGAGTTGTACTTTTTGATCATCTGCGTATTGGCGCCAAATCCACCTGAAGCCAGTACGACACCGTGATTCACTTTGATGACCAGTTTGGTACCGTTCGCTTGTGTTGCTTTGATACCGATGACTTTGCCATCTTCAATCATCAGATCTGTAGCGCGTGTATCGGTAATAATACGGCCATTTTGTTCTTGAATACTTTTTTGTAGTTTATCAACAAACTCAACGCCTTTTGGACGTTTAGGCTTGTGTGCTCGACGCCATAATGCCCCAACAGGAATTTCAACAACGCTGCGGTCAAAATCGATGCCTTTTTCGCTTAACCAGTCAATTGACTCCATTGCGCGTGAGGTCAGGGTTTCGACTAAATCATATTGGCCATAAATCGATTCACCGTTTAGGTCGGTGCGTTTACCTCCGAGGTAGGTTTGAATACGGTGTAATTCAACAGAATCAAAGAGGTATTGCTTGCCGCTTGCGAGAGCGCTGAAGTAAGTATCTAATTGTGATTTAAGTACTTTAAAATCAGCAAGGTACTGATCTGCAAACTCTGACTCCGGCGTTTGAGCCAACGCCATTAGGTTTTCTTTTTCGCCTGGTAGCGCTGCGAAATCATTTTGCCATTCAGGTTCAGCGGCATTCACCCAACCACCAGTACGCACAGTGTTGCCACCAATGGCTGGGAATTTTTCGAGTAAAATAACTGACTTACCTTTATCAAGTGCTGTCAGCGTGGCACTCAATCCTGCGCCGCCGCCACCAACAACCACGATATCTACATTTTCTTCGACGGTTTTAGATGACCATTCAACCGCTTCTCGAGCTTTACAGCGTAGCGCCTCTGAGTTACCACCAGCGAGATCAACGGCATTGGACACACCATCGATAACCGCTTGGCTACTGACAGTAGCCCCTGAAATTACATCGATATTTAAGGTTTGACCATCTAGGATTTGTTGTGGAATACGTTCAAATGCAGGGTTGGCAATACCGTCTGATTCTTTTGACGAATCAACCGTAATCTCAAGGATCTTATCTTCTGAGAAGGTCACAGTGACAGGTAAGTTGCCATTATGACCACGGCCATAAGCGGTATACTCACCTGAATCAAACTTAATTGAAACGTTTTGTAACTCTTTGATCCGCTGATGTTTAAGCGCTTCGGCAGCACTATCTACAATCATATAATCCATGATATCCCACAGTGGGGTGGGTATGAGCAAGGCTTCTTGCTGGGCAATGTCCGCAAACTCAGCACAGGTTTCATTCTTTAATGCTTTAGCGGCCCATGTCGGTTCGACTAAGTAGCCTTTACCCACACTCACCATGTCGTAGCCATGTGCGAGCGCCTTTTCTGCATCGGTCGTTTGTGCAATACCACCGACCCCAATGACTGGTATTTTGGCAACGGCTTCAGATTGAAGCTGACGGTATTTAGTGATGAGCGGTTCTTTATCTTCTGGGGTAACAATAGAATTACGGACCCAGTTACCCATTGAAAAATGGAAATAATCCAAGCCGTGTGTCGCCAGCTTATCTAACAGGTGCATGGTATCGTCGAAGCGGATACCTGGCTCTTCAATTTCTTCAGGCGAGAAGCGATAACCGATAATGAAGTCCGACTTATTATGCGATTGTGCGACTTGTTTGGTTTTATCTAAAACGGCAAGTGGGAATCTTGTGCGTTTCTCAATATCGCCCCCCCATTGATCATTTCTACGGTTGGAGTGTGGAGAGAAAAACTGTTGGATTAGATAGGTGTTTGCACCGTGGATCTCAACACCATCAAAACCAGCCAAGATGGCGCGATTTACGGCATTACCGAAATGCTCAATCATTGCAGCAATTTGAACTTCGGTCATTTCAAGCGGCGTTTCAGCGTTATCCCTAAGTGCAGCAACTGGGCTTGCTGAGATAGGTTGGTGACCGCCATTGAATTCTGGGTTTGCCATGCGGCCAGCGTGATAGATTTGCAAAATAGCTTTAGAGCCTTTCGCTTTGAGAGCATCGGCAAGTTTTTTCAGTCCCTTGATTTTACTATCTGTATCAATACCCAATGCTCCGGGGAAAGCACGACCATAATTTTCTACGAAAGCACTTTCTACAATAATGGCACCCGCATCACCAGCGCGAGAGGCGTAATAGGTGATCATCTCTTGTGTCACGCCGCCATCAAAAAAAGCGGATTGAATCGTCATTGGCGCCATTACGATACGATTCTTTAGCTGGACCCCTGATTGAAATACGATTTCATCGACTAACTGAGTCATCAATTTTTCCTTTTTACAGATTAATTTTCATATAAAATAAGCCTGTAGAATTTGTTGCTTTGTGGCAGGTACGTTTTATATGAAAACTGGATATCAAAACCGGAGATAAAGAGCAGGCATGAAAACAATAGGATCCTGCGATGGCGCTTCACTGCGCTTATAACCACAAAAATTATATTGATTTATAATTATGAGTAAAATGAATGGTTTGCATTGTTTGTATGACATAAACACATAAATGTTATTGTCTGATGGCGAGAGAGCTTGGTAGGTGCTGGATATTAGTTAGTGAGGGGTTGTGATAATTATTTTAATTATCAGTGCTTTAATATTGGTGTTGGGCGTTCAAAAAGGGAAGGAGCTATGACGTTTAGCGGTTTTGAATTATTCATGAATATGAGTGGATGGCTTTATTATTATCAACGCCCTTAGGCGCTGATAATATGTAAGTCGACTTAATTCATCCGTCAGCTTGGTATCAATGACTTATCACGCACAAAGCTGTTTTGAACGATACAGCCTAAAAATTGCTGTGATTCAACATGCTTGAATTTTAGTGGTGCTGCTAGTTCGCCAAACAGTGAAATACCACCGCCAAGTAGGGTAGGAATAGTGGTGATGATCATTTCATCGATCATGTCTTCTTTCAGAAAGTTTTGGATAGTCACGCCACCATCAATGTAAAGGCTGTTGAAGCCTTGCGCATTGATTTGACCAACTACGTCTTTTAGCTCTCCCTTTACGAGGAAGATTTTGTCTTCATAGCCAGCAGGAACCTCCGCCATGGTGTTGCTCAAAACAAAAACAGGCTTTGGGTAGGGCCATTCACAGTCAAAACTTAGCACCATATCAAGCGTGTTACGGCCCATCACAAGCGCATCAATACGATCCATAAAGTTACCAAACCCCATATCTGAACCCTCAGGGTTTGGGACTTCGTGTAACCAATCAATCTTGTTGTTTTTGTCTGCAATGTATCCATCAAGACTGGTTGCGATATAAACGATATTCGACATCTTTGACTCCACGCTCGTGATCATTATCAGTTGGCAATTTATGTCTAACGCTATAAAATATTCTACAGTGTAGAAATTAATTGTAGCGAGTGATCTCAATGAGTGTCAATGAGAAAAAACGTGGTCGTCCGAGTGGTAAGGGAAGTCAGCTTAGCCAAGCTTCGATCATCGAACAGGCGAAAAACTTGATGCAAGTTGAAGGTAAAATCCCCAGTATTCGCAAGTTATCAGCTGCGTTAAATGTGGATGCGATGGCGATCTACCATTACTTCAAAAATAAAGAGGCTTTGTTAGAAGCCATTACAGTTTCTTTGGTGACTGATATTTATGAGCCGAAAACCAATGCCCAATGGCAAGTAGAACTAGAGCACCTGTGTCATAGCTATTTATGTTTATTGGCGCAATACACTGGCTTACTTGAAACTTTGCTAAGTATGAAATCAACAGGGCCAGCTCACGTGTTTATAGATCGTTTTAATTTGATTATTGAACCACTGGCACTTTCTGATTCTATGCAAGAAAACGCTATTGGTTTGCTGGTGGATTATCTTCACGGTTTTGCTTTGGCGATGAAGTGCAGTGATGGTGCTTTAACGATCGATATGTGCCAAGGTGCGCTGGCCTTGTATTGTCGTGGAATTGCGAGTGAGTCTGTTAACCGCTAAGTAGCCACCGTGCTCACGATGGCCAACAATCAACTCTGCCTCATGAAATTAAGGTTATTGGTCGTTAGGGCGTTTTAATTGCGTTAAAAATTTCACCGCTGGCTGACTCTTGGATACTTGCTTGGTAATAACGGGCAACATCACTCGCTGGGATACCTGTGCTGCTATCAACTCCCCATTGCTCCATAGTTTCTTTTACCATGCTAGGGCTAACAGCGTTGATACGTTTGTTTGCAGGGAGTTCGAGCGCAGCAGTAGCAACAAAAGCATCTATTGCCGCGACGCCCATCGCAATAGCTGTTGTGTTGGGCATGAGAATATTAGCGGCTTGACCTGAGGTTAGGGTGATTGAACCACCGTCAGATAAGTGCTCTAAGCCATACGTACAAGGTTAACTTGCCCCATAACTTTGTTATGTAATACATTGAGGAACCCTGATTCTGGCATAGTTTGTAAGTTACCCATTTCCAGCCATGCTAACAATGGCATCAACAGTGCCAATTTGTTCAAACAGGCGATGAATCGACTCTGTACTTTCAATATCAACAGTGAGCTCGCCAGTGGAATGTCCAACGGGAATTACGTCGTGATCTTGTTGTAATAAACGCACTGTCGCTTTACCGATCAAACCATTGGCACCAATTGCTAAAATTTTCATTTTGCTATCCTTTATTTTGTTCTCTTTTATTGAATGTTTCTCAGCTTTCTTTGTTTTACGGCGTGTTAAAACTGAGTTTGTTGTAGCTAATGAATCACCTTGTCTGCTAATTGTTCGGATTGATCTTCTTGTAAGAAATGCGAAGCATTTTTGATTGTGGTGTGAGGCTGATGTTTAGCACCACTAAAGTTTTGTTGAAACTTCTCGTCATAATCACGATCAGCTAAGAAGGGGTCCTTATCACTGAATAGGGTGAGGACGGGTTTTGACCATTGTTTGAGTTTTTCCCAGTCGGCGTTGACTTGATCCAATTCAGTGGCGACGATTTCTGGCACCTTTAGTGTTACTGCCAGCCAATCATTTCTGTTGGTGAATCAAAGGGATCTGGTCGAGCTATAGCATCTAGCATCCATTGTGCGACATCTTTTTTTGATATTTGAGATGAAAGGTCAAAATGGTCGACAATAACTGCTTTCTTATCCGTTTGTTGATCGACAAGTCCAACAGGTCGAACTGCAAGACTGTCTATTGCACTATTCGCTAAAATCTTTTCCATCGCTGCGAAATCATTGAATGTTTTATTAATATTACTGCCTTTAATGAGTAATTTCATGATAGTGCTGATGTTAGAAAAGCTTTCAGCTACTCCTGCAGCACTAACAACAACGAGCCGTTTAATGTCATGAAATGTCATCGCATCTACGATATTTTTAGTACTTTGAGTCGCAAGGTCTGATGGAGAAGCAAGTGCAGACCATGGATTTTTCGCTGTTTTACGTTTGATACCAAGACAAGAAATTACCGCATTCTGATTACTCATCGCATCTTTGACTGTTTGTGGATCTAAGATATTTCCGTAAATCACTTTAACACCAGCTGGCGGTGTATATTGGCTATTCTGGCGGATCAATACCGTGACTAAGTAACCTTGTGCAACGGCTAATTCGACAGCCCACTGCCCACAACCACCTGATGCGCCCAATATTAATAACTTTTGTTGTGTCATGTTTCGTCCTCTTTATGCTTGGAGTCTGAATTTATCTCCAACTGATAACGACAGCTTACGGATCACCAGACGTTGGAAATAGATGGATAGCGACAAATCATTTTTGTTATAAAGACAAAAGTACTGTAATTTTGAGGTGGCATTGACGGGCTTATTTGAGGTTTATTGCTATTATGGACAAAATTAGAGCGTTGCGTTATTTCAAGCGCGTTGCTGAAGTGAATAGCTTTAGCCGAGTGGCAGAAGAGTTTGATGTGCCTCCGTCGTCGATATCCCGCAGAATAAAAGATCTTGAAGCTGAGCTTGGTGTTGAGCTTATTAAGCGAACAACACGTCATGTCAGTACCACAGAGCTAGGTAGCATTTACTACGACGCGATTGCGCCCGCATTGCAAAAAATAGATGAAGCAGATGAATTAATTTCGCAAAAGCGCGACGCAGTAGAAGGAAAGTTGCGTATTAGCACCACAGTTAATTACGGCGAAAAGGTATTAATGCCTATCCTGCAAAAGTTTAGGCAATTGCATCCAAGCTTAGTTTTGGATATCGATTTTTCTGAGGAACGTATTAGCTTATCGCAAGGATCAACAGATATCGCGATAAGGGCAGGGTACATGCCAGAAGAAAGGGTGATAGCTAAACCGTTATCAAGTGCTTTGTTTTGTTTAGTAGCCAGTCCTCAGACCCTTGCGCAGTTACAATCCCAAGCGGGTAAATCATTACTTACTTTTGATGACATTAAAGCCAGTCCTGCACTGCAGTATCGGAGCAGTCATGGTGTATTTTCTTGGTGGGCGATTGATGAAGAGGAGCGTGAACGTATCGACACTACACCGGTATTGGTCTGTAACAGCGGTGAAACTCTTCTTCAGGCTGCAATTAATCATGAAGGAATTGCACTGTTTCCAAGTTGGTGGATAAAGCCTTATTTAGTCTCAGGTGAATTGGTTGAAGTACCGACAGAGTGTCAAATCACCAGTAGTCCAACCGTTAGTCTAGATATTTATATTATTTATCAACAGGCTAAATATCAAATCCCTAAAGTGAAAGCATGTGTAGATTTCTTGCTCGCCAATTTAACAGAGTAAAAGTCTTTGGATACATCCAAAGACTTGATGGGGCTTTCCGCGAGCTTTAACTATTTGTTATTTACTTACCCAGGACACTTTTTTACCGTTACTCAAATCGGCAATGATTGTGTGTGGTGCAAGTGATGTTTGACGGGATTTGAATAATTTATCTGAAAAGTTAGCCGTTATTGTGCTGCCATCGCTAAAGCGAGTTTGCTGGATATTTCCTTTATTATCTAGCCATTTAAAATCAACAAGCTGTTTATCCCAAAGTTGTTGGTGAATCGGCTCGTAACCCTCTTGATAATGTTTCAGCGCTTTGATTCTCGGGCTATTGGCACTCTTTGCTTCATCGCGACTGAGGTGAACCATTGCGGGCGTGTTATAGAGCATCGAAATCAAATCACGTTCTGTTTGTACGTTACTGAATTTGAGACTGTCACTATGCCAGTGGTGGCTGTTAATCACCTCATCGTGAAATACAGCTTGGTACAGCGGTACACGGTATTGTGGTGCAAACAGCAGTGTTTTATAAGGTTCTTTGACCTTGGCTGATTTGAAGAAGAAATCAGGCTTATGATCGGGATACCAACGGCCAAGGTAATAAGGCGAGGCTTTATTATTCTTCATGTCTTTATCTGTCCAGCCAAAACCTATGGTTTCTAAGCCATGAGCAAAAGCGGTTCCAGTGGTGGTTAAGCTATTACCATCTTCTGAACCTAATACCACGCCTGTATTTTTTGCAATCCAATCCATACGATGGTTAAACGCTGTGATCATCTGGGATTCATTACTTTTTGCTTGGTAATCTTCGCGTGCCATGGCGGTGCCATCAACATCTAAAAATAGGCTATTGAATCGCCCGTATTTCACAATATCTTTAACCCTTTGCTGTACATAATCAAGATGACATTGAGGGTTAAGGTAATACCCATTCCCTCTGAAGCCTTTTTTCTTGCTGCCATCGGCAAGCTCTATGGCACATTGCTTACGTATTGCATTTGGTAATTGAGCTGTGAGCCAGCCATCGTTTAAACCCAATGGAATAGCGGTATTATACGAATCGTAGGTTGCTACTAGGTATCCTGCTTGTTTGGCTTTATCGACCATCTTTGGTTGGTAAAACGCAGGCATCCAGTTATCTAGCCCTAGCCACAGCTTGTTAATCCCTGATTGTTCTAGTGCTGTGATCATATCTTCCGAGAGTGCTTGTCCCCATTCTCTACTGCTGATCAGATAGGGCTGCGCATGTTGTGCTAACCATTTTTTCCGCAGTTGAACGGCTTTAAATTGTGCGGCAATGCCATTGTTAGCTAGGGTTGGCTGAGGTGCCGGATATTTAGCACGAAGAGAGGCGTTAATGCTATCGACCAATAATTGCTTATGGTAGTGACTAAACCAATCTTTACCTTGTGTCAGTGCTTTGAGTTCTTTATTCGCTTCAGCAGGGATCGTTAGTGTTGAATGTGTAAAATACCAATTCTTCAACTGCCACCAGTTGATAACATCTTCTGGACTTATCCCGTCAGAACCGAATAGGTAAACCTGAGAAGCGCCAATCATCTTTTCAACAGCGGGTGTTTGTATGATTTTCTTCGTTAACGGTTCGGCTTGGCCGTGCTTAATTCGCCATTGACGATAACGTTTTGCGCCATCGAGCATGTTAGCGCCAATACTCATTCGTATTACAAAGGGCTCATCTTGATTGAGTGCGGTGAAATAGTGGGTCGCCGTCATATCAATTTTGTGTGCATTGTATTTTTTGTTGCCGCTGGTTTTACTGTTATTCACGAAGGTTAATTCGTTATTGGTTGGGTTAGCCAATTGTACTGTGATGAAGTGGCCTGCTTGTTGCGAACTCCAGAAGGGCATTTTTAAGTCTTGGGTCGTGTTAGCGCCTGAATGATTGTCTGCTAAATATTGCGCCCATTGAGAATTATCAGTAGGGATCCGCATACCTTCACTGAATGGCAAGTACAGTTCGTTTGTTTGGCTGTCGTTTAAATTAAACCAGTTCAGCGAGACAGGTTTATTGCGATCTATTGGATCCATGGTTGAGGCGTCAAACGCTAACTCGAGTACCTCGCCATATGTCGCTTTAACCGTTATTTTACTTGGCAATAAAGTCCAACTGGCACGATTGGTGCCCGTTTGACTCAGTTCGGAAGGTGTTTGCGGTTTACCATTAACTAGAAGTGCTGGAGAGTTAATAGAAATATTTTGTTTATCTGTCAATTGCCAGTCCAGCTTGAGTGACACTGGCGAGACCGTGACTTGTTCTGAGCCATTTTGTAATTGTAGGCTCAGTTCGTTTGCCGCTGTTGAAGGTGTGGTAAGTATCGCCATAAGCAAAGAGAGAGGAAATGATTTTGTAACGATTGACATGATTAACTCCGTTTGTGTTTGTTACGGATATTAAACGTCATCAATTGTTGGTAATTGTCACCTATTTGTCTCTATCTCAGGTTTATGGACTTTTGTTTATGGTCGGTTGTTTTGGTATGCACATTTTGCGGGATTGGAATAGCGACTCTGTGGAGGTACTCAATTTTTACACCTGTTTGATATTCAAAAATAGATGCCGATGCACTTAAATAGCTCGCCTGATTTGAAGGTGGAGCAGGAAGTCGTGTGTTTGTTTCAGCGCTAGTTTTACTCAGTGATACTTCACAAAGGTCTATTGGTTGTTTTAAGCCAATTTGGTTGTAGTTTTGATCGAACCATTCCCAGCTTAACGAGGGTGGAGAGCAATGTGTAATTGTTTCAGGCAAATGTGTTATTAGCTGAGTATTGAGCGTTCCTTCTCGCGAAAGCCAGCTTTCGGTATCACTATTTGTTAGCAGTAATGGATAACGGTTTTCACCAACTTCAAGCTGATATAGCCCTGCTTGAGGTTTAGCGAGTAGCTCATTCGTTTCCCATTCTTGGTAATCACGCTTAGCAGTTAGTTCTCCACTAACTAACTGCTCTCCCTGAGGGGTATAAAGTGAGAATACTTGCGTTTGCTTTACTTGCTCAGCAGAGATCTTAACTTGGTAGCCAAGGCTGGCAAGCCCTGAACGACTAATAATCGTTAACGTTAATTTGGCAGATAGTCCATTGCCCTCATGCATTAATTGCTGACCACATCGGGTTTGCACCATAATTTCATTTTTGATCGGCAGCCAGTGCTGGCTGTCTATATCAAATTGACTGACGGCAAGCAATAATTCTTGCCATGCTCGCTGTGGGTGCTTTACAAGTAATGCATCTAGCGTTGGTTGTAAAGGTGAGTTAGGGAACCAAGAGGCTGAGCTGGTAACTGGCGCGAGCGTACATACCATGAATAAAAGTGTTTTGATCTTCATTTAGCTTTGGCCTCTAATAGGCGATAGCCAACGCCACGATGTGTTTCTATATTCAGCTCTGGGAGTTGCTGGCGAAGGCGTAAAATATGATTATCAACGGTTCGCGTCGTAGGAAATGCTTGGTAGCCCCAAATTTTATTTAGCAACTCTTCGCGATGGAAAACACGCCCTTGGTTTTGGAGCAGTAGCAGCAGCAGTTGAAACTCTTTGGGTTTCAGATTTACCTCGGTCGTTTGCTGTTTAACAACCCGCTTTGATGGATCAACCATGAGCGATTGATAATTGATTTGCCCTGAGCCAATAGGGCGAAGGTGTGTAATGATCCTTGCCAGTAATTCATCTTGGGCAAAGGGCTTAGTCATATAGTCTTTCGCACCAGCCATTAGACCTTCTATGCGTTGCTCGACGTCAACTTTTGCTGTCAAAATGATCACTGGTAGTGCTTTTAAGTTAAGCCAGTACGGTAAATGCTTGAGGCTATCGCAACCATCAAGTTGACGATCAAGCACCACTAAATCGGCTTTAAACCAATGCTGTTTTACATTGTGAGATGAGGTTAGCCAAGTGCACGAAAAACTATGAGAAGCTAGGTATTGACGTAAACCATCACCAAGTAATTCATCGTCTTCAATTAAAAGAATATGGCTCATAAAGGCATCTCCAAAATACAGCTAGTAGGTTTTCTTTCTATGATTAATCGTCCGCCCATTTGCGTCATCAGCCGTGTGACAATGCTTAGCCCAATCCCCATGTTATCGGGGTGCTTTTGGGGAGATAACCAGATTAACCAGCGTTCAATGAACGAAGGGAAGCGCCCCTGATCAGAAACGCTGATACGAAGTGTTTTTTTCTTTTTTCTAAATATTGTCTGTGTAGGCGGTCGCATTTCAACATGAATACGGATTGATCCTTTGCCATGTTGCTTTGCATTGTTGATCAAGTTATCTAAGCAGATCGACAGCCAGTAAAAAGGCAAAGTGAGTGTGTGATTTTCATCGAGTTGAAAGCTGATCCCATGTTTGTCACAAACATGTGTTAGCCACTCTTCAAGCTCTGCGACTTGTTGTATCAGTTGCTGGTTTTTATCTGTGCTTAAGTAACCTTTACTGGTTTCAGTTAATTGCGCTAGCCGTTGGTGATCAGCCAATAGTCGCCACACTGCTTGCTGCGCTGTTTGATTGAGGTTATCGAACTCATCCCTAAACATTTCAACTGTTAAACCTAAGCTGGCAATGGGAGTGCGTAGCTCGTGGGTAAGTAACTGCAGGATAAAACGCTTATCTCTATTTTGTTGCTGCCTTTGGCGTAGGCTTTTTAAGCCTATAATCGTCATACCAAACAACAGCAATAATAATGTGAATTTTAATAGAGTCGAATTGGGCTTCTGGTCACTTAAGCAAAGATTGCTGTAACGAAATGCACAATTACTCGCCCCAATCTTGATACCAAGCTGCTTGGCGAGTGGCTGCCAAATGTTAGCTGTTATTTTTTTCCAACCTTCTTTGCCACTTAACCATAAGGTGTCACCGTCAAGCCAAGCTCGATAACCGCTTAATAGTGCATCTCGGCCTTTAGGTGAGAGTGATTGAAAAAATGAATATAAAGGGTGAGCTGGATTATCTGCGCTTAGATAGGTCTGGAAAGGTGCGCTTATCTTTGTGATGCCTTTTTGCCTGAAGTAGCGATCAGCATAGCTTGCGCCTGCAGGATAGCGGAGTGAATGATTATTAAACCATGTAATGTCTAATTTATCGTCATCGACTGGCGGTTTTGAACATAGCATCAGTTCAAATTCGACAGCGGTTTTGAGTTTATCATCGATCAATTTTGGTACTGCACAGTTTGATTTTATCGCAGACAGTTGTTGAATATCTTGCCAAGTATAATGCTTAAAATCTGGGTATTGCACAGTAGAGAGCAATAGCTCTGTTGGGTATTGGCTTAGTTCCTGCTGCGTTAGTGTTACAGGGTTATCGCGCCAATTTTTTTGATAAAAAGCCTGCCACTTATCTTGTAAGTTCATGGCGCTAGCAGGTGCAGAGGCACTTGCTAGCTGCAGTGCTAACAATAGGGGTAATCCTTGCCCAAATAAGCGGATTGAAAACCGAGATGAACCCATAAAGTGCGATGATTCAAAAGAAGAAGTGTTGTCATGGTATCGGTTTTTCGCTTTGATTTGTAACCCCAGTGTCAACAATGCATTTAAGCCTTACTTTAGCGCGATACGAAATCAGTATGCTGTTATAGCTTAGCGGCGAGTTGAGTGATTTTCTCAATGAGTGCCAAGTGAGATTCAGATGTTTCTCTTCTGTGATGGTAAATGCCCACAGTGCCTGAATTGGGTTCTTTTTCCATGGTTAGGCATTGTAGCCCGAAAGATTCAAGGTACGTTTGTAGCGCCTTGGTATAAGACATGATCGCCACGCTATTTTTAAGAACGTCAATGCTAGCAAGTAAAGAATCAAGCTCATAAGTGGCACGTTCATCAAGTTGCTGACGATCACGCTCGTATTGTTTTGGACTGGGGTTGTCGATGATATGACTGAATTTCTTCGCATCATAAGTGACCGAGAGGGCTGGGTATTTGTGCAGCATCTCTTCGGTTACCGTTTTGCCTAAAAGCGGATGATCAGGTGAGACAAAATAAGTATCGGTCGTTTGAAAAAGAGGGATAAAAGTCACATCACATTTTTCAGATAAACCCACGATTTCATGGCCAATGAAAAATTCGATATCTTCGTTGATCAGCGAGTCCATTAAACAGAGATGATTACCAAATTCAACGTGGGTAGACGCTAAAGGTGAATGTGTGAGGTGTTCATCCAGTGCTTGTTTTACAAACAGTGGCCACCACGCATCGCCAGTGCCGATTTTAATTTTGCCAACTTGATATTTCTTCCTTTCACTAATGCTTTGTACCATTAGGTTGTATTCGTGTTGCATCGCATTGCTGTGACGATAAAGAATACGGCCATATTCGGTCAGTATCATGCCTTTAGATGTTCGTTCAAACAGATCGACATCAAGGCTTTCTTCAAGCTTCTTTAGATTGCTGGTTACTGTTGGTTGGCTCAGTCCTGCCATTCTTGCTGCGGCGCTAATACTTTTACAACGCGCGACAAGTAAAAACTGTTGCAGAGATTTGTCCATATCTTATTCCTTAAAAGTGCGAGCCATTTTGCACAAATTCACTTGCAAATCACAAATTTGAAATCATTCTCAAGTCAGAATAAACATATTTAATAGATCTAGATCACGGCTGTTCGTCGAGATATAGCTTTTATCTATGACCTGGCGCATCCCACCTATTTTTCCTGTGAGAGTGAGTTTTTTACACTGACGCACAAAATAACGAATGGAAGGGATGAACATGAAACCGAGTATTATCGCGCTTGCTGTCGCATCATGTATCGGGCTTGCCGGGTGTAATTTTAACTCTGACTCACAAGAGAGTGTAAATATGCCGACTGTCGCACCTAAGCCGGAAGATAAACCTATCATCAGCGAAGATTTGTATCTACGTGGTTTAAATGGTGATTGGGGCACGGCTGAGCATGCCAAGCTGAATTATTTGGGTGATAACGAGTACGAAACGGTACTAAGAGTGGCGCGCGGTAGTAATCAGTTTAAGATTGCCGATCCTGGTTGGCAGCTAGAATACACCCATTTTACTGAGCCCACTGAGTTTGACGTGGCGCAGGACTATTATCCGAAACCCGAAATTAATGATGATTGCATGAATGATGACTGTAACTCTGTCATCACTTTTAAAGAAAAGGGCTATTACAAATTTGCTGTCAGTTTTGCCAATGAAAGCAGTGCAACAATGACGGTAACTAAAGCGACTCAAGCTGAGGCTGAGAAATATTACTCAGAGGCCATTATAGATCCTGCGATGGTTCACAACGGCCACCAAGTTAAAGAAGCTCAGCAATTCGCCAACTATGATGGCACCCAAGATACTGTGGTGTTTTCTGTAAAAGACCCACAAGCCAAACAGCGTGAGTTTGGGATTTCAACAACGACAGAGTTACGTGATGCCTTGGATCAAGGCTTAATTGTGAATGAACAGGCTGGCCCGCGAGTAATATCAGGCGATGTTGCCTTTGATGCACTGTTTGCGATGAGCCTGAAAGAGCTGAGCCAGCTATCGGTGTCTGAAATTAAAGACGGTAACTATAACTACAATAAGCCAATTAAAGCGGAAGTATTTGAAACCGGTGCCAAGTGGCACTATGTGTGGACTCGTGATTTAGCGTATGCGGCTGATCTCTCGTTAGCATTGATGAACCCGACACGGGTTAAGAATGGGCTTAATTTCAAATTGTCTGGCTTCCGTGCCAATACTGGTAAGCAATACGACGGCGAGCAAATTGTGCAAGATACTGGTACGGGAGGGAGCTGGCCAATCAGTACCGACCGTACAACGTGGGCATTGGGTGCTGAGCGATTACTTTCAGCATTAGACGGTGAAGCATACGATCAATTTGCGGAACGTGCTTATAACGCGATTAGCAATACACTGGAAGCTGATCGCCTAGCAGCTTTTGATCTGCAGTCAGGTTTGTACAAGGGGGAGCAATCCTTCCTTGATTGGCGCGATCAAACATACTCTACGTGGACACCGCAAGATGTGAATGCCATTGGTAGCAGTAAAGCCTTGTCGACGAATGTAACCCACTATCGAGCGATGCGTTTAGCCGCAAAATTGGCAGAGCAGTTTGATTCAAAAAATGCCGTTAAATATGGCGAATGGGCTAAGCAGTTAAAATTAGCGATTAATGATAAGTTCTGGAATGCACAGCGTGGTATGTACGTTAGCTACCTATTTGATAACGGTAAAGATATCGCGGTAGATAAATATGACATGCTTGGTGAATCGCTGGCTATCATTAGTGGTATTGCGAGTGATGAGCAAGCCAAGAAGATCATGGCTAATTACCCACACAGCGAATTTGGTGTGCCCGTGTACTTCCCTCAGCAGCCCGATGTGCCGGTTTATCATAACCGTGCAATTTGGCCATTTGTAACAGCTTATAGTTTACGTGCTGCGAAGCAAACACTAAACGTAGCCGCAGCCAACAATGCGGTGCAATCTTTGGTGCGCGGAACCGCAACGAACCTGTCTAACATGGAAAACCTCGAATGGTTATCGGGTAAGTCATTTATCATTCATAGCGATCATGGTGCAGACGCCAGCCTTGATGGCCCTGTGATTAATTCACAGCGCCAACTTTGGTCGGTCGGTGGCTACCTGAATATGGTTGTGGAAACGATTTTTGGTATTCATACCGAAACAGGGCAATTAGAGGTTAATCCGTTTATTACCGGGTGGATTCGCAATAGCCTATTTGCGCATTCCCAGCAAATCACACTCGAAAATTTTAGCTTCAAAGGAAAAACAGTCTCAGTCACTATCGACTTACCACCAGCAAGTGATGACATGTCTGGTTACTACCCAGTTGATAAGGTACAAACCGATAAAAACGGTAACTACCGTGTCACTTTAGGTGCGTTGGTTGGAAATGATGACACGATCAAGGTCATTGCGGGCGTGAAGCCTTACGCAAGTGATGATAGCAAAGTGTACTCTCCGAAAGAGCCAACATTAACGGCGAAAGTGATTGATGATGGCAGTGTTAAAGGCGTAGCGGTCGATGTTCAGAGTAAATACAAGGTTAACTTGTACCGCAATGGTCAGCTTATTCAAGACGGTGTTGCAGCGCAGCAGTATATTGATACCCCACAAGGGTTTGCCTGCTACATAGCCGAAAGTATTAATGACCAAGATTTCCGTTCAAATCCAAGCCAACCTGTATGTGTCGGTAATGATATTCGCGTCAAACTTGAAGGCGATTACCATACACTGAAGCAAGGTGTCTCTGTGGTAACGGTTGATCAAGACAGTGGACCTGTAAACAGCCTTAATAGTTTTGTTGTACCTAAGACAGGGACTTATCAAATAGCCGCTTGGTATAACAACAACCTTGGTCAGCTAAACACTGGGATCACAAATACGGTGAAGGAGATTGAAGTGTTTGATGATTCGGCGAAGGTGGTTGGTCAGGGTTATTTACAGATGGGACACATTGGCGAGAACAAGGGGATGCGTTATTCAACCCCAGTTGAAGTCAATTTAGAGCAGGGTAAGGCATATCAGTTCACGATTAAGGATCATTTTAATATGAGTTACCTCAAATCGAATGAAACCTATATCTACGCTGGTGGCGTCGATGGTGTGAAAAATGAAGCGAAAATTGCAGACATTCGCATTACACCGCTCCAATAAAGTAGTGCAACACAGTTAAAGCACCTTGAGTACAAAGCCGTTGAAGTTATTCAGCGGCTTTTTCGTTTCTGCTACTTATAAAGCGATAGTCAACTCGTCTGCCTCTGAATGCTCTTTAATCAATTGTTCGTAATTTCTGAATAATGAATTTAAATTTTACTCAATTATCAAATTTAATTTGATGAATATACTGGTTACATACTTTCCAAGACTCATCAGAAAAAGAATTGAGATGATTATGAAAAAAGAAAAAATGCCATTACAGGTATGGATTTTAACACTGGCTGCATTCGCGATTGGTACTGCGGAGTTTGTGATTGCAGGCCTGCTTCCACAAATTGCATCATCACTATCAATTACAGAGGGGCAAGCTGGTTACCTCATCAGTGCGTACGCATTAGCCATTGTTTTTGGTGGACCGATTCTAACGATATACCTCGCGCGATTTAATAAAAAAGCGGTGCTTGCCAGCTTGATGGTGCTGTTTATTCTTGGTAACGCGATGTCAGCCTTTGCACCTAACTACACAATTTTAATGATAAGCCGAGTGATAACTGGCTTAGTTCAAGGTCCTTTTTACGGTATTGGTGCGGTTGTTGCGACAAACTTAGTGTCTGAGAAAATGGCAGGACGGGCCGTTGGTCAGATGTTTGCAGGTTTAACATTGGCGAATGTACTGGGTGTTCCTGGCGGTACTTGGATTGGCTTACAGTTTGGTTGGCACAACACTTTTATTACGGTTGCAGCATTAGGCTTGGTCGCGATGGTATTCATTCTGGGTGTGGTTAAATCAACGGGTCATGGTGAAGCGAAAGATGTGAAGGCACAGCTAATGGCATTTAAAAACCCAATGTTGTTAATGAGTTTGGCCATCACGGTGTTTGCATGGTCTGGCTTCATGACGCTTTACGGCTACATTGCACCTATTGCCACTCACATTACAGGCTACGGTGAAGAAGCAGTAACTTGGATTTTGGTTATCGTTGGTCTAGGTCTGATTGTTGGTAACACTGTGGGCGGACATTCTTCTGATAAGAACCTTCATAAGGCATCAATGTTCTGGGCATTTGCGATGATCGTTTCTTTAGTACTGGTGGGCTTAACCGTTGATAACCAGATCTTATTTGTTGCAGCAGCATTTGTTTTTGGTATTGCTTCTTTTGCAAATGTACCCGCTATGCAATTACGAGTAATGAACCATGGTGGTGAAGGTCAAGAACTCGCAGCGACAGCAAATATTTCAGCGTTTAACTTAGCGAATGCATTCGGTGGCTTCCTTGGTGGCATGGTGTTGGATAGCCATATGGGCGCAGGCATGATTCCGTACGCAGCAATAATAGTTCCTGTATTTGGTTTAATATTGATTTCGGTTGCTAATAAACGTGAAACGCTAGCGTTTACATCAGCAGAGCAATACTAAGTAATACATTCAATAAAAATGGTAGATAGAAATAAATAACTCTACAGACAATAAGAAGAGTACCCAGCCTTAGCTGGGTACTCTTGTATTAAACATGGTGAAATATTAAGTAATGCACATCTAGCGTAAGGTGTATTAGCTTTGCTTCGCCATGACTTTATCAATATCCTCTGCGCTATGGCGTTCAGGCACTTGTTCCCATTCTTCACCCCAAGATCGATTGACTAACCGACCGCGTTGCACCGCTTCACGCTCAGCAATCAGATGGGCCCATCGCAAAACGTTTTTATAGCTGGCGACATCAAGGAATTCAGCAGCATCATACAGTTTGCCAAGTACTAAATTGCCATACCAAGGCCAAGTGGCAATATCTGCAATCGAATATTCATCACCTGCTAAGTAAGTATTGTCGGCTAATTGTTTATCCAACACATCTAACTGGCGCTTTGCTTCCATGGTGAAGCGATTAATTGGGTATTCAAATTTTTCTGGAGCATAGGCATAGAAATGACCAAAGCCACCGCCGAGGTAAGGGGCAGAGCCTTGCAACCAAAAGAGCCAATTCATGGCGCTTGTACGTGTTGCGAGATCTTTAGGCAAGAAGTGACCAAATTTGTCTGCGAGATAAAGCAATATCGCACCAGATTCAAATACGTTAACTGGCGTTTCCCCAGAATAATCGACTAATGCAGGGATTTTAGAATTTGGGTTTACACCCACGAAGCCAGATGAAAACTGATCACCGTCGCCAATACGAATAAGATATGCGTCATATTCTGCTTCTTTGATACCAAGTGCTAATAACTCTTCAAGCATGATGGTAACTTTTTGCCCGTTTGGTGTACCCATCGAGTAGAGCTGTAATGGGTGTGAACCAACAGGTAATGCTTGTTCGTGTCTTGCACCAGAGTTAGGGCGATTGATGCTTGCCCATTCGCCACCGTTTTTATCGTCCATTTCCCAAACCTTAGCTGGGGTATATACCTTTGCCATTGTGTGTCCTTTTAATTGACGTCGCTGTGATAGAGTGCGATTTCGTTAGTCTAGTTGGTTATTGTAAACACCGGCTTGCTTGAGCTACAACATAATCTGTGTCGAGCTCTGTACCTATCATGATTTGATGGTTTAGCAACCCAAGTAGGGTGGTGTATAGCGTATTACAGTGTTCTGCAGAAACATAAGTAGTCAACATAGTAAGGTATTTCTGATTCGCGAGCTGCATGCACGGATCGTCTGCAATCTTGTCTAAACCTATTACGTCGATATAGTCTGCAACTAGCTTCATCTCTTGGAAAAAACGCGGTGCCATTTGTTTAAAAATCAAAGTGAAGTTTTCGAGTTGCTGAGTGGTGGAGGCCGAGGTGGCGAGTGGCCGTCCTGCCAGTATATCTTCATCTAGGTTAACAATCGCTTCAGTCGCAGCCCGAAAGAGTTCGTCTTTAGTTTTGTAATAGTAATAAACTGCACTTTTGCTCATCTCAAGCTTGTCACAGAGCTGTCTCATACCAATATTCTTATAGCCGTACTCTAAGAAAATAGCGGTTGATTTCAATGCGATTTCTTGGCGTCTTTTATCATGATCGACGATTTTTGGCATTTTCTTCTCTTTGTTCTGCTCGGCAATATCAATGCAGTATACCATCAATATTTTATTGCTGACCACTTGGACTAAAATAGATCTTTACTTGGGTGATGGGATGCTCTATTTTTAAAAAAACCAAGTGGTCCAAATAAAATAACAGAGGATAACGTAATGAAAATTGATTGGCACTTTCCACCTGCTAGGACTGGGTTCTTTGGCGTCATAGATAAGTTGATAGGCCCAGGCGCGACAAATGCAGAGAAAAAACTGCAGCTTTATATTCCGTTCATGGCTGGGTTTGCTGTCGTTGCATATGCTTATTTTAATGATCTAGAGTGGGGCTGGTGGCAATATCTAATTGCTGGCTTAATTACGGTTGATATTGTCGGTGGCATTATCACCAATGCAACATCCAGTGCTAAACGTTGGTTTCATCGCAAGGGCCAAGGTTTTAAGCAGCATATGGGGTTTATCAGCATTCACTTTGTACAACTGACAATGCTTAGTTGGGCTTTTCTAGATTTTGATGTGTTCTGGATTGCCTCTGTTGGTGGTTACATGATGTTAGCGAGCGCTGTAATTCTGCTAACACCATTATATTTACAACGCCCAATTGCACTAATGATGTATGCACTTGCTATTGTGCTTACTACTTATCAGTTTAAAGCGCTGCCTGATTTGACGTGGTTCTTACCTTTGTTTTACCTGAAGCTGCTACTTAGCCATGTATTACGTGAAGAACCATATCGCCCTGAACATGAATAATGGTTAAGGCATAATCTATTCGACGAGGTAAGCCGTATGGGCAAGGCAAAATGTATTTTAGTGGTGGGTTCAACGGGGTATTTAGGATCGCACATCATCAAACGTTTATTGGATGAGCAGGCTGATTTTAAAGCGGTAGCAAGAAGTAAAAACAAGTTACTGGCACTTGGAGTCAAAGAGTCGCAGATCATTGAAGCGCAAGTCACAAACCCAGATGAGTTAACAGGAATTTGTGATGACATTGATATCGTGATCTCATGCCTTGGTATCACTAAACAGCGTGATGGGCTTAGCTACCAAGCGGTCGACTATCAGGCCAACCTTAACTTGTTGTGCGAAGCGGAACGAGCGGGTGTGCGTAAGTTTACTTACGTCTCAGCCTTTAATGCGCAAAAGTATCCAGCTGTGCGGTTATTAAAAGCTAAAGAAGCGTTTGCCAAACGTTTATTAGCGTCAGAAAAACTTACTCCGTGTGTGATAAGACCGAACGGTTTCTTTTCCGACATCAGTGACATTTTCAATATGGCAAGATCAGGACGAGTATATTTATTTGGTCGTGGTCATTTAAAATTAAATCCAATTCATGGTGCCGATCTAGCGTGTTTTTGTCTTGAAGCCATTAGTAAAGAGCAACAAGAAATGGATGTTGGTGGCCCAGAAATCTTATCAGTAAAAGCAATAGCCCAGATCGCTTTTACTGCTCAACACAAACCAGTCAAGATCACTTATTTACCTGACTGGTTACGTGTTTTTCTGGTGGCTATTGTTAAGCGGCTACCAGTAAAGTGGGGTGGACCTGCCGAGTTCTTTTTGACTCTGATGGGAGAAGATGCAATAGCTCCAAGTTATGGGGAGCATAGATTGGTCGATTTTTTTGCCACGTTGGAAAAATAGTTTACCTGTGATTTATAAACAACACCCAGCTTTGTAACTGGCACATATTAATGTATGACTCGTAATAACAATATAAGTTAATATTTAACTTTATTGATAATGTAAATATATCCCACATAATATTTGTTAGCTTATTATTCTTATTAGTTGAAAGCTATTATTTTATGTGACGTTGACAATATAATAAACGTGGCCTTAACTTCTTGTGAGTTTCTCAGTCTGTAACCATCAAATATGATTGCGGTGGTTAAGGTGAAAATATTTTATCTAGAAGGGACTACACATGAAGATTGTTGTTCTCGCACCTCTATTTACTTTAATGATATCAATGGCTTTTGCTTCGGAAGAAAAACCTGAAACACAAATACTCTTCAAGAATGTCGATATATTTAATGGCCTCGAAAATAAGCTTTTTGAAAATTATCATGTATTAGTTGAAGGGAATATCATAAAAACCATTTCTGACAAAGACATTAAAGTTCGAGACGACGCGACTACCATTGATGGTACGGGAAAAACCCTAACTCCAGGCTTTATTGAAAATCATGCGCACTTGATGCTCATGGGGCCAAATTTGCCTGCAATGGAAGCAAATATGACTTGGGAAGACTTTGCCATTCATGGTTCCCGAATGGCGAGGATGTACCTTATGCAAGGTTTCACGACTGTGCGTGATGCGGGTGGTGCAAATGGTGGTTTAAGGAGAGCCATAGACGCAGGGGAAATTGTTGGTCCACGTTATTATCCATCGGGTGCTTTTCTTGGCACTAGAGGGGGACATGCGGATTTTGCAAACTTCACGGCTCCTGTGGGTAGCGAAACAAATTTTGGACGCCTGAATATGGCACAAGAAGTTGATAGTGTTGCTGACGTTAAAAAATATGGAAGAAATAATTTCCGTATGGGGGCGACTCAGTTGAAGTACATGCAGTCTGGCGGGGTGGTATCAGCATTTGACCCTTGGCAACTATTGGCAGGTTCTCCTGAAGAAATTAAAGCCGCGGTTGCTGTTGCTGAAAGTTATGGTAGCTATGTAATGGCGCACTCTTACCGTAAAGAAGCCATTCTTAGCGCTCTTGATGCGGGAGTTATCTCGATTGAACATGGCTTTGCATTTGATTGTGATATTGCCAAAGTCATGACGGAAAAAGGCGCGTATATAACAACGAACTTAACGGCATTTGATCCTGGCCTTTTGGATATTCCTGCCGTGAAAAATGTAGCTTCTAGTTTAGCAAAAGCAAAATCAGCGAGTGATACCTTTAAAAACTACATTCCTAATATGAAGAAGTGCCCAGTTAAGCGTGGATTTCAAACTGACTGTGTTGGTTCTGTAGATGCATGCAATATTCAAATCGCTTACGAAAAACATTTAAATAATGCGTTCTTCGGCCCTTATGAATCTTTGAAAACATTAACATCTGTTGGAGGTGAGATTTCGAAATTAACAGGTGATTTCACTAACCCTTATCCAAAAGCTAAATTAGGGGTGATTGAAACGGGTGCTTATGCAGACATTCTGTTATTAGATGGCAACCCTTTAAGTGACTTTTCTGTTGTGGGTACTGGTGACAAGTGGTTTGGTGCAGAAAAGCGCCCTGAGAGTCCAGAGACCATTAAATTGATCATGAAAGATGGTGTTATCTATAAAAATACGCTTTAGGTCATCAGCTTGAATTACCTTAACTGTCTTTAACTACAGCTATTTGAGTGTTTAAGAAAGGATGATGAATATTGAAAAAGCGTATTTTATTACTATTCACTGTGGTATTAGGGGCTGTCTCTTTAGGCTGTTATGCCAACGATCCAATCACAATTGAGTGGCAATCATTAAGGCCTGAAACTGCCAAAAATCCGATAACACTTCCAGACCTCAGTGATGAAGAGAGGTTACAACTTCAACGTGTTTTCACGCTAATGCAGTCTAGTGGGCAGCAAGACACAGATCGTATTGCTTTAATCAAGAAACAACTAAAGTCCAAAGGTATTGATGTCGATGAATTGCTTGAATTACGGAGGCTGTATATACAAGCACAGAAAAAGTCAGCGGAAGCGATCACCACAACCTTTGATGGAAAGAATGTCCGTATCCCCGGTTTTCTTGTTCCAATTGAGTTCTCCGACGCCATGGTGACGACGGACTTTTTACTGGTTCCCGTTGCTGGCGCTTGTATTCATATGCCGCCTCCACCAGCAAACCAGATTGTCCGTATATCGTTCCCTGAAGGGTATAAGGTAAAGAATGTTCAATATCCGGTCTGGGTTGAAGGGGTTATTGCTTCATCTGTTAAATCAGAAGATGTCTATATCGTAGATGGGACCAGTAATATCACTATGGGGTACAGTTTGAATGCATCTAAAGTGGTTGATTATGAAGAGTTCTAATTTGAAATATGTAAAATTGAATTGAACTTGTTGTGATATTGGCTGCGCTGACTCATGAGGGCTTTGAGTGAAATGCCGTGGACGCTAAAAACTAAAAACAGCGCCATCGCAGAAGGATGGCGCTATTTAAGAATGCAGTAATTAGTGTTTCTTACGCTGTGGACCTCTGCGTACCATCTCTTTACCGTTTTCGTATACGTCTTGAGATACCCAACGGCCCAATAATAATTGGTGTTTGTCATCTAGCACAGCAACAAATGGACGACCATCAGTGTTGTTCGTTGCCATTGCAATACCAGCAACATTTGTTAGGCCAAGACCACCGTCTTCGATTGAAATAAGAAAAAGTTCAAGTTCGTCTAGTGTTTCGATTACAGTATTTTCGATATTCATGGATATTTCTCTATATTGTTACTTTTACCGCAATGCGTATTCAGCGCAAGAACATTCATTACTATGCCTGAAGATAGCGGTAAACGACCGATTTTGCGTACTTTACAGGTGAATCTAAGGGAATGAAACCTCAAGTATCACGATGGACTCTATCCCGTTTTGTGAACGGCTTGCTATGTGCAGCAAGCCGTTAAGCTTAATTCGACATACTACGACGAAAAACGGAGCTTACAACGGTTGATAAATGCCTGCACTATGAATAATTTTCTTGGAAATTTTATTCATGACGCGGATGAAGAACCTTCGCAGTAAACCAAACTTGATGTTAACAATTGCAACTCGGCAAAGTTCGCCTGAGGCGTTATAACCTAAATAGACTCGCATACCTTTACGGGCTAAGTGAACCGCTAAAACGTTAGATGCATTACTCTCATCGGGTTGAATCAGATGAACTGCCTCAGTTTTGGTGACTTTTTTACGCCAAGTTTTGGTGCATTGCTGCGCCGCTTTAATACTGCTTGGCTCTCCAACTAATAGCGTTTTACCTTTTATTCGGCTTTCTAAGTATGGGTACAGTTGGTTTGCTGCTGGGTACCAGTGATCTGGCTGAGTTTGATTAAGCCGAATATCGACCATTTCCAACTGATCTTGGCGCTGATAACGATAAACCTGCGTGACGGATGCTTGCAATTTATTGCCTAAAATTAAACCGCTTGCAGACTGATTGTATTGCATGAAGTCCAGCTCACCATTGGCGAGGGTTAAACTGCCAATATGAGCAATGTCGATACTTTCATCATTTAAAAGCGCCGTCAGTTCAGCCACATAGCGGGGTTTGTTTTCCATTACGTGGAAGGTTTTTTCTGCGACTAAAACACCAGAAGGATCATATATTTCAAATCGGTAAATACCGCAGATGCTTAACGCACGATCCGACATCGTCCAGCCAACATAGGTTAAGCGGCCGAGTGAGATGGTGGTAGCCCAATCAGATAAGTAGCCATCTTCACTGTGCATGTATGGATGGTGTAATTTGATGGTTAGTTCCAATTCTGGCGCTAATTCATCTTCATTATCGTCATCGGCAAAATACCCCAGTTGAAGACCAAACGAACGATTTAATTCATTATCAATCTGCAGCGTCTCTTTGCGATGTTCAATTTTATAGAACAAGAGACAGTCACTTTCTTCTTGTTCTTGCTTTATTTCTTCAAGCTCTTCTTCTGTGGCCCCTTCAACGAAGATCCCATAATTAATTATTTCAATATTTGAGGTGACTGTTTTACTGTATTTTCCAGCTTGAATGTCGGCAACCAAATCACGAACATTACGAGAATTATGTGCAGCATAGTGATCTATTAGTGATTGGCATTCTGGGTAGCGTGCTAAAGATTCTAATAGTTTCAGAAGTTCTTCTAGATTGAGTTTATCGGTGTACTGACGTATTTGTGGTTGTTCAGCAAACCAAGGTAAACTTTTGTCCCATCCCTGATCTAGCGAATAAGACAGTAAGTCATGAATATTAGCACCATATTCGTGCACTTTTTGGCACAATTTGGCTTGTGTCGTTTTATCTTCGCAATAAAGGTGCGTTAAACCAAGGCGTGGTCTGGCAGCGAACAAGCGCATGATTGCATCTTGTAAATGTGAGGAGGTGTAGTAAAACAACGTCTCCAATGCTGCCATGCCATAAAGCGTATCGAACTCATTGACACGGTATTTATCACATAAGGCGAGTAGTGTTGTGACTTGCTCTGTGGTTAACGGTGCCGTAGTTGCTAATATTGAACTGAATTGTTGAAGATCCTGCGCCTCGTCTTCTTTGTTCGATTGGATAGGAGAATAAGCTCTGTGTATTTGGCGACGAATGCTGTTCATCATCAAGTAATGTACAGTTTCATCAAAATAGCGAATGGTCAGTTCAGGGTTTGCCTTCTGAAGGGCGATATAAAACTGCTGTTCGTTACGGGGTAATATTAAGCGTAGTGCTAACCGTATGCACTGTTGTTGGTGTTGTTTGGTTTGTTCCGTTATCCATTGCTTGAAAAATGGCGCGAGCAGTGCGGCTTCGTCATCATCCCAACCGATGTTATCAACAATAGTTTCTATTTGATAGGCAAGCGAAGCCAGTGGCGTTAATGCGTCGAGTTGCTTGACTAAATCGGCACTCGCTTTCGTTTTTTTTACCTCTGGATCGGAAAAGAAATCCGCCAGCATGCGCGTTGTTTTACAGGGAGCAACACGCAACCAGAGTGATACAAAACGTGTGCAGAATGACTGAAGCGCAAAATTATCTATGTGTGCTCCAACTTGGGCGCAAACTAAAAGCTTTTGTGCGTTATCACTGAAGTTACGTAAAAACTCATAATAGGGTTGTGCTGGGTTAATGCTTTCTTTTCGCTCGTGGCGGATTAACTGAGGCTCAAAACGGGCCAGCGCTTCTTCAAAGTGATCATGTTGTTGGGTGAGGAACCCCTGTATAAATTGCCAATCATCAGCCGTTTTAGCGAGGTCTTCGCTATTGGGTGTGACATAAGAATACGGTTTGTCATCGGTATGGCAAATAAAGTGACTGGTTTCATTTAAGTCGCGATAGATCAGTGTTTCAAGGTTTAGCTCTAACTGGTTAAGCGCGTATAAAGATAGCTCATCATGTTGTTGATGTGTTTTGTCCCATTCCACAATGGCGGCGCACAGTGCCATGTGAGTAACGGCATCGAAGTCTTGCGTCTTCGTTAGCTTGGTTAATAGGGCGATGATGTCTGAACGATGGCTTTGTATTAGTGTGTAACAACGCTTGAATTCATCATGTGCGATTGCGCTACTATACCCTGAAAACTCACCAATATGACGGATTAGCAGTGCTTGCCAATCGCTATTATAACGCGCAATAAAAGCGTCATCGGTGAGAAGCTCATAGGTCTCGACTATCTCGTTCGCAAAATCAGGGTGGAATGCTTGCTTGCCGTTCCAGTGATGAAGAACATCAAACATGCGTAACAGTTTCAGGCGGTTATTGGTGAGGATCTCTTCAGCATCATCCTCATCATTCCAGTCTACGATCAAGTCATAAATGATCGATGCCATTTCAGCGTGGTAAGTATCAAATCCGCCGACATGATAGGCAATTTTCTTGTGAATATTGAAGTTGCCCGCTTTGGCTACAGCGGCCATATCACAAGGTGTTACCTGATCTAGAATACTTGGATTTTCACCTGTTTCGACGAAATGCCAAATATCACGACCGTGCTCAAATCCATCGGTTACAAAGGCTTTCCAATCTTGCTCACCCGTACCGTAAATATAGTAATTGTCGCGGTAATAATCGTCTTCATCTTCAATCGCTTTCGGTGCAACAATTGGCCGCCCTAAGTATTGCTCTATTTCTAGTTTGAGTTCAGCAGCAACTTCGTCGCCCGGTGAGTTGATAAAGTTACCTAGCAACACTTGGTGGTATTCATCCCGATCGTAATAATCATCACCTTTGCTTGGCGACATTATTGTGTAGATGAAACTTTCAACCGGGTGCTCTTGGTAATAACGCGTATCGTCCGTGTATTGTAGGTAATCTTGTTCAGCAAAGCGCTGCTTTAATAGCGATTTAAAGGTGTTGAATTCATCAGGATTACGGCGAAGTACACCCAGTAATCCACCTTCAATGGCTTCACTTTGTACAGAGTCGGCACCATGGTGACTAAGGTATTCAAGGCTAAACATGCGTGCTCTGGCGCTGCTGTTATCACAGTAACAGAAGGCCTTTAGCGTATGTTGGTTATTATAGCCCAAGTGACTCGCGAGTAAAGCTAGCATATCTTCGCCAAGGGGCGCGTGTTCTGAATCCCAGTACGGGATGATATAGCCTCCGAATAAGTAGGCATTGCTCGGGTAGGTTATTGCTATCATGAACAATGGCAGCATCCCAAAAACCTCACATTCTGAGATCCACATTTCAGATGAGTCATTGATATTCCGAGAGACTTGGCAAATGAGTTTGGCCGTTTGTGTTAGCTGCTCTTCCAATTGAGGATGCTGACAGGCGCGAAGGAAAAAGGCGCTTTCAGAGGTGAGGTGGGTTGAACTCAGTGTTTGTTCTGCCTGTATGCCATCGGTATTGCCGTCGCTATAGCCAAATGTGAGGTTAGCGAGCTTCGTTTCGTAAAGGCTGCCAATACGATCGTCACAACCAGAGATAACCTCAAAGCGTACCTGACAATGGGAATCTGAGAAGGCGCCATCAGATTCAAGGAGTTGACGGTAAGTGATTAGCCCTTGGCGAAGAGATTCAACTGATTTTGGGTCGTAATACACAACAAATGGGGAAGTGTTTAAAGCAACGGACATAGCGAACACATGGCATCAAAAGAAAGGTGTGTTAAGAGTAAAGGGTTACATTTTCTATGTCATTGAAAATAGTTAAATAATTTGCGGTGTGAATGCTTTAAAGTGCAATTAATCATTAACGTGTCACGCATAAAATGCAGGAAGGGTTTAGTGCCGTGTTTTATGCGCAATATTACTATGACTATTGGACTTAGCTATTCAGACGTAAGTCTTTTTTATCGGTTTGAAAAAGTGTGCGGTGCATCTTAGTGCGGGATTCTGTTAAACTGTGCGGCTATGCTTTCAGCCTCGGCTTATGCGGAGGCTGTTGATTATTATTTTCTACCGAGATCCTACATGTCATTCTCTAAGCTTGGATTACACGAATCAATCCTAAAAGCCATCGCCGAATTGGACTACAGCAAGCCGACCCCTATTCAAGAACAAGCTATTCCCGCTATTTTGAAAGGTCGTAACCTTCTTGCTGGTGCTCAAACGGGTACAGGTAAAACGGCTAGCTTTGCGTTACCTATTCTAACTATGTTAGATAGCGATGTAGAAGTACGTGCTAAACGTATCCGTGCGTTAATCTTAACGCCTACACGCGAACTTGCGATTCAGGTAGAAAAGAATATTGCGCAATACAGCAAGTATTCTCAGCATACATCACTTGCTATGTATGGTGGTGTTGATTACGCCGATCAAAAACAACGCTTGATCGATGGTGTTGATATCCTAGTAGCAACGCCTGGTCGTTTGTTGGATATGTATACCCAACGAGCTATTCACTTTGATGCACTAGAAATATTGGTTCTTGATGAAGCTGACCGCATGTTGGACATGGGCTTTATTGAAGACATCAATAAAATCATGGAACGTCTACCAGAAGATCGCCAGAACTTATTGTTCTCTGCTACTTTGTCAAAGCAAGTTCGTGCACTAGCGAAAACGGCTATCGTAAACCCAGTAGAGATTGCTGTGAAGGCAAATGCCGATACAGCACCAAAGATCGATCAATGGTTAATCTCGGTAGATAAAGACAAGAAATCGGCACTTCTTAGCCATTTGATTAAAGAGAATGAGTGGGAACAAGCACTTATCTTTATCGAAACAAAACATGGTGCGGCTAAATTAGTTTCACAGCTAGAAAAACGTGGCATTGTTGCTGAAGCGATCCACAGTGGCCGAAGCCAAGCTGCGCGTGAGCAAGTACTTGAAAAATTCAAATCTGGCGAATTGAAACTATTGGTAGCAACAGGTGTTGCTGCGCGTGGTATCGATATCGATGATCTTGATCGTGTTGTGAACTACGATCTACCATTCCCAGCTGACGAATATGTTCACCGTATTGGTCGTACTGGCCGTGCTGGTGCATCGGGTGAAGCGATTTCTTTAGTATCAAGAGACGATTTCAAAAACTTGTGCATGATTGAAAGCTTGTTAGGTCATTTGCTTGTTCGTAAAGATGTGGACGGTTTCGTTCCGACAAAAGAACTGCCAGTGTCTATTCTGAATTATGTTCCTAAAAACAAGCGTAAGCCTGCACGTAATAACGACAAGCGCCGCTAGTTGCTAATTTGGTTTACGGTAAAAGCGCTGTAATTAGATAAATATAAGAAGGGCTACCTCATTGGGGTAGCCCTTCTTTTATCTGGATTGGTTATAAGTTGTATTTATCATCAGGACGATAACGCGAACTGATCTCACTGTAAGCTATGCGTTCTGACTGGATACCTTATGGCTATATGCCTTCTGTCCATATACGTTTTGTTAAAGCTTGATAAGCCTCAGAGGCTTTATCACTTTCTGCGCAAACACTAAGTAGATCATCAATAAAGTGATGCAGCGCACGTTGCTCTATAGCTCTAATACGTTGTTGTTGCTGCTCATTAAGCATGTGATACATAGACGCTGCGCCAAAATCACCAAAAATGATATTCGCATTCTCATCAAACAAGGTGTTGTGCGCGTATAAATCACCATGACACACTTGATTGTCATGCAGGTGCGCAAATACGCCTTCCATTTGCTCAACCATGCGTGCTATATCCGTTACTGGTAAGGTAAAACCGGTAGGGAAAGTATCGCGTGTGCAGCTATCAAGGCTTGGTGGTAAGCCAAGGTTATTATAGTGAGCTGGGATCAAGTTCATGATCAACGCTAAGTAACCCTCTTCATTCACTTGGGCCAATGATTGGACTAAATTAGGGTGATTTCCGACTTTTAAGCAAGCTTGTAGTTCATCTTCAGGGTAACCATCACTGGTGACTTCACCCTTAAAGACTTTTACGGCGATATCAGCGGGAAATCCAGTATGGTCGCCATTCCACATCGCTTTTGAAATAACACCAGATGCCCCTTGACCAAGTAATTGAGCTAATTCAAATTGGCTTGAAGCAATTGATGGCACAGATTTAACTTTTAATGTCGATTCACAAAATGGATTTCCAGCAAACGCAAACCAAGCTAACTTAGGCAATTGCAAAAGCTGCTCAGGACATTGTTGCAGTTTGTTTGCAGAAATACGTAGTAATTCAAGATTGGATAACGTCGACATGCTCAGTGGTAATGCTGTAAGGCAGTTACCCGCTAATGCTAGCTTCTGTAGGCGAGGGCACTCACCTAACGTTTCAGGCATCACTTCAATGCGGTTGTCGGTCAGAATTAGCCAGCGCAACTTCGCCGGTAACGCATTTTCAGGCACGTGACTGATGTGGTTAGATTTGAAACCGATCATTTCAAGTTCAGGGCATTGCCCCAATACCGCTGGTAACGTATCAAATTGGTTGTTTGATGCGAAAATGATTTTCAGCTTGGTCAGTTTAACTAAAGCATCAGGCAGTGAGCTAAGTGCATTATCAGATAAATCCAGCACCTCTAACGTATCAGCTAAGGTCAGAATTTCGAGAGGAAAATCGGTTAAGCCTTCGGCTAGTTTTAGGCGTTTAGTACCGATCAGTTCGCCAGATTTTAGCTGAGAAAGAGTATGCAAAATGATGAATCCGTATTGAGGGAAAATTAGCGGGAGTATTTTACTCGAAATCGAGCATAAAGAGGGTAAAAAGCAAAATATATTATCAATAGCATAAAAGCCACCAATGATGACTGGCGGGTTTATGCGCTAATTCATTGATTATATAGGTTGAGTAATTTGGCTTATTACTACGACAAGAAAATCGAATTGTGACGCGGGGAGGATGGTTATATAACGCGCATCCCTGAATAATTCGCAATGAAATGTTGATGAACAAGTTAATTGAAGCGCTAGATACAAACGGTTACTACATCTGGGATGACTTTCTTTCTGCTGAACAAGTTGAAGACTTAAAAGCCTGCATGCCTGATGAGTGGAAAAAAGCGTGTATTGGTCGTAACGATGAAGTGATGCGTGAATCCTCTATCCGCAGTGATAAAATTCACTGGCTGGCAGAGAGCCAAGGCGCAGCGGTTGATGATTTCCTTTCTCGTATGGAAGCGATTCGTCGTGCTGCAAATCAACATTTCTACCTAGGTTTATTTGAGTATGAAGCGCACTTTGCTAAGTACGAAAAAGGTGACTTTTATAAGAAGCACCTCGACTGTTTTCATGGTAACGAAAACCGCCGTTTAACGACGGTTTTTTACATGAACGACGCTTGGAGCAAAGAAGATGCAGGTGAGTTGGTGGTTTATGATTTGGATGGCAATATCATTGCAACCTTACCTCCTAAATCAGGCCGCTTGTTCGTGTTTTTATCTGAACAGTTCCCTCATGAAGTACTGCCAACAAATAAACCGCGCTTTAGCATCGCAGGTTGGTTCCGTACCAATGGCGTGACAGCGAATCAATTGGATATTGCGCAGTAATTTGTTATTAATTAAAACTTTAAGCCCAATCGCTCTTATGTTGACTGGGCTTGTTATTAAGTTATAGCTTAACTCTGATAGATATTATTTGCATGCTCTAATGCACCAATATTACTGCTACAGATCAAGTCTCTTAACGCCTCAAACTTAGCTTCTGGCCAGTCATAAATCTTTAAGGCCAGTAAGCGTTTGGTAGTATCGTCAGAGAAACGTAGACGGATTATTGTGGCAGGGCTACCACCAACGATGGCATAAGGTGGCACATTTTTAGTGACTACGCTATTTGCAGCAACGATTGCGCCTTCACCTACGGTAACGCCTGGCATTATCATGGCACGCATACCAATCCAGCAGCCATCTTCTAGTATGGTGTCACCTTTAGATTGGTAGGCTTCTTCAATTTTATCCATGAAAGGGTACAGGGAGAACCAATCTGCGCGATGGGTATGGTTACCCCCCATTAGAATGACGGCTTCAGCGCCAATACAAACGTAATCACCAATGGAGAGCTTATCTATCTCCCAGCGTGGTTCCCAATGTTTACTGACTTCATCACCATGAAGGTAACGCACAACCGACTGTTCAAAACCATTATCGTAGGCGCCGCTATAGTAACTGTGTGTGCCTTTTAAAGTGATATTTTTGTTTTGTACTGTCTCATGGAGCATTTCCATTTTAGACCAATGCTTAATTGTCATTGTATTGCCTCGTATTCGCTCATTGATGGCGATATTTTGCTATTGCATTTGAATATGCCGCAAACTGACAAGGTGCAATCAGATAACCGTCACATTTTAATTGTGATCGGAGAGTTTACTGTAGGCTGATTGAGTGTGTCTTTGGCGGCAGTAAATAGTGAATATTTACTGCCTGAGCTAAGCGATCAGCGGACGCTGATGGTAGGCGATAGGTGTAAAGAAGGTACGTAGCGGAATACGTGTATTAATAAACATATTATGTACCTCCTATAACGAAAACGGATTAATTGTCGTTATGATAAGTTTTACAAGCGTGAAGTCAAGGTTGTAACAGTAAGGTGAGTGCGTTTTTATTTCTGCAGCAAATATAAATTGTGAAATGAAGAGAATGAAAAGCCCCTTTAGCAAATACTAAAGAGGCGAATTACTCTATGGTTTTGACCTTTTTGATTACACGCGAGGGATTTGTTGGGTAATACAGTGAATATTACCGCCACCCAGTAGGATCTCTCGTGCATTTACGCCTGAGACTTGGTACCCCGGATAGATAGTGCCCAACATGTCTGCGACTTCGGCATCGTGATTTTTATCTAGCAGCGGATATACTATGTGTTTGTTAGAGATCAGGTAGTTAGCGTAAGAGCCTGCTAACCGTTCACCCGCAACACGCTCCATACCGTCTGATGCATCAATGCCGCCTGCCTCATCTTCCGTTATGAATAGAGGGCCTGGCATAGGCAATTTGTGCACTTTAATCCGACGGCCTTTTGCATCGGTTTCTGTCTCTAGTATATCTAATGCCATGCGTGAGATTGGGTATTGCGGGTCATTTTCGTCATCACACCATGTTAATGCTATTTCGCCGGGACGAACCACATGGATGAGGTTATCAACATGCCCGTTGGTTTCATCGTTAAACAAACCTTGCGGGATCCAAATGATTTTGTCTATCGCAAGGTGCTCTTTTAATACTGCCTCTATTTGCTCGCGGCTTAAATCAGGGTTACGGCTTGGGTGTAATAAGCACTCTTCAGTCGTGTAAAGAGTCCCTTCGCCATCAACATGAATTGATCCACCTTCAAGTACGATAGGGGCACGATAGCTATTGTCGCCGAGGGTTTCACACACTTTTCGCGCGACAGCATCGTCTTTATCCCATGGGAAGTACAAACCATCTAATAATCCTCCCCAAGCGTTGAAGTGCCAATCAACCCCACGACGTTCACCGTTGTCATTTACCACGTACGAAGGGCCAATATCACGCATCCAAGAATCATCGGTACTCATTTCCAGTAGCTGAATGTCACTCGGCAGCATAGCGCGTGCGTTCTCGAATTGATGCGCACTCACCACCATAGTCACTGGCGTTGTTTTTGCTATTGCTGTTGCGACTGCAACAAAGGTTGCCTGAGCGGGTTTGCCACCATAACGCCAATTGTCGGTACGCTCTGGCCATGCCATCCAAATCCCAGCTTGAGGTTCGTGCTCCGCTGGCATTCTGAATCCATCTTGTTTTGGTGTGGTATCTAATTGCTTAGTCATGATTATGTCCTTATTTATTTTTGTTTGAATTCGCAGTTAAAGCAGGGGGGCACTAAGCGGTGTGCTCTTCATAAGTCACCGTTTTTTCCGATTGTGCTTTTTTCTTCACGGCCAATGTAAGCAGGTACTCACCAATCCCGACGGTGAGTATTACGCCAAACAGCACTGGGGCGCTGTAAACCCAATCAACAGAGAGAGTGAACAGGTCAGGGAAGATAAATAGCACCACGGCTTGCGCAATAGTGAGGAAGCAAACAATGCTGAGTAGCCATTGCACACCCATGCCACCAGGTACACGGAACGGACGTTCACGATCACCATCAGCAATACGCAGTTTTAGGTATGACGGGAACATGAATAGGTATGGGAGTAAGAAGATGCAGCTAGAGAAGGCAAATACAGACCAGAATAGTTCGTCACTACTTTGCGCAAAAATGGCATACGCAATGATGACAACAGTAGATAAGATCCCTGTGATGTTATTTGCGCCGACAGGTGTATCGTGTTTTTCTGACATCTTAGCCACAACGTCAGGCAGTTCACCTTCACCAGCAGCTTCTGCTGCGGCACGGCTTGCACCCATTGTCCACGTCACCATGTTACCGATGAAGGTTAATAGCGCCATTGTACCGATCACGTAGACCATGCTTTGCCCAAATAAACCAGTGCCAAACAACTTACGTAATGTGTCGATAATACCTGCGACTAGGCCTATATCTTGAACTGGCAGCGCCATCAAGATGCCCACTGTGCCAAAGACGTAAAGGAAAGCGGTAATTGCAGCGGCAAGGAAAATAGACTTAGGCATATCGCGGACGTCTTTCATTTCTTTGGTCATTGTGGCGACAAGTTCAAAGCCCATAAGGTTGAAAACTAAAGCAGGTAAAAAGGCAACGCCGGTATCTAAACTTGGCATCATGGCTTCAATCGAGAATTCATTCGCAACGCCATGCTTAGCGGCATAAATAAACCCACCAAAACCTAATATAGATATAACCGTTATCTTTAATATGGCGCCAATATTAGTTACCCAAACACCCACATCGACTGAGACATTACAAATCCAAATTGTTAACCACGTGAGAGCGATACAAATAATGATTTGCCAGAATAAAGAAAGGCCAGGTGCAAATAGTTCTGAGAACATACCTGCAAACATAATATAAACCGCAGGCATCCATAACCCGACATTTATCCAGTAGAACCATGTAGTTCTTACCGCCCATTTATATCCAAATGCTTTTTTAACCCAATCGTAAATACCGCCATCACCAGGGTAAGTTGTACCAAGTTCTGAGGTAATTAAACCGTAAGGAATAACAAATATAACCAGTGTTACTAGCCACCAGCCGATGGAACTAACACCAATGGATGCTGAAGCGGTTAATGTATCAACGACGATAACGGCACATAAGCTAAATAATGCTAGGCTCGTTACCCCCATTTTCCCTTTGGATACTTGCGCGTCCATAATGATTCTCCGTACTGTGTTATTTCATTTATTGGATGTTGCGAATTGTTGTTCTGTTGTTTATTTAATCAGGGTGAGCCACTTATTTTCGTTATGAGAATCACTTATCGGTTTAATGCTGATATGTAACAACTAGGTCGTGATGGAATGACCATATTTCAGGGCGAAAGTAGGTGAGATGGCGAAAATTGATTCTGATCAAGTTAGCAAAGGGGGAACAAGAGGTAAATTTTAATGAGAGAAGAGAAACAGAGTAGTAAGTGTGATGTGCTAGGTTGAGTAAATAATTAACCGTGAAGTATTTTTAGAGATTACAGCAAAAGATGGTGAGCCTGATGGGTTTCGCACATTATTGACTACATCATATACGGTAATATGTCGCATTAATTGATAGTTTTAACAAGAAGCGAAAAATAGTAACTACATCCATTCATAACAATAAGCATAATGTAAAGTAGGAAGCACGCATGAAGCGAGAATCAACCGAGAAGCGCCTAGAACGGATTCATACTGCCATAACGAGTTTGGTTGCTCACCGTGATGTGAATGCGATTTCAATTTATGATGTTGCTAAAGAAGCCTCAATAGCAGCTTCTACGGTTTATCACCATTATCCAAATATTGAAGCGCTCATTTATGGGCTAATGGAAGGCATATTCGCAGATTTCACCCACGTCTTAGATGAAGCGATAAAACCTGAAGAAATTCGCCATTGGAGTGACATTAATAGGATGATAGAGCAAGGCTTTGTTAACTATTATCGAGGCAATCCGCTCGTGCAACGTATATTGCTTGGCCAACATACTTATACTTCTATACGACATGCAGATGCACAAAATGATCTTTTGTTAGCGGAACATGTTGAAGTCATCTATCGACGTTATTTTGTATTACCCGAATTGCCGAATGATGTGAATATTTTTGCTATTGCGCTACAGGTTGCAGATAAGGTTTATTCAATGAACTATCGCGAAAATGGCGATATACCACCTGAAATGGCGCGTGAAGCAAAAATATTAACCGAAGCCTATTTAGGCACTTATTTACCGCGCAATCTTCCTCGAATAAAGGCAGACCCTACATTAAATTAATTATTACACCTTACTTATGACGTTTATCACATTACTTTTGTGATTGTATAGTTATTTAAGTCAGTACTAATGTACTGGCTTTTTTTTGCTTGTTATAATTCAAGAGTATCAGAATCAAATATCGATAAAGACAAATGGCACTGACTTATATTTGTGACGTTAATCAGGAAGTAAATTGGCTTTTAGTGTCACTGACCGATTAGTGATTCTAGTTTAAGATTTAATTTTTTATTCTGGCAATAATGATTCCAACAAAGCGGGGAACATCAGTTTCTACTTTCAGTTAATACTTATTAAAATTGCAACTGAATATCATAAAGAATAAAAGGAATATATTATGAAAATGCCATCTTCAAGTGCAACTAACCTAAAAAAAGAAGGTTTACGTCATTTCCTTAAAACTCAGGATTACACTAAAAAAGAATTGAACGATATTCTTGAGTTAATGGCAATGCTAAAAGAAGCACGTAAAGAAAATGCATTACCCCAGTTGTTTAAAGGCAAATCGGTTGCAATGATTTTTGAACAACCATCAACTCGTACTCGTGTCTCTTTTGAAACTGCGGCAACAATGCTAGGTGGTCATGCTTTATTCTTGTCACCAAAAGACATCCATCTTGGTAGCAAAGAATCATTGGAAGATACTGGTCGAGTTTTATCGCGAATGGTTGATGTGATTATGGCGCGTGTTGATGAGCACAGCACGGTAGCTGGGCTAGCTGAGCAAGCAAGTGTGCCGGTGATCAATGGTTTGTGTGATTGGTTGCACCCAACCCAAATAATGGCTGATTTATTTACGATGGCAGAGCACCTACCTGAAGGTAAATCCTTGAGCGATTTAACAGTTGCCTTTGTGGGTGATGCGACCAACGTTACTTCTTCATTAATGTTTGCGTGTACTAAGTTTGGCATGACTTTCAAACACATTTGCCCTGAACGCTTTAAAGCACCACAAAAATGGGTAGAGATTGCGCTAGATAACTGTGAAGCATCAGGCGGTAAGTTGGTGATTACCGACAACACAGATGAAGTGGCAGGGTGTGACATTATCGTTGCTGATAGCTTCTACTGGTTTGGTCAGGAAGATGAAAAAGAGCTCCGTTTATCAACGTTTATTCCTAATTATGTTGTAACGCAAGAATTAATGGATAAAGCGGGTCCTGACGCTATGTTCATGCACTGTCTACCTGCAAATGATACGCGTGAATGTACACGTGAAGTGATGGAGTCACCACGTTCGGTTATCTTTGATGAGGCAGAAAACCGCTTAACAGCACAAATGGCACTGTTGGTGTACTTCACACATCATCATATCCAAGCGCCAACTGAAGCGACATTAACCATGCATAAAGACAAAATTGAAGGTTTCTTAAAAACGCTATAAAAAGTAAATTACCTGAAATATACATCCCTGTTTATAGAGGCTCGTTATTATAATGAGCCTCTTTTTATTTGGGCGTAACGGCTACTGAATTGAAAAAATGCGATGTCATGTGGCAAGGTCATAAAGAAAAGAAAGCGTTATCTTGCTCACTATGCTAAAAAAACAGCGAATTATAAGGAATTTATTTGCTAGGCTTATGTCGTACTAGCCTAGATAGTCATAATAAGGGACGAGAATGACCGCAACAGCCTACCTCAATACATTAAACCAAGCCTATTTAACCGTTCATCGTGAGAAAGAAGATTTCTTCTGGGAAACCTACATGGGGACCAGTGATGATCACGAAGGATCGGCAAAATCACAAACGGCATGGACAAATTTCATCAGTGATGCAGGAAAGATTGCTGAAGTAAAAGCACAGCTAGCATCTGCAGATTCGATTACAGATGCGCAAGAGCGCGAACAAACAATCATAGGTTTGAAAGGGTGGTTAGCAACCTTTGAGTCGCATGCACTTGAGTCACAGCAAGCTCAAGCCTTAAAAGCTGACATCATCAAGTTTGAAGCTGACCTGTTTGAGAAAAAACAGAATCACGCAATGTGCTATACCGATGAGAATGGCCAGCAGGCAGAAGGCTCTTTACCTGTACTAGGTGCCAATATCCGCAACAGCGGTGATGAAGGTGTTCGTCAATCATCGCATCAAGCATTGCTGGATCTTGAACAATGGCTATTAACGAATGGTTTCTTAGATTTGGTCAAGCTGCGTAACAAGTTTGCACGCTCACTTGGCTATGACAACTTCTTTGATTTCTCGGTAGTAAAAACTGAGCAGATGACGGCAGAAGAGCTGTTTGTCATCCTTGATGATTTCGAAGCGCGAACACGTGAAAGTAACCAATCAAGTTTAGATGAATTAGCGAAAAAGCTAGGTGAATCTTCGTTACAGGGTCACAACTTTGTGTATTCATTCTCGGGTGATGCAATGCGTGATTTGGATGCTTATGTACCGTTTTCACAATCACTGCGTCGCTGGGTGGAATCTTTTGGTCGCTTGAATATTGATTATTCAGGGGCTGAGCTTACGTTAGATTTACTGGATCGTAAGGGTAAGTATCAAAATGGTTTCTGCCATGGTCCTGTACCTTCATTTTATGATCAGGAAAGCTGGATCCCAGCAAAAGTAAACTTCACCAGTAACGCAAAGCCTGATCAAGTGGGTAGCGGTTACGATGGCATCAATACTTTATTCCATGAAGGGGGCCATGCTGCGCATTTTGCCAACGTGAAAATGAACTCACCGTGTTTTTCGCAAGAGTTTGCTCCTACATCGATGGCGTATGCTGAAACACAGTCTATGTTCTGTGATAGTTTGCTTGAAGATGCTGATTGGCTTAAGCAGTACGCACTGAGTGCCGAAGGTCAGTCAGTACCCGATGAGGTGATTAAAGCCTTAGTGGATAGCCGTCAGCCGTTCCGATCTTATATTGAGCGCAGCATTTTAGTTGTGCCGTATTTTGAGCGCGCGCTGTATCAGTTGCCTGAAGACCAATTAACGCCGGAAAATGTTACTCAGCTTGCACGCGACATGGAGCAGAAAATATTAGGACTGGCGTGCAGCCCACGTCCGTTACTGGCTATTCCGCATTTACTCTCAGATGAAGCGGCATGTTCATACCAAGGCTATTTGTTGGCACATATGGCAGTCTTTCAAACTCGCGCTTACTTCACAGAGAAATTCGGTTACCTAACGGATAATCCAGAAATCGGCCCATTACTTGCTGAGCACTACTGGCATGCTGGTAATAGTGTTAACCATAATGGCACCATTATGCGCTTAACGGGCGAAGGCTTTAATGCGAAGTACCTGGCTGATGAGTGTAATTTATCGAAAGAACAAGCATGGGAAGCGGAGCTTCATAAAATTGAAGCATTAGCTAACCGTGATCGAGCCGGTATATCACCACTAAATGCAACAATCAGTATTGTTGATGGGGCGACTAAACTCGCAGATAACACTCAATCTGATGGCGTGATGTGTCATGACTTTGAAACTTACATAGTGTCGACTTACGGCCGCTAATACGAACACCATAAGCGATATAAGGGCCTGCTTCACAATGTGTAGCAGGTCTTTTTGATTTTAACTTGGAATAAGGAACGTATTAATGCCCATACATGACGGTTATAAGTCGCTATCGTTAAAGGCATCATGTTTGATGAGCTTGATGTTTGGCACATTAACAGTAAGCGGATGGGCAACGGCGGGTGAGTTTGACCCTAAAAGTAATGCTGTTGTTGGATGTCCTGGCGCGATGTTTACCCAACAAGCCCGTATTTTCGATGCAGTGACTATCTGTGCAACGGAAAAGGTTGCCGTTGATAAACTTCATTATGCCGCCAATGTGACGGCTAAATGGCTCGATAACAATGATGATGGCATTGTAGATGAACCCGCTTTGTTACCAGCACTACGTCAACAAGGTGCGATGTTACTAATGAGCGAAGAAGGCTTTTCTGATAAGGCCTTTGATATTTTAATGCCACAACTTGAAACTCGTATCGGGCAGGATCTCGCCGCGAATGAAACGGCACCAATGATAGGTCGAGATGCTTCGCAAGAAGAAATCCATCACCTGATCGTGAATGCTGGGTGGCAATTTGTTTACCCCGAAATTTTTAGTAGCCAACAAGATCAAGCAAGTCTGTTGTATAAGCAGTGGGAAAAAGCGGAGGCAGCAGGGTATTACGATTATGGCGATCCAACCTGTGATGATGAATGTAAAACCGTTGAGTTCTTTTATTTAGCAACAGCGGCATACTTAGGTTCTGATGCGGACTTAGAGTCAGATGAAATGCGAGTTAAAGATAGACGATCATTGCGCCAACGTCTGCCGGGCATTGTTGCTTTGATGGAATCACCTGATTATCACTATCCAACCCATATTTGGCCCGATGGCAAATACCAACACAGCAGCCATATTCGCTATTATGGCATTGATGATTTTAATGTCAGTAAGTAATGTCAGTTACTTTGTTAGCTAGTAGGGGTGTGATGCTTAGGCAAAAATAAAGCGAAGCCTGTTAGACAGTACTTCGCTTTATTTGTCTCTCACTCACCGAGTTACTTTCTGAAATGGTAAAGTGACTCCGTTTGTTTGATAGTTGTCAGTAATTAGCTCAATTGTGCAAAAGCTGTTGTGAATGCAGCTTCTTGGAATTGACGTAGGCCAGTGCTACGGAAATCAATCGCAAGTGGGTTACGCTTTAGCGATTGTTTAATTTCAGCAGTGCTAATGAACTGAACATCAAGGCCATCAATAAGTTGGATTGCAGATTCAAGCTTAAAGCCAATTGCACTTCCAGCAAATTTACCACGTGTTTCACGGGTACGGATAACAACTTGATCAACTTGGTAGTCGTCTAGTAGTTTTTTGAATGCGAATTGGAAGTCGCGCATTTCTTGGTTGTCCAATGAATCCTTGATCATGAACTTTTGAGTTCGGCAATCAGGGATATCAATCATGCCACTATTTTTGTTTAACATGCAGATAATAGCTTCATTGCTACGTAACTCAACAGCACAAATTTTCATGTATTCACCTATCATTTGATTAGTGGGCGATTTTAAGCATTTTTGTGAAGTTTGTCAGTTGTGTTTTTCAGTTAAATCCGTTTTGGGTAGAAAAAGAGTATGTATTTAAAGTTACCGCCACCGTTATTGATGATTATCACCCTTGGTTGTATGTACCTGCTTTCACAATATTGGCCGTTATGGGGATTTTCTTTTTTTGGGCAGCAAGCTTTAGTCTTAGCGCTGAGCTTGAGCGGAGCCTTACTGGGCTTATCGGGTGTTGTCTCATTTGCACGGGCGCGTACCACGGTTAATCCACACAAGCCTAAAAATACGTCACATCTAGTGACAGGGGGGATCTATCAGTTTTCACGAAACCCAATGTATTTAGGGTTAGTCCTGTTTTTGATTGCTGCATGGTTGTATTTAGGCGCAGTGTCACCTTGTGTGATGATTTTTGTGTTTGTTGGCTATATGAATCATTTTCAAATAGAGCCAGAAGAAGATGCGCTTAAATTAAAATTTGGTGATGAATTTACGACCTATTGTCAACGCGTAAGGCGATGGTGTTAGTGGCTAACATTTTCGTGATGTTTTCATCTTAAATTGGCAACCAAGTTGTATCTTTTATATCTATATTAGAGGTCGATAAATGTGTGATGTTGGTCATATTTGGAATTGATTGCCACTATTATCGCTATTGGTAGTAATTTTTTCTATTTGGGGGTGTTTTTTATATTAATAAGGAAAACCTTTTTCATTCTATTAGCGTTATATTAATCCGCATAATAAGTAGGGGCATGAATCCCTTTTTGAATAAGCACTTAGGTAGCCTTGTCTACTTTTCTGCATACTTTAGTGGTGAATAACGTGAAAAAGCATCTGTGGAATGGTTTTACCAATATTGTTAAGAAAGAAGTTGTCCCTGCGCTTGGCTGTACCGAGCCTGTTTCTGTTGCATTAGGTGCGGCAATTGCGATGCGTCGTATAGCAAAAGGTGAAGCACTAAACGAGCAACTGCGTATTGAAGTGCTGGTATCTCCTAACTTAATGAAAAATGGCATGGGCGTAGGTGTACCAGGTACGGGTATGGTGGGCTTACCTATTGCGGCTGCCATTGGCGCATTAGCTGGTGACCCAGATGCTGGACTCGAAGTGCTTAAATCAATTACGGACGAAGATGTTACTAAGGCTAGAGTATTACTGGATGATAAGCGTGTTACCGTTGGTGTAGCTGCTGTTTCTCAGATCCTTTATGCGCAAGTTACGTTATTTGCTAACGAGCAATCGGTATCCGTTACGATTGCGGATTCTCACACCAAAGTGATCGAAATTCGTGAAAATGACACTGTTATTTTTGCTGAAAATCAGGTGAAATTGGATAATAAAGCCCCGAAAGACAGCTCGTCTTTCTGCGGTGCTACTGCACATGATGTTTATGAGTTTGCTATTTCAGCCCCATTAGCCGATATCGACTTTATTGAACAAGCTTACCAACTAAATGAAGCTCTATCTCTAGAAGGGTTAACTGGCCAATACGGCCTACAAATTGGTGCAACTTTTCAACGAAATATCGATCGTGGTTTATTAAGCCAAGATCTATTAACAGATATTATGCGTCGAACTGCAGCGGCATCAGATGCGCGTATGGATGGAGCAATGAAGCCAGCCATGAGTAACTCAGGTTCAGGTAATCAGGGTATTGCAGCGACTATGCCTGTTGTTGTTGTTGCTGAGCATTTAAAAGTCGACCGTGAGACCATGATCCGTGCATTAATGCTGTCGCACTTAATGGCGATTTATATTAAAAGCCATCAAAACAAATTGTCAGCACTCTGTGGAGCAACAACTGCATCTATGGGCGCAGTGGCGGGTATGACATGGCTATTAGGTGGCCAGTTTACTCAGGTTAGTGCGGCTATCTGTAACATGATTGGTGACATTACAGGCATTATTTGTGACGGCGCGAAAACCAGTTGTGCAATGAAGGTATCTTCTTCAGCAAGTGCTGCAATTAAAGCGGCAATGATGGCATTAGATGGTATTCGTGTAACAGGTGATGAAGGTATTGTCGATAATGACGTTGATGCTACCATCCGTAATTTATCCGCTCTAGCAAATGGCGCGATGACCCAAACAGATGTTCAGATTTTAGAAATCATGGTGCAGAAATAGGGTTCAAAATAAGCGCGCACATTAAATAAATATTCTATTTAGAAGGCCTTTCTACCTTTACGCTTGGTAGGAAGGCTTTTTTGATCTTACTTTGATCTTTCCATTGTTATATCAAGCCTAGCTGTGCTTGAACACGATTTACTCACATCGGTATTCAACGCTTTTTGTCTGCGCCTTTATCTATAGATACGAATGATTTCAGCGAAAAATTTGCGTAACATACAGTTCTGACAATAAGAACGAAAGTAATAAAGACGTTTAAAAAATGACTTTTACTATAAGAAACGTATGTTTAGATGATGCTGAAGGTATCACCCAGGTGCTCAACCCGATTGTTGAAGAGGGCTTGTATACAGTATTAGATACCACGTTTACTGCCGAAGAAGAAAAATCCTTTATTAATAGCTTCCCCGAACGAGGCATCTTCACGGTTGCTGAACATGAAGAAAGTGGTGTGATTGCAGGCTTCCAGCCAGTTGAGCCGTTTGCTGATTATACGCGTGCATTTGATCATGTTGGGATTATTGGCACTTTCGTAAGTAGTGATTTTCATCGCCAAGGCATTGCAAAATCAATGTTTCAAGCAACATTTGAAGCGGCAAGAGAGAAGGGATATAGAAAGCTTTTTGCTTACGTTCGTAGTGATAATGAGCGTGCTTTGGCTGCCTACCTTAGCCAAGGGTTTGAAGTGATAGGCACGGCGAAACAGCATGCCAAAGTTCGAGGTGAGTATGTTGACGAAGTGCTTATCGAGAAGTTCTTATAATATTTTTCCGACGAGCTATTTAGCCTTATTGGTATCATCCTGACAAAGGTGAACATCAAGCTGATATAAAAAAGCATGTATAAAATAAGGAGAGGTAAATGCCTCTCCTTGTTTTTTCTTTGGCGTTTACTTTGTGCTAAAGTACGCTGATGCTAGTGGAAGTAGTCAACTTGCTGTTGAAGCTCTTCTGATAGCCCTTGTAGATTATTAGCACTTTGTGATGTTTGAGCCGCGTTATTACGTCCTTGACGGTTCAGGTTACTGATCTCCGTAGCATTGGTGGCAATCTCTTGCGATACCTGTGCTTGCTCTTCTGAGGTAGCAGCAATGACTTCCGATTGGGCTGCAATAGAGGTTACCTGAGTGGTAATGCCTTCCAGCGCTAAACCCGCTTGGGTTGCCTGTTCTGTGACTAATTTCCCTTTCTTCTGGCTTTCAGACATCATGGCAACGGCACTACTAGTACAGCCGCGCAGTTGTTCAATAATCCCCACCACTTCTTTAACTGATTCCTGTGTGCGATGCGCGAGTGTTCGAACTTCATCTGCGACCACGGCAAAGCCTCGACCTTGTTCACCTGCGCGTGCTGCTTCAATAGCTGCATTCAATGCTAATAAGTTTGTTTGTTCGGCAATTTCATCGATCATGCGAGTAACCGACTGAATGTTATCGCTCTCACGGCTGACCATATCAATGGCTTCAGCCGACTGTCGTAGCTGGTCATTCAGCTCTGCAACTTCGACGCTAACTTGTGAAACCAAGTCTGAACCCGATGTACTATCTTCATTAGCCGCTCGAACACTTTCGGCGATGGATTCAACTTGCTCAGCCACTGATTTCGCTGATGATGCCATCTCTTCGATAGCGGTAACCACTTGTTCCACTTGCTCTTGCTGAATATCAGATTGAGCTAGACTGTGTTGCGCATCGTCAGAAACACTGGTTGCTTGATCGTGAACTGATTCACTAGTATTGCGAATAGAACCTACCAGCTCATTCAGTTTCGCAGCCATATTATGGACACCACCAGTAAGGCGCTCAATTTCATTGCCCGAATGGATATTACCTTGCTCCATAGAAAGGGTGACTTCCCCCTTGCCTAAGCGGTCCATGTAACCCGCGAGTGTGGTTAAAGGTGTCGTTAGCCTGTTTAGGTAAAGGCCTAAAATAAAGAAGGTAATTACGCCAGCCACAAGAGCGACAATAACAATAATGGTCAATAATTGCTGGCTACCTTTGGTGACTTCTTTAATGAATGTGCCACCGAGTAACTTCCAGTTCCAACCAGGAACTTCGGTATAAACTAGGTATTTTTCACCGACGACGCCATTATATTCAAATGGGTATTTGATTAAGCCACTGGTGGATTCGAAGAGTTGACCAAAGGGTTTGTTTCCGTTGTAGTCGGCAACATTCAGAATCGACGCACCTTTCTGCTTCTGATCTGGGTGGTGCAGATAAACACCTAGGTTACTTTTGTCATTATCAACCACAATAGTGTAGCCAGAGTTACCCCAGCGGACATTACTCACGCTTGAAAATACAGCTTTAGAAGCTTCTTCAATAGACAGTCCAATAAAGGAAATAGCAACAACGTGTCCATTTACATCTTTGATGGGTGAATAGTAGGTGAGGTAATCATGACCAAATAACACGACCTTGGCATAGTAAGGCTGACCGTTCATCAATTTGTTATAGCCTGGGTGGTTCAGCCCTAACTTACTACCGAGAGCACGTTGCCCGCTATTGTTTTTTAGTGATGTCGCTACGCGTACAAAATCGTTTCCTGATGCTACAAAGAGGGTTGCGATAGCGGTTGTATTTTGAGTAAAGCGGTCAACGACTTCAGTATCGTTGATCATTGATTTGCCATTTAAGGTGACGTTTTGTACTGATTGACCTGCGAAGTTAATGGTATTGTCTTCAACTTTAAGGCCATACATATAGCCGAGACGGAATGCACTCTCCAGTTCTTTGGCACTTTCTAAATAAATATTAAATTGTCCCGCAATGCTTTCAGCCATTGCTGTCAATTTTGATTGCTGTTCTTGTAATGTTTCTTCTAGCAATATATCTGCTGAATTACGATAAACAATCGTCGCGACTGAAGAAAAAGCGATAATAAGCAATACGCTTATCACCAGCTTTAATTGGAAACCGATACTTTTATTATTAATTGTTTTCCACATTTGCTGTATTAAGGACAGGTGTCCTTTTACTCTCTGTATACATAAAAAACCAATGATGTATTCGCAGGGCGTATGTGTAAATGGTTGGTTATTAATAAAAGTGACAATACTGTCTTTTATTGATCTGTATTGTGTAAAGTTATTAAAAAATGGAAAGTAAAATTACACACCTGATATGCGATTGAGTTTATATTTTATGGCTGGGGATCTCGTGATTTTATATAAACGGGTGATTATTGAACGATTTTAATACGTATAGGTGTTGTTCTTATTTAGAGCTTATCGTTTTTTATCTGATTTTAATTTGATGTCTATCACTTATTTTTATACTCAAATAGAAAGAACAGAGTCAGTGCTTTATTAAACTAGTCAAATGTTGATGGCTACTTGGTAGAAGGCTATTTGGTAAAAGACTATTTGGCAGGTGACTATGTGCTAGAAGGTTGTGTTGTAGATGATTGAGCTTAGTATAAGTGCATGAACTTTTAAGAGGGCTGCTGTTGGTATCATATTAGAAAAAGGCGCTGATTGCTCAGCGCCTTTGGTTTATAGAGAATATGGGGGAAACTTATTCTCTACACTCAGAGCATTGTATGAATAGGCTTTGTTCGTTATAGGCTATTAGAGTCACAACTAGCACCAATTAACATTAGCCTTGAATAAGCGTAGCCGCTTTTTTCATTGCTTCTTTGGTTGAGCATTCGAAGACGTTAGCATTCGCAAAGCGGTGTGCGTCTTTAACTTGAATGTCGTGCGCCAAGATAACCAGTTTCGCATTGGCTACATCTAGGTCGCTGATGCGGTTTTGGATACCATTCTGACCTTGAGTTTCAACTTTGATCTTGATGCCTGCTGCTGCACCTGCTTTTTCCAGTGCTTTCGCTGCCATGAAGGTGTGTGCCACACCTGAAGGACAACAAGTTACCGCAACAACATCGTATTCGCCTTCACCAGCAACTGGTGCTGCTTGGACAGGTGTTGGGTTTTGAGCAAGTTCATCTTCTGCTTCTTCTTGTGCAACGGGTTTCCAGAAGCCAACGATAAGAGCTGTTGTTAATGAACCCAGCGCGATACCCACAACATACATTGGAATGTTGCTAGAAACGGGTGCTGTAATTAGGCCACCCCAAGGTGCATGTAGCAGAACATCTGTTAGGAAACCAAACACACAGCCTACGATACCACCAGCGACAATAGATGGCAGCACACGCATTGGGTCGTTCGCTGCGAATGGGATTGCACCTTCAGAGATACCGATAGAGCCCATGATTGCTGCAGCTTTACCTGCTTCTTGTTCTTGTTTAGTAAATTTCTTTTTGAACATGAAGGTAGCAAGTGCCATACCCAGTGGTGGAGTACAGATTGCGATACCGACGCCGCCCATTAGCCAAGGTTGAGTATCAACTTGTGTCTGAGCAAATAGTGTTGCTACTTTATTGATTGGGCCGCCCATATCAAACGCTGTCATACCACCTAAAATAGTACCTAGTACAATTTTTGATGCGCCAGCCATTGAAGCGAGGAATTCGTTCATTGATGCCATGAAGAATTTGATTGGCTCGCCGATACCCCAAAGTACAATCCCTGCAGAGACTAACGTACCGATTAGCGGGTAGATAAAGTATGCGCCCAGCGCCGTCATGTTAGACGACAGTGGGATTTTCTTCAGTTGGTACACAACCCCACCAGCAATGAAGCCCGCAACGATACAGCCAAGGAAACCACCGCCCATATCCGCCATGATGCCAGATGAAATCATAGCCGGCGCAAGCGCAGGTTTATCAGCAATAGAATAACCAATGAAGCCACCAAGGATGATAGGGAATAAAACTAAACCCTTAATACCAATATTTGAAATGTCAGCTAAAAAACCATCGGCTGGAACCGCACCTTTACCTGAGGCCATTACTGCTAGCGCAAGTAATACACCACCAGCAACAATAAACGGTAACATGTGGGAAGTGCCAAATAAAAGGTGACCTTTTAGGACACTTAGTGTTTTTTTAAAGTCGCTATTATTACTAGGTGCTTGAGCTGCTATTGTACTCATGATTATTGCGCCTTATGAATTAATTAAAATAGTTAGAATTTGATGTTCATCTTTTGCGTTATGGATATCTTCAATAAATTCTTCACTGAATTTGCCAAATAATTCCTGAAGAACGTAAATATGGTGGTCAGCACCGTTATCAGGCGATGCAATCATAAAGAACACACTTGGTTTGATGCCATCTTCATCATCGTACTCAATGCCGCCAGCCTTGATGCCAACTGCGATTGCTGGCTCAATAACCGCCTTGCTTTTTGAGTGCGGATAGGCGATACCATCAGTTGATGTCACGCTGACGGCTTCGCGAGTTTCAACGTCATCTAAAAAGCTTTCTTTGCTGCTAATACGGTTATTGTCAAATAACATTTGTGCAAGCTCAGAAAATACTTCTTTTTTTGTATTCGCCGACAGTTCTTTTTTAATTAAATTAACGTTGGTTAGTTGTGTGATCATGTTTTAACTCGAGAGGTATTTAAGTAATACGTTTAAATTAAGCCATGATGAGAAAATCAGAAATAGTAAAAAAGGACCATCAACTATACTTTTGTATCACCCTATTTTAAGTGTGACTAACGTCATTAACCTTATATCGACTAGATCACATTAATTAGTGAACTCCCTCGGGTTAAGTCGTAAACCTAGTTGGTTGTCTGGTTATTTATATTGGTCGCAGAAATAAAAAAGCCCCGCATGAGCGAGGCAGGATTAATGTGGTTAAATATCAAACACGAGTCAGTGTGTGTCTGATTTTACTAGCTATAAGCGCGAGCGACGCGGCCAGTACATTCTATTTGATAGCTTTGGGCATAAGCTGGGATGAATACCGACTGACCTTTTTCAATCACACTTGACTCGCCATCTTGGTGGGTGAGTGTCATGCTATGGTCAAGAGGCAGTAAAATCTCAGCACTATTGGTATGCATTACTCGCTGGTGTGAACGTTGAATAATGGCGAATTTAAAGTCATCGACAGGGGTAGGGTAGTCCAATATATCATCCGCTTCATTTGGCTGTAGCAATAAGCTGTCGAATGGCTTTTCATCAAAGCGGGTACAGGCTATCAGCTCTTCAACATCTATGTATTTCGGGGTTAGCCCTGCACGCAACACATTATCGGAGTTCGCCATAATTTCGAGCCCGGTCCCTTTGATATAAGCGTGAGGGGTTTCGGCATCTAAGAACATGGCTTGCCCTGGCTGAAGGGTGATCACATTAAGAAGTAGTGGCGCAAATAATCCTACATCACCAGGGTATTGCTGCTCTAGCTCTGCAATTAAAGCGAAAAGTGGAGCGTCTGACTGACTGGCTGAATGTTTAACATGGTGCGTGGAATAGCGCCTAGAATAGTCACTTAACTTGGCGAGTGCTTGCTCTTTTGTTTGACCTGTCATCGACAGCAATGCAGAAAAGAAAGTTGCTAGCCCTTGCGGCGTTGGGTTGGCTCGCAATGCATCTAACCATGTTTTGAATTCGGTAACCGCAAGCTGATTAAAGTTGGCAATAATCTGCTCTATTGATCTAAATCCATTCATTGCTTGATATTGGGTTAATGCGTAAACCAATTCGGGTTTGTGGTTTGGATCTTTGTAATTTCGATTTCCCGCATCAAGAGGAATGCCTTGCTGCTGTTCTAAAGCAAAACCTTGTTCGGCTTGTGCTTTATTAGGGTGAACTTGGATAGAAAGGGCTTTTTCTGCAGCTAAAATTTTAAATAAATAGGGTAATTCACCAAAACGATTAGCGACCCTGTCACTTAAAAAGAGCCTTGGGTTACAATCGATTAAGGTTGAAAGCTTGGTCGCGTAATCACCATAACCGACGGTTGAGCAGCCATTAGAATGTGCCCCCATCCACACTTCAGCCTGTGGTTCACCGCTTGGGTTTTTAATATCAAAAAGTTGATTTATTGACGATGTACTGCCCCACGCGTAGTGTTGAATGACGTTGGTCATTGGGAAGAATTTACGCATTAATGTGGGAATAAGCGCGAGCTGCATCATCATTTGATGTTGTTTAGCTAGTTGCGCTGTTGCAGCTGGAATCGCTGCTGGGTTTATAGCTTGTGTTGAAGCAGTCGCAGTGGCGAGAAGATCAGACATCAGGATCACCATGAGAATTCAGATAAATATGAAATAGGCTTGAGCACATCAGCTCAAGCCATTGATGAGTTACTCGGAGTAAGGTTCTAGGCGGTAACAGCGATGAGCTTTGCCTTGCGCATTTTCTTCAGCGCGACACAGGTTAGTGCTGTCACAATTGCGCCTGAAGCCATGCAGATCAGTGCCAGTAGCGGATGGTTCATCGCACCAAGCAAGGCAACCACAGGACCACCGTGAGCCACGCTATTTGTGATACCGAAAGAGAACGCCATCACAGCTGCGGTCATAGAGCCAAGGACGTTTGCAGGAATGACAGAAAGTGGATCTTGTGCGGCGAATGGAATCGCACCTTCAGAGATACCCACCAAGCCCATCGCACCAGCGGCCTTACCAGCTTCAATCTCTGATGATTCAAACAGTTCAAACTTACGACCTAGCGCAGTGGCTAATGCCATGCCTAAAGGTGCGACAGGAATGGCGCACGCCATTGCCCCCATGAACTGGGTTTGACCACTAGCAATCATGCCGACTGAAAATAAGAAGGCGACTTTGTTGAATGGACCACCCATATCGAAGCCAGCCATACCGCCGAGTACAATGCCTAGTAGCACCACGTTGCCTGTGCTCATGCTTGTTAATAGCGCGGTAAGACCAGTCATCAAATCAGCGATAGGGGCGCCAATAACAAAGATAAATAGACCAGCAATGAAGAGTGAGCCTGTAATCGGCGCAATCATGATAGGAACAAGGGGCTGGATAAACTTGTGGTAGTTAATGGAAACAATAAACTTCACGAAGTAGCCGACTAACAGACCCGCGACAATAGCGCCGATAAAACCCGTGCCTGCTTCTGCACCGTAGAAAGAACCATTGTTAGCAATCCAACCGCCAATTAAACCAGGAGCAAGTGCAGGGCGATCGGCAATCGCATAGGCAATGTAACCTGCAAGGATTGGGATCATTAGAGTGAATGCCACAACACCGACATCTAAGATCTGATTCCACATACTGCCAGCTGGAATCGCCATACCTGCTTCAGATGGTTCACCACCAATCGCCAACGCCAGTGCGATCAACAAACCACCCGTTACAACAAATGGGATCATGTGCGAGACACCATTCATTAAGTAACGGTAAAGATCGGATCGTGCTTCTGAGGCTTTGCTGGATATTGATGTTTTATCGGAAACAGATGTTGTTGATTCGGCTTCATAAGCGGGTGCTGTAAGCGCTTGGGTAATTAAACCTTGGGCGTCACGAATAGGGGCTTTTACATTGGTTTTGATTAATCGCTTACCTGCAAATCGGGTTAAATCAACTTGCTTGTCACAAGCCACTATAATGGCGTCGGCGCGTTCAATTTCTTCTAATGTGGGGCTGTTCTTAACCCCAATCGATCCGTTGGTTTCAACTTTAATGTCGTAACCAAGTGCTATCGCACCTTTTTCTAATGCTTCTGCTGCTAGGTAGGTATGAGCAACACCAGCAGGGCAACCTGTTACACCTATGACAAAGCCTTGCTTTTGAATTGAGCTTGTCGTTTCGACGGGCTGTGGTTTTTCAAGAAGTAGTTGTAAAGCCTCTTGGTTAGAAGTGGCATTGATGAAGCGGTCGATGAAACCGTCTTCAATCAGTTTTGATGACAACTCAGCCAAGACTTCAATGTGGTGATTGTCACCGCCATCTGGCGACGCAATCATAAAAAACAGTTTTGATGGCAGTCCATCTTCTGCGCCGTATTCAATTCCTGTTTTGCTCACTCCGATCACAACAGCGGGGGCAATAACGGCAGCGCTTTTGGCATGGGGAAGGGCGACACCTTCTTCAAATCCGGTATTACCTTGTGCTTCACGCGCTTTAATATCAGCTAAAAATTGTGCTTTGTCGGAAATGCGACCCTGTGAAAAAAGAACCTCAATGAGTTCTTTAAATACCGCTTCTTTTGAAGTGGCTTGAAGATCCAGTGTAATCAATTCTTGGTTGATTAAATTGGTGATCATGTTTAACCCCTAATACTTTTATTGTTGTGCTAGGGGTATTTTGGGATTTACAGGTCAGAGTCTGTAGTGAAGAAAAAAACCATTTACTAGAGGATTGTGGCTTCCTGATAGGAGTGTGATTTTGATCGTGATGAACCTTGTTGTCACCCAATTTAAGGGGGGTGTTGAAATGCTGTAGGCCAGTGGTGGCAAGGTTTGACAGATGAAGTGAGGTGGTTTTAGTGTGAGTAGATGACTAGAATTTTACGTCTTTAGCTGGATTTTTGTAACCTTGATTCGAAATTGTGATTTTGCTCAATAGCTAATAATCCATTCTGGAGGTATATATACCAAAGCTGCATCAAAGGTGCGTATTGAGAGTTCAACTAATGATATTCCATGATTTAATTTCATCTGTACTTAACGAGCGAGAGCCATTTCACAATATCTGGTTTGCCGGTGATTTTCATACGCCACCGCAGTTTAGCTATCAGGTGAATTTTCCTCGCTTAGAGTTAGTATTAGACGGCGAATATATAAATGAAATGGAAAGTCATGAGCGTGCTATAACCAAGATCACGGCTAAGGCGGGCGATGCAATATTTGTCCCACCAAACTGTTGGAATAAGCCTGACTGGGATACCAACTGCTCGGTATTAAGTATGCTTTTTGGACGTCGCCAGCTTGGGTTGAGCTTGGTGAGTAAGCGCAAAGGTGAAGCGAGCTTTTATGACATTCAAAAGCACAGCATTCAAACTCGTTCGGGCTTCGCTATCGATAACATTCTCGAAGCATTAAGTTCATTAGCACGTGAAAGCACTAAAAAGCCAATGGATGAACTCTTGTTACAAGCCTTGCTGCAATATAGCAAAACAATGTTAGATGCACCTGTCGAGAAATCGCACAGCCGAGTACAAGATCTTTATCAAGGGATCTGTATCTATATCCAGGAAAACTTTCATCGCCCTATAACGCGTGACAGTATTGCGTCTCGCTTTAGTATTTCAGCTAATCACTTATCACGTTTATTTCGTCAACAGGGCCATATGACTTTGGCTGATTATATTACTTGGGTACGGATTGATCGGGCGAAATTCATGCTTAAAAAGTACAGTTTTAAGCTTAATGAAGTGTCACTTCGCTGTGGTTTTAAAGATGTTAATTACTTTTGTCGAGTCTTTAAAAATAAGACGGGACGCACGCCAACAGACTACCGTGGATCTATTTGAATGATGGTTTGAGTAAGGCTTAAATGACGTTTTTCATCAGTGCTACGGAGTGGAAACGAAGTAGCTCTGTAGCAAAAGGGGGACTGTATTATGGCAGCAAGCGTGACATGGAATACATTAGCAAGGCTTGTAGATCGATACAGTTTTTTGTCCGTAGTAAGCGTTCAGGCAGCTGATCACATAAGAGATTTCGCGTTAGGTTCGTTGCAGATATGATTTGTTCGCGGCTTGGTTTAGCTGGCATCACCAGTGCTATAGCAAGGTGTACCTCTCCCATTCTAGATTCCCAAGGAATAGGGCTTTCACTCGCAATAACGGCGACAGAAATATGATCAATATCTGCAAACATGACATGGGGAAGGCCTATTCCTGGTGCCACACACGTCGAAGATCGTTCCTCGCGCTTGATAAAGGCTAAGATAAGCTCGTCAGGTTCTTGAGGGTAAATAAGCTGTGCCAGTCCTTTTAAGCATTCAAACTTAGTTAATTCCGTCTGGGCTTTGGCATAGTGCCACTTGATCTCGCTAGGTGGACAAATCTGCGGTAATCGCTTGGTTAGCTGGCTGGAAAACTCATAGTTAATGTGGGCGCCTATCAAGGTAAAACGCTCTGCAATAATGTCTTTTATTACAAAACAGGCCAGTTCGGCATCAATACCGACGGCGGTGATTTGACATAAATCACCGTTGACTAAACCCGCTTGGAGCATGGCGACAGATTGGGACAATTTAGCGGTACGGTTACGAGTAATGTTGACGATGCGAATAGTGCTTTTAAATTTCTTAGCAAGAAGCCTCAGCGGCTGAGCAACATAAGCGCTGGCATTAGCATCATCAACAAAAAAAGTAATTTGGTATTCGTTCATTGGCTATATCGAATGCTTAATCGCGGCAGTGAACGAGGAATACTTTATCAACGTTGAGTAGCACATCTTCAATGGGAATTCGGATAGTATTCATGGCATCAAAGCGACCAGATTGTTCAACTTCGATGTCAGATACAATCAGTACCTTTTGAGCGTGTGCGATGTCATGCGGCGTTAGTTGGTTTTCAACTCCCATAGCACCTTGGGTTTCAACTTTGATCTGAACATTGTATTTGGGTGCAGCTTTCATTAGTGCATCTGCTGCCATGTAAGTATGGGCAATACCTGTAGGGCAGGCTGTGACAGCAACAATTTTCATAGGTATTCTCACGTCCATTTTTGCGGATATTAGCACAGGGAATCTGGAATACCTTATTTTGAATGAGGTAAATGAAAGACCCATATCACAGTTTGATTACTAGGTTACATTTATCCAGTAAATGGTGTTTTAGTCCTATATAACACACAAGATCACCTCGCTAACCTAAGCCCGAGTGGAACTCTGCTTAGACGTGAAGCGAGACGTAAGCATGCGCTAAGTAACAGCATAAATTTTGATTGAGCATATAAGGGTAATTGGGGCATAAAATGGATATAACAGACCTGATAGAACCAGAGATTATTTGCTTAGATCTAAAGGCGCGAACGAAAGAAGGTGTGCTTAAAGAGCTGGTGGATTTATTAGATGTGGCAGGTAAGCTTGCTGATAAAGATCAGTTTTTGACGGATGTATGGAAGCGTGAAGAAATAGGCAATACGGGCTTTGAAGAAGGGATTGCTATTCCTCATGCGAAAAGTTACGCGGTTGCCAAGCCTGCCGTAGCGGTTGGGATTAGTCGTGCTGGGATCGATTATGGGGCTGAAGACGGTGAGTTATCGGATGTCTTTTTTATGCTGGCATCGCCAGATGGGCATGATCATCATCACATTGAAGTTTTAGCTCAGCTTTCTAGTAAATTGATTGAAGATAATTTTGTCACCAAGTTAAAGGCAGCTGTGTCAATTGATGAGGTGCTCGATCTCTTAATCGATATTGATCCCGTTTCTTTAGCTCCGCCAGCATTTGTTGCCGCAGAGCCACTAAGCCCACTCAAACAACATTTAGCCCATATAAAAGAACACCTGCTGTTTGGTACCTCTCATATGATCCCTTTTATCGTTGCAGGTGGCGTCTTGTTATCGCTGTCGGTGATGATGTCGGGCCATGGCGGATTACCAGAGACAGGTATTCTTGCAGATATCGCCCAAATGGGTATTGCGGGGCTTACCTTATTTACCGCTGTCCTAGGTGGTTATATTGCATACTCCATTGCCGATAAACCAGGCTTGGCGCCAGGGATGATAGGCTCTTGGATTGCCGTTAATCACTATCATACTGGATTTTTAGGGGCGATAGTGGTGGGTTTTTTCGCTGGATTTGTGGTGCGGATGCTTAAGAAAATTACACTCCCCGATAGCATGAGCTCGCTTGGTAGTATTTTTATTTGCCCGTTAGTTGGTACCTTTGCGACCTGTGGTGCCGTCATGTGGCTAATTGGCGCTCCAATTGCGAGCGCGATGATTACCTTGAATGAGTGGCTAACAGGAATGGCGGGTTCTGGTAAAGTCTTACTGGGGACTATCTTAGGTGGGATGACAGCGTTTGATATGGGTGGCCCTATCAATAAAGTCGCGACCTTATTTGCCCAAACTCAAGTGAATACCCAGCCTTGGTTGATGGGCGGCGTGGGCATTGCCATTTGTACCCCACCGCTTGGGTTGGCACTGGCGACTTTTTTATCTCCCAAGAAGTTTAAGCGTGATGAACGCGAAGCAGGCAAAGCGGCTGGTATCATGGGTATGATAGGTATTAGCGAAGGTGCTATACCCTTTGCTGCGGCTGATCCTGCTCGGGTGTTACCCGCCATTGTCGCTGGCGGTATTGTAGGAAACGTCACGGGTTTCTTGTTCCATGTGCTTAACCATGCACCGTGGGGTGGATGGATTGTGTTACCTGTCGTCGATGGCAAACTTGGTTATATTATTGGCACGTTACTTGGTGCACTAACAACGGCTTGTATTGTGATAGCGTTGAAAAAAAATGTGGTTGAAGATGATGATCAAGGAATAGGTGTTGCTAACCATGGCTCAGTAGAGGGAGAGGGCGAAGCTGATATTCTTGCAGTGACATCGTGCCCATCAGGTGTGGCTCATACTTTTTTAGCGGCAAAATCACTTGAAAAAGCGGCTTACTCAATGGGCGTAAAAATCAAAGTGGAAACGCAGGGAGCCAATGGGATCAACAATCGGATCACTGAAAAAGATATTGCGAGCGCGAAGTTAGTAATATTCGCCCATGATGTTGCGATAAAAGAACCTGAGCGTTTTAAAAATATCGCTATCATTGATGTTTGCACCAAGGATGCAATGCTTAATGCCAGTGCTTTAATTCAATCTAAACGTTAGCTAATAACTCAGTAACCTCTTTGAGCTGAATCACTTATTACTGTGACCAATGCATGTGATTTTACGTTAAAGATTGAGATAGATGGTCGTCAACGTGGTAGTGATACGTTTCGAAAGGTGAAAGTACGACTTCGTTAGTTTGTGTTATTAACCGCATTTATTTCAATAAATTACTTCTATACTGATGGGGAATCTAACTGAAGAGGGAACGCCGATGCTAAATGAAAACCATGCTTTTATCTTAGATTTTCCGGACCTTAAATTAGATATTGTTCAGCTTAACCATGATGATCCAACATTCAAAGCCGATCTTCAGCTGTATCATGAACTGGATTATGATATTCGCCAGTTGGAGGTATCTGGTAGCCCTGTTGACGATCAGAGTATGCATAATTTAAAACTAAAGCGTGTTGAACTAAAAGACTTGTTGCATAAGCAACTCATCAAACACCATGACAAGGCAAATAGCTAACTTGCTATGGTGATTAGATAAAACAAAAAAGACGTCTAAGTATTAGCAAGCATTAGGCGTCTCTAAGCCCAGTCTCATGGGTTATGCCCACAGTATTTCCTTACAAATACATAGTAAGGGTTCCAATATTCACAATACACGCTCTCAATATTAATTATACAAAATAATCACATTGTTTTTCTTCAAGTAGAATTGATATCACTTATTGTTGAATGCTGAATGGATTCTTATTTAGTTACTGATGCTATTAGATTTTTAGAATATAAACAGTATCGAAGAGGCTTTGAATGTTAATTATCTATTTAAACGTTATTAATCAATAAGTATAAAGAAATGAGCTTGGTTGCGTATGTGTAGTAGCCCTCCCGCTATCGAAGTATTGATAAATATAATTCACAGCGTAAAATAGCTGCGAGTCAGTAAGCAGTTATTAGCTAATCGGTAAATAGTTGTTTCTTATAAGAAGGCGTTTATACGCCTTTTTGCTGTTAGGAATATGGAAATAAAAGTAAATTATATGTATAGACACATTGTTACTCTGCTATTAACTGTCTTTATTTCAGCTTGTGGTGGCGGAGGAGATGAGAGTTCAGATGTTATTACAGTCTCGAAACCACCCAAAGCGACCAATGTAGCGCTGAAAGGTTCAGAGATCGATAATGGAATCCAATCAGGACAAGAGGTTATTGGCCAGTACACGTTTAATTCTGCAAGTATTCCCCCAGGGCTGGATGCCTCTATTGGTTTTTGGGAAACAGAATCAGGGACGAGTATTCATCGCGGGTTAAAATACCGTATTCCTCGTGATAATAGTCTTGCTGGTACTCGAATTCGCTTTTGCGTTAAGCCCTTCAATCGTATTGATAGAAAAGCAGGCAAGAAAGCTTGCTCCAAATTTGTATTAATAACACCTGTCTTTTTTGATCCATCTAGCCCTATGGTAAAAATATTATCTAATGCTTACACCCCTGAAGTGGTAGGTGGCGAGTTATTAACTTTTATCATAAATAAAAATGGCGATAGCGTTGATGGTGAGCATGGGTTTCGTTGGAAGCGAAATGGCCAAATTATATCTAATGAAAATAGTGATTCTTATTTATTGACGGTTGCTGATGAAGGTAAATACATATCTGTATGTATTATTAACCAAGTGACGAATACATTAATATCATGTTCAGAAGAAACGAATGCGATACAAGCTGCTGCTGGTATTATGCCATCTGTGTATCTTGAGCCTTTATCAGCAAAAGTTGAAGTCGGGCAAAATGTGTTGCTAGATTATCATTTTATTGATCTTGATAACGATAAGGAAGATATCGATACAACGTCATTTTCGTGGTTTGTCGATGATAACCTTATTGCAACAGATCAGTCATTGCTTGTTGATACATCTATGGTCCATAAAAAACTGAAAGGTTGTGTGACGCCTTATTCGTTAACTGGGTGGCCTAAATCGGGTGAGATGACGTGCACAGAAGAAGTCATTATCACATCTATCGCGGGTGATCTGCCTAGGGCGAATAATGTGGCAATAATGGGTCATCGTTTTGAAGGTAAAACGGTTGAGGGGAGTTATGATTATTTTGACCCGAACAATAATCAAGAAACCGCTAGCTTGTTTACATGGTCTATTATCAAAAACGGTCAAGAGACTGTCGTGGGCCAGGAACAAGGTTATACATTACAATCTGGTGATGAAGGTAAGGGCAATAAAATCCGTTTTTGTGTTGTAGCGCTAAATAACCAAGCACAAGGTATACCTGCGTGTGTGACTAAAAATATTGCTTGGGTAGATGGCGAAGGGGATTTTAGAGAGGGGGGCGCTGTTACCGCTAATCTTAAAGGTTTTCCTGAGTTCAGTCAGTCATATTGGTTGTCAGAGGGGCATCAAACTCCAGAACTCCCATTAGCACTAAATACAACACCTAATACCGTTTCAACATTAATAGTTGATGACGTACTGCCCGATTTCATTAACTTAAAGCCGATGAAGCTATGTTTATCATTTGATACCTCGCTACTCAATAGCGATGATATATGCCGCGAAATTCCGATTGGCAAAAAGTTGTCACGTTTCATTGCAATAGATGGCGATAAAGGCTCATCGGCTGCAATAAATATAAATCAGTCAATTATTACTCTTGATGGTTTTTATCGGTTATACCGCCCATATACTTGGTCTGAATTTAAAATTTTACCATCAGAGATCCGATCTCAATTCAGCAGCGCTGAAGCATCGCAGCTGACCAATAGTCAGGTTGAGGGGGTGAAAATGACCCCAGAAGATGCCAATAAATTTTGTTTGCTTAACTTCGGTGCTCCAGGTGTTGCAAGTCGTTATATTCATAAATACAACGGTGTTGGTGTTGGGCTAATGCATGGTTGGCCAGAAGACCTGCTTTCTCAAGACTTTATGGTTAAAGAGCCTGACGGTTTCTTTGTGGATAGTGAGGAGAAGTTTAGTGCTGTAGAATCGAATGAAAAATATGCTTTTTCTTGTATGTCGATTGTACAATAGCTGAATTTAAGGTATGGAATTAGTTGTTGGTTAAGTATTCAGGTGGTGGTTTTCTGGTGTGGAGAGCGCTCGCCTCTAATATTAACAGGATGAGTGTGAGTGCATATAATCACCAATAACGACCATACATTATTACGTAAAAAAACGGCCCTTTATTGGGCCGTTTTTTTATCTGTATTTAAGTTGTTTGTAAAACGACTTAATGATTACTCAGCTACAGTAATTACGTTTTTATAGTGTTTCGCACGTGCACGAAGAAAATCGACATCTGGCGGGAAGTCTTTATTTGATTTTGCATGGCGCATAACATCAAATACTTTAAATTCAGTCAGAATAGCATAGCGGTAAGGTTTAAAATCACCTTTGATTTGTAACGTAGGATCAAAGTACTCATCACCTCGCTTAATAATCGCGTGATCAACAACGTCACCTTCGTTTTCGCAGCGGTAACCTAATACATAACGATCGCCTTTCGTGAAGATTACATTCATATAGCTGTTATAAAAACTTTCGTCTTCTGTAGTCGTACAGCTTTCTAGTAGTTCTTCATCCATCGCGTTTACAGTTACAAAACGCATATTTTCAGGCTTTAGGTTTAAAGCCGCTAGTTCTTTATGAGCAGCTTCGAGAGTCAGTTGGGTCACTTTTTATACCGAATTATCAATAGAATCCCCTACATTATACATCTAAATTCAGCAAGTTCACCTTAAGAGTGTAGATGTGATAAAAGCATAAAAATGCCTTCTTGGCGTATTTAGGGTTTACAAAACTTTACGAATGCAAAGAATGTAAATTTAACTGCAAATAATAATGGTTATCACTAATATTTCGCTAAATTTTGCAGTGGCCGAAAGGCTGCGATGAGCCATCTAAACCCAAAAACAAAAATTAGCTCATTACATACTTATTTGGAGATAACGGATTATGTTTTCTAAAACTCAGCTGGCTTTACTTATTGGTGCAGTACTCACTGTTCCTGCTGCTTATGCAGAAACAACGCAAGTGGATGAGCACATGGTTGTTACTGGCCGTGATCACGGCTACAAAGCAGATACCAATACGACCGCAATGAAAATTGAGGCGACTCAGCTTGAAACCCCAGGACAAGTTACCGTTATTGATGAGCAAATCATCGATGAGCAACGTGCAAGTACGCTAGGTGACGTTCTAGCAAATGATGCAAGTATTGCAGCTGGTGGTGATAGTCGTAACCGTGAGCGCTTTTCGCTACGTGGTTTTGACTTGGAAGTATTGCGTGATGGTCGTAAGCACTGGTCTCACTATAAGCAGCCAATTGAACTTTTAGAGCGTGTAGAAATCCTAAAAGGCCCATCAGGTTTGCTATATGGCACTTCGGCACCAGGCGGCATGGTGAATATGGTTTCTAAGAAACCAACTTACGAAACACAAGTTAACGTAAGCCAAGATATTGGCTCAAATAATCATTCTCGTACAGTTGCGGATATTAGCGGTGCATTGAATGAAGATAAGACATTACGTGCGCGTGCTGTATTGTCGAAAATGACCGAAGATTCATGGCGTAAATATGGTGATGGCAGCACTCACTCAACAGAACGTTTTGTTGGTGGGCTATTTGTTGATTATGACTTTAACGATGATGTCACTTTGTCTGTTCATTATGATAATACGCACGACAAAGGCAGTGTAGATTCTGGTGCATTCGTTGTTGATGGTAAAGTTGTAAATGGCCGCGAACATATTTGGGATGCACAATGGTCAACTATAGAGAACCGTTCTGAAAACATTGGATTTGATGTTAATGCTCAGATTACTGATGCTTGGGCGGTTACAACAGGCTTTAATTATCAAGATTTCAATCGTCAAGATATCGAGAGTTTCCCTAGCCTATCTGCAGTTAACCCAGACGGAACGGGTTCAGTCACTCATGGTGGTTCAGACCGTAAAGATCATTGGGTACATCAAACAGGTTATGTTGATTTTGTTGGTAACTTTGACGCTCTAGGTGTATCTCACCAAATGTTGGTTGGTGCAAACTGGTTAGGCTATAGCTACGATAGAGATCAAATGAGCTTTAATAAGGTTTCGACAGATCCAAGCGAACCAGTTCCAACACCAACACCAAAACCATCGACAGGGAAGAAACCAAATCCAAGTCAGTCACATAGTCATTCCGATTCATACGGTGTCTATGTACAAGATATGATCACGTTTAATGATCAATGGCAAGCACTTGCTGGTGCTCGTTTTGACGAAACGCGTAGTAGTGGTCGTAAAGATAACGCTCTATCGCCTAAGCTAGCTGTGATTTACCATCCTGCAGAAAATGGCTCACTGTACCTGACTTATTCTGAAAGCTTTGAGCATCAAGGCGAGGTATCAGGCAGTGAATACGTGAATGATGGTCAACAGCTAGATCCTCGTCGTGGTAAGCTTTACGAATTTGGTACGAAGTGGAATCTACTAGACGATTCACTGTACTTAACAGGTGCGCTTTTTGATATTACAGAAGAAGGCCGAACGTTTGTAGAAGAACTTAGCAATGGCATGAAAGATATGACACAAGCTGGTGAACAAAATCACCGTGGTGTTGAAGTTTCTGCGCAAGGCTTTATTACTGAAAAGTTATCATTAAGTGCTTCGGCGATGTACCTAAATGCAGAGTACGTGAAATATCAATCACGAGGTACAGACTATTCTGGAAACCGTCCAGCAGACGTACCTGAATACTCAGCTAGTGTATGGTCTCGTTACAGCTTCGTGACTGGCACTGACATGAACTTAGGTGTGATTTACGTAGGTGAGCGTTTTGGTGATGCAGCAAATACCTTCCAAAAAGACAGCTACACGCGCGTAGATTTAGGTGTGGCACACACTTATAAATACGATGAAAAGCTAGACATCATTGGCCGACTAAACGTGGAAAATGTATTTGATACTGAATACTTTGGCGGTGGCGGCAGTAAAGATGGTGAAGGTTACAAAAACGTTGTTGTTGGCGAAGGTCGTAACTTCATGGCTTCAATTCAATTCCGTTACTAATCGAATTTAAGGGGAAAGCAGATGCTTTCCCCTTTATTTGTTTAAATGAGATTTGTTTTCAATTAGAATCGATATTGTTTTAAGCCCGGCTTGGTTCGGGATTCTTTATTTTTAGTTTTTATTATTTTTTCTATTACGTCATTTTATGTTTAAGAGTAAGAAAATGAAGGGATTTAAGCCTTCGCTAGTATGTCTAGCGCTGAGTATTGCCATGGGTGCACAAGCGAACAGCTTGGACAGTGCCCGTGCTGTCGAAAACAAGATCAACAAAGCTTCTGCTGTTAGTCAGACCAAAATTGATAAAAGTGCAGAAGCAGCTTTGACGATGCAGGCTGAAATTGAACAGCTTCAGGAAGAAGTGAAAAACCTGACAGTTTACCGTGATCACATGGCACGCTTAGTGGCGAACCAAGAGCAAGAGAGTGCGAGCCTAACCGATCAAATTCAGGGCATTAAAGATACGCGTCAAGGCGTGGTCCCTCTAATGTACAAAATGATCGATGGCCTAAAGGTTATCATTGCACAAGATAAACCGATTAAGCGTGACCAACGATTAGCACGTATTGCCAAGCTAGAGCTGATGATGTCACAAGCTGATATCAGTGATGCAGAAAAATACCGCCGTATTTTAGAAAGCTACCAAATTGAAATGGATTACGGCACTAAGCTGGGTGTTTATCAAGGTGAGCTTGCACTTACCTCCAGCGATACTATTGAAGCTGAACTGCTTTATCTAGGTCGTATCTCGCTAGTGGCTCGTAGCTTAGACGGCAAGCGATACTGGACGTGGAACGATCAAAATGCAGGCTGGCAAGCCCTTGATTCACAGTTCTCATCAGGGGTTGATAAAGCCTTCGCGATTGCAAACAAACAAGTCGCGCCAAGCTTGATAAACCTTCCTGTATCTTTGCAAGCAACAACAAATAACGTGGAGACGAAGTAACATGAAAATCAAAGCGTTAGTTGCAGCACTGTGCCTATTTAGCTTACCGCTTACGGCAACAGCGAATACCGAATTATTACAAAGCACTCAACAAGAGCAAAAAGTACAACGCGCACACGATCAAGCGCGTGAATCTGGCTTTAAGCACACAGAACAAAACATCAAGGCACAACGAAACGCCTTGATTGCACAGCGTAACCAGCTACAGCAAGAAACAGAACAGCTGAGCGATACCTTTAGTGATAATGAAAATAAACTCGCTATTCTTGAAGAGCATTTACGTTTAGAAACGGGCAGTTTAGGCGAGTTATTTGGTGTGGTTCGTCAAACCGCGAAAGATTTGAAAAGCGAGCTAGGTGCTTCTGTTACCGCCGCTGATCGTCACCAATACAACCATGTTATTGGCGATATTGTGGATGCGAAAGCCTTGCCATCATTACCTCAGCTAACAGGCTTGTGGTTAAGTATGGAAGAGCAGATTAAGGCAAGTGGTGAACTTGCTGATGTTAACGTGCCATACATTAACGGTGAGGGTCACAAATCGAGTGTTCATGCGTACCGTTTAGGTAGCTTAGGCATGATTGCCGATCACGGTTACATCGAATGGGATGGTGCTAAAAACACGGCAAAACCTTACTTAAAACAACCAGACAATGGCCCGGTATTTTCTGACTTTACTCAAGCAAACCAAGTCCAGTCGGTTGTGGTCGATCCATCGCGTGGCATGATGTTGGCGCAGCTTGCCAATGAACCCGATTTGAAAGATCGTCTCGCACACGGCGGTGTCGTCGGTAAGATTATTTTGGGCTTATTAGCTATCGGTGCTGTGATTGCGCTGTTCCGTGGCGGTAAATTGATGATGACTCGTCAACAGATCCGTACGCAGTTGAAAAATCCAGAACAGCCGGGCAATAACCCATTGGGCCGTGTTCTTTCTGTTTACAATAAAGAACAAAACCGCAGTGTTGAAGCGCTTGAATTGCGTTTGCTTGAAACTATCGTCGATGAGCAGCAAAGCCTAGAAAAAGGCCTATCCATGCTGAAATTATTAGCGGCATTAGCACCGATGTTAGGCTTGCTGGGTACAGTAACCGGCATGATCGAAACCTTCCAAGTGATTACTCAATTTGGTAACGGCGACCCTAAAGTGATGGCTGGCGGTATCTCGACGGCCTTGGTAACGACGGTACTGGGTTTGATCTCTGCGATGCCACTACTGTTAGCGCATAACGTATTAAGCACACAAGCTGAGAACATCCGTAATATCTTGGAAAAACAGGGCATCAGCCTCGTTGCTGAACAAGCCGAGAAAGTAGGAAAAGCAGCCTAATGGGATTCAGTCTTTCAGAAGCCTTGCATTCAACGGTTTTCGAAGCCTGGTGGTTGTCACTATCACATTTCATGGACCAAGGCGGCCTTATTTTATGGTGGTTGGCCGCCGTGGTTGTACTGTGCTGGTTGTTGGTGATTGAACGCGTCTTGTATTTATTTGTGACTTATCCTGCTCAGAAAAAGCAGTGGTTAGCGCAATGGCATCAACGTGACGATCAAACATCTTGGTATGCGCATGCTATCCGCGATGGTTGGTTAAGCGAAGCGCGTATCGCCCTTAATCAGAATCTGAATTTGATTAAAGTGTTAGTGGCTATTTGCCCTATGTTGGGCTTACTTGGCACGGTAACCGGTATGATCTCGGTATTTGATGTGATGGCAACGCAAGGTAGTAGCCAACCACGATTAATGGCATCAGGTATTTCTTTAGCGACTTTACCGACGATGGCGGGCATGGTTGCTGCGTTAGCGGGAATGTTTGTTCACGCACGTTTATCAAAAGCGTGTTTATGGCGTGAACAAAAACTAGAAAAATTATTAAGGAGCCGATGATGAGACTTAGTCGTCCATCTTCCGCACGTGAAGAAGCACAAATCGATATGACTTCCATGTTGGATATTGTATTCATCATGTTGATTTTCTTTATTGTTACTAGCTCTTTTGTGCGCGAATCAGGTGTCGAAGTGAATCGCCCACAGGCAAGTAATGTTGTGAGCAAAAAAGATGCGGGCATTTTTGTTGCTATCACTTCAGCTAACGATATTTACATTGATAAGCGTGTTATCGATGTAGAGCGTGTGCAAGCCACGTTAGAGCACTTGCTGCTCGAACAACCAGAAGCCTCATTAGTGATTCAAGCGGACGAACATGCTTATAACGGCACAGTCGTTAAAGTGATGGATGCGGCAAAAGGTGCGGGTGTTAAGAGTATTGCATTGGCTGCGGAGAAGAGCTAATGCGTCGATTATTGATCGCTTTACCTTTAGCGGTTGTGGTGACTTTGGGCTTGTTCACGTTTATGGCATGGATGGTCGATAACGGCCATCGAGGTAAACCTGAGTCAGGTGAAGTCTTAGCTTTTGATATGGTGATGGTCGAGCAAGAACGCGATGCGCAGCGTCGTCAACGTGCCGTACCTGAAAAGCCTGATACACCAGAACCACCGCCAGAAGCAAAACCGATGGCGAAAGCACAAGCTGTTGCGACCTCGATGCCGAACACACCGACCTTAGCACTAGATATGGCAGCGACAGGTGTAGCGATTAGCATGCCTGAGTTTTCTGATTTTGGCGCTAATCAACAAGCGATGCCGCTCTATCGTGTCGAGCCCCGTTATCCTGCTCGCGCCTTGAAACAAGGTGCTGAGGGTTTTGTGGTGATGTCGTTCACCATAGATCCGCAGGGTAGGCCAACGGATGTCGCTATATTAGATGCAAAACCACGTCGCTTATTTGAAAAAGAAGCGATTCGAGCACTGCGTAAATGGAAGTACCAGCCTAAAGTTGTTGATGGTAAGGCGATTGCGCAAGTTGGACAAACGGTAAGACTGGAGTTCAAATTAAGCAAATGATCAAGACATTAACTAAAACCTTAGTGCTACCTTTAGGCGTCGCACTTGGCCTTGCTTTTAGTAGCAATATCGCCACCGCAGGTGAACAACTGTCGCAATATACGGCGGGCAAAGTTCAGCGTGCACATCAATTGCAGCAGGACGAAAAAACAGCAGAAGCGATTGCGTTATTAGCGGGTTTAACGCCGTCAAAAGCTTACGATAAAGCTTTTGTTCAACGTATGCTCGGGGTTTTTTATTGGCAACAGGGTAATACTAAACTAGCGATTAGCAATTTAACTCGAGCGGTTGATAGTGGTTTGTTGCTCGATGAACAAGCGTGGATCACTCAACGTATGCTGGCTGATATCTTGTTATCGAATGAAGAATTTAAACAGGCGCTACCGCATTACTACGCGTTAACCAAGTCTATCCCTGAGAATCAAAAAGCCGATGAACTGTGGCTACGTATAGCGCAGTCTCACTATCAGCTTGAAGATTGGAAGCCGGTATTATCTGCGATCAAGCGCTATGAAAGCCTACATCGTAAAGATGAAGTTCAGCCGTTAACAATCAAGTTGGGGGCACAGCTTCAGTTGCAACAATGGAAGTCATCATTACCAACTTTACAGCGCTTGATTATCTTAGAGCCGAATAAGTTGGTTTGGTGGCAACAAACGGCTGGGATTCAATTACGTCTGAGCCGTTCAAAAGATGCATTAGCTACTTTAGCGTTGGCTAAACGCCAGGGTGTCGAGTTGAGTCAGCAAGATCTTCGCACTTTAGCACAGCTTTATGCTCAGCAAGGTATTCCTGAACGAGCAGCTAAGTTATTAGCTGAACTTGATAATGCGCAAGCGGATGCTCAGCTGTTAGCCGATCAAGCCTCTTATTGGCAAATGGCGAAAGAGTGGGATCAATCTATTCGGTATTGGCGTTTAGCGGCGGCCAAAAACAATAAGCACCGTTGGGCGCTGGCACAGTTGCTATTGCAAGAAGGTAGGCATAAAACGGCATTGAAAGAGCTCGATAAAGTGTCAGGACGAAAATCAGATGTCGAGTTAGCGCGGGTACGTGCTTACTACAAACTGGAATCGTTTGAACAAGCACTCATTCATGCTAAACGTGCCAACAATATTAAAGCGAGTCCTGCGTCAAAAAGCTGGATTAAGTATTTAACGCAGATGCGTAAAATGCAGCAATCACAAGTGAATGAGCCACAACTGACAGCAATTTAATAGCAAGCGTCCTTTCTATCTTGTGCTTATGTAATAAAAGCACAGTTAACATCATCTCTGTTTGTATAACTTCTGAAGCTCCCTCGACACTTGTCGGGGGAGCTTCACGTTTATTTGAGATAAAATGTAACACCAATGGAAAAATCAGACCTAAATCATAATTGAGAACTTTATTATTAACGGCAAGCTAGAGACTAAACGTCTTAAATGTTTTCGCTTAATATTAAATCGCCAAATGTTAGCGTTATGTATACAGAGTGATCTGTTTTCGTTTCATTTCTCTTGTTTTAGTTTGTTTAAATTACGTCAGACTTTCATTTTAACATCTTGTTAACGCCGCGATATCCGTGTCATTACCTTAATGTGCCCCTGTCACACATTGTAAGTATCTTCCAGTTTGTCCTTGTCTAATCCCCTATATTCCCTTCATCGAATCTCCAATGCTCTACACACATAATAAAGGATTGATAACGATGAAAAAGGTTTTGTTCAATGTTGCTGCCCTTACACTTGCTTTAGCTACGGCAGGCGTTCAGGCAAAAGACTATGAAATTGTGAACGTCGTGAAGGTGTCTGGTATCCCATGGTTCAACCAAATGAACAAAGGTATCGATCAAGCAGCTGTTGATTTTGGCGTGAATGCGCGTCAACTTGGCCCATCAACCCCAGATCCTGCTCAGCAAGTTAAGATCATTGAAGATCTGATTGCGAAAGGGGTAGATGCAATCACAGTTGTACCTAACGATGTGACGGTTTTAGAGCCTGTATTTAAGAAAGCTCGTGAGAAAGGCATTATTGTCCTAACTCACGAATCACCAGATGGCCACAGTGCAGACTGGGATATTGAAACCATTGATAATCAAGCTTATGCCAAAGCAACCATGGATGAGCTTGCTAAAAATATGGGCAAGAAAGGCGGATATGCGGTGTACGTTGGCTCGTTAACTGTACCATTACATAACAACTGGGCAAACTTAGCGATTGATTACCAAAAAATGGCTTACCCAGATATGTATGAAGTGACCAGCCGTATGCCGGTTGCAGAGAGCATTGATGCATCATATGCAGCGACCAATGACTTAATGAAAGCGCACCCAGATATGGCGGGTATCGTTTCTTATGGTTCACTAGGCGCTATTGGTGCGGGTGAAGCGATTAAGAAGAAACGTGCTAAGAACAAAATGACCACAGTCGGCATCATGATGCCAAGTCAGGCTGCACCATATTTGATGCGCGGTGAAATTGATAAAGGTTTCTTATGGAACCCAGCGGATGCGGGCTATGCCATGGTTGCTGTTGCTAAGCAAATGCTGGATGGCAAGAAAGTGGCTGACGGTGTGACTATCGACAACCTTGGTGTGGCAGAAATCGATAAAGAAAAACGCGTGATCAAGTTTAACAAAATCCTTGAAGTGGATAAGTCAAACGCACGTGAATTAGGTTTCTAACCGATATTTCTGTAAACCTTATACAGGGCAGTGCAATGCTGCCCTTTAGCTGGAAATCCATCATGTCAAACGAAGCATTCATTACCTTAAAACGTGTATCCAAACACTTTGGTTCCGTTAAGGCCCTTGATGGCATCAACTTAACCTTTAATAAAGGGGAAGTGCATTGTCTTGCAGGAAAAAACGGTTGCGGAAAAAGCACGCTATTTAAAGTTATCTCTGGGGTTCATGCACCTGAAAAAGGGGCAGAGATTATCCTGGATGGTAAAAGCTATTCTCAGCTAAATCCGCAACAATCCATTGAGCACGGTATCCAAGTTATTTACCAAGACTTATCTTTGTTTCCCAACCTGACTGTCGCTGAAAATATTGCAGTACAAGACCACATGGCTTGGACCAAAGGCCTTGTTAAGCAATCTCGTTTGAATACTATTGCGCAAACAGCGATGGATAAAGTGGGTGTCTCGCTACCGTTAACCAAACGTGTAGAGCAACTGTCGATTGCAGAATGTCAGTTGGTTGCTATTTGTCGTGCCATGGCTTCAGACGCCAAGCTGGTGATCATGGATGAACCGACAGCTTCGTTAACCCGTACTGAAGTGAATAATTTAATAAGCGTTGTTGCTGATCTTAAGTCTAAAGGCATCACAGTGGTGTTTGTTAGCCACAAGCTTGATGAGGTAATGGAAATCTCTGACCGTATAACGGTTATTCGCGACGGTAAAACCATAGGTACCTACCCAGCAGAAGAGATGAACAGTGATGAACTGGCTTTCTTGATGACAGGACAGCGTTTTGAATTTTCGCCATTGGGAGAGTACAAGCAACAAGGCGAAGTGAAGCTTGAGGTCAATAATCTAACCAAAAAAGGCCAGTTTGATGATATTAACCTGCAAGTACGTGCTGGTGAGATCGTGTCGATAACGGGTTTACTTGGCTCTGGTCGTACAGAATTATGTTTAGCGCTATTTGGTATGACGAAGCCCGATAGTGGTCAAATAAAAGTGAATGGTAAACCGGTGGCGTTTAGCTCAAATAGAGATGCGATTGAGCACGGTATTGGTTACGTGTCAGAAGACCGAATGAGCACAGGGTTAGTCATGGAGCAATCGATCCAAGACAACACAACCGCGACGGTTTTACCTCGATTAAGAAAACAAAATGGTTTCCTCGACCACGTTAAGGCGACCCATTTAGTTAAAAAGCTTATTTCTTCGTTATCAATCAAAGTTGCCGATCCTATGTTACCTGTGACGAGTTTATCGGGTGGTAATGCGCAGCGTATTTCTATCGCAAAATGGATTGCCGCAGAGCCTGAGGTATTAATCCTCGACTCCCCAACGGTTGGCGTTGATATTGCGAATAAAGAAAGTATTTACCAGATAGCAAAAGATCTCGCGTTGAAGGGGATGGCAATCATTATGGTCAGTGATGAAATTCCTGAAGTGTTTTATAACAGTCACCGTGTGATCGTGATGAAAGATGGACGTTTTTCTCATGATTTTCATCCAGTAACATCGTCAGAAAAAGAGATCATGGAGGCCGTCAATGCGTGATCGTATTTGTTTAAATTGGGCTGCTTTAATCAAGCGCCACGAGTTTTATCTCGCTGCTCTAATTGGTTTAATGGTTGTTGGTTTAGGTGTGAGTTCAGAGGACTTTCTAACCTTAGGCAATATCTTCGATATGTCAGTAAGTTCGGCCATTTTGGGCATCATGGCTTGTGGACTGTTTGTTGTTTTGATTGCGGGCGGGATTGATATTTCATTTCCAGCAACCGCCGCAATTGCGCAGTATGTGATGGCGACGTATGTACTGTCGATTGGTGGCAACTTCTTTATCGCATTTTTGATTGCAGCAGCCGTGGGCATGTTACTTGGTCTTATTAATGCCGCATTGGTGTATAAGCTCAAAGTGCCAGCCATTATCATCACGATTTCAACACTGAATTTGTTCTTTGGCTTACTGATTTACTTTAGCAATGGCGCTTGGCTATACGGTTTCCCTGATTGGTTTATGGATGGCGTTGAGTTGTTCAGCTTTGTGGGTAGCGATGGCTACGATTATGGGCTTTCACTGCCAATCATAACCTTGGTTGCTGTTGTTTTATTTACGTCTTTCTTAATGTCTAAAACCCGTCTTGGACGCCAGATTTATGCGATGGGCGGTAATGCCGATGCTGCAAGTCGAATTGGTATTAATTTATTCGGCATTCATTTGTTTGTATACGGCTACATGGGCGCACTTGCTGGTATTGCTTCTGTTGTCCAAACCCAAATCACTCAATCAGTGGCGCCAAACTCGTTAATGGGTTTTGAGCTTACCGTACTTGCAGCCGTGGTATTAGGCGGAACAAGCATGACAGGTGGTAAAGGAACACTAATGGGGGTGGTTCTTGGGGTGGCATTATTAGCCATTATGAAGAACGGATTAACATTGCTCGGTGTTCCATCTTATTGGCATGCGGTTGTTACTGGTCTCATCATTGTATTCAGTATCAGTATGACGGCACTGAATGAAAAGAAACAAGCATTGCAGGGGGCATAATGGATCAGGTATTGAACGCATTAAAACTACCGACTGATAGAAATATCCGTTATTTATTAGTTATTTTAGCCAGTATTATTGCCATCATGGCTATCGCGAGTGGGGACACTTTTTTCTCGATAGCAAATTTACAATCGATGTCATCGCAAATGCCATTACTGGGAATGTTAGCGCTCGCGATGGCGGTATGCATGCTAACTGGTGGTATTAACCTTTCTATCATTGCAACAACCAACGCGTGTAGCCTAGTGATGGCAAGTATTATCACCATGGCGCCCGATAATGTCATGGTACTGCTATTAGCCTTAGTAGCTGGTTTAATTACTGCGATTGTTATTGGCTTACTCAATGGTGCTTTGATTGCTTATGTCGGGGTTTCGCCAATATTAGCAACACTTGGGATGATGACATTAATCAATGGTCTCAATGTGCTAATTTCTGGCGGCAGTGTGATGTCTGGATTCCCAGAGGCATTACTGGTGATCGGCAATGGCTCGATATTGGGCATTCCTATGCCGTTGTTCCTCTTTGTCTTTTTCGCAATTGGTTTATGGGGTTTACTTGAGCATACCAGCCTTGGACGCACTATTTACTTGATGGGCTCGAACGAGAAAGCAACGCGTTTCTCTGGTATTAACACCCAAAAGGCAGTGCTGTATGTCTATGCTATTTCATCGATTCTTTGTTGGGTTGCTGCCCTTGTCATGATGGCGAAATTCAATTCAGCAAAAGCTGGTTACGGCGAGTCTTACTTACTGATTGCTATCTTAGCATCGGTACTTGGGGGGATTAACCCTGATGGTGGTTTTGGCCGAATCATAGGTATTGGCTTGGCATTGGTTGTATTACAAACGTTAGAAAGTGGCTTGAACTTACTTGGTGTCAGCAGTTATCTGACAATGGCTCTTTGGGGGGGCATTTTAATTCTATTCATTACCCTGCAAAAACGTAAAGCTTAGTGGAGAGAGCAAGATGAGTATTTATTTTATTGGCGTTGATGTTGGTAGTGGCAGTGCAAGGGCGGGAGTTTTCGACGCCTCTGGTCGAAAACTCGGGGAAGCAAAACGCGACACAGAAATGTTTAAACCTCGTGCAGATTTTGTTGAACAATCGTCAGAGAACATCTGGCAAAGTGTGTGTATGGCAGTAAAAGATGCTGTCTCTAAAGCGAATATTGATCCAGTCCAAGTCAAAGGTATTGGCTTTGATGCAACCTGCTCACTGGTTGTGCTTGATAAAAAAGGGTTACCACTCACGGTGAGCCCAACAGGTCGCAGTGAACAAAATATTATTATGTGGATGGATCACCGTGCAATTGCGCAGGCTGAGCGGATTAATGCAACTGAACATCCAGTATTGGCTTATGTTGGCAACCGTATTTCACCTGAAATGCAAACGCCTAAGTTACTTTGGCTAAAGCAAAATATGCCAAATACATGGTCTCAAGCTAAGTACTTTTTTGATTTACCTGATTTTCTAACATGGAAAGCAACGTTTGATGATAGTCGTTCGCTTTGCTCTACCGTGTGCAAATGGACGTACCTTGGCCATGAAAATAAATGGGATACGCACTTTTTCGAGCGTATTGGGTTAGAAGATTTATTGGCTGATGATGCAAAAGCCATCGGTAATGTGATTAAACCAATGGGTGCCCCGGTAGGTGAAGGTTTAACGGCTCATGCAGCCAATGATTTAGGTTTGATGCGTGGTACGCCTGTTGGCACATCAATTATCGATGCTCATGCTGGTGGTATTGGTGTGTTAGGCGCTGCGGGTATGACGGGTGAAACGGCAGACTTTAATAAACGCTTAGCATTAATTGGTGGTACATCATCGTGTCATATGGCCGCGTCAAAAACAGCGCGTTTTATTGATGGCGTGTGGGGAGCTTATTACGGTGCGATGATCCCCGATCATTGGCTAAATGAAGGTGGTCAGTCTGCCACTGGGGCATTAATTGATCATGTGATTACGTCGCATCCACTTCATGACCAATTGAAATCGCAAGCAACAGAAGAGGGAACGACGGTTTATCAACTACTCAATGATCACTTATTGAAGCTAGCAGGTACCAAAGAAGACATTGCGTTTTTAACAAAAGATATTCATGTGTTGCCTTATTTCCATGGTAACAGGTCGCCACGCGCAAACCCTAACCTAACAGGTACAATGACAGGGTTAAAAATGTCGAAAACAATCGATGATATGGCGCTGGCATACCTAGCGACAATTCAGGCGATAGCATTGGGTACTCGACACATCATTGAGGTGATGAACCAAGCAGGGTATGAGATTGATACCATCATGGGTTGCGGTGGTGGTACTAAGAACACGATTTTCATTCAAGAGCATGCTAATGCGACAGGGTGTGTGATGGTACTCCCTGAAGAGAGTGAGGCCGTGTTATTGGGCTCTGCAATGCTTGGCTCGGTGGCGTCTGGTTTTTATTCGGATATTCCTAATGCCATGAATGCGATGAGTCGTATTGGACGTGCTGTCACACCACAAACCGATAGAATTAAGCGTTTCTACGATATGAAATATCAAATATTCCATCAAATGTATGAAGACGATATGAAGTACAAACAGCTAATGTCTGAATTCTAGCGTTACCCTTCATTCTCTGCCTTCCTTGTTATAAGCCGCTGCTCAGCGGCTTTTTTTTATCCAATGTAAACATTGTAAATTGAATCACAATGAAAATTATTATCACTTAAAATGTGATTCATTCTGATTTACCACTGAAACGTAATTGATGCTAAAGAATAAAACAGTGCAGCTATGGTCTCGTCGACTGCATATCTACATTTCCATGGCCTTACTGCTTGTCGTGCTGTTTTTTGCCATTACGGGCATCACGCTAAATCGCCCACACTTATTTGTGAAAAGTCAGCCTGATATTACAGAAATAACGTTAGCTATCCCCGAATCATTACTGCATTCAGAAAAAGGGCAGTTCAGCCCCGATGAAGCGCGTTTACTGACTTATTTAACAAAAGAAGCGCAGGTATCCGGTCAACCTTCTGGCTTTAATGTTTACCGTGATATTGAAGACGGTGAGCTGATTGAAGGCGAAGTCGCAGTGGATTTTAAAGGCCCTGGTTTTAATTCGGCAGTTTTCATCGATATGACAACCCAAGAAGCTGTGATTGAAAAAACACATTATGGCTTAGTAGCGGTGCTGAATGATTTACACAAAGGCCGTAATAGTGGGGAAGTCTGGCGCTGGTTTATTGATATTACCGCCTTATTAATGGTGTTTTTCGTTCTTACTGGCGTGTGTCTACTTATTCCTAAAAAGAAAACGTTAAAAACGTCGTTGAAATGGATGACGCTAGGTACAGCAGTCACTTTATTTATCTTTTTTGTTGCAGTGCCTTAATGGGCGTTTATTCGGTCAATACCGCTCTGCAATCGTAATGCTTCACCTTAACTCTATAGAGTTAATTGCTTCATATATCAAGGATTATCTGATGAATTTGGCATTAAAAACCGTGTTGAAATCTAGCGCACTTGTTGCTGCATTATCAGCACCATTAATGGCACAAGCAGCACCAATACCAACAAACGCCCAAATGGATGTGGAGTTTGAAATACCTTACATCAAGGCGTCGCCATATGCGCGCCCTTACGTCGCAATTTGGATTGAAGATGCTAACCGTAAACCTGTTCGCACCATTGAGCTGTGGGTTGGTAAAGATGAGTGGCTAAAGGATTTACGCAGTTGGTGGCGCAAAGTAGGGCGTTACGATCGCGAACTGGTTGATGCAGTGACGTCTGCAACCCGTACTGTCGGTGAATACCGTTTCACGTGGGATGGATTAGATGATTCAGGTCAGCGTGTCGAGCAGGGCGAATACACATTTTATGCTGAATCTGTGCGTGAGCACGGTGGCCGTAGTGTTATTCGTCAAAAACTGAATCTAGCAGATAAAGCTTTCAAAATAGACATTAAGCCAGCAGTGGAAATTGGCAACGTCGTGCTGACATACAAAATTAAATAGGACTTAAGAGAACAATCATGATCAAAAATAACAAAATGAAAGCGGCAGCACTTGCTTGCACTGTATTCGCTGGTTTAGCGGTTTCTGCTGTTGCAAATGCACACCCTCGTTGGATTCTGCCATCTCATTTCACCGTATCAAAAGAGGGTGGTGATTGGTTGACATTTGATGTAACGGCTTCGCACGGCACCTTTGTTTTTGATAAGCCTGCAGGCAGTGAGTCAGCGCAAGTATTGATGCCAGATGGTCGTTTTGAGCGTCCAAACTTTGTGATTCGTGGCAAGCGCCGTTCTATTTTTGATTTCCACTTTTCAGAAGAAGGTACGCACAAAGTTGCGGTAAATAACGAACCATCATACTGGACAGAATATAAAGCGGGTCGCCGTGACACAGTTAAGTGGGCAAAAGCATCAAAAGCTGAGCGCGAAATGCTGCTTCCTGAAAAGGCGCGTGACGTTGTCACTAAAATCAGTTTTACCCGTGCTGAATCTTACATCACTGTGGGTAAGCCAACGCAAAAAGCATTGGAAATTGAAGGTAAGCTGCTTGAGCTAAAACCCATTACACACCCAGCAGATATTGTTGAAGGCGAAGAAGTGACATTCCAAATGTTCTTCAATGGTGAGCCTCAGAAAGGTGTAACTGCCGACATTACGCGTGAAGGTAGCCTTTACCGTAACCACCAAGAGCAAATCGAAGTGGAAAGTGACAAAGACGGTTACATCCGTTTTGTTCCTGAACATGCTGGACGATACCTAATGCGTGCACATTACAGTGGTGACCTTAAAAACCACCCACTAGCAGACAAAGCTGGCGTGAATGTTCACCTAACATTTGAAGCGGTTCTTCAGTAATTATACCCATTTGACCAATTACTTAATTGAATTGGTATTACTTTTAGCTCTTATAGAAAGCCTGCATCGGCAGGCTTTTACTCTTTTTCGAGGTTGTTATGCAAAAGCAAATCGCGCTTTTCTTATTCTCATCAGTTGCTCTTTTCTCTACATCGGCTCAGGCACACTTTCCTCTTATGAGTTGTTGGTTTGCGGCTGATCAGGTTGTCTGCGAGGCGGGCTACAGCGACGGCAGTACTGCGGTTGATTACGATATTAACCTTTATGATTACGACGACAATTTAATTGCGAAAGAGAGCACGGATAAGGCATCAAAAGTGAGTTTTTCTAAACCTGATACTGACTTCTATATCGTGTTTGATGCAGGCCACGAAAATCCTGTGGAAGTTGACGTTGTAGAGATATCTGAAAAATGATCACCCAAAAAGTACACTCCGATAACGGGGGGCGAGAAGGGAAGTGGGTTGCTTTATCGATCATACTTATCTTGCTGGTTTCGGCTGTGTTACTCCCTTATCACAAGCAACAATCAACTACTGCTGAGTTAGCTCAGCATCAAATTGCGGTTGCAGACATCGAGCAGAAATCACTGGGTTTAATCGCTGATTTACGTCTGGCACATGAAGAAGTAAGAAATCTATACTTTGATGCACTTGAGCAACAAGTGAATGTGACTGATGTAGACCTTACCGATAGCACTGTAAGTCAATGGGTTAATATTGCTGAGTTACGCGATATGTGGCTGCCTCCTTTTATTGAAGATAAAAGTTGGGAATTTCAAGGTAAACATCAGTGGACATTGATTGCGCCAGCGACTTACCAGGGCATCGCTCAGACGCATGATGGAGCTAAATCTCTAGTCTTGATTGCCGCGCATGAAGAACCTGAAATTTGGTTAGACCTGAATAATAACGCGGCGCCAATGATGGCATCAGATACGGTTATTTCTGATCAAATGCTAATTGATGCTAGCTGGATCCAAATTGCATTTGAACAATCAGGCTCTGCTCCTCACGGGCATTAATACGTCTTTTTGCTTTAAACATCGATACCCTTACTATCAGTGGTAACACAATGATAAAAACTAAATCATCAGTAATTTCTTTCAAAGCGCTTTCATTCAAACAATTTTCACTGAAAGCAGCCTCTCTCTTTATTCTTTCCTTATTTAGTTCATTTTCTTATGCAGCCGATAAGATCAATATCGGGATCACTCTTCAACCTTATTACAGCTACGTAAAAGCAGTTGTCGGTGATAAAGCGGAAATTTTGCCTTTGGTTGATGCAGGTTTTAACCCACATAATTATCAGCCACAGCCGAATGACTTACGTCGTTTACGTGAAATGGATGTGATTGTGGTGAATGGTATTGGTCACGATGATTTTGCAATGAAAGTGATTCAAGCAGCTAATCGCAGTGATCTTGTTGTGATTGAAGCGAATAAAGATGTGCCTTTGCTTCCGGCAATGGGGCAGTCAGTGGGTGATGGTGCGGTAAATCCGCATACGTTTGTTGGTCTTTCAACCACCATTCAAAAGGTTTACACCATCGCTAATGAGATGGCGAAAATCGATCCAGAGAATGCCCGTTACTACCGTGCTAATGCGCGTAAATACGCTACAACTTTTCGCAAAATGAAACACAACGCCATGATGACATTGGGCGACCTTGATACTGCTGGCATGACAGTGGCAACCACGCATAACGCGTACGGCTACTTGCTTCAAGAGTTTGGTGTGGATGTGGCGACTGTGATTGAACCTGCACACGGCGTAGAACCTAGTGCTAGTCAGTTGCAAGAAACAATCGAGAAAATCCGCAAATCAGGCATTGATGTTCTGTTTTACGAGCTAAACATGCCTAACCGTTATGTTGATACTATTGAGAAAGCAACTGGCGTTCAGCTGTACCGTTTTTCTCATATGACCCACGGCCCGTATGAGGCGAAAAAAGTTGAAATTGAAACGCGTGAGAACCTAAATACCTTGGTTGAAGCGATGAAATTTGCCGCTGAAAAGAAAGGTAGCTAACTGTGGGACCTTCAATTGAATTAAGAAATGTTGGACTGACGTACGGTGAAAACGTCATCTTACAAGATATAAACCACAGCTTCACTGCTGGCGAATGCCATATTGTTATGGGGCCAAACGGTGGCGGTAAAACCTCGCTATTACGCTCTATTTTAGGGCTAACCCCTTTCACTGGTGAAATCGATATTCAGTGGCCTGAAAGCAAAGGCAAGCTTGGTTATGTACCGCAAAAAGCCATGTTTGAAGGCAGCCTACCTCTGACTGTGATGGATTTCATTCTATTAAACCAAAGTAGCAGCCCACTATTTTGGCGTCAAAGTGCGAAGAATAAAGCGCGAGCTCTGACTCAACTTGAACGTGTTGGCATGGCAAGTCGTGCCGATCGCCGTATGGGGCAATTATCCGGTGGTGAACAGCAGCGCGTGTTGTTTGCTCAAGCATTACTTGATGATCCTCAGTTATTGGTTTTAGACGAACCAACAACAGGTATGGATGAGCAGGGTGTACGTTATTTAGAATCTTTGATTCATGAATTAGTGGCTGATAACCGAACTATCTTAGCCGTTCACCATGATGTAACTGCGGTTCGCCGTTTAGATGGTCATGTTCATGTTGTTAACCGCAGTGTTATTGATAACGGCAGTGTCGCGGAAGTATTAGTGCCTGAAAAAATTGAACGCTTGTTTAATCATTACACCGCAGCGTCATCGACTACAGAATCAAACAATAAGAAGGAGGTCGCATGATGGATATTGTTCGTCAATGGGCACTCTTGGGTGTGGATGCGGGTTGGTTAAGCGAAAGCTTTTCCTACGCATTTGTTGTTAATGCTGTCGTTGCCGCCTTGATGGTGGGTCCTTTGCTCGGTGGACTAGGCACCTTGGTTATTGCTAAGCGTCTGGCCTTCTTTTCGGAAGCCGTAGGTCACGCAGCATTAACCGGTATTGCATTAGGCGTATTACTTGGCGAGCCGCCAGATAATCCAATTATCGGCCTGTTTAGTTTCTGTATGATCTTTGCACTACTACTGCATTTCGTACGTAACCGAACCAATGTGCCTTATGACACTTTAGTGGGTGTATTCCTTGCGTTAGCATTAGCTGTTGGTGCGGCATTACTGATGTATGTTGCGCGTAAAATTAACGTTCACTTACTTGAAAACGTGCTATTTGGCTCGATCCTGACAGTAACAGACAGTGATTTATTGTTATTGGCAGGCAGTTGCTTGTTGATTGTATTGGTGTTGATCCCCACGTTTAATCGGATTTTATTAACCTGTATTAGCCCTGATATCGCCCGTGTACGTGGTTATGCGACCAATTTTTACGATTACCTGTTTGTCATGATGATCACCTTAGTGACTATCGCTTCAGTCAAAATCATTGGTGCTGTACTTGTGGGGGCATTATTGCTTATTCCTGGTGCGACGGCGCGATTACTTACCAAAAACATGGGTAGTTTTGTAGTGTTATCGGCGGTGTTAGCAACCATTAGCTGCTTAGTCGGAACGATTCTCCCGATGGAGCTTAAACTACCGATCCCATCTGGTGCGGCGATTATTATTGTTTCTGCTATTTTCTTTTTGACTGCGACTTTCTATCGCATCGTACGTAAAGGGTAATTCTGTGCTTCGATCATTATCGACTAAAAGTGTTCTATCAATCACTGCGTTAGCTATGGCGTTATCAAGTACGACGGCGCTTGCTAAAGATATACTGACTGCGACACCAGTAACATACATGCTAGCGACGGAACTCACGAAAGGTACCGAGCTGACGACCGAGTATTTGCCGCCTAAACGTTACGGTGTTTCACGTTTGCCGAATTGGTTTAGTAGTCAAGGTGCAGCAGCCACTGAAAAAGCAGCAAAAGAGGCAACAGTTGCGTTAACCCTAGGCGCTGTATGGGCCGATGATCCACTGTTTGTTTATGCTCGCCAAGGCAACATTAATATTATCGAAGTGGATGCATCCCAAGCGATATCACCACGTGCAACAGGGGTTGCAGCACTACGTTTAGAGGATGGCTCGCTTTCTCCGTTTGCATGGCTTAATCCCTCAAACCTGAGCCGTATGGCTGCGATTGTGAGCGATGATTTACAGCGTGTATGGCCAGATAAAGCTGAAGTTATCCATAAAAATCAGCAGGCATTAATGGTGAATGTGCGCCAGCTAATCAACAAACAGCAGGCACAATTAATTGAAGCTAATATTGATTCCGTAATTCTCTTATCTACGGAACTCGAAGATTTTGCATCGGGTAATCAGCTCTTTGTGGTAGATCGTTTAACCTCACCAGAATTGGAGTGGACAGATGCTGATAAAGCAAATTTGAAAGCATCGTTAGAAGAAGATGAAACATTATGGATTCTAACCACTCGCAAAATGAGCGCACAGCTAAAATCAATAGTACCGAATACAGATCGTGTTCTTGTGATTGATAGCTTAGATCGTTGGGGTAGGGTTGGCATTGACCAAAAAGCCCCGCTGAAACGTTGGCAGCTAGCTTTATAAAGCGCGTAGATTTGCAGTTTGTATTAGAACAAAACAGCTGATAACACAAAGCCCGATAGCTATCACATGCTATACGGGCTTTTGTTGTTATGAAGCTAGTCATGGAAAGAGGGCTATTTTTAGTCGTGAAAAAGAAAGAGGCTTCCCGAAGGAAGCCTCTTGAAAGTAAGGTTAAAGCCAGTGGAAACGTAAGCTTATTAGCTTAGTCTTTCCACTCTTCCTCGCTCCAGATAGGGTTCAGGCGTTTGATAGATGTGGTGAATGCTTTCTTCATTTCATCTTGTAATTCAGCCGGAATATCTTTAACACTTTCTTCCAACATATCCGTTAGAACAACAGACAGTTCGTCATGAATAACCTTGCCTTTTTGAGTGATGAAAATGCGTTTTGCATTTTTATTTAGCTCATCAGGTGTCGTTGCCACTAAACCATGCTTGGTTGAGTGGCGAAGAATACTACTAATAGTACCCTTAGAACGACCCATACGGCGTGCAAGTACGCTTGGGCGAAGTCCGTCTTCGAAATCAAGTTCAATCAGTAACGCAAGACGCTCTACATTGAGTTCAGGGTGGCGACGTACCACTTCAGCTTGAACTTTATTTTGCAGAAAGTGCGTGAAAATCCAGGATAAACCTGCAAGTGACTCAAATGGTTTCATAATGCTCTCCTATATGTTTAACATCTTATATTGTTTATTGATAAATACAATCAGAGAGCGTTGTTTTTTTTATATGTTATCAAATGTATTTAACGAAATCTCTTTTTGACTGACTTGAAAGGTACTTAATCGTAACTATTTAAATTGTTTTTAAAGTTATGATTTATAGTTATATTGTTTGTGGTGATGAATATAATTCATAGAAAGGTAAATAATCTAACAAAAGTTCTGCGTGTTAACATTCGCAACGAGATTTAAAATTAAACGATATGTTTTTCACATGCTTTAGTGCGTCTTTTTTGCATGGAACGACGTAATAATATGCTGTCTAGTGCGTACTAAGGTTCGGTGTGCCTCTGGCATCGTTGTCAAAAATCATTACAATGGCGCCTTCGTTTTTTATTGAGTGCCATCACCATGCGATTATTAAAATCCTCTACACATCCTGATTTAACTGAATTGGCAGGATCGGTGTTTCATCGCCGTGCTGCGAGAGGAATCATTTTAGATGGCGACAATATTCTCATGCTTTACACTGCGCGTTATCACGATTACACCTTACCTGGTGGTGGTGTTGATGATGGTGAAGATTTGGTTGAAGGTTTGATCCGTGAACTTGAAGAAGAAACGGGTGCACAAAATATTCGAGATATTCACGAGTTCGGCATGTATGAAGAATACCGCCCTTGGTACAAACCAGAGCATGATATTGTTCATATGGAATCTTACTGCTACGTGTGTACGATCGATGCAGAGCTGGGTGAAACCAAGTTTGAAGATTACGAAATCAAAAATGGTATGAAGCCTGTGTGGATGAATATCTTCGACGCCATTGTCCACAATGAAGACACCATGGCCAATAGCGATAAGAAAGGCATGTCGATAGAGCGTGAGACCTTCTTATTGAAGAGAATTGTCGAAGAGCTGATTGAACAGCCCTTGCAGAAAGCATCGTAAGCCTTATAGCAAACGTATTGTTAAATGAAACCACCTTCGGGTGGTTTTTTGTTAGCTATCGAATCAGTCAAATTAAGCTGATTCGATAGAGATTAATGAAACTAGCTTGTTAGGCGACACAAATACCATACTTAGGAAGCACATCTCTTATAATGTCTAGCCTATATGTTTTGAGTGCATCGTGAAAATATTTCCAGTCAGAAGTTATAAAGCTTTCATCGTAGTGATAAGTAATTAGATCACTAGACATTGGAGAAGCAACAGCTTTTCCTCGTGCAATTTCTTTCCAACTACCTTTTCCGTGAGCTAAAAATTTCAGCTCAACAGGATCAAAATTAAACTTTCCTTGCGATATCCACTTTAACCATTGTTTGTGTCGCTCTTCTCCATTCTCATCTTTGAACTGTTTCAATGCGTTTTCAATAAGTTTTAATTTTTCTGGAGGCATATCATCTTGACTATCAATATTCATTGATTCATCTTCTTCAAGGTAACATTTAATGACTTTGTACATTTGGTTGGCTGCTTTTAAGAAGTCTTGAGTGTTATCTCTCTTGATAGTGTTACCTTCTCCATCTTCGTAAGTCCAAGTAATGTATGGACGGTCTGGAAAAGAAAGTGCAGGCCCATGGCTGATGACACGCTCCAGTTCAGAATGCTATCCCTAACTCTATCTAGTAAGCTTTCATCTTCGTCAGATTCAATATTTTTCACATCATTAATTTTATGGCTAACACCAGCGAAGCCTTGGTGAGAAAATGTATCGGCATACACATGTAGAGCAATTCCCATAATATATAGACTAAGTGGGGTTTGACGATATTTACTGACTGAACGGAGCATATCTCGAGCAACAGGGCTATCTGGTTTACAGACTAAACGCTCAATAAAACCACCATTCGGTATCGAGCCGCTCTTCAGACCATCGTTTCCAGGCAAAAAATGAAATGGGATCCATGCTAAGTGGTTAGCGAGTTCATTTCCATTTCTATAGTCCAGCATTTTATGAGCGGATGATATTCGATTGAACATTGCACCATTTTTGAATCTTATAGGCTCCGAGTTTGTTGCTTCATCTACATATTGTGCGCAGTATGCTAGTTTTTCTGCATTGGTATGTTCCATACCTGCCATTCTAGCAACAACATAAGTTAAAGTGTGATGTCCATCAATTTGCATTTTAAATACTCCAGTGTGATTGTTTTTTATACAGTACTGGATGTTTGGCTAGTATTCTTTTGTTGTAGTCACAAATAGAAATGTGCAGCTAGATGCTTAAAGCGAAAGAGTGCTCTGCGGTGTTACGCTGCTCACCCAATAAATCATCTATAGTTTTAATCATCACAACTCATTGTAAGGGAAAATGAATGTTTAAAGCTAAAGCGCTATTGGTTGCACTCGCGATGGTTAATGCACCTGCGGCACTCGCGGATTGGATGTTAGAGAATGACAGTTCATCGATAAATTTTTTATCGGTTAAAAACGCAAGTGTTATCGAAAACCATTCCTTTTCTGCACTCGAAGGCACACTGTCAGATTCGGGAAAAGCGCATGTTGTGATTAGTTTAGCGAGTGTCGATACTAATATTGATATTCGTGATGAGCGTATGCGCACCATGTTGTTTAATACCGATTTGTTTCCTAGCGCAATTTTGGATGCTCAGCTTGATAGTAAACAACTAGAAGCGATGCAGGTTGGTCAAACTCTTATGCTCCCAGTGTTGTTTACCCTAGAGCTTCACGGTCAGCAGCAAACGCTAGAAACAAACTTGCAGATCACCAAGCTTGAAAATGGTGATCTTCTTGCTAATTCTCTTCAGCCTGTGGTAGTTGATGCGGCTAAGTTTAAGTTAGATGCCGGGGTAGAAGCACTACGAGAAATCGCCAAGTTGAATACCATAGTGCCGAGTGTGCCTGTTTATGTTTCGCTTCATTTTAAAAATACCCAAGTGCCATTAGATAGCGACAAATAACCTTGGTATTATCTATGCAAAGTTAATACAGGTTTGAACTATGTTTCAGAAAGAACACTTGGTAAAGCTCGCGAACATGAAAATGCCATTTGGTAAATACAGTGGTCGCGTGCTTATTGATTTACCAGAAGAATACTTACTCTGGTTTAGAAAGCAGGGCTTCCCAGAGGGTGAGCTGGGTACATTAATGGCCTTGGCTTTAGAGTTTCAAATTGAAGGGCTTGATAGAGTGGTTAAGCCCTTAAAGCGCATGTAACCTGCCACAATATCCATAACCTCTTAAGAAACAAACCTCTCTCATTTAAAAGAGTCAGACCGTCAGGCTGACTCTTTTTTGCCCCATTGTTTGTTAGGTTGCTTTTCTGCATAACATTCAGTTTGGTCTTTGGCTTACTTTTTTATAACAAATGTTCTAGCTATATGGCCAAATTTTTAATCCGCTACACGAATTCATCAGTGTGATGTGCTGACATGGCATAAGATACGGTTTGTCTGTACTATAAACTTTATTGAATGATGAGTCGAAAATGCACAGATGCGATTACCGAAAAGAACCAGAGCCCACATATTAGAAGAATTATCTGTAGACAAATTTAAATCTCTACTTCCTCACGAGTGGGTGTACCGCATACCGACACACGACTACGGGATAGATGGAGAAGTTGAAGTTTTTGATAACGATGGCCTTAGTACAGGGATTAAGTTTCTCGTACAACTCAAGGCGACCGATGAGAAAAATAGTATCAAAGCGCTGAAGCTTCGCATGAACATAGAAAAGTTAAACTACTTTAAACAACTCGATTGCCCTGTATTGGTTGTGCGCTACTTGGCTCATTCGGATACAATTTATAGTCGCTGGTTCCACTCGCTAAATCCAACCACCGATACCCTAGCTGAAAAAAGTTTCTGCATGCAGTTCTCTTCTTCGGACGAATGGAACGAACATTCAACAGAGCTACTTTACGAAGGGCTGAAAGCCTATAACAACTTCAAAAGTAAAACCCTTCAAAAGCCTATAAAAATAAATGCATCAATAAAATCATACAAGGGATTATCCACGCACTCTGCGCTAGTAGCTTCCAACCTAATCAATTCAACAAAAGAGAATGAAAACACGTTTACATTCGAATTTAAACCGACCAAATCCTCCCCCTCCATCTTGGAAATTGATGAAAATGACTACTACATAAATCTTGGAGGAGTCGGAAGCAGTCGAGGTTCATTTGACAATTTGAGTAATGTTACTGACGCTTTAACGTTAGTTGCCGACATAAACGTAACTATCGGATTGTTACTACAGCACTTGGGGCATACTAAGGAAGCTGAGGTTCATTTCGATAATTACATACAGGCGTCAAAAATAAAAAGCCATGGATTAACTCTCATCAGCTATACGCAGTGCAAAATAGCTACAAGAGCACCCTCCGATGCATTACTCCTTATCGAAAGCATTGCCAATACAACTAATATACTTGAACACGACTTGATAAATGAAATCCAAGTTTGTTTAAGTTTTATCACTAGCTTATCTAATAAAGTCGATGTAGAAAGCGTAATAAAAACATACAAGTGTATCGACCGATCAATCCCGTCAGATCACAAAGACTTGAAGGCAACTTTACACTACAACCTCGGTAACTTTTTATCTGCAAGAAGTGAACTAAGCAAAGCGATACATCAATACAATAAAGCTGCAAAGATGAACCCAGATTACAAAAAAAGGGCTTACTGGCTGAAAGAAGTCGCTGGGTTATTATTCAGCACAAGCAAGTACACAACTGCCTCCAAGTTCTATACAGCCGCAATTGACATCGAAGATACAGCAGAGAATGCGGTGTTACTGGCAGATAGCCTAATCTTTTGTGGACGTTTTGAGGAGGCATTTGATTTGCTCGAAACCTCCATTCCGAAACTTAAAGTAAGAAGCTCTATCTGGTGCCTAAAAAAATGGACTCTTGATCTATTAGTGAATGACTTAGGCATAAAGAAACAACTTATAGGTAAAGTTGCCACTGCTAAGTTTATCGAAAATGCTAACGAAGACGAAATAATAGAATACTTAGTCAAGACAAATGCTACATGTCCAGAGTGCTGGTACTCATTGGCTCAAAAGTTTGTTACTGCTCAAGACTACAATAGAGCATGTATTAGCTATTTACTTTCAGCATTTTCAGATGAACGCTACAGAAATACATGGATGAACGCATTGCAGTGTGCCTACAACATAGAAGACCTAACTGCATTTTCTCATTTAATAGAAGTCATTGGTAATAAGTTTGGAAGTGAAGTCATTGGTGAGTTCTTCTCTAACTTCCCTGTAGATACAAATGATGATTTCCATGAAAAATTAAGTGACGCTGCATTACAAGCAATACAGCACTGTGAAGACTATAACAATGAACAAAAAAACAACACTTATGAAATTAGGTTTGGAGATAGCAACTCAATCAATACAGTTGCTCTAAAACGCCATTGATATAATGGATTAGTATAGTTGGTCTAAGCTAGAAGCTCTGCTTTAACTCTAGTAATTCGCGAAATACTAATTTAGCAATATCACTGACTCACTTATGTCCAGAGGTGTGCTGACGTGAATGTGTAACACACCTTTGCCCCTTTATGCGTTAGAGTAGAAGCGCTCTAATCCCTCAAAGCTGTAGTTTTGCCCAACCAAAACTTATCCGAAACGCGAACTTTTATCTGAATAGTGACATTAGATTAACCTTAGCAATCTAACTCACACCTTTTATCGATAAGCTACTGATTTTAAATTGATATGATTTTTTAAAAAAGGCATTATGGTGGAATTAAAAAACGGCTTTTAGTCGTCTGAATAGCGTTACATTTTTTGGTAAGTATGATGGAAGTAACAAGCTTTATAGTAAAACATATAGCGGTAGTTTTGCCTGCTGCTGTTGGTGTATCAACATTGATTGGTAAGTATTGGTTTGATAAATCTTTACAAAAGCATAAACAAGCATTTGAAAAAGATATCAAAGAAAGCGACGCAAACAATGCGAAGAAAATTAAAGAACTAGATAATAAACATGCAGCAAGCATGAAAGCTCTAGATGAAAAACATGCGCTGGAAATGAAAAGAAATGAGCGTTTTTTTTCTATATCTCAATCGACCTTTGAAAAACTCTTTGATAAGAAAGTAAATGTATATAATAGGTTGTTAATGGTGAGTCTTGAATTTAAAAAGTTCAATTCTGAAAACGGATTTAATGAGGTCTTCGACTATCAGTTTGATTCATGCCTAAACTACGTCAATATCCTAAAGAAAGAGATAGAAGATAATCGTTTGTACTTGTCCGACTCATTAGTTAATGACTTTAATTTTTGGTATGTAAAAGCGGCACCATTCTATCTTCGCTTGGATACGATTGAGATCAATATTCGACGTGATAACAGTGATAATGAGCATATAGGAACGATAATTTCTGAAGCTCAAGAAGAGGTAATTAGAGAGATGCTAATTGAGACTAATGACGCTCTAAATAATATCTTTAATCAAATTGAGGCTGATGCATCTGCTTTTCGAAAAAGCATGCATATCATTTAGTGCCTGCAAAAAACTTTACAAACTGTTTAAGAGTGATTCGCAATGCGTGGCATTTTTACTATTCGCTGAGTTTAGTTTTTAAGAGAGAATTGTGGAAAAATTACTAAATATATTTGGCTATTACAAAAGAAAGCCCAAGAGCACTAGCCCTTCAATTATTACGTATAGGGAGCCTCAATCCCCCGAAGAAAACACTCGAAAATTGAAAGAAATCGTAGCAGAGGGAAATAAGTGGTTTAGGGCTAGAACGCAGGAGTCCAACGCTAAAACTGGTATGTTTTTTAGTATTGTTCTTCTCATTGAATTCAAGCTAAGTCATCTACTAGTGTGCATTGAGCCTGATATCAAAGGTGCGATGTTAGGTAAGAAAATTGATACTTTTAAGTCCTTTATTAATATTTATGACTTTGAGGATGCTAGTGAGAAGAAAGAGGTTAGGGAGTTGTTACCTGCCCTGCATGAAATAAAGAATATTCGAAATAAGCTCGCTCACGACCTTATGAAATCAAATATTGAGTTCAAAGAACTTCCTAGGACTATGGCTTATGTCCGAAAACGAGATAAAGACTTTGTTAAGGATGTTCTCGGTAAAATCGAAGATGATGGTGAAAAATCCTGTGTGTTGTTGGCTAAGTTCGGCTTCATGTTTTCAGTAGAACTGGCACATTTAGCTATAACAGTAGATCTGTAGCCCAACATATACAGAATTTAAGAGAGATTCTCAATGCTTGGCATTTTCAGTCTAAGGTTGGGTTTTGTGTGAAAAGTACCATCAAAACTGGACTCTAAGTTGAGCGATTTTCAGTTTTGCCATACCTGAATTAATTCATGTAATGCTAATGTTCGATTTTCTGAAACTGATTTATGTCCATAAATGAGTTATGAGAGTGAGACGCATGCTGCGAACCAAGTTTCGTTTCCCGAAGGTAACTGTTTTGTTTTTGGTTTGATAAAAAGGGCTGGCCGAAAGGGGGAGTTGGGGGGATTTAATGCAGATCTGTTTGGCTCTCAAGATTGAGGGCTTAGATTCTGTTGTGAAGCCACTGAAAAATATTGATTACCCCAGAAATCTATAACTATGTCCGCGTTAGCACTACCAAGCAGTTGCAAGGCGTTGGTTTAGAAACGCGGCAGCAGGAAAGCGTGCTTGAAATTGCTGGCTTGGCATTTGTCATGGCGATCTGGTATCGCTACCCACCTTCTAATACTTTTGCTTTATAGCAACGAAGGCAACTTCATCGTCCCAAATGCTACGGGCATCGCTTGTGTCATTGTAAAAGCCAGTACCGCACTCGCTACACGTTACACTGTCTGACTCTGGTTCTGCGTTGTAATAGCCATATGCATTGAACGTTTTTTCTTCTCTTCAAATAACACCATTACTTTTTCTACGCTAGTCGGTATCACGTTCTTTGCTGCACATGCCGAGCAAAATATTCATAGCGAAAATCATGTAGGCGGTTCCTAATCCCGCTCCAATACTACCAGCGAGTGCGCCGAACACACAACCGCCAATCGTAAAGACCGAAGCGCCAATTAGAAGTCGCTTAATCGATAGGTTGAAAAAGCCGATCTTATCGAGAAAGAGAATAACGAATGATGCGCAACCAAGCAGGACGAATCCGTTCATTAGTAGATTGTAGAAATCATCAGAATCGGCTGTTGCAATCACTCGAATGAAGTCTTCTATATATTCCATTTTTTCGTATTCTGGCTGTTCATTGTGCTTTGGTAGAAACTCAGCGTATTCTGGTTTTAGGTGATCCACTTCCACTGTCATTTTTACCTCGATATAAATTGAGGCGAAGTATACCCATAAGAATTATTCACTAGATTGTTTTTTATCAAATTAAAATTGCATCTTAATTTGAAATATTTATCTTAACGATAAATGAAACGTATCAATTAATAACGAAGCGGAACTCTTCTCAAACCATTGTTTTTTCTTTATGTCTTTTTGTTTTCTCTACGTTGACGTTCGACAAGTTTTGCCAAATTTTAAAAGCGAAGAAGCGAAGAAGCGAAGAAGCGAAGGAGGTTTCTGTTAGTTACTAACACGTACAACGGTGAACGGCAGATGCAGCGACTTCAGGTCGATTACAGTCTAATGCTTGGGCGCTCGAAACTTCGCATAAATTATGAATTGCATAAAGAAAGAGACTAAAAACCTAAAGAAAGTTGTTTTCTTTTGGTTTCGCAAGCAGGGCTTCCCTGAGGGTGAGCTAGGTACACTGCTGGCGCTGGCATTAGAGTTTAAAATTGAAGGCTTAGAATCTGTGATTCGGCCTTTAAAGCAGGTGTAACTCCTCTGAAGGCCTTAAATATTTCACTGCAATCCCCTGCCATTACTGATCAGTTTCGGGGTGGCTAATATTAGGGTCTGCATAAAATTGAGTGCTAACTTCAGGAAGTAGTAATACCCGAGAGCCTGAATTAAAAATACGAAATGCATTATCAGCAAAATTTGTAGATTTCAGGCTTTGGCTATTGTAGCTGGGTTGATGCGCATAAATGAGGAGCGATTCGAGATTAGAAATTGTTATTCCTTTGGTTTCTTGAAATTTACCATACCTTTCTCGCTTGTCTTCTCCCCAGTTTTTCCAGTTCGAGAAAACCCCACATGTCGCGATGTAAATGCTACACATGTCCGCTTGGTTAGAAATCCAATTATGCTGCCGAATACGCTGATCAGCTGTTTGTGCTTCTGTTTTCCCAATGTAAAGCAGAGTGCTAGTACCATAGACTGGGTGAGGGCCATAAATTTGATATAAACAGTGAGCGCTGTCTTGTACGGTATCAATATTATCTATGGTGTAAGGGCCTTCCCAGTAGACATCAATGATTGGCGGGTTGTGTATAAAATCATCTCTAATTGTCATGTCTAATCCTCATAGTATGAAATACTTGTAACTAATATATCTTTGATCTCTTTGCGTAGCGTTTCGGGAGATAGCACAGTAGCGTGATTACACATTGATAAAATCCAATGCCTTAATTCATCGGTATCATCTACCGATGCGGTCAAAATGAAATCATCCTCTTTGGGACTGAACACTTGATCTTTAGATAGTGGTGTTTCTGTTAAAATCTCCGCTAAGATAGGGGTAATCCATAGCTTTATTGCTAACTTATGCTCACTTCTTATGACTCCCATATTTCCATTTTCAACATAATTTGAAAGGGAGAAGTCAGCGTCGATATCTGCCGCTCTTTTTGTTTGCTCTGCTTTAATTACGCGGCTTAACAGTAATGATCTGATATCCTCATAGCCATCATATTTTCCGACAAGGTATGAACGTTCGCTACGCACAACAATGCCATAAGGGTGAAAAGTAAAGTCGTTTTCTTCGCTTGTTGTCAATGACTTATAGGTAAGTCGTAGGCACATTGCTGAGAATAAAGAAGCATAGATCGCCTCTATGGTTTCAGCTGAAATATCACTTGTGTGTAGAGGCTGTCCTTTTGTGTGAACGATTATCTTTTGGGGCCATTGACTCTGAGGTTTTTTGTTTTCTGTGACTAAAAATTGATTCGCCGTTCTGATATAAGGATCCAGTCGTTCACGCATGACGGGTGGAAGCAAGTTAGAGAGATATTTATCAGCCATCGTAAAGGTAATGGCTGTTGTTAAATCATAATCTGGCAAGGTTAATTCAGCATCTTTCGTTAGATGCCACCCAATAGGCTTACTTTCGTCACTACATACTGGAAACTTGCTCGCAAGTTCGACTAAATCCCTCTGCACAGTCCGAAGTGACACTTCTTCACCCTCATCCATTAATTGTTGTTGGATTTCTGGCGCTGATATTTTCCTGTGTCGAGATAACTTAGCCAATACAGATAGTTTTCTCATTCCACTGTCCATTATATCCCTTTATATCAGTCGGTTATTGGTCTTATTCTTGAATGATACGCTATGCGTCAGTATATGTCGCATACCATATTATCATTAATTCCAAAGGTTTAAGCATGGGAGCAAATGATGGTGAATGAGATAAAAAAGAGGAAGATTGTTGTTTTTACAGGGGCGGGCATAAGTGCCGAAAGTGGATTAAGCACTTTTCGAGACAGTGACGGTTTATGGGAAAATTATTCTGTTCATGAGATAGCAACGAAAGACGCTTTTGAGCACAACCCTGAGTTGGTGCTGAGCTTTTACAACCAGCGTAAAATCGCGGCCGCAAAAGCATTGCCAAATAAAGCTCACATTGCATTAGCTGAACTAGAGGCCGTCTATGACGTAATTATTATTACGCAGAATGTTGATGACTTGCATGAAAAAGCTGGTAGTTCGAAAGTTATACACTTGCATGGGCAGTTAAGTCGCGCTCAAAGTAGTCTTGATTCTACGATTACTTATGACTGGGATAAGCCGATTTATATTGGTCAACATTGTGAATTAAATAGTCAATTAAGGCCTAATGTTGTGTGGTTTGGTGAACCTGTCATGCAATTGGAAGAAGCGCGAAATTATATAAAGTCTGCTGATAAAGTACTTGCCATTGGGAGCTCCCTAACTGTGCAGCCAGCCGCAGGGCTACTCAAAAAAGCCCCGTATAAGGCAGAGAAAAAGCTTGTTTCTCTTGATATTAAAGGGAGAGTGCCATTTGGTTACAAGTTCATCAGAGGTAAGGCCGCAAGTATCGTTCCTGTTATATGTAAGAATTGGCAAGCGTTATAAATCAACAGAGCCGTTTGCTTTCTTCATTATTACGTATTTAGCTGTGATTCACTCTATGTATGACTGAATAGGGATTGTTTCGTTTTATCTCATTGTTATTTAATGGTTTTATTGAAGGTTATTATCTGTATGGATAAATTGTAGAAATCGTCAATTTTTAAATATCGCTAATTCTAAAATTGTGACAGAAGATCTCAATCTTATAAAAAACAGTACATTGAAGTAGAAGTTTCTATACCTAAACACAAAATTTGATGACTAAAATAAGTTTCATGGCTGTGACAACCACAGCGACTTTTGTGGAAATAGAAATGTTAAAACGTAATGCACTCCAACTAGCAATATCTGTAAGCATCGCTGCTTTCTCTGGTGCAGCATATGCTGATAGCGCAAAAATGGTTAACCCGGAAGCGGGTGTAGTCGTTGGTTACTGGCACAACTGGTGCGATGGCGCTGGTTACAAAGGTGGTAATGCGCCATGCGTGACATTGGAAGCGGTGAACCCAATGTACAACGTGGTGAATGTTTCCTTCATGAAAGTGTTCGATGTGGCTGAAGGTCGTATTCCGACATTTCGTTTAGACCCAACTATAGGTTTGTCTGAACAAGAATTTACTAATCAAATTGGTGAGTTGAATAAGCAAGGTCGTTCAGTGTTAATCGCGCTAGGTGGCGCAGACGCACACGTTGAATTGAAAAAGGGTGATGAGCAAGCATTTGCTGAAGAGATCATTCGCCTCACCGATGTTTACGGTTTTGATGGCTTAGATATCGATTTAGAACAAGCAGCTGTGACAGCCGCTGATAACCAAACCGTGATTCCTGCCGCGCTGCGTATCGTGAAAGATCACTATAAAGCGCAGGGTAAAAACTTCCTGATTACCATGGCACCTGAGTTTCCATACTTAACTTCGGGCGGTAAATACGTGCCATACATAGAGAGCCTTGAAGGTTACTACGACTGGATTAACCCGCAGTTTTATAACCAAGGTGGCGATGGGATTTGGGTTGAAGGCGTTGGCTGGATTGCTCAAAACAACGATGCGTTAAAAGAAGAATTTATTTACTATATTTCAGATTCACTCGCCAATGGGACGCGTGGCTTCCATAAAATCCCTAGTAGTAAACTGGTATTTGGTATTCCATCAAGCATTGATGCTGCCGCAACAGGCTATGTACAAGATCCACAAGATCTCTACGATGCATTTGAGCGCCTTAATAAGCAAGGTCAACCATTACGCGGTGTGATGACATGGTCGGTGAACTGGGATATGGGCACCAATGCGTCAGGCCAAGCCTACAGTGAGACGTTCATTAACGACTATGGTCCATTCGTACATGGTCAAACACCACCGCCACCAGCAGAAGGCGAACCTGTTTTTAAAGGGGTAGAGAATACTCGCGTATTGTATGGTGAGATGTTTAATGAATTAGCGAGTGTTACGGCGTTTGATAAAGAAGACGGTGACCTAACAGGTTCAATCATTGTTGAGGGCAGTGTCGATGTACGTCAGCTTGGGACATACGTCTTAACTTACCGAGTACAAGACAGCGATGACAACGAAACCGTCAAAGCGCGCAGTATTGAAGTTTATAGCCAAAAGCCGGTATTGAACGGCGTGAAAGATACTAATGTAATGATTGGTGCAACGTTTGATCCTTTAGCCAATGTCACAGCAACGGATGCGGAAGACGGTGAATTGACCAATCAGATCCGCGTAACAGGGGCTGTTGATACAAACCGTGCAGGTAGCTACACCCTGCAATATTCGGTGACTGATAGCGCCAACCAAACGGTGCGTGCTGAGCGTAAAGTTGTTGTGAGTGACGGCAGTAGCTGTGCAAATGAATGGAATGCAGCCACAACCTACGTAGAAGGTGATCAAGTTTCGCATAATGGTGCGACTTGGGAAGCAGGCTGGTGGACGCGTGGTGATGAACCAGGCACAACTGGTGAGTGGGGCGTGTGGAAAAAAGTGTCCGACACCACATGTGGCGGTGAAACACCTGACCCGGAGGCTGAACTTAACATTGCAGGTCTTGCCTCTGAGTATGTGGCTGTGAATGGGGAAGTGCGTTTGTCGCTAACGTTAACCTCGAATGAAGCACTTGATGTCACCGTGATGGCAGCTAATAGTGCAGGCGTTGTGATGAATCAAGCGAAAGTAAACCTTGTTGATTCCAAAGCGATCACGCTTGATATCTTTAACGCTGATGCAGGTCGCTACACATTAGACGTCGCGGGTACAACAGCGGACGGTGAAATGGTGGTATTTACCGCGCCATTTACCATTAAAGAAGAAGGCACAGTAACGCCACCTCCAGGTGATTACCCACCATATCAAGCAGGTGTTAGTTACCAAGCGGGTGACAAAGTACTAGGTGCAGATAACGGGGTTTATGAATGTAAGCCGTGGCCATATACAGCGTGGTGCGCCAGTGCATCGTATGCCCCAGCTGATAGCCTGTACTGGCAAGATGCTTGGGCAAAATTGTAATGATTTAGAGATAAAACACTTCGATTAGCAAGATGTTGATCGAGCTATAAGTGCCTAAGCATAGGTTTAGGCACTTAATTTGTAATGCAAAAATCGCTTAATACGTAAACACCTTAGTGCTTAAATGTATTGCTTTCATTGTCACTGGTAGCCGTTAAATCGCCCGCAGGGTTGATCAGGTGCGGTAATATTTTAGCTAGGTTCAACTCTATATCTTGGTCTTGCACCGGATCGATCACCTCGTTATACCAGCCCAGTAAGCCTAGTACTGAATAGCCAATCGCATCATCGCTTTCGCGGTGCTCTAAAATGATCTGTAGAAAGCGTAGGATTGCTTTGTCATTGGATTTCGCTTGCTCACGCGTTTCATGAAAGATCTGCGTGGCTTCAACAATCAAACCTTCGTATTCAGTCTCAATTGCGACCTTAAATGAACCACCATCAACGGAAATTTTCATATCAATACAGCCTGTTATTCTAATTGCTATGAATTTTAACGGATAATTAAAGACTTGTCGCTAAACGGCGAATGAATCGCGGCATCAAAATAGCAACCTCAGCAATGGTGAGGTTGCTATTAAGACTATTATTTATAGCCTTATTTCTGGTCTTACTTAATGTATAAAGTACATAAGAAAGCTAGATAGCCAGTCGATATTGCGCATAAGTTGGGTAATCGGTTAACCCTTTTTCGTCACCGCCAAACAAGGTACTTGGATCGTGTTGTGCTAGTGGATAACCTTGTTCAATACGGCTAGGCAGATCGGGGTTCGCCACAAATGGGCGCCCAAAACCAACCATGTCAGCCACGCCGTCTTTAATGGCTTGTTCTGCCCGTTCGTTATCGTAGCGCCCCGCATAAATAATGACGCCTTGATAAGCATCACGTACCGCTTGTTTGAAGCCTTGTGGTGTGTCTGGTGCATCATCCCAATCGACTTCTGCAATGTGAAGATAGACAATCTTGTAGGTGTTTAGTAAAGCCGCGGCTGCGGTATAAGTGTCTACAGGGGTCGCATCAACAGTGCCGTTTAATGAAGTGAATGGTGCTAAACGCACACCCACACGATCAGCGCCAATGGCCTCTACCATAGCGGCAACCACCTCGCCTAAGAAACGTAAGCGATTTTCAATCGAACCACCGTATTCGTCGGTACGGGTGTTGGCTTCGGAATCAATAAATTGGTTGATCAGGTAACCGTTCGCGGCATGAAGTTCAATGCCATCAAAGCCTGCTTCAATCGCATTGAGGGCGGCTTGACGGTATTGTTCTATTACCATGCTAATGTCAGCTTTAGTCATCTCACGCGGTTCAACCACATCAACAAAGCCAGGTTCATCCGTACCATTGTCGATAAACACTTTTACGTTTTCAGCTTTTAACGCTGAAGATGAAATTGGTTGTTCTCCACCAATGTTGTCAGGGTGGGTTACGCGACCGACGTGCCAAAGTTGGGCAAAAATAGCACCGCCTTGTTGGTGAACGGCGTCAGTTACTTTTTTCCAGCCTGTGATTTGCTCTGCCGTGTAGATCCCTGGTGTCCAAGCATAGCCCTGACCCATAGCTGAAATTTGTGTGCCTTCAGCAACAATAAGCCCAGCAGAAGCGCGTTGTGCGTAGTAAGTTGCCATGATCTCATTGGCCGCGTTGCTTGGCTGGCTAGCACGAGAACGCGTCATTGGTGGCATGACAATTCGGTTTTTAAGAGAAAGTGTGCCTAGCTGAATAGGTTGAAATAATGCATTTTTCATGTGTTCTTCCTCAGAAAATTAAGCTAGTTGAATCAGTTCGATTTGGTAGCCATCAGGATCGGTAATAAAAGCGATATGGGTTGTGCCACCTTTCACCGGTCCTGGTTCGCGGGTGATATTGCCACCTAAGGATCTAATTTTGTCGCAGGCGAGGTAAATATCGTCGACACCGAGCGCTAAGTGACCAAAGGCATTGCCCATTTCATATTGTTCAGTATCCCAGTTATGGGTTAACTCTATGGTCGTGCCATTTTCTTCATACCCAACAAATACAAGCGTGTAGCGATATTCGGGATTGTCAGAACGATCAAGTTCTTTCATTCCAAGTACTTTGGTGTAAAAGGCGATTGATTTTTCTAGGTCAACAACGCGGATCATGGTGTGTAAAAATTTCATATACGACCTTTGTAAATGTGAGTTAGCACTGAGCGGTAGAGATGTGACGAGCTACCTAAGCCTCATTCGATAGGGCAATCTTAATGGTGATAGGGAATAAACTAAAATTATGGTTTTTTATCAATATAATAATTTTAAGTTATCCTTTCTTGGGAGGATTGAATCGAAGACACATTCAGTTGTGCTCAATAAGCGGCTATTGATAGGGTGGTTTTTAATGCTATTGGGAATGTGGGAGCCTGTTCACCTTTATTTAAGGTCACATATTTTAAAGTTTGACCGCAAGCTAAACGGCGATGGTTAAATTGGTTGCCAAAGTAAGCCTAAGCGATATCAAAGAAGGCTATTAGCAAACAAGATTTAACAAATAAGCAGAATCAAAAACTGAATAAAAAGTAAGTGTGGAGTATGAAGATGACTGAATTTGAAAAGATGGTACAAGGGTTGAACTTTGATGGACTCGATCCAGAAATTGTCGAGATCAGAAATCGTTCCTTTGCGCTCCAGCAAGAGATTAACAAAGTCCCCGTTGGGCATGCTGAGCACCTGTGGCAACAGCTTTTGGCGAGTATTGGTGAGGAAACGCTGATATGCCCGCCGTTTAATTGTGAGTTCGGCAAAACTATTTCTATAGGCTCAGGGACATTTTTGAATATGGGCGTCACCATGCTCGATAATGCGCCGATAGAAATTGGTAATAATGTGCTTATAGGTCCGAGTGCCCAGTTTTATACGGCCAGCCATAGTTTAGATTACCGTTCTCGTCGAGCATGGGAAACACACAGTAAACCGATCAAAATCGAAGATGATGTGTGGATTGGCGGCAATGTTGTGATTAACCAAGGGGTGACGATAGGGGCGCGTTCAGTGATTGCTTCAGGTTCTGTGGTGAATAAAGATGTTCCGCCAGATACGCTTTATGGTGGTATTCCTGCCAAGAAAATTAAAGACATTATCCCACAAGATTAGATTATCAATGTTTTGTTAAAACTGTTTTTGATCAGCCGCTAATTATCACGGATGGTAATTAGCAGTATGCTGATAACTCATCTATACAGGGTTCTGTAGCATTTTTTCAAGTTGGGAATACACCATGATAAAAAAAATTCTGGTAACAGGGGCAACGGATGGCATTGGCTTAGAAACGGCTAAAAAGTTGGTTGCTCAAGGGCATCACGTTTTATTACATGGGCGTAGCCAAGCTAAGTTAGCTACAGCGGAAACTATGCTTGTAAGCCTTGCTCAAGAAGTAGGATCTGATGCGGTAATTGAATCCTTTATTGCTGATTTGTCTGTAATGAGTGATGTAGTTCAACTGGCTAATGATATTGCCCAAAAACATCCAGCCATCGATGTGGTGATTAATAATGCAGGTGTATTTACCACGCCACAGCTAGCAACCGCTGACGGATTGGACGTACGTTTTGCGGTGAATACAATCGCTCCTTATTTGTTAACCAAGCACTTAATGCCCTTACTAGGAGCAGAAAGCCGTGTTGTTAACCTGTCTTCAGCAGCGCAATCACCAGTGGATGTTTCTGCATTGGCGGGTAATGGTCAACTTTCTGATGGTGCAGCGTACGCACAAAGTAAATTAGCCTTAACCATGTGGTCTCGCGTGATGGGATTAGCGCTGAAAGATACAGGGCCTATGATTGTCTCGGTTAACCCTGCGTCTATGCTTGGCAGCAAAATGGTAAAAGATGCTTATGGTGTCGCGGGTGGGGATCTCACCATCGGTGCTGATATTCTTTGTCGTGCTGCGTTATCGGATGATTTTGCAGGTGCATTCGGCTTGTATTTTGACAACGATATTGGCCAGTTTAGCCAACCTCACCCTGATGCGCTTAATGAAGCAAAAGCACAACAGGTTGTCGATACGATTGATGCAGTCTTGGCGTCTATTTAATAAAAAACACCCTAATAAACGCCTGTTTATTAGGGTGTATCTAATCAGTTCAGAAAGGTAGAGTCGCTACCTTTTTCTCGTTAAAGCCCAGCATGTTAAAGATGCAATAGTCACCATGACAACCCCTTGCCAAAAGGTCGCGGTGAGTTCGATATCGAGTAGCATCGCCGAAAAGAAAGTCGAAAAAATAGGGGTGAAATAAGACATAGTCGCTAACATCACCATATTGCCGTTAATGATGGCGATATTCCACAGTGCATAGCCTGCGCCCATTGCAGTTGCCGCTAGAACCAAATCGATGCTTGCGTTTACCGAGAAAGTTAATGCAGGTTCGTTGCTAAAGGCGTACTTGATCCATAGCGCGATAGCTGTGCCAATGAAGAACCAAGTGATCGCATTTTCACCTTTTGCTAAGCGCTTAGTGAGGTTGCAATAGGTGGCCCACAAGAATGCCCCGATAAACGCCAAGCAGTAGCTAACAGGGTTAGAGGCGATATTTGTCGCAAGTTGAGCGATCGATAAGCCCTCATCGCCGCTTACTGTCCAAGCAACACCAAAGAATGAAAGTGCCATTGCAGGGTAAAGGGCAGGGTTAATCGATTTTTTGCTGGCTAATACGGCAAGTAAGACCGTTAAACTTGGCCATAAGTAATTAATGACACCCATTTCAACAGCTTGGTGTCGATCATTTGCCATGCCAAGTGCTAATGCTAAACACATTTCGTACGAAACAAATAGCGCACCACCTAATGCTAGGTATTTAATTGAAAAGCGTTTAAGGCTTGGTAAGCCGATAAAAATGGCCAGTAACGTTGAACTGACGGTATATATCATTGCAGCCCCACCAATGGGGCCTAGTTGTTCTGTAACATTACGAATGAAAGCAACATTTGTGCTCCACAATAAAATGGCCATACAGCCAGCGAGTGTGTATTTATGGGTGGTGTTCAAGGTGGATACCGCAATAGTTAAGATAAATAGTAAAAAGCGCGGCTCTGTAATGCCTAGAAGGCGTCATACCTAGTTAGGTTAAAGGTAGAAGGAAAGTGTTCGGTTTACAGAGCAATAAACATGATGTGTATCGAAGAGATACTTTTCACCCGCGCACAATACATTAGGACTTGGCCTGGCGAAAAGGGAAAATTGCCAAAAGGGCAATATATTTCACCTTGAGGTACAAGTGTGCATCGCAGGGGGAGATTTATCTTGGTAAGCACGGCTAGTCAGAAAACTCAGCCAGCGCAGACATGGCAATATCGATTTTCTCTTCTTGAACAAAAATATGGTCATGGTAATAGGCTGCGATCACATTGGCACTGACATCATAGGAGGCTAATTTACTGGCAACTGCAGCGGTTAAACCAACCGCCTCTAAGCTAGAGTGTACGGTTAGGGTAATCAGCTTAAAAACGCCATCAAAAGGTAAGCTTGCATTGCGTGCATCTTGTTGTTTCAGTACCAGTGTTACACCTTCATCTTCATGGAAGAAGGCGATAGGTTTGAGTGTGAGGTAATCTTTGATCTCGCCTGTGACGGTACAAAAGACATAGCTATCTGCTTTTACTTTCGGTGACATTGTTTGTAATAATTCATTTAAGTCAGTAATTGCAGCCATATCATTTCCTTCCTATTTATTGCGCTACACCCTGTTTTTATTATGGATTAACTTGTGATGATGCGCTGTTAAAGATATTGAAATCTGGTATCTTTCTTAATTCTATAAGTTGTAATTTTGAATGTTATGCCGAGGGATAAATGGCGACAATTTCTGATGTATCTCGTATTGCTGGTGTATCAAAAGCGACGGTATCACGTGTTATTAATGGAACAGGGCAGGTTAAAGAAAGTACGCGTTTATTAGTTAGGCAGGTTATGTCTGAGCTGGACTACAAGCCCAGTTCTGTGGCGCAAGCATTGGCAACGAAAAGTGGAAATAGTGTCGGTCTGGTGCTCTCTGATTTCACGGGTAGTTATTTCGGCATCTTGTTGAAGCAGGCATCTGTTAGCGCTGATTTGATGGGAAAGCAGTTATTAATTGCAGATGGGCATAATCACGCGGAATCAGAATTAAAAGCAGTTCATTCGCTGGTGGAAAAAAAAAGCGATGTGATTGTGTTGTACAGCCGTCAATTATCACCAGATCAGATCATCGCACTGAATCAATCGATTGATATTCCCTTGGTGAACGTAGGCCGTGAATTGCCTCAAGAAGCGGGCTATTCTATTGCGTTTGATCAAAAGCATGCGGTAGAGATGGCAGTGGATCACCTTGTTCAACTTGGTCACCGTTCTATGATGTACCTTGGACCAGAGCCTATTACACCGACATCAATTTCTCGACTAGCAGGCTTTAAAGATGCGATTAGTCATCGAGCTGAATTAGGAATCTCGACTCAGTTTAGTACATCTGAATTTGGTTACATTGAAGGCTATCAAGCTGGTAAAAAGATAGTAGCAAGTGGCATCTTACCCACTGCCATGGTAATTGCTTCGGATGATATTGCGATTGGCTGTATAAAGGCGTTCACTGAATCAGGGATACAGATCCCGCGCGATATTTCTATCGTAAGCATTGATAACGATCCTTGCAGTCCATTTGTCACCCCCTCACTTACCACGGTTGATGTTCCTATTCAGGAAGTAATGGCACAAGCTATGTTGGTTGCTCAGCAACTGGTAGAAAGGAAAGGGGCTTTTGAGTCAGACATTATGCGTGGTCAGCTCATTATACGAGATTCAACCCAAGCCGCTTCACCGTAATACCGTTTACTCGCCACACATTCCTCCTCGATGCTAAATAGGCTGCTTTTTCATAAATGTTATGAGAACACAGCCTATAGAGCGTCTTATCTATTCTTCTAAAGATGCTCACCCTCTCAAACTTACCTTTAATACTCACTTTGTTGCATTCAAATAGATTGACTGACTTGGCAATTATAGCCAAATGAGCATGCGTTTTACTGCTTTCCTTAGTATAAATGAAACCGGTTTCAGTAACCGGTTTCATTAATAAGTAACATGATTAGAATGACGCTATTGAATATCAGATCGTGACGACCAAATTGTGACTACCTAAGGAGAGACAGTATGAAAATATTTTTATGTTGTGCTGCTGGCATGTCGACCAGCATGCTCGTGAGTAGGATGGAACAAGCAGCAAAAGAAAAAGGCTTAGTATGCGAAATTTCCGCGCATTCAATTTCAGAGTTTGAAGAGTGCATCAAGTGGAGCGATGTTTGTTTAGTGGCGCCACAAGTTAAATTTAAATACGAAGAATTTAAACGCATCGCGAACGAGCAAGGGAAAGGGTGCGGCCTGATAGATATGATGAATTACGGTTTATTGAAAGGTGATGCGGTGCTCATTCAAGCAGTGAGTTTGTATCACGAGCACGCAACAACTACCACAAGTACGGAGGGGTAGTGCAATGGCTATATTTGATAAAGTCCTTAGCTTTATAGAAAACGTTGTGGCCCCTACCGCTGGAAAAATATCAGCACAGCGACATATTAATGCGATAAAAGATGGTTTTGTCGCGACTATGCCATTTCTTATCGTGGGTTCATTGTTACTTGTCTTAGCATTTCCCCCGTCAGAAGGAAATTTCTTCTTTGATGGCTGGCACGGGTTGATCGACATCATTGGTAAAGACAATATCATGGCACCCTTCCAACTAAGCATGGGTATTTTTGCTTTATACGCCACGTTTGGTATCGGGTTCAGTTTGGCGGAATCTTATAAATTACGTGCGATGAACAGTGGAATGTTGTCGATGTTTGCCTTCTTACTTGCCGTTGCGCCAATGATCAGCGTGAAAGATGTAGGTAGCGTACTTCCTGGGGCATTTTTAGGGGGAACTGGCGCGTTTACAGCAATAATCTGTGGTTTATTTGTACCTGAGATGCAGCGATTACTGATTAAATATAATATTCGTATCAAAATGCCAGAAGCTGTCCCACCTAAAATTTCGGCATCGTTTGATCTTCTTATCCCTATCGTATTTATTTCCGTTATTGTTACAACAATTAACGTTTATCTAGGTCAGTATGATCTGCAGATCCCTTCTGCCATTATGCAATTATTCCAGCCTTTAGTACTTGCATCGGATAGTTATATTGCTTGTTTAGTCGCGGTGTTAATTGTTCAATTGCTTTGGTTTAGTGGCATTCATGGTGGTTCGGTTGTAGGCGGTATTATAGGTCCAATGCTATTAATCAACCTTGGCTTAAATCAAGATGCTTTAGCTGCAGGACAACCTTTACCCGCTATATTCATTAACCCTGTGATGGATTTCTTCATCTTTGTTGGGGGAGCTGGTGGTACTTGGGGTTTGGTTGTATTAATGATGCGCTCTAAATCTACCCAATTGAAAACCATCGGTAAAATGTCGATTGTACCGGGCACATTTAATATCAATGAACCTGTGATTTTCGGTACACCGATAGTCATGAATCCTGTCTATTTCATTCCGTGGTTACTCGCGCCAACATTAAACACAACCATCGTCTGGTTGGCTTTCAAAACCGGCTTTGTTGCTAAAATTATTGCGATTCCACCTTGGACAATGCCTGCACCTATCGGGGCAATTATTGCGACGAATTCGGGAACAGCGGCGCTGGTTGTATTAAGCAGTGTTGTAGTAAGTAGCATTGTTTTCTATCCGTTCTTGAAAGTGCATGAAAAACAATTACTCGCAGAGGAAAAAGCGAATACTTCAACGGATGAAACCGAGGGCCTAGTCCCAACGGAGGCGAACTAAATGGACATGGTTATTCACAGTAGTGAGGATATTTCAGAAGAGTTTCTAATGACCTTACTGTGCCAAGTTGGAGAAGCGCGTGCGGCATGTATGGAAGCGATGGTCGTAGCCCGGCAGGGTGATCATCTGAAAGCGCAGTCTTTGCTTAAAGAAAGCGATAAAGCACTCGTTGCGGTTCATAAAACACAAACGTCTTTGATCGGCTTTGATGAAGGGGCTGGAAAAGTCAAAATGACCTTAATTTTGACCCATATTCAAGATCATATTATGACCACCATGCTTTGCCGAGACTTAGCCGAAGAGATGGTAGCTATTCAACATAAATTAACGCAATTAGAAGTTCAAAGGAATGAAAGCTATGCAGAAGCGAATATTTGATTATACAGCGCATGATTTTAAAACAGCATCTCGCCAGCAATTGGTTGATAGTATTAGAAATTCGGAAGGCCGTACCGTTATGGTAGAGAATGTTGTCGCGATAACGCCTCCGATTGACATGGTATCAGGCGCTGAAATAGCGGCAGCCTTTGGCGCAGATATGATCACACTTAACTGCCTTGATGTGACCAAGCCTGCGATAAAAGTGTTAACTGAAACACCAGATGAAGTCATGACGGTTCAGCAGGTTAAAGCCGCAACAGGGCGTTTAATTGGTTGTAACTTAGAGCCAGTACCAAGTGATGTAACGCATGTTGATATTGGTCGAACAGTAACAAAAGAAACGGTAGAGCATGCGATTGAAATTGGGCTTGATTATGTAATGCTTACTGGCAACCCGGGTAATGCTGTTACACAAGAAACCATACTCGAAGCGATTGCATTAGTACGTAGCGTCTCGAAGGATATCATCATCATTGCAGGTAAAATGCATGCGGGGGGAGTAGGGAATGATTATAACTTAAGTATTGTTAGCCAGTTTGCAGAGGCGGGCGCTGATGTCATGATGTTCCCAGCCCCTTATACAACCCCAGGAGTAAGCGCCGAACTGGCAAAAAGCATGATGGATGCTGTACGTGAAAGTGGCATGTTAGGCATGCTTGCAATTGGTACTTCACAGGAAGGTGCATCGCAAACCTATATCGAGCAAGTCGCCATGGCGTGTAAAGCCGCTGGCGCTGATATTGTTCATATAGGAGATGGTGGTTACAGCGGCATTGCACCACCAGAAAATATCATGCAATTAGGATTAACGCTTCGCGGTCGTCGTCATCAATATAAAAGAATGGCGAATCGACGTTAATTAATCTGTTTTAAATAGATACGGAATTTTATAAGAAATAACCTATAGGGGCATATGTATTTATATGCCTCTGATTAATGAACATTAAAAACAGTTTCAAATAGATTCAAATTAAAATTTTATGTTATATGCGATTTATCATGGAGAAGATTATATGAATAAGATAAAACTTCCGCTAAAAATACTAGCGGTTGCCTTAATGTCGCAGCTTTCCATTAGTAATATTGCTTATGCAGAAACATTTCACCCTAATGCAAACGAACTTGAACTATTGTGGAAGGTCGTAGACCATGATATTGGCGAGAATATATTTTTAGGTAGCTTAACAATAACAAATAATGGTACAGAAGTTCTTGGGGATAAAGATTGGTCACTCTATTTCAGCTCGGTAAGGCCGCCAGCATCTGTTCTACCATCAGATAATATTGATGGAATAAATGCTCGAAAACAAATGTTAGCCCAAAACGTATTAATAAAAAATGCTGATGCCGCCGCGAGCGGTGACTATTTTGTACTAGAGCCAGTAACAGGATTTGAGCCTATTTTACCAGGTGAATCCAGAGAGATAATGATTACTGCACAGTACTGGCAAATGCTGAAGAATGATTCTCCATCAGGTTTTCACATTTCATACAATGGCAAGGCCCCCCAGGCTGTATCTGTCGGTGTGATGATGGACCCGTTAGATCCTAAGCAAACAAGACAAAGCATTCACGATAACATGCCAGTTCAAACGGCAGAGTTACGCTTTATTGAAAACAACACTGAAAAATCGAGTGTTTTCGTTCAGCATCAAGTCGTACCGCAGATACAGACAGCGGAACTGAAAGACGGTGCTTTCTTAACCCTGCTTGGTTGGACTGCATCAATCAAAGCACCTGAAAGCCTAAATAAAGAGGCGTTATATCTGCAAAGTGCGCTAAAAGACTTAATGAAAGGGGCGTTCCCCATTAATGCTACAAATGCAAATGTGGCGGGAATTATCAACTTGAAAATAACCCCTCAGTTAGACACTGATGTAGACGGTGTTGCTGATAACGAAGGTTACAAGCTAGAAATCGATCCTTTCAATGGCATCACCATTGAAGGTAAAGACGCTAGTGGTGTGTTCTATGGTATTCAAACACTGCGTCAATTAATTCCGAATGATGTTTACCAAGCATCGGTCAGTGCTAATAAAATGCAACATGCCGTACTTCCTGCAATGACATCGCTTGATGCCCCTCGCTTTGAGTACCGCGGTATGATGCTGGATGTTGCGCGTAATTTCCAAAGTAAAGAAACTTTATTAAAGTTAATTGACTTATTGGCCTATTATAAAATTAATAAATTTGAAATAAATGTAGCTAATGATGAGGGTTGGCGCATAGAAATACCAGGCATTCCTGAATTAACAGAATTCGGCGCTAAACGAGGTTATGACTTAAACGAAACTAAGATGTTGCATACCTTTATGGGAGCAAGTAATGGCTTCTTACCGGGAGATGGAATTGAAGGTAAACCAGCAGATGTTGTTGAAGCAAATAACGGTGTAAAACCGGATTTCCAAGGTTTTGAAACTGCGCAACAAAATTTTCTTGGGCAAGGCTGGGGATATTATACTGTTGATGACTTTAAAGATATTTTGAAATATGCAGCCGACCGCCATATTGATGTGATATTAGAGTATGACTTCCCAGCCCATGCTCGGGCTGCAATTAAAGCGATGGAGTATCGATACAATAAATATAAAGATACCGACATTGTTGAAGCAAATCGCTATCGTTTAATCGATCCGTTAGATGAGTCAAAATATTACACGCCACAGTTTTATACCGATAATATCGTGAATCCATCGTTAGATGGCACGTATGCTTTTTTAGAGAAAGTTATCAGTGAAACCAAGGCCATGTACGATGCAGTACCGGGCGCTGAAGTTACTCGCTTGCATGGTGGAGGGGATGAACTTCCGCATTTAGATCCCAATGAGTGGTGGGCTAAGTCTCCTGCAATTCAACAAAACCCAGAAACGGCTGGTAAAACAGATGCAGAGTTGTTTGATTACTTCTTTACTCGCTGGGTATCCATCATTAACCAGAATGGATTTAAAATGGCGAGTTGGGGCGATGTACTCACTCATAATGGTACAGGTAATATCGACTACGGTGAGTTGTATCCTATTTTTTGGAATAATGTTTGGGGCTGGGGCAATGAACATCAGTCATATGCGTTTGCAAATAAGGGTTATCAAGTTGTGCTTTCGCATGCGACAAACTTGTATTTTGACTTAGCATACAGCAAGCACCCAGACGAAATTGGGTATCACTGGGCAGGATATACCGATACCAAGAAGGCGTTCGAGTACCGTCCATTTAACATTTATGCAAACGGTAAAAAAGATAAGCTTGGTAATCCTGTCGAGTGGAACCCTAACTGGGTAACATTAACAGATGAAGGTAAGAAAAATATTGCCGGACTTCAAGGTCAGCTTTTTTCTGAAAACTCCAAATCACCTGAAATCATGGAGTATTTGGTTTTCCCTAAATTGCTAGGTGTTGCTGAGCGCGCTTGGGTAACCAAGATGCCTGCAGAATTGCCGATTGATAAAAATGGTAAATCACCGATGGACCAAGCTTGGGATACGTTCTCGAATACGCTTGGTCAGCATGCTCTTAGTAAGCTTGAATATATTCAGCCTGTCGATGTTTATGATCAATTAACGCCACAGCATGGTGTCAATTATCGTATTCCTCTTCCTGGTGCCGTAGTAGAAGCGGGCGTATTGAATATTAATACGCGATTCCCAGGGTTGAGGAGCCAGTATTCATTGGATGGTGGTCAAACTTGGCTACCATATTACGCTCCGGTTAAAGTTGGTCATGCAACTATAGTTAAAACACGTAGTGTAACGGTTTCAGGAAGAAGTAGCAGAGTGGAGTCAGTCCCGAAATCTTGATTCTGAAATTTTTTATTGATTGAATAATTAAGCCAGCTAAAATCCCCCTTTAGCTGGCTTTTATTAACGATAAATACGACAGGGAAACAAATAAGATGACATCGGTGGGTGAGTGCCTATACGTAAAATAATATTATCTGTAATGTTATTATTTTCCGTTTTCATTACGGATGTACATAAGAGCAACCATCCCAAAACCAAGGAGTTGCCATAAATATTGACCATCACTTGCGCCTGTAATTGTTTGAGTAAATGCCATACACGATGTTACCAATAAAGAGGCAATACCCGCTCTTATTAGCCACACGCGATCTTTACCTTGCATAAATTCACCTGCAAAAACAGAGCGAAGAATAAGTAGAAATGGAATACATTGTAGAATGATTAAAATAGGGAACATGAAGTCAAATGTTGGGCTAATAAACAGGTGTCCAATAGCGCTTTTATCCCAAGTGCCGACAATATATGTTTTCCAACCTACCCAAGTATCGCCTTGATAAGCGGTTTCTGGCGAAATAAACCCGAGGAGCACACCACAGACTTTATCTATGAAGCCATTCTTGAACCAAAAGACAAATAAGAATATTTGTACTGGGATAACATTGAATGCAAGTGATTTGATAAAGGTTGATTTTTGAGTGTCTTTCATAATGTTCACATCTATTGGTTGTTAATATGATTTATTGATGTGAAGAGTATGGAATGAACGTGTTTTTTCTGAACTGATGCAAGACAAACTTAGAAATAAACACACAAAAATCAAACAGCAGAAAAACGCATGCTTGATGTGCGATAGAGGTGAAAGCACCGTGTAATAAGGGATTCACGGTGCTGAGGTAAGCGAGTTAATCAACTTGTTTTGCTGTAGGGAAAAGGTTTGATTTTTGTAAAGATGCTTTAAGTTCAGCAAGTTGACTCTTTTGTCCCTTGCTCAGACGGTTAAAGCGTTGGTAATTGTACTCTGCACCTTTAGGGTTGTTTGCTTGTTGATCAGCAATGCTCAGTAAGTAATAGCTAAGTGGGCTTGGTGAGTTCTCAGCAGCATAGAAGAGATAAGGGTATGCTTGTTCACTTTGATTGTTCACAATCAGTGCGAGCCCTAAGCTTATATTGGCAATATTACAGCGTGGATTCTTTTCAAAAGCTTCTTTAGCGTAACTAAGTGCCAACCGTTTATCTTCACTGCTGCTGGTATTTAAAGAATTCATCGATGATATGTAAGAAAACAAAGCCTCAAGTAAGTAATTATCTCTGCCTTGTCTTTTAATCATCTCAAGTTCAGATGATAACCCTTTGAAACTTTCAGCACCTTTACCTTGATAAAAAAGAGAAATACCTTTTGAGATAGCCTGCCAATCATTGTAATTTTCTACCGAGGTTACCCTGTGGTTAGCAAAACTGTAGTCAGATGTTGTTGGAGATATGGTGGCTTTTAACGAAAGAACAAGATCGCCAATTGCTGAAAAGAAATTATCTTTAGTAAAAGTGACATCAAGTTTTTTTATTTCACCTGAGTGTGAAGGTATATCAATAAGAAGCTTAAGGTGATATCCCTTTTTAGTCTCTTTAATCCAGCCCTTGAGTGAAATAGCGTCTGGCGTTAACTGTTTTCTTGCCGCAGGCGTAAGCTGAGAATAGTGATAACCCACAATATTGTTTGATGAGTTAAGGCCAAAGAAAAGGTAGTTATAGACATTGCGGGCGACAGTGAGATCTTTATTTTGGTCTAATTCAATGTCGTGAAATATAACAGGGGTAATTTTATTATTTTCGCTTGCTGTCTGGTTGATGCCTGCATTATTCGATTTTGAAAAATAAGTGATACCCGTTGAGATTGTCAGTATTACAGCAATAATGATGGAAAAAATCATTAAATGCTTCATTGGCTGTGTTGTTTTTACTGTATTTGTTTTCGCTTTCGGCGGGTATGGCTGGCTGCTTGTTAAAGCTGGGTCTTTGAGTGATTTTTCAGGCGTATTTTCTTGTAAATTACCTAGTAAATTATCGGGCAAACTGTCAGATGGGGTACGGTTTGGAATTTCTTGCTCAATCACTTCTCTATCGAACAAGTAACCTTGTTTGGGAATAGTTTTAATTATTGAATATGGACGTTCTTTATCGTTTAACTGGCTTCTAAGCTGGCTAATCACTTGGCGCACTAAGTTGTCTGATACTTGGCTACGATCCCAGACAGCTTCCGCTATTGTTCTGGCATTTTGTACATTGCCTTTATGTTGAATGAAGAAGCTGAGCATACGCGCTTGAAGCGGTTCGAGATGACGCTCTTCACTGTGACCGTCTTCATCAATAATTAGACGGTTTTGTTCTGGTATAAAAATGACTTTAGAATCAGTGCCTAGTCGATAACTTACAGCTGATGGCATAACTTCCACGCGATAATAAAAAACAGCAGTGGTGAGGTTATTAATTTTACAGTTCAGAAGCAAGCAGTAGAGCGGTATCTTGCTTATTGAAACGTCTTTGAGAGGAAGTTAATCCATTTAATTAAATCGCAATTGCCAATTGGGAGCATGAAACTGGTTAGTTAGGATGTTATTCGGGATAAATTGGCCAGTCTGCAGCGTCGACGGCATCAAGGTTGCCATCGAAGATATCACCTTGCCACTTCCTAATAAAGACACCGTGTGGGTCGTACTGCTCAGTTTGTTTTTTTAGATTAAAGTGCCGATGTTCACGAGCGTCGGCACCTACGCCTGCAATGTACTGCCAATTACCCCAGTTAGCAGCAACATCGTAATCCAGTAAGTGTTGTTCAAAATAGCTAGCGCCATATCGCCAATCGACGCTGAGTTCATTCACTAAACAACTGGCGGCTAACTGCCTGCCACGATTCGACATATAACCCGTGAGGTTTAGCTGGTTCATACAAGCATTCACAATGGGATAGGGCGTATTGCCTGAGCACCAGCGGCGAAAACGCTCGCTATAGTAGCTAGTGTGCGGGGCTTTGTTTTTTATCCCTTTGAAAAGAAATAAATCTTGCTGGTAGCAGTGGGCATACCACTGGAAATACTCACGCCACAACAGCTCGAATTTGATCCATTCAGTCGATGGATTTCTTTCAACGCGATTGTGGTAGGCATCGAGCGCTTCAATGATCTTTCTTGCAGATAAACAGCCTAACGCGAGCCAAGGTGAAAATTTAGTGGAACTTTGCCAGTCATCAAGGGCATTTCTTGTTTGTTTATACTGGCTTGGTTGCTGGCTAGCGAAATAGTGTTGCAGATGCTCAAGACCTGCTGTTTCACCACCATAGAAGCTATGGTGGCTAGGAGCTTGCGGTTCAATTGGTAGATCGACACGCATATCAAGAATTTGTGATGGTGGCGGCGGAAGACTCGCTGTGTTCACTAAGCAGGGTTGGATGGGTTGATCTTCGACTAATTTCCTAAATTTGGAAAAGCTGACGGGTAACTTTGAAAGTTCAAAAGACAGTTCAGCTTGATCGAACAAGGTGTGCGTGGCCGTTGTTGTAAAGTGTAGAAATGGGTAACGTTGTTCCAATAATTGCCATTCTTTGTTTTCATAGTAACCAGCATTCTCGCTGCGATAGATCGCGGTAATATCAAAACGCGTGATAAGCGATGGGAGAGCTGTCAGCGGGGATTCAAACAGTACCAGTAAAACCTGTTTTTGATTCGCCAGCTGTTTGTTTAAGCAAGCCAAAGATTCTAGCTGAAATTGTTGACGAGCTTGGCCAAAAGAGCGAACTGAAAAGGGCCGTTGATGGGATTGGTTATAGGGAAAGCAATAGACACAGATTAACCTATCCACTTCTTGTGCGGCGAGTGATAAAGCACGGTTATCGTGCAAACGAAGATCGTTTTGAAAAAGGAAAAGTCCTGTCAACATGTGTTGTAACCGATAAAAGATCCCTGAGTTGATACGTTACTCGGCGATGTAAGGATCTTTTTCGAAGCAACATGGCGTTTGGTGAATAAAGAGACTGAGTTTGACGAATGCCTTTAAAGGTCTGCCAGCGACAGACCTTTTGTAACGCGTGTATCCCGTTGTTTTCGCATGCACTTTGATTCTTGGTGGCCTGTTTAGGCGAATTGCCATAGACAAGGGAAATACAAGTAAAGCCAATAGCAAATCCATGGGTAAGCGATGGCGACGAGGAACAATAGAATCAACTTTAGCAGATTTCGATATAGAAACTGTTTGGTAATCAGCAGCATAAAGCCTCTCATTAAAGAGTTATCATTTGCCGCACATCTTGTGATGTTTGCTTAGACGGCAGTCAATAGATGTTGTGCTATTCACTGCCTTTGCTAAGCGATTTGAGGTTGCTTGAGATAAGCGATTTGATTAACAGCAGTACATTCTGTTGGACAAGCTGACATCAGTACTCCTGAAAAGAAATGGAATCAATTATGAAACTGTACTCTTAAAAAGCAACGAGTCAATGGGTGTAAAGCCTTAGAAGCCATTTAGCTCTTAAATATCATCACAATTCTGTGTCTATGCACTATATTGTGACCGCAAATTTTACTAAATCACATATCACTGCTTGAATGGACAGCTATAAGTATGGTGTTTATCTTCTATGCAACCATACTACTATTTGAGATCTTGACTAATAATCTGATACAAACGACGTGGTCTGCCGCCAGTATTGTAGTTTAGCACTAGGCGTATTAAGCCTTCAGACTCTAAGAATTCTAAATAGCGCCTAGCTGTAATTCGGCTTACATTCATTAATTTACCTATTTCATCAGCAGAAAAGTCATGCAATTTTTTTTGAAGTAGAATTGTTTTTAATGATGCTAGTGTTGTCGCGTCTATCCCTTTTGGCGTTTGCCGTGATTGCTTGGTGGGAACCTTACGTAAAATTTGGTCGATCTCACCCTGATCAACAGTAGTGGCACGCGCAAATTGTTGTTTGTATTGCTTGTAATCTTCTAGTGCTTGATTCACACGCGACATGCGAATGGGTTTGACTAAGTAGTCAATGACACCGAGTTGAACAGCTCTTTCTACTGTCGTAGTTTCACGCTCAGCTGTTGTCATAATAAAGTCGCATTCTGCATTTTGTTCGCGAAGCTGGCGGATGACGTCGATGCCATTGCCATCTGGCAAACTGATATCCACAAAGATTAAAGTTGGTTTGTATGTATTATATTGTGATAAGGCTTCAGAACAGGTTTCGCTGATCGCGACTACCGTAAAGTCGGGGTGCTGATTAATCGTAGATTCGAGTGTGTAGCTTGCACGAACATCATCTTCAAGAAGCATTACAGTGATTTTAGTCATAACGAGCCATTTCTTTTTTATCTAAATAAATACTGAATAGTGTTGTATTTTGTTCTGTACGTTCCCAGTCAATACTTCCCTGAAAGTAATCAACAAGTTGTTTGACAAGATACAAGCCAATACCGCTCTGTTCGTCATGAAGCTTAGAGCTCACACCAAATTCTAAAATATGTTCGCAAATGTCTTCAGGAACACCCGCTCCGCTATCTTGAATTTCAAAAATGACGTGGTTACTGCGATCGCTCAAATATATATGTATTTCTGGTTCTGCGTTTTCTCTGTTTTGCCAAGAAGCGAGTAGGGCATTATCAATTAAGTTACCTAGCATAGTGACAAGCTTTTCAGAAATGTTCTTTTCATAGCTTGATAAACTAGTGTCTACGTCAATCGTATATTTCACTCCAATTTCTGAAGCTTTATTGAATTTTGCGAGCAGCAGGCCTGCAACAGCACTGTCTGTAATAGATAAGACAATATTACGGATAACTGATTGGTAACGATCGGTTTCTAGTTGAATAAACTCAATGGCTTCATCGTATTTCTCGATTTGCAGCATACCGGAAATAACGTTGAGCTTATTGGAGTATTCGTGCGTTTTGCTTCTGAGCAATTCTGTGTAATTTTTGAGGTAAGTAACTTCTCGTTCAAGTTCACTTTGATCAAGGTTTGCAAAGAATACAATGGCATGACCGAGTAATCCTTTTGGGGTTTGGATTGGGTAGACATTCGCTTTGTATTTTAGCTTCCCTATATTGAATTCTCCCTGATGGAATACGCCTTGGTTTGCTAGAACTAAATGGCTTAATGGCGTGGAATAGCGAGATAAAGGGTGGTTCACATAATCATAACGATCGAGGATACCCATAGAAAGCATTTTGATCGCGCTGTTATTGATTGTAGCTATATTCATGTTGCTATCTACAGCTATGATGGCATCACGAATACTGTCTAATACCATTTCATGCTCGCGAAACTTATTAACAATAAATTCAGGTTCATAATCTAGAAACGTACGCTTCATTTTGAAGACAAAGGCAATAATAGTGCCTATCCCCAGCAAGTAAACAATACCGAGAAGCGTACCTATATGGCCATATTGTTGTAATAAAAGAACAGACGTTTTTTCGGATAAATAGCCGATACAAATTGCACCTATTACTTTTTCATTTAAGAATATAGGTGAAAAGTTTCGGATTGCTTTACCAAGAGAACCAGATGCAACGCTGCTATATTCTTTGCCTTGCTCTAATGCTTTATAAATATCCTCACCAATAAAGTGTTTTCCGACTCTATTAGGATCTGGGTGGCTTAATCGCATTGCATTTTTATCGACGACGACGATAAAGGAGGCGTCTGTACGTGTTCTTATGTCTTCAATATAGTTTTGTAGGCTGTACGTTTTGTTTTTATTTTTTGCATGAACAGCTTGGATGACAGTGGGGTCATGAGCAATGACGCGTGCAAGTTCTAATCCTCTTGCTTCAATGCCTTCTTGATGTGAATTTTGCAATAAGAAAAAGATTGCAGTTGTTACAACAATCACAATAGAAGAAGTGGCTGCAACTGTAGTTAAGGCCAGATAGCTCTTTAGTTTCATAATAGGCCTTTAGCGTGAACACCTTGGTTAAGGGCAGTATAACGGGCTTTTTATCGTTATTAATATGTGCTACATCAGAAATTATGATGATCAAGCCCCGTCATATTACTAAACATTCCTATCACATTCCCGCTTACAAAAGTTACAAAAGATAAAGATAGTTACATTAATGATGCTCTCAATATTTCAACTTGTAAGTGTTGTTAGACTGCAAGCGAATAATAATAACCCTACAAATAAAGGTGAAATATGTTTACTAATGACGTGATAGATATTAAAGATAAACGTATGATTAATATAATCTTTGCTTTATCTGCTGCAGTTATCCTTTTTTCAACAATTCAAAATAAAATGCCAACGGGAATCATTGGTGCAATTGGTGTCATGGCTGTTGTTGGCTATATATTAAATGTGATAGGCGACAAAACACCGATCGTAAATCAGTTCTTTGGTGGTGGTGCTATTGTTATCATTTTTGGGTCTTCATACATTTTCCACAGTGGCATTATTCCTCATGAAATAGCGGGTTCGATCACCACGTTTGTAAAGGGTGGGGGCTTTCTTTCTTTTTTCATCGCCAGCTTGGTAACTGGGTCGATTTTGGGTATGGACACAAACGTACTTAAAAAAGCGGCTTTGAAATATATTCCCGTTATATTTGGCGGTGTTGCATGTGCATTTTTGTTTGTCGGTATTGTTGGTAGCTTCTTGGGTGAGGGGTTCTTTAATTCGGTTATGCTGATCGCCTTGCCTATTATGGGAGGCGGCATGGGAGCTGGTGCCGTACCACTTGTCGAAATCATGTCAGGTAACTCCAGTATGTCAGCGGAAATGTTGATGTCGAAAATGGTACCTGCGTTAGCTATTGGTAATGCCATCGCTATTGTCATGGCAGGTTTGCTGGACAAACTTGGCAAGTTTTATCCTTCTTTAACGGGTAACGGTAAGTTAATGCGTGATAAAGATGCGCAGCCTGATGAACAAACTACAGAGCAAGCTACATCAATTAATGTGTTAGGTATTGGTGCATTACTTGCTATCACTATGTATTTCGTTGGTGCCATTCTGAGTAGCGTTATTAGTATGCACACTTATGCATTGATGATTATCTTTGTTGCACTTGTAAAAGTAACGGGCTTTATGCCTCGTGAATTAGAAAATGCCGCTCACGCTTGGTATAAGTTTGTCGTTGATAACTTAACACCAGCGTTATTGGTGGGTATTGGTGTTGCTTATACCGATTTAAACCAAATTATCGCATCTTTGAGTTTGGTGTATTTCTTAATGGTATTTGCGACAGTACTTGGTGCCATTGTAGGTACAGCTATTATTGGTCGATTAATGGGTTTCCATCCAATCGAAGCTTCAATTACCGCTGGGTTATGTATGGCGAATATGGGCGGTACGGGTGATGTTGCCGTACTTGCAGCCAGTAAACGTATGGAGCTAATGCCTTTTGCTCAAATTTCATCTCGAATTGGTGGGGCATTTATGTTGATTCTCGCCACTCTTATTCTTGAAATGTTGAAGTAGGATAAGACCATGTCATATATACAACCACACTTAAGTGAAAATAAAGTCTCTACTAATTATGCTACGCAACATGTGTCACTGGGTAATATTACTAATCAGACGACACAAATTCGTTTTTCAATTGATGTTGCAGGTAATGATTTATCAAAATATCTGATGTTAAGGCATGTTCAAGACCAAAATGAGCGTCTGTTTTACCATTATATTCGTAATAATATAAAAGACAGCTTACCGTATATTTATACACCTTCTGTTGGTGATGCATGTGAAAAATACAGTTATCTAAATTTCGCTCCACGCGGGTTGTATTTTTCTTATCGTGGTGATGAAGATGTGAAAGCAACGATTGCTAGTATTTCTAATGATATTGATGTGATTGTAGTCACCGACGGGTCCCGAGTGTTGGGGTTGGGCGACCTAGGCATAGGTGGTATGGGGATCTCGATTGGTAAACTTTCGCTATATACCGCGGTAGGAGGTATTCCTCCAGAACGTACATTACCTGTGTGTATTGATGTGGGCACCAATAATGCCCGCCTCAAGCAAGATCCCCAGTATTTAGGCGATAAGGAGGATCGCCTTGATGATGAGACTTTCTATAACTATCTTGATGAAATTATGCAGGCTCTTGTCGTTAAGTGGCCAAAAGCAATTATTCAGTTTGAAGACTTTAGCAATAACCATGCTTACCCCTTGTTAGAAAAATACCGCAATCAATACCGTTGTTTTAATGATGATATTCAAGGTACAGCTACCGTGAGTGCTGCAACGATTAAGCGGGCGTTACTCAAAGCTGGAAAGGAGCCATCGACATCGCGAGTTTTTGTGGTTGGAGGAGGCTCTGCAGGTTGTGGCATTGCCCAGTTAATTAAAGATAGTTTTCAGTTTGATAGCAGCCATGGTGTTTGCATTGTCGATCAAGAAGGCCTGTTATTTGATGATTCTAATGAACTTTCAATTATGCAGAAAAGCCTTGCCCGTCCTTTTTATGAGCGACCATCCGGTAAGTCGACATTGAGTTTGATTGAGGCGATTGAATATTACCAACCAGATGTGCTGATTGGTGTTACTGGTGTCGCTGGCTTGTTTACTGAAGAAATCATTAAAGCCTTGGCGAAGCACACCCAAACCCCAATCATAATGCCATTGTCTAATCCTATTAGCGCTTGTGAAGTAACGCCACAACAAGTTTATGACTGGATTGGCAATGATGTCATTGTCACTACAGGTAGCCCTTTTGCGCCCGTCCAGTATGACAATCAGAGTTACACCATTTCTCAGTGCAACAATGTGTATGTTTTTCCTGGTATTGGTCTGGGAGCCAAAGTGGCCAGTGCTAAGTCAGTTTCAAATGGCATGTTATTAAAAGCTGTTGATGCATTAGCAACATTTGAATGTACACGTTGTTCCGACAATGAAGTGTTACCGGCAATTGAGTCCACGCTAGATGTATCAAAGTCGATTGCGATTGCTGTTGCAAAACAGGCGATGAAAGAAGGCTTATCAGATGTAATGAGGTTGTCTGATGATGCTGATATTACCGCAATGATTGAACATGCTTTCTGGAATCCTGAGGTTGATAAGGCAAGCCGATAACAGGGGGTTATTTAAGCCGGAACTCAATACACATTTAAGCAGAAGCTGTAAAGCCGGTTGGAATAATGCCGGCTCATACTTTCACAACAAAAATTCAAGCACTTTTTATTTATACCTTATTGCTTATCGGAGGATAGCTGTGAAAATTATTACTACAGATATTGCTGTAATCGGTGCAGGTGGCGCAGGCCTACGTGCTGCCATCGCTGCTGCAGAAGCAAACCCAGACTTAGAGATCTCGCTGATTTCTAAAGTTTACCCAATGCGCTCACACACAGTAGCTGCAGAAGGTGGCTCCGCTGCCGTCATCAAGGATGAGGATAGCTTAGACAATCACTTCAACGATACCGTTGGTGGTGGCGACTGGCTATGTGAACAGGACGTTGTTGAATATTTCGTAGAAAACGCGACTCGCGAGATGACCCAACTAGAACAATGGGGTTGTCCTTGGAGCCGTAAAGAAAACGGTGACGTGAATGTTCGTCGTTTTGGTGGCATGAAAGTTGAGCGTACATGGTTCGCAGCCGACAAAACTGGCTTCCACATGCTACACACGCTATTCCAAACTTCTATCAAGTACACGCAAATCAACCGCTTTGATGAATACTTTGTGGTTGACCTTCTAGTAGAAGATGGCGAAGTACAAGGTCTAGTTGCTATTCACATGGCTGAAGGCGAACTGATCTGTATTAAAGCGAAATCTGTTGTACTTGCAACAGGTGGTGCTGGCCGCGTTTACAACTGTAATACCAATGGCGGTATCGTAACAGGTGATGGTATGGCTATGGCGTTCCGCCACGGTGTACCACTACGTGATATGGAATTCGTTCAGTACCACCCAACGGGCCTTCCAGGTACCGGTATCCTGATGACCGAAGGTTGTCGTGGTGAAGGCGGTATCATGCTGAACAAAAATGGCTACCGTTACCTGCAAGACTACGGCATGGGCCCTGAGACACCAATCGGCCAGCCAAAAAACAAATACATGGAACTGGGTCCACGTGACAAAGTTTCTCAAGCGTTCTGGCACGAGCTACAAAAAGGCAACACCATCAAACACCCACTGGGCGATGTTGTTCACCTTGACTTGCGCCACCTAGGTAAAGAATACCTACACGAGCGTCTACCATTCATCTGTGAGCTTTCAAAAGCCTACGTAAACGTTGACCCTGCGGAAGAGCCAATTCCAATTCGTCCAACCGTTCACTACACCATGGGTGGTATCGAAACAGACAAGAACAATGAAACACGCATCAAAGGCCTATACGCTGTTGGTGAATGTTCATCTGTTGGTCTTCACGGTGCAAACCGTCTTGGTTCAAACTCACTAGCAGAGCTTGTTGTATTCGGTCGCCTAGCGGGCGAAGGTGCAGCAAAACGCGCAGCTGAGTTTACAGGCTGGAACGACGATGCTATCGCTCAACAAGTAGCGGCTGTTCAAGCTCGTATCGATACACTTCTTTCTCAAGAAGGTGACGAGAACTGGGCTGATATCCGTACTGAAATGGGTCACTCCATGGAAGCGGGTTGTGGTATCTACCGCCAAGAAGATCTAATGCAAGCGACTGTCGACAAACTTGCCGAGCTTCGTGAGCGTTACAAGAAAATCAGCATTAAAGACAAAGGCAAAGTATTCAACACTGATTTGCTATACGCAATAGAAGTGGGTTACGGCCTTGAAGTTGCAGAAACAATGGCTCACTCAGCGATTCTTCGCCGCGAGTCACGTGGTGCACACCAACGTCTAGATGACAACTGCACAGAACGTGATGACGTGAACTTCCTGAAACACTCGCTAGCATTCTACAACGGTGATAAAGCACCTCGTATTGAATACAGCGACGTGAAAATCACTAAGTCTCAGCCAAAAGCACGTCTATACGGTGCAGCGGCAGAAGAAGCAGCGGCGGCGGAAGCAGCAGCTGAAGCGAAGAAAGCAGAGGAGCAGGCATAATGTCAGGCAATCGTATCCAAAAAGTTGAAATCCTGCGTTATGACCCAGCAAAAGACGCAGAACCGTACTTCGAAATGTTTGAAGTACCGTTTAACGAAACTATGTCTGTGCTTGATGCACTGGGTTACATCAAAGATAACCTAGACAAAGATCTCGCTTACCGTTGGTCTTGCCGTATGGCGATCTGTGGTTCTTGCGGCATGATGGTTAACAAGGTACCAAAACTGGCTTGTAAAACTTTCTTGCGTGATTACCCGAATGGTCTAAAAATCGAAGCACTGTCTAACTTTGCTATCGAGAAAGACTTAATTGTTGATATGACGCCGTTCATCGAACGTCTAGAAGCAATCAAGCCTTACATCATTGGTAACGATCGTACACCAGAAGATGGCCCGAACAACCAAACACCAGAGCAAATGGCAAAATACAAGCAATTTGCTGGCTGTATCAACTGTGGTCTTTGCTACGCAGCATGTCCTCAGTTTGGTTTGAACCCAGAGTTCATTGGTCCTGCGGCGCTAACACTGGCACACCGTTACAACCTAGATAGCCGTGACAACGGCGCGGATGAGCGTATGAAGCTTATCAACGGCGAAAATGGCGCTTGGGGTTGTACGTTTGTGGGTTACTGTTCTGAAGTTTGTCCGAAGAGCGTTGATCCAGCGGCAGCAGTTAACCAAGGCAAAGTAGAATCTTCTAAAGATTTCGTTATTGCCATGATTAAGCCTCAGGAGGCATAAGGATGAGCAACCGTAAACCTTACGTTCGTGAAATGACACGTACATGGTGGAAAGATCACCCTTTCTACCGCTTCTACATGGTTCGTGAAGCAACAATTTTACCTTTAATTTTCTTCACTATCTGCCTGACTTTCGGTCTAGGTAGCCTAGTGAAAGGCCCTGAAGCATGGGCGACTTGGTTAAGCTTTATGGCGAATCCAGTTGTTGTTGTGTTGAACATTCTTGCTCTAGCGGGCAGCCTGTTCCACGCACAAACATTCTTCAGCATGATGCCTCAAGTAATGCCGATTAAGATCAAAGGCAAAGCACTTGATAAGAAAATTGTTGTGCTAGCACAGTGGGCCGCTGTTGCAGCTATCTCACTATTCGTTCTAGTACTAGTTTAAGGAGAACCACGTGGTCAATCTAAATCCTAAACGTTCTGACGAGCCAGTATGGTGGGGTCTGTTCGGTGCTGGTGGTACTTGGTTCGCAATGCTAACACCAGTAACAGTACTTGTGCTTGGTATCATGGTACCGCTGGGCATGATCGATGCTGAAGCAATGAGCTACGAGCGTGTAACAGGCTTTGTAACGAGCATCATTGGTGCGCTATTCACTATCGCGACATTAGCACTACCAATGTGGCATGCAATGCACCGTTTACACCACGGTATGCATGACCTTAAATTCCACACAGGCGTTGCTGGTAAAATTGCGTGTTACGCAACAGCATTCCTAGTGTCGGCGCTGGCTGTTATTTTCATTATTCTCATTATTTAGGTAAATCGTTTGGCTATCCGCCCTGGGTAGCCATGTCGTTATTCAACGAATAAGTGTTTCAATATAAGGGTTAAAAATGTTTTATGTTCATATGATGCTACTGCTTGCCGTAATATTCATTGGTATTCGGCATGGTGGAATTGCGTTTGGTCTTTTAGGTGGTTTAGGCGTTTCTGTATTAGCCTTTGTGTTTGGCGTGACACCCGGAACGCCGCCTATTAGCGTAATGCTAATTATTTTGGCTGTGGTTGCAGCTTCTGCGACTTTAGAGGCAACAGGAGGACTTAAATTACTTGTTAAATATGCAGAAAAAGTATTGCGTAAACATCCAAATAAGATTGTCTTTCTTGGGCCGCTGAGTACTTATTCATTAACGGTTCTTGTGGGGACTGGTCACTCTGTTTACCCACTTCTTCCTGTTATTTATGATGTGGCCTATAAAAAAGGTATTCGTCCTGAGCGTCCAATGGCGATGGCGTCAGTCGCGTCACAAATGGGTATAACGGCCAGCCCAATTGCGGCTGCGGCGGCAGTGGTGATGGCGACAGCCGTTGATAATAATCTTGATGTTGGTTTGTTAGATGTACTGATGGTGACGATCCCTGCAACATTAACGGGTTTACTTGTTGCTTGTACTTGGAGTTTAAATAGAGGGAAAGATCTGGATAAAGATCCTGAATTTAAAGCTCGTTGTGAAGATGAAGAATTCCGTAAAGAGTTACTCGATACCAGCGCGGAAACACAAGAAGGTTCAACAGAAGATAAGAAAGCTAAAACTGGACTGACTGTTTTTGTGTTGGGTATTGCGTCAGTTATTTTTGTAGCCATGTTTGGAAAGGGACTCGGTTTATTACCTGATGGCGTCAAAATGTCTGTAGCAATACAGTTTCTAATGTTGTCTGTCGGTGCGATAATTTTATTAACAACAAAAGTTCAGCCCAAGAAAATTGTAACTAGCAATGTGTTTATTGCGGGTATGACAGCGGTTGTTATTATTTTTGGTATCGCTTGGATGAGTGACACGATTATTAGTTTCCATAAACCATATTTAATTAGTATGGTCAGCGATATTGTTAATGTTCACCCATGGACTTTTGCTATTGCGATGTTTGTTGTTTCAGTTTTTCTGAAAAGTCAGGCCGCAGTTCTTACGATTATGTTACCTCTTGGTTTTTCTCTTGGGATCCCCGCAGAAGTTATTATTGGTGTATTACCAGCATGTTATGCATATTTCTTCTTTCCTTTTTATCCTAGTGACCTTGCTGCAATTACATTTGACCGCTCTGGCACGACCCGAATTGGGAAATATATACTAAATCATAGCTTTATTATTCCTGGTTTCATTGGTGTAACAACTGCAACCGTTGTCGGCTATTTTTTGTCGATGGCAATTAATTAACGCACGATAATTATGTTGTTGAAATAACAACATAACTTTACACAACATCCGTAAATAATATTAATGACACCTATCATAGTGGGGCATTGACTGGGTGTCATTTAATAAAAACAAATAACGAGGGTAATGATGACAGTTATTAAAAAGCACGATGTAATTGAGAGTGTTGCCGATGCATTACAATATATCTCATATTATCACCCTTTGGACTTTGTACAGGCTTTAGAAAAAGCCTATAACAAGGAACAAAGCGCTGCGGCCAAAGATGCCATTGCACAGATCTTGATTAACTCACGCATGTCGGCAGAAGGTCGCCGTCCAATTTGTCAGGATACGGGGATTGTGACCTGTTTCGTGAAGATCGGTATGGATATACAGTGGGACAGTGATTTGACTGTTCAAGAAATGATAGATGAAGGTGTCCGCCGCGCCTATACCAATCTGGATAATCCGCTGCGAGCTTCCGTGGTAGCAGATCCTGCGGGCTTACGAAGTAACACGAAAGATAATGCACCTGCTGTTGTTCATATAGAAATGGTGCCAGGCAACAAGCTTGATATTCAGATTGCAGCCAAAGGTGGCGGCTCTGAAAATAAAACGAAAATGGTGATGCTCAATCCTTCCGATGACGTTGCAGAGTGGGTTGAAAAAACGGTTCCCTTGATGGGGGCAGGCTGGTGTCCTCCGGGCATGCTAGGCATAGGTATTGGTGGTACAGCTGAAAAAGCGGCCGTGTTAGCCAAAGAATCCTTGATGGAATCTATAGATATTCATGAGCTTGAGGAACGAGGCGCTCAAAATGCTGAAGAAGCCTTACGGCTAGATATTTATAACCGAGTTAATCAACTGGGTATTGGGGCGCAGGGGCTGGGTGGTTTGACAACGGTTGTTGATGTCAAAATTAAAACAGCGCCAACCCATGCGGCCTCCAAGCCTGTATGTATGATCCCTAATTGTGCTGCAACCCGCCATGTTCACTTCACATTAGATGGTACAGGGCCTGCTAAATTGACGCCACCTAAGCTAGATGATTGGCCAGAAGTTACGTGGGAAGTTGGGGAGAATACGCGTCGTGTGAATGTCGATGAAATCACTAAGAGTGATGTTCAAGAATGGAAATCAGGCGAGACAGTATTACTGTCGGGTAAAATCTTGACGGGGCGTGATGCGGCGCATAAACGTATTCAAGACATGTTGGCGAGAGGGGAAGATTTTCCTGTTAATTTTAATAATCGCTTTATTTACTTTGTTGGCCCTGTGGATGCGGTGGGCGATGAAGCTGTAGGTCCTGCGGGTCCAACCACATCAACACGTATGGATAAATTTACAGAGATGATGCTTGGTCAGGCTGGTCTAACTGGCATGATTGGCAAAGCCGAACGTGGGCCAATGGCGATAGAGTCAATTAAAAAGCACAAAGCTGTGTATCTGATGGCTGTGGGTGGCGCTGCTTACCTTGTAGCCAAAGCGATAAAGAGTGCGCGTGTTGTCGCATTTGCTGATTTGGGCATGGAGGCGATTTATGAATTTGAGGTCGAAAATATGCCTGTCACAGTTGCTGTTGATGCTGAAGGTGTGAATGCGCACCAAACGGGCCCTGATACTTGGAAGATTAAAATAGCAGAAATGGAAGCGTAATCCTTAACAAGGTCTATGTTGTGAAGTGCGTATGATTACAATAAAAAAGGGTCTGGATATCCCAATTTCAGGGACTCCTACCCAGGCGATAAATGATGGTAATGCCATCACACGTGTTGCCTTGCTTGGCGAAGAATATGTTGGTATGCGTCCTACCATGCATACCCGCGTAGGGGATGTAGTGAAGAAAGGTCAGGTTCTTTTTGAAGATAAAAAGAATCCTGGCGTTAAATTCACTGCTCCAGCCGCTGGTAAGGTTACTGAGATTAATCGTGGTGCTAAACGTGTTCTACAATCGGTTGTTATCGATGTAGAAGGCAACGAGCAAATCACATACAACCGCTATACCGCTGATCAACTAGCACAACTCGATCGTGATGTTGTGGTTGAACAGTTAGTTGAATCTGGCATGTGGACAGCGCTTCGTACCCGTCCATTCAGCAAGGTGCCGGCTATTGATTCAGAAACAAAGGCTATCTTTGTTACTGCAATTGATACCAATCCTCTAGCTGCAAGCCCTGAGCTAATCATCAACGAACAAAGCGATGCGTTTGTTGCTGGTCTAACTCTACTTTCTCGCTTAACTAGCGGCAAAGTCATGGTTTGTAAAGCAGGTTCGAGCTTACCGCGTAGTTCTGAAGCTAACATTGAAGAACACGTATTCAACGGTCCACACCCTGCTGGCCTAGTTGGTACTCACATCCACAAACTATTCGGTGCTGATGCAGCGAATGTTGCGTGGCACATTAACTACCAAGACGTTATTGCGTTCGGTCAGCTTTTCTTAACAGGTGAGCTATACACTGATCGCGTTGTTGCCCTTGGTGGTCCTGTTGTGAACAACCCACGTCTTGTGCGTACTCAAATCGGTGCTTCTATTGAGCAGCTAACTGATTCTGAGATGATGCCAGGTCAAATTCGTGTGCTTTCAGGCTCTGTTCTGAACGCGACGAAAGCGGTTGGTCCACTGGCTTACCTTGGTCGTTACCACCTTCAAGTAACGGCGCTTCGTGAAGGCTATGAGAAAGAATTCTTAGGCTGGATCGCACCAGGTAAAAACAAATTCTCTGTAACGCGTTCGTTCTTGAGCCAATTCTTCCCTGGTCAGTTGTTTAACATGACAACCACGACTAACGGTAGTGAGCGTTCAATGGTGCCAATTGGTAACTACGAAAAAGTAATGCCACTAGACATCGAACCAACACTGTTACTTCGTGACCTTTGTGCTGGTGATAGCGATAGCGCGCAACTACTGGGTGCGCTTGAGTTAGATGAAGAAGATCTGGCTCTATGTACGTATGTATGCCCAGGTAAGTATGAGTTTGGTCCATTGCTACGTGAGTGCTTGGACAAAATTGAGAAGGAAGGGTAATTCATGGGTCTCAAGAATTTCCTCGAAGATGTTGAACATCACTTTGAACCTGGTGGTAAACACGAAAGATGGTTTGCGCTTTACGAAGCATTCGCCACTCTTATGTACACTCCAGGCCAAGTGACGCGTACTGGTTCACACGTTCGCGATAGTATTGACCTTAAACGTATCATGATCATGGTATGGTTTGCGGTATTCCCAGCAATGTTCTGGGGCATGTTCAATACGGGTCATCAAGCAATCACTGCACTAAACCACATGTACGTTGGTGAACAACTGGCGACTGTACTTGCAGGCGATTGGCACTACTGGCTAACGCAAATGTTAGGCGGCACACTCACAGCTGATGCTGGGTGGGGTAGCAAAATGCTACTCGGTGCGACTTACTTCCTCCCTATCTACGCAGTGGTATTTGCTGTAGGTGGTTTCTGGGAAGTGCTTTTCTGTATGGTGCGTAAGCATGAAGTTAACGAAGGTTTCTTTGTAACTTCTATCTTGTTCGCATTGATCGTTCCAGCAACACTTCCACTTTGGCAAGCTGCACTAGGTATTACCTTTGGTGTTGTTGTTGCGAAAGAGATCTTTGGTGGTACTGGTCGTAACTTCCTTAACCCTGCGCTTGCAGGTCGTGCCTTCCTGTTCTTCGCATACCCAGCTCAGATCTCTGGTGATCTAGTATGGACTGCGGCTGACGGTTTCTCAGGTGCAACTGCGCTAAGCCAGTGGGCTAACGGTGGTCAAGCTTCTGTACTGAATACAGTGACAGGCGAAGCGATCACTTGGATGGACGCGTTTATCGGTCGTATTCCAGGCTCTATCGGTGAAGTTTCTACACTCGCTATCATTCTTGGTGGCGCAATGATCGTTTACATGGGCATCGCTTCATGGCGCATCATCGCGGGTACTATGATTGGTATGGTTGCAGCAGCGACTCTGTTTAACATCGTTGGTTCTGACACCAATGCAATGTTCAGCATGCCATGGCACTGGCACCTAGTTCTAGGTGGTTTTGCATTCGGTATGATGTTCATGGCAACTGACCCTGTATCAGCGGCATTTACCAATAAAGGTAAGTGGTGGTACGGTGCGTTAATTGGTGCAATGGCAGTGATGATTCGTGTAGTTAACCCAGCTTACCCTGAGGGTATGATGCTGGCGATTCTATTCGCGAACCTCTTCGCGCCTCTATTTGACAACCTAGTTGTTCAGGGCAACATCAAACGGAGACTAGCTCGCCATGGCAAGTAATAACGATAGCATTAAAAAAACGCTGATTGTTGTTGTCGCGCTGAGCCTAGTCTGCTCGATCGTGGTATCAACTGCAGCTGTTGCACTGCGTCCTCTACAGCAAAAAAATGCGGTAGAAGATGTTCAGCGTAACATCTTGTCTGTTGCTGGCCTGCTTGACGGTGCTGCAAACATTCAAGAAGCATACGGTCAGTTCATCGAGCCTAAGCTTGTTGACTTAAACACTGGCGAGTTTGTTGATCAAACTGAAGCGGGTCAAACACCTGCACAGTACAACCAACGTTCAGCTGCGAAAGATCCAGCACAATCTGTGAAGCTAAACGCTGAGCAAGATCTGGCTAAGATCATTCGTCGTGCAAACGTGGCGACTGTTTACCTCGTTAAAGACGCGAACGATAACATCGAGAAACTGATCCTACCGGTTCACGGTAACGGTCTGTGGTCTATGATGTACGCATTCGTTGCGGTTGAGACTGATGGTAATACTGTTTCTGGTATCACTTACTACCAGCAGGGTGAAACCCCTGGACTGGGTGGTGAAATCGAAAACCCGAACTGGCGTGCACAGTTTGAAGGTAAGAAACTGTTTGATGACAACAACCAACCTGCTATTCGCGTAGTGAAAGGTGGTGCAACCCCTGGTGATATCCACGGTGTTGACGGTCTTTCTGGTGCGACGCTAACTGGTAACGGTGTACAACACACCTTCGATTTCTGGTTAGGCGACATGGGCTTCGGTCCTTTCCTAGCTAAGGTTCGTAAGGGAGGCCTGAACAATGGCTGATGCTAAAGAAATGAAAAAGATCTTGTTTGCGCCGTTTCTCGACAACAACCCGATCGCGCTTCAGGTTCTTGGTGTATGTTCTGCACTAGCGGTTACTACGAAACTAGAAACAGCGTTTGTAATGACGCTAGCGGTAACGTTTGTTACAGCATTTTCTAACTTTTTCGTATCGTTAGTTCGTAACCATATTCCTAACAGTGTACGTATCATCGCGCAGATGGCGATCATTGCATCACTAGTAATCTTGGTTGACCAAGTACTAAAAGCATTTGTTTACGATATTTCTAAACAGCTTTCTGTATTCGTTGGCCTGATCATTACTAACTGTATCGTAATGGGTCGTGCTGAAGCATACGCAATGAAGTCTGCACCACTACCGTCGCTTATTGATGGTATTGGTAACGGTCTTGGTTACGGTTTCGTACTAATCACTGTTGGCTTCTTCCGTGAACTACTAGGTTCAGGTAAGTTATTTGGCATCGAGGTTCTACCTCTAGTATCTGACGGCGGTTGGTACCAACCAAACGGCATGATGCTACTCGCGCCATCAGCTTTCTTCCTGATCGGTTTCATGATCTGGGCTATCCGTATTATTCGTCCAGAACAAGTAGAAGCGAAGGAGTAAGGGGAACATGGAACATTATCTAAGCCTTTTAGTTCGTTCGATTTTTATCGAGAACATGGCACTTTCGTTCTTCTTAGGTATGTGTACATTCCTTGCGGTATCTAAGAAAGTAAAAACCTCTTTTGGTCTGGGTGTTGCGGTAATCGTTGTACTAACGATTGCGGTACCTGTAAACAACCTTGTTTACAACCTACTACTAAAAGATGGTGCGATTGTTGAAGGTGTGGACTTAAGCTTCCTTAACTTCATCACGTTTATCGGTGTAATTGCAGCACTTGTTCAGATTCTAGAAATGATTCTGGACCGCTTCTTCCCACCGCTATACAACGCACTTGGTATTTTCCTTCCGCTGATCACAGTTAACTGTGCAATCTTCGGTGGTGTATCTTTCATGGTACAACGTGACTACAACTTCCTTGAGTCTGTAGTGTACGGTTTCGGTTCAGGCACCGGTTGGATGCTTGCAATCGTAGCCCTAGCGGGTATTCGTGAAAAGATGAAGTACTCAGACGTACCTCCGGGTTTACGTGGTTTGGGTATTACATTCATCACTGTTGGTCTTATGGCGTTAGGCTTTATGTCTTTCTCTGGCGTACAGCTGTAATCAGGATAATAGGAATAGTCAATGGATATTATTCTTGGCGTAGTCATGTTCACTCTGATTATCCTGGCTCTAGTTTTAGTGATTCTTTTCGCTAAATCTAAGCTAGTACCATCAGGCGACATTACTATCTCAGTAAACAACGATCCGGAAAAAGCGATTACAACCGCTGCCGGTAGTAAACTACTTAATGCTCTTTCAGCAAGTGGTATCTTCGTTTCTTCTGCTTGTGGTGGCGGTGGCTCTTGTGGCCAGTGTCGCGTTAAAGTGAAATCGGGTGGTGGTGACATCTTACCGACTGAACTTGACCACATCACAAAAGGTGAAGCACGTGAAGGCGAGCGTCTAGCATGTCAGGTTAACGTTAAATCTGATATGAACATCGAGCTTCCAGAAGAAATCTTTGGTGTTAAGAAGTGGGAATGTGAAGTTCTTTCGAATGACAACGAAGCAACGTTCATCAAAGAACTCGTGCTTAAAATCCCAGAAGGCGAGGAAGTTCCTTTCCGTGCGGGTGGTTACATTCAGATTGAAGCTGAACCGCATCACATCAAATACGCTGACTTCGATGTTCCTGAGGAATACCGTGGTGATTGGGACAAGTTCAACCTGTTCCGTTACGAGTCAGTTGTTAAAGAGCACTCAATCCGTGCTTACTCTATGGCGTCATACCCAGAAGAGAAAGGCCTGATTAAGCTTAACGTGCGTATCGCAACGCCGCCGCCAAACAACCCAGATGTACCACCAGGTGTGATGTCTTCATACATTTGGTCTCTGAAGTCTGGCGATACATGTACTATTTCTGGTCCTTTCGGTGAGTTTTTCGCGAAAGAAACGGATAACGAAATGGTATTCATCGGTGGTGGTGCTGGTATGGCACCTATGCGTTCACACATCTTCGACCAGCTTCTACGTCTTAAATCTAAGCGTAAGATGACTTACTGGTACGGTGCTCGCTCTAAGCGTGAAATGTTCTACATTGAAGATTTCGATACGCTAGCTGCGGACAACGAGAACTTCGAGTGGCATGTTGCACTGTCTGATCCTTCTCCAGAAGATAACTGGGATGGTTACACAGGCTTCATCCACAACGTGATCTACGAGAACTACTTGAAAGATCACGAAGCACCAGAAGACTGTGAATACTACATGTGTGGTCCACCAATGATGAATGCCGCTGTTATCGGCATGCTGAAAGATCTTGGTGTAGAAGACGAAAACATCCTTCTGGATGACTTCGGTGGCTAATTAGCCCTTCGAGCACAATACATTGGCTGACCCTGTTAAGGGGCAGCCTTTTTTCATTTTGGTGCTCGTTATTTTATTATGGTGTTGAATTACTCTACTGCTTCTGCAATCTGCATCGCGGGGTAATCTGTGTAACCACGTTCATTTCCACCAAACAAGGTTGCACCGTCTAAATCGGCTAGCTCATAACCGTGTTCTAAACGAGACACCAAGTCTGGGTTAGAGACAAATGGGCGCCCGAAGGCCACTAAATCCGCATAACCTTTGCTAAGAACCTCATCGGCGCGTTCTTGGGTGTAACTACCTGCCACAATGATGGCGTTGGTGAAAATTTCGCGTAGTTCAATGCGGAAACTCTCAGGAATAACGGGTGCATCGTCCCAATCAGCTTCAGATAGGTGCATGTAAGCAATATCTCGCGCTTGTAATTGACGAGACGCTTCAAGAATTGTTGGCACAATATCAGGGCAGTTCATGTCTTTGAATGTAATGAAGGGCGCTAAGCGAACGCCTACTTTATCTGCGCCAATTGCATCAATAACGGCATCTACCACTTCAATTAAGAAACGAATACGATTTTCACGTGTGCCGCCGTAGTTGTCGGTTCGTTTGTTGGAATTGGTGCGGAGGAATTGGTCAATGAGATAACCGTTACCGCCGTGAATTTCCACACCATCAAAGCCTGCTTCAATGGCTCGTTTTGCTGAATAGGCAAAGTCTTTAATGACACGATCGATATCACTTTGATCCATTTCACGAGGTTGAATACAGTCCACCATATTGCCATTACCTTGGTCATCAGAAATCCAAACTTTGGTTTCGATTGGCGCTAAGGCTGAAGGACCCATTGGCAGCTCACCTTTTTGGAACGTGGGGTGAGAAACACGGCCTACATGCCATAGCTGACAGAACATGGCTGCCCCTTGCTCGTGCGCTGCTTTCGTGACAGGTTGCCAGCCTTCGACTTGCTCGTCCGTGTAAACACCTGGGGTGAATGAGTAACCTTGTGAGTCGTCAGAAATCTGAGTGGCTTCAGAGATGATTAAACCCGCCGTGGCACGTTGTTGGTAGTAGGTCGCCATCATATCATTGGGAATATTACCGGGTTGGCTAGTGCGCGCTCGTGTCATGGGTGCCATAACAACACGGTTTTGTAAATCTAGGCTTTTAAGTTGTGCTTTTTCAAATAATTTTTTCATGGTCTTCATCTTATTTTAGTAATCGAACATTCGCTTCTTTACTGACAAGTTCCATCCATTCTTTTACAGATGGCTCCCAATCAATTTCAGCTGCACTAAAGAAGCCACGAAGAATAGAGAACAGGATGGCTTCATCGACGATAGCGATAGGGATTGTGGAATCAAGTTTCAGTAAAATGCCGGCTTCACGGATCAACGTTTCCACTTCTTTTGCAATAGTGGGGGTCTCTGTTAACAGCGCATCAAAGTTAAGTGCTTCGGTTTCTTTTTTACTGCGCCATGCACGTTGAGATGATGCGGTTGTGAATTCAGCGAGATCCATCGAAGACCATCGTGGGTAACCAATTTTTTGTAATGGTAAGAAGGCGCGACGTTGCCATTCTAGAATTGCCTCAGATGGAATATTGGTTTGAATTGAGTCCGCAATAGATAGAAAGTGATCAATAATATCTAAGCTTTCAGCGATTGCCGTGCCATCATCTTTTACAAGTACTGGGACTTGTTTGCTACCCACGATGTCAGTGGTTGTTTTGTCATCATCGTAAGCAATGGTTACTACATCAAGCGGTAAATTCAGCATGCCAGCAACAAAGCGTACACGTGCACTGAATGGGCAATGTTCATAAATATAGAGTTTCATGTGAATTCCTGTTTATAGCTCTAGCGAAGGGCTGAGTGGTTATATTTGTTCTGCTATTAAGTAAGTTGAGATTTGAATCAGTTAATTAATGCGCCGCCATCAACATCGATGATAGAGCCTGTCATATAGGGGTTAGTGATAGCCATAACATAGGCATGAGCGACATCTTCGGCAGTGCCAACACGGCCAGCAGGAAGGTTATTGCGTGCGTTTTCATACATGGACTCACGGCTTTGTTCATCCAGACCTTGATAGGCGGTTGTCATTGTTAAACCGGGGCTAACTGCATTAACGCGAATAGGGGAGAGTTCTTTAGCCAATACTTTTGTAACGGCTTCTAGCGCGGCGTTAATGGCTGTTTTTGTATAGGTATTTGCAACCACTTTACGTGATAGCATTCCTGTGGTTAACGTAATCGTGCCATTCGGTTTGATATAACGGCTAGCATGTTTAGCAGCGTTAATTGATCCCCAGAACTTAATATCAAAAGCGGCTTTAGCGTCTGGAATTTTTACGTCTACCACTTTACCTGCTGGTGCCGCAGAGCCTGCTGTAACGATGAGATGATCAAAAGCACCAATGGATTCGAAGTAAGCGTGCACAGATTTCTCATCACTGATATCAAGGCCTGTTTGGCGGCTTGCAACATGGATGATGTTTTCTCCATTATCAAATTGTGTTGCTACCGCTACGCCGATACCTGATGTGCCACCTAAAATGACATAGCTTGTTTTATCCTGACTCATAATCTGTCTCTCTCTGGCTGCTCTGATTTATCTATTTTTCTTCGATGTTTGTTATTATATTTATTCGATTTATTTTGATAATTGGGTAAAATTCGAATTCATTATTTCATTTGTCTGAATAATTGAGGTATGAGTGGATAAATTCTCTGATATGAACATGTTCGTGAGTATTGTGAAGCGTCAGGGGCTGGCAGCTGCTGGCCGTGACCTAGGACTTTCTCCCGCGACAATGACGGCAAGGCTTCAATCGTTAGAAGAAAGGTATGGTGTTAAGTTACTGAATCGAAGTACAAGACATGTTGGGTTAACCGATGCTGGTGAACTGTATTACAAAGCGTGTCTCGACATTTTGGATAATGTTAGCGAGGTAGAGAACCTTATCCAGAATGGTATGAAGGAAGTTAAAGGTGCGCTCCGAGTTTCTGCTCCTAAAGATATAGGCAAGCAATATATCATGCCTATTTTGAATGAGTTTGTAGCGCAGTATCCAGATGTTGTGCCTTATTTATACCTTGATGATCGTATTTCAAATATTGCGGAATCTGGTCGGGATATTGTTATTCGCTACGGTGAATTGGTTGATAGCAGCCTGATCTCACGCCGTTTATCGCCTAGCCGACGGGTTTTGTGTGCCTCACCTGAATACCTTGCTAAGCACGGTACACCCTTGAAGCCTGAAGATCTGGCAGCGCATGATTGTTTGGTGATGCTACGCAGTAATGAAGAGCTGAAAACCTGGCATTTTCAAGAACAAGACAAAAAAGTCTCGATAACGGTGTCGCCAAAGCGCTTTTCTGACGATGGTGAAATCATCAGGCAATGGGCACTAGAAGGGGCGGGAATTGCGCTTAAATCTGTACTGGATGTTCAAGCGGATATTAATAGCCAGCGTCTTGTGACCGTACTTAATGGTTACATGAAGAACTTCAATACTTCAACCATGGTCTCTAGTGCTGATTTGAACGTGGTGTATATCAGTAAGCAGTTTCAACCAAAGCGAATTAGACTATTTTTAGATTACTTGTTTAAGCGCTTTCCAGAGCTGATAGAGAAATCAGGCGATGTGAGTAACTAATACCTAAATTTTGTTAATTTATTGGATTTTGTCTGATGGAAGAAATGTATTTTGCGGGTGGGTGTCTCTGGGGCGTGCAAGAGTTTATGAAGCACCTGCCTGGCGTGATCTCGACAGAAAGTGGCCGTGCGAATGGAACCACAAACGCCACCCAAAGTGATTATGATGGCTACGCTGAATGTGTTCGCACTCAGTTTAACCCTCAGCTGGTGACGATTACGCAGTTGATGGATTATTTCTTTGAAATTATTGACCCTTATAGCTTAAATAAGCAGGGCGATGATGTTGGTGAAAAGTACCGAACGGGCGTGTACAGTGTTAACCCTTCACATCTTGAGCAAGTAAAGGCGTATATCTCTGCGAGAGATGATAGCGATAAAATTGTGGTTGAAGTATTTGCTCTGACTAACTACGTCAAAAGTGATGACGAGCACCAAGATAGGTTGACGCGCTTCCCTAATGATTATTGTCACATTCCTTTCGAGTTATTGAATAAATACAAGAAAAAATAATGAAGTGCCATTCGTTGTATCAAAAAGCGAAGCCCAGCAGGTTGTTGCTGGGCTTGTTTCACGAGCAAATGGATAAAGCGTTTATTGTTTGATGACGGCATTTGCGATGGCAATGTCTTGCGGGGCGATCCCCGTAAAATCAGCGATGGTCAATCCTGAAGTGCTAAAGCGTGCTTGGTCCTTAAAGAAGGTGCCAAACTCTGTGCTTTTACGCTTGATGTGCTGCTGACTTCTATCATTGTACAGGTACTGCAATTCACCATGGTGTGAGCATTGCGCAAGGCTATCAGCCAAAATAAGGCTCGCATTCTGAAGCACGTTTTCAGTAAGCTCTTGCTTACCTTCGGTATCACAGCCAAAGGCGTTAATATGTGCATTCGGTTTTAACCAGTCATATATGATATAGCCGCTAGTGGCTGGTGTGACGGTTGTTATCACATCGCAAGATTCACACAAGGCTTTTATCGACTTACAAGGGACAAGCTCAATGTCATGTTTGGCTAATTGCTCTGTGAGTGACTGGATATTCTCTGGCTTGATGTCATAGGCTAACACTTGATTAATTCCAAGAGCGTGGCAGGTGTAAACGCTTTGAAAATACCCTTGAATACCGCACCCCACAATGCCGAATGTACGCGCTGAATTATCACCGATCATGGTTTGAGCCATAAGGGCGCCAGCGGCTGCTGTTCTGTGGTCGGTGAGTATGCCTTCATCTTGTAGCATGTATTCAGGAAAGCCCGTATTCGCGTTAATAACCATGATGCAACCGTATGAGTTAGGTAAGCCTATTTCGTGGTTGGTATAGCTGCCTGATGCTATTTTTATCGCTGCATACTTTTGAACGTCACTAATGCCATATTTAATGTGCAGCTCACCGTTAGGTAATGGCATATGGCCAACAGGGGGGACAACATATTTTTTGTCACTGAAATCGATATAGCACTGTTTGATGATTGCCATCAGCGTAGACATGTCAGGTAAGTTTGCTTCGATTGCTTGTTTGTTGATGATTTTCATTTATTTCACCATTGCCATTGCTGAGTTAAAGGTTTCGTCGGTCACGTTGCTGCCGCAAAGTACGACACATACATTCTTATTTTTATAGGCTTCTTTATTTTTAATGAGTGTCGCGACAGCTACGCCTGCTGCGCCTTCAATGATCATGGCGTGATTTTCTTTAATCAGCTTCATCGCTTCCGCTATTTCGTATTCAGTGACAGTTTCTGTGCTATCAATAACATCCATACAGAGTGCTAGCGTGATACTGCCTTCTTCGATTCCGCCCGCAGTACCATCAGATAAGGTATCGGATTCAGGAACTTCAATGATTTCCTGTGCTTCCATACAGACTTTCATTACTGGGGCATTTTCAGGAAAGGCGCCGATAATCTGAGTTTCAGGTTTATGCGCTTTGATGTTAGAACCAATACCACTGATGAGACCACCACCGCCAACACTAGCGATAACAGCGTCTACACTTGGCGTTTGCGCTAAAATTTCTAAGCCAATCGTGCCCTGCCCAGCAATGATATCTTCATGGTTATAAGGGCTAATGTAGGTTGCGCCAGTTTCTTTAGCATCAGCTAATGCGACGGTTTCGGCATAATCAGCGCTGCCGTCAACCTTAATAAGGGTTGCGCCAAGTTTGCTTATTTTTTTCTCTTTTTTACTACTGATCTTAGCGGGAACATAGATGGTAACAGGTATCCCTAATGCTTTTGCCGCCGCTGCAGTACCAGCCCCATGGTTACCTGAGCTGGCTGTTAATACGCCAGTGTTTTTTAGTTCTTGAGGCAAGTTGAGTAGGGCGCTTGATGCACCTCTGATTTTGAAACTACCTGTTGTTTGTAAGTTTTCGCATTTTATATATACATTACCACTGCAAAGATTTGATAACGCTGGGGAGTAAAGCATTGGCGTTTTATATACGCCTTCTTTTGTATAGAAGTTATTTTCCAATAAATTTGCAGTCTTCTCTACAATAATATTTTTATTATTCTTCATGTTAACGCCTCATCGTTAATTCAAGGACAATTTATATCAGGCGTTTTTAGCTGTAATTTACATATGTAAAGATTGAGATGTTTTTTTTATGAAATATCGAAAATAATCTCGAGTGCTGAAATCTCGATATGTAGGTTTTGAATTTGTTTAAAATGTGGTCTTTGTGTGACGAGTCAGCGTCATAGGCTTTCAAACTGGGAATTCAATACTGAAAATATTTCCTAGTTTTTAGTGTTTGTTCTTTGTTTCAGGCAAGCAGTGGCTACCAAATGCCAAAATGAGGAACAGATTCCTCCTCAAATACACTCTTTTTCTTCCTGTTATATTCATCAATACTAACGTCATGTTCCGTATGATTTGCTCGGCGCTTTTAATTTAACTATGCATATAACAGCATGAATGCAACAGCGACTAAACAGAGGCTTGTATGACTCAATTTCCGAATGATTTTTTATGGGGTGGTGCAATTGCAGCTAACCAAGTTGAAGGTGCTTATGAGCTGCATGGTAAGGGGCTGTCAACGTCCGACATGCTGCCATCAGGTATTTTGAGTCCGCATCAAACTAGAGAAGCACGCACCGCAGGCATTAAGGATGTCGCGATTGATTTCTATAACCGTTACCCAGAGGACATTTCGCTGTTTAAAGAGATGGGCTTCAACTGCTTACGCTTGTCGATAGCGTGGACGCGTATTTTTCCTAATGGTGACGACCAAGAGCCGAATGAAGCGGGTCTTGCTTATTATGACCGCATTTTCGAAGAGCTAGCAAAGAACGATATTCAGCCGTTTGTGACCTTGTCACACTATGAGATGCCTTATGCACTTGTTGAGAACTATGGAGGCTGGGCTGATAGAAAGCTAATTGCGTTCTTTGAGCGTTACGTCAGCACTGTTTTTGAACGCTATAAAGAGAAAGTAAAGCTGTGGCTGACTTTTAATGAAATTAACATGTCGCTTCATGCGCCATTTACTGGTGTAGGCCTGCAGGAAGATGCGACAGAGCAGGCGATTTATCAAGCCATTCACCACCAATTGGTTGCCAATGCTAAAGCGGTAAGCCTATGTAAGCGTATGATTCCAGATGGCAAGATTGGCAATATGCTATTGGGTGCGATTAATTACCCGTACACCTGTAACCCTGATGATGTGATTGCAGCCATGCATGAAAATAACAAATGGCTGTTCTTTGGTGATGTGCAAACACGCGGTAAATACCCTGGTTACATGTTGCGTTATTTCCGCGAGAATAATATCACTATCGCAATGGAAGAAGGTGACTTAGATACTATTGCCCAGGCCTCGGTCGATTTTATCTCATTTAGCTATTACGCCAGTGGCTGCGCAAGTGTTGATCCTAAACAAAAAGAAGTCGGGAACATTATAGATAGCGTACCAAACCCATATTTAGAGAAAAGCCAATGGGGTTGGCTCATTGATCCTAAAGGTCTGCGGATTTTGCTGAACTTCCTCTACGATCGGTACCAAAAACCGCTGTTTGTGGTAGAGAATGGTTTGGGTGCGCGTGATGAGGTAAATGAAGACGGTGAGATACACGATGATTACCGCATTCAATACCTCAATGATCACCTTGTACAAGCAAGAGAAGCCATTGCCGATGGGGTTGAATTAATGGGTTTCACTAGCTGGGGACCGATTGATCTGGTTGCAAACTCAACGGCAGAAATGAGTAAACGTTATGGGTTTATTTATGTTGAACGAGAAAATGATGGTAGCGGTTCGTTACTTCGCAAGCGTAAAAAGAGTTTTCATTGGTACCAAGAGGTTATCGCTACGCAGGGCAGATCGTTGCTAGATGCTCGTTAATAAAGAACTGGATTGAGTTTGATACTGTGTTAACCCGTCAGATGAAATGATGGTTTCAGTATCTGCTCAATTATATGTGTTCACTATTTCTAGAACGATGTTTCTTCTCCTAGCTGTTAACTAGCAATAGTGAATTTGCTCTTAATTGATTCAATAATCAATGATTTTAACCATTGATGAGGCGGACTACTCGCTGTTCTTTTATGTTCAACAAGGTAAATATTGACGGCGAAATGTGCGAGGTTAAATGACGTTATAGCCTTGAATTTTGAACCTAAAATTGCGTCTTGCTCTAGCAAATGCCCCCCAATAATAAGTCTATTAGTTCCTTCAATTGATTCTAGTAAGGTTGATAGTTGGCCCGATCTAAATGCAATTTTCCTGCTTTTTCCTTGCTTTAATAACTCAACATCTAATGGATTGAGGTATTCACCTATAGAGCGAATATCGAGAGATAAGTCTACAAATGAATATTCGAGGCAATCATCAATACTGACTTGCTTCTTTTTCAATAAAGGGTGATCTGCTACGCCATAGATAACTGGGTAAGTATGACCAATTTTTTCAGAAAGGTATTCATTCCCGATAGCGGTGTCTTTTATATGTATCGAAAAATCAACGTGATTCTCTTTTAGCAATAGTGTTGGATCTGCCGCTGAAGGATATTCCTCTAATGTAACGCTTGGTGCAAGGTCATAGATTTTTTTTGCTAATGGGGCCGTAAGCAGCTTACTCATCAAGGGCGGTGTTGAAATCCTAAATGCTTTTTCGCACGTTTTTGGGGAAAAATTGGTGCTGTTTACTAAGCTATCGATGGAAAACAAAATTCGGTCTAAATGCGTTTCTAACTCTAAGGTTTTGGCTGTAGGTTGCAGTCCGTTGGATTCACGGTAAAAAAGAGGATCATCGAATAGGTCTCTCAATCGTCCTAAAATTCGGCTCATAGCGGGCTGAGAAAGAAACATTTTTTCGGCGGCGCGTGAAACGTTTTTCTCTTTGATTAAAACACTTAGAGATACAAGTAGGTTGAGATCAATGCGGGAGAGTTCTTGTTCAAGTGTTTTCATTCTAGCCTATCTTCTTTTCGCCAAGGGTACTGATATTACAAAATAGCATATCAGGTATTTGATTTTATGATTTTCACTAATAATACGATCTGTATATTATTCGCTCAAACCTTAAGAATAGATTGTCAGCTGAGGAGCTATAAGATGAAGTTATCTCAAATTACTAAAAGTGTTTTATTGAGTACTGTTTTAGCCGCTAGTTGTGTATCTGCTGCGCAACCAGCAAATAGTTTGGATACCTTTTTTACGGCTGATGGATCGGTTGTAACGCCAGGTACTTACCCAACAGATGAGACATCTCATCAGATCCTTAAGAATCAAGATTTGGTGGGGGTAAATAAGTTTCTGCATAAACGCCAACTAACTCCCACTGATGAGCAACCTGTGGTACGAATGAATCGTGATACCTATTACTCGATGGCTGTGGTTGATGTATCAAAAGGGGCAACCGTCACTATGCCTGAACTACCTGAAGGCAAGTACATATCGGTTCAGCCGGTAACAGAAGACCATCGCATTCAACCAATGTACTACGGTGGTGGTACATTCGAGTTGTCTACTCATACTGGTGATCACTTGTATTTGGTTATTCGTCTCGATGCGACGTTTACTGAAAAAGAAGCAGCGATGTATCAAGATAAAATGCAGATCAATGCCAATAGCGCGAAGTTGTTTACATCCGAACCTGTAAACGAAGCATCTTTCAAACGTGTTGAAGATGAGTTGAAAGCTAAAATGCCGATGTTAAATGAACGTGATGGCAGCAATGCATTAACGGGCATGTTTACAGGCTTTAATGATGAATCTAGTAAGTTATTTACGCAAGAAAAGTATGAAGTTGGGGCTGCGATCGGTTGGGGGGGCGCACAAATGATAGATAATATCTATGAAGTTTCAGGTAATTACCCAGCAGATCTGTGTCACCAAGCGACGTTTAAAGACCCCGAAGATAAAGCGTTCTGGTCTATTACTGTTTATAACAAATCTGGCTTCATGTTTAATGATGTTGCGAACGTTAGTTCTAATACCGCGACAGTCAATAAAGATGGTACTTATACTGTGAGTTTTGGTTGTGGTGCTGATGCCCCTAATAACATTGAAACAGCCAATGAGTCAGGTGTGTTTAACTTAGGTATCCGTCATTATCAACCGAGTGATATGGTGCGTATCGATGGTTACCGTATTTTACCTATGGTCAAACCGCAATAGTTTAGATTTGCTTAAATGCAGCCACAGTGTCGATAGTAAAAATAGTGCTAAGTAAGTAAAAATAAGCCGCTAGGGTAAAAGCTAGCAGCTTTGCTGTTCCATTCCATATTGGTAGTTATTGATGGCAACAATATGCTGAAAAGCAGATCAGTGAGTTTCGTATTCTCTTCTTTAAATCAATTAATTGCGAAAGGCGGTTAGCCGCAAAATTAGATTCCACTCGATATAGGGTATGGTTTATGGCATATGCCAATAACTAGGCGTATAAATGCGCTATACCATGATGGGTATTGAGCAGAAAGAGTGGAAAATGGATAACCCAAACAAAAGCTTGTTACAAGCAGATATAGATAAGTGCGAGTCATTTAACGCGATACGTTTAGTCGAGAAAGTGGCTAAACACCAAAGTCATCAACATTGTATGCTGTGTGGTACTGAGCCAACTTTTGGCTTAAAACTCGACTTTTATAATGATCAACAAGGGGCTGTTTGGAGCAAAGCAAAAGGCAGCATCCATCAACAGGGCTATCAAGGTATTTTACATGGTGGCTTTATCGCATCATTGTTAGATGCTGGTATGTGCCAAGCGATATTTAATCAAAGAATTGAAGCTGTTACTGGCGATATGAATATTCGTTATCTTGCAGAAATTCCCCTTAATGCAGAAATGCTTATTCGAGGTGAAATAAAATCGTCTTGTTTAACACTCTATAAAGTTGAAGCAGGAATTTATGTTGAACAGCAACTCATGGCAAAAAGCACTGCTCGTTTTATGAAGCGTCAATGAGTATTTACATAAAGTATCAAAAATTAAGCATCAATCGCGTCTTGTGATACTTAATGGTAGGTGGTTGTCGTTTGGAGCTAATATACTTATTTCGAACTCAACACTTTCGAAGCGCTATACCTTAAAGTGACATACCTCGAAGTGGTTTACCTCTCTTAAACAACGAAGGACTCCATCATGAAATTTTTGATTAAACCGGTTCTCGCACTCAGCATATTTGCCCTTGTAGCGCCAGTGTATGCATTCGAAGTTAGCAGTAAAGATATTCAAGAAGGTCATCCAATGGCTAAGACTTTTGAATATAAAGGCTGGGGGTGTGATGGCGGTAATCTGTCACCGCAATTAATGTGGAAAGATGCCCCTGAAGGGACGAAAAGCTTTGCCATTACAGCGTTTGATCCTGATGCGCCTACTGGCAGTGGTTTTTGGCATTGGGTTGCGATTAATATTCCCGCCTCGGTGAGTGAGCTACCCCGTGGTGTGAACATTGAAAAATTGGGGGGCCAGAATCTACGGATTGATTACGGTACTGTCGGGTTTGGTGGTGTTTGTCCGCCAGAAAATGATGGCATGCATCGCTATCAATTTACGGTTTGGGCACTACCGACAGAAAAGTTAAATTTGAATGAAGATACATCGGCTGCCGTTGCAGGATTTACGTTGAACAGCATGGCACTGGATAAAGTAACCTTAACTGCGACTTATACGCGTTAAACTTAGATATGAAACATCAGGGGAAGTGATGAATAACCAATACCAAGTCACTATATTTAGGGCTGAACAGCTCCAGCAGTTGCGTAATGTTAGGATTCACTCCCCAAGTATTATCCAAATTATTTCGGGCAGTAAGCAGTTATATTGGAAAGAGTCGACGATTGCGCTCTCTCCATCTCAACTTTTATTGTGTGAAGCATCGGCTTGCTTAAGCTTTGAAAACCTGCCCCAAAAAGGACACTTTCTTTCTAGAGTCTTTAGTTTTCACTGTGCGCCGGCTGAGGCTATGCTAACGCTGAGCCAATCAATAGCAAGCGATCTAGATGCACCTATGATCAATGCTGATCGTGCTTTGCAATCGACATTAGATGCATTGTTTTCGTTTGAATTAAGTCAATTAAGCAAAGAAACGCAAACATTTTTGGTGATGGGGCTCTATCAACAACTGGCTGAGAGGGGAGTATTACATTTGTTATTTCCCAGTGCTAATACGCGCTTTAGTCATAGGTTGAGCCAGTATTTATCACACTCCCCAGGGGAAGATCATCCGCTAGAATCTGCAGCTGATCACTTTGCGATGAGCCGCGCCACCTTAATACGCAAGTTGAAGCATGAAGGGATGCAGTATCGCGAATTGCTGGCAGAGGTAAGGTTAAATCATGCGTTATACCTGATGCAAAATGAACAATGTAGCGTCGCATTGTTATCGCAATTATGTGGTTATCAATCCGAAGAAAGATTTAGTCAGCGCTTCAAGCGAAAGTTTGGTTTAACCCCAAGTGCTTATATGAAAACGCTATAAATTGATATTTACCAATAAGTCTTAAATATTTTTGGCAACTTTTCGAAGATAACGTCTAAGTATTTAAAGTGGCGGCGTATTTCATGAGAGTGGCAGAATTATCCTCCCAAAAAAACGACGAAAGCCTCGACATTTCTGTCGAGGCTTTCTGAATATGGCGGAGTGCTACGTGTAGTGGATTATTCAATTTCGCCTCCTTATGGGAGGCTGATAACCTGAACTCGGAGAGAAGCCGATATAGCTTCAAACAAGTAAACTCTGCTGTTAAGTCTGGTTTTTGATATTAACTCTTATAGGGGGAAATCAACTTATGCCCAGTTGTAATCGTACGTTTATATCGACAACTGATAAGCGCATATATTAACAGCGCTAGCCAAGTTTAATGAATCAATCTTACCGCTACCTGCGATAGTAAAAGGCTGCGCGTTACAATCAGCTAAGGCTTGTTTTGGTACGCCACGAGCTTCGTTACCAAATAGGTAACAATCATAGTCGGAAAATTGGGGAGTGTTAACCTTATCACCCTGCATATCAAGATAAGCAAAACGATTAAAACGCTGATTTAACTCAGTAATTTCAACGCCTTGCTCTAGAGGCAAGTGAAAAATGGCTCCCATGCTAGAGCGCACTACTTTTGGATTGTAGGGATCGACACTGTTGTTACTTAATAACAAGCGAAAGTGCCCAAACCACGCTAGGCTACGCAAAATAGTGCCCAGGTTACCGGGATCTTGTACCTCATGTAAGTAGATACAGCGCTCACCGTCTTGCAGAGGTGATCTCTCTGTTTGAGTCGGTAAAGGAACGCAGGCGATGATACCTTGTGGTGTTTTGGTATCACTCAGTCCAGCCATCTGGTTTTTATTAATCTCAATGATCGTGTAAGAGTGATTGAGCTGCTGTGCCCATGCTTGATACTCATCAGTCACATATAAAATGGTGTTTTTTAGATAGGGCTGAGCCAGTGCTGCTTTATCCAGTTCGAGGATCAGGTGCTCCCCTTCAACTAAATAGTGGCCAAACTGCTCACGATATTTTTTTTGATGCAGCTTCTTTGCATTATCCAATTTCATAGATGGTCCAGTTTAATATATTGTGCCTTACCAAGTTTTCGCAGGGATTGTACTCTTTTGTTTGGCAAAATGTCACCACTGGAAGTCAGGAGATATTTGCAAAACAACGGGACATGATTACAATAGCGCTCCTATATTTTACCAGCACGGCGAACAACCTATGGCACGTTCAAAAACCAGTAAGAAATGGCTCGATGAACACGTTAACGATCCTTATGTAAAAAAAGCTCAAGTCGATGGTTATCGATCACGAGCAAGCTATAAGTTGATTGAAATTAACGAAAAAGATCAGCTTATCAAGCCGGGAGATATCGCTATGGACCTTGGTTCGGCACCGGGCGGTTGGTCACAGATTGTCGCTCCGATCGTTGGGGATAATGGCAAGGTGATTGCCTCTGATATTTTACCTATGGATAGCCTAATGGACGTCACCTTTATTCAGGGCGATTTCACTGATGAAGCTGTGTATGAGCGTATCGTGGAAACCATAGATGGCAAAGGGGTTGATGTGGTGATCTCGGATATGGCACCTAACTTGAGTGGCGTAAAAACGACTGACCAATACAGCTCAATTTATCTGGTTGAGTTGGCGTTAGATATGGCGCGTAATGTCCTAAAACCGGGCGGTAACTTTTGTGCTAAAGTTTTCCAAGGCGTTGGGTACGAAGAGTATGTGAAAGATGTTCGAACTTCTTTTAACAAAGTCATTATTCGTAAGCCTTCAGCTTCACGTCCACGTTCTCGAGAAGTCTATGTGGTAGGCAAAGGATTTAAAGGCTAGCACGAGCCAATTAACTCCCCTTTACATTTTTGTACCATGATAAATGTGCCGAGGGGAGAAATCTTATTTCACTTTCTTAATTTTACTTTTCCAGCATTGGACGTTTGTTTTCTACGCCATTCTATTCATCTGCATCCTCAGGTGGCGCTATAACTTCAACACTATTCGCCAAATCGTATAGAGCTTTGCATTGAGCTCGATAAACTCAATTTAATCCGGCGGAATTTCCGTATTCTGAAAAATGGCATCGGCAGTACATTCGGGCGCACATAATGAGCAACCGATGCATATATCTGGATCGTTCACTAAAAAGTTAGTGTTTTCAAAAAAGCGCAGCTGTTGTCTTTTTCAACATTAAGCTAAACGCTGTTACTCGCTGGATTGAGCTAACGCTGATATCCCCACCGTGCGCTTGAACTATCGACTTGGTGATAGCAAGCCCCAACCCAGCACCTACACTACTCGTATGTTTACGGGATTTATCGGCGCGATAGAAACGGTCGAAGAGATAAGGCAGAGAGCTAGCAGGGATTGGCTCGCCAGTATTGATGATTTTTATTGCGTTGTAGTCGTCATCAGATGATAGCTGAATTGTGATTACCGAATTTGAGTCACAATGGCGTAAAGCGTTAGACAGTATATTGCTGATTGCACGTTGCAGCATTTGTTTGTCGCCAAGCTGAATACCATCTTCAGTCAAATTAAGTTCGACTATATCAATAGTCACATTTTTATCTTCAGCTAATAATTCGTAGAATTCGATCAGAGGTTGGATAATTGTCGTTAATTTAAGTGGCTCTTTATTGCTATGGAGTAGTTGATTCTCTGATTTAGCGAGATATAAGGTATCTTTGATTGTTTTATTTAGCCGCTCAATTTCTTCTGCGTTTGAACCTAGAACATCTTGATACTCAACGGGGGTACGGGCTGCTGATAAAGCAACCTGAGTTTGCGTCATCATATTGGTGAGCGGTGTTTTGAGTTCATGAGCGATATCAGAAGAGAATTCACTGAGTCGGCTAAAACCACACTGTAAACGATCAAGCATCTTGTTCTGCGTTGCGACTAGCTGAGAGAGTTCTACCGGGAGCTTGTTGTTTGGCACTCGAACATCAAGGTGTTGGATACTCACCTTGTCGAGGTAGCTTTGTAGTTCCTGTAAAGGCGATAATCCTTTTTTGACCGTGAAGATGGCGTAAGCACCTGAAATCAGGTTACTGATAAGAAACGTCCAAAGTAGCACTATATCTAATTCGTTAATAAAGCTTTTGTGGTAATCCATGTTTATTGCTAGCACGATAGCGTCATATTGTGGGTGCTGCATTTTGAATCGGAATCCTCTATAACTGTGCCCGTTATCCTTCCATTCTAATGCATTTTGAACTGAAAGCGCTGGTGGTAAAGCCAGTGTAGAGTTGCTATAGGTAAGTTTGCCATCATGGTTGATAACCCAAAGAAATGCGAAGTTTTCAGTAAGTACTGGGGATGAATTACTTTGAAGATCGTCTAACGTTGCTGCTACGGTTAAGAACTTACTATTGAGCAGCTGATAATCTTGAGCATAGAAGTGATGCTTGATGGCGTATTGGACGATTAATGTAAAAGAAGCGAGAACAATAAAGGAAGAAGCCATGTACATTGCTATCAACTTTGTCGCCATTGAGTTTTTCAATGCCAGCTTCATGCGGTTAACTCTTCAAGTTTGTAACCCATGCCACGTACCGTGTGGATGAGTTTGATTGGATAGGGTTTATCTATCTTGGCACGTAACCTTTTAACAGCGACATCGATGACGTTCGTATCACTATCAAAATTCATATCCCAAATTGTTGAAGCGATAAGTGTGCGAGAGAGGACTTCCCCTTTTTTGTTCAAAAAAAGCTCAAGCAGCGAAAACTCTTTTGCTGTGAGAGATATAGTATCGCCACCTCGGCGCACAGTGCGTTTTAATAAATCCAATGATAAGTCAGCGATGGATAAGCTTGTTTCGGTTTTTGTGTGACCAATTTGGTGTCTGAGTGCATTTTTGACTCTGGCGAGAAGCTCAACAAAAGCAAAGGGTTTGACGACGTAATCATTGGCGCCTAGCTCGAGTCCTTTTACTTTATCCTCAACCTGATCTTTAGCTGATAGCATGATAATGGGAGTACCTAGCTGGCTACCACGTATTGTTTGTAATATCTGCCAGCCGTTTAACTTAGGGAGCATGATATCGAGAATGATAAGGTCATAGTCATTACTGGTTGCTTGATATAGCCCATCGACACCATCTTGCGAGAGATCGACAATATACCCTGATTCAGTAAAGCCTTTTTTTAAATAGCCGCCAGTTTTGGGCTCGTCTTCTACGATTAATATTTTCATTCTTTAACTATTTAAATGGGTGAGGACTTTATTGTCATGAATACTAAACTAGGAATTATCTTATCTCATCAGACTTGATAAGGTCATTGATTTTGTGGCTGTTTGAAGGGATTGATTGTTATGTCAGGCAGCATAACGCTTCTATATGTAACCAGAGGCTTACCGCTTGCCTCTGGCTAATTTGGCTGAATAAATTAGTTATTTGAATCACGCTCAGGATAATGGAAGCTGACGTTTATTTTGCCTTTGTAATTTATTTGACCATCCGTATTCATAAATTCTTCTACTGTTACGTAACCACCTTCATTAAGGTGTATTTGACGTCGATCTATGTTTACGCCTGAGATTTTGAGCTTTTTACTAAGCTCTACAGGTTCATCTTTACTGAGTTGGTGAAGTTGGTTTAACCCAATTTGATAGGCTTCTTGCTTTGTTTGAACCGCATCAGTTTTAATGGTTCGCACACCCAATCTTTCCACTATATTTCCTGCAGAGTAGCCAAATTGGCTTGCAAATACACTTGTGCTTAATAGAGTCAGTGTTGTAGTGACTAAGGCTGCTTTGATCAGTTTCATTTGTTTTCCTTTAAGGGCTCTCTAGTTAACTTGAGCTCATTCTATTCCTTAGATGATGACTTAAAGGGGGACTAAAACATGACATTTTTGTCAGAATTAAGAGGGGGGAAATAGCTAACGCTGTGATGCTTTTATTAATACCTCTAGCTTGGCGGGAGCAGAACCAAATAAGCCATGCAGCTGAGCGAGATAAAGTTCAGCCGTGGCAATCGCGTCCATCAAGGCGTGATGGGCGGGGTAGTCAGGAAGGTGATAGCATTTACGCACAGATGCCAAGCGCCAATCAGGCTTGGTTGAGCGGATCTGGCTACGATATTGTTCTATTTTCAGCGTATCGAGCCATAGTATAGGCAGTGATGATAAGTGGTAATGCTGGTTGATATAGTGTTCTAAGAACCCTTTTTCGATAACGCTACCATGAGCAATAACTATCTTTCCTACCATGGCTTTCAATAATTGTGAAAAAGCCCGATGTTCATCTAACCCAGCTTTATTCAGTTGTTCAGGTAATAGGTGATGAATCATGGCTGAATCACCTGTGATAGCAGTTTCACTGCGGATTAAATAGTGCCGAGCAGAGCCTAGGTTAATGATGCCATTCGTTATTTCTACCCAACCCATGCTCAAGACATTGTGTACCTGCGGGTTAAGTCCATTCGTTTCAAAATCGAGCACAATGACATCGAGTAATCGGGCATCTGTCAGGGTATCCGCAAGGGGTGTACTTACCAATGATTGCAATGGTTCAGGGTAAACCTGTGTTGCAATCCTATCCCGCTGTGCCTCAAGTTGCTTTAGTGGCGTCGATTTGAACCAAGCTAACATCTTAGGCTCCAAACTTCATTTTTACAGCATCTTGAAATCCACTCACAATACGGAAAGCATCTTTCAAATGCTGTCGGCTAAAACTACCGAAATGATCAGGATTTAAGGTGTTTGATAGTGGCTTGCCACTTCGTAAACAGCGAAGGTGGTGGCTATAGCGTAACTGCATCATATATTGGTATGTGCCGCTGAGGTCCTGATATGAGCTTTCATTGATGGATTGATGGTCTAAAGCAAAACGCAGACGAGCTTCGGTTGCCAGCATTTCGCCGCCATCGTGTAGCGCATAGATCCGCGCTAAATCAACCAAGTGACCAATAGCCGCTTTCTTTATATTCAGTCGTTTGCCATTTTTTCCTTCTTTTTCTAGCACAAGGTTATTGAATATTCCTAACGGTGGTCGAGTTTGCAGGGCATTTCGCACTAATGCTGATATCAAGCGTGTATTACCTTTCACTTGGACGACACGTTGTTTTTCAAGGATATCAAATAAAGTATTATCACCAGCGAGTGGGCGAATCTCTAAAAATACCGTTAAGCTGAGTAACATGTCATATTCAGGGTTGTTGGCCCATTTTCGGTAATATTGCAGCCATACGTTAAGAGGTTGGCACCATTTGGGAGTCGCAGCCATAAAACGGCCAGTACAGAGCGCGTAGCCACATTCAGCAAGACCTTTACAGACATACATAGCGAAGTGATTGAAATAAACGCGGTCACTGTCTGTCGCATTATTCTCGAGTACTAGCGCATTATCTTGGTCGGAGAGGAGATGGATTTCACTTCTAGCATGTGAGCCTGCAGCAAGCCAGACATAGCGACAAGGTATGGGGCCGAGTGCTTTCTCAGCTATATAAATCAGGCGTTGAGTGAAAGCATCATAAATCATTGTTAACACTTGACCGATCAGGTGTGAGGGCAGGTTAGCTTCAGCCATGGCTTCAAAGATTGCTTGTCGCTCAAGCGCTAATGCGGTTAACTCTTCCAATGATTGGCATCGACCAATTTTCTCTATTAAGAAGACGGCTTGTACGCTGTGCTTTTGTACTAAAAGCTGTGGTGTTATTAAACCGACGACTTGTTTATTGGCATCTAAAACGGGCACATTCTGAATATTGTGTTTCATCATGACATGGACAGCGGATAGCACAAGTTCATCATTGCCAACTGTCCAAGGGTGTTCGGTCATCACGTGAGTGATCGGCAAAGTGACATCGACAGCATCCGCAACAACGCGCTTTGTCATGTCTTTATCTGTCACCATCCCGACTAAGGTGTTGTTTAAGCTGCTGTTATCAACAATCACAGCGCAAGAGCAGCCTGTCTCATGACGCATCAGACGAGCAACCTCCTGAATGGTCATTGAGGGAGGGACTTGAACAATTCGAGTACTCGCCACCTCTTTTACTGACTTGAAGAACAGTCCTTTTTCGCCTTCAGACCATTGCACATTCACACTTGATTGCAATCGACGGTTTGCACTTAGCGCTAATTGTTCAGTGACGATAGGGTAGTCGGCAACACAGTGCAATAAAGCCGCATAATCAAAGCGGTAAATCAGACTGTTTTCTAATGCATTTGCTTGATAGTTTTCATTTTCGAGACTGAAACCAAAAATGTCTTTTTCACCTAATCGCGATCGTAAGCTCCCATCGGGTAGCCGTTGTTCGATAACACCAGAGCGAATAATAAAGAGGTTTTGCTTTTGAGTAAGGAGAGGGGCGAGTGACTCGCCTTTACCTAGAAATTGAATCTCCATATTAATAGCGATGCTGTCTAATACAGCATTAGGTAGTTGATTAAATGGCTCTATTGCGCCAAGGAAGGCCACAATATTGGGCAGTAATGTTGAGTCCATCATCGTTTCCGAAATAAATCCAAAAAGAAAAAGCTCCAACCTTAATGGCTGGAGCTTAGATTATAGGGGGAAGTATAATTACCAGAACAGAGTATACAGAACGGCTAGCACAATCATGATGCCGTAGGCGGCTAGGTTGAAGCTGCGGTCTGTCGTGAACATCGCGGCTGTTACTGAAATACCTTTTGGATCATCATCGTTCACCGATGTGCTTAAGCTGGTGAAGGCTATGACAACCAGAGTGAACAGTAATGTGTATAGCATTTGATCCATGAATGGCATTGCTAATGGCATCATTTTTAGGAAAAGAGCGAATGGTATGGAAGCAACTACGCCAGTAATTGCACCTTTGCTGGTGGTTTTCTTCCAGAAAAGACCCAGTAGGAACACTGCAAGAATACCTGGGCTCACTAGGCCTGTATATTCTTGAATATATTGGAATGCTTGGCCAATACCACCCAGCATAGGGGCAACTAGACACGCAATAATCAGAGCCGCAATTGCAGCCATACGGCCCACATTTACCAGTTTGTGGTCACCTGAGTTAGGTGCAATGTACTCTTTGTAGATGTCCATCGTAAAGATGGTTGCCGTTGAGTTCAGCATCGATGCTAAAGAAGAAACAATAGCAGCAGCTAATGCAGCAAACACAATGCCTTTCATACCCACAGGTAGGAACTGAGTTAGCCAAGGGTATGCTTTGTCTGCGTGAACGGCACTAGGCATGTTGTTTTGTGCAACGCTACCTAGGTTTGCCATCAATTCAGGGTCATTGGTGATGACATAGGCTGCAATGCCTGGCAGTACCACAAGGAAAGGAACAATCAGTTTAAGGAATGCTGCAAAAACAATCCCTTTTTGTGCTTCGGCAATAGATTTCGCAGCCAAAGTACGTTGGATGATGTACTGGTTGAAGCCCCAGTAGTATAAGTTAGCTACCCACAAGCCACCGATAAGTACTGCGATACCCGGTAGGTTCATGTACTGCGGATTGCTCTGATCGAGGATCATCTCAAAGTGTGAAGGTGCAGCTTCCACCATTTTAGATAAACCGCTAAACCAACCGTCATCACCACCAATATAACTTACCGCCATAAAGGTTGTCATGAAGCCGCCCAATACCAAGAAGAATACTTGGATTACATCGGTCCAAACGACGGCTGAGAGGCCACCGTAGATAGAGTAAACAAGGGCGAAGAGTGCAAGGCCAAGGATAGAGTACATCAGTGGGATGCCTAGAATGGTTTCCAGCGCCAAGCCACCAAGGTAAAGAACTGACGTTAAGTTAACGAAGATATACAGAGCAATCCAAAAGATCGCCAAAATGGTTTTTAACTGTTTATTAAAGCGCTTTTCGACGAATTCAGGGATGGTATATATTCCCTTGTCGATAAAGATCGGCAGGAAATACTTACCGACAATAATCAGCGTAATGGCAGACATCCATTCATAAGATGCGATAGCAAGGCCAATCGAGTAGCCAGAACCTGACATCCCAATAAATTGCTCAGCAGAAATATTGGCAGCAATCAGTGACGCACCAACCGCCCACCAAGGTAGAGACTTACCAGCAAGGAAGTAATCCTCAGTACTTTTTTGTGCCCCTTTCTTATCACGAGATACCCAAAGGCCTACACCAATAATAATGACGACATAAAGTGCAAAGACTGTTATGTCGATAAAGCTCAGACCATTTTCCATATTCAACATTATTTTGTTCCTGTTGTATTGTTATCTGGGCTGGATTGTAAACGTTTACCCTTGTTGAATTTGTTAAGATTGTCACATCTGCTAATTTTACCCTGAGAAATACGCAATCTTGTTAGTGCTGCTGCTGCGTATCCCTGTGTTTATTCTTCTGTAGTATTGGTTTTATTCTCGCTGTGGTAACGCTTACACTTGTCGCTTGGATAAGTAACATTAGGTTTCAATAAAAAAAACGTTCACTTTCTTAAGGAGTGGTGATGGGCTCGTGTAAGTACCCCCTGATTAGGAAGTATTATTATCTAGGTAAAGAGATAAGGAAGGTCTGCATTTTTTGTGTTTTTAATCCAAGTGCTTTGCATACAAAGCACGGATGACAAAAGCACTAACAATTTAGCGCCTTGCATTACTATGACGGAGTTTTAGTGGGTTATCCGCAGGTAATTCCCCACTGTAAGTAGTTTGTGGGGTTAGTCTTTAATACAAACTCGATTACGCCCTGTTTTTTTTGCTTCATAGAGCGCTTCGTCGGCATCGCTTAAAGCGCTCTTCATCGTATCTGTACCATTAAAGTAAGCGATACCAATGCTAACCGTGATGTTAATGTGTAGGTGTTGAATGAAAAACGGTGCTTTTGCCACGCTTTCTCTGAGCTGGTCACAATACTGCTTAGCTTGAACTTGGTTAAGATGAGGCATCAGCATCATAAACTCTTCCCCTCCTGTTCGTGACAAAGTGAATTCTGAATTTACTTTGGCAGCACACAGCTTTGAAAATTGCATTAAAACCTTATCACCAACTTCATGCCCATAAGAATCATTAACGTTTTTAAAAAAATCGATATCAAAGATCGCGATAGAACCAGATGTATTTTCTTTTTTTAAAGTTTCAAACCTGTTTTCGAATCCTCGGCGGTTGAGAAGTTCCGTCAGGAAGTCGGTGTGCGCTTCATTTTGTAAGTCACAGCGCTCTTTCTCTGAACGACGGTATTTATTAAAGTATTTTATCGGTGAAATTATTAGAAATAAAATCAATAAAAGCGCAAAAAAACTCAGTAGTCTAAATTCTATACCAGTGTCACCTGATGATATTGATATTTGCCAATTAGTGTTGAAAATGTTGATTATGTCTTTATGGGCTCTACAGTTAACGATACCTTTTGAACTAATCACTTTCTCGTAATAGTTTGCGTTATCTGGGTCATAGCCGATGATAGAATAGTTATTTACATTCTCGCTTTTCAATGTTTTTTCAAGAGTATTTAATATGGACTCTAAATAGATAACAGAAGCCGAGAAGCCGATAAAACCATCTTGATTTGAAATGCTTTTACGTAGAATAAAAGCTTGTTTGCCATTTTGAACAAGCTTCACTGGTCCGATAATGACGTTTTTTTTGCCAATAATTGACTGGTTAGCACCCAGTGTTCTGTATTTATCTTGTGAAACGTTATGGCCAATAGCCCGTTTGTGTTCTTCATACGGGTAGACAAGTGTGACAATACCATTTGGTAGAAATAACAAAGAATCCACATTGTTATAGGTTGATAATAGCGTCTGACTCAACTTATGAAATGCATCTAAAGATACAGAGTTATTATCAGAAATTAAGATCATTTCTTTTAATACTTCAGCGGTAATCAAGACATCATTAAAGATGGCTTTCATTTCTTTATTTATTATATTAACTGTTTTAGCAGATTCTATATTGTTTTTTACTGTGCTTAATTCAGAGGCAAGCAACTCAGTTAACATGAATAATAAAATGATTAATATTGCTTTTATTGTTCTATTCATTTCGACTACCACAGCTAAGTTCTTTTTCCACACCCTTAGTTAACGTCTAAAAACTTGTTTAAGCCCTATATATACGTGTTAACCATTATGCTTAATGAGAATTAAGAGTTGGGAATTATACACATAATTGAATAACGAATGATGAGGATATGATGTATATACAACTAAAGATTTTTATCGATCGAATTAACTGATCGAGTTGATTTGTGTTTTCGTTCGATGGGTTTGCTTTAAATGCGGTTAACATAGCTTAAACGTAAAAAAGGCGCTAATAAATTAGCGCCTTTCTTGAATATGGCGGAGAGATAGGGATTTGAACCCTAGGACGGGATAAACCGCCGCCGGTTTTCAAGACCGGTGCTTTCGACCACTCAGCCATCTCTCCGTAAGTGCGGTGAATGATATAGATGTTAGTTGGGGGTGTAAATAGTGAGGGGAGTTGACTGTTGTGGTTTTGAACGTTTTGTGTGTTATGTGAGAGGGTCGGTTTGGGATTGATCACTGCGCTGTGGCTTATTTGAACAAAGTCAGCATGTTAGCGGTAACATGCTGACAATAAAGCCATTCAAATTAGTAGGTTTCATCTAAAATGATGAGCTTTTTCATAAAGGCTTGGATTTGAGTTTCATTATTGCTGTGAAAATCTGTGGTTGTTTGATTAATAATACCTTCAGGATCTTCATTGGCAGTATGGAAGTGGTAAGTATTGTGGAAATTAATGTCTAAGCTGACATTATCATCGGCAAGCGTAATGCTATAGCCGTCATAGCTTTCCTGACAGGTTATACCGTCTAATTGGCTTCCTTTCTCACCTATGGTTTGACCCTGTGATTTTATTTTTTCGCATACACTTAGCAGCGTGCGAACGTCTGCATTGTTTCTCATTACTGCCTCCTGACTGTGCATATTTTCATTTATCTACTCTTACTGTAGAACGTTGCTGCTTCCTTTCCAGTGTAAGTTGAATTTTCATTAATTAAGATCAAACAGCATGCCTTCTGATGTCACACTTTCTTGCTTTTATGCACCCCAATAGTCGTTATTAACAGTGAATAACACCGTGATATTTTTAATGAGTGTGATACTTTGAAGATATTACCAGCCTGAAATGGAATTTTTACGCAATGTTTAAACAACTTAGCCCTGCACAATTAGATCCTATATTGTCACTTTCATTAGCGTTCCGTGAAGATGCGCGAGCAGATAAAGTAGATTTAGGTATTGGTGTTTACCGTAATACTCAGGGTGAAACCCCCATCATGTTGGCTGTTCAAAAAGCACAGCAACAATTGTTGGCCGAACAAACCACTAAGGCTTACGTAGGTTTAGCGGGCGACGAAGTATTTAACCAATCCATGATGGATCTTTTGCTGACTGGGACATCAGCTCATAGTCGCTCGGCAGCAGTGCAAACACCAGGTGCGAGTGGTGCGTTACGTATGCTGGCTGATTTAATGCATATTGCGCAGCCAGATACGACAGTTTGGCTCACCAATCCAAGCTATGTTAACCACAAACCAGTGATGGAAGCGGCAGGTTTGAAAGTAAAGTTTTACCCCTACTTTGATACAGCCACTAAACAAGTGAACAGCCAAGCCATGCTGGCTGAAATAGCGAAAGCTGGGCCGAATGATGTCGTGTTATTACATGGTTGTTGCCACAACCCGACGGGTGCTGACATAACATTTTCAGATTGGCAGGCTATTACTGAGCTTGCCAATAAAAACGGCTTTTTGCCATTTGTTGATATTGCTTACCAAGGTTTCGGTGATGGCCTTGAAAAAGACGCCGCTGGCTTACAGCACTTAGCGGATAATGTCGAAGAGATGATTATTGCTACCTCGTGCTCTAAGAACTTTGGTTTATACCGCGAGCGTACTGGTGCCGCCATTATCGTCAGTGACTCTTTGAAAGAGGCGCAAAAAGCGAAAGGGCGAATTTTGAATTTAGCGCGTTCAACTTACACTATGCCGCCAGATCATGGTGCTGCTGTTGTTGCTAAGATTTTACAAGATGAAGCGTTAACGAAAGATTGGAAGGCAGAGCTTTTAACGATGAATCAGCGTTTGTTGAATTTGCGTAGTGGCTTAGTGAAAGCGATTCAAGCGGTAGGATCGAATGAGTTTGATTTTATTGAGAAGCACAAAGGGATGTTCTCTGTTACGGGTTTATCACCTGAGCAAATTGGACGTTTGCGTGATGAATTTGCGATCTATGCCGTTGCTGATGGTCGTGTGAACATTGCAGGCTTACAAGAACAGAAAATAGATTACCTTGCGAATGCATTGGTGACGGTGTCACGTTAAGGTTTTTAAGATGGGGATTACATATTATCTATAGTCCCCATTTCTCTATCATGCTTCTTAATTCTGATGACTGGTAAGGCTTACACAGAATATCGTTCATGCCTGCATTCAGACAATCTTCTCTTTCTGCTGTTGTTGTGCCAGCGGTTAATGCAACGATCGGCCTGATGTAGCCTTGTTCACGTAATATTTTAGTTGCACTATAACCATCCATGATTGGCATTCGGCAATCCATTAAAATAAGGTCGAATTCACAGTGTTCTAGCGTATCAAGAGCAATTTGACCGTTGTCTACTATTGCTGGTTCTATGCCCATTTTGTTGAGCATTAGTTTGATGATCATCTGATTGGTCTTTAAATCTTCGACGACAAGGATTGATAGCTTATCGAGTGGTTTACTTATTGATTGTGAAGCTGCTTCTTGCACGATAGGTTGGTCATGAATGGCAAGAGGGAGCATCACTGTGAAAGTAGAGCCTATCCCGAGATCGCTATCAAGCGTAATTTTTCCGTTCATTTGTAAGGTAAGTTGGCGACAAATAGCGAGCCCTAACCCTGTACCTTCATGACTTCGTTTACTCGAAATGTCTACCTGACTAAAGGGTTTGAACAGCTTACACTGTTGTTCGATGGCGATTCCACAGCCTGTATCCGTTACGGAAAAAACAAGTTGTTCGTCTTGCCAATCAATGTACGTATTTACACAGCCATCTTGAGTAAACTTAATCGCATTACCTATTAAGTTCACGAAAATTTGTTTAATTCGGTCTTCGTCACCAATTAAATAAGAGGGAACCTTGTCGCTAATCGTTACTTTGAAATCGAGCTGTTTTTCAGAAGCGCGGTGCATGAATACTGCTTGGAGCTTTTCGGCAATAGAATTACTATTAAAGGGATTATTAATAAGCTCTAGCATTCCTGCGTTGATCTTACTGTAGTCCAACAGATCATTAATGATCGCGCGGAGTAATTCGCCAGAATGGTTTAAAGTTGTTAGCAATTTGCGTTGTTCGATATCAAGAGTGCTTTCACCTAACAGTTCGGCAGTGCCTAGTAAGCCATTGAGCGGGGTGCGAAGTTCATGGTTTATCATCGCAAGGAAATCACGAGTGGCTTGTTCAGATGCTTCTGCACGCTCTCGTGCTTGAATAGCAAGTGCCAGAGTAATATGACGGCCAATTGTGGTTCGAAGCATTTCGCCAAATAATGCGACGTGCTTTTGAATCGTTGTGAGCCAAGACCCCGAAGCTTTTATACGAGCGGCAAAAAAACCAACATTGTCATCTCTTATATTTAGCGCGACCCAATATGTGGCTTCCTTCTTATCCCAATAATTCGAATTATCTGTCAAATGTTTAGGTGGCGTCCATTGTTGACGGCGCCCACTAAAAAAATCACCGTCAAAGTCGAGTGTACTGCGGTGATTTATATGGATGCAAATAGCCCTAACAGAGTGGTTATCAACCAGTTCATTGGCAAGTTGGTTTAGTAATTGAGGCGTAAGTGTTTGTGATAGAAATGACTGGCCGTAGCTTAGCAACATAGTTTCGATTTTAGTTTGATAGGCAAGGCGCTCAGAGTCGAGTTCGGCCTGTGCCTTGTGCTTCTCTGCTGATTGAAGCAAGAGTTGATTGGCATTGTATAAATCGAGGCTTTTGTTTTCTAGTAGCTTTTCAGCCGCTTTACGCGCAGCTCTTTCTCTGTCGAGTTTTTTAAGTAGAAGCTCAATTTGTCGTTTATCATCCATAGCTAGCCAGCCAATAACTGTATATGGAAGCGAACATGGCTTTGATCTGGTTGTATAGCTTCCATCTCAACGTGAATTTTTTGATTGAAATGATCTGCGCAGCCTTGAATTAAACCAAGGCAAACGTGCGCCATACAACGAGCTGAGTGGTAATCCATTGTCATGACGGAGTTTGTTTCTGAGATAAAGTCAAAACGGGGCGGTGTTGCATCAGGATAGAGCTTTTTAACTTCAATATGAATGTGTTCTTCGACTTTGCGAATAAATTCGAAGGTTGAGGTTTCATTGTCCACGGGAATGGGTAAGCTTTCTAGTAATCGTGTGAAAACAGCTTTGCCATAGACTTCTTGTAAATCTGTGGCTGGAACGTTAGTAATTTTGCTTAACGTGATAATGAGTTTGACTAGGTCTTTATGGTCATAACTACCAACAGTCGTGTAGGTTCCTTCGTCAAGGGCCTCGTCTAACATCTGTTGGCAAACGTCTAAGCCAAAAGAGCTTTCAACGATATCAAGAAATTCAGTAAAAATGATTCCCTTCATTAATTTTTCCTATTCTTATGTCCCGTACCGCAAGTATGGTAAGCAAAATAAAAATCGTCAAAAATCAATTACAAAAAGTAAGAATAGGTAGCGAGCTGACAATATTGCCAGCCCGTTATTAGGTGTTTACTAAATCGTTTTTTCAAGGAAAACAGATGGGTTTGTCGCTGTTAGCTGAGTGGTAAGATAAGCCGTCATTTCTTCAATAAGCTCATCTTGATTTGGAAGAGGAAGTGCGTGTACGTCGCTGATAAGTGCACTCTCTTCATTTTGGAATACCATACCACAAGCTGCCGGCTTGCCTTTAAAGAAGCCGACAAACAAGGTTGCGGCAGAGTCGGCCTCGAACATGATTTGTGTTAAATATTCGATAACAGCATCGCGTTGTTTTTCATCATTCCATAGGCTTGCTAATGTCACGGCATAGCGAATAGTAAGAGGATGGCAATCGACGGGGTAGAAGGACAGGCTGTTAGTGCGAGCAGTAAGCGGTAAAACGAGTTGTGAAGTCGAGGATGAGGCATGGAGCGCTTGGTACGATGCTAAACCGCTTTGGCTTAATTCGGTTGGGTATTCTGCATCGGTGATATGGCTTGCCATCCAAGTGTTTTTTGATTCTTTTAGTTGCTCAATCATTAACTGCATAAATTCGTTTCTGTTGTTGAGATGTCACCACCTTACCGTAAATAAAATCAGCATGATATGGTTTATCTGCAAACAATTTGAAATGATGCCTTTTCATCGTGATAACAAACAAATCGACAGTGATATACGAGTAGCACTGTCGATTTTTTATCGAATAGCTGGGTGTCATGTACTATCGAGTAACAAGCGATCAGTGTTCAAACATGATCTCTGCATTATCAACACGATGACGTTCACTGTAAATGCCGTCTTCTGCGCGTTTACCACAACCAATGATCATCGTAATTTCAGCCCCTTTTTGTAGACCAAGTAGCTGTTTTGCTCTTACTGAATCAAAACCCTCCATCGGGCAGGTGTCGTAGCCTTCTGATCGCATTGCTGTCATAAATGTCATTGCAGCAAGAGAGCTACTTTTATGTAAGCAGACGCGGACATCGGCTTTACTGACTTCACGCATCATAGGCTTGTTTCGGCCTAAAAATGCACACAGCACTTTTCTAGCCATGCCGTATAGACCAAAACGGTCATTACGGTAGACAAATGGGATCAACTTTTCATAGTACTTGAGTGCGCGTTTAGAAGTGGCATCTTCACGACCTTCAAATGCATCACGAACTGTTTTTGCATTCATTTTTGCTCGTGACTCCCATTTATAAGGCGTCACAACAAATACGATAAGCTCATTGGCTGTTTTAGCCGCATTTTGGCCCATGCAGATACGGCTTAATTCTGCTCGTTTATCTTCTGTGATTACACGGTGAAATTCCCATAGCTGCATGTTAGAGCTATTAGGAGAAAGTGCGGCAAGCTCAAGAGAGCGAGTTACTGCTTGGTGATCGAAAGGGGCACTGGCGTCATATTTACGCACTGAGCGTCGGCTATGCACTAGCTGCTCAAACGCTGATTTCTGTTCAGTCATAATCGTCAATTCATAGAAAACTTACTGGGTTTCTACCTCTATTTTACCGTTATTACAAGCCAGAGAAAAAAGACTTTCATCACTTCATTGATATTGCGCGTTGAAAATAAATATGAATGTCATGTTGAATAAATAAACTTGAACTAGCTCTATGTTTTTGCAACTTGATGCGCAATAAGTAACCAATTGGTCTAACAAGATTATAAACGATTCATTTCTCTTAGACTGGCACATTCCGAAAGGGACTTTTTATGCAAACAACTAACATGGCATTGCTCAATCCGTTACAGGGATCAACGCTGATTGATCCTAATATTTACTTCCTTCAGATTAAATCATGGCTAGAAGCAGGAAAAGCACTTGAAACTATTACGGCTAATCAACTTCAACAAGCGGTGGGGGGGAGCTATCAAAATGCGCTGCAGGTATTAGAGGAGCTCGATAGTTATATTGCAGGCGAGCAGCCAGCTCAAACGAGTGTTGACTTCCCTTTTAGTTTGATAAATCAAATGCACAATATGTATTTTGATGCTTGGCGCGTCATGTTTGGCGTGAACTTTGTGCAAGACACGGCTCAAGGTAAAGCACAGGTGGCTGAACTAAGTGCTACTCAGGCTGAATTGGCCTCGGTGCAAGCCTTGTTGGCTGAAAAGGAAGCGGATGTTGAGCGTCTGGTTTCTGGGCAAAAAGCCGTCCTAGATGAACTGGAAAGTGATGTAAATAAAGCGGTGAAGGCAAAACAGACAGCGCAACAAAATGCGAGAAAAACTAAAGCAGCGCATACGTCATTGCAAAAAGATCACAGTAAACTGATAAAGCAACACACTGCGCTAACGGTTTCACTTGAAAAGCAGCAAGCGTCTTCTGAGCAAACTAAAGCTGAGTATGAAAAATTAGTGGAGGAGATGGAGGCACAATCAAAGCATCAACTTGATGCTCAGCGTCGGCATGTTGAGGAACTGAATGAGCAGTTAGCGCGCGTTAAACAAGAACTTGTCGATAAGAATCAGCAGTTAGGTCAACAACACCATGAGAATCAAAATTAGTGTAACGCTATGAAAAAAGTCTCGAGGGTGTACCAATAGTGGCGGTGGATGGTTCTAATTACAGGATGCTGTTGGTCAGTATAGAGACAAAGTAACAGTGAAAAACAATAATGAAAAATAAGGGCAGCGTTGGCTGCCCTTACTAATGATGGACGATGCAATCTATATGTTGGGGGAACATATAGCTCAGGCGCACGGTTACCCTCGATATATCATAAAAAGAGGATAAGTTTGTTCATCGAGAGCGAGTTTAGATGTAAAATAAGGAAGTAAAAACAGAACACATTTTAAAATTAGGTTCCCCTTTTATGAGTGGTCAACGTTTAAAAACGCAGTTCCATCGCCTGTACAGCCATTTTTCTGGTCAAGACAGTGATACAACATTACAAGAGATAGCAGAAGTCCTATTCTGTACTCGTCGTAATGTACGTATGGTCATGAATAAAATGGCGGACAAAGACTGGATCGATTGGCATCCTGCAGTCGGCAGGGGTAAGCAGTCACGCTTGGTTTTTCATAGCACTGATAGTGAATTACAGCAAAGCTATGCGCGAAAACTAGTGGCGCAAGGTAAGCTAGAGCCTGCATTAGAAGCGCTGAACAATGATGCCAATATGCTTGCCCAGCTTATTCAAGAGCAACTTGGTGTGTCGACCCAGCAGGGTAAGCAAGTTGTACGCTTACCGTATTACCGTTCGTTTGGTGATTTAAATCCTCTCTTGCCGTTACGTCGTTCAGAGCAACACATTGTCCGCCAGATATTTAGTGGTTTGACTCGAATTGATGAAATAAAAGAGGAAGTCGAGGGCGATTTAGCTCATCATTGGGAGGCTATTTCTCCTCGTCACTGGCGGTTTTATTTACGTCCTGCAATACGCTTTCATAATGGTAAGTTACTGCAATGCCAAGATGTCGTTGCAACGCTGAATGAAGTAAAGCAACAGCGACTTTTTAAGCATATTCTTACAGTAGAATCTGTCGCTGCATATACGATTGATATTTATCTTAAGCGCGATGATGTTCATTTGCCCACATTACTGGCTGATACATCAGCGGTGATACAACCAGAAGAGATGCTTACGCATCGTGATCTTGATGCACTACCTGTTGGGACTGGGGCATATAAGGTTATTCAAAATGATAAGCAGCGTCTGAAATTAGAAGCATTTGATCAATATTATGGCTTTAGAGCGATGATCGATATTGTTGATATTTGGATTCTGGCCGATTTTGATGTGTTTTATCTGAAGCCTGATGCTGAAGAGCTAGAGGCGGGCAAGAATACGATTACATCGCGATTACACCTTGATGAAGGGTGTAACTATTTAATGTATAACCGCCAAACAGGCTTAGCGAATAATGAAGATTGGTTAAACTATTTTTCGCATCGATTTTCTACGTTGGCGATGCAGTGTCTGCTCGATCAGCCGAAATTTAGTGAGTTACGTCTGGTTAATGCTTACGGTTTACTTCCTGGCTGGGTCCATAACCCTGCGATTAGTGTATCGGCTATTCAACCTCCAGCAAAACGAACGGTTACTATCGCCCATCTACAAGATCATCCTATTTACCCGCTTATTGTCGAAAAGATAACTCAGTTGCTGAGTGATGATGACCTGAAAGTGAAAGTATTGGCTTTGACAACGGCGGAAATGCTATCGGGTAAACAGTCGAGTAAAGTGGATATTTGGATCAGTGGTATGAGCGTGTTCACTAAGCGTGATGACGCGATTTTGCCGTGGCTATATAATTTTGATCATCTTTACCGTGCGATGCCATCAGATGATTTTAAGGTAATGGATAGCTTAATCGCTAAGTGGCGTAGCGATAAAACATTGCCTTTTCCAGCTCATGATATTGGTTTCTTGTTAGTGCAAAGCCAACAAATTCAGCCGTTATTTCATGCTTGGTTAGGCGTGGATAATACGGGTGAATTGCAGGGGATGACGTCGAATTCACTAGGCTGGTTCGACTTTACTTCTGTGTGGAGAAAGCCAGTCTAAATAATTTCCGATAACAGGTTCAAACTGTGTATTGGTTTAATATTAAGTGATGAGCTAACAGTTACCAAATTTGTTAGCTCGAACCTAGTTGTATCCTTTAACCTGATGACTACTCTGTTTTAGTCGGCTCAGGAGACCAGTCCTGGCTATCAAACCATTGGCCGATAGGTCGCCAAACTACGTCGATCATATTTTTGTACCATGGCGCTTTATTAACGGTTTCGGCCGTTATGATTGGTTGTTCAGTCAGTAATTCTTCATTAAGATACCATTCAACTTTACCCACCATCGTTCCTTTTTCTATTGGTGCTTCAAGGTCGTGGTTGTAATACACCTTATGTTCTAACTCTTTTCTTTGGCGGCGAGGTACTGTAATAACACCGCCTTCACCTAATTCTACTGTGACGTTTGAAGGACTACCGTACCAAACGCGAACGGGTGCGAGTTCTTTATTGTTGAACTTAGGTGTTAAATCTTGAAAGAAACGAAATCCCCACGTTAATAATTTTTTACTCTCAGATGTGCGTATCTGGGTGCTATCAGCCCCCATGACAACAGCAATTAATCGTTGATCGTTTTGTTCGGCAGATGACACCAAACTGTAACCCGCCTTAGAGGTATACCCTGTTTTCACACCGTCAACATTTAACGTAGAGTCCCATAAGAGGGCATTTCGGTTACCTTGTTTGATTTTACCAAAAGTGAAAGACTTCTCTTTAAATAAGCCATAGGTGTCAGGTAAATCATGAATGAATGCGCGAGTCAGTAATGCAATGTCATAGGCTGTCGTAAATTGTTCATCAGCATCAAGACCATGTGGGTTGGTGAAGTAACTGTCGAACATTTCAAGCCTTTCAGCATGATTGTTCATCATTTCAATGAATGCTGATTGATGCCCTGCAACGTGTTCTGCCAGAGCAACAGTGGCATCGTTACCTGATGAGATAATAACGCCACGATTGAGATCATCAACGCTTACCTCATCACCAACGTTAAGGAACATTTTCGATGATCCTGGGAATTTTTTCCCCCATGCATTTTCACTGATGATCACAATATCATCATTGGCTATATGGCCAGCTTGAAGCTCGTGTCCGACTACATATGACGTCATTATTTTGGTTAAACTGGCGGGGGCGAGCGGTGCAGTTTCATTGTTGCTTGCAATAATCTGTCCTGAACCATAGCTCATTAACACCCATGCTTTAGCGCTTATCTCTGGGGGGGAGGGTAAAGGCTCTGCGTTGATCAAAGCGACATTCATGGATGTCGCAGCAATAAATGCATATTTTATAATGGTTCTGGTTGGTGTCATTGCTTATCCCGTCGTCACTGCTATCCCTACTTTGAGCTTAGTAAAATATTGAGATAGTTAGGATAAATTTATGATGTAAATGAACGTTAAGCACAGGAAGTGACTCGGCTAGCTTGCCTGTATTAGCCATCTGCTAGCCGAAATAACCGTTATAAAGAGGCGTGGTTACCTTGCTTATCGGAGGGTTCATAGGAAAGATTCAGGTTGTTTTGACCTTCCATGAAAGTCACATGAAGATTAATCAATTGTGTGCTTTCATCCAACCATTGTTGACTGTTCTGTTGCTGGCAAAATTCCATCATGGCAATAATCATTCGATCTAACTTCTTAAGGCACCAACGCTTTAAGTCTGGTTCTAGTGCTTGATCGCAAATCATGCATTGCAGTTTGGCGTACCCAAACTGCATATAGCTAAAGGCCTTTTCGATATTAGGTAAATCTTGATAGTAAAAACTTAATCGCTGACAGGCATCTAGCCAGTAAGCCAGTGCTTCGTTGTGAACTTCACAGCTAACATCAGTAAAAATGATATCGGGAGCGTGGTTAAGTGCATCGATTAATGTTTGGATATCACGTTGCTGAGGTGGAGGCGGTGTTTGGTACCATACCTTGATATTGTCTAGCCATATGTGGAGTTCTGTCATGCAACTTGCTCCTTGTCTGCGGGGGCAGAAGTCGGTATTTGCTCAGCATTCCAATTGGCCACATAATGGTTATCAGCAACTTTTTGGAATCCCTCTACTGACTTCAAGCTTAGCTGACGAATTTTATCGGCACTCACTGAATAGTCTGATTCAGATTCAAGTAATTGATGAAACGGTAAATCTGGATCTGGCACGGCAGAGATTAATAAGCGCGTGTAAGGGTGTTGAGGATTACGTAAAATACTTCGGGTATCTCCCCATTCTACAATACGGCCACGATACATGACGGCCGTTTCTTCGGCAACATAGTGAGCAGTAGCAAGATCATGAGTTATATATAAAAAGCCGATCCCCATTTTATCTTTCATTTCTTTCATTAAGTTAAGCACACCTAAACGAATAGAAACATCAAGCATGGATGTTGGTTCATCAGCCAAGATAACTTCAGCACCAACCGCAATAGCTCGCGCTAAGTTGATACGTTGACGTTGGCCACCGCTGAGTTGATGAGGATACTTTTCTAAATCTGAATACGGTAACTCCACTAAATCGAGTAGTTCTTTTAATCGTTGATCCACTTCACTTTGGTTTGACACTTGGTTGTGGATCATCAGTGGGCGAGTCAGGTGGTGTTTGATGGTATGTGTTGGGTTTAATGATCCAAATGGGTCTTGGAATATCATTTGAACTTTACCACGATAATCTAAAATATCTTTTCGTGAGTGTAAGGATTTAATATTTTTCCCCTTGAAAAGAATTTCACCATCAGTGACATCATGCACTTTGGTAATAAGACGAGCACAGGTGCTTTTACCGCACCCAGATTCACCGACAAGGGCTAACGTTCGGCCCTTGTATAAATTAAAGCTAATATTATCAAGTGCACGAAAGATATCTGAGCTGCCAAAGCCCCCCCCAGCAATAAACTCTTTAGTGATATTTTTGACTTCAATTATTGGCTGTTCGTTGTGATTTGATGTGTTATTCGCTGTTACCTGACTCATGCACTTGCCTCCTGAGATACGTTAATAGGGTTAGCGGATTCTTCATGAATGTTAGGGAAAGAGGCCCAAAGCTTTTGAGTATATGGATGCTGTGGATTATTGCGGATTTCTTTTGAAGTGTTCACTTCCACAATTTCACCATGGCGCATAACGGCAATACGATTACAAAGTTGGCTCATGAGCGCGAGGTCGTGGGTGATGAAGAGTACCGAGAAATCAAACTCATTTCTGAGTTGGTATATCTGTTGCAAAATTTCACGCTGGACAACGACATCGAGCGCCGTTGTTGGTTCGTCCATGATGATTAATTTAGGGTTTAAGCATAAGGCGATAGCGATAACTAAACGTTGACGCATACCACCACTAAATTGGTGGGGATATTCAGACAAACGTTCTCGCGGGATATTGACAAGATCGAGTAACTTTTGTGCGCGCTCTTTTGCTTGAGCATTGGTATAACCGAGGTGGTGACGCATAACATCGGCAAATTGTTCTTGAACGGGGATCACGGGGTTTAACGAGTTCATGGCACTTTGGAAAACCATTGCTATTTCTTTCCAGCGAACAACCCCCATTTCGGCTTCTGTGAGTGAAAGCAGGTCTCGCCCTTGGAAACTAACAGAACCGTTAGTTATTAATGCTGGTGGCTTATGTAAGCGATTAATAGCGAAAGCGATGGTGCTTTTTCCACAGCCAGATTCACCCGCTAAGCCGAATATTTCACTTTTCCCGACATCAAAGCTCACTTTTTTAACGGCTTGAAAATCGCCATTGTCAGTGACATAAGTCACTTCTAGATCTCGTACTTTAACAAGTGGGTTAGGGTGGAAAGCTTGTTCCATGTCTTTCTCCTGATAATTCTCAATACAAAATAACATTGACTGAAAACTATTCTCATTATCAGTTAATGTAAAGCATGATTTTGTAATCAGTGATTCAGCTAGCAAAGTTTTTTTGGCTGTTACATTACAAATTTGTTGTGTGAATGTTACTAACTTTCCTGCGTTACGATATTGTTCACAGTAGTTTTTTGTTTAGTCATCTATAGTTTGAACACTCTGATTAGAATCATCTTTTTGTTTTTAAATAACGGATAACAAGGTTGTTATCTTAAGAAATGCTTAGGGAGCTATACGTATTATGAATATTCGGCAACTTTCACTTGCTGTGGGGCTTTTATTATTTGCCCCTCTGACCTTGGCAAGTGGAACCGTAATTGACCTCACGCACTCCAACATTGGTTATGCATCGTTAGTGATTTTTGCCATAGCTTATTGCTTAGTAATGGGGGAAGAGTACCTACAACTGAGGAAGTCAAAGCCGGTACTTTTGGCTGCTGGTCTTATCTGGATGATGATCGGCTATGTGTTTCAGCAGAACGGTCAAACTGACATTGCTAAACAAGCGTTGGAGCATAACTTACTCGAATATGCAGAATTACTTCTGTTTCTACTCGTGGCGATGACATATATCAGTGCAATGGAAGAGCGTCGTTTGTTTGATGCGCTACAGGCATGGATGGTCAGTAAAGGCTTTAACTATCGCACTTTGTTTTGGTTAACAGGCATACTCTCTTTTTTCATCTCACCTATTGCTGATAACCTAACAACAGCACTTTTAATGTGTGCTGTTGTAATGAAAGTTGGTGGTAGTAACACTAAATTCATTAACATTGCCTGCGTTAATATTGTGGTTGCTGCCAATGCTGGTGGGGCATTCAGTCCATTCGGTGATATTACAACCTTAATGGTATGGCAGGCGGGACATGCATCGTTTAATGAATTCCTCTTGTTATTCATACCTTCCGTTGCTAATTACCTTATTCCCGCTGTTATTATGTCGTTTTTTGTACCTAAAACGCAGCCAGATACGATTTGTGAACATGTAGAGCTTAAACGTGGGGCAATGCGCATTGTGTTCCTCTTCTTGCTAACTATTGCAACAGCGGTTGCTTTCCACGGTTTCTTCCATTTTCCTCCTGTAATGGGAATGATGATGGGATTGGCTTATCTGCAGTTTTTTGGTTATTTTTTACGAAAAACACTGCCAGGCTCGTTGGCAAAGAAAAGGGCTATTGCAGAAGCGAACCATGATGAAGAGGCACTAAGGCGTATTGGTTCTGTGGTTCCATTTGATGTTTTTCGTCGTGTTTCTCATGCCGAGTGGGACACGTTGTTATTCTTCTACGGCGTCGTTATGTGTGTTGGTGGTTTAAGCTTAATTGGTTACTTGGGCGTGGTATCAGAGGTGCTATATACCCAATGGGACCCGATAGTGGCTAACAGCTTAGTCGGCGTACTATCAGCTATAGTGGATAATATTCCAGTTATGTTTGCAGTCTTAACGATGAACCCAGAAATGACCTTGGGAAACTGGTTGCTAGTCACATTAACTGCGGGTGTAGGCGGCAGTTTATTGTCGGTTGGCTCTGCTGCTGGGGTGGCATTAATGGGGGCTGCGCACGGTAAATATACATTCTTTGGGCATTTGAAGTGGATGCCTGTCATCTCTCTTGGTTATATTGCAAGTATATTTATGCATTTATTATTAAATTCTAATGCGTTTTAATTAATTAGAAATAAGCACCTAAATTGTAAATTTGGGTGCTTATTATTTCATCAAATAAGCCAGGTGCGCTTTTATTCAACTATTATTCCTTTTTCGTATTTAGTCTGAGTGTGACACTTATATTACTGATTATATTTTAACCGCCAAATGTAAGTTGACGTATAAGTGTGGTTTTAAAGACTGAAATACCCACCACGTTAAACCTCTTTTAAGTTAGTGACTTATGTCTATATTTACGTTTAAGGTATATATATTGGCTAAAATGACATCGTTATGTCTGGCTACTGAGTCTTGAACATTGTTACAATAACCAAATAAGAAAACTATTATAAACGCTGCAAATAATTAATAAGAAAAAGCAGTCATGAACAAGAAGCCACTGTGAAAAATATTTCAAATATAACCCAAGCTATCATCGTTAAAAAATTAGTTCATTTTCTACTACTACCAACAAGTTACATTATTTCAATTTCTTCAGTTAATGCATCGCAGGAGCTTGAAGCATTGATGGATATGTCTTTGGCAGACTTGTCTCGTGCATCAGTAACATTAACGTCAGTAGCAAAAAAAGAACAATCGCTCAATAAAGTACCAGCTGCAGTTCATGTTATTACGGCAGAGCAAATTCGGCGCTCTGGTGCGAGAACGATCCCTGAAGCCTTATCGTTAGTTCCCGGTGTCCATGTTGCACGTCTTTCAGATAATAATTGGGCCGTTGCTATTCGTGGTGCCAATGAGATCCTCTTTAATAAATTATTAGTGTCTATCGACGGGCGAAGTATTTTTAACCCAATTACATCTGGTGTGATTTGGGAAAATATTCAGATGATGATGGCGGATATCGATCGTATTGAGGTTTTACTGGGCCCTGCTGGCACAATGTGGGGAGGTAATGCCGTCAATGGTGTCGTTAATATTATCAGCAAGAGTGCCGATGAGACCCAAGGGTTATATGCAGAGGGAACTATTGGTGATAAAGGTCATGAAGAAGTAAATGTTCGTTTAGGCAGTACAATAAATAATCAAACCGACGCGCGCCTTTCGGTTAGTGGTGTTCGCTCTGGTTATGCTGTGGGTGAAGAAGGCACTTTTCGTAATTATAATGTAAACATGCGAGTTGACCATTCTACGTATGGTAGTGAACTCACAGTGCAGCTTGGCGGTTATAATACGGATATACATACTGAGACTGAGACGGTTCATTTTGTGAGTATTGATTTACCACCCAATGAATATGATGAGTATAGCCGCGGTATTTCCGGTATGTTGAATTATGATACTGAAATAAAAACAGGCGTATTAACAGTTAATGTGTGGGCTGATAGCCATACGATAAATTACGAGTATTTCAAAGGGAGCTACCGTAACTGGGATGCTGATGTGTACTATCGTCTGCCCGTTTTAGATGCCAGTGAGTTGACCATGGGTGGTGGCGGACGCACCACACAAACAGAAGTCCTCCCTATATTAGGATTACAGCCTTCTGATTATAGAAAGGGGACAAGAACGCAGCTGTATAAAGACCAAGCATCAAAATACGATAGCTATAATGTCTATTCTCAACTAGAAACGGCTGTTACCGATCAACTAACGACTTATTTTGGCGTTAAAGTTGAGTACTTTGGTTTAGTCGATCGTTATGAAGTACTTCCTCAAGCGCGTCTGTCTTACGACTATTCACCCCGTCATCAATTTTGGACCGGCCTAGGCCGCGCTGTCGTGACACCTTCTATTATAGACACGGCATCCACAATGGTTGATTTCTCGGTTGAGCAAATCACTCAAAATTCTTACCAAGAAATATCGTCGATTGTACGTGGCAATGAAAATTTAAAAACAGAAGCGGTAACGACGTTAGATATTGGGCATCGATACTTTTTATCGAATGCATTTAGCACTAGTACTACATTGTTTTTTAGTCAATATAAAAATATCCGAGGTGTAGGTCTCGATACGTCAATGCCAACAGGGGAGCCCCAAGTAGAGCTAGCTCCTTGGGAGTCTGAGCCATTAACTATGTACCAGTACATTGATGATATAGAAGCCAAAACGTGGGGGACTGAATTTGCTGTTTTTTGGCAACCTACGTTTAACTTTAAAGTGAATGTGAATTATGCCTACCATCAAGTATTGACGGCATGTAATAACAGCGATGTTTGTATCGATCCATCGATGTCTGAACTGATGGAGCCACAGCCTAATCATATTGCAAGTGCGCAAACCATGTGGGATGTGACTGATAGTTTGCAATTCGACATGATGTATAAATATATTCAGGGTAAAAATACCAACAATGCAAACATGGGTTGGGATACGATCTCAACACTAGATGCACGTTTAGCGTGGCAGAAAAAGCAGGATTGGCCAAGGCTCGAGCTAATGGTTGATGGTATTTTGAATAACCAACCATACTATGAGTCTAATCGTAACACCGCATATAAGATTGAGCGTCAAGTTTATCTAAAAGCTGTTTGGATGATGCAGTAATGAAGCGAGTGCTGTTTAGTGTTTTTACCTTGTTAATGTGTATGACTGCGAATGCTGGCATCACATTTTCGGCAGATAAGGTAAAAGCGGTCTACTTGGTTCGCTTTGCCAACTTTATTCATTGGCCCCAAGAAGAGAGCTTCTCGCAGATAAATTACTGTGTAATGGGTGAGAGTAAAGTAACGTATACGTTGAAGGCGCTTCTCGTCGAGCATCAAGTTAGGAATATTTCTGTTGTTTATCGCCAAATCGAAAATGTACAAAGTTTAAGCCAATGTCAGTTGGTATATTTTACACCGGAAGCATACAGTCACCTCAATAATGATAGAGGCAGTACGATATCACTTGATAGAGTGGGACTTGTGACGGTCAGCGATCAGTACGCATTTGCAAAGACGGAAGGAATGGTTGAGTTTCGTGAGAAATCAGGGCGAATAGTCCCAGTGATCAACATTGATAATGCGGCAAAAAATAGAATCACCATTCGCTCTCAGTTATTACGTATTTCGAAGCTCATCTCAGAACCTCAGGGAGATGAATAATGCGAAATAAATTTAGAAATCTTTCGATTCGAAGAAAGATGACGCTACCTGTTAGTTTTATTTTAGTCTTAATGTTTTGTGCCTTCAGCTTGTTTAGCGTTTTTTCAATCATTAATACAGAGCAAGATAACTTGCTAGCACGCTCAGTTATTTTAGGCAAAGGCGTAGCGATAAACTTAAAAGCGGCATTACTGTTTGATGATCAGCGAAGTGGTGACGAAATTTTATCGGCTTTTCAGGCTGATAATATGGTTAATTTTGTTGATGTAACGAAAGTGGATGGTAGTGTTTTTGCGAGTTACCGTTCTTTTGATGAACAGAATGAATGTCCCCATATTGAGGATAACTTTTTGTTACTGGGCAAAACACACATCGATCACTCTTTTTCCTCTAATTTCCTCTACGTCTCAATTCCCGTGACGGTAGCTGAAATGAATGTCGCGACAATGGAGATCTGTACTTCTTTAGATGAATTACATCAAGCCAAAAATGACATGCTGAAGTTTTGTTTACTCTTACTTGTACCTGTATTTTTTCTTCGTTACTTCTTACTGAAACAATTACAAGTATGGGTGATTAATCCTGTTGAAAGTTTGAGTTTCGCTATGCAAAGCCTGACTAAAATTAGGCTTCTTAAACAACGGCCTGTTGCTCACGGTGATGATGAAATTGGCAGTTTGGTCAAATGTTTTAATGAGATGTTAGATAATTTAGATGAGCGAGATAAGCAAATATCAGCATCTATTGAGCAAGTAGCTAGCGAAAAATCTTTTGCTGATGATGTCATTTCGACAGTGCAACATGCTTTATTGGTGCTTGATAATCAAGGTCGTATTCTTCTTGCGAACAGTGCATGTGATGGTGTTTTTGGTTGTGTTGTAGGTGATATTCGCGGCTTAACATTACGTACTATTTTGACTGAACGATTTTGGGTGTTACATGACGAAACACTGAAAAAGATATTGGAGACTGATTGTGAGTCTTTTGATGAAATTATTAAAGCGCTTGATTTACAAGGTTCCCCACGCTATTACAGCGTAAAGGCTCGTGCATTAGTAGAAAGAAATCAAGTTCTTATTGCTATTGAGGATGTAACTCAAAAATATTTAGCAGAGAAACAACAGCGTTTGGCAGCCCGTATCTTCGAGCAGAGCCGTGAAGGTATTATTGTCATTGATTATGAGGGCTGCATCCTTATGGTTAACTCGGCATTGTCGTCCATCATGGGGTATGAGGCTGACGAATTGATGGGGGCGCATATTAATGACTTCCTCGAAATTAAATATATCTATCAGATCCATCAAACTATTGAAGGCGCTGGCGGACGCTGGCGCGGTGAAATTTCAGAAAAACATAAAAATGGAACAATGATCCCGCTGGAGGTTAGAGCTAATGTTATCAATGGCAGCAAGGATGAAAGCGCACAAATCGTGATGTCGATAACAGATCTTAGCCATAAAAAAGAATTAGAACAGCTTGAATACCTTGCCCATCATGATGCTTTAACTGGACTGGCGAACCGAAAACGCTTATTTGATGTATTAGAACAAAAGATGCAGGGCTATTTGGAGAACCAGATAAAGTTTGCGGTCTTGTATATAGACTTAGATGGCTTTAAACCTGTGAATGATACCTATGGCCATCACATTGGTGATGAAGTATTGAAACGTGTTGCGCGACGTATGGAAGGCAGCGTACGTGAAAGCGACTTTGTTGCCCGTTTAGCTGGGGACGAATTTGTGGTTTTAGTTGATTCCGTTCAGTCACCGGAAGGTGGCATGCTCGCTGCTGAACAGGTCTTTGCCGCAATTAATGCGCCAATGAGCATTGAAGGTAATGCGCTGGAGATAGGTGCAAGCATTGGCTTTAGCGTGGTGCATGGTGAGGGACAGGTGTCGATTGAAGAAGTACTTCAAAATGCAGATGCGGCAATGTACCGAGCTAAAGAAAATAACCAGCATGGTATTGTTTGTTCAAAGCTATGTGAGTGTAAAGATGATAACGGTGCAGCTCTGCCCGAAATTTAGAGACCTTATAAAAGGCTAAGACGGCTCTTTATGGTTGATCATATGCAATTGGTGTGAATTTTAATTTAAACAAGCCATGTTTGACTACACTATGTATTGCAAGCATGGCTGGACTGTTTAAATCACAATGGTATCAACTAGGGAGGCGCCATCATGTTAGCTGAAAGTAAGCAGGTCATTTTAACCGGTGACAAAACGCAATGTGCCGATATTAGAATCATACCCACAGGGATAATAGAAGTGGATATTCCCAGTGAAGAAAGACACTATGAAGCTGATTTTGCGCAATTGTATTTTTATACTCATACACAGAAAACTGAGTTGGTGTGTCGTTCAGAGCAAAAAAATGACGTTGTACAGTGGAAATTAGAGATTGCGAACGATGATGCGCGGGAGTTATTAAGCATGATTGAACGCGCAGAAGATGAATTTGAGCAGCTCATGCGTAGTTTATGAGGTTTAACTGTTCAAAAATAATGCGTATATGCCCGTTATGAAACCCTGTCGATGCAGGGTTTTTTTGTATCTGCACAGTGCAAATTCGTTTTAGTGAACAATGGTCTCCGGTTGGTACACAATGGCAAGCAAACGATTAGGCAAGCGATTGCTTGTTTCCTACTGTAAACAGAGTGTTTCTATTGTTTTGTCGGGTTAGCCCTTGTGACATGGACGTTATACTCATAAAATTCAGCTCATAACAATGATATTGCTCAATGACTTCCGCTGTATTTGCGGTGGAAGCAATTATAATCAGCCAAAAGAAGCCTCAAATGAAACTAGAAGCCGTTGACTATACTGCCGATAATGCTGAACAACTGTTTGTTGAATCCCTACGTAATACTGGTTTTGGCGTACTTAAAAACCACCCAATTCAGCAAGAGTTAGTAAATTCAATTTACGAAAATTGGTATACGTTTTTTAATAATGAAAACAAAACCGATTTTACTTTTAACGTAGAGACACAAGACGGCCTATTCCCAACGGATGTGTCTGAAACGGCGAAAGGGCACGCAAAGAAAGATATCAAAGAGTTTTTCCACTACTACCCATGGGGTCAATGCCCTGAAGCATTACGTGCTGAAATTCAAAACTACTATGAACAGGCAAATGCTTTAGCTGCAGAGTTACTATCGTGGGTTGAAAAACATGCACCGGATACAGTTTCTAGTACGTTTAGCCAGCCGTTATCCAGCATGATCGAAGACAGTGAACAAACATTACTTCGCATATTGCATTATCCGCCATTGCAAGGTGACGAAGAGCTTGGTGCAATTCGTGCGGGAGCGCATGAAGACATTAATTTACTCACTGTGCTTCCAGCTGCTAATGAACCTGGCTTACAAGTATTATCAAAAGAGGGTGATTGGTTAGATGTGCCTTGCGATTTTGGTAATCTGATTATCAACATTGGTGATATGTTACAAGAAGCATCAGATGGTTATTTCCCATCGACAACGCATCGAGTGGTTAATCCTGAAGGTTCAGATAAAACCAAGTCACGTATCTCATTGCCTTTATTCTTGCATCCTAAACCAGAAGTTGTGCTTTCAGAACGTCATACTGCAGGTTCATACCTGACTGAGCGTTTGAAAGAGCTAGGCGTTATTTAAGTTTGGCCTAGAACCCCCATTCGGGGGTAACAGAGACAAAAACGGCAGTACTGACTATTTATAATGAGTTAGTACTGCCGTTTTTATTGAATATTATGATGCAAAATACAGTTTATTCTGTGTTTTCGCAGCTCCACTCACACGGCAATTCAATCAGAATATCTTCTAATTTCTCGGGGTGTAGCATTTCTTCAGCTTTGATGTTTAAGCGCATCGCCATGTTGCGATTAAATAACTCCCAGTGATTAAGTAAACACTGGGAATAGCTGGCAGCATCATGCTTCCATGTTTCAATCAAAAAGGGCTTTAGGTTTACAGCTCCGCTGGCAAATATCAACATCTGCCATTTCATTTCCCACACGTTAATTGATGATTCAGGGAAATCTTTATGGAAAGTGTTCACAAGTTGGCTCACGAAATCTTCAAGTTCACCGTTGCTATCGAAGAAGTAATCCATCAGCTCATCACCTTGTCGGACCCCATCAGTAATGAGTTGGATTGGTTGTTGATGAACAAGTTGTTGCGCTAACAGCATAGTGATAAAGCGGTACAAGATGATATTGCTCGGCAAATCTGCAGGTATGCTTTCTTGCAGCTTATACATGTATGACAGGAAGTAGACGTGTAAGCAGTCGCTAATGTTATGCCAAATCTTTTCTTTACTACCGAAGTGGTGACGGATCAGGCTGTGAGATACGCCCGCACGTTCACTAATATTTCGTAGTGAAACGCGCTCATATCCCTGTTCACAAAACATTTTTGCGGCAGTTTTCATAATCAGCAGCTTGGTTTCTTCGGCGGCCTGAGCGCTGCGACGGCCTTGTTTTCTTTCTGTCATCATCATATCTATTTAATTTCCCACATCTTTTTTACCAGAAAATTGTTTGCTAGTCACCCTTGTGCTCACAGAAAATCTTTATTGTCCACCTGTAAAATATACTTGATCTTAAGTTAGATCAACCTATACTGCACGTGTGGACAGCATATATTAAAGAGAGAAATGCACGTGATACAGCATCAGCCTTTTATAACTTCGTTTGCTAAATTAGCCGCTATTACGTTGTTAAGTAGTGTTTTAGTGGGGTGTAATCAGGCAAATTCAGAACCAACAAAAGATGTGATTAAGTCAGTGAAGCTTTTTGAAGTGCCTGTGAATGCAGCACAAGAAAGCAGTGACTTTCCAGGTCTAGCGGAAGCAGAGCAACGTGCTCAATTGTCATTTCAAGTGTCTGGTGAAGTGCAGAGTCTGATGGTTAACGTTGGTCAAAAAGTGGGTAAAGGCCAAGTATTGGCTGTTCTCGACGATAAAGATTATCGCCTTGCGTTCGATGCAAAGTTTGCTGAATACGAATTAGCGAAAAGTCAGTTTGAACGTGCCAAGCAACTTTATGCCAAAAAACTTATCAGCACAGATCAATTTGACCGTAACGAAACGAGTTATAAAACAGCAACAACAAATATAGAACAAGCGAAAACAGATTTAGAAAATACGCTAATTACAGCCCCATTCGATGGTGTTGTTTCCCTTCGTCTTGTTAATCAACATCAGTTTGTTGGCGCTAATCAAACGATATTGAATATTCAAAATGTGGATAGCCTAGATGTCGCTTTTAATCTTCCGGTAACTTTCGTCGAGAAAGCGGGGTTGAAAGCAATAAAAGTCGCGCCAGTTTGGGTGGTGATGGATAACTTTCCAAATATGCCCATTCATGCCGAGCTGAAAGAACTTTCAACTCAACCAGATTTGGACACCAATACTTATAGCGCAAAAGTGACGATTCATCGGCCAGATGATTTAAATGTATTGTCGGGCATGGCTGGGAAGGTTCACTTCGCTAAGCCTAAATCAGTATCAACATTTACTTTACCTGATGGCGCTTGGATCGAAAAACGAGAAAGCACTGGAACGGTTTGGCAATTTAATCCTGCGACTTCGGTTATTGACGCGCTTGAAGTGGATTTGGATGAAAACGGTAGTGTCACAGACGGTTTACCACAAGGTGCTGTCATTGTTATCGCAGGTGCGCAAGACCTGTATTCAGGCCAGCAAGTACGCGAATGGACTCGTGAAGGTGGAATTTAACATGCTGAAGAAAATTTCATTTATTGCTCTGTCTATGCTCTTCTTGCAAGGCTGTCAGGAACCGCCTGTCGTCGCTGAACAAAAAGCATTAGCTGTATCAACATTAACCGTGTCGGAGCCTGTTGAAAGTCAGTACCGTATTTTTAACGGTCAGGTGGAAGCGGCTGAAAATACACCTTTATCATTTCGTGTTGAAGGTGAGCTTAAAAGTGTATTAGTGAATACAGGCCATACCGTCAAAAAAGGTCAGTTACTTGCTGAATTAGATGCAAGTAAATTTGAACAGAAGCAACGTGATGCGAGCGTGCAATACGCTTTAGCATCGAAGCAGTTGGAGCGTGGTCGGGAGCTGTTTTCAAAGAAAATGATTTCGAAGGCGGAGTTTGATGAATTAAACGCAAATCAACGCTTAACGAAAGTGGCATTAGATTCTGCTAATGCGCGTCTTAATTACACCCGCTTAACGGCACCATTTGATGGAATGGTTTCATCAACAACAAAAGAATCATTTGAAGCTGTTTCGCCTGGTGAAGCGGTGCTTAGCCTTTATCAAAACAATAAGGTCTATATCAATATTCCGGTATCAGACAATGTCATTGCCATGATTAATCCAGAGGAAAACAATACTGCTTATCAACCAATGGCGCAATTTGGATCGGATAAACATGCTTTCCCTGTACGCTATTTTAAGCACAACAGTGAGCTAGAACCACAGACGCAGACATACAGAGTGTGGTTTGAAATGTCGCAACAAACCCCCGCTATTTTACCGGGTACCAGTGTTGCACTGCGCGTCAACATGGCAGAGGCGGGGTTAAGTACCTTACAAGGGTATCAACTTCCTATGATTGCTCTGCAAGCTGGTAACCGTAAAGGCCAGTTTTTTGTTTGGAAGCAGCGTGATGGGCTTGCACATAAAGTTGAAGTGGGTGTTGAGCAAGTTAACAATCAAGGTGTTATTGCAAGTAGTGGCGTTGAATTTGGCGATGTATTGATTACTTCAAGCTTACGTAAATTACGTGAAGGTATGCCGACCTCAACCGTTCAACCTCGTACTGCAATCATGGGATCTGCGCAGTGAAAATGGCTGTTTTCAGGCATCCGCGCACATTACTGAGATGGAGCTTTGTGATTCTAGTTACCGTCGTAAGTGTGTGGTTAATTAGTGCGCTGGGACAGTTTCTCGTGTGGCAATTTATTGGTGAACAAGTGCCAGGTATCGAAATTAATGTATCGCCAGATAATGCGATGCAAACGTATCAGAGTTCAGAGCGTTTCGCACTTAGCGATGCATTAAACATAGATCTGAATTTAATATCATTAGCTGTGGAGACAAAACGGTGAGTATTGCCGAGTATTCAATTAAAAATAAAGTGATCAGTTGGCTATTCATCGTCATTCTGTCTGTTGGTGGTGTGACTTCATTTTTAGATTTAGGGCGTTTGGAAGATCCGGCTTTCACACTGAAAGACGCAATGATTATTGCCACTTATCCGGGGGCAACATCAACGGAAGTGGAAGAGGAACTGACTTACCCCTTAGAAAAAGCAGTTAGACAGCTGCCTTATATTGATAAGGTGACTTCAACGTCGTCTGCTGGTATGAGCCAAATTATGGTCAGCATGGACATGATCTATGGTCCTGACGAACTGCCGCAAATTTGGGATGAAATGCGCCGAAAAGTGAATGATCTTAGGCCAACATTGCCTACAGGCGTTCAATCGGTGCAGATTATCGATGATTTTGGTGATGTATTTGGCGTCATGATCATGATGACGGGCAAAGGCTATTCTTACGTAGAATTAAAGCAGTACGCTGATTATTTAACGCGTGAATTGGAGCTTGTGGACGGTGTTGGCAAGGTGAGCATTACGGGCGATCAACAAGAACAAATCTTTGTTGAAATATCACTTGATCGTATGGCCGCGCTTAACCTAGACATGAATACTATTGGTGGCTTACTTAACCAGCAAAACAGTGTTATCGCGTCGGGCGAGATGATGATCAATGGTCAAACATTGGCGATTCGTCCCAACGGCAATATGAATAGCGTTGAAGAATTAGAAAACCTTGTTATTCATGGGCGTGATACGGGTAATTTGATCCACCTAAAAGATGTGGCGACCATTACGCGCGGTGTCCAGGAAAAGCCAAGTAATGTGGTTACTTACAATGGTGAGCAAGCCATTAACCTTGGTATCTCTTTTTCTGAAGGCGTGAACGTAGTTGAAGTCGGTAAAAAAGTAGACGCACGGTTGTCAGAGCTAGAAAGCTTTAAACCTGCAGGTATTGATCTGAACTACTTTTATAACCAAGCGCAAGAAGTTGATAAGTCAGTGAAAGACTTTCTTATCAGCCTTGGGCAAGCCGTCGCGATTGTGATTGTTGTTTTACTGTTTGCTATGGGGTTGCGCAGTGGTTTGATTATTGGTTTGGTGCTTTTACTAACGGTATTTGGCACATTCATCATGATGAACCTTAATAATATTGAACTGCATCGGATATCGCTTGGAGCATTGATTATAGCTCTCGGTATGTTGGTGGATAACGCGATAGTGGTGGTTGAAGGTATCTTGGTCGGCATGAAAAAAGGCCGAAGCAAAATGCAAGCAGCCACTGATATTGTTAAACAAACCCAGTGGCCTTTACTTGGGGCTACCGTGATTGCCATTACCGCTTTCGCACCAATTGGTTTATCGGCAGATGCGAGTGGTGAATTTATGGGATCGCTGTTCTGGGTTCTGTGTTATTCATTATTTTTAAGCTGGATTACCGCTTTAACATTAACACCATTTTTAGCGGATTTATTGCTTAAAGATGAGCCCGTACGCTCTGAAGGTACAGAGGGAAATCAAGAGGAAGAAGACCCTTATAAAGGCGTATTGTTCATTGTGTTTGCAGCCACATTAAAATTTGCGTTGCGTTTTCGATGGTTGACGATGGCCAGCATGGTTGCTTTATTAGTTGGAGCTGTAATTGGCTTTGGTCATGTGAAGCAGTCGTTCTTTCCACCATCAAACACACCTATGTTCTATGTTGATATGTGGATGCCTGAAGGGACGGATATTCGGGAAACAATTAAGCAGACAGACAGCGTTGAAAGTTACATTCGTAGCCAAGATAACGTTGAGTTTGTAACAACATCTGTTGGACAAGGCATGCAGCGCTTTTCGTTGACCTATCAACCAGAGAAAAGTTATGAAGCCTATGCGCAGCTTCAAGTAAGAACAACCAGTCGTGACAATATGTTCGACTTGTTGAATAAGCTTGATGCGTCACTGTCTACTGAGTTTGATCAACCAACCTTCCAGTTCAAATTGATGGAATTTGGACCTTCACCTGCGTCTAAAATTGAAGCGCGGATAATTGGCCCAGATCCTCAAGTACTACGTGGTATCGCAGTACAAGTAGAAGACATTTTGCTGCAAGACCCTGAATCACGCAATGTACGCCACGATTGGCGTGAACGTACAAAAGAGTTGGTGCCACAGTTCAATGAATCGAAAGCTCGTCGTTTAGGTATTTCAAAAGAAGAACTGTCGAATACGTTACAAATGGCCTATGGCGGTAACACCATAGGTGTTGTGCGCGATGGTACGCACATGCTGCCTGTTATCGCACGTCTGCCCGAAGTTGAACGTGTTGATTACGACACCTTGAAAAACTTGAAGTTATGGAGCCCTGTACAGCAATCTTATGTGCCTATAGAGCAAGTGATCGATAACGTTGATTTAGCATGGTCAGAGCCACTTATTCAGCGAAGAGACCGTAAGCGTACCTTAACTGTTTTAGCTGATCACAATGTACTAGGTGATGATACTGCCGCTACGTTATTTGCACGTGTTCAGCCAAAAGTTGATGCCTTAGTACTCCCTGTGGGTTACAGCATTCAGTGGGGAGGGGAATATGAATCATCGAAAGATGCGCAAGAAGGTATGATGGGCTCTATGCCAATGGGCTACTTGCTGATGTTTATTATTACGATGTTGCTATTCAACTCTTTTAAGAAGCCGCTCGTGATTTGGGCGACAGTGCCATTATCTATTATTGGTGTGTCTATTGGCTTACTCGCCACGAATACACCGTTTAGTTTTACGGCATTGCTGGGTTTACTGAGTCTGAGCGGGATGATTTTGAAGAACGGTATCGTGTTATTGGATCAAATTAACCTTGAATTAGATCAAGGTAAAGAACCGTACAACGCCATTTTGGATAGTGCTATTAGCCGTGTACGCCCTGTGAGTATGGCGGCAATAACAACGGTGCTTGGGATGATCCCATTGGTATTTGATGCATTCTTTGATTCACTGGCCATTACCATAATGGCAGGCCTTGGGTTTGCAACCGTACTAACACTAATTGTTGTCCCTGTGATCTTTTCGTTGCTCTTTAATGTGAAGACACCAGAAAAGGCATAGTGAGAAGTCAGATTACAGCAGAAGTCGAAGCTTACGTTTTTTTTAAAATAAATAGTTAGCATAAAAGAGGCCGCATATAGATGCGGCCTTTTTATTTTAGGACGAGACAACGAGACAGGGCTAAACAGTGTTGGATTAAATTTACTGCCTAGTTGCGAGTGAATATAACTCAGCAGTTACTGAACTTTTTCACCGTTGGCAATAACAGTTTTACGGACTTTGTCTGCAAAGGCTTGTGCTTCAATACGCACTTCGTTCTCATCAATCGTTGTCATTGAACGATCTTGCATTAAGATTTTGCCATCTACAATGGTATGTTTAACATTCATCGCGTAAGCAGAATAAACCAATGCAGAGTATGGGTTGTACATTGGCACCATGTTTGGCGCTTTGGTATCAATAATAATGATATCAGCCAGTTTACCGTCTTCAAGTGAGCCAATAGTGTCTTCCATATGAAGCGCACGTGCTGCGCCAATGGTCGCCATTTCGATAACTTGTTGCGGTGGCATTGCTGCGCGGTCGTGGTTAATCAACTTGTGCACTTTTGCCACTTGGTTGAATTCATCGATAGTACTTAAAGTGTTTCCAGACATTGGGCCATCAGTGCCTAGACCAACACGAATGTCTTTTTCTAGCATTTTGATGACAGGTGCGACACCTTTAGCTGACTTGATGTTAGCACTCATGTTATGTGCAACACCGACATCGTGTTTCTTCAACAGATCTAAATCACTGTCGGATGCATTAATCACATGCGCGCCGACTAATTTGTGCGTTAGGGCGCCAATATCGGCCATGTACTCAATCGGGGTTTTTCCGTTACTGCGTTTGGCGATAACTTCATTTTCACGATCTGATTCTGCAAGGTGAATCATTACAGGTACATCGTGTTCAAGGGATAGTTTAGTGATCTTTTGTAGAACTTCTGTGGTGTTGGTGTACGGTGCATGCGGTGCAAATGCAGGGGTAATACGAGGGTGATCTTTGTATTCTTCAATAAAGTTTACCGCGTATTTGATACCTTCTTCTGCGTTTGCTGCATCGGCTACAGGGAATTTGATCACTGATTCACCGAGTACTGCGCGCATGCCAATTTCATCAACAGTTTTCGCAACTTCATCTTCAAAATAGTACATGTCAGCATAGGTGGTGACACCACCTTTTAGCATTTCAATGTTACCAAGGCGTGCGCCAATACGTACCATTTCACGAGAGACTAATTCTTTTTCTAAAGGGAAAATATAGCGGTGTAGGCGATCTGGCACATCATCGGCTAACGATCGAAAAACCGTCATTGAAACGTGTGTATGGGTGTTGATTAACCCCGGCATCACGATGTCACCATCGGCATTGATCGTACGTTTGGCTTGGTATTCTTTAATATCGCTGCCGTCTGTCACTGCGACAATCTTATTGTCTTTAATCGCAACTAAACCATTATCAAAAATTTGTCGCTCTTGGTTCATTGTCAGAACCGTTGCATTTTGAATTAGAAGATCAACATTTTCAGCGGCGAAAGTTGACGTACTTGCCAGCGAAGCCGCTGCAAAAGAAAGAGCTAATAGTGTTTTCTTGAACATGATGAATACCACAGTCACGGATGATGCGCAGATGATACTGACATCTAAAAGCTTGCAAATCAGTTATTAATAATTTGCGTACTATATGTGATGTAGCTCTAGTTTTGATGGCGTCAGGGGGATTTGTTTGGTGAATTTAGCAGCATTTTTTGCATGGCGAAACGTTTGCGTCTCGTATTTACCGCGGTTAAGAGGCATTTATACGAAAATGGCCTGTTAGCACAATATACTTATGGAGTATGGCGTGGCCATTGGTGCGATGGAGCGGGTGGTGTACTTGTAGATGAGCATCATCCACCGCATAGCTTGCTTGTAAGGTGCTTTTCAGACTTGTAGAACTGTCTAATAAACGAATGCCATCTTGAACATAGTTATCTAGCGCCGTAGGAAGCTGTCCTAACCACCAAGCTGGAATTTCTTTACTTGCTTTACTGCGATCAAACCAATGATCAGCAACAACCAATAAATGATTTTCTTGGTCTGGGTTTTGTTGCTCAAGCACGCCGTCTATCGCCGTTAATAGGGCTTGGCGACGGGCTAAATTGGCACTTAACAAACGATGTGCGACGATCCAAATGATAAATGAATGTGTTTGTAACTTAAAAATAGGCTGAGGCAGGTTATTGGTGTCTTCAATCTGACTGAGTTCTGCAGCGATATCAGAGTTTGACAAGGTCGTCATAATACGGCGGCAAAGGGCTTTACCTAAATGGTTTTCGCGCATACCACGGTTATGCACCGTCGGGTAATGCTGTTCGCATAATTGTTGGCAGTCAGCTTGAAACTGCTGGATACTGACAGTAAGTAGATCACTGACCAAGGTGGAACCTCGAAAACAACATGAAAGACAAAGTGTTAACTGAAAATACAGCTAAGATCTGATTATCCTAGCAGAAAATTCCACGATGTCTTACAAGAATTGTCTAGAGAGCGACTTTTTGCTGGTTTCCGCATCAAGAAGCGTGAAGCTATCCCCATTAGCACTATTATTATGGCGGATCTATATGCTTCTTGTTTATTAGTTTGTCGCCACTTTCTTTCGTGTCGATGCCTGTGGCAACCAACGCTTGAATGTTTTCCATCTAAGCGCCAGTAGCAAAATCGAAATACCTATATAGATAGCGGGTTCGATAATGCCCGACTTAACTGACCAATAATAATGAATGGGGCTGAGTACCAATGTTATATACACAGTGTTGTGCAGTGTTTGCCATCGTTTCCCCAGTTGTCTTTGTAAGTATTGATTCGATGTCAGCGTGAGTAAGAACAAAATAACCCAACTGATAGCGCCTATAGCAAGGTACGGACGGCTGACAATTTCACTGCCGATTAAACCCCAATCAAAACCAAGATCAAGTGTGATATAGCCAAGTAAATGAAGGCCAGCCCAAAAGAAGCTGTATAAGCCAATAACGCGTCGCACTTTCATTATTGCTGCTTGCTTGAAGTGCTTAGCGACAGGTGAAACTAGCATGGTAATTATGAGGGTATTAAGGGCTGCTTTACCCGTAAAGTGGCTGAGTCCTTGGACGGGGTCGGCCCCCAATCCTTCGGTGATGACTAACCATATCAATAACCCGACAAAGCTGAGCGAGACGGTGTGGATAGCTACCTTGAGGTAAAAAATATGATTGGGGGTTAATCGCATTAGTAGTTTTTCCTTAAATCCATGCCTTTGTACAAACTTGCCACTTCTTCTTGGTAACCATTAAACATGGTCGTGGGTTGTCTGCGGCTACTGAATAAACTGCCTTCACCAATGAAACGTTCACTTGCTTGGCTCCAACGTGGATGATCAACTTGAGGGTTAACATTGGCGTAGAAACCATATTCGCTTGCGGCCAATCGATTCCATGTTGTAGGTGGCTGTTTGTCTGTTAAGTGTATTTTGACGATGGATTTGATGCTTTTGAAACCATATTTCCAAGGCACAACAAGGCGGAGTGGAGCACCGTTTTGAGGTGCTAGATTTTTGCCATATAAACCAACGGCAACCAAGGTTAATGGGTTCATCGCTTCGTCTAAACGTAACCCTTCTACATAAGGGAAATCAATGCCTCCTCCTAGACGGCGAGAGGCCTGTCCTGGCATTTGTTTTGGATCGTATAAAGTTTCGAAGGCGACATACTTAGCGTCACTTTTAGGTGAAGCTAGCTTGATCAGATCAGCGAGTGGGAAACCAATCCATGGGACGTTCATCGACCAAGCTTCTACGCAGCGTAGGCGATAAATACGCTCTTCTAATGTGAATTTTTTAAATAAATCATCATAGTCCAATGTGATAGGCGAATTAACTAGACCGTCAACCTCGACTTTCCATGGGTCGGTAATGAAATTACTCGCTAATTCAGCAGGTGAAGCTTTATCTGTGCCAAATTCGTAGAAGTTGTTGTACTTCAACACTTTATCTTCTGGTGTTAAAGACAGTGGTGTTTGATATTGCTGAGGTTTAGTGGCATTGAGTATTACGCGTTTATCTGGTGCGGGTGAAGAGGCCTTTTTATCGGAAAAAATATCAAAGATCCCAGCCTGCACTTGGTTGGCGACGGGTAAAGTAGCTAGCGTAATCCCGAGCTTTTTGAGGATGTCACGGCGTTGCTTGTATACGGTCTCTGGGGTGACGTCGTTTTCACTGATGGCCCATCGAGGCTTATTGATTAATTTCATCCCTGTCTCACTACAAATATTTAAAAGTTAGGAGTATTGACCTTACTAATCGCATTTTTCTTTCACTATTTTTGATTTTTAATGTGATTAAAACGACTTAGTGAGTAATAAAGATCACTCATCATCCAATAAGGAGAGGGTGCGAAGGTTAAATTGCAGGTATGAAAGGTGACAGGATCGCGTTAAAACTTTGACCAATAAATAATAGTTAGTTAGACTAACTAACTATTATTTGGCGATGATTTGATTGGAAGAGACGTCATGCAGCTAAAAACATCGTTAGAGCATATTGAACGCTATAGCGCCAAGTTATGGCGGTTACATTGCAAAGAAAACAAAAATGAGATTTCACTAAGCTTCAATGAATACGATTATCTCAAAGTTATCCAATACGCAGATGAACCGATGCGCTTGACGGATATAGCAACCAAATTAGAAGTGAGTAAACCATCGGCAAGTGCCATGATCGTTCGTCTTGAAAAGCGTGGTTTGATAGCCCGTTTAGCGTGCCCCGACGATGCACGAGTAAACCATATTGTGCTAACAGATATAGCCAAGGTTGAACTCGACCACGATGATGCTATTTACGCAAATTTCTCTGATGAAATAGCAGGAGCATTATCACCACAAGAATATCAACAACTTGAGTCGCTACTCGCGAAGTTGTTTACCAAGCTGACGGTATAACGTCAATTTTACCTGCATTTTCACATGAAAATGAACGAGATTTGTTAGTATGCAAGATATGCAACAGATGGTTAAACCGACTGAGTCTATTACGCGTCAGTTCTGGCGTTATACATTACCAACCATAGCCGCGATGCTGGTAAATGGCTTGTATCAAGTGGTCGATGGTATTTTCATCGGCAGATATGTTGGTGCGCAAGGGCTGGCAGCTATTAACGTCGCATGGCCTATTATTGGCACCGTGCTGGGTGTTGGCCTAATGATAGGTGTGGGGACTGGCGCCTTATGTTCGGTGAGCAAAGGCGAAGGTGATCATGAAAAAGCACAGCGCATTATGTCAACGGGCTTTATCTTTTTGTTGATTGCCAGTATTGCTGCTTCATTAACTTTATTTACCTTTGGACATGATCTACTTGTTCTGCAAGGTGCAACCGGTCAAGTGCTTGAACTGGGCCATCAATATATATCAGTGTTAGCGTTTGCTGTGATCTTTGCTTTTGGCTCAATTGCAGTGCCATTTTTGCTTCGTAACGATGGTCGCCCTAATTTTGCGACTGGACTTATGGTGCTGGGGGCGGTAGCGAATATAGCACTCGACTATGTACTGATTGCTTGGTTCCAGTGGGAGTTAATGGGGGCGGCGATTGCTACGGCTATCTCTCAGAGCTTAGTGACCTTAATTGGTCTAGGGTACTTTTTTACTGATAAAGCGGATTTGCGCTTAACACGAAAGACACTGTCGTTTTCAATTACTCATTGTCGTGGCATTGCATGGATTGGCTTATCAAGTTTCTTCATGTACGCATACGGTAGCTTCATGGTGGCCCTTCATAACGTCCAGTTCATTAAATACGGTGACGTCACTATGGTGGGGGCCTACGCAATATTAGGTTACATTGTCACGGTTTATTATTTAGTTGCTGAAGGTGTCGCTGGTGGTATGCAACCTTTAGTTAGCTACAATCATGGTGCGGGTAATCAAGCGAATATTCGGAAAGCGTTAAAGCTGGGCATGGTTGTGTCTGTCGTTGTTGGTGTGCTATTTGTTATTGTGGTTAATATTGCACCGCATCAGTTTGCCAGTATTTTCAATAGTGAAGACAGCAAACTGATCGATCATACGGTGCTCGGTTTACGACTGCATTTATTTGCGATGTTCCTTGATGGGTTCTTAGTCGTGACGGCAGCCTATTATCAATCCGTAGGGAAAGGTTCGAAATCCTTATTTGTGACAATTGGTAACATGCTTGTTCAATTGCCATTCTTATTCTTATTGCCGATGTGGTTTGGCGCAGAAGGTGTATGGTTAGCATTACCATTATCCAACATTGCCTTGAGTAGTGTGGTGGCCTTTATGTTGTATCGCGACATTAAGCAGCTTGATGTGCTACATCTTGGGAGGCACCAAGGAATGAGTGCAAAAGGTTCGGAGGCAACAGCCGAGACATTAGCCTAATGGCTGGTATAAAATAGTAAAAAGAGCAGCTTCGGCTGCTCTTTTTGTTGGTATTAGCCCGCTTTTTAATGAGCAACTATATAGGCGATATGATGAAGAGCTTTCATCTAAATCTTGAGTTACAACACATCTACATGGAAGTGAATGCAGAACGCTTTCACTATTTACCTCTTTTTTTTGAATCTTATTACTGTCACCGACATGGGCTAGTTACTAATAACGACAAAACTGACTGGGAAGGTATTTTCAAAGTCGCACCGCGTTCATTAGAAGCGCAAGGTATCACTGAGCGAAAGCGCTTAGTTCGAGAATGGTTTTTGCCGTCATCGGTATTCATCGGTCTATTGAAGGCAATGGTACGTGACGATCGGTTATCACTAGCGGCCTTACAAACTGAACTGGAACAAAAGCTGTTTTATGTGGTGATTACCCGTGAAGAGCAAGCCAAGCTTAAGCAACAAGGTGGTTTGAAAGCTATGCCAGCTTCTTACTATCAGGTTGATCATCGAGATTATTCCAACCCACTTGCACGATTTCATGATGCGGGCATTTATCTCAGTGATGAATGTATGTTTTCGTAATTAAATAGGATGAACTGCACCTCAGTTAACATTGTTTGCGTTCTGTTTACACTTGTTAACATAAAACGTAAATAGTCATTGACCTACAAATTGTCGGTGATTATTCTAGCGTACACTTGTTCGCTGAGTTGAGAGTTATACAGATGGAAACGAATAAACCGCCAGTGATTTGGCTAAACGTAGCAATTTTTAGCTTAACGTTAGGCATTGCTGTGATTGGCACACCGTTATATGCGTATTACGTTGGGTTTGATTGGGCACAATGCCTGATGTTGCTGCTTGCATTTAGTTATTGTGGCTTGTCGATTACTGCGGGTTACCACCGTTTGTGGTCACATAAAGCGTATGAAGCGAATCGCTTCTTAAAGGTTATTTTTGCTATTGGCGGTGCTTTTGCGCTGCAAAACAGCATTCTGCATTGGTCTTCAGATCATCGTGTTCATCATCGCCATGTTGATAATAATGACAAAGATCCCTATTCGGCGAAACGTGGCTTTTTTTACAGCCATATTGGCTGGATGTTGCGTGAATATCAGGCTTCACGCTATACCGATTACTCCAATTGCCGCGACTTACAAAAAGATAATATTGTCATGTGGCAGCACCGTAACTACGCATGGCTGGCACTAGTAACTAACTTTGGTATCCCATTGTTGTTTGGCCTTATTCATGGTGATGTCTTTGGGGCCTTATTATTGGTTGGTGTTGTACGCTTAGTATTGAGTCATCACACGACATTCTTCATTAACTCGTTAGCGCACATTTGGGGCTCTCAGCCTTATACCGATAAAAACACCGCACGAGATAACGGATTCCTGGCATTCTTGACCTTTGGTGAGGGGTATCATAACTATCACCATATTTTTGAAAATGATTACCGAAATGGCATTCGCTGGTGGCAGTTTGATCCGACAAAATGGCTAATCAAAGGTTGTTCCTTGTTGGGGATGGCTAAGAACTTACGTACATGCCCAGATGATCGTATTGAGAAAGCACGTGCGACGATGTTACTTAAAACATTACAGACAAAACTCGCGGATGCACCAAATAATCAAGCCCGTCTTGAGCGATTAGAAGAAGAATATGAAGCTTTGATGCTGAAAATTTCGGATTACTACAGTGCCCAGAAGCGCATGTTAGAACTGAGAAAGGCCCGCCTAGTCAAACATTACGAAAACTTCGAATTTGTTCAGCAGTATGAACAAATGAAATCTCGATTAGAAGCACAGCGTAAAGAGTGGAAATTGTTAACTGCACAATATGCATAGTGTGCACTTTCGTGATGGATAGGCTCAGCGTGTAAGAGAGGGTGGCTTCGGCCACCTTTTTTATTGTCTGCATAAAAGCCACATTGGTTTAAACGTGTAGTTTGATCTGTTATAACAATGAATAAATCGTCTCGGTATTATTCCTGAGAGCAACTCAATTAACGAACAATAGAGAATTTGCCATACTTATAAGATCATAAGTTAGTTATGGTATTGATATGGCAGGAGGCGCGGCAGTGTATCGCTCATTACTTATATCGCTAACATGCTTAGCATCATCAATTGCCAATGCAATTGAGTACCCATTACCGGAAGATAGCAGTAATTTGATTGGTACGATGGAGTACTATCAAGTTGAGAAGGGCGATAGCCTTGCTGATATAGCCAATAGTTACAATGTGGGCTTTTTAGCATTGCTGGAAGCAAATAAAGGGGTCGATCCTTTTCTTCCGACTCCCGGGAAGTTACTTGCGATTCCAACGCAACTTATTTTACCTAAAGTTGATCGTGAAGGTGTGGTTATTAACCTTGCTGAACTGCGTCTGTATTACTTTCCTGAAGATCAGGACGTTGTTCATGTATTTCCAATTGGTATTGGCCGTGTTGGGCGAGAAACACCGTTAATGACCACCAAGATAAGTCAAAAAACCAAGAACCCGACATGGACACCTACCGCGAATATTCGTAAAGAGTATCGTGAGAAGCGTGATATAGAGTTACCATCGGTTGTTCCAGCAGGTCCTGAAAATCCATTAGGTGACTATGCAATGCGGTTAGCGCATGGCAGCGGTCAGTACTTGATCCATGGTACCAATAAAGATTTTGGTATAGGAATGCGTGTGAGTTCTGGATGTATTCGAATGAACCCTTGGGATATTGAATGGTTGTTCCCGCAAATCCCTAAAGGCACGAAAGTTCAGATTATCGATCAAGCGCTGAAGCAAACACAAGAGCCTGATGGCGCTTTATATGTTGAGGTGCATCAACCATTATCGAAAACGGAATCTCAGCTAGGACAAGATAAGAAGGTCAAAGCAGATGAAGACCTTCTTTTAACAATTGCGAATGATGATAGAGCGTATTCCCGCTTGAATGCAGCATTGAATTTACAAATGGGTATCCCTGTTGAAATCAAAGTACTGAATTAAAACACTCCAATTGAGTCACTAGGTAGCCTTACCTAGTGATTTACTCACGCCAACCTGCCTCGCGACACTTTTTACCTCTAGTTTTCTGATTCTGATACGTGATGAACTACAGCGTGACATCAAACTATTAAGTATTTCATGAGCTAATGTTAGATGTGCAGTGATAAAAAGAATTGATGTGAATTATTAGAAATTGATGAGGCGTAGAAACAGTGAAGGCGCAAACAAAAAGTGGCGCCATAAGGCACCACTTTTTCATTACGATATTGCTTATTTTGTGTACGAGCTAGCCATGTTATCAATACGTTGATTTGCACGCATTGCTTCTTGGTAGGCTGCATCAGACGATGCTTTCGCGTCGTTTACTGCACCAGCCATTTGATCTTGTTGGCTTTGTAGCGCGCCAACTTGGTCAGATAACATGTCAACTTTGTTAGTTAGTTGTTGCATTGCGTCTGGTTCATCAGAACTAGAACAACCCACAAGAGCTGCACTTAAGATGATACCAGCAAGGATAGGTAATGAACGATTCATTTTTTTACATTCTCCTAGTTTGCCACTACAAACCGAGTAACAAAATGTTTTAGTCGGCAAATTGATTATGGCATAACTTCCTAAAAATGCTCGTTAAAAAAACCAATTGTTTAAAAATAGCGCTCTCAGTCGCGAGAAATCTGTCTCCATCGCTGATGTTTACTTGGTTTTGGAATGCTTAATGGGTTTTTGTTTTTGGTGAATGATCATGCCCATTCTTCATGCCAGCGATGACTTTTTTCACTGGAACTGACAGGTTTTTGGTCTCACCGTTCGCAAATTTTAATGTTAGTTTAACGTTATCACCTTCATGAAGATCGCTTTTTAATCCCAACAGCATGATATGCATACCACCAGGTTTTAACTCTGCCATGCTATTTGCCGGGATGTCGATACTGTCTACTTTACGCATTTGCATCATGCCATCTGCCATAATGTGATTATGGAGTTCAACAACATCAGCAGCATCACTTTGTGCATCAATGACTTGGCGAGCTGAATCATCTTTATTCATTAAATGCATGAAGATAGCGCTGTTAACGGCATTGGGGGGCGTAGCGCGCGCGTAAGCATCGTGAACCATCACATCTGCTGAAGCGGCTGTTGATGCAAGCAAGAGTGTAGAGAGAGCAAGCGCTTTCAGTTTCATTATTATATTTCCTTATTTAAGCTAATTGGCTGCTAATTGTTGGGGCAGGTTGCGTGTAATAGCATCGACTAAAATGGCGCTATTTAACGTATGTGGCACTTTTTCGATGAGGGTGCCATTAGGTTGTAATAAGTAAAAATACGAGCTGTGATCAACCGAGTACTTCATCGCCGAATCTTTCATTTCTGTTCGCATGTAAAGTACACCGTATTTCTCTGCTAATGCTTTTATCTGTGCATCTGAACCCGAAACGCCCGTAATGGTTGCGTGAAAATATCCAGCGTACTCAGCACTTTTCTCCGGAGTATCGCGCTCGGGATCTAAGGTAATAAACACAGGCCATAGCTGGGTTAAATTATCTTGAGGCAGTGACTGTAAAGCCGCAGATAAAACCGCAAGTGAGGTCGGGCATACATCGGGACAATGCGTGTAACCGAAATAAACAATACGTAAGCGTTGATCGGTTGGTGAAAATAAATCGATGGTATCTTTGCCGCTGTGCAGTACCTTTAAATCGATATGCTCTGTTGGTGACTGCACAATAGATTCTGAAGGGCTACTTTCATTTTGATCCATGATGTAGCGTGTTAATAAACCAGCTCCAAGCGCTAACGCTAAAACAATCCATTGGAATTTCATAGGGTCATCCTTACTGAAATGGGCAGGGGCGAAGCATGTGATGTATCGTTAATTGGCGTTATAGTGCCAAGCCATGTCATGGCGTCGGAGGTGCATACAGGCAGCAATAAATCGCCCGAAAATGTATTATCCGCAGAGCGTTTAAGTAAGAGCTTGTATGTCCCCATCATCATTTCATGACCTTCAAGTGAAAGCATTAAGCTATCAACCTCTGTGGGTAGTGTATTCCACTCAACAGATAACGTATTACTTACCATTGGATTTACCTTGTCTTTCGCAAGTGACAAAGTTGCATCATCTATGGTGCATAGAGTGCTAGAAAGCGCACATTTGGGATCTATTGATCTTGAGTCTGATTGGCTTTTTATTAGTTCATAGCTGGCAATGCCAATGGTAAAGCAAATGAAAATTTTGGCTGCGGAAGTAAATGTTGATGATAATGATAAAGACATAAGCAAAAGCTGTTATATTGTAACGATTTTGTAAAGTTTAACATCTGACTTTATAATCAACAGTTTAAAAGTCGATTTATGTGAGCAAGCGAGATTCTTTTAAGAGAGGAAAGTTGTAGCGCACGTTTATTGCAGTAGTACGTAGCGTATCTGAGGAAGAATAAAGCGCCCATGAAAGGCGCTTTTATCGGATTATTTATCGCTAGCGAATTTCTCTAATCCCCAAACTAAACCAAATCCAAGAATCATCGCCATAACCGCATAGATAACAAGTGATGGCTGGCCAGTAACTTGTTCAAAGTTAAATGGTGACAGGTTTTGCTCTAATAAAGGTACTTGCTGACCGCTTGAGTTTGTACGCCATGTTAGGGTTTCTTTCCATGGCCAAATTTTACTCAGTGTACCAATCATCAAGCCAGTTAAAAAAGTCAGGGCAATATCACGATAGTTGCGTAAAACCCATGAAAGCACGTGGGAGAACGTTAATAGCCCAATAACACAACCAGATGCAAACAATGCGAGTGTTGCGATATCAAGGGATTTAGCCGCCGCTAAAATAGGTGTGTACATACCGAGTAGCAGTAAAATGAAGCTACCCGAAATACCAGGTAATATCATGGCACAGATCGCGATAGAGCCAGCCAGTAAAATATTTAGCGAGGTTGGTTCCATATGTAAGGGGTGTAATACCGTAATACCATACGCAAAAATAGCACCAGCAAATAAGGCCACGACGCGGCTTAACTTCCAGCTTTCAATTTGCTTTAGCATATGAATCACAGAAATAATGATCAAGCCAAAGAAGAATGACCACAGTGGAATAGGATGAGTGTGTAGCATCCACGTAATCACGCGAGCTAATGTGAAAATACTGGTAAGAATACCGCCGAACAACAAGATTAAGAAGATACCGTTAATATGCTCAAATGCGGCTTTGAAGCCGTTATCACGCCATATTTTCAGAAGGCTAGGGTTAATACGACGTATGCTTTCAAGCAATGTATCGTAAATGCCTGTAATAAACGCAATCGTACCACCAGAAACGCCAGGGACAACATCGGCTGCGCCCATAGCCATACCCTTTAAGAAGGTGAAGAGCTTACTCATTATGTCTTTTTTACCTTGTATCGATAGATGTTTTCCGCAGCATTATACCCTGAGCTTAATAAAAAGTGACGTTATTACTTGTTCATTCTTGCTAACTTTTTGATTTATTGGACTTAGGTGGCGGTTTTAAGGTGAATTAATCAATAGAGGAATGCCGGGGAATTTATTCAGTATAATTAATTTAATAATCATATGGTTAGCGATACTGTTATAAACAGTAGTTAAGAGGCGCGTTTGCTAAAATCATTGTGTTTGTTTCCAAAAATGTGCCGCAAGTAGCAAAGCTATGATTTAAAACAAGGTTTTTAGCAATAATGACTTGACGGTATAGGTCCCAATTGCCACAGTTGAATTATATACAGTGCAATGCTTATTGAGGCTGTAATATTTCCACTTTGGTCACTTCCCCAGTTTCACCAAAGCATAAAAACTAAAGTCAGAGGACGATGAGAAATGATACCTAGAGATGCAACATTACGTGTTGTTCGCCCAACCGATAATCTGAAGAAAATTGCGTTGATGTACAGCAAAGCCTTAGGTTTTGAAATGGTCAAACAGTTTGAAGATCATGATGGATTTGATGGCGTTGTGCTAGGTCACGCAAACCACCCTTATCACTTAGAGTTTACCCATCAACGTGGTGTAACGGTTGGCCGAGCGGCAACAACAGATAACCTTTTGGTTTTCTATGTTGCTTGTAGCCAAGATTGGGAGCGTGCATGTCGTGCTATGATCGATGCTGGCTTTAATGTTGTGGAATCAAATAACCCATATTGGAATGGCGTGGGTAAAACATTTGAAGATGTAGATGGTTACCGTGTAGTGCTGCAAAATTTAGATTGGTCATTATAGCGGTATAGTTTTTTTAAAAACTATTCTGCCTTGCCAATCTAATCAAAACTAAGCATTGATGTTACTCGTTAGAGTAAAGGTTAAATCTCTATTTTAAGTGCGTAGCCTTCCAGAATACATTGAATTCTCTCGCACTAAATTGAGTAGATAGATGGGTAGTTTATAAAGCAGCTAAGTTGGTAATAATTAGAGAGAGTACAATCCTATGATTGTGCTCTTTTTTTGTATCTGTTATGTGCTGGGTATTATTTTAACCATCGTCTCATCTTCTAGTCAGCTTTTCTCTCAGTTATTTGCTTAACTTTTAGCGAATGGGTTGCGGATATGAGGTGTGAGTCATGTGTAAAGGTGCTAACTCGATAATTAACATCATAAAAAGTGGCTTAGTAGGTTGTTTCGTTGTGTCTTTAACGGGAGCTGGTTTTTTTGTTAAGGCCGAATATTTATTATCAAAACAAGAATATATCCAGCTTTGTGTCGATACCTTTGGTGCAGATGCGATCACTCAATCTGTATGTGAGCAAGAGTACATAGCTCTAGTTGAGAAGGAGAAAGAGTTGCTAATTGAAGGGGAGGATGACGATATAGAACACGCATCTGCCGATAATATTCCACTGTATCAAGAAACTGAGAAATAGACAGTGGCACCATTACTCAATAGGTGGTACATGATTAGATGCTGCTATTTACTTCAATATATTGCTGAATGGGTTCTGAATGGATCAAGTTCGCAAAGACTGAACAAGGCTCAGATGGAAATTCTATTTTGTTTTGCTGATTACCGATAAGGGTAAGCAGCTTGTGTTCTGCTTGTTTCTTTGCATCTAATCGTTGTTGGGTATTAAAGTATACGAGCACTGGCGACATCAAATCTTGATCAACTTGCTGTAAGAGGTAATAGCAGTGGTTTATAGACATGCTATTAACTAACAAGGCGATGGCTTCTTTGTTTGTTGTGACTGTATTTGTATTCACGTTCAGTTGTAACAAACGTTGCCACACATAGGTAGAGAGTAACCCCATTACGACATATTCGGGCTTTTGGTAAGCATTGAGCAATGCCTTTTCGTAATCGTCACGTACGCTATTTTCGTTATTGTCAGTACCAAACAAATTGTCGTTATTGATTTCCACATACGCGGGGAGTTCTGTTGAACTAACCTGCCATTTAGCCAATAAATTTAATGCACTGTACTGATTAAAAGGTAAATCTATATGGTGCTCAGAATCGAGTGAACCAGCATGGCTCGATGCCGTGATCATCATTGTAAAAGCTAAGATAAGAGCAGGGGGGCGTCGCTTCACTGTTAATACTCTCTTTTGGTATAACTCGACAATCCAGTGTTAAAGATTGGTAATGGCCGCTTGAAAGTAAGCATTGTTCTTCATGCATTTTATTAATCAATGCTTGGAGTAAATGAGTGGGAGGCAACAAGGAAAATAACACTATTGTTTCAAGCCATTTCAGGCGTTTTTTGGATACAGTTACAATTAAAGAGTGATAGCCTTACAGTCGTTCAGGTCTTATCTAGCATCTCCGAAATATGATGAATTTATACTGTTTGGTAGTAAGGTATGAGGCGATTGACGTCACATCCATCAAACGCCTTTTTTGGAGAAACAATAATGCATGATTCTCATTTTGAACTCTTAATCGCCGTTGTTGCCATTGTGATGACAGTGTTGCTTTATCGTTTAGCTATTTTGTAGCGAATTGACCTTAGGCAGTTTAATCGTCACTTTTACACCCGTGTTATCTGTTTTATTTTGAATTTGAATATCACCATGGTGATAGTCAGTGATAAGCCGCGCGATATATAACCCTAAGCCTAAATGAGGTTTGTTTTTCTTCTCTTGCGCGCGAATTGAAACCATTGAATTCAACAATTGGTTTTCCATGTTTTCTGGCAGTAATGGGCCATGATTGCTCACGGTGAGTGATGCCGAAAGAGGCTCATTAACTAATGTCACACAGATGGCTTGATCATTCGGACTGAACTCTTCTGCATTGGCAATCAGCTTATCTAACAGTTGTGCTAAATAGTCGGGTGCACCTTCAAACATCAGAGGCTTATCTGGCACATTGATCGTGAATGCTTGATCAGGGTAAGCCATTTGATAGCCTTGTAAACATCCAGAAACCAGTTCATTCAAGGGAAAGACTTCTTTTTCTGCGCCTTGGATACTCTGTTCAATACGCGTCGCTTCCGTCATACTCGATAAAATAGTACTCAGCCGATGAATGCCATCTTCCGCACGCTCAATATAGCGCTGTGATTCTTTATCAGTATTGTGCATTGATAAGTTTTCTAGCGACGAACGTACCACTGCAACTGGTGTACGGAGTTCATGCGAAAGTCTTGATGATAAATGTTCAAGATAATGGTGATATTGGCCTAATCGACCCACCATTGCACTCAAGCTTCGAGACAAATCTCCAATCTCATCGCGATCGTCACTTGCTACCATATCTTGCTTAATACGACCTTGGCTATCAATGGCGATTTCAGCCTCATCACGTAATTGTCGAATACGCGATGATATATTGGAAGCAAACAGGAATAGGGTCAATGTACCTATTGCTATGATGGCAATGAAAACATTGAACAGCTTTTCTAACGCGCGGTTGCGTAACATTTGAATGCCAATCGTCGACTCTTCAGCAATTACGGCTCCCATTACGTTGTTACCTAGCCATATTGGGTAAGCAGCAGAAAGGATCAACGCTTTGCCATCAGAAGACATCCGCCATTGTGAATAACCGCGGCCTTGTAATGCTTGTGCGACAGGTACACCTTTCAACCAAGCTGCGTCTTGAGCATTGTCTGAAAAAGCTTCGGGCTCTGAAATAAAAAATTTGTAGTAAAACGGATGTATATAAGCTTCTTCAAATTGTGCCCACCATGATGTATCGCGGTCGTCATATTTGACTGACGTTGACCACACCCCGTTAGAGTCTTGTATGTCACCGCTCTGTGCCAATACACGTTGGTGGCGATCAATGACCATAATACGAGAGCTGGTGTGTCCCATTCCTTTTAGGATCTTATCTATTTCAGGAGAGGGAATTAACACTGTTCCTAAGCGGCTTGCTTGTGAAGTATTTGATGTACCTATGATGGCATCGATCATACGGTTGGATTGATTATTGACATCATAAAAAGTGAAGCCGAGTTTGCTGCCAAGATCTGACAGCGGCAACCTTAATTCAATGTTGTAACCCGTGTCAGTGGTACGCCAATATCCCTGTATATGGTTAGCTGGTGTTAAGTTATTGGGATCAGAGATATCCCTTTTTACTTCAAAGGCATTAACCCAGCCATCTTCATAGGCGGCAATCACATAGCGGTGAAACTCGTTAGTCGGTGAGGTAAATGCCACGATCAGGTGATCATTGCGATCGACGCGTAGGGAACTCTTGCGGCGCAAAACAGGAAACTGATCATTTACTTCAAACATGGCATACAAGTACCCTTGATACTTCCCTATGGTATGACGAAAGCTCAAACTATCGGAAGAGTATGGGCGGCGGCTAAATTGACTAAATTCGCGGCCATATTGGGTCATGTTTCCCTGATATGCAGACCAGTCAGAGAGGTTACCATCCAGCTTGATGGGGGACTGCAGGCTATAAGCGTAAAGGTCACGCCCTTTTTTAACGTTACTTAAAAAACTGGCTTGGTCGTTAAAAAGAGCTGGACGCTCATTCAATGCAGTGGCGACAGCGCGGGTGGTGCCAATCAAGGTTTGTTCTTGGCCTTGGCGTAGCAGCTTTTCCATTTCCCATACATACTTGTAGCCAAGCCATGGTAATGCCAATAGCAAACTGGAAATAAGAATAACCTTGGTACGAAGACCCACTGCAAATTTAAACATAATCTTTCCTACAACTACTTTCTTTTGTTCTTGCTTACTCGCCGCCCCAGCGATAACCCATACCATAAACGGTATCGATACGATCAAAGTCTGTATCGCTTTGTACAAATTTCTTTCTAATGCGTTTTACATGCGAAGTGATCGTACTGTCATCGACAACAACATGTGCTTCTGTCATTAAATCTTGGCGGCTCTTTACATGGCCAGGACGTTTTGCGAGAGCATACACCATCCAAAACTCAGTCACCGTTAGCTCAATTGCTTGTTGTTTCCAGCAGACTTGCATTCGATTCTTATCAATGGATAGGTGCCCGCGTTCCATTAAACTGTCTTGTTCGGTAGGCATTGCCATTAAGTCGCTACGACGAAATAGCGCAGCTATACGGGCAATCAAGTGTGGCAAGCTGGTGTCTTTTGTTAGGTAATCGTCAGCGCCCATTCTTAAGCCACACACAGTGTCAAAGTCACTATCGCGAGCGGTCAGAAAAATAATAGGTACGGTTGGTGACATTGCCCGTAATGATTGGCATAACGAAAATCCACCGTCTATTTCGTCTTGAAGGCCAATATCAATAATGGCCAAATCAGGGAGTTTTTGTTCGAAAGCACGCAGGGCATCAGGGCGGTTGTCATAGCCATGTACCATGTAGCCGTGTTTCTTTAATACATCTGTGTAGTTTTCTCTTATAGCTGCTTCGTCTTCAACAATCGCAATATTTTTCATTATCGTATCTGCTAGTAGTTCTTCAGTTTGTTTGTTCAACTGACTTTGTTGAAGTGACTATACAACAAAAAGTTAGGGAAGAAAGGGGGGAAATCAGATTGCCTTTTTTTTGCCACATTTGATCAGCACATTGCCTTTTTTGCTCCCTAATATTGCCAGATCTTCTTGGTTTAATTACCTCATCGAAACGACGATGACCAAAACCTAGTGCAGACAATGAATCGTGCTAGCCATCGTCAACCTTAATAAAGAAAGAATGAGGAACATCATTATGAAAAAGCAGCTTATCTCAACACTTATTGCAGCAACATTCGTAGCATCAATGATTTCACCAGCCGCTCTTGCAAGTAACGTTGAACAAGAAGGTACGCAAGATGAATACAAAGTGGGCCAGCAAGAACAATTGATTGGGGCGGGATCAGGTGCCGCAGTTGGTGTATTGGTCGGTGGCCCTGCAGGTGCTGTTATTGGTGCTATTTTCGGTGGCATCATTGGTACGACTGTTGGTCAGGAAGATTATATTAAAGCGCAAGGCGCAGAGGTGAATGAATTAACCGCTCGTAATACTGAACTAGAAAAAGTTAGTCAACGTTACAACCAAGCCCAAATAGAAATGGCACGTTTGCAGCAAGCTAATGATAATCAACGCCAGCTTGATTTGGCATTAGAAATGAACGTGCACTTCCGTACTGGCTCCGCTGATATTGAGCCACAATTTCAACGCCAACTAGACGACATTGCTGAATTGATGAAACAAGCCCCTGATGTTAACTGGCAATTGGCTGGTTATGCAGATCGCCGTGGTGATACCCAGAAAAACTTGGATCTTTCCATGCGCCGTGTAGACGCTGTGCGTGATTACTTAACAATGCGCGGTGTTGATAGCGAGCAGTTTGAAATCGATGCAATGGGTGACCAGTTCCCAGAAAAAGCAGAACAAAACTTTGAAGGTGACTTTTTTGATCGCCGTGTCACTTTGCGTAGTCAGCAAGACGATACCCGCACTGTTCAATTTTAACGGGAGTGACTATGTCAATGAACCAACATACCGAGGAGGCACCATTATGGGTGCTTCCACTCGCGATTTTAGTGATATTAGCCTTGCAGTTAGCCACTAATTTTGATGATGCTCAGCACCAGAAAATCAACACATTACATGGGGAAACGCTGCAACTTTGGCAAGCATCGGAAGGCGTAAATATTAGCGATTTACGCAGCAAAGAAATACCTAGAAACCATACCGTTATGAGTTAATTATTCAGGGGTATAGTGCGGTGTTGAGAGTAATGGTTGAGATGACGGTGGTGGTAAAGTTTCAATCCACCGACACAGGGTTAATGCTTGCTTATGCGCATCGAAGTTTTCCAGTACAGCCGTACGGGCATTCAACCCCATGGTAAGTCGTTCGCTAGGTGATAACGAAACAAAGTCAGAAATAGCGTGAGTAAGTTGTTCAACATTGTTTTGTTCAACAATATAGCCAGTACCTGCAGATACAATTTCTTGGCAGCCAGGAAGGTCAGTGGTAATAACGGGAACACTTACAGACATGGCTTCTTTTAATACGAGTGGGCCAGTATCAACACTGCCAGATTTAGCGACACAGAACGGGGCAATTAAGCAGTCATAGTAGGGGAGGTTTTGCGTAATCCAATGGTGTGGCTTAGCACCAAGAAAGTTTATATGAGCGGAAAGTCCAAGCGATTGAACTTGCTCGTGTAGTGATTCTGCCAGTTCACCGTCGCCGATAATATCCAATGAAAAATGGTAGTTATTAATTAATGGTTGAAGGCTAGAAATAAGGTAGGTGAGTCCTTTTGATTCTATTAGCCTTCCAATAAATACGAATCTAAAGGAAGGTGATGCTGGGCGAAGTTGAGGTGTGAATAAAGATGTTTTCACTCCACAATGCAGCACCTTAATATTTCCGTGATGATATTGGTTAAATTTATCAGCCATAAACTGGCATACAGCAATAACAAGATCTGCATGCTTTATTTTGGTCGTAATATCAAAAGGTGTTTCATTCACATCATGTCCGTGACCGACAAAAGACACTGTGATACCTGCTAGTTTAGCGGCAGCAATCGCATGCGCCGCTGTATGTTGGCAGAAGTGTGCATGAATATGGTGGATATTGTGTTCAACGAGTTGGGCTGCAAGTTTCAAACTATAGAAAAATAACGAACGCTTTGGTAGTGACTGTTGTTCATTAATAAATTGCCTGCAATTCTTTATGCGCTTCGGTGTCAATGATTTAAGGAAAGGCAAGTGAAAGTGATCACCAATGGTATGGACTGGATATCGTGTCTTCGTTTTTTCTTTATTTTTTTTGAAAGTAAAAACCATGACTTGATAGCCACTTTCTTGTATCGATTCAACTTCAGTACGTATGAAAGTTTCGCTTAATACCGGAAAGGTAGGGGCAACAATAGCAATGTTTTTCATCATAGCTCTCACTCGTAAACGCTTTGTTATATAAGAGCAATATTTATGCCGCGTGAAAATACAGTGAAAACGGGTGAGATGTTGCAGATTGCAATGCAGCCAGCAAAAAGCCTTAGATAAAACGGTATTTAATGCAGGTTAAATAATGAGTAACTATTGGGAAGGGAAATGGAAATGGATTATCTAATCACAATAATAGAAGATCGGAGCTTTATTATGATACTAACAAAACTCACGGTGCTGCATCTAAGTTTGGTGTATTGTTAATTTAAAGAATAGGAGAAGCTTTGTTGACTTTATTGTTTGGCGTCAGCCAGTAAAAACTCGCACAAGGCGAGTTTTTATCGGTGATGCATATTCTTCATTTTTGCTGATTAATCAACAAACTCAAAGCCAAGCACTTCACGTAAACGATCTTGTACCACTTCAACTAAGCGATCCGGCTGGAATTTTGAAATAAAGCGGTTACAGCCCACTTTTTTCACCATAGCTTCGTTAAAACTACCACTGAGTGATGTGTTCAGTGCAATGAACAAATCGTTCATACGAGGATCGTTTCGTACTTCATGAGTTAGTTTGTAGCCATCCATTTCTGGCATTTCGGCATCAGTAAACATCATCAGAATTTCATCATGGATATTTTTGCCTTCATCACACCATTGTTTAAGCATGGTTAAAGCTTTCAAGCCATCACTTTTCTCAATAACTTCTAACCCGAATTGGGCTAGCGTATCTCGAATTTGCGCACGAGCAGTGGATGAATCATCTACGATTAAGATCTTACGGCCAGGCATTTGCTCTACCAATTTCTGGTCAAGCACGTCTGCTGATACTTGTACGTCGTAGTCAATAATTTGTGCTAGTACTTTTTCAACATCAATAATGCTAACAAGACGGACCATGCCTTCACGTTCGATCTTGGTGATCGCCGTTAGGAAGTTTTCTTTCCCGACTTGAGATGGTGGTGGCTGAATGTCTTTCCATGTCATATTCACAATGTTCATGACTTGGCCAACTAAGAAGCCTTGGATAGTACGGTTGTACTCTGTAATGATCAGGTTACAGTCTTCGTTTCGCTCAATGGCACGCATGCCAACAGAATAACGAAGGTCGATAACAGGGATCGACAGGCCACGAATATTGGCAACGCCACAAATATTAGGGTGCGAGCCCGGTAATATATGCAAATGAGGCAGCTTGACCACTTCTTTTACTTTGAAAACGTTTATCGCGAATAGTTGTGATGTATTGAGTTGGAAAATAAGCAGCTCCAGTCGGTTTTCACCAACTAACTGGGTGCGTAAATCAACTGAGTCTAAAAGGTTGCTCATAGTCTTCACTAAAAATCTTCACAGAAATTGTTATGTTTATCATTAAATTATAAAGGTCACGATCTGCTAAGTCACGCCCTATCTCTATTTATAGTTAGCGACCTGCCATTGTATTTCTTTAATTATTAATTAGATAACTAGATTTGATAACTACTATAAATGATTGATTGGTAGTAGATAAGCGCTTCGAGTTCATTTTTTGCGCGAATAAACGGCCTTCGTGTCCGAAATCAAAGAATTTTATTCTGCTGCGATCTATGGTGATCGGATAAATAAAATTGGTGATATATCCATCATCCTTAGTATGCCGTGTATCTTAACCTACAGCTCAATATTGAACAGAAGCTAGTAAAAAGTAGGACTGCACCCTAAGCAGTAAAGATCCTCTTTAGAGAAGGCATGCCAAGTATTATAAATAGAGGCAAGCAATGATTAATGTCACGATTGACGGGCAGGAATATGCACTAGATGCGGACCTGTCACTGCTTGATGCTGTCAGCCAGCATCAGATTGAAATTCCGTCACTGTGCGGATTGAACCAGAAAGGTGAGAAAATCCCTTGTGGTCTTTGTGTTGTAGACGTTGAAGGGCAAGGTATCCAGCGTGCTTGTGAAATCAAGCCTCAAGCTGGCATGGCGGTGATCACCACGTCTGAAGAGATCGTTTCGACGCGTCAAAAAGCACTAAATCGAATTATGTCTGATCACTACGCAGACTGCGAAGCACCTTGCCAAACGGCATGCCCTGCAGGTGTGGATATTCAATCCTACCTTTATCATATTTCTCAAAACGATCATCAAAAAGCGGTAGAAGTGATTAAACGCACGCTACCAATGCCTTTATCAATTGGTCGTGTTTGTCCTGCTTTTTGTGAAACGGAATGTCGCCGTAGTATCGTCGATGAGCCTTTGGCTATCCGTCAGTTAAAGCGTCATGCCGCTGATATCGATTTAGCTGCTCAAGAAAGTTATGTACCAGAACAAAAGCCCGCGAAAGGCAAATCCATTGCTGTCGTGGGAAGTGGCCCCGGCGGTTTAACCTGTGGTTATTACTTAACTAACGAAGGTTACAACGTCACTGTATTTGAATCTATGCCACATGCTGGCGGTTGGTTACGCTACGGTATTCCTGAATACCGTTTGCCAAAAGCAATTTTAGATCAAGAAATCGCCTTGATGTGTCGTAACGGCATGCAAATCGAAACCAGTAAGAAACTGGGTGATGATTTTACGTTATCGCAACTTAGTGATGACTTTGATGCCGTCTGCCTTGCGGTTGGTGCATCAAAAGCAGTTGAAATGCACTATCAAGGTAGTGGGTTTGATGGCTGCTATTTAGGCGTTGATTACCTAAAAGATTATGTGACAGACAAGCAATACACCACAGGCAAAAAAGTGGCTGTCATTGGTGGTGGTAACACCGCGATTGACTGTGCGCGAACGGCGGTGCGAGCTGGTGCGGATACCACGTTAATATACCGTCGTACCCGCGATGAGATGCCAGCGGAAGATTACGAAATTGTGGAAGCCGAACACGAAGGTGTGAAATTCCACTTTTTAACCAATCCAGTTGAAAACATTGCCGATGAAAATGGTCGTGTTTGTAACGTGAAATTGGAAAAAATGGCGTTGGGTGAACCTGATGCCTCTGGCCGTCGTCGCCCTGAAGCAACAGGGGAATACTTCACTGAAGCTTTTGATACTGTTATTGCGGCGGTATCGCAAAAGCCTGATTTGTCTTTTATGGATAATGAAAAGCTCGACTTGCCACTAACACGTTGGAACACGCAAGATGCGAACCCAGATACCATGCACTCAGGTACGGGCAATGTGTTCAGTATTGGTGATTTCCGCCGTGGTCCTGCCACAGCTATCGAAGCGGTAGCGGATGGGCGAGTGGCGGCTGAGGCAATTGATCGTTTCTTCAACGGTTCGATGGAACACATTCCTGTTAAGCCGTTTAATTCGCAAAAAGCGCCAAAACTCAAGCAAGTGGATACCAAGCAGTTCGAAAGCCTGAAAAAGGTGATGCGTTCTGTTATGCCTGAACTGACAAGCCAAGAGCGTGAGTCGAGCTTTGCCGAAGTTGAAACGGGCTTTAGTAATGAAGACGCTATTCGTGAAGCAGAGCGCTGCCTAGAGTGTGGTTGCCAAGCCAATACAGATTGTAAGCTGCGTGATTTTGCAACCGAATATAAAGTGGAAGAAACCGAGATTGACTTAGGCAGTTGCCAAAAATTCGCGGTCGATAATACGTCTGAATTTATTGTGTTCGATGCTAACCGTTGTATCAGTTGTGGTCAGTGTGTTGATACCTGTAGTAACCAAGCGGTTCATGGCGTATTGAGCTTTTTGAAAAACGAAGATGGCACCAGTGCTAACCGTCCTGAATGTCGTCCGGGTTTTGACTTGGCTGATGACAAGCGCCAAGGTATGGGTGATTCAAATTGTGTTCAATGTGGCGCTTGTGTGCAGGTTTGTCCAACAGGTGCATTGACCGATGCGCGTGATAAGTCTCAAGGCCGTATCGAAATGCTCAAGCCAGTCGATACCATTTGTACCTACTGCGGTGTGGGCTGTAAGTTGACCATGCTGGTGGATGAATCTCGTAACCAAATCCGTTATGTCCAGGGCGCTAAAGATTCACCAGTTAACCAAGGTATGCTGTGTGTGAAAGGGCGCTTTGGTTTTGATTTTGTCGGCAGTGATGAGCGACTAACTACGCCATTGATCCGCCGTGATGGAGAGTTGCAACCAGCGACGTGGGAAGAGGCGATCACGCTTGTTGCCGATAAGCTTTCTTCTATCAAGACGCAGCACGGTAGTAATGCTCTCGCGGGCTTCTCGTCGGCGAAAACGACCAACGAAGATAACTATGCCTTCCAGAAACTCTTCCGTCGTGAACTGTTAACCAACAACATCGATCACTGTGCGCGTTTATGTCATGCATCAACCGTGACGGGGCTTGAAGCCTCTATCGGTAGTGGCGCGATGACCAATGATATTCCATCGATCAAACATTCTGATCTGGTGTTTATTATTGGCTCTGACACGACAGCTGCTCACCCGATCATTGGCTCGCACATTAAGCAGGCGTTGAAGCAGGGTAGTGCACGCTTGATCGTGGCTGATCCGAAGAAAATCGACATTGCTGAACACGCAGAGCTGTATGTCGCGCAACGTCCTGGCACCGATGTCATGCTACTTAACGGCATCATGCAGCAAATCATCGAAAATAACTGGCATGACAGTGCTTATATTGCTGATCGCACCGAAGGTTTCGAGGCGTTAAAAGCAGAAGTAATGCAAGAGTCATACTCGCCAGAAAAAGTCGAACTCATCACGGGCATTAAAGCCGCTGATGTGAAAGCAATGGCCAAGATGATAGGTACCGCGGAACGCACTGCTGTTTATTACTCTATGGGTATTACTCAGCACACGACAGGTCACGACAACGTACGTTCGATTGCTAACTTACAAATGCTGTGTGGCAACATAGGCATTGAAGGCGGTGGTATTAATCCACTGCGTGGTCAGTCTAATGTGCAGGGTGCGTGTGACATGGGCGCGTTGCCAAACAACTTCCCGGGTTATCAGAAAGTCCATAATCCAGAGGTTCACGCAAAGTTTGCTGAAGCATGGCAGCAGCCAGCATTACCAAGCGAAGCGGGACTCACACTAACGGAAATCATTGATGCTGCTTGTCACAGTAAAGTGAAAGGCTTATTCGTGATGGGTGAGAACCCAGTGTTAAGTGATCCGAACCAAGCACACGTGATTGAAGCATTAGAGGCGTTAGACTTCTTGGTTGTACAAGATATCTTCTTAACAGAAACGGCGCAGTACGCCGATGTTGTTTTACCTTCTTGCTCATTTGCAGAAAAAGACGGCCACTTCACGAATACTGAACGTCGTGTGCAACGTATTTCTAAAGCGGTTAACCCACCGGGTGCAGCGAAAGAAGATTGGCGTATTATTCAAGACGTGGCTCAGGCGATGGGCGCGGATTGGCAGTATGCGTCTGTGAAAGATATTACCGAAGAGATCACCCAAGTGACGCCGCAATACGCAGGTATTCATTGGGATCGCGTGGGTAAAGATGGTTTGCAGTGGCCGTGTCGTGATGAGCATCATCAAGGTACGCGCATCATGCATACTGACACCTTTACGCGCGGTAAAGGCCAGATGGCTGCTGTTCCGTTCCGCTATGCCGCTGAATTGCCAGATGATGAATTCCCATTAGTATTAACGACAGGGCGTTTATTAGAGCAGTTCCATACAGGCACAATGACACGTAAAACCAAGGGGTTAGATAACCTTGCGGGCCCTCGTGTGATGATGTCGGTTACTGATGCTGAGCGGTTAGGTATTCGTAATAGCGAAGTAGTGCGTTTATCAACACGTCGTGGCTTTATTGAAGCACCTGCGTTTGTGACAAAGCGTATGCAAGTCGGGGTAGTCTTTGTGCCTTTCCACTTTGCAGAATCACCGGCGAACCGTTTGACAACAACAGCAACGGATCCTCATGCCAAAATCCCTGAGTTTAAGGTGGCGGCAGTGAAGTTGGAAAAAATACTTGATGAAGCTTTAGCTTAACGATTCAAGCTTTGAGCTGAAAATCCAGATCAAATAAAAGAAGGGCTACCAATGGTAGCCCTTTGTTTTATAGCGAATACAGTGTCAGTAATGAATTACTGAGCTGGTGTTGGGTTAGGATCGGTTGGTTCGACAGGATCTACTGGTGGCTTACGCAGTTGTAACTGCCAGTATGTTTGATAGTGATCATCTGTTTTTTCTTCGTGACTAAGAACAAGCGTATCACCGATGTGGAAATTCTTTTGGGTATGGCCGGTAGGGAAGCCAAATACAAATTCGTCTGTATTCCAGTTACCATCTTTGCCTCTTAAGGTAATACCATGCTGGAAAATTGCCATGATTTCATTTGGTGCATCAGGATTACTAATAGTTTGTACATTACCATCAGACGCTTGGAATCTGGAATACTTACTATATAGATCTCCTTTTGCTTCTTTAATGGTATTGAATTTAATTTGCTGTTCAATAACACCTTCCACTTCGACATCAACAATTTCTGCGACATCAAAGTAGTAAGTATAAGATCCTTCTTCAATTTTTCGTTTTCCAGCACTATACAGAATGTGACCATCAGGCTTCACTGAAGCAACACCATATGTTTCACCTGAGTTAAGTACATCACCAGCTTCAAATAAATGTAGTTGAGGTTCTTCGGCAATAGAATCCCATAACCAATAGCCAACCGCATTTTTATATTCTTCATCGGTAATCAAACACCCCGCACCTGAATTTTGAAGGGACTCACGTACTGCAATACTCACACTTTTTGCAGAGCTACAAGTGTAGGTACTGTCGCCTGGGTAGGTGAATTCTTGTTCAGAAATTTCAAGTGTATTTAGGTCAAGTATTCTAAGCACTGGCGGTGTAAAGTAGTTATCGCGAGAGGTTGGCAAATCGAGTAAACCAACTTGATCATGGCTGCTGGCTAGTTGAATTATCTTACCTTCAATCTTACTATGATCACTCCACTCGGACGTTTCAAAATCAAAGACTGTGATCGTTAGGTCATTGTCATATTGATAAATACGAATCAGACGACCATCTGCAGCAAAGAAGAAGCCTTCTCCCTGGCGGTTGACCATGTTATCTCTGAATGGACTCATATCAACAGCAGCAAGTTCACCATTTGATGGGCTGTAGCGGTAAGCTTTGTGCTCATCGACACCTGAGCTGTGTTCATTTGACGTTAGTAGGAAAATATAGCCGTTACTACTACTCATCATTCTGCTGCGAATAAGTCTAAAGTTATCGGTTGGAAGATCGACTATGGATGCTTCACTTTCTCCTTCAGAAGTGATTTTAGTGAGGTAAAGAGGTCCATTTTTTCCTAGCCCATCTATTTGCCAGAAACGATAAAGAGTGTCACCACTCTGTGTTGCTTGAATTAGTTCTAACTCGTCTCGCCCCATTGCATCTTTAATAGCTTGAATTGAATCATTGACTGGCTTTCTATGCCACTGATAAACATCAGCGTTATCAGCAATATTTACGCTCAGTTCAACGGCTTGTGGGCTGCTACCTACTGATACATCAACACCGAGTTCAGCAAAGATTTTTTGTAATTCAACCGGTACTTTTTGTAGTTTAAGTTTGGTATCTCCTGCACGTACAGCGCGCATTAGATCTCTGCCTTCATCGTTGTCAGCAATCTGGATGCCAGATTCATCGATTGCAGCCTCTCTAAAGCCGCTCCACTCAAAGTCTAAACCACCTTTTTCTGCGACAAATACATACTCTTTACCGTTAGAGCGAGTAAACTTGAAGCGGTAAGGGTAGCTACCACCTTCAGAAAGCAGCATGGTTCCATTTCTAGCTACTAAGTCGAAAGGCGGTTCTGAAGAGACAATCTTAGGTGCAATAACTTCTATCGTTTCTTCAAGAACCATTTCCTTGTAAGTTGCTGTAACAACAGATTCACCTTCGATAATACCAACAGCAATACCGTTCTCGTCAATGGTTAAAATTTCGGGGTTACTGGTTGCCCAAGCAATATCTTCGGAAATGACAGAAACCGAACCATCGCTGTATTCACCGTTCAGAGTGAGCTGCAGTGTCTCTTCTCGTGATATGGCGTTGTTTGGCAAATTGAGGCTAAGATCTAATAGCTCGGTTATCACTTCAAAATCTTGAGTAACCGTATTTTCACCAACAGTCGCGGTGATAGTTGCAGTTCCGACACCTTTACCAATGAATAGGCCGTTACCTAGTGACTCTACAATTGTAGAGTCACTTGAAACCCATGTTGCTTCATTCGTAAAGTCGATGATGTAATCATTTTCATGTATGCCTTCAGCACTTACTTGGAATTGCTTGTTGAATAACTGCTCATGTTGGTTGAAACCTAATCGCAGTTCGGTTAATACAGCTTCCTGTGCAGTGATTTTAATGGTCGATGTTTCGTCCATGTAAGATGCAGAGAGGTTAATATCACCTGCCGCTGCAATGTAGGCTTGACCATTTTCAAGCTTAATTGCATTTTCTGGTGAGTAAGATATATCTGATAGAGAAGTTACATCAGATACTGTACCGTTTGACCAATTAGCTGAAATAGTCGGGGTGATTTTATCGCCAACAGTTACAGATTTGCCAACGCCAGATAATGTAATGCTTGTAAGTGCAGTATCACCCATATCAACGGCAATTGTTTCAGTGGTGATTATATCGCCGTATTGTGCTTTTATGCTGATATAACCTGCTTTTTTAACTTCCCAGTAAGTCCCTTTATTCTCTAAAGCGTCAGTGGGAGTAATTGCATAAACTGTCTCACTTGATACATTTTTTGACGTCATGTTAGTGAACAGAGCATGTGCGGTCGGGAAAACTTTATCACCAATACTGGCTGTTTCTGGAATACCGCTGATCGACAGATTATAGATAGTCGGTTTAGTGAAGTCTGGCGTAGTAATATCGTCGTATTTTACTTCCCAAGAGGAAATATCTTTAAAGCGATGTTTTTCTTGTTCTAAGAACCATTTGTCAGCAAATAATGCATCCCATGCTTGTTTGTATTGTGATGTATTTTGTGTATGCCAATTATTCCATTTCTCCTCGTCGCGAAGAGCACGAAGCCAAAGTATTGTATTTTTATAGCCACCCAAAGATGCTGAATTATCAATAATGGCTTTAAGGCCAGCACCGTATCGAATTATGAGCGGTTCAGTGTAATTTCTATCGAAAGTTAAATAGAGGTCCCATTCTGTGCTAGAAACAAAATCATTTTTATCGGTATCAGCTAATACATATTCAACGGTTGAAAAATTGCTGATTAATGCTGAGTTCTTTTTATTATTAAAAGCCTGCTCTAAGCTTCTACCATCGTACTCGTGCAAGATGATGTCATCGCGAATCGCTTTGTATGTGATTGGGTGTGACTTGATTTTTTCGAATTCAGAGTTTTTGATTGATGCATTGATAACATACTTACCATCGGCATTTGTTTTACCTGAAGCAAGTAACTGTGTACCGGCATAAACAGAAACCGTTGCATCCGCGATAGGACCATCATAAACGTTACCCACGAAAGTTAATGATTTCTTATCAACTTTTGGATCTGGGGTTGTATCTGAATTTGAATTATCGTCACTACCACACGCAGTGAGCATTACAATGAGTGGAACACTCATCCAACAGGGCTTGTACATTTATTTTCCTTAATAAAAGACGAGGTATAGTTAATGCACTCGTCATAAATATGCCGTGTGAAATTAAAATATGTTTATCAAAATATGAATTAAGAATTGAATCTAATTCGGGTGAGGAAGATAAATGTAGGAGCAATAAATTACAACGTTTTAATATATAAAATTAAGTCGGATTGTTTTTGTTATTTATATTATTGTCCATTACATTTTGTTTTGATTTACTGTTAGATTGGTTATTTGTTTCCTTAATTAAATCTTTAATATTCATGAGCTTATATTGTCTATTTTGTTTTTAAAAGATAGCGATGAAATGTTTTTTGAATTAAAGTGATGATTGTTAATTACTTATATTTGTGAAATAAATCCAAAGTGACTGTAGTTTAATTCTGATTATGTATATTTAAACGTTTTCTGCTTTTTAAGTCCATTTCAATTTAATAACGAAATGTATCGTCAGTATCTCTTTTGTCGTGCGACTTACTTCACTATGGCAAAGCCAAAGCCAAAGCCAAAGCCAAAGCCAAAGCCGCGATTGATAATATTTAGACTCGATAAGTGCAAAAATTTGCTCAAAAACGCACACACCAACAATGAAAAGTAAAATTCCACATTTAAATCTGCATAACATCAGGATTCTTCGTATAAATAAGGTGTATCTCACCAAAATTGCAACATAGACATGATTAATGGTTACAGGTGGGCTATTTGAAATGATTTCTTACAATGTTGGTTGTGTTAACATTGATTTAACATTGATATGTGCGCTATCTGAAAAACAACATGTTGCAATGTTACAGAATGTAAATTTATGAAAAATAATGTGATTAGATCGAGGTGGTATATTTAGGTGGTATGAAAAGTGTGCGATTCATGGGAAAATGCATCTGTCAATCGAGTAGCACGTTGAAAGGATGCTTTCTAATTTATTTGCACTAAAGAGGTGTGTATGAAACTTGGTATTATTTTCCTTATCTCTATCGTCGCTGGTATTTTTTCGGGCGAGCACTATCACTCTTTTGTTGCCGGTTTTGCGGTTGCAGCAATTGCAGTCGGCAGTGGTTACTGGCTAGCGTTTCGAAGTTCAACACGCTATCCGCAACTTGCTTTACTCATGTTGCTGCTAGGCCTTGCGGCTAAAATGGTAGTCACTGTAGTGGGGGTGATGTGGAGTTTAGAAGCGAACCTGATTAATTCACCAATTGTGTTTTCATTGTCTTATTTGTTCTTCTCTATTGTTGTGACATACGGTTATTCAAAACTGCGTGAATACCAAATGCAAAAACGTAGTGTAAAAGAGAAGCAAAAACTGCAAACGCAACCTGCGTAATGCGAATTTAACCTTCTTCAAAAAAACGGGCTATCATGAGATAGCCCGTTTTTTTATGCATATCGTTTAGTGGTGTGAGAAGTTCTCACCTTTTGCCAAGCGATCGTACAAAATTACGTTAACAGCGGCTGCTAAGTTCATGCAGCCTTTTGTTGGTACATAGATAGTTTCGCGACAAAAACTAGTGATCTCTTTTTTCAAGCTGCCATCTTCAGGGCCAAAAATATAAAAAGCACGTTCTGGGTGTTTGTAATCGGGTAGTGGTTTTGCATCATCGGATAGCTCCACTGCAACTGGTACACAACCTAAAGGCAATACAGCTTTAAGATCTTCAACGCCGATCAGTGGGATATCGCGATGTACGTTTTTGGTGTCGGTGCAAAACTGTTTGGCAAGGTCATATCGTGTACCCGTATAAAAAACAGAATTCACGCCGTAACAGCCTGCGGCACGCATCACTGAACCAACATTTTCAGGGGTCTTAGGGTTAAAAAGCCCTACACAAGAGTAACCTTTGCTCATAACACTCATCTTCAAAATTAAATGAAGCCGAATTATACGGATTTTTGCGATAAAAATCAGGAGATTTATATCTTCTTGAATCTGTTACGTAATAGCGTGTCTTTTACCTCCGTTCTTCTAAGAATATCAAGGCGATAAGTTGTTGAATCGAGACTTATGTCCTATCGTATTATTATGATAATTATGCTTTTTTTAGCTTTTGTTGTGCTTGCGAGTATGATCGGTGGGAGATTTTTATGCAGAGGAAGTTATCGTTAGCTGCTGCAATAGTAATGATGAGTGCGCAGCTTGTTCATGCGGAAGTAGTAGAAACGACCCGCTTAATTGGTTTTGGTGAAGCAAAATACCCACGTGATTTCGCCCATTTCGATTACGTTAACCCCAAAGCACTCAAAGGGGGGAATATCACCTACTCACGTGTTGGTACCTTTGATAGTTTTAATCGCTTTGGTACGCGTGGTGTTTCTTCTGCGGGTGCAGAAGCTATTTACGACACCTTATTTCTGCCTTCAGAAGATGAAATAGAAAGCTATTATCCGCTCATAGCCAGTAAGGCTCGCTATAACGATGATTATGCGTGGATGGAAATCGACCTGAATCCTAATGCTGTTTTTCACGACGGTCATCCCATAACCGCTGAAGATGTTGCCTTTACCTTCATGAAGTTCTCAACTGAAGGGGTGCCGCAATATCGAATTTACTACAAAGACGTTAAGTCGGTAGAAGCGAAGTCCACACGAACGGTTCGGATAGAGATGGCGAAACCTAATCGAGAAATTTTACTTTCGTTAGTACAAGGTATGGCGGTATTACCTAAGCACTATTGGGAAGGTAAAGACTTGGGTGAGCCTCTTAATGAGCCACCTTTAGGTAGCGGTATTTATAAAGTCTCGGATTATAAGGCGGGGCAAAGTGTTACTTACGCGAGAGTCAAAGACTACTGGGCGGCTGATTTACCGGTGAATGTTGGTCGTCATAATTTCGATACTATTCGTTATGATTATTACCGTGACGAGACGGTAACGCTTGAAGCGTTTAAAGCGGGAGAATACGATTTTCGCCAAGAGAATGTTGCTAAGTTTTGGGCGACGCTTTATCAGGGCAAAAACTTTGATAATGGTCTGATTAAGAAAGAAGAAATCGCCCACGAAATTCCACAGTCGATGCAGGCTTTTGTTTTTAATACCGAACGTAATGTTTTCAAAGATGTTCGAGTGAGAGAAGCATTGAATTATGCGCTCGACTTTTCATGGATGAACAAGACGCTTTTTTATGATCAATACACACGCACCCGCAGCTACTTTCAAAATACAGATTATGAAGCGAAAGCTTTGCCTTCTGAGGCAGAGAAAACCTTACTTGAATCCATTAAAGATCAGATACCCGCCCGTGTTTTTACCCAAACATACCAACCGCCAATGTCTGATGGTTCAGGGCGTATTCGTACTAACTTAAGAAAAGCCCTTAGTCTGCTAAAAGAAGCAGGGTGGGAGCTAAACAATAAGGTGATGACGAATGTTAAAACGGGGGAAACCCTTGATTTTGAACTGCTGATTTACAGCCCAACCACAGAACGCATCGCCATTCCTGTTCAGAAAAATTTGAAACTGATTGGTGTGAACATGAAGATTCGCACTGTAGATACTACCCAGTATGTGAAACGCCTTCGTGACCGAGATTTTGACATGGTTTCGCATGGCTATGGGGCTAATCGTTACCCAAGCCGTAACTTGTTGATTGCATGGAACAGTAACTATATCGACAGTTCTTACAATACCGCGGGAGTAAAAGACCCTGCGGTTGATTATCTGACTCAAAAGATTGCAGAGAACCAAGATGATCCTGAATTACTGTTAGATTACGGCCGTGCTTTAGACCGTGTATTGCAGTGGAATTTCTATGTGATCCCGCAGTGGCATTTAAGCAAATTCCGTATAGCCACTTGGGATAAATTCGCGCGTCCTGCTATTCGTCCCAAATACACGCTAGGGGAAGATACCTGGTGGGTTGATACCGAGAAAGTGAAAAGGTTGCCGAAGAAGCGCCAATAGAGCTGTATCTGTAATGGCTGCATGATGGTTCGTAATGAGCACGAACTGACTAAGGTAAAATAATCATAAGGAGTGTTGGCACTGGTGTGGCCAACAAAATGGTATGGCTGCATATATTCTTCGACGATTGTTACTGGTTATCCCCACATTGTGGGCCATCATCACCATTAATTTCTTTGTTATTCAGATTGCGCCTGGAGGCCCTGTTGAACAAGCTGTTGCACAGTTAGAGGGGCATTCTTCTGGCATCATGGAGCGATTTTCTGGTGGTGGTAAAGAAGTCGCGCTAACAGAAGGTAACGGGGAACAAGGGACGGGTTATCGAGGATCCCGAGGGCTAGATCCTGAGGTGATTGAAGCCATCAAGAAGCAGTTTGGTTTTGATAAGCCTATGCACGAACGCTATTTTGATATGCTTAAAAACTACGCCACCTTTAACTTTGGCGATAGCTTATTTAAAGGTGGCAACGTTATCGATCTTATTATTGATAGGCTGCCTGTTTCTATTTCGTTGGGATTGTGGAGTACCATTATCATTTACATGGTCTCTATTCCTTTAGGGATAGCCAAAGCCATTCATCACGGTTCGCGCTTTGATATTTGGAGTAGCGCCGTTGTTATTGTCGGTTATGCTATTCCTGGCTTCTTGTTTGCGATTTTACTGATTATTTTCTTTGCTAGTGGCAACTACTTTAGCTGGTTTCCATTACGCGGCTTAGTGTCGCCAGATTGGGAACAACTTAATTGGTACCAGCAAATTGGCGATTACTTCTGGCATTTGGCGTTGCCAACCTTGGCGATGGTGATAGGCGGTTTCGCCACATTGACCATGCTGACGAAAAATTCCTTCCTTGATGAAATCAATAAACAGTATGTGGTGACAGCTCGCGCAAAAGGGCTAGATGAAAATAACATTCTCTATCGCCATGTGTTTCGTAACGCAATGCTGATCATTATCGCGGGTTTTCCAAGTGCTTTTATCAGTATGTTTTTTACCGGTTCAATGCTGATAGAGGTGATGTTCTCGCTTGAAGGTATTGGCCTGCTCGGTTTTGAATCGACTATCCAACGTGATTACCCAGTGGTGTTTAGTTCTTTGTATATCATGACCTTGCTCGGGCTGTTACTGAATATTCTCTCTGATATCACCTACACCTTGGTGGATCCCCGCATTGATTTTGAGGCGCGCTAATGGCAATGAATCCATTAACACAGCAGCGCTGGCTGCGTTTTAAAGCCCACCGCCGAGGTTACTTCTCGCTATGGATTTTCTCTGTATTATTTCTTGTTAGTTTATTTTCTGAATTAATATCGAATGACAAACCCTTATTGATTCATTTTGAATCGCAATGGTATTTCCCAGTTGTTGAGCAATATGCAGAAACCGAGTTTGGTGGGGAGTTTGCAACAGAAGCTGATTATACCGACCCATTTGTTATCGATCTGATTGAACAAAAGGGCTACATGGTTTGGCCGCTAATTCGCTTTAGTTACGATACCATCAATTACAACCTAGCTGGGCCTGCACCGTCACCTCCTGATGCGGTTAATTGGCTTGGCACCGATGATAAAGGGCGAGATGTACTTGCTCGTATTATCTATGGCTTTCGTATCTCAGTGTTGTTTGGTTTTGCTTTAACGGTTATTTCAACCATAGTCGGTGTCGTCGTGGGGGCGTGTCAGGGTTACTACGGTGGGTGGCTAGACTTAATGGGGCAACGCTTCATTGAAGTGTGGTCAGGCATGCCGACCTTGTTTTTACTCATCATCCTTTCCAGTTTTGTCGAACCTAATTTTTGGTGGCTGTTAGGGATTATGGTGCTGTTTAGTTGGATGGGGCTTGTCGGTGTGGTGCGAGCGGAGTTCTTGCGGTGCCGAAACTTTGATTATGTGCGTGCGGCACAAGCGTTGGGAGTCAGCGATAGCCGAATTATTTTGCGGCACATGTTACCGAACGCCATGGTTGCCTCACTGACCATGATGCCTTTTATATTAAGTGGCTCAGTGACCACCTTAACGTCTCTCGATTTTCTTGGTTTTGGTCTTCCCGCTGGCTCGCCTTCGTTAGGGGAACTGTTAGCGCAAGGTAAAACCAACCTTCAAGCGCCATGGCTTGGTTTATCAGCTTTTGCTGTTTTGTCTGTCATGCTGAGTTTACTTGTATTTATTGGCGAAGCGGTGCGTGATGCCTTCGACCCTCACCAGCAAGGATAAGCCGTTATGCCTAAAGCGTTACTCACAATAAACAACTTATCGGTAGGTTTTGCCAGAGGGCAAGATGTAAACCAAGTTACACAAGATGTGAGCGTCAGTATTAACCGAGGTGAAACGCTGGCGTTAGTAGGGGAAAGTGGTTCGGGAAAATCAGTGACTGCGAATGCCATTTTACGCTTATTGCCAAAAGCGACAGCACGCTACATCAACGGCACCATTGATTATGACAATATTGATATGTTGAGTTGCAGTGAGCGTGAAATGCGAGGGTTACGGGGTAACCGCATTGGCATGATTTTCCAAGAACCTATGATGTCACTTAATCCGTTACACCGTATTGGGCAGCAGTTATACGAAACCTTAGCCATTCATAGAGGCATGCGATCTAAGCAAGCTGAACAGCATGCATTGACTTGGCTGAATAAGGTCGGTATTCGTAATCCAGAAAAACGCTTGAATGCTTATCCTCACGAATTATCAGGCGGTGAACGTCAACGTGTCATGATAGCAATGGCTTTGGTGAACGAGCCTGAATTATTGATTGCAGATGAACCTACAACGGCGCTAGATGTGTCGGTCCAGGCGCAGATCCTCGACTTGTTGAAAAGCTTACAGCAAGAAATGGGCATGGCTATGCTGTTTATTACGCATGACTTGAGCATTGTTCGTCAAATTGCGGATAGGGTCGCTGTGATGCAACTCGGTCGGGTCGTTGAAACCGATGACAAACAGGTTATATTCACCAACCCAAGCCATCCTTATACCAGAAAGCTGATAGATTCAGACCCGAAAGGATCACCCGTTCCCGTTGATATGCAGTCCGAACCTTTATTCAACGTTGATGGTTTACGTGTGTGGTTTCCGATAAAAGGTGGGCTTCTCAAGCGTACAATTGATCATGTGAAAGCTGTAACTGATGTCAATTTTGTTCTGCGAAAAGGCCATAGTGTTGGTTTGGTCGGAGAAAGTGGTAGTGGAAAATCAACAACGGGTATGGCGGTATTAAAGTTGCTTGAAAGTGAAGGGGTTATACAGTTTGACGGACATGATATTTCTACCTTTGATCGTAAGAAAATGCTGCCATTTCGCCACAAAATGCAGGTGGTTTTTCAAGATCCATTTTCTGCTTTAAATCCTCGTATGTCTGTTGCACAAATTATCGGGGAAGGATTAAAAGTGCATGCGCAGCTTTCAGCGGACGAAGAAGATGCCGCGATTTGTAAAGTTATGGAAGAGGTTGAGCTTGATATCACGACACGCCACCGCTTCCCTAATGAATTCTCTGGTGGTCAGCGTCAGCGGATTGCTATCGCGCGTGCGTTGGTATTGAAGCCTGAATTCATTTTGTTGGATGAGCCAACATCGTCATTAGATCGTACCGTTCAATCACAAGTATTGGATTTGCTGAAAGCATTACAACAAAAGTATGGATTAAGTTATTTATTCATTAGCCATGATCTGAATGTCGTGAAATCCCTATGTCATTACACATTAGTGCTTCGACAAGGGAAAGTGGTAGAGCACGGTGAAACAGCGGCGTTATTCACCGAGCCACAACATGAATATACGCAGCAATTAGTTAGCTTGTCTGCTGTTAATAAAATTGCATGATTATTCTTGTTTTATCTGTATCGTTTGAATAGCAAAGGTGATATACCTTAGTTATTCAAGGTATTACAGGGACAGAGTAGAAATGGATAAGATCAATACGGTTGCAATTGTTGGCGGTACACACGGTAATGAATATTCGGGTATTTATCTACTACGTCATTGGGATAAGCAGCCTGAGATAATTTCGCGCAGTACCTTTTCAACGGAAACCGTACTCGCCAATGCAAAAGCGTTTGAGCAAAACAAGCGTTATGTTGATTTTGATTTAAATCGTCAGTTTAGCCATGAAGATTTGAATAACCCGAACCTTCGTGGCTATGAGCAGTGCTTGGCAAAATCCCTTAATCAGCAGCTGGGGCCTAAAGGTGATGCTAAAACCGATTTTATTATCGATTTGCACAATACCACCAGTAATATGGGACCTTCACTGATCTTATTACAATCTGATGCATTCAATCGCCAGATGGGAGCATATGTTAAACAGCATATGCCATCAGCGGTTGTGGTGTTTGAAGACCATGCGACAGTAGAACAGCACTTCTTTTTAAGCTCTATGTCACCCCAAGGCGTGATCGTTGAAGTTGGACCACAACCTCAATCAGTTATTCGTCAAGATGTACTCGATTGGATGGCGGAGATGACGAAGCATATCCTCGATTTTATTGAGCTACATAATCGAGGCGAAGTGCCTGTTTTACGAGAGACATTAGAAGCATTTAAATACACAGAAACGCTATCACTACCGTTAGATGACGACGGTGAGCGAGCGGGTATGGTCCACCAGTCAGTTCAAGATGGTGATTTCAAGCCATTGAAAAATGGTGACCCAATATTTACCTTATTTGATGGTACTGAAGTGTGCTGGGAAGGGGATTATATCGCATACCCACACTTCATTAATGAAGCCGCGTATTACGATAATAATCTAGCGATGTCTTTGGCTGAAAAAATCATAGTGAATGTCAACTAGGCAATGCGTTAGTTGCTATGTAATTGTCTGTGATTCTTTATGGTCTTGATGTTTAATGTGAACGCTTAACTAAGATGCCGATAGAGCGAGTAATCTTAATCACTTATCTAGATCATATTAATGGTCATTTCCGTGATTGACCTCGCATCTTAGTGGTAGTTACGTATATAATCGCCGGCTACGAATATTACTCGAATGCTGACATCATGAACCGTAAAAAGAAAGTGAACCAGATCCTTAAAAAAAGGATGAAACAAGCTAACGCTAAGATCCATAAAAGCAACAAGCCTCGTTATGTTTCTAAGGCTGATCGTGCAAAAATGGAGCAAGAAGAAGCTCTGGCTGCACAAAATGACACAGTTGCGACTGCAGAAGTAGATTCTGAGTCGAAAGCTGACGCAGAATAATATTGCGAGTCAATTCGATATCTTAGTGTCACTCAACGAGAATTTCATTGAGTGACACTGATTTATTGAATGTATACGAGCTTATAAAGGAAGTTGCTAGCGACACAGTGTGGTGGCGTTTTTAATCTTGTTAGGAATAGCTGGCAGAATAAGATTACAAAGGCCAACATATCGATTCGCGATATGAATAAATATAGAACGTGTTTTAGTGGGGAAGAAAATGATTTCAAAGTGGGCAATACGATTTAATCAGATGGCTGAACTGGTTGCCTCTTGGAGTAAAGACCCTTCTACGCAAGTAGGAGCGGTTATCACCAAGCACAACCGCATTGTTTCAGTTGGTTTTAATGGTTATCCGCACGGTATTTCTGACAGCGCAGAAACTGATGATCGTGACATGAAATATTTGAAAACGTTACATGCAGAAGAGAATGCCATTCTTTTTGCTAAGCGTGATCTCGATGATTGTGAAGTTTGGGTGACACACTTCCCGTGCCCTAATTGTGCAGCGAAGATTATCCAGACAGGTATTACTGCGGTGCATTGCCCTGAACAAAGTGAAGACTTTTTATCGCGCTGGGGTGAAAAGATCAAAGTAAGCCAAGATATGTTCGAGCAAGCGAATGTAAAAGTAGATTGGCTACCTGTTGATGAGCTGAAAGAAGCGCCTTAACCTTATTTAGGACGAGCCAAGATTCAAATAAAAAGAGAGTAGCCTAAGCTACTCTCTTTTTTTATGTTTAACTCTTAACTATTCGATTTAAATCAAGCAGTATGATGATGAGTTTATTAGCTGTAGTTGTGCTCTGTACCCATCTGGAATACTGAGGTGACGGTAAGAGCATCGCTAAGTAGAGTGATGTTTGCTTTATAGCCTTTAGCAATTTTGCCGTAGTGATCATCTATGCCTAGTGCTTTAGCAGGGTAAAGGCTAGCAAGTCTTAGCGCTTCTTCTTTTGATACGCCAACATGATTGATGAGATTTTTCACACCTTCAATCATGGTGATAGCAGCGCCTGCAATGGTGCCATCAGCGTAGTGACATTTACCATCGGTTACGTAGGCTTTTGTGCCTGCCATGTCGTATTCAGTCATGTCGGTACCCGCTGGGTTAACAGCGTCGGTCACCATAAAGAGTTTGTCGCCTAATTGCTGATGTGCAATACGTACCGATGCATACGACGAGTGAATACCATCGACAATAATACCGGCATGTGGCTTTTGATCGAAGATATAACCGACCGTACCTGGTTCACGCGAACCTAATGGTGTCATCGCATTATAAAGATGTGTCGCCATAGTCAGGCCGTTTTTCTCTGCACATTCGTCATAAGTTGAATTAGTGTGACCAAGTGAAACAGTAATACCAGCGTCGGTCAGAATATCTATCACACTCTGAGATGTATTTTCTGGTGCTAGCGTGATCACGCTGATATGCGCTGCGTTATCAGCAAGGTAACGGGCCGTGGCTTCGTCTAATTCACGAATACAGTCTTCCTGGTGTGCGCCTTTTTTAGCTTTACTGATAAATGGCCCTTCAAGGTGTAAACCTAAGATACCTTCCGCTGCTGGATTCGCGATATCAGCCACCATACCGACCACTGCTTTCATTGGTTCTTCACGGCTAGTGATGAATGTAGGCAAGTATTGCGTTGTGCCATGACGAAGGTTAGTCGCGTTCATGGTATCAAGAGTGGCTTTACGGATATCTGTGTTAAGCAGTACACCGCCACAACCATTGAGTTGGATATCTATGAATCCTGCCGTTGCCAATGCCCCTTTACCATCAATGACGACTTCTGGCAGCGTTGCTTGATCTAATGGCAGTACATCAATGATTTCATCACCTTGTAGGATGATTGCTTGATTTGAAAGGGTGTTAGTTCCGTCGAAAACATCAACATTGGTGATAGCACGTAAAGACATGGCATTATTCCTTATCGACCAACTCAGTCATCGTCTCTACTGGCTGGTAACACAGTCTAAATAATAAAAGCTTTGGTATTGCTCTGTGCTTACCAGTATCAGGTACGCTGAGAAAACCACTTAATTCACAATGAAAAATAAGATACTAGGAAGAAAGCGATAGGTCAATGGTTGGCTATGTTTTCACTTATAATTATACGCAAACCCAATAATGCCAGTTACATTTTGATTTGTTAGCAGGAGATGGTTAATCTTATTGATGATATATAGCCTCTCTTTATTGAGAGGCTATATATGAAAGCGTTGAGGAGTGTTTATATATTGGGTTGTTTAGTCTCTTTCACCCACTGGGATCATGATGTGTACATATGGGGTGTCTTTCCACATGACATAAGGACCACCGTTATTTGGATCGACGGGCAGCGAATCTAGTAAGCTTTGATCTGGGGTGATGATCATTAGGTGCGGACCCTCTCTAACCCACTGGTTTTCTTCGGTTTCACCTTCAGCGTAAGGGTCGATATTACTGGCCCCCTGATCGCCTGCCAGCATGTATGAAATACCGATAGTTTTAGCTTGGAATGGTTTTTTGTTCATCCAAGCATCTGCCCACTCCATCCAAGCTTCGTCCATACACATAGGTGCCTTGCCCTCGAGCTGTGGAGGGGTAGGGAAACAGGTGTATCTACTATCACCTTTTTGTAATACATTTTTTTCCCAGTCCAGCACTGTGACTTTATCTTTCAAAGTCGGTGGCGCTGCACTGAGTGCATCTTCTAACATTTCTTTCGGACTGCTATCAGCGGCGTAGAGGTTAAAAGAGAGCCCTGCTAATAGCGTACTGGTAAGTAAGATATTTAGTTTTGTATTCATAGTCATCTTCGGATTTTTATCCGCCTTAAAAAGGACGCATTTAATTATAGGTGACGCTGTCACTCCTGCATGGTGAAGTCTAATTAATTGCGATAAACACTGAGGGTAAAAGCCTGTGAATGTAAAATAGTGCTTATTTATAAGTACGTTACCCATATTAAAAGCTGCTTAGTAAATTAATTGAGATAGTACTAATTGTTAAATGTACCTTCACAGATAAATACATTATGGTGTCGCTGAATATTGTTGGAGATTGTAATGAAGCCGCAAACTGTCTTGGCCAGTGTCTCATTAGTGATTGCACTGGGCTCACTTGAGAAGAGTATTGTGACAACGCCTTTGCCTATTATTGGTGAAGAGCTAGGTGCTGGTCAGGCACTGACTTGGGTAATCACGGCGTACTTATTGGCGGCAACTGCCGTATTGCCTGTGTATGGAAAATTAAGCGACATTTTTGGTCGTGTACGCATGCTGAACATTGGTATTGTTCTTTTTGTTTTAGGCTCTATTGCTTGTGGTCTCGCGCAAGATTTACCGAGCTTAATTGCAGGGCGTGCATTGCAGGGGATTGGAGGCGGTGGACTATTAGCTCTGGCTTTTACCGTGATTGCGGATTGTATTCCTGCAAGAGAGGTGGGTAAGTATCAAGGTTATATTTCTGCTGTCTATGCGGTTTCAAGCATTGCTGGTCCACTATTAGGCGGATTTTTTGCAGAACACACAGATTGGCGCTGGGTATTTTGGATCAACTTGCCGTTAGGCGCATTAGCGATGTGGTTGGTGAACCGAAACTTGTCGCATTTAAGCAAAGGAAGGCGTTCTACATTTGATTGGCAGGGCGCTGGCTTACTTATGTTGTTGTCTACTGTGTTGCTGCTTGTGGTGTCACCAGAATCAGCAATCAGTAATTATATTCTTGTTCCGGTGTTAATTATATCGGGCATTCTATTAGTGTTGGTTGAGCGCAAACAGACAGATCCTATTTTACCTGCTCGCTTAGTGCACCTTGATGGTTACATGATGAGTGTTGGTTTGATGATGTTATCGCAGTTACTAATGTTTGCCGTGCTTGTGTATTTGCCCTTACAGATGCAATGGCAGAAGCAGATGACGGCATCAGAAAGCGGTATGTTGATGATGATCTTCATGTTCAGCATCACAACAGGAGCTTTTAGTAGCGGAAAGTTGATTGCACGTAGGGGTAAATATAAACCATTTGTTGTGGTCGGCTTTTCACTGGCTGCGATTGCGCTATGGATTTTACACAGTGATCATTATGTGTCGCTTGCTTTGGGGCTTGCAGGCTTAGGTCTCGGCTTTACTATTCCATCGCTAAGTGTGGTCGTACAAAATGTATTACCACCTGCTGATCGAGGTATAGGGATGTCGATGTTCAGTTTTGGTCGTGAACTCGGCGGGGCGATTGGTGTTGCATTTTGTTCGGCACTTTTTCATGCTCAGCTGTCAACGTCGTCAGCCAGTAATGCGGTAGTAAATATCGACGGGCACAGCCAAACATCACTCGCTGATTTTGCGCCAGGCCAATTGGCCGAAGGATTTAGCGTGATTTATGGTGGGATGGCTATCGTTGCTATTGTGGCGTTAGTACTGACTCTACTTTTGCTGCGGCATCAATCGCTGGACAACTAGCGGCGTAAATAGTGCTGTAAATGTATACCAAAGAGAGAAGGCGTGCGTGGCACGCCTTTTTCGTACTGGAGTGTTGCGCTTTCTTAGGGCAAAATACTCGCTTTCAAAATGACAGTGTTATTTCAGTAAACAAGTATCTACCTATTTTTACTGAAAAAGAGGTTTCCCATGTCTTGGTCCAATTGGCCATTTATTATGTCGAGCGTATTTTCTCAGCTCGCTATTGGTGCTTTTATTTCGTTAGGTTGTGTGATTTTGAGTGGCAAGCTCTGCTTTGGACAGAGTGACCGCGTTCATAGAACTATGCCAGCCTTGTGGTTAATGCTTTTTGTTTCTTTAATTTTGCGTGAAGGCAATCTTATGTTGATGCAAGCGCATTCGGCATATTTACTGACCAATGAAGTACTGCTTGCTATTGTCTTTTTTGGTTCTGCGATTTGTTATTGGTTTTTTGAAAAGGGCCTAGTTGCCACGGAAGGGTTCCGTAAAGTCTTACTCGTAAATGTGATGGTTTTGGGTATAGCCTACTTAGTGAATGGCTTTGTTGTACGTTCGTCGCACTGGTTGGTGATTTCTCATTTTATGGCAACGACCATGGTCGGAGGTATGTTATTTGCTCATGCCGCATTAGTGAGAGCGCAGCACAAAGTAGAAGCGGTTAACCGTATTTTCCCTATTGGCGGAATGGTACTTGCGATTGTGTGCTTTATTACAGGTGCTAGCCAACTCGGTGATCTTAAGGCGTTAGCTGAAGCTCAAAACGAAACAGGCCCTTTGATTGCTCAAATTATAAGTTTAGGTTTACTCGTTGCTGCTACTGGTGTGTGGTTAATGCCAATGATTACGCGATCTAAACCAGTGCAAGGCGTAATGACATTTGCATTATTACTGATTTTCCTGTCTTCATTGTTTGCTGGGGTGGGCGTATAGCGGCCTAAACTTGGTTATCTCACCAAGCCTGAAAATAGATCATGGATAATAAAGGCGATACTAATTAGTATCGCCTTTTTGCGTTTTGGTAACGAGTTTACTCACTACTTGATGATTGAAAGCAACTGCTTAAATTGTTCACCCTTGGCAATGCGCTGCAGCTCAAACAACGCCATTTCAGTACTGGTCATTTTAATACCCGCGAGGGCCATTTTCTCAAGTGCTAGTTGCTTATTCGCTGGATGACGAGAAGAAACAGCATCGGTGACAACTTCCACATGATGACCCGCTTGATGAAGATCCATCGCTGTCTGATAGACACAAATATGCGCTTCGATACCAACGACCATAATATTACTGCATTGGCTTGCTTCTAATGTGGCTTGAAACGTTTGATTACCACAGGCACTAAAGGTGTTTTTGGCGATAGGGTTTTGATCGGCAAGTAATGTCTGTAGTTCGGGAATGGTCGTACCAAGCTTATCTGGAATTTGTTCCACCCAGATAATCGGTAGCTTCATTAGCTGTGCACCTTTCACCATTACCTGTAATTGAGTAAATAGCTCATCACGTTGGTGCATGATTTGGGCAAGTTTGCCTTGAACATCAATGATCACAAGTGCAGTGTTATCAGCATCGAGCATAATTTGTCCTTAAAAATAGTGTCCGTGTGGTTGTTAATTTAACTATCATCTGTAGATAAAGTGTAGCAGCTTCATTGGCTTAGCTCTTACATTTATGAATAACACCTGAAAATGAAATTGATAAAATGTGACATGCTGCTGATGGTGATGTGCTGGCTTCTATTTGAAAGAGTGCTGCCTTTGATACGTGCTCACCGCTTGTGCGATTACCCGTTGTTTTCTTATGGTTATTGTTGTTATTTTGTATGCCTTGTGATGATCAGGTTGTTGTTTATTACTCTGTTTCACAAGGCAGTAAAATATAGATCAAAAATTATATATTGCAAATACAAATGATATTTGTTTTCATTCGCAGCCTGAATGTAAACTAAATGGAATTTGCAAATGACCTTTTCTAAAGCACATCCTTTATCTTTAGCGATATCAATCGCATGCTTCCCCACCGTTGTTTTTGCTACGGCTTCATCCAACTCAGATGAGGTGGTTCAGGTTTATGGCCATGCCTATCAAGGCTATGCTGAACATGCCCCACAATCTGGAACGAAAACGGATGTCGCATGGCTTGACGTTCCTCAGTCTGTGTCGGTAGTAACCAGCACTGAGATGGAAGACAGGGGAGCAGTGCGATTAGTTGATGCCTTGCATGGTGTGGCGGGTGTGAATAACACCTTGGGTGAAGGTAGTCGTGATCAGTTTGTAATACGTGGCTTTGATACGCTTAATGATACTTATCGTGATGGGCTTCGAGATGATGGTAATCTTCAGTCGTATCGTAGTTTAGCGAATATTGAACGCGTAGAGGTGGTTAAGGGCGCTGCCGGTGCGCTGTATGGACGAGGCTCTGCGGGTGGTTTGATTAATTTAGTGACCAAGCGTGCTAATGGAGAAAGCTTTACACGAGTAAAGGCAGGTATTGGCAGTAATAATAAATATACTGGTCAGCTTGATAGCTCAATGGCGTTGTCTGATTCAATCAATGGTCGTGTGAACCTTGAATATCGCAAAGCGGATTCATTCGTCGATCATGTTAATTCTGAAGATTATTTTATTGCACCTACGGTACGTATTTCGCCAGCAGATGGGCATACCCTAGATCTTGATATGGAATATTCGCATCAAGAGTTAGTGCCGTATCGTGGCGTACCTTCCAAAGATGGTAAGCCAGTGGATGTTCCGACGAACACATTTTATGGTGGCACCAATGATTTTCAAAAGTCGGATAGCATACGTTTAGCGCTGAATTATGAATGGTTAATTAACAGCGACCTTCAATGGAATAACCGAGCCTCTTGGAACAAGATTGAATTACAACAAAAAGGTACGAGACAGGGAACCGTTACGGGTGATCAAGTTTCTCAAACAGTCAATAATTTTGGTTACGACCCTCGTACAACAACCACACTGCAATCGGAGTTAGTGTGGGATACGGGTATGAATCAGCTGATGGTTGGTGCGGATTATAACCAAATTAATATCGACTTAACGCTCGCGAGTAATAAGACTATTCCATCAAAAGATATTTATGATCCGACTGTGGGACCTACACCAAATCCTGGTTTTGCTCCATTTAGAGATAACGTCACTAAAACGACAGGATTATATATTCAGGATGTTGTTACCTTTGGTGATCTTTCTCTGATTGGTAATGTTCGCTACGACAAAATGGAGCTAGAGCAACAAAAGGTTGGCAAAGAAAAAGAATATCTTAGTGATAATAAAGTGAGTTACCGAGCAGGTGCGGTATATCGTATCACCAATGACGTTTCTACTTATGCCACTTTAGCGCGTTCATGGCAGCTCCCGTATTCAGGTATTTATATTAATCCTAAATTAGCCGAGTTTTTCCATACTGATCTTCAAGAGTTAGGTGTGAAAGCTTATTTATTGGATGATGCATTAATGCTGAATGCGGCATTATTCCAAATTGATCAAGAACAGCCTAAAACAAATACTGACGGGGATGTCGTCGATAAGACAGAAGCGCGTCATAAAGGTATTGAATTAGAAATTCGAGGGCAAATTACACAGAAATGGAATGTCTCTGCGGGATACAGCTTCTTAGATGCAAAAGATAAGAAGACGGGCAAAAAACCTAACGATGTGTCTGATCATTTATTCTCCCTGTGGAGTACTTACCAATTAACCGAAAACTGGCGATTTGGTGGTGGTGCAAAATATGTTGGTGAACGTTTCTCTGGTAACAGTGAAGCGGTTTCATTGGGCGACTACACGACGGTTGATTTAATGACTGCTTATACTTTGGACCAACATAAAATTCAGCTTAACGCTTCTAATATCTTTAATGAGAAATACATTCTAGGTGCAACGAATGGAAAATCAGGCCTGAACCAAATTGGTTACGGTGCACCAGCTGAGTTCATGCTGACCTACGGTTATCAGTTTTAGTTATTTTTAATTTGATTTAAAAATTAAATTTTAAGTGGGCAGGTAAAACTTCCCACTTAGTTAGATGTTGCCGAAAGGTAAGACTTGTTGCTGCCTAAGGTATTGCCCATAAAATTAAGGACATAATAGATATGTTTATCAAGGAACAAACTCGTTGGGAGCCACTACGCTATTCCGTATTAGCGGCTTCTATTGTTTTTGCACTTAATGCACAGGCTGAAGATGGATCAATACAAGCAAACGCAGATATTGAAACCATAGTAGTAACCTCGAGTGTTATAGGTACGTCGGATCAAGTGGATGTCAAAGAATATCCAGGTAGTCGTACGGTTATTAGTGCTGAACATATTAAGAAAACGGCATCGAATTCTATTGATGCTGCTTTGCAAAAAGTGCCTGGTATTAAAGTACAGGATGAAACGGGTACGGGTGTTTTACCGAATATTTCAGTTCGTGGTTTAAAGGCTAGCCGTAGTGGTCATGCGCAGTTCTTGATGGACGGCGTTCCATTAACATTAGCGCCTTATGGGCATACAGGGCAGTCAATTTTCCCTGCAACATTAGCAAGTTTAGATCGGATTGATATTGTTCGTGGCGGTGCCGCAGTGCAATATGGCCCGAATAATGTTGGTGGTGTGATTAACTTAGTCACTAAGCCGATTCCGACAGAGTGGCAAACAGAAATTAGCAACCGTTTGACCGTCTTCGAAGGGGGAAATACGCCACTTAACGACCTTTATTTACGTACGGGGGGTTGGCTTACCGACAACTTTGCCATTCAGGTAGAAGGCAATGTGCTGCGTGGTGAAAGCTTCCGCGAACACTCAGATACGGATGTGAAGAATTTCCAAGTTAAAACTGATTGGTTAATAAGCCAGACGCAAGAGTTACAAGCATTTGTTCAGCATTATGATGCCGATACGCAGATGCCTGGGGCGCTTTCGCCTAAGGATTATGAGCAAGATAGAAAACAATCTAAGCGTCCATACGATGAGTACCAAGGTAAATCGACGCGTGGAAGTCTGAGGTATTTACATGATCTCGATTTAGCGGATAGCGCTCAGTTTGAATTACTTACTTTTGGTCATAAATCAACCCGTAACTTCCAATGGGGGTTTAACGGTGCGGGCGGACATTGGGCTGATCCTAGCTTACCCTCAACAGATATTCGTACCTCACCGCGTGAGTTTAAGGTTTACGGTGTTGAGCCTAAAATATCAATGTACTTTGGTAGCCGCAGCTCAATTTCTCAAAACTGGATTATTGGTGCTCGATATGTCAGTGAAGACATTGATTATAAGTTGACGCAAACGCCTATCGCTGGAGGTGCAACAAAAGTACCGCGCGATTGGCACTTAGATACCAGTGCGTATGCAGCTTACGTAAGTAACGAAATTGGCTTTATGAATGACCGATTGAAAGTCACACCAGGCTTACGTTATGAATCCATTAATATGACGTTTAAAGACTTTGGTAAAGAAGAAACTCACGATAATAAAGTCACTGAGTTGCTACCAGGGTTAACGCTTGCTTATAACATAACAGATGCTTGGGTTGGTTACGCTAATACCCAAAAATCATTGCGTGCACCGCAAATCGCCTATATTCGAGGAAAAGGCGAAGAGGGCAGTGAGCTGGCATGGAACTATGAGCTAGGTGCTCGATTCACTGAGGATCAAAATAGCTTCAATGTATCGCTGTACCGCATTGATTTTAAAGACCAACTTCAATGGCAAAGCGCGACTCAAACCTTTGATAATATAGGTAAGACACGTCATCAAGGTGTGGAAGTCTCAGGTCGATACGCGCCAGACTTTGTCGCCGATTTAAGCTTTGGGTTGGGTTATAACTACCTAAATGCAACCCTTGAAGAAGGGGCAAACAAAGGAAATCAACTGCCTTATACGTCTAAGCATCAATTTATTTGGGATGCGACGTACGAGATTTATGGCTTTGCTTCAACCTTATCTGGTTTCCACTTCAGTGATGCATATTCCGATAATGCTAATACCGATATAGAAGATGCTACTGGCGCGAAAGGTAAGATATCTGCGTATACAGTGTGGAACTTCAATGTGGGTAAGGAATTATATAAATCAGGCACTCATTCTTTAAACATGAACCTAGCAGTTAATAATTTGCTTAATGAAGAATATTACTTCCGTGGGATTGATACAAGCCCTGTTGGTCGTTATCCCGCACCTGAGCGCTCTTACAGCATAGACATTAATTACCAGTTCTAATACCAGTACAGATTGTAGATCAACTGGTTATCAAAGTGTCATCTATACCAAACTAGTCAGCATTTTTGCTGGCTAGTTTTATTTGTATTGATTCTCATTAGCGATCGCAATTAGAATCAAGCACCACAATATTCATAGGGAGTCGAATATGTCTTTTCGAGTAATGACGATATTCACGTTTTTTTTCTCGTTATTAGTATCAACGCCAAGTTTGGCTGAAACACGGAAAATTCAAGATGAACACGGCACGTTCGAAATTACGGGTACACCCCAGAGGATAGTGGTTCTGGAATATTCTTTTGTTGACGCATTAGCGGCAGTGGGTATTTCACCCGTCGGTATTGCTGATGACAAAAAAGCCGAGCGTATTATTCCTGCTGTCCGTAATGTTATTAAACCGTGGACATCAGTCGGCATGCGACCTCAGCCCAGTTTGGAAGTGATTTCAGCACTAAAGCCAGATTTGATCATTGCAGATGCGGAACGTCACACCGCAATATATGGCGATTTGTCTCTTATTGCGCCAACCTTGTTACTGAAAAGTCGTGGTGAAACCTACCGCGAAAACTTACAAGCGGCTGAGAAAATTGGTATCGCGGTTAATCAGCACCAGAAGATGAAAGCGCGTATCGATACACATAATGCAAAAATACAGCGTTTTAAAGCACAATTTGCAAGCAAAGATACCATTCAATTTGCCGTTATTACTGATAAGGGCATGTGGTTACATGGTCCAGCCTCTTATGCTGGTGGTGTGATTACGGCATTAGGTTTAAAAAGCCCTATGCCAGATCAAACAGAGAAAGCATACTTCCCGACTAGCTTTGAACAGCTTCTAAAAGTGAATCCTGATTGGCTATTACTTGGCGCCTATACAGAGCAAACTGTGGTTGATAGTTGGCAGAAAAATCCACTCTTTAATATCCTCACTGTCGCTAAAAAACATCATGTTATCGATGTATCGCCTGAGCTTTGGTCATTGAATCGAGGGATGCTGGCAGCGGAAGGTATTGCTGAAAACCTTGCAACGGTTTTGGTTCAACAATAATGCAAACTAGAACGTCAGACTACATACAGCCACTCGCGATCAGTTGTAGTTTATTTATCATTATTATTTTTGGCTTCGCAGCTTCAATGCTCTCGTGGTCAAGTTTTTCGTTGAAATTACACGACCTTCAAGCGTATTTATTTGCATTTGATAATTCGAATATTGAGCAACAAATCTTAGCAACCTTACGTGCGCCTCGCGCTTATGCTGCACTAATGATCGGGGCAAACTTGGCTGTTGCTGGCGCAATAATGCAAGGTTTAACGCGAAATGCATTAGCATCACCATCAGTGCTTGGGATTAACGCAGGTGCTGCATGTTTTATGGCGTTAGCGAGTATTCAAGTACCTATTTTAAGCCAACTTCCGAGTGTACTGGTTGCGGCGGTGGGCGGTGTCGCAAGTGGTTTGCTGGTCATGCTTTTAGGGGGCTTCTTTTCTGAAAGGCCTCATCCGCTTAAGCTGGTATTAGCGGGGATTGCCATTAATGCATTGTTGATTGGTTTAACGCGCGCAGCGGTGATCTTAGCTGATGATATGGCGTACAGCGTTATGCACTGGCTAACGGGGTCGTTGTCAGGTGTAGATTGGGAGCTATGGCGTCAATTATGGCCGAGCAGTGTCGTTGGGTTGTGCTTAGCTTTCTATATTGCGCGAAATTTGAATCTATTGTCGCTTGGCGATGATGTTGCAACAGGTTTAGGGCTGAATATTCGAACGACCCGAACGTTTGCTTGTGTATCGATTGTACTACTAACGGGTTCAAGCGTAGCCATTGCTGGTCCGATTGGATTTGTTGGCTTGTTGATCCCCCATATCGCTAAAAAGCTCGTGGGCAGTAACTTTTTAGTTCTTTTGCCAGTATCTGCATTGTGCGGGGCAACATTAGTTTGTTGGGCTGATGCTCTATCTCGTGGTATCGCTTTTCCATCAGAAACACCCGTTGGCGTTATAACGGCTCTGATCGGCACTCCTTGTTTTATTATGCTGGCATTAAGGAATAAGTTGTCATGAGCCGACTTAAGTTATTTTCACTGCTGGCAATTTTGCTGGTATTGGCATCGTTAAGCCTTCTTATTGGGGCATCATCACTTAGCTCAAGTCAGGTTATCGCGACTTTATTTTCGGGCGGAGAATTTGATTTTATTGTTAACCAATACCGTTTTCCTCGTATGGTACTCGCCATTGGTGTTGGGGCGGGGCTCGGTCTATCTGGAGCCTTAGTTCAAGGTGTCATTCGTAACCCTCTTGCATCACCAGATCTCATGGGGATTAGTGCAGGGGCTGGATTAGCCGCAACGGCCTTGTTGGTGTTTTTTCCTGCTTCACCTGTTTATTTATTACCGCTAGCGGCTGTGTTTGGTGGAATGTTGGCCGCTGCATTAATCATGGCTTTTGCCTATATATCTTCACCGACACCTGCACGTCTAGCCTTAATTGGCATCGCGGTGAGCGCGTTTTTATCAAGCTGCATTGATTTTTTACTGATAGTAAATCCCATTGAAATTAATACGGCAATGGTGTGGTTGACAGGGAGCTTATGGGGACGTAACTGGGAGCAAGTTCCTATTATCTGGAGTGCGCTGGCACTGCTATTACCTTGCGCTTTTTGGTTGGCATGGCGATTAGATGTAATGGGACTTGGAGAGGAAAGTGCAACGTCGTTAGGTATTAACCCTTCTCGTGTGCAAGCCCTTGCCCTAGTGGCCGCGGTAGCGTTAGCCAGTATCAGTGTTTCTGTAGCAGGAACCGTTAGTTTTGTGGGGTTACTTGGCCCGCATTTAGCACGAATGTTGTTTGGTCATAACCATAAACTGTTATTACCTGGTGCGGCGATCGTTGGCGCTCTATTGGTGTTGGTCGCCGATATTCTAGCGCGAGGACTCCAACCTCCTGTTGAGTTACCTGCGGGCGTTCTAACGTCACTTATTGGCGCTCCTTATTTTATTTACTTACTACAACGTCACCGAGGTTGGTAACCATGCTCTGTACAAAACAGCTTTCTGTCGCTTACGGTGATAACACTATTATCCGTGATTTATCGCTAACGATCCCCGAGGGGAAAATTACGGCTCTGATTGGGCCTAACGGCTGTGGTAAATCAACCTTGCTAAAAACACTAGCAAGAATTAACAAACCTGTATCTGGTGACGTTTATTTCGACAATCAGCCGCTACATCAATACCCAGATAAACAGCTGGCTCAGCGAATTTCACTCTTACCGCAAATGCTGGTGAGCCCAGAAGGTATTACTGTGCGTAAATTGGTTGAGTATGGGCGTTCGCCTTATGTCTCTCATTGGGGAAAGCTCAGCTATAAAGATAAAGACATTGTTGATCAGGTGATGGAAGAAACAGGTGTGTTAGCTATGGCTGACAAGCAAGTCGAATCGTTATCTGGAGGACAGCGTCAACGTGCTTGGATTGCGATGGTTATGGCGCAAGATGCAGATATAGTAATGATGGATGAGCCGACAACGTATTTAGACTTATCGCATCAAGTTGATCTGATGCATCTGATGCGAAGAATGAATGATAAAGGTAAAACGGTTGTCGTCGTGCTTCATGACTTGAATCAAGCATGTCGCTACTGTGATTATTTGGTTGTACTTAACGATGGGCAACTTGTCGTTCAGGGCGAACCTGAAACGGTATTTACAGCGTCATTGTTAAAAGAAGTGTTTAGCTTTGATGCACATGTTGTTAAGGATCCTGTTGCGAACAGCCCGATGTGTATTGCTTTATAGATTATATTGTTGTGAGGGGGCAACTTTAACGAAGAAAGCTCTTTTCATGTATGGGCGAATATCTTACTTATTGATTAAGTTTAACTTTATATTTGTATGACCATTGCTTTTTCTCGTGAGAATTTGAACAATGGCGTCCCAGATGAAAACTGTTTCGGTTTGGTAACAAAGGTTTTTCCAAATATTCATCATGGGTAGAGTACAACTCTGTGTTATATTTCGTTTTACATCACGTTTTTCTCGTAAGTGGCATCTCATTTTTGTCTTACAACGTGATAGACCTCTTTATTCTTTATTCACGGAGGGACGCTGAATCATTATGACTCAACATCGCGCAGCTAAAATTACAATTGCTCATATCAATGACACGCATTCACATTTTGAGCCTTCCGCAATTCAATTTAACTTACCTATGCCGACAGAGCAGGGTGAGAGTCTTCCTGTGTACGCCAGTTGTGGCGGATTTTCACGTGTATCTTCTGCTGTGCAGGATGTTAAAAAACAAGCGTATTTGCATGGACGTGAATTCATGTTTGTTCATGCCGGTGATTGCTTTCAAGGCACTTTGTATTTCTCTCTATATAAAGGGATTGCCAACGCGAAGCTCTTGAATGCTATTGGTGTAGAAGCGATGGCGTTAGGCAATCATGAACTCGATATGGGGAATCAGACAGTCGCTGATTTTCTCGATTATACAAATTTCCCTTTATTAGCCGCTAATTGGGATCTTACCCAAGAAGATCAAACTAAAGCTAATCCGTTGCAATCTAAGCCGAACGTATTAACTTACAAGCCTGCAACGGATAAATCACCCGCTTATGGGCGCTATCTGGTTAAATCAGTCGACGGTGAGAAGATTGCTGTTTTTGGTTTAGCTATTGAAAACATGGAAGGGATCGCGAACCCAGACCCAGACACGCATTTTCTTAATGTACTAGAGGTCGCAAAAGCAACTGTAAGTGTTATTCGTGCTAATGGCATTAATAAGATCGTTGTTCTAAGCCATTTAGGTTACGCGCGTGATCTTTTATTAGCAGAAGAATTAGACGGTGTTGGTGCCATTATTGGTGGCCACACGCATACCATGCAAGGTGACTTTTCTAACCTTGGTTACGGTGTAACTGATGGCTATGCTCGTATGATCAGTGGCACTTGTGTTGTGCAAGCTGGCTGTAATGCTTTGTCACTTGGTCAACTTGAATTAGATTTTAATGCCGATGGCAGTGTTGAACGTGCTGGTGGTGTTCATCAGTTGTTACTTGGCCGTCAATTTACCTTAGATGCTTCGCGTACAGAACATTTAGAAGAAGGTCAGCATCAAGCCGTGAAGGCATACCTGCAGGCACAATCTAACGTACGATTTTGTGTTAAAGATCCTGAAATTGAAAATCTGCTGAACAATGATTATCGCCCAGCAGTGCGCAAGTTGCAGACGCAGCTCATTACCAAAGTACCTGAACCTTTGCGTCATACTCGTATTCCAGATGCCAAAGGCCCAAGCCAAATTGCGCCTTTAGTTGTTGATGCGTTTCGTTGGCAAGGCGTACAGCAGGGCTATGATGTTGATTTTGCCATTCACAATGCGGGTGGGGTACGTGCATCATTGAACCCGGGTCCATTGACCTCTGCTGATATTGCAGGACGTTTATTACCTTTTGCTATTGGCCTGATGGTTTATAAAGTTAAAGGTAAATACCTGCGTCAAGCACTTGAAGGTGCAATAAACAATGCCATTGATAATGGTGTTGAAGGCACGGGAAGTGGTAGTTTTCCATATGTATCGAACTTACGTTTTACTTATCGGTGCTGTGCAGAGAAAGGTGCGCGTGTAGAATCGTTAGAAACCTGTAAAGATAACGAGTGGCGACTGATCGAAGATGATGTTGTATATACATCGGTATCTTCTGGTTATACCGCGACAGGTAAAGAAGGTTATGATGCGTTGCTCAACTATGACATGGAGCCTGTTGCATTGAACGTGACGATGGCTGAAGCGTTTGAGGCTTATGCTCATACGCTTTCCGAGCTTAGAGCGCCTGATTCGATTCGTGTTAACTACATTCCTTGCCAATGTGCGGATGTTGCTTAGCTTAAGTATTGTCTTCGTTGGTTAACCCTTTAAAAAACATCAACCTTGGTTGGTGTTTTTTTTGCGCTTTACCAAAGTTAGATATCACCTCTCGAAATCTCAAAAATCCGTGTGAAATCCGCTCAAGAAATGTTCAGTGTTGACGATAAAAATACAGAGGGTGTAGATGTGAGATAACAGTAGAGTTCGTATGGAGTTCGTATGCATAAAGATTGGATAGACGTCGCTATGGTCGTAGGCTGGGTTTCTGCGTGGGGAATATTGATTTATTTGATGCCATCTGTTGGCTTATAACACCGAATCGTTTAAATAAAGGTGTTTTTACGACAGTATTTATATCCGTCTAAACTAGATAAAAAAGCTGCACCATAGCAGCACAGCTTTTTCGTAGCTAAGCATTAAGCATTAAGCGATTTCAGCTAAAGCGTCCTGCGTATTTGCTTCTTTTGCCAAACGATAAGCGGCTAAATCTTCAATGGTTAGCACTGGCATATCATGCTCTTCACCAAACGCAATAACCTCTGGTAGGCGTGCCATTGTGCCATCTGGGTTCGTAAGCTCACACAAAACACCGTATGGCTTCAAGCCTGAAAGACGCATTAAGTCGATGGTGGCTTCAGTATGACCACGACGCCCCAGCACACCTTCTGCATTCGCTTTTAGTGGGAACACATGGCCTGGGCGGCAAAGATCGGATGGTTTAGCATCGTAAGCAATAGCGGCTTTGATGGTTGTTACGCGATCAGCGGCAGAAACACCTGTTGTCACGCCATGTGTTGCTTCGATCGTCACTGTAAAGCCAGTTTCATTGGCGCTAGTGTTGTTTTCTACCATCATAGGTAATTCAAGCTGTTCAACGCGCTCGTCCGTTAAACATAAGCAGACAATGCCTGAACATTCACGGATCATTAATGCCATTTGCGCTGGTGTTAAGGTTTCTGCTGCGAAAATGATATCGCCTTCGTTTTCACGATCTTCATCATCAACAACAAGTACACCGCGACCTTGGCGGATTGCTTCTAACCCTGCTTCAACACGTTGGAAAGCAGTTCCGAAAGGGGAAAGTAGAGACTGATTCATGGTAAATAACTCCAAATATAATATTGATACCAGAATCAGGGCATAGAAAGGCAGCGTTTCAGGAAAACTGAAATAACTTAAACCACCAAATTCTCGATACCTAGGTGTAAGCAACTAGATATGAGTCAATAGTGTATATGTAAAGCATGAGGCAGCAATAGATACTGGCCTCCACTGATCCTCTTTCATCCGGACTATGACCGTCGGCTCTGGGTTTACACCAGATCTGCTGACCTTGAAAAAGCGAACAAAAAGCCCGTTATGTTCAAGCGCTCGCGGGCTGATAAAGGGTTATATAGAGAGTAACTGCCTTTATTTACCGCCGGTGGGGAATTTCGCCCCGCCCTGAGAATTCATCTGCATCATAGAAAAATCGTTTCGATCAGGCAAGCGATTCGCTTAAGTCGGTGTAATTTGTTTGAAGTTGGGACGTTATTGATTGATTTGTAGCCTAGATGCGCGCTTATGAAGTCGTGGCGATATGTATTTCACAAAAAGGGGTAAACAAAAGGTTGGAAATTGAATTGCTCCCATAATTGCGAGATATTCTGGCCCTAAATAACTACTTGCGACGGTAAATGTGAGCAATACATTTCGATTAGCAGCAGTTATTGCAGCAACTAATGCTTTGTCGACGCCTTGTCGGTGGTAGCAGATATATCCTGCTATAAAAAAGAGTGCGCATAACGTAATGCCGATTAACAGGTATTGCATGCCTAGCCAGAGCGATAAATCAAACATGTCACGGAACTCTCCGACGAGCCCGAAGGGAAAACTAAAGACTAATAGAATAGTGAACTGCGATAGTTTTCCGTGAATTCGGTGTAGGGTTTCTTTAGGTACTAAGTGGTGACAAAAAGCAGAAATCAGCATAGGCCCTGCAATAAATATAACCAAGCGTACGAAGTAACTCTTCATATCCAGGCTGAAAGCTTCGTCTTGGAAAATCATTAGATTAAAATAGAGAACAGCTGGCATTAATAACGTTGTTGCGATTGTCATTGCCATTGCTTCTAATGCATCTAAGCCGATTGAGCGTGCAATAGCCGGTGTCGCAAACAGCGAGCCTGTGGCTGTAACTGCTGATATTGCAACTAATAATGCGCTATTCACACCTAGCAGAGCGGCTACTGAACAGCTGATGAGTGATAACCCAATCGCATGGAATATGGCATAGCCCCATACTTGTCGTTCGGCTAGCTTTTTAATTAATACATTCTGTTTTATGCCAAGCAGGGTAAATAGCATAAGGAAAAACAGAATGAGAGGGAGATAGGGGAAAAGTGCTTTTGATGCGTTGGGTATTAAAAAGCCTAATACAGCCGCAAGCATTAAAAGTAATGATGAATGTTTTGAAACAAATGACAACATAAAAAAGACACTCGCTAAATTGTTGCCTTATTGTTACTACAAGCTGCAATTAAAAACAAACTTATTCTATGTTATTCATTAGATAGCTAAAAAACGTAGTTTTATTCATTCTTTTTGTTGTTATATTCCTCCTGCCTAATTCTTGCCTAACAATTAATTAACGTATTAGTTTTTCTTATTTTAATTTGAAAATATTGTCATTTTTGGAACGAAAAATAAGCGGCTATTATTACCGCAGTTCAAAATTAAACCATAAGTAGAGGCAATCATGGCACAGGCACTTAACTTCGATACCATTGCTCCAGCAAGCACTGAAACTAAGAAAGCCTATGCGTTAGATATCAAAGGATTGATTGCACACGCATTAGACGTTCTTTTTGGCGGCTCTAAGTCACCTAAACAATATAATGTATCGGATCTTCCGGTACACCTACAAAAAGACATCGGCATGTATCGCTAGTCGATAACTGTAGTTATTAATAAATTCTAAACGCCAGCTCTGATGCTGGCGTTTTTCATTTCTGAAGCCTTCACAACTCTCTTTACGCTCTGTTTTATTCATACCTTGTTGTTTTCCTCACTCGTTATTCACGATAAATCGAAGTTGATTGACTTTACTTCATACCTTTGTTGCTATTCTACATTGTTCTTTTTTGTCTAAATTGCGCTCAAGGCAATGCTTCACAAGGGTTTTTTTCTATATTTTAACCTTGGTTTAATTTTTCTTCTGTACTCTGTGGCATTATCAATAGATAGGCTTTTTAGGAGATGAATAACGTGGGTTTTCTGTCAAAACTATTTGGCTTCAATAAAGAAGAAAAAACGCCTGTGGCTGCTGAGCCGATTGAGCATAATGGGTATCAAATTTACCCTGAACCGATTGCTGAAGGCGGGCAGTTCCGTATTGCTGGCCGTATTTGTAAAACCATCGACGGCGAGTTAAAAACGCACACATTCATTCGTTCTGATTTGTTAGGTTCAAAGCAAGATGCAGAGACCTTCATGCTAGATAAAGCGAGAATGTTCATCGATCAAAATGGTGACCGCATGTTTAATTAGCATCGTTTGCTCCTTGTATGCTCATATTACTGTATGCAGCGGTGGGAGTAGTCGTAGTTAATAAACATGGGTAAATATAATAGTTTCTTGGTTTGAGGATCATGGAGTACTACTGATCGCTGATGGTGCTGCATGATCATCAAGTTTGAAATGGTGGCTGATCTTTCGATGTGATTAATAGCTAGCCAACGTTTTAAACAGACATTTTTAATACGAAGTGTGGTCTTTTTAGCCTGATTTCTTGCTTGTGACGTGTTTATTAGTCATTTATGTAATTACTTATAGCTAAATGCCCGTTTTATAAAGTGGTTTGACCTCTGTCCTGATGTTAAAAGTGTTATTTAATTTCATTAGTCAGCGACATTTGATGTAAATTATCGGCTATTGTTGGGTTTTTTTGTGTTTTTCTTACAAAGTACTTGATATTACGTTGTTGGTTGGATACAAGATCATTACATTAATGCCAATGTTCAGGGAATAATAATGCAGATTGGTGTGCCAAAAGAAATACTCGCGCACGAAACGCGAGTGGCTGCTACGCCTAAAACGGTTGAGCAGTTATTAAAAATGGGGTTCAGTGTTGCGATTGAAAGTAATGCTGGTGTCTTGGCTAGTTTTGACGATGCGGCTTTTGAAGCGGCGGGTGCAACTATCGTTTCAACCGAGGATGTGTGGCAATCAGATTTAATTCTGAAAGTTAACGCACCACAGGTTAATGACGAAACTGGCGTCGATGAATTTGAATTGATAAAAGAAGGCGCAAGCCTTGTTAGCTTTATTTGGCCTGCTCAGAACCAAGAATTGCTAGAAAAGCTATCAACTAAAAACATCAATATCATGGCGATGGACTCTGTACCGCGTATTTCGCGTGCGCAAGCACTTGATGCGTTGAGTTCTATGGCAAATATCGCGGGTTACCGTGCTGTTGTTGAAGCGGCTCATGAGTTTGGTCGTTTCTTTACGGGCCAAATCACAGCTGCTGGTAAGGTTCCACCTGCGAAAGTATTAGTTGCTGGTGCGGGTGTTGCTGGCCTAGCGGCTATCGGTGCTGCTGGTAGCCTTGGTGCTATTGTTCGTTCTTTTGATGTGCGTCCTGAGGTTAAGGAACAAGTTGAAAGTATGGGTGCTGTTTTCCTTGAAGTCGATTTCAAAGAAGACACCAGTACTGGCGATGGTTACGCAAAAGAAATGTCCGATGAATTCAACAAAGCAGCCGAGCGTTTATACGCAGAGCAAGCAAAAGACGTTGATATCATCATTACGACAGCATTGATCCCTGGCCGTCCTGCGCCTAAATTGATCACCAAAGAAATGGTTGATTCAATGAAAGCGGGTAGCGTGATTGTCGATTTGGCAGCGGCTAACGGCGGTAACTGTGCATACACTGAAGCTAACAAAGTGATTACGACGCCAAACGGTGTGAAAATCATTGGTTACACCGATATGGTAGGTCGCTTGCCGACTCAATCATCTCAGTTGTACGGTACAAACCTTGTTAACTTGCTCAAACTGCTTTGTAAAGAGAAAGACGGTAACATCAACATCGATTTTGATGATGAAGTGCTACGCGGTCTTACTGTGATCAAAGACGGTGAGATCACTTGGCCAGCGCCACCAATCAAAGTATCGGCTGCGCCTCAAAAACCAGCTCCAGAAGTTAAACCTAAAGTTAAAGCTGAAGAAAAACCGACTTCTCCTGTGAAGAAATATGGTTTGATGGCGGCAGGTTTAGCAGCATTCGGTTGGATTGCAAATTATGCTCCTGCTGAATTCCTTGCTCACTTTACGGTATTCGTTCTGGCATGTGTTGTTGGCTATTACGTGGTATGGAATGTATCTCATGCATTGCACACTCCGCTAATGTCGGTAACAAATGCTATTTCAGGCATCATCATTATTGGTGCGGTATTGCAGATAGGTCAGGGGATAGGTGTTGTCACCTTCTTGGCGTTTATTGCTGTTTTAATTGCAAGTATCAATATTTTTGGTGGCTTTATGGTGACCAGACGCATGCTTGAAATGTTCCGTAAAGATAAATAAGGAGTAACACATGTCTGCAGGAATCGTACAAGCGGCATACCTTGTTGCTGCGGTACTATTTATCATGTCTCTTGCGGGGCTTTCCAAGCAAGAAACAGCACGCGCAGGTAACTACTATGGCATCGCGGGTATGGGGATTGCGCTTCTAGCAACAATCTTTGGTCCTGATGCGCAAGGTACTAGCTGGATCATCTTAGCGATGGTTATCGGTGGTGGTATCGGTATGCACCTTGCTAAGAAAGTTGAAATGACTGAAATGCCTGAACTGGTTGCTATTCTACATAGCTTCGTTGGTTTAGCGGCAGTGCTAGTTGGTTTCAATACTTACATTGATCATGGCGAGCTAACAGGCGCACTATTGAACATCCACCTTGTGGAAGTCTTCCTTGGTGTATTCATTGGTGCTGTAACCTTCACTGGTTCAATCGTTGCGTTTGGTAAACTGCGCGGCATTATTGATTCTAAGTCTTTAATGCTTCCTCATCGCCATAAGCTAAACCTTGCGGCGTTAGTCGTTTCTTTCCTTCTTATGCTTTACTTCGTGAACGTAGAAGGTTCGACATTTGCACTGATTGTAGTAACGCTTATTGCATTTGCATTTGGTTATCACTTAGTAGCATCAATCGGTGGCGCAGATATGCCAGTGGTTGTTTCTATGCTTAACTCATACTCTGGTTGGGCAGCAGCGGCAGCGGGCTTCATGCTAGCCAATGACCTATTGATCGTGACAGGTGCATTGGTTGGTTCTTCTGGTGCCATTCTGTCTTACATCATGTGTAAAGCGATGAACCGTTCGTTTATCAGCGTTATTGCGGGTGGTTTTGGTACTGAAGTTGTTGTTTCTTCTTCTGACGAAGAGCAAGGTGAGCACCGTGAAGCATCAGCGGAAGAAGTTGCTGAAATGCTGAAAGATGCGAAATCAGTCGTGATTACTCCAGGGTACGGTATGGCAGTAGCGCAAGCTCAATACCCAGTACACGAGATCACTGATAAGTTACGTGCTCAAGGCGTGAATGTTCGCTTTGGTATTCACCCTGTAGCGGGTCGTTTACCTGGCCACATGAACGTACTGTTAGCGGAAGCAAAAGTACCATACGACATCGTATTAGAGATGGATGAGATTAATGATGATCTATCTGATACCGATGTAGTTTTGGTTATTGGCGCGAATGACACAGTTAACCCTGCTGCAATGGAAGATCCAAACAGCCCAATCGCAGGTATGCCTGTACTGGAAGTTTGGAATGCGAAACACGTAATTGTGTTTAAGCGTTCTATGAATACAGGTTACGCGGGTGTTCAAAACCCACTGTTCTTTAAAGAGAACACACAGATGCTATTTGGTGATGCGAAAGCAAGTGTTGATGATATTTCAAAATTCTTGTAATCGTTAATACCATATAGGAAAGAGCATTTTAGCTGCTCTGTAATCGGCCACAGTATGTAGATACTGTGGCCGTTTTTATTTCCTTTCTTTGTCGCTGTCCTATCACCAACTGCGGTATTCATATCGGATTCATAGCATGTCCTCTAAACTGTATTGATACTCTTGATATTAAAGCTAAGAGTTATTACCATACTCGCATAAAAGATCTGATCCTTTATTTTGACTTATTAAAGAAACAGAGCTTGAGAAAAGGGTCGTAAATCCATCAATAGTAGGAATAAGGCAGCATTATGAAAATGATAAAGTTACCTCTTTGCATCTTCATTTTTATATCGTTGTCAGGATGTGTTCAAACCTTAGAAAGTCGAGGTCGTTTATACAAGCCACAGGTGAGTATCATTTCGATATTCGAGATTAAAAATGTCACTAATCCGTATAAAAAGGCATTAGATTGCACATACAGCGTTGTCGGTGACTCTAGAGCAATCAGCCGTTCTGCAGATTGGCGCCAAGATGAAGATCAAAAATTTTCTTTAACTTATAACGTTAAGACGATGGGCGGAGTATATGGTTTGTTTAGAGAAGATTGGACAGTCTTTGTTTATGTAAGAAGTAAGCGTTTAATTTTACGATACACTAAGCAATCAAATTTATCTGCTAATGCTTTTGATAACACACACTTTGTTTACAAGGATGAAGTAGAAGCGGTTAATCACTCATCTCTCAAGTTTTATCAATGCGTCAGTGGAAGAATATAGCACTTATTAAAAGCAACAACGGCTCGACTTACTTTTACTTTGTAGTGATGACCTAAATTTTTATCATTGCTGCTAGGCGGATGTTTAGCGATGGCTTGTTAATAGCACATAGCACATAGCACATAGCACATAGCGCTGTGCAGCTACCCATAGCAAGTAAATGATAATGTGAATCACTTCGTATTTGTGAGCTGCTTTTATTGCCAGATACTTTTTTTAGGCAGATGCTCTTGTAAGCTGATCATAGCGTACACAGGGGCGGTAAGTATGGGTGATAATAAGTGGGAAGCTTTTGCGCAGGACTTTGAACAGAGTAATAACTATGTCGTTGGTGTAAAAGATATTACTTTGGTGAAGTCTGAACTGAGACGATTAAAAGATCTCGGCAATGTGTTAGAGCTTGGCTGTGGAAATGGTACTTATACCGAATGTTTTTTAGATTCCGCCACAACGATTACAGCGACGGATATATCGGATCAAATGGTCACCATTACTTTTGACAGATTTGCTCAACAAGATCATGTTAGCGTGGAAGTAGCGGATTGTTTTAAATTGCAGTATGCCGATGCTTCATTCGATACTGTTTTCATGGCGAATTTACTGCACGTTATACCTAAGCCTGAACTCGCTTTGGCTGAATGCTTTAGAGTACTAAAAGCGGGGGGACGACTTATCGTGCTGAGCTTTACTCTTCATGGTATGACTTGGTTAAACCAACTGATGCTTAAATATCGTTACAGTCGAAAATATGGCACAAAATCGACATCGTCAATAATTCTTACGCCGCAGTTAGCAATCGAAATGATTCAACCGCGAGGTTTTAAAGTATCCTCGAGTTGCCTAATGGGCGCGAATGTAAAAGCGGTATACCTTCGTGCTGAGAAGGTAGATAAATAGGGTATTGAAAAGAAGCCTTTCGCGAATTCAAAAGGCTTTAGACTCTATATTTTGCTTAAGTCTAGTGGCTGTTTTTATTGTTCTGAGTCCTGAGTCCTGGGTTTTATAACAAGCCCGCCAGCTTAGCTTTCATATAGGTTGCAATCGTTTTTGCATCTTGAATGGTATTGTTCGCGATCAGTGATTCAAACTCTTCAATACTCATGGTAATGACTTCGATGATCTCATCATCATCAAGTTCGCCGTGAGTTGTTTGTAGATCTTTAGCTAGAAAAAGATGCTGAACTTCATCGCAAAAACCGGGTACGGGTAATAATTGCCCGAGACTCACCCAGCTCTTAGCTGCTAATTGGGTTTCCTCTGCTAATTCACGGTGGGCGCAAACTTCTATTTGCTCACTATCTTCAAGTGTTCCTGCTGGGAATTCTAAAATCCATTGTTTAATGGCGGGGCGGTATTGATTGACAAGAACTAAGTCACCACTTTCTGTAACGGGAATAATGATGACTGCGCCAGGGTGTTTTACGGTAGTGAAACGTATGACTCGGCCATCAGGCAACGTTTGGCCCTCCTCTTCGACAGAGAAGCATTTCCATTGGCAAAGTGTTGTTGTTTTCATTATGTACTCCTAGCGAAACTATGGTTGGCAACGATAGGTCATTATACCAAGGTCAATAATGCCAATCCCATCAATTACCAAATCATTCTTGCTGGTTAAAGTTATTGATAACAGTGTTATAGATTTTGTAGGTAGAACCACTCGCTAACTAGCATGAATGATGTGAAAGTAAGAGTAGGGCTGACGCTTAGCTTTTGTTAGCGTCAGCTCGTTATTGGCAGTGTGAAAGTTGGGGTATTAAGAGATAAATCCGATAAAGTAAGGAATGATTAAGGCGTTAGCCAAATCGATAAAGAAAGCACAAACCAGAGGCACGATGATAAAGGCTTGGTGGGAGTTACCATATTTTTGAGCAACCGCTGACATATTTGCCATTGCCGTCGGTGTCGACCCAAGCGATATACCGCCAAACCCCGCACAAACCACTGCTGCATCATAGGTTTTTCCCATTAATGGGAAGATAACAAAGATGGCGATACAAACCGCGACAATGAACTGTGCGCCAAGAATAACAAAGATAGGGCCAGCTAAATCAATTAACGCCCATAATTGCATGCTCATCAGTGACATTGCTAGGAATGCACCCAAGGCAATATCTGCTATCAAGGCAACCGCGGGTTTACGCGAGGGCCAACGCGTACCTGTTAGGCGAGGATAGGAGGCTGGTACAAGGTTTGAGATTAGAATACCGGCAAACAAACAAGTGACAAAAAGAGGCAGTTCTAAGCCAGCTGATGCAACCGCTTTGTTTAGGATTGCGCCTAAGATAATACAAATGTGGATAGCTAACACAGCATCAAGAAAATCATAAGCGTTGATCTTAGGTTGTGGCTCAGACTGTTTTGTACCTATGTCCATTTCCTCATCTTTCGATGGGGTTAAATTATGTTTGTTGATCAGATACTTTGCGATTGGTCCCCCCATAATACTGGCGAGAATTAATCCAAATGTTGCGCTGGCAATACCGATTTCCATTGCGGTATCTAAATCAAAGGTTTCACCAATTTTGGGTGCCCAAGCGATAGCTGTGCCGTGACCTCCAATCAATGAGACTGTACCGCTTAATAAACCAAATGCCGCAGGTTGGTCGAGTAAGGTCGCGATACCAATGCCTGTGATGTTTTGAATGAGCATATAGCCGATTGTAATAGAAAGCAGGATGATGAGTGGCTTGCCGCCCTTGAATAAATCAGTAAGGCTGGCGTTAATACCGATAGTGGTGAAAAAGTACACCAGTAACAAATCACGAGCGGCTAGCTCGAATTGCACATCAATATTAGTGGCATAGTGCAAAATGGCAAAAGTGATGGAGATTAAAATACCGCCTGATACTGGCTCGGGAATACTGAACTCACGCAGCCAATAACTCGCTTGGGTTAAGCGCCGACCAACAAAAAGCACAATAATGCCAAGTGTCACCGCCAAGAAAGATTCGATGTGGAGTACACCGTCGATATAGTTCATTACTCCTCCTGAGAAATGGGTATCCAGTTTATTAATATATGTTAGTGATTGCCTATCAAATTATCCTAGCGGGGTTATGTAACGACATCCACTAGAGTCAGCTAAAGTTTCTATAATCATTAAAAACTGATGTTAATGTCTCATTTTACAGTGTTTTTTCCGCAATAATGTGTGAGTAAGGTGTACACCTTTCGATGTACACCACGATCGATTATAGGCTTACTAATGTTTCACTTGCTCCACTTGTTTCATTCGAGTTGGCGGTTGGTATTGGTTGTTGTTCACTTGGTGGTGGAGTTATCTGCCAGTCACCACCAAGTGCTTTATACACAGCAATGGTGATATTCGCTGTTTGGAGGCGGGCTGCCAATTGACTGTCTTGAACCATGCGTTGTTGGCGTTGTGCATCAAGTACTGATAGATGATCAATCAAGCCTGCTTTATAAAGTGATTTTGCCTTACTAACAGCGAGGTCTGTTGCTGCTAATGCTTCATCAATTTGTTTCTGGGTTTCTTGTGAGCGACCATAAGCAAATAAACTGGAATCGACTTCTGTAATCGCGGCATTGACCGTATGTTCATATTGCAACGCAGCAGATTGGAAACGTGCTTCATTCATTTTTACTGCGGCTTTTCCTCGGCCGCCATCAAATACATTCCAGTTAATACCTACGCTACCAGCCCATCCAAAAGAATCACTGCTAAACAGATCATCAAAACTGCTGGCAGATACGCCAGGTGTGCCTGTTAGGAAAAATTTCGGATATCGATTCGCAATGCTGGCAGCGAGTTCCTCATTTACTGCGGCCATTTCACGTTCCGCGGCGCGAATATCAGGGCGACGTTTCAGTAAATCTGAAGGTAAGCCCGTTGGAATCACGCCTTGCAGGGTAGGAAGCCTTTCCGAACGAGCTAACCGTATATCCACTTGGGTCAATGGTTCGTTGAGTAATAAAGCAATTCTGTGTTTATGTGCTTGCTCTGCAATTTCTAATTGTGGGATCAGCGCCTCTGTTGCGGCTAAAGCGGCTGTTGCTTGTGCGTAATCCAACTGCGAACCATAACCACTTTTAACGACTTTTTTTATCAGTTGGCGTGTCTTTCTTTGGTCTTCAATGTTCGCCTGCGCTAATGCCTTTCGCTCTTGTGCGCCACGGTATTGCAGGTAGTTATGGATCAAATCTGCCGTTAATAAGGTATGTAGCCCCGATGTCATTATTTCTGCTTGTTCTACGCGGATTTGAGCCGCGTCAGCTTGGCGGTCTATACGACCAAAAAGATCTAACTCCCAAGCGATAGAGGCACCGATATAGCCACCGTCATGTTGATTATCCATTAAGGTAACGTTAGATGGCAGTTGAGGGCTAACTGGCGGGATAGCAATGGGGTTGACTAATGGCCCTGCTAACGAATCATTTTTACTGATCTGATAGTTATAATATCCCGCTCCAACACTGATTGTTGGCACTTTGAACGAGGCAACCATAGTTTGGTATTGATTCGCCATTTTGATGCGTTCTGCGGCGACTTTTAGCGACACGTTTTGCTGTTGCATGTCGTTGATTAACATGTTTAATGTGTCGTCGTTTAGTTGCTGCCACCATAAGTCGCTTGATGCTGTGTTAGTTGTGTTTGTATGCAGGTATGACTCCGCTATAGATACCATAGGGGCTTGATAATCAGGTCCAACTGCACAGCCTGTTAACAACATAGCAAGAGCAATGGGGGCTAATTTTCGTGTTGTAGAAAACGTCATAGTAACTCCTAAATTTGCTCTGCTGTGGTTGTTTCTATTAATGTTGAGGTGTCTTTTGTCGTTAGCTTATAAATAGCAGGCATCACCAATAATGACAGTATCGTTGCCGCAGCAAGTCCGCCTATAATCGTGGCTGCCATTTGATCGAAGAGTAAGTCGCTAAGCAGTGGGATCATGCCAAGAGCCGTGGTTAATGCTCCCATTGAAATCGCCATAGTACGGTTTACGGTCGCTTCTTTGATCGCATCTGACAGGGCTAAACCATTCTTTCGTTCAAGCTCTATTTGATCCATCAAAACGATACCGTTTTTGATAATCATGCCCGTGAGGGTAATTGCACCAATCAATGCCATAAAGCCAAATGGCTTGCCAAAACCCAGCAAGGCGAAAGTGGCACCAGTAGCGGCAAGTGGAATAGTGGCAAGAATAATGACGGGTTGCTTAAAGCTATTGAACATCGCAACCAAAATCACGACCATGATCAGCATGGCTTTTGGTAGTTGTTTGAAAATATCGGTAATTGCTTTATTTTCATCATAATATTCGCCACCCCATTCCATGTGGTAGCCAGGAGGAAGCGCGATCGCTTCAATATCGGCTTTGATCGCATTACGCACTCTCGCTGGGGTTGAATCACGGCTGACACCAGCTTGCGCCGTGATGGTTTTCAAGCGGTCACGACGCCAAATCATACTTTCTTCAGCGGAAAGCGTAAAACCATCAACTACCTGCCCGAGTGGAACCGTATGTAAGCCAAGTAATGATTTTACTGGCAGTGTTTCTAACGAGGCCATGGTTTGCTCTGAACCACGAAGTTGAATTGGGATCAGTTCATCATTTAGGTTCATTTGACCAAGTGGCATGCCATTTGATGCTCTCTTCATCGCGAATGCAATATCAGCTCGGTTGATCCCTGCACGACGTAATTTTTCTTGATTAGTAATAGGGGTCATGACTTTACTGGTCTGACGCCAATCATCACGTACATACTTACTTTCTGGGTGTGCTGCCATAATGGTTTTCGCTTGCTCTGCAAGACGATGCAAAACGGTTACATCAGGGCCTGAGAACCGTGCTTCTACTGCGTATTTATCTGCGGTAGCCAGCTTCAGACCACGGAAACGAGGTTCTGCGTTAGGGTAATTCGCCGTTAGCCATTTATCACCACGCGCAATTAGCGTGGTGATCCCTTCAAAGTTTGTTGTGTTGATGAGTATTTGGCCATAGGCGGGATCGAGCGGCTCTGGTTCTACAGTGACAGAGAAACGAGGTACGCTCGCGCCAATCATAGTTGAGATGCTTTCGACTTCAGGTTGAGATCGTAACCATTGCTCAATTTCTTTCATGTCAGCAGATGTTTGTTCGATTTTTGCGCCGTTTGGTAGCCAGTAATCGAGGAAAACAACAGGGCGATCAGATTGCGGAATGAAGTTTACATTAATGTAGGGAACGGCAAGTGCTGTCACTATGATAAGCGGGATCAAACCTGCGAGTGTTTTTGCTGGGTGATCGACGGTCCAATGAATGCATTGTTTTAATCGGTTTGGTTTTGTGCCTGATTTGACAGTTTGTGGTTTAATGAATAGCCAGCACATTAAGGCGGTAAATGTCATGGCTACAAACCATGAAAGCAACAGTGATGCGGCAATAATATAGAAGACAGAACCCGCAAATTCAGCTGCATCTGTTTTAGAAAATAAAACGGGGCTGGCACCCATGATAGCAATAACTGTAGCGCCAAGCAGGGGTAGTGTCGTTTCTTTCACTGAATCAATGGCAGCGACTGTACGTTCTATGCCTTTGTTGAGCTTTGACTGCATCATATCTGTGATGACAATGGCATTATCTACAAGCATGCCTAATGCAAGAATAAATGTGCCTAAAGATACACGATGTAAATCAATATTGTAGACGTTCATGTACACAAGCGTTAATAGAATAGTGAGTAGCAAACTACCACCGACGATAGAAGCACTTTTAAAGCCCATGAAGACCCAAAGAACAATGAAGACGATTGCCACACTTTCTAATAGGTTCATGACAAAATCATCGATTGATTTTTGTACTTCTTCAGGTTGATAGGCCACTGTTGATATTTCAACACCCAGCGGTAAGGTTTGCTTGAAGTCTTCAATAATTGTATTTATTGAGTCGCCAAGTGAGACAACATTAATACTTTGAACTGGACTAACGGCTAATGTGACAGCGGGTTCGCCATTAAAGCGGTTTTCAGTTAATGCTGGTGTTTGGTAACCCATAGTGACATTGGCAATGTCAGCTAAGCGAATAAGTCCGGTCCCCAATTCGCTGACGCCGCCTTTGATGACGAGATTTTTAACGTCGGCCAGTGATTGGAAGTCACTACTTTGGTTGACACGAATGCGTTCTTGGCCTGCATCGAATTGACCTGCTTCAAACACCATGTTTTGGGAGTTCAATTGGTTCCAAATTTGAGATGCTGACAAACCATACTGTGCTAGACGCTCGTCTGGTAAATCAATATAAACAGCGCGCGGTTGAACCCCATGAAGTTCTATTTTTTTGATACCATCGACAGCTTTTAATTGGCGTTGAAGCGTTTCTGCATATCGGCGTAATTCTTCTGGCGCGGCATCGGTACTATGAATTGAAAATAGCATGCCGTAGACTTCAGAAAATTCATCTTGAACGATATTCATTTGTGCGGTTGCAGGTAAGAGCAAGCTCACATCATTAACTTTTCGACGTAATAAATCCCATTGCTGTGGTAAATCGTCAGAGTTGAGGTTTTCTTTCAAATCAACAAATACCATTGACAGACCCGGTCGCGACAGTGAACGTAGTCGATTGAGTGAGCCCATTTCTTGAAGTTTAGTTTCTATGGTATCGGTGACTTGATACTCGACTTCTTTTGCGGAAGCACCAGGGTACAGCGTCACGACAACAGCCGTTTTAACCGTAAAGCTAGGATCTTCTAATTTGCCTAAATCGAAGTAAGAGTAAAGCCCTGCAATAATGCTTAGTACGCTGAAAAAGATGACGAATGTTCGCTGGCGTATAGCGAATTCGGCTAAATTGATCATGGTGATTCCTTATAACGTTTTGATGATCAATGTCGGAGCATTATCACCGGGCGTTAAATAGCTGCTACCACTGATAACGACATAATCATCAGCGACGAAATTGCCAGTAACACAGGCGCTGTAGGCATCTAAAGATTGCAGATCAACGCTTTCTCGAGCGATAAGGTTATTGCGAATAAGGTGGACATGCATGTCTTCTTTATTTCCAATTAAGGCAGAGTAAGGTAAGCAGTAATCACTGTCTGAGAGCGATAGAGGGGTACTGACGGTTACTGTTTTTCCTGGGAAAAGTTCACGGTCATAATCGTCAAGGGTTAACGTTACTGTGTAGGTCTGTTTGATAAGATTGGGTGTTGTGGTGATTTCAGAAACCGTCGCCAGCAAACTTTTGTCAGATTGGAACCAAGAAAGGGCAGCAATTTGGTTTAACTCGAATTTTGCAATGAGGCTTTCTGGCACGTCAATTTCAACTTCAAGTCGGTTGTTTTGTTGAAGTGTGAGAACGGCACGCCCAGGCAGGACCTGTTCAAAGCTATCAAGCGTGATATCGCCAATAACGCCATTGAAAGGAGCAGTTAATGTGGTATAGCTTAAGGTGTCTGTTGCACGTTGAATATTTTTTTCAACTACTTTGACGGCCGATAAACTGCGTTCGTATCCACTGATAGCGCGGTCAAGATTAACATTGGCAATGGCATCATCTTGTGTTGCTTGTTTAACGCGTTTTAGCTCGGCTTTCGCGAGTTTATGGGCAGATCTCGCTTCTAACATGCGAGCTTGTAGTTCCTCAAGGGCGACTTGATAGTCATGAGGATCAAGTTGAGCAAGTGCTTGGCCTTTAGTGACCACGTCACCTTTTTTTACCCAAATATTTGTGATTGTCCCAGGAACACGAAAAGCTAATGCCGCTTGTTCCTGCGATTGAACCACACCACTAAAATACTTCTGAGTTGTTGGCTGTGCTGTTTGTAGTTCAATAACTTGAACGGGACGCTCTGCTTTAGTTACAGGTATAGAAGAGATACTTTGATTGCAACCAGTGAGGCTGACAAGTAATGCCGCCAAGGTGGTTTTGGTGAATGTATTCATAAGATAGCTCCTTGATGTTATGAGCTATCTTACAATCGAACAGTATTCGGATAATCGGTGATTAATGAGAATCACTGTCCTAAAACCTAGGACAATATGCTGAGTTTAGGGACCTCTGTTAGTAAGTGGTCAATAAGAGTGCGGCTTGCGGTGTTCAAGCTACGTGGCTGCTGATAAAGCAACCAGCCATTTTCTTCAATCGTTGTCTGTCCGTCTAACACTATTTCCAATTTATTTTCATATATTTCTTTACTAACCATTAACTTAGGAACGAAACTGATCCCTCTATTAAGCATCGTGGCACTTTTGACAAACCCTACGCTGTTACAAATGAGCTTGGGAGAGAGCTTGATACTTTGCTGAGAAAAATGCCAATGATCATCTATTTCTCCACTTGGCCAACGAAAGCAGATACATTGATGGTGTCGAAGGTCATCAAGGCTGGTGGGTTTTCCATATTTTTCAAGATAAGATGGAGACGCAACGAGGCAACGGCCTAGCGATAATATTTTTTTTGCGACTAAGTCTGAATCAAATAATTGTCCGCCATGAAAACACAGATCAAGCCCCTGTAGATGCATGTCGTTAAAGCCGTTTGTAATGTTGCGCACATCGAGTTCGACGTCAGGGTAATTGTCCTGAAAATCAAACAAAATGGGCTGCAGTAATTCATGCGTTTCCGGCAATAAGCCTAGTTTTATACGGCCTGTGACGTTTGAGGTTGCATTCGTGACCATTGCGCTGGCTGAATCGAGAATGGCGAGCCCTTTGAGAACTTCTTGGTAGTAAGCTTCACCATTGTTGGTAAGGGATATTGCTCGAGTTGTTCTATGAAATAGCTTAGCACCAAGGGCGTTTTCAAGATCGATAATCTTACGACTTACATTACTTCTCGGAAGATCAAGTGCATTTGCTGCAGCGGTAAAGCTACCTAGCTCTGCCACTTTTACAAACAGTTTTAACTCTTCGATTTTCATACAATCCTTACATGTCACGATATTTGAAAAGTAATTAACCTTTATATAGTAACAAGGGATAAAGAGAAGAAATTATTTTACGAATGACATTCAGCTAATTGACAGTAAGTTTTGTATTAATACCGTCACAATGAAAAGTGCATTGTGACGATTAGTAATAAGACGGGAGGCGGGAAAATTACTCGCTTACTGCGATTTGGTTTTTGCCCCAACTTTTAGCTCGAAGTAGGGCACTGTCTGCTTTTATATAGTCGTAGCAGAACTCTTGGTATTCGACTTGTGTTAAGCCAATGCTGATGGTGACCTGTAATTTTTCACCAGAATCGAGTTCTAAAGACCAACTAGATAGTACCTCGTTTAACCGAGAGGCTAGCTCTTCTGCCTGCTTAATATCAGTTTCTGGTAGTAATAAGCAAAACTCTTCCCCTCCAATACGTGCGATATGATCACTTTGACGGCAATGCTCTTGCAAGCATTTTGCTATCATCATTAGAACCTTATCACCTGCTTTTAAACCAAAACGATCATTGATTTGTTTGAGGTTGTCGATGTCGATCAGTGCGAGTGAAAAGGCACGTAAATAGCGTTTACTTCTAACAGCTTCACTTTGGTAAATCGGTATTAGGCCTTGGCGGTTATGTAAGCCAGTTAAAAAGTCGGTTGAAGCGGTCTTTTTCACTAACTCAATGGCTTCATTTCGGTGACGAGCAAGTAAATACGCAAGGATAAGTACAATTGAGTAGGCGCTAATATTTTGCAGAGCTTCGGGTATTTGAATATGTTTCTCAGCCATCGACTCGACACTTAGCACCATATAAAGAACGCCAAACAGAGAGCTATACCACCAAGCGGTTTTACTGTTTAAAGAAAAAAAGCAAAGAAGTGGAATAGTGAGGCCAATAGTATGACTAATATCATTCTCACCATGCATCATGAATCCGAGTGTACATGTAGTGGTGGTGAAAAAAATAAGCACCCAGACAAGCAGGTAGGGGTTAATGTTCTTTCGGTTTACACACATTAAGACGTAACAAAGCAATGCGCCAGTTAGTGCCGATAAGGTGTAAATGATGTCAACATCAGAAACGAAGTAGCTAAAGGCAATAATCGTACAAATGATCCCTGAAGCGGGAAAAAGAACGGTGAGTTGTTTTTGTAGAGTCTGTTTACTTAATTCGATGTACGCGAAATTTGGGGATTCTAGTTGACTGCTCTTGATACAAACCGACATATATATCTAACTTCCATGTAACTATGTGAGTGATATTCTTCTCATCATGTGAAGAACGTCACTAGAGTAAGCAGCAAATTGTGCGATGTCCAATATTTATATGAAATAAGTGGACTAAATTGATTTGGCGTAAGAATGAATTCAATTAGCCATTGAGTCAATGATAATCCCTTTATTGTTGCTTGTGTGGTTATTCGGCATTCATTAATACTTTAGAGGTATGTAAGGTGGTGGCGTTAGCCGCTAAGGGTTGGAGTTTATGGTCTATTCACTAGTAGTATTAAGATGTAAGTTTATGAAACTTGCGACTCATGATTATAAAATCAGCATTAAGCGCCTTACATTTTTATAAGTATTTAAAAATAGCGTACAATAGTGAAAGTATTTTTTGTCTTAGTTTCAAAGAACAGGCAGCGTAATCAAGGAGAACGCTATGCGCGTATTAGTTACTGGTGGTATGGGTTACATAGGTAGCCATACATGTGTACAGATGATTGAAGCGGGAATGACCCCAATCATTTTAGATAACTTATACAATAGTAAGTCATCAGTACTGGATCGTATTGAAGCATTGACCAATGTACGTCCTGCTTTTTATCAAGGTGACATTCGTGATCGTGTGTTTCTTGATGCCGTATTTAAAGAAAACGATGTCGAAGCGGTAATTCACTTTGCTGGCTTAAAAGCGGTCGGTGAGTCTGTAGAAAAACCATTGGAATATTACGATAACAATGTCCATGGCAGCTTAGTTTTGGTTGAAGCGATGCGTGCTGCGGGTGTGAATAGCTTGATTTTCTCATCGTCAGCAACGGTATATGGTGATCCTGCTTCTGTGCCTATTACTGAAGATTTCCCTACTAGCGCAACGAATCCATATGGCCGTAGTAAGCTAATGGTGGAAGAGTGCTTAACGGATATTCAGCATGCTTACCCTGAAATGAGTATTACGTTACTTCGCTACTTCAACCCAGTAGGTTCGCATAAGTCGGGCACTATGGGCGAAGATCCACAAGGTATTCCAAATAACTTGATGCCATTTATTTCTCAAGTTGCTGTTGGTCGTCGTGAATCTTTAGCGGTATTTGGTAATGATTACCCGACAGTTGATGGTACGGGTGTACGTGATTATATCCACGTTGTCGATTTAGCCGACGGTCACCTTGCTGCGTTAAACTACAAAGGTAAAGACGCGGGTTTGCATATTTACAACCTAGGTACGGGTAATGGTAGTAGCGTGCTAGAAATGGTCGATGCTTTTGCCAATGCATCGGGTGTTGAAGTGAAATACCACATTGCTGACCGTCGTCCTGGTGATATTGCTGAGTGTTGGGCTGATCCTGCTAAAGCGAAAGCTGAATTGCATTGGGAAGCAAAACACACAGTAGAAGATATGACAGCGGATACATGGCGCTGGCAGTCAACTAACCCTAATGGTTACCCTGACGCATAAATGGTTAATAGCCATTGCGTTGGTGAAAATCTTGATTAATAAAAAAGCAGCCTTGGCTGCTTTTTTAATTTCAATGAAACATCCTAGCCGTATTATTTGGCATCTTTCGCGTTAGCTTCAAGAAACGCCATGACTTCTTCTCGCTCTATTGGATTTAAACCCGCACGTGGGAACATACTTTTGGTAATGCCATGCCATTGTGTTTTTGTATATTGTTTTGGATCTTTGGCTGAATGACACATAGTACAGCGCTGATAAAATAATTCTTCCCCAACGCTTTGCTGAGTGCTTGCTGAGCTTTCATTCGCTAAGGTTGTCGTGACTGTAGCGATATTAATATCTGCTTTTTGCGTCAAGACTTGAGGTGGCTCAAATGCTAAGTTTGAAGATTCAGGATCACGGCAGCGTTGAATGTAGGCTAAGCAAGTATTGGCGCTGGTGGCTTGACTCAAATCACTCGAGGCTTGGCTTGATGTCAATACATTAATTGAACCACCATTACAACGTCCTTGGCTATCAAATTGCACCCATGCACCTTCTTCCAAACTGATCACGCCAGGCATGATCTGATCAGACACTTTTGCGCCAGCGATTACTCGGCCACGCTCATTGAATATTTCGACCAATTGCCCCGAACGAATACCGCGCATTTGAGCATCAAGATCATTAATTAATACATATTGGCGACCTTGTACATTTTCATGCTTTCGAACATCTGAATTAGCTAATTGCGAGTGAACGCGCATATAAGGGTGCGGGCTAACCACATGCACTTGGTTGGATTTGGCATTGCCTAAATATTCGAATGGTTCTAAAAATGTCGGCATTGGCGGACAATCTTTGACCTCGAAATTGGCAATGTCTTGGCAGTAAAGTTCGATTTTTCCTGATGTCGTATGGAGCGGGAAGTTATCAGGATCTTGATAAAAATCGCCATGCCTTACCCATTGGTTTGCTTCTTGTGGAACGGGCAATAATGCAACGCCTGCTTGCCAGAAATCATCGAAGGGAAGTGTGGCAGACGAGGCTTTATAGGCACGCTTTAAAATCTCATCGAATGATAAGCCATCGGTGAATTTGTCTTCAACGTTAAAGAGTTCAGCGAGCTTACGGAAGATTTCGAAATCATCAAGGCTTTCACCATAAGGCTGAATCACTTGGCGCATGGCATAAATTTTATCATTACTGTAAGTGCCACCAGATGAAAGGTCATTACGCTCTAACGTGCTGGTTGCTGGCAGCACAATATCGGCATAACGAGATGATGCACACCACCATGGGTCTTGGCAGACGAAAGTTTCAACTTTTTTATTAAGCGCAGCGATTAGCTCATTGGTATCTTGCTGGTGTGATAGCAAATTGTTACCTGCGTTATACACCATTTTTATGTCCGGATAGGTATATTCAATACCATCTCGCGTAAACTTTTTTCCAGGGTTCATTAGCATTTCGGAAATACGTGATGCAGGGCAGGTCGCATTGACTGGATTTTTCCCTTGCGATAAACCAATCGGAAGTGCTTTACCTGATTGTGGCATACCGCCATTACCGTAATGCCAGCTAAAGCCAACACCTTCACCGGGTTTACCTATCTTGCCTAACATTGCTGCAAAGTTAATGATTGCCCAGTGGGTCATCTCACCGTGATTCGCGCGTTGTAATGACCAGCCTGCGGCAAACTGAGTTTTACTTGTTGCAAACTTTTCTGCCATTGCTCGAATATTTTCGACTGATATTCCCGTTATCTTTTCTGCCCACTCTGGCGATTTAACGATGCCATCGTCTTTTCCCATGAGATGGTCGATGTACTTATCAGCACCCACGGTGTAGCGATCGAGATAAGCACTATTATGAAGGCCGGTAGCGTAAACATGCTGCGCCATGGCTAGAAATAGTGCGGTATCAGTATTGGGAACAATCTTTACCCATTCGGCATTGAGTTCGTCGTCAGTTCGTGTTCGTTGTGGGTTAATTGAAATGAACTTTATGCCTTTATCTGCAAACTGCTTCCAATGCGCATACATTTGGTGGTCAGCTACGCGGAATTCTATACGGTTGTTTTTCCAAGGGTCACAGCCAATAAGTACAAAAGTCTCTGTATGTTCTTCAATAATAGGCCATGCTGTTTGCGGTGAATAGACCTCCATATCACCAATGACATGGGGCAAGATCACTTGGGATGCACCGCCAGAATAATCACCTGTTGTTGTACTTTGACCACCGATTAAATTGAAAAACCGTCCTTGTAATACCTGAGGTCTCATTAAGCCTGCGTGTGACCAGCCACCGTAAGAACTACTGAAAATGGCTTCATTACTATGGTTTGTTGCTGTGGTTTGAATAGCATCTGCAACCAGAGAAAGCGCGGTTTCCCAGCTAACACGAACAAAAGGTTCTTTACCGCGTAAATGCGGCTTGTTGTCACCTTTAGGATCGGCAAGATAAGACGCTCGTACCATAGGATACTTAACGCGAGTCTTGTCATAAACACGACTAATCAAGCCTTCCGTCAACATTTCAGTCGGCATTGCATCTAACTCTTTGCGGGGTTGAATACCGATAAGTACCCCCGATTTTACGATGGCATGAAAAGGCCCCCAATGGCTAGCATGTGGGATCACTTCGATATCTTCATCATCAAAAAGTTTTGAGGCAGGGTAAACCATCAAGCCACCGCCTGCGGTAACAGCCGTAGCAATGGATGTTTTTAAAAAAGTGCGTCGAGAAATAGCCATCTTACATTCCGTATTATCTGGTGCTTATCACTACTTAATGAGCTGATAAATAAAGCAATGGCTACATCATAAACCCAAAAAGAGGCATTTCAAATGCCTCTTTTTGGTGTGAGAATTGGAAAATGAAGTAATTTGATGTTTTTCCGCTTTTTAGCGACTAATAGTAGTGTTTTTAACGGTGTTGTCAGCATATTTTAGAAGGGAGTAAAATTTAAAAGAATGATTTCATTTTTGATTGGTGTGGATGATAAATAGACATAAACACTAATGAGTTATTATTTGTACAATAAAATATCTAAAGTTTGATTGTATTTACACTTAGGGGTTTTAATGAAAAAGAAGGAAGCAAGTCCGATTTTACTTAATTAAAGTGAAGTTTTATTAAAGCAACTAATATGTATTTTTAGGCATAAGTTATAAGTCATAAAAAAGCGTAACTTACAAAAAGTAAAGTTACGCTTAAAGAATAATTGGTAGTCTTACTTATAGTTTATTTATTAAACTATGAGTAATAAACAATACCTTCACCTTGAGTGATTAATGTACCAGCTTCATTACGTGTAATTCGGTCTAAATCGAATAGAGAACCGATAGCTGCATTACCGCGACCTGAGTTTACAAATTGACATACCGCGTCAATTTTAGGACCCATAGAACCAGCAGGGAAGTTAAATTCAGCTAGGCCTGCAGGTGTTGCTTGTTTCATTTCAGCTTGGTCTTCTTTGCCGAAGTTACGGTAAACAGAGCCGTCAGTTAGGATAATGAATAGATCAGCATTAATTTTTTCTGCTAATAACTCAGCCGTTAAGTCTTTATCGATAACACATTCAACACCTGTGCCAACACGGTTGTCGTCGAAGCAAACTGGTACACCGCCGCCGCCACAAGCAATAACTAGGTTTTTAGCTTGAAGTAGCGTTTCAACTTGTTGAAGTTCAACGATATCTTTAGGTTTTGGTGATGGTACAACGCGACGGAAGTAGTCGCCATCTGCTTTAAACATCATGTCAGATGATGCCATGATTTCTTTTGCGCGTTCTTCTGTGTAAACAGGGCCAACAAATTTAGTTGGATTAGCAAAAGCAGGATCTTCTTTACTGACTTCAGTTTGTGTCACAAGTGTTGCGATCGCAAGGTCACGGTCAACGTTACGAAGTTCTTGTTGAAGCATGTAACCGACCATGCCACAAGTTTGTGAACCAAGTACATCCATTGGGTATGGTGTAGTTTCAGGTGAGTACTCTTGGTAAGCTGAGTTTTGTTCCATTAATAGACCAACTTGTGGGCCATTACCGTGAACAACAACAATCTCATGCTCTTTTGCAACTGCAGCAATGCTTGCTGCTGCTTTTTTTATATTTTCACGTTGGTTTTCAGCGGTGAGTGCTTGGCCACGAGCTAATAAGGCATTACCGCCTAAAGCTAATACTATACGCATATGATCATATCTCTCTGATTATTTAATTATTATTTATTTTGATTAAATTAACTCTGGTGAAACCAGGCTATTTATATCGGGTCGTAGAATAATCATTAAGTGGCTGAAATATTTACCGCCTTAATGTGGGGGTAGAATAAGGAAAAATAGCATGATGAAATGTGATAAAACTCTAACTATCATAGTACTAGCAATAACGTTGAAAATAACAGATGAAGCTAGTAACGATTAATTATCCACGTTAATGAGTAAATGTAATTAATAGTAAGGTCATTATATACTTTTGATTCGTCAATAATGCATAAACTGCCACTGAAAGAGTGTGGCGAATTTATATGATTTCTTTGAATAATGTCGAGCCGATCACAATATATGTTGGTTAAGGACTGAAATTAGGCTCTTAGCACGTATCTGCTATGTTTATAAGTAGTCGGTATACGCGGCTTAACGCTTTGTAACGTACTCAGGCTTTACAGGGTGCTAAAATCAAGAAACAATAGGCGCGCATTGATATCAGATAACGTTTGTAAGGCACTATGACAGAGAAAAAATCGAATCCATTTTTAGAGATTGTGTTTAATGTCGTGATCCCATCAGGGATCTTGATGAAGCTCAGTGGTGATGAGCACCTAGGTTCCGTTGGTGCATTAGTCATAGCTCTAGCTTTCCCATTGGCATTTGGTGGCTACGAACTAATACGCTTTCGTAAATTTAACTTTATATCGCTACTTGGTTTTGTAAGTGTGATGCTAACAGGTGGTATAGGCTTACTTGAATTGGACACTAAGTGGTTAGCTGTTAAAGAGGCTTTGATCCCAGGTTTAATTGGTGTGGGTGTTTTCATCTCAACTTTCACAAAGTTTCCCGTTGTGAAGAAGATGATCTTCAACGATACAGTATTGAATCTTAGTGAGATCAATCAGCGCTTAACGCAAAATGGTCAGCAAGCTGATTTTGAACGTTGCCTAATGAAGTCTAATTACTTGTTTGCAAGTACGTTTGTATTTTCATCAATCATGAATTACGTGTTAGCAACGTGGATTGTAACCAGCCCATCGGGTACTGCTGCTTTTAATGAAGAACTTGGTCGTATGACGTTACTGAGTTATCCAATGATTGCGATTCCATCTATGGTTATGATGATGGGGATTTTCTATTTTGTTTGGCGTCAGATTCGCAGCATGACACAGCTCGAAGCGGCACAAATTTTCAAAACACAGTAATTATTCGGTAAACCTTATTTTAGGGTGGGCCAGATGAATGAAAAAAGCGCCAGAAGGCGCTTTTTTGTTTTTAAATATCAGGATTATTTCGGACTCTTACATAGCGAGCAAACCGTGGGATGCCGCTATCAGTAAGACCGTTATAGCGAAAGTTTACGGTAGTGCCTATTTTTGGAGGAGACTGACGTTCAATATCTTTAAAACCAGTGCCTATTTTGAACCTGATATTATCTGATGTGACGACCCAAATTGCGCCCATCATTCCCGTATACTTCCCTTTACCTTCTTCGTAGCCGACGACTTTAGCCTCGGCATCTTGGTAGTGTTTTAATTTTAAGAGTTGTTCACTTCGGCCAAGTTGGTAAAGGTTATCTTCGTGATGAATCATCAAACCTTCACCACCAGCATCTGTTGTTTCATCTAAGGCTTTCTCTAGTTCATTGAGGTCTTTGACTTTAAATTGCTCAATGACTTGAATATGGGGATGATTAAGTGCGGTGATCGATTCGTGCAGCATGTCGTAGCGTTGTGAGAATGCCATATTCGGTGTTGGCGTGTCGTACACCATAAAGCTAACGCTTAGCCATGAATCATCATCTGGTTGTGTATCAAGCACGGTTCTTGCGACGTGTTGAAAACCACCACGCCCAGCCCATAGCTCACCATCTAGTGGAATGGTAGGAAAATGCTGTGTAAACCAATCTGGTGCATTTAGCTTATTACCAGAACGAGTAACGAATCCTTTACCATCCCAAAATGCGCGAATGCCATCTAACTTCTCACTGATTAGGTACTCATTAATAGCGGCATCTAAACTGAGCTTATTTTGTACTGTTGTCAGGAGCAAATCATTGGCTTGCATAATGGATGGGGCTGAATTGTTAGCCCATAAAGGAAATGAGAGTGTTAACGCGAGAGTGATAGGGGTTACCTTCATATCTGTCTCAAGCCGTGATAGCCAATGGATACCTATCATGCTAGTGGAAATTTACTTGAATACGCTTTTTTATGCTCATAGTGGTATATGGGTTGCTTTTTTATTTCTCCGCCTAATCAAAATGAGTATAAATTGGAGCAAAACACAATGAAATTGGTATTCAAGCTAAGCTGCGTTAGAATCGCCTGCCGAATGGGGATCACACAATAAGAAAAACTAACAGTTACAGAGTTAGAAAAAACAGGTTGACTATGCAAGTAACAAAACAAGGTCTTCAAGTATTTTTTAAAAAGAAAAATATTGAATTCACCTTCCGAAATTATTTTATTCATGTCATGAGCTTTATGGCTCTGGGGTTATTTTCATCACTCCTTATTGGCTCAATTCTCAATACGATTGGGATTAAGTTTGGCATTCCAATTTTATCCGAAACATTATGGCCCATAGCTAAGCAGATGACAGGACCTGCGATAGGGGTTGCTATCGCGTATGCCTTAAAAGCCCCACCATTGGTACTTTTCTCGGCTACTACAGCTGGTGCCGCTGGTGCAGCGATGGGGGGGCCTGTTGGTGCTTATATCGCAGCCGTTGTTGCAACTGAATGTGGCAAGTTAGTCGCAAACGAAACTAAGGTCGACATTTTGGTAACACCTGCCGTTACTGTGACTATAGGTGTCTTAGTAGGAAGTTGGGTTGGGCCGCATGTTGGCGAATTAATGGATGGTTTAGGTAATATCATCATATCAGCAACAACGTTACAGCCATTATTAATGGGGGCGGTTGTTGCTGTGCTAATGGGTATGGCATTAACGCTACCTATTAGTAGTGCAGCTATTGCGATTATGCTAAGCCTAAATGGATTGGCTGCTGGAGCTGCAACCGTTGGTTGCTGTGCACAAATGGTCGGGTTTGCGGTGATGAGCTTTCGTGAAAACCGTTGGGCGGGTCTAGCTGCTCAGGGGATTGGAACGTCAATGCTACAGATGCCCAATATTATCCGTAATCCTAAGATATGGTGGCCGCCTATTATTACCTCTGCCATTCTCGGTCCTGTATCTACGTTGCTATTTACGATGGAAAACACACCACTTGGTGCTGGTATGGGTACATCTGGCTTTGTTGGCCAAATTCAAACGTATATAGCAATGGAAGGTGTAGGTTTAGCTGATGGTGATATATATAAAGCAATCTTTATCATGCACTTTCTTGCCCCTGCGGTAATCACATTAGTTATTGCAGAAGCAATGCGTAAAATCGGCTGGATCAAAGCTGGCGATCTAACCCTAAACCTATCAAGCAAATAGTCTGACGGTTCACCTAATTGGCTGCTGTTACTGGATAGCAGCCAAGCTTTTTACCGATATCCCACATTGATAAAAAGCATCCGCTTGTGCTTTATCCGCGACAAAGAACAAGTGTGTGTTCATTCCATCCATATCTAGCCGTGTTTTATTTCCCCGCGCTTTGAACTCTTTAATAAATGCGGTGGCATTGTCATTTGGTGGTGACAGGGTTGTCGCATAGATAGCCATGTTATCAACTTCTTTATAGAGCCTATGATCAACAGGGTAATCTTGGTTTGCATACCAGTTATCAAGTTGTGTGGTTGATTGACGTAGTAGGCCAGCACTCTTGTCTTGGAACGATTGGCGATGAAAAACAGTAACGGCGGCTTCCTCGCTAGCTGATAGGCTTAAAAGCAGTACAATGTTTTGCTGGTTGCGTTCCTCATTCACAGTAAGAAAGCAGGTATTGCCTTGTTGATGGTAACTCGAATTCTCAAGTAATGGTGTTGAAAATGCGGATACGGTTAGGAATAAAAGTGGGGTAACCATTACTTGCCTCCTTGAGCGTTGAAATTATCGCGTACAATAATGTGTCTTCTTGACTTGAATGTAGCTAGCTGTGGTTGAGACAGATGTCTTAGAGGCTGGATTCACCTGCAGTAAGAACTTGTCTTAATATTTGGACAGGTGAAATTCATAAAAGTGCAGTGAATATAATTGATATTGTGCTGACATATATCGCTATCTAGCTGATATGATTAGTAACAACGCTGGCTTTAATGTGAGGAAGGTAACGATGCCCTCAAAAATGCAAAATGGAAGCACAACATCATCTTTGGTTATAGCTGCATTCGTCGGATCTGCAATAGGCTTTATTTTATCAACGGCGGTATGGCAGCGCCAAGATCGCCCTACGCAGGATCAATACCAAATAGCTATTGACGAAAATCAGCAATGGAAAGAGAAATACACGCAACTTGACGTGCGTTATACCCAGTTGGAGACACAGTCGTCATTGGATAAGAAGCAATATAGCGCAGACTTAAACACGGCAAAGACCCAATTGGAACAACAGAAAAAAGATTTTGAAGCTAAACTTGCCCAGCTGAAAAAACAGCAAAAGAAAATGACTGTTTCTCAGAAAAAGCTGGATACAAAAGTGGTGGCGTTAAAAGTGACAGCTGAGAAACAAAAAGTTGTTCTTGATAACTCGAAAGAGTTGTATCAGCAGCAGTTAAAACTTCAAAAACAAATAGATAGTGCTGCCGCTGATGTTAAAAAAGCACAAGCAGTAGCGAAAGAATCGAAGAAAGCTTGTGATGAGTTTAAAAGCGGAACAAGCTGGGATTGGGTATCAGAAGCGGATTGTACCAAGTACGAAGCTAAGCTTGATATCGTAGAGGGTGAACAGGCTAAGCTCAGTGCCTTAAATAGTGAATTAGAAATACTCAATCGTAAGATTGAGATATCACTGCCTGAATAACCATGAAATATTTATAAACGCGACGTTCGATTAAAAGGTGGGGAGCCCTGCCTTTTATAAATGAAGGTGTGATTGTGGTTTTGTACCATATTTTATGCCATATGGATTATTGGGATAAATATGAAAAATAGCATCTTTGCTGATATACCAAGCGAGCTACCTGATGAATTTTTTAACGATATTGTAAAAGCACCCAATGTGCGTATTGAACGCATCGTCTCGAAAGGTCACATCACGCCGAGTGGCGATTGGTATGATCAGGATGAAAACGAATGGGTGATGGTCATAAAGGGTCAAGCTAAGCTGTTATTTGAAACGGATATGAATGAAGTGAACTTACAAGAAGGTGAGTACATCAATATCCCAGCACACCAACGTCACCGCGTCACTTGGACTGACCCAAGTCAGGAAACGGTTTGGTTAGCTGTCTTCTATTAACCGTGTGTTAGGCTACTTAAAGCGCTAAAAAAAGGCTTACTCAATGCTCGTTATTACGATGATTGATTAAGCCTTTTTTGTTTAATTCAGTATTAGTATTAAATATTTAATGCACCTAAATATTCAATGTGCCACTGGCTAACAAAGTAATGGCTGAACTTGCCATCACAGTAATGACTATAGCGCCGAACCACTCTTTTTTACTGTAGAGTAAAGCCTGATTTCGCTCTTTACGTGTCCAAAACATAACAAGCAACCCCGGAAAGTAAAGGAGCGCCACGAGTAATAAGTAATCCAAGCCAGCGGCATAAATTAACCATGTACCGTATAACGTTGCGATACTACTTGCGAGCAAATCCCAATTGCGTGCACTACGGCTACCTTCATAGCAATTGTTCTTCAATGCAACTTGTAAACCGTACGCTGCAGATAGGCCGTAAGGGATCAAGATTGAAGAAGTTGCAATGTTGACGAGTGTTAAGTAAGTACTTTCGCTAAATAACGTCATGATTAAGAAGGCTTGCACACCGATTGTCGAAGCTGTTAATGCAGCAATGGGAGCGCCGTGGCTATTTTCACGACTAAACCATCGAGGGAATAACCCTTGCTTGGCTGCAACCATAGGGGCTTCCGCCGTTACAACCGTCCAGCTTAAAAGCGCACCACATACTGAAACAATTAAACCAATATTTATTAGCCATGCGCCCCAAGGGCCAACAATATGCTCAAGGATGTGTGCCATAGATGGGTTGTTAAGTGCTGCCAATTCTTGTTGTGTCATTACACCAAAAGCAAAAAGTGTTACAGATACATACAAAACGAGTGCAACGACTAAGGCAATAATAGTTGCTTGTCCGATAGCTTTACGGTTTTGGGCACGCCCCGATAGCACGACAGCACCTTCAATACCAATGAATACCCAAAGGGTTATCGACATGGTATAGCGGACTTGATCCATCACATTACCTAAGCCACTATTGTTCTGCGCCCATATGTCCATACTGAATTTATCAACATTGGCAGCAAGTACAGCAAATGCGAGGAAGGCACAGAGTGGAACTAACTTGGCAAGTGTGACAACAACATTGACTAATGCTGCTTCTTTGATGCCTCGAGTGACTAAAAAATGCATCAACCAAATTAAAATGGTTGCACCAAGCATGGCTTGCCAAGTGTTTCCTGACCCAAACAAAATGTTGTCAGGTGTGTCAGTAAAGTAGCCAATCGCACTGAATACGACAACGGCATATGAAGTATTAGCAAGTAGTGTATTTAGCCAAAATCCCCATGCGGAATTAAAACCAAGAAAATCCCCAAAACCAGCTTGTGCATAAGCAATGACACCACCGTCTAAGTTGGGTTTACGGATTGAAAGGCTATAAAAAACACGGACTAAACCAAGCATGCCAATGCCCGTTATAAGCCACCCGATCATTACAGCACCTGGCCCTGCGCCTGCGGCCATATTTTGCGGTAAACTGAAAATACCTGCGCCAACCATAGTGCTTAAAACCAGTGCGGTGAGTGCGCCTAGTCCTAATTTATTATTCATTATATTTTTTAGCTTTTTTAAAGATGCTATAAGCCTAGTAGCAAAAAACAAGATAACGCGTAGTTATTCATATCCAATCAAAAGCTGAATATAGATGAATGCATCGTGATATCTGACTATTAAGCTGCGCATTAGAGAAAATGAAGGGTAAAGATAGAGGATTGCAGGACAAACATCAATTTGAAGCTGATGGGTTGGTGAATAAAACCTCTCTTTATGTGGTTTTATTTTCTAGCGTTTGCATTTAATGAGAATTCTGTCGCGGCATAGTTGTATTTTGGAAGATATTTATACTGCCCAGATAAATGAAGGTCTGGGCATATAATTAGATTGGTATTTTAGAAAGCGACACGACGAGCAAGTGCTGATGGGTAATGGCGCTGTTCGGCAAGTTGTTCAGCAAAATTTTCCACTTGTTCTAATGTTAGGCTTCGCGTAATAGGGAAGCTTAACTCAAGGCTAGTGTGTTGATCATTCGTAATTAACTCGAGCTTTTTCAATTTATCGACAACGGCATCTGCAGCTGAAAGAGCTGATGATGCTTTCACGATTTCAGTCCTCGCATAATTGATACCATCAAAACTGATATCAACGGCACGTAATGATGGATCTGTCCCTGGGATCTGTTGCGCACCAAATAGAGGCTTACCCCCGATCGTTGCCGACGAAAACTCAGGAATAAACTGCGCCATATGGTTAATTGCTCGTGAGCTTCTTAAATCAACCTCATCTTGTTGCCAATGCTGTGTTAACTTCTTGATAAAAGGTGCGCTCAATTCAGGCTGTGCATTGGCAGCGGTAGAACTGACTAAGCCTTTTGGAAATAGAGTAATGTCTTCTGTCATGCCATGTAATTGGAAATAACCGTCAGGGTATGGTGTTAATTGTGCCATACCATTGGGGGTACCTCGCTCACCGTGGAAAATCACCTCTGGCCATGTACCTTGGCTATGTTCCCAATGCGTAACGTAGGCCGCTTTAAATTCCACCATTCGTTCACGAGGTAGCTTTGCTAGATTATCAAGCGTACCTGTTTTGTAACCGCATGCGTTTATCAAATAATCAACATGTTCATAGCCTGTAACCCAATCACCAAGTGTTGAATCAAATTGCTGATAATGAACATTCCATTGCGATGTCGATTCGCATTGCTCAAGGTGGTTCACTTTAGCGGTTGTTAGCACTTTACAATGCGACATTTGTGACAAAGCAAGTGATGCGGTTGCTGCTATACGAAAGACACTCAAGCCATATTCTTGCACTAAGACAAGCGGGTATTTGAATTCATCAAGATTGAGATTTTTAGCAACAGGGATCATCCAATCATCAAGTGATGACGGTGTGCTAGGAAAATCTCTTGATGCAAGCTCTATTAAAGTGTCTTGGTCATAGAGCTTAAAGTAATCGCTTGGCTCACCTAGAACTTTATTATTAGCATCAGACTCAATGAGAGAATGGTAGGTGTTTCGCAGTAATTCAAGCCGAGATAAAAGAGCATCGGGCTCACCTTTATCTCGTTTGGGTACCGCAATCACCGTTGGGCGTATGTTGGCTGTGTGGGGGAAAACACGCAGGGTATCGATTGATTGTTTGAGTAAGTCCACACATTGTTGATCAGAAATTTCACGGTATAAATTACCACCCGCGTGTAAGTGGCAAATAGGAGGGCCATTGACAAGGGATGCGCCTTCTTCAAATAACACCACTTCAACCCCAATTTCAGCGAGTCTTAAAGCGATGGTTGAGCCCGCAACACCGCCTCCAACAATGCCAACTTTAGAGGTTTTTTTTGTGCTATTTATTTTGTTCATAATCATTGGTAATAACAATCAATCCGAAATATTCGAGTCGCTATTCTACTGAGCCATTGCAGGTAATGAAATAGTTAGAATGTAATCGTTTGCCTTTATATACGAAATTGATGGATAAATAGTTCTTTTTTGTGCATGTTTTGTACGATGAAGATCTCAGCTTCTAGCAAAATACCGAGAACTTAAACAATGTTTATTCCCATGAGGGGTATGGCGATGGCCGCTTAGCGTGGATTGTATGTTTTAGTGGCAAACTTAACATTCAAGAATGGATTGCATGCGTTTAAAATACGAGAAAAGCACATTTTGATGGGAATTAAGCAAGACCAAGTAACAATCTACTGATATTATTGCCGTACTAAAATAAATCAAAAAAAGCGCTCCATAAACCAAAACGCGTATCAATATGCAGGTTCTATAGCGAAGAGTTGTGTTACATCATCCCGATACATTTGGTATGGCGATGAAGGCACTGTATTGGGTTCGGCATGCTAATAATAAGGATGTTAACAGCTCTTCGTTAGGTTGAAACTAAACTCGCATTACACTGCATGTTGGCGTATATCGGCAACAAGAAGCGCATCGGAGCGAGTATGACACCGTCAGTATTAATATGTGATGACTCCGCATTAGCCAGAAAGCAAATGGCGCGCGCTTTACCAAGTTCGTTGAATGCCGAAGTTACATTTGCAGTAAATGGCCTTGATGCATTAAAACAGCTGCAAGAAAAACAGTTTTCGCTGATGTTTCTTGATCTTACCATGCCAGAAATGGATGGTTATCAAACGTTACAAGCGATTAAAGAACAGGGTATCGACATCAAAGTTATCGTCGTTTCTGGCGATATTCAGCCCCAGGCACAATCACGTGTAAAAGCCCTTGGTGCGATCGATTTTCTCAAAAAACCTGTCGACAAAGCATATATAAAAACGCTGCTACAAGATCTTCTGCCACCTCCTGCAGAGTTTGATTTTGATGCTCCTTTTCAGCGTACAGCTATTCCAGCATTACGCCGCCGTGATATTTACCTTGAAGTCGCCAACGTTGCGATTGGCCGTGCAGCTGATTCGTTAGCACGCCATTTCGACGTGTTTGTGAATTTACCGCTACCAAACGTGAACGTGTTTGAAGTGAGCGAACTTCACATGACAATGCGTCACCTCGCCAGTAACAGTAATATGTCGGGAGTATGCCAAGGGTTTAGTGGCGAAGGTATTGCAGGGGAGGCACTTGTTTTATTAAGTGACTCTAGTGTTAGCGAAGTCATGCAGCTGATGCAATATCCTGCAGGTAGCGGACAAGATGTTGAGTTAGAGCTATTAATGGATGTGAGCAACATTCTTGTGGGCTCTTTTTTGAAAGGGTTGGGGCAGCAGGCTGAAGTTAAATTCTTCCAAAGTCACCCAGTTTTGCTCGGAAAGCATCAACCTGTCGATTCTTTCATTGATCAAACATCGGGTAATTGGCGACGCACGATGACGTTTGAAGTTAGTTACTGTATTGAAAACACCAATATCAAATGTGACATGTTACTGATGTTTGTTGATGAATCACTACCATTGCTTGATAACAAGTTGTCTTACTTGCTGGATGAGGATTAAAGCATGCTGTCGTTACCGGCTGAATTTGAACAGTTTCACTGGATGGTTGATATGGTACAACATGTCGATCTTGGCCTAGTGGTGCTTGATCGAGACTATACCATTCACGTTTGGAATGGCTTTATGGTGCACCATAGTGGGAAACAATCCCATGAAGTGATTGGTAAGACATTGTTTGAGGTGTTTCCTGAAATACCTCAGGAGTGGTTTGTGGCAAAGTCGCGCCCTGTTTTTAACTTAGGTTGCCGTAGTTTCTTAATATGGCGTCAGCGCCCGTACTTATTTAAATGCCGTAATGTAAGACCAATTACCCAGCAAGCTTCTTTCATGTACCAGAACGTAACACTGAACCCAATGACGTCACCTAAAGGTACGGTAGATTACTTGTTCCTTGCTGTTGAAGATGCAACGGCAGAAGCAATAGCGGAAGGTGCTACCACTAATAACTAAACTTACTCTCCTTTGGTCATGTTTAGACTTAGGTTATGGCAAGGTTTACTGTTTTAGCTGCTGAAATAGCAATGTTATAAATAATATAGTGTTATTTTATAAGTGAGGGTCCTGGATATTAAGCATATATCCAGTATCCTTTCTTTAACCTCTACTTTTCCACTCTTTGCTGTGTCTTATTATTCCTTCCACATAACGCTCTTAATGAGTGAGTTGTCATTAATAACAGTGCAACTGTGTTAAATGTATATTCCTTGCCAACTTGCAAAACAGCTATGGTATTTGCCCAGAATTTTCCCAAAAATTTGATATATCTACAATTTTTTGATTTTAAATTTTGTATTTAATTAATACTCGAACTAAACAAAAGGTTGTAGTGGCTCAAAATAATAAGGATATTCAATATGTCTAAGTTCACCTATGTTTTACCGCTAGCTCTATTGATCTCAGGAGCAGCACACGCAGTAAGTGATAACCCTTGGTATGCGGGTGCCCGTATTGGTGGTACGCATTACAACAATTTCGAAGGAATCATTAAAGGAGCTGATGATCAGCTAGATAAAGATGATTTCGGCGGCGGTGTTTTCGTTGGTTATAACTTTGTTCCTTGGTTTGCTTTAGAAGGTGGTTATACTCATCTTGGTAAACTAAAAAGTAAAGTTGACGGTGGTGGTTCTTTCGAAACACAAGGTATCGATCTTGTGGGTAAATTTACTTGGCAAGCGATGGAATCTTTTGATCTGTTCGCAAAGGCAGGTGGCTATGGTTACAAAGTAAAAGCCGGCGGTGAGAATAAAAATGGCTTTGCGCCTACGGCGGGTGTAGGTGCTGAATACTTCTTTACTAATAATCTATCAACCCGATTAGAGTATCAATATTACTTTGATCTAGGTGACAAAGATAAGACGGGTCGTATCGACGCTCAATTCTACGGTATTAGCTTAGTTTACGGTTGGGGGGCGCCAGCGCCTGTTGCTGTCGTTGAGCCAGAGCCTGTTGTTGAAGCTGCACCGATTGAACCCGTAGTTGTTCAAGTTGAACCATTAACAGAATTATTGCCATTTGGTTTTGATAGTAATGCACTATCTCAAGCCGATATTGATCGCTTGCAGCCTATTGCGCAGCGCCTAGTGGACTATCCAGCCACTGAACTATTTGTGATTGGTCATACAGATAGCCGCGGTGCAGAAGCATACAACCAGAAATTATCTGTAGAGCGTGCTGATGTGGTAGCGGGTTACCTCGCTGGTCACTTTAATATTGATGCGAACCGCATTAAAACTGAAGGACGTGGTGAGACACAGCCGATTGCAACAAATGATAATGAAGAAGGCCGTGCTCAAAACCGCCGTGTAGAAGTGTACACCCCAGGTTTTGAAGTTCAGCAATAACGCATTTTATCTTATGAAAAGCGCCTGAGGGCGCTTTTTTTGTGGATGTAGCTAATGGCGGCACATGTAAGAAGTGCGACTTTGCTCTCACTTTCATTCCATCTGTGCTTGAATTTTCAGCAGTTAAAATATTGGAGCTTGCTGTGTACAAGCGTCGTGCTAATGTGTTTAGAAGTATCTCCATAAATTTTATGGAAATTAGCACATTGAGGGTAGAGGAATAGGTCATGAATATTAACTTTTCACCAAATGAAGCGCGTGTGATTGGCTGTTTACTCGAGAAGGAAGTCACTACCCCCGATCAGTATCCCTTAACATTGAATGCGATTACTACGGCTTGTAATCAAAAAAGTAGTCGTGAACCCGTGATGGCACTTACAGATGCAGAAGTACTTGATACGGTTGAGGTGCTAAAATCACGGCACTATATTCAAGAAGTCACAGGAAGTGGCAGCCGAGTTGCTAAGTTCCAGCACCGTTTTTGTAATACTGAATTCAGTACATTCCAGTTTAGCGATCAAGAGAAAGGCGCGGTATGTGTCATGCTGCTTCGTGGTGCGCAATCTGCTGGTGAAATCCGTACCCGTACGAATCGCTTATGTAAATTTTCCGATGTGAAAGAAGCAGAAACGGTACTCGATCATTTAGCCGAACACCCGAAAGGCCCGTTTGTCGTTAAGCTACCTCGTGAAAATGGGAAGCGTGATTGTCGTTACATGCATTTGTTTAGCGGTGCTGTGGATGTTGATAATTTTGTTGTTGCAGCACCTGCAGTTACAAACGCAAAATCGAATGTATCAGAAGAGCGTATTGTTGAATTGGAAGAGCAGGTTGCTTCACTAACACAAGATGTTGCAGAGTTACGTGAATTGCTTGAAAGCCTTACAAGCTAACGATTAGCTAATCTTAGGAATAAAAAAATAGATACTACAAAGCTCAGCATCTTTTGCTGGGCTTTTTGATTTTGGTTTGTGTTTCAACTGTAACAATAGAAGACCTATAGAGAACGATGAACGAGTCTAAAGGGGCTGGTGTACCGATAAAAACTGAGCCAGATAGTCAAATTACGTCCGCAGATTCAACAGTTCTTGCTGAGGAAAAGCCTTGGTCGGTGTATTTGATCCGAATGCGAAACAATAGCTTGTATTGCGGGGTGACTGTTGATGTTTTACGTCGTTTCTCGCAGCACCAATCCGGTAAGCAAGGTGCAAAAGCACTCAAAGGCAAGGGACCCTTGTCGTTGGTGTGGTCACAGGAGGTTGGCGATAAGCGGCTTGCTATGCAGTTAGAATATCGAATTAAACGCCAGACCAAAGCCAAAAAAGAAGCCTTAATTAAAGGTGAATGGAATGTCAGTTCATTAATTTTAAGTAAGTAAAATAGCTACAGATACGGTGGTTATTTGAACAATAAAAGCAGTTAAAGTGAATGCTTATCTATCTGAATAAAATGGAAATTGCTTAACCCTCCCATTCTGGCTACACTCCTGATATTAACTTCCTAGGTGTACACTCTCATGGCGCTAAAAGCCACTATCTATAAGGCACAGTACAATGTTGCCGATCTTGACCGTCACGTTTATTTAGACGTAAACCACACGGTTGCCCAGCACCCATCTGAAACTGAACAACGCTTGATGTTACGTTTGTTAGCATGGGGCCTTAAAGCGTCAGAAGATCTTGTTTTCACCAAAGGTCTTAGTGATGTTGATGAGCCAGAACTGTGGAATAAAAACTACAGTGATGAAATCGAACTTTGGGTGGATTTAGGTCTACCAGATGAAAAGCGCATTAAGAAGTCATGCAATAAAGCCAAGCAAGTTTTATTGGTTGTATATGGTGATAACGCGACGGCTAAATGGTGGCAACAACACCAACAAAAACTGTCGGTATACAAAAATCTAGAGATTATTCAGATTAAAGATGAATCTTTAGCTGAAATGGAAGCTTTGCTTGAGCGCTCAATGCAACTTCAATTAACCATTGAAAGTGAGCAAGCATGGTTAAGCGCTGGTAAGGGTAGCTGTGAGATTTCACCTATTTGGTTAAAACGCGCAAACTAGTCTTGTTTGCTCATTAATCACAGTATTCAAATAATATCGGCAAAGTCATCTTAATTTCATTAAATGTTCTCACATTAAGTAAGAACATTTAATGAATTTTGGAAAGGGAAATCACATGGCTAAACAACTTCATGCATTGGCTCAAAAAGTATGGGATTACCATAAGTTAGACCATACGCTTATCAAAAGTGATTGTATTTTTGTGTTATGCAGTAATGATGTTCGAGTTGCTGAGTATGCGGCGCAACTGTATTTAGATGGCTATGCGCCCTTTATTGTTTTTTCTGGCGGTGTCGGTGAGCTCACTCTGGGCATGTTTAAGGGATCTGAAGCTGAGCACTTTGCTCAGATAGCGGCTGATCTTGGGGTGCCTGAAAGTAAGATTTTAGTCGAGCCTCAGTCGACAAATACGGGTGAGAACATTCAATTTACACAAGCCTTGCTTGAAAATGAAAGGTTAGACCCGCAACATTTTATTCTTGTTCAAAAGCCATTCATGGAGCGACGGACCTACGCGACCTTTATGCGTCAGTGGCCGAATAAGCAATGTATTGTTACCTCGCCTGCAATCTCTTTCGATGAATACCCCAATGATGTGATCAGCTACAGTGATTTGATCAACGTTATGCTGGGTGATTTACAGCGCATTCGTGTTTATCCTGATTTCGAATATGCGATTGAGCAGTCTATTCCTGATGATGTATGGCTTGCATTCCAATCTTTGGTTGATATTGGTTTTACCGAGCACCTCCTTTCTGACGGCTAACCATGCTGGCCAAGTATATTTGTCAGTGAAATTGTGCTTTTAAGGTTAAGCCTCTGCATTTATGTGGAGGCTTTTCTATTATGGCTAGCTATATCGAATTGCACGATGTATTATTTTTTGAACTTCACGCAGACCTTCTGGTCAATAACTCCTATAAACCAAAGTCATTACGAATATAATTATGAAAAAACGTTGGATTTCTGGCGCTATAGCTATTGCATTAGCGACTGGTGGATACTTTTATTTTCAAACGCCTGTAGAAGACACTTCTGCGACACAACCTACTTTGACTGTTGAACAAGGCCATATTGAAAAAACCGCGATTGCGGTAGGTAAAATTGTTCCTGCGCATTCAGTACAAATTAAATCGCAATTAGAAGGGATCGTTGAAGAGATCTATCACCAGACTGGTGAGCAAGTTGAAGCGGGTACTGCGCTGTTTAAGATCAGACCAAACCCAACGCCACAAAAGTTAACGCAAGCTGTAACAGACGTAATGACCAGTCAAGCAAGGTTAGACTCTGCACAGCAAAAATACGATAACTTAGCAGGGCTTGTCAAAAATAAGGTTATCCCAAAAAACTACGGCGACTTCATTGGTGCTAAAGCCGAGGTACGTCAGGCAGAAGCAGATTTACGTCAGAAAAAACAAAACCTCGACCTTATTCAAAGTGGTGAATCTTCAGTTGGTAAAGCCAAGTTATCATCGACTATCTATGCGCCTATTTCTGGCACCGTCTTGAATGTATTAGTTGAAGTGGGAGAACCCATTATTTCAACAGAATCCAATCAAGCTGCGACTGTCATGATGTCGATGGCTAACATGGACAACATCATATTCAAAGGGAGCGTGAGTGAACATGATGCCGCGCAGTTATCTCCAGGTATGGCGGCGAACCTGACATTAGCGCCATACCCAGAAGTCAGTGTTGAAGCGAACTTAAACAAAGTCGCGGTGCAGTCTGAAAAATTGAATGCTGTGAATGGCCAAGCGACTAACGGTAATTTTGATAATGGTTTTCAGATCGAAATAGATAATATTTTATTTCCAGCGTCATTACGTGTGCGTTCTGGTTTTTCTGCAACCGCAAAGATCACATTGAAGTCCGTAACCGATGTCCCCACTATTCCTGAGCGAGCACTGCAGTTTGATGGTGAATCGCCGTCTGTATTGATCCCCGATGAGAGTGAAGTTGGTTTCCGTGTTCAGCCCGTTAAACTAGGTTTGTCAGATGGTATTAATGTTCAGGTTATTGAAGGTATTTCGGAAGGTGAAGCTATTCTCGATGCCAGTATGATGGGAGCCCCTAATGCTTAATCGAAATATGCTGACTTTGACGATAAAGCCACTTCGCTTAAATCGGGTCATGGCTGGCATCGCGTTAACATGTTCAGTTATGGCGGTCACTGCGTTTAGCCCTGTAGTGAATGCCATTACTTTGTCTGATGCTTGGCTCGCTGCTAAAGCCAATGAACCGCAATATTTGAAATCACAAATTGATGTCCAAATTGGGGAAGCCGATGTTGATAGTTCTCGAGCGGGTTTATTACCCGGTATTACCGCAAGTGCTGGCGCTAATTGGAGTGACTCGAACAGTGATGAAGTGACAGGGCAATACGGTATTCGTTTAGAACAAACGATATGGGATAGCGCAAAATGGCGAACATTAGATGCGAGTGAGGCGCGTTTAATGAGTAAAGCATTACAAACGTCCGCCCAAAAGAATGCCTTGGCGGAAAAAGTGATATCAGCTTATTTGGATGTCGCATCGTCACAAGCTGCACTTAAACTTGCTGAACAAAAATACAATGAAAGTACCAAGTTGCTAGGGCTGACCGAACAACGTTTTAAAGCCGGTAAAATCATGGCAACGGATCTTGAAGATACCCGAGCAAGCTATGTTGATGATCAAGCCTCTATTTTGAAGGCTAAAGCTCAACTACTTGATAATCAGGCTGCTTTGGCGAACCTAATCAATGTTATGCCTGATCAGGTGGATGAAGTAAATGCAGAACAACTGTTTGCGCCACCGCTAAAATATAACGGTGAGCAGCATTGGTTGAAAATGGCGAGAGATAATAGCCCTGAACTACTAGTTGCCTTACAAAATCTAAAAGCCGCACAAATAAATAAAGACACTGCTAAAGCGGGGTACTACCCAACTGTGAACGGTAATGTCGGCTATCGCAATGAAACCAAGTCGAATAGTAACGATTTGTACGCAGGGTTAAACCTCAGCGTTCCTCTTGATTTGAATGGTTCAACAAGTGCCAGTGTAGAAAAAGCCTCTTTGCAGATATTACAAGCTAAACAAGATGTACGTGCTGTTGAAATTCAGTTAAAGCAGGATGTGCAAATTCGCTACCGTAAGCTAGCGCTTGATTGGCAACGTGTAGAAATGGCGCAACAGCAGGTCAATTCTAGGCAGCAAGTACTATCGAGTAAGCAATCTGTTTATGGCGCTGGTTTAATTGATTCTCTAGAAGTTATTCGAGCGCATAACCGTTTGTTTGACAGTAAAAATGCCTTGCAAGTTTTACTTTATCAGTATTGGAAAAATCGGGCTGCCTTGCTAAAGGCTGTGGGTCAGTTGGACGATAATGCGATTTCTATGGTGAGTAAGGCTCTTCATTCATGATGCTACTTCAGCAGATCTATCAAACGCTGTTTGCACACAAGTTACGGGCAGCCTTGGCCGTGATTGCGGTGAGTTGGGGGATTTTGGCTGTGCTTGTCTTAGTGGCTCTTGGTGAAGGATTTTACCAAGTGAATGTTAAATCGTTCGCAGTATTGATGAGTGATACCCAACTTGCGATGAATGGTCAAACAACACAGCCGTGGCAAGGGCTTCCAGCAGGGCGTTCTATTACCTTTCGTGAGGAAACCGCGCGTAAATTGGTTGAACACAAGGAAATAGATGCCGTATCTGTCCTTTATTTTAAATGGGATGCGAGCGTGACAGACGTAACAGGCAGAACGATCCCTGGCTATGTTCGTGGTGCGGATCAGTATTACTCCGAATTACGTAATGTCCGTTTACAGCAAGGTTCTCGGGGCATCAACCCGAGTGATATGGCTAACCATTCACGTGTCGCTGTTATTGGCTGGCAACTGGCGAAACAAGCGAATTTAGGGATCGGGAGCGAGCTAAAAGTGAATGGGGTACCTTTTACTGTGGTTGGATTAACCCAGCAAGCTGAAGGTGGCAGCGCCTTTGGTCGCCGTGAAGATAATCAAGTGATCATCCCGTCTAAAACATATTTAGACTTATGGTATGCCAAGCCCTCGCAGCTTTGGGTTAAGCCGAATGAGGGTGTATCTGGTGCTTTGTTACGTAAAAGCTTGCAACATTACTTCGCTAAAATTGAACACTTTAATCCTGCCGATCCGAATGCCATTTGGCTTCCTAACTTTGGTGAAGATGCTAAGTTTTTCGATGCATTATTACGCGGTATTCAAACCTTTCTGGGGGCGAGCGGTGTAATGACATTGGCTGTTGGCGCATTAGGTGTGGCGAATATCATGTTCTTATCAGTAACAGAGCGGACACGAGAGATTGGTGTGCGCTTGGCGGTTGGTGCAAGACAACGAGATATTTTAAACCACTTTATTGTCGAAGGTTGTTTGCTGGTGGCTTTAGGGTGTTTAGTCGGGGTGCTATTGGCTTATGGTGCAGTAGAAGGTTTGCTTGCAATCGGTTTACCCGCTTGGCTGGGTATACCTGAAATTACAACTTGGTCACTGTGGTTAACGGTAGGTGTCACCATCATTCTTGCTCTACTAGCTGCTTGGTTCCCTGCTCGTCGGGCTGCACGCTTAACGCCTGTTATTGCACTAAGTGCGAGGGGGTAGCATGATTCCATTTCGACAGATATTCCAAGAAATGACCGCGGAAAAACTACGTCTTGGCTTGATGATCCTTGCTATCGCGTGGGCAACTATTTGTATTGCCTTAATGCTTTCGATTGGCGAAGGTCTTCGTCAAGGACTAACGCGTCATGCTGAAAGTGGTAACGGTAAATTAATCCGTGTCATGGGTGGTATGGCGAGCATGAATTACGGCCAGTTTAATCAAGGGAAAATGCTTAAACTTTATGCTGAAGACATCGATCTTGTTCGTGCGTTACCAGCCGTAAAAGCAGCTGAATCTGTAGTGACATGGGACAAAGAGGTTATTAATAACAAACAAGTAAGTTGGCAAGCCCCAATGGCGGTTTCTGCGAATTATCAATCCATGATGGGCTTTTCGATTGCAGACGGCGGACGCTGGTTAAATCCTTTGGATTTGAAAGAACAGCGTAAAGTAATTGTATTGGGAGAGAGTGTTGCGGTTGAGCTTTTCTATAAAGGAGAGATCACGGATTGGGATAACTTACCGGAGCTTGATGAGTCACCTGTTGGTAAGGCAGTCAAAATTGGCGAAGAGTCTTTTACCATAGTCGGCATACTTAAACCTTCAGCAATGCGAGTGGGTGAAGGTGTACCTGCCAATTATGCGGTATTTATTCCCTTTACCACTTGGCAACGTTTCAACACCAATGCGCCAGTTTCTGCGTTAGAAGTTTACCCAGCTGAAGGCACTGATCGTACGTTACTTGCCAATACGATTCGTCAAGTGATCAGCCGTAAATACGGGGCGAGTCTGCAAGACACCGAAATTGTTCAGTTAGAAGACATGCTGGAACGCCAGAAAACCATGAAGACATTTTTGCTTGGTCTACAAAGTTTCCTTGGCATTATTGGTTTAGTCACCTTGCTGGTGGCGGGCGTGGGTATTGCCAATGTGATGTATGCATCGGTGAAGCGAGCGACCCGAGATATTGGGGTGCGAATGGCGATTGGTGCGACGCCTACGGATATTACTTTGCATTATTTAGTGCAGGCGTTTCTGACGATGGGGCTTGGTGGCTTGATTGGATTAGTGATTTCACAATCGGCGGTACAAGTTTTATCGGCCATACCGATTGAGGGTAATTACTTGTATGAAGAGCTTGGTCGACCCGTACCTGAGCTGTCATTGGCTGTTGTTATGGTCGTGGTTGGTGCATTAGCACTTGTTGGTTTACTTGCTGCATGGTTTCCTGCAAGACAAGCCGCCAGCGTGACACCATTAGAAGCGCTGCAAGGCGAGTAGAGATTAATTAGTTATGTCATTAGTAGAATTACAAGCTATCAGTAAGATTTATCAAAGCGGTGCTGAAGTGGTTAAAGCACTCGATGAAGTCAGTTTAACCATCAATAAAGGTGAGTTCCTTTCTATTTTAGGCCCGTCAGGCTCGGGTAAGTCGACCTTAATGAATATGCTGGGATGCTTAGATAAAGCCAGCAGTGGTGAATACTTGCTAGAAGGCGAATCGATTGAAGGCTTAACCAGTAACCAACTGGCAGCGATCCGAAATCAAAAAATTGGTTTTGTATTTCAAAGCTTTAATTTGTTGGAATACGCCAGTGCGCTCGATAACGTTGCCTTGCCTTTAGTCTATGGTGGTGTGTCTTTGCGTGAAAGGCGTAAACGCGCAGCGGTATTGCTTGAAAAGGTTGGCTTGGGTAATCGTATGGATCATAAGCCCAATCAGTTATCTGGTGGTCAAAAGCAACGTGTTGCCATTGCGCGAGCGTTAGTGAATGAGCCTCAAATTATTTTAGCTGATGAGCCAACTGGCGCACTAGATACTAAATCCGGTGCTGAAATTGAGTTGCTATTTAACCAGCTTCATCAAGAGGGACGAACCATTATTGTCGTCACTCATGATTTGGAATTAGCGCAGCGAACTAAACGGATTATCACTATTCGTGATGGTCAGTTGGTGGGAGATGAAGTCCCAATGGTATAATTGAATTCTCCCTTGCAGGAGTAAGGGAGTTTTCACTGACGATCATATCACTGCTTATCCCTTCTAGTGCTTTCGATCCATTTCCAGAAAACGCATTCATTAAAAGAAGAACACTATTAAGTTAGAAATAACGTCGATTGTTATGCGATTTTTGATAGATGTTAGTGAGGGGGAGTCCGTAATTACGGTGGTATCTCTAGCGTATGGTATGAATAATATGCTTGTTAATTAGTCAGTTAATTCGAATTCTAACTAAGAGGATAATGGGATCAATTCTTATTTTTTTTGATTGCGTTATACTGTGTGCAGAATTTGTATTAGTGAGAAAAACAATGCTTGAGAACCTATCGATTGATCCTGAAGCGATCAAAAAAGAACCTGAGTTGCCGATCCCTTCACTAGAAGAGCAGCAAGCTATCGTTGCAGAACTAAAGCGTTTAGAAGAATCTGGTGAGTTGACACCAGAAATCTTATCTGACTTTATGACAGGTAAACGTAAACCTGAATAAGCTAAGATCAGGTTGTGATAGATAACCTAAACTCAGTTAGTTATGTATCAGTTGCTAAGCGGTCACAATGAGTGGTCGCTTTTTTTTGCTTATAATGTGAGGTTATCACTGTTTACTGATGTGTCAGTAATTGTATTTGGGCTCAAGATCAAAAATTAAAAGTGAAAGATGAATCGCAAAATCATTGAGTATTTCTCTTGCGCACTCTGTTTTATAGTAATTTGATTACTGTAAGTTCAGTGAAAAGAGAAACATTACCATGAAATGGTTATTTGATTTTAAAGGAATGAAAACGCGCTATAAGATCATAAAAAAACAGCATAGTTATTTTCTTTATGAACGAAAATTTTTATGCTTGTGGAGGACAGATGGCTGCGTTTATCAATCAAAACATGATGCGAGTAGTGCTATTCCGTATTAATTCTAGTTCAGCACTAAGCTCTTTATACTATATCAAAATTCCCTGGTGCTAAGCGCCCAGGGAATTTTTTATAACTGTAGTATTAAGCAGTGCATGTTTTACGCTGCTCAAAGAACGAATAAGCAGAATTAAACACAAGGACTAACAAGCAAGGTAATAACCAGCTTGCATGTGCGCTATAGAGTGGAAGTGTATCTGTTAATTGCTCATGCATTGCCGTTGGCATTAGCTCTAAAATAGCAAGAGCATCCACAGCACCAAACACTAATGTCACCACTAAAACGCTTACATGGCTAGGCTTGATCGCTTCATTGATTGAGCCAACAAAAGACGCCATAACCAGTGCAATAGCTATTGGGCACAATAGAAGAATGGCAGGTAAGCTGACTTGGATAATCTGTGCTAAGCCAAAATTTGCGACGACACAGGTTAGAGTCACAACAATGATTGAAGTGAGTGCAAAAGGTGCTTTGAACGATGAGCGATAATATTCGGCGCTAGCATTCGTGAGACCAACAGTTGTGGTTAGACACGCCATAATGATGATAGCAGCCAGTAAAACTTGGCCATATTCACCAAAAATACCATGAACATAAAGTGTGAGAATTTCACCACCATTGGTAGCACCGTTTGCAATAGTACTTGCTGTTGCTCCTACGTAACCCATAGCCAGATAACAAGCGCCCATTAGAACCGCATAAATTCCAGCTACATAAAGAGACACTCGAGCCACATCTTTAGGGGCTGTTACGCCTTTAGCATTAATCGCTTGAATGATCACCCAGCCAAAGCCAACAGCAGCAATCCCATCCATAGTCATGTAGCCTTGAATTAAGCCATGTGTAACTGCACTGTTTTGGTAATCAGCACTTGGCATTTGAGGCACGCCTAATGGTGATGTAATTGCTGCAACAGAAAGCGCGATTAACATTAAGATCAATGTTGGTGTCATGAATTTACCAATATAATCGACGAGTTTTCCTGGTGTAAAAGCCAACAATAGAGTGGCGCCACAAAAGATAAGGGTAAAAATAAGCAGGTAGTCGCCATCGACAAAAGGTTTTATACCCATCTCATAAGCAACGGTCACAGCCCTAGGCATACCAAAAGCGGGGCCGATAGAAGTGAACAGCAGTACCCAAAAGGTTTTCCCAAGCCAAGGCGGTAGGGCTTTTGTGAGGTTATTTGTATTCGTGATACGTCCTAATACAATTAGGGTAAATGCTGGCAGGCCAACGGCTGTGATTAAGAACCCCACCATAGCTGGCAGTAAATTTGTTCCTGCTTCGAGCCCCATTGAGGGTGGGAAGATCAGGTTACCTGCACCAAGGAAAAGGGCAAATGTCATTAAGCCTATGGCGAGTAAATCTTGTGTTTTCAATGCTGTATTCATTGACTGTCCTACAATCTGTATTGTGTGAACCGTCTAACGAGCTAATGAAGGGATAAAGTAAATATAGAGGGATACTACCTTTCCATCAGCTCGGCTGACGGAAAGTTATCACCGTCAGCCTAGCGAATAATCGCTAGAATAATGATGATAATTGAGTTTGTTGCGCGCACAGCTAACTCTGTCTTATATGAGTTTTTTGCAATGACTTTAGCTGTATGTAAAAACATGATGAACCTATATTCAATCTCGGCAACACATTTACAATATGCGGAATGAACATAGATGTAAAGTATTACCTTAAACAAAATTCAGACTTTTATTGAAACCTTATTTTGTTTGATATGCCAGGGTGATAATTATTCTTATGGCTATATTTCGTACGACATTAAATTGTGTGTGTTTTTTGTTGCGTTAACATTAAAAGCTGTAACAGTTAACCGCCAGTGTAAACATACTGGCGGTTAGTGTTTAGCTTATACTGTTTCAGCACATGCTGTAGGTTGTGTTCGTTGAGTTATTTTTAATCCAACGAAGAGAATTGCAACAGGGATTAACCAACTCAAGTGGTATTCATAAAGCGGTAACCATTGATTAAACTGAACGTTTAGGGCCGCTGGAATCATATCTAAAACAGAAAATGCATCAATGCTACCAAAGATGGTTGCAGCAATAACAACTCTACTTTGAAGCCCTGCATTAATAGCGCGTTTAGGCAAAAAGATAATGCTTAATATTAATGCAATAGCAATAGGGCACAGGATAAGTATTGCGGGCAAGCTTACTGTAATAATCTGCTCTAGGCCTACATTTGATACAGCTGCAGTCAACACTGTCACAATGATTACGCTGCGGTAAAAAGGTACGTTATAAGTGTTACGGTAATACTCAGCATTTGCATTGGTTAAACCAACCGTTGTCGTTAGACATGCCATTAATGTAATGCCTGCTAATAAAAGTTGGCCAGCATAGCCGAATTCACCAGCAGCATAGCGTGTCAGGATTTCTCCACCATTGGCAGCGTTAGGAGCAATAGTCGAAGACGTCGCACCTAAATATCCCATGGCTAAATAGCATAAAGACATCAACACAACGTAAATAAGCGCAATCCATTTACTATACCTTGCCAAATCAGCTTTGCTGGTTACACCTTTACTCTTAATGGTATTAATGATTACCCAGCCAAAAGCAACTGCGGCAATAGCATCAAGCGTCATATAGCCTTGAATAAGACCGTTCACAATCGGTTGTTCTAGGTAATCTTGTGTCGCCGGAAGGCTGGTTCCCAGAGGATTAACCAATGCTGCCACAACAAGTAATGTAAGCATTGCAATTAAGGTTGGTGTCATGACCTTGCCAATATAATCCAGTAACTTCCCTGGTTTTAAAGCAAGCAAAAGAGTGATGAAGCAGAACAGGATTGAAAAAGGTAATAACAGGTTGGCGTCTGTAAAGGGCTTAATACCCATTTCGTATGCTACGGTTACAGCACGCGGTAATACAAATGCAGGCCCAAGAGTAGTGAGCACCAAAAACCAAAAAGTACGGTTCATCCAAGTGGGTAAAGCACTGGTGAGTTTTTCAGCTGAAGAAAGTTGCCCTAATACGATAATAGTGAGTGCAGGTAAACCAACAGCCGTGAGCAAGAAACCTGCAATCGCAATTAGCCAGTAGTCACCTGCTTGTTGTGCCATTAGTGGGGGGAAAATTAGGTTGCCTGCTCCGAGGAACAGCGCGAAGGTCATAAAACCTATAGCTGCTAAATCACGCTTTTTCATGTACTAACCTTTTTGTTGTGTTTTTTGTTAGGTCAGCTTGGCGAGGGAAAAAGCAGGTGTGTCACTATTTCATCAGCCAGGCTGACGAAATAATTAGCTGTCAGCGTTAGTGAGAGACCACGACGACGACAGAGATCACAGTGTGAGACGCATTCAAAAGTGCGTTTGAACATACATTTATACTGCTAATAGCTAACATTGGCATGATTCACATCTGTGTTTTGGAAGAATAACCACAACATAAAGGGATATGCTGTGGTTGTAAAGTTTTTAATTTGGTTAGATTATTTAGCTAATATGCGCCTAGTTTATTGGCGCCCTCCTAAAAGGAGTGTCTGGCGTGTATTAATAATGTGGCTTTAACATAGTATGTAGTTCGTCAAGTGAGCTGACTTGGTAGCACGGCTTCACACCATTAGGCACTGGTTGTCCTGATGCGTTTAACCAGCAAGTCGAAATCCCCACGTTATTGCCACCTAAAATATCTGAGTGTGGATTATCGCCAACCATCAATACATCTCTTTTATCAGGATTACCCATCAAGGCAAAAGCATGCTCAAAAATACCCCGGTCAGGCTTGGCAATGCCAACTTGCTCTGAAATGATCAACGCTGCAAAATGTTGAGAAAATCCAGTTCGTTCTAACCGAACTTGTTGAAGTTCTGTAAACCCGTTAGTAATAATACCTAACTGAGCTTTACCCTGAAGGAAATCTAGCAGTTCTTTAGCGCCAGGTAATGGGGCGCAGATATCGGCCATTGCTGAGAGAAAGGCACTGTTAAGGTCTGTGGTTGTAACGTCTAACTTTTTAGCCCACAACTCAAAACGGGTATGCTGGAGTTCCTGAGCTGTGATTTTCCCATCTTGATAGTCAACCCACAGCGGTTTGTTTACTTGTTGGTAGTGAGCAAAATCATCTCGACTAAAAGTGATGCCAAACCGTTCAAACATTAACCTAAGTCCTTCGTATGCATCGAAGTGAAATAATGTTTCATCGGCATCAAATAGAATCCATTTGAAGTTCATTTTGTATCCTTTTTCTAATCCAAGTCGAGATAACGTGATTTTTATTTGCGTATTTATCCCTGATTTTAAGTGGAATTACACCAGGCGGCAATTCTAAAGAATAAATTATTCAAATGCTACATGATGAATATTCAAATGGACTAGACTATAAAATGTGCCGATAAAAATAGACATATCTGTAGTGTCGAAAAGACACTTCATGGCTAGGGATACTGTTAACGTTATGGAGTAACTAGAATGGTAGATGAAATATTCTTTTATGAGCCTCAAGATGATCATGGTTTTTTATCTAATTTTTCCGCAAGTCCAATATCATTAAGCGATGTAGTGTGGCCGACAAGTGAACACTATTATCAAGCTCAAAAATTCACAGATAAAAGTATCCAGGAACTGATACTGAATGCATCAACGCCCGATGAAGCTTTTCAATTAAGCCGCCAATATCAAGACCAAGTAAAGCAAGATTGGATGGAGGTCCGAACAACCGTGATGCGCTATGTTGTATTTGAAAAGTTTCGTCAAAATCCGCATTTTACGCACTTACTTGTCTCGACGGGCACCTGTGTGATTAAAGAGCATTCTCACAAAGATTCATTTTGGGGAGATGGTGGTGATGGTCGAGGCCAGAACGAATTAGGTAAAATATTGATGGAAGTGCGTAGTCATTTTGCACAACAAGAACCTTTTAACCATGTCCATTTTGTTGATAGTGCAAAGTTACCCACTCAGTGGGGGACATTCCAAATGTATGGTTTTACAGAGGTTTCCTCAGGGAAAGAACACTTAGCATTAGTGTATGGCAAACTGGATCCTGAGATACCTCCGCTTATTCGCTTACACTCAGAGTGCCTCACGGGTGATGCTTTATTTAGTGCTCGTTGTGATTGTGGGTTTCAACTTGCCAGAGCTATGGAGAATATTGTTGATGCTGGGAGTGGTGTATTACTCTATTTGCGCCAAGAAGGACGGGGAATAGGCTTGATAAATAAAATTCGAGCATACCACTTGCAAGATCAAGGTGCTGATACAGTTGAAGCCAATGAACAATTAGGGTTTAAAGCTGACATGCGAGACTATACTTTTTGTCGGGGGATGTTGAGTTTTTTAAATATAAAATCGGTTAGATTAATGACAAACAACCCTCGAAAAGTAAACGCGCTTAAAGCGGCGGGCATTGAAATTATTGAGCGTGTTCCATTACAAGAAGGGAACAATCCTTATAATGAAGGTTACTTAAAAACGAAGGCGAATAAACTAGGTCACATGTTTGACAAAGATTTTGTGAAATAGAGTTAAATATCACAATTGAATAAGCGCTCATATTTAGAGCGCTTAATGGTGTGTTATTATTGTAATTAGATATTATGAAGTTAAATGTAGTTATTAATAATTTGATCTAGTTCACCACTTGATTTCATGTTTTTTAAGCGTTCATTTATAAATGTTTGGATGGATTTGTCCATATTAGGGTCAAATGCCAAGTAAATAGGGTAATCAGGGATGATTTTATTAAACGACTGAGTTTTATATTGCTCTCTGTCTAAATTTAGTTCTGATAAGTTATATTTTATTCGGGAGTCCATTTCAACGAATGCAGCGTCACCCTGTAGTTTTTTTACAATACGAAATGCGGCTTGGTAATCCTTAACACGCAGTTCTTCCACTTTCCCGGATTGGATGAAAGGTGTTAATTGTGGATAGTCAAAGCCATGAAGTAAAACAACGATTTTGTTTTCTATGTCTTTCATGTTGTTGAAAGTAAATTCATTTTTTTTACTGCTTAACAAAACGTGTTTAACTGTATAAATAGGCTCTTCAGATAGGTTTTTAGCCTGTACACCTCCCCATGATGGGCTCCCGTATGTAATCCAATTGGCTTGACCGCCTCCTTCAAGAATTGAAATCATTCGGTTGAATGGGTACGAGTGATAGTTAATCGCATACTGACTACCTTCAAATACTTTTTTTACGATATCAGTAACAATTCCACTGTGCTGATCTGCTTTATTCTCTATTTGAAAGGGGGCCGCTTGTTTTGCTATCACATAATAATTGATATCATTTGGGGATGCAGCGACGGATGAGAAGCTTAGTAATGCCGTTATTGATAGTGTTATGACTTTTATCATTAAAATCCCTTTTTATTAATTCCATTTGACTGTCTATTATTAGATTAGTTGAATAAATAATAAGTGTGAGTTTAGGGATGAACAAAGCGCATCAGGATCACAATAAGCTTCGGAAATTAGGGCTTGCTAAGCAAATGCTTATTTACATTTTGTTAGTAAGTAGTGTGTTAACGCTGTTTACGACTGGTGTGAACTTGTATGTTGATTATCAGCGAGATTTGGTCAGCATTAATGAACACCTTAATCAAATAAAAGAAACATCCTTAGAGAGCCTTACATCAAGCTTATGGGTTGAAGACCGACAGCAATTACAACTGCAAGCGGAAGGCATTTTTAGGCAGCCGCAGATCCACTACTTAGTGATTGAGGATGATGACGGTATCATTTTGCAGCTAGGTGAGGATCTACAAAAATATAAACATGAAAAATCCTGGCCAATGATCTTCAGCAGTGGCAATAAAAATTTCTCATTAGCGACGATAACGGTTCAATCTGATCTATATCAAATTTATGATGGGCTGTTTAATAAGTTTTTGATTTTATTGGCCTCACAAGCGGTAAAGATTTTCCTTATTGCGACTTTCATTCTATTCATCGTTTATCATGTGATAGTGAAACATCTTGCGCACATGTCTGCCGTGGTCAGTGATTTTGATGACAAGCAACTTCCACGATTGTTATTGCTCAAAAATCGTTTGTTTAACGATGAAATTACTACTCTGCAAGAGAGTTATAACCATTCAGTGATGCGAATTCGAGATCACTACGATGAACTTGAACAAGCAAAAGAGCAAGCGGTAGAGGCAAATAACAAAAAGAGTGAATTCTTAGCAAACATGAGTCATGAGATTCGAACGCCAATGAATGGAATCATTGGTTTGTCTTCTTTATTGCAAGGGATGTCATTGCGCCCTGAACAAAGAGAATATGTTGAGATGCTCCATTCCTCATCATTATCTTTGCTTGATTTGATTAATGATATTCTTGATTTCTCCAAAATAGAATCGGGAGAAATGAAGCTTGAACATACCAATTTGAATTTATTTGCTTTAAACAAAGATGTCGAAAATATTTTTTTAGTCAAAGCGGCTGAGAAAGGTTTACTACTACAGTGTTCAATAGACCGTCGTGTTCCCCCTATGCTTTTAGGTGACCCAACACAATTGCGTCAAGTTCTAGTGAACTTGGTCAGTAATGCGATTAAATTTACCGAGACAGGGCATGTCCAATTAAATATACATTTTGTCTCTATGGCTGAAGGACAGGTAAGCGTTAAGTTTGAAGTGGTAGATAGTGGTATCGGTATATCTTCTGATAAGCATCAAACTATTTTTGAAAAATTTCAACAAGCAGATGGGAGCACAACACGTCAGTATGGTGGAAGTGGTTTAGGACTTGCTATCTGTCAGCGCTTGGTTTCACTTATGGGTAGTGAGCTGTTGGTACAAAGTGAAGAGGGAAAAGGAAGTCAATTTTACTTTACGGTTCAACTTGAAGAGTGCGAGCCGTTCGAGGCGACTGTAACAGATGTTGAAGTATCCACGACAGCTAAGCCGCTAGCAGGGGCTAAAGTTTTATTGGTTGATGACCACATGATGAATATGAGGATAACATCAGCACAGCTATGCGGTTTTGGCGCAAATTCAATATGCTGTGAAGATGAAGAACTTGCTGCACAATTTATAGATGAATCGATAAAAAGCGGCTCCCCATTTGATTTAGTTCTGGTTGATAAGTGGATGCCGGTTATGGACGGTTTCGTGTTGGCAGCCCAATTGCGCCATCAGTTTGGTGATCAATGTCCAGTGATGATGATGATTACCGCTGGACCAGATTTGAGTGATGCACGGAAAATGCGTACCTCGGGTATTTCGGCAGTCCTTGCTCGACCATACAAAGAGTCAGAATTAAAATGGCAAGTTGAACAAGTATTGCAAGGTAATACTTGTCAGATACCAGCCGTACCTATGTTAAAGCCACCAATGATTACCGCTGATTTGAAGAGCTCCGATCCGAAAGATCCAGAGCAAACTTTCCCAGAAAAAGAAAAGGATAACGCGAGTAAAGGGCATGTACTTGTTATTGAAGATACAGTCGTTAATCAGAAAGTTGCCAAAATGATGCTTGAGAAAATTGGGTTAACCGTGACAATTGCTGAAAACGGCCTACTAGGTGTCGAGCAATTTGAATCTCAAGCGTTTGATTTGATTTTAATGGATTGCCAAATGCCAGTTATGGATGGATTTGAAGCAACAAAGCGTATTCGACGAATTGAAGCAAATAAGACAGATCGCAATTCCCCTGCGATCCCAATAGTCGCGCTGACGGCAAATGTACTAAAAGAAGAAAAAGATAAGTGCTTTGAAGCGGGCATGGATGATTTTCTTGCCAAGCCCGTCAATCAAAAACTATTGCGTGAGACTGTGATTAAGTATTTAAAGCAATCTCAACAAACGGCAACGCATTAATTCATTGCAACAATGTCTGAAGTAGTATTCATGTTGTTGTATAAATCTACGGAAATCGTCATGGTGTTTTGTTGTGCATTTTCAGAAATATCACTGATGACATAATAATCAGAATCGTTGCTTTGCAGTGAGTCATCAACAAGACGAAGTAAGCTTGCATTGATGTTACCGACAATTTCAATTGTTTCTATGTGTGCGTATTGACCAAACTCAATTTCTACAGGTGACATTAATTCTGGAGCTGCAGCTACGGATGTGCTGAATAAGGCGAAAGCTGTTGCTATTAGGTGTTTTTTTAGCATGATTTATCTTGTTGAGTTGGTGCATGAGCTGCGAGTGTGCCGCAAGGCTTGTTATGAATTGTCAGTGCTGAGTAAAAAAACATTCCTCATAAATGAAAAGGATTATTGTCGATAAAACAACTACGTTTAGTGGTACGTAATACCAGCGTTATTCTTGTCATCAAGTGATTTAGGCTGGTATCTCTTTCTATCTGTGTCTAATGGAGGTTTTATGGGTATTTTTTCGTGGATTATATTAGGACTAATTGCTGGTGCGTTGGCTAAGTGGTTAATGCCGGGTAAAGATGGTGGTGGTATTGTCATGACAATGGTACTGGGTGTGTGTGGTGCTTTTGTTGGTGGCTGGTTAGGTTCTTTTCTTGGTTTTAGTAGTGCTAACGGTGTGAATATAGGCAGTATCATTACGGCAACGATTGGTGCATTTGTAATATTATTTCTGTATAACCGCTTTGTTAAATAGAGCGTGAAATTAAGGCGGAAATTAGCTTTTTTCTTGGTTTAAGCTATCGATTGACTTGATGCAGCACGTATAAACATGCTGCATTTATATTTTAAAGCATATGCTCTTAATTTTCCTATAACGTCCCACGTTTTTATTAAAATCATCTCTTTTATCGCTGTTCTATAAACGTTTCAATTATTTTTTACGCGAATTATTTTGTGTATTAACTCGGTGATAATTGGAACGCATTCAAAATAATGCTTGTTAAGTTTGCATTATATCTACATTTGACTTGGTTGAGTGTCTAACTCTGAGATGTTTTTTTAGATAAAGAAAAAAGATTGGATGACACTTATATCTGAACTCGCCTTAGGCAGTCAGGTTAACCTGAGTCAGCGTTGTTAGCTGTAAGTCGATAGCCATACTCATCCTGCTTTGAGCGAGTATTAATACGCATAAACGCACACAATGTATGCATTATTAATTGATATAACTAACCACCACACGGAGTTAGAAATGCAAAAGGGAATGAAAAAAAGTAAGATCGCTTGCACGATTGCTGCAATGTTAATGGCGACTGCCACTGTTTCTGTACAGGCCGCTCCTACCCATGATAAGAACGTTATTGGTTATATTACCCAATGGGAAGCGTGGAAAGGGCCGAATGAAGGCTTTAGTGTGAAGGGGGAAGCGACGCATTTGAATGTAGATATGGATATCTACTCAATTCTAAATTTCTCTTTCTTCGGTGTTGCCAAAGATGGTTCTTTACATAGTGGCGATTTACGCAATAAAAGCATCTACCAGCCCAATGCAGTTCAAGAGCCTGGGTCGCTTTTACACCCAGATGTCTATTCAAGCTGGGATTTCCATATTTTATGGGGTGAGCTGGAATATATTCATCAATACCCGACAGATGAACCATGGAATGCGGATCAACTGAAAAAAGTGCAAGACCAAGGCTTTGTTAAACAAGGTAGCGGCTGGTTACATCAACCAACAGGCGTTACAGGCCAATTCCCAATCCCACTGAAAAAGGCAGGTGGTGCGCCGGGATTGATTGACTTAGCTCACCAAAAAGGTGTGAAAGTTATGGCTTCTCTAGGTGGCTGGAGTATGTCTAAACACTTCCCTGAGATGGCAGCTGATCCCGTTAAGAAAGAACGCTTCATGCAGGATCTTGATAAGCTGATGGCGCTTGGCTTTGATGGTATCGATATTGACTGGGAATACCCAGGCACAGGTGGCATGAACTTCGAAGGAAACCCTGAAGATTACGCTAATTTTGAACTGTTAATGGAAGATATTCGTACTCGTATTGGTCCGAATAAATTGCTTACAGCTGCATTTGCAGCGTCAACAGCTAAGCTTGAAGGCTATGATTGGGCTCGTCTGGCTGCTTCAATGGATTACTTCAACATGATGACCTACGACCTTAATGGTGGTTGGTCTAATGTTGCAGGTCATAATGCGCCACTCTACCCATACCCAGAAGAAGAGTTCAAAGGTTTAGAACTTGATTACCTCCGTACGTGGATGGCTGCGAAAGGCATTCCATCTGAGAAAATTAACTTCGGTGCTGCTTTCTATGGCCGTGGTGTACAAACAACCGAAGCGACAGCTTATGTTGGCGCACCAACGGATAAACGTAATGTCAACTTCAGTGTTGATGGCCCAACATTATCATCGGTTGATTTAGATAACTGGAAACAGTTTGAAGGGCAACCAAACTATAATTTCATTAAAAAGCAAACAGGTTGGGAGCATAAGTGGGATGCTTCAGCTGAAGTACCTTACGCCGTTAAAGGTAAATACTTCTTAAGTTACGATGATGAAGCTTCGATTGCTAAAAAAGCACAGTACATTGTCGATCATAACCTTGGTGGTGTGATTGTATGGCAGGTTCATGGTGATGTTGAATGTGCTGGTACTTTCATTAGTCATGGTCGTAATTTAAAAGAGTGTACTGACCTGCGTTCGCCATTAGCAGCTGAAATTGATCGCGTCTTTAGTGCTGGCACAGTACCAAATGTGGCACCTGTACTGACAGTTCCTGCAGCGCAAGCGGTTAATTCTGGTCAAGCGATTAGCTTTGATGTTTCAGCAACTGATGCTGATGGTGACAAGCTCAGTTTTACTGCTAAAGATGCGACAGTTGTTGATAACGGTAACGGTACCGCAACAGTTACTTATAAAGCACCAAATACCGCAACAGATCTTACTGCAGTTGTGACGGTGACTGTCAGTGATGGCCGTAAGCAAGTAAGTAAAAATGTCACAGTTACTGTTAAAGGTTCAGGCGCGGTAGATAATATTCCACCAGTGCTAAATGCACCAGCAACACTTGATGTCAAAAGCGGTCAAACGGTTGTGATTAGTGTTTCAGCGACAGATGCTGATGGCGATGCATTAACCTATTCTGTATCAACTGGATCAGTAACACCGACTGCAACAGGCGCAGACATTAGCTTTACCGCACCAACAGTAACGGCTGATACTGTCGTTAATCTTGTTGTGACTGTATCTGATGGCCAAGCTAGCGCTGAATCGACAGTCGTGGTAACTGTAAAAGCAGATGGTGGCACTGGTACAACGTGGGATGCGAATACCATCTATAACACGGGTGATACAGTTACTTATAATGGCGTGAAATACACGGCTAAATGGTGGACCAAAGGTGAAAAACCAGGCTCAAGTGCTGTATGGGCTGCATTTGATGATGGAAGCGTGAAAACGTGGAGCGCAGATAAAGTGTATAACGGTGGTGACCAAGCGACGTTTAGTGGTGTGACTTACAAAGCTAAATGGTGGACTAAGGGGGATCAACCAGATAATGGTTCAGGCCCTTGGGGCGCACTCTAATAGGCTAAACGTTAGTTGATACTAGTTACGCATTGCTAGTTAGATACTAAGGTCAATAAAAAGCCCAGAAATAGCAATATTTCTGGGCTTTGTTATGTCTATTCAATTAACGGTTTTCGCTTATCAAAACTGAATTATGCGGCGTTAATTTTAGATTAAATCATTTTCTCAACAGGTTTCCAACGCGCAATATCAGCAGGCAGCTTAATGCCTTGTGATGCTAGCAAGTTAATACGAGCTAAATAAGCAGCGCCATGCATCAGATGTTTTGCTACATCCGCAGCTTGGCGGTTTTTATAATCATCTAAATAACTGCCTTTTGCCCATGCGTTAAACGCACCAAGCGCAGGACCCGCCCAGATTTGATAATCCATCTCACGACCCGCTTCGCCTGTGTTTGACCAGCGGCTAGAAAGGCCAAGGTACCAACGGAAAATCAGTGCCATTTTTCGCTTAGGGTTACCTTCAGCACGCGTAATTTGCTTTGGGTCGCGCTCATTAAAGTGCGCTACTGTACCAGCCCAGATATCATCCAGTGTTGAACGGAAGACCTGAGTTTCCAGCTTATGGCGCTCGTCTGCAGGGATCGCTTCAATAGAATCATAACGGGTATAAATTTCATAGAGCTTATTGGCACGCATCGGGAAGAGCGTACCGCGCTTAACGACCTGTAACTTAACGCCCATTTCAAACATATCTGCAGCAGGTGCCATGGTGACATCGGCCATTTCAGTGGTCGACAGTAATTTACGCGTATGTTCACTCGCGCCAGCTTCAATACATGCTTGGTTAACAGATCCTGTCACAATATAAGCGGCGCCCATATTGAATGCAGCCAGTGCCGCATCGGGTGTACCAACACCGCCGCCAGTACCGACACGAAGTGGCGTTTTGTATTGGTATTTAGCTTGAATTTCTTCTTTTAGTGCCAAGATGGTCGGCAATAACGTCACCAGAGGGCGGTTATCGGTATGACCACCAGAATCTGCTTCAGCGGTAATATCGTCAGCCATCGGAACGAGCTGTGCCAGTTCCATTTGTTCTGGTGTAATACGGCCTTCATCGACTAAACCTTGCAGCATTTTAGCTGGTGCAGGTTCCATGAATTTAGTGGCAACCTCGGTACGGCTGACTTTAGCGATAACTTTGTTAGCAATAACAATCTCGCCTTTTTGATCGCGGCCTAAGCCTGCAGCGCGGTATTGTACAATTTGCGGTGTTAGACCTAAGAATGCAGATGCCTCTACAGTACGGACTTTATGTTTTAGGAATAGTTCAACACTACCGCGCTCTAGTGCGGGTTCACTTGGGCTGTGGATCAAGTTGAACGCATAAGGGCCGTTAGGCAGCGCTGTTTGAATACGGTTGATCGCTTGTTCTACACGTGAAGGGATTAAACCCGCAGCGCCGAATGAGCAAAGAATGCCTGCTTGACCCAGTGCAATCACTAGCTCTTCAGAAGAAATACCGTTCGCCATCGCACCTGCGTAGTAAGCGTATTTAACGCCGTGTACACGACAAAAATCACTGTCACCAAGGCTCTGTGTGCCAAGTGCTGGCGCAAATGCGCTAACTGGGTGTGTACTGCTAGCACTTGCGCTATCACCAGCGGTCAGTTCTGCTTCTTGGCTGACACCCAGCCCTTTTTCTGGGTGATTGATGACGTAGCAGCCTCGGCTCAAATCTTTTAATACTTTCGCCATTGCATCTAGATTGAACTTGGTGGCACTTTCTTCAACTTGCCATGGCCAAGGAGAAAGCTTTTCGTTATTTAGGGTTGTTTGCGTTGTCATGTTCTAATCCTTAACTCAAGCTTCTTCAATACAAATAGCGATGTCTTTTACTTCGTAAATACGCAGGCCGTCTTTACTCAAGTTGGCGTCACCAATAATAATGCGCTTACCGTCTTCGTCTTTAATTGCTGTGATATGCACATCAAGCGACATTTGTTTGTTCAGTGGGTTGATTTGACCACGGTATTTCCATTTAACTTCTGATTGGATTTGACCAAATTTAGGTGAACGGAAACCAGCGCCAAGATCTTTGTTTAGCGCGTAGGTCTGCATTAGCTCAATAATAGCTTCGACACCTAATGAACCCGGCATCACAGGATCTTGATGGAAGTGGAACTGGAAGAACCAATCACTAGGGTCGATAGTGCGCTCAGCGTATAAGTAACCTAAACCTTCTTTACCGCCATCACTGGTGATTTTCACGGTATCAATGAAGTTCAAGCGACCACCTGCAAGCTGGTAGTGTGGTTGTTCTTCACCAGAAGTCGATGTTGGCGCGTTGAAGTAACGGCTGGTTTTATCAAGCAAGTCAATTGTTACATCTGGGGTACGATTGTTCTCAACATGCCAAGGGTGGGTGACTTTACCGTTATCAAGACCAAGTTGATCTTTCAATGCTGCGCCTTTGAAGTAACCAAATACCGCAGTGCCTTGATAGAAAGGAATACCATCTGTGCTTAGCTCAAAGCTGAAGCTCTGAACGATGTTGGTACCCATCATTACAGTTGAAAGTAGGCGAGAATCATTAACGATGGTTTTGCCGCGTAAATCAACATTACGTAGCATCTTGCCGCTACCATCAAGGTTACGGAAGAATAGTTCTTCACCAGGGAAGCCAAGAGTTGTACCCATGTAACCAGAGATAAAGCCATTTGGTTGCAGAGAAATTTCCATCAAGACCGAATAAGGCATTAGTGTTTGATGGCTATTTTCGTCAAAGTACCATGCGTTTTCAGGCACTTCGTATTCTGCAATACACGATGATGGTGTTTTGAAGTCACCACGGGTGCCATTAACTTCAATAACACGAGTCGTTAGCTGTAAATCACCACATGGTGTACGCGGTGGGATCATACCGCGGTAAATTGAAAAGTCAGGGCCGAAACATTTTTCGATGTCACCCGTTGCAAATTCAAACATGTGGTACGGCGTAAACGGTACTGTGTCTGGGGTACGGTTCGGGTAATCAGGCGTAATCGGCGCTTCTACGTGTTGTAGCGGGATCACACCTTTATTGGTTGCAGTTGTTAAGTCAGGAATTTGTGCCATTAGTGGGGCATTTGCCGATGCTGCTTTGCTCAAATTTGCTTTTGGTGTGCTTGCAACTTCAAGTGCAACTTGTACTGGTGCATCTTCGACAACGTAATCAGATGAACCAAGGTAGCGTGTACATTCCTCTTCTTCACGGATCATCACACCCAGGTTTTGGAAATCCACCACGACTTTGCCATCAAGCAAAATATCGATATTGGCTTTGGCATATGGGCGAGGGCTCAAACCAATTTCTGTCACTTCCATACGGTAAGTTAATACCGCAGATTGTGGTAATACTTGTCCACGACAACGTACTTTTTGTGGTGCGTTTTCAAGCGGTTGGAATCGACCATTTTGTACTTGGGTGTGCATACCTAGGTACATCATGTAGAACTGGAGCAATTGACCACAGCCTTCAGCCATTAAAGAACCCGCCATTACTGAGTCGTCTTTAAAATGACAAGGGAAATACCAGTGTTCAGGTTCTAGCTGTTTATGGCCTTCGATTAAGCCAAGTCCCCACGCGCCACCTTGTGGTTCAACGCGGCTTACTTGCTCAATCATCATGAATTTTTCAGAACTAAAGCACAATGAAGGCTGGTGGCGATCAGAGATATGACTCTCACCAAAACAACCGGCAATGTTTGCGCTTAGCAAGTTGTGTAGCGTGTGGTAGTCAAACTGAGTTTTCTGGCAATGCAGTAACGGATTAAAGTGTTGCTTCATTGCTAGGTTACGCGCTTTAATTTCGTCTTCAGTACGGATAACACCTTTACCGTCAGCCAATTCTTCATCGGTGAAGAAACCAGCACAGCCGTTATCCATTTTCAGGATCATCTTATCGCCAACAAAACATTCGTACGAGAAGAAGAACAGCAAAGTATCGCCATTACGGGCGAAGTGATTGATCGAGATGTCGTAACGTAGTGTGTTACCACCGCGTGGTAAATCACCAAGGAAGGTTAGGGTACAATCGAGTAGACGGTATACACGCTCACCTTTGTTTTCAAAATCGATGCCTAAGTAGCTGATCAGCATTAAATCGCACTGACCAGATTCAACGGCAACCGCCCAAGGAATTTGTCCATCAACCAAGTACGGTGCGTCGACAGGAATGTCATACTCTGTCGTCATGGTGCTTGGTTTGTATTCCAGCATGGTCGCGTCAAGTTTAGTGACACGCGAAACCAAGAGGTAATCCGTGGTTGGTAGCCTTACGCGACGTGAGTAGTTGTCGATAATGGCGTAATCAGGGCCAAAGACATTAGCAATATCCCCTTCGGCATATTCAACCAAGTCATCGTAATCCCAAATGCATGGTTTACGAATTGGCTTTACAGGTGCTGCGTAGGCGTTAACAGGTTCGGCAACGGGTGTTGTTGCTGTTGCGTTAGCTAATGCAGAAGTAGGCGCAGATTGTGGGTTATAACCCGCTTCCATCTGTGCAGTGACTTCGTTTAATTGCGCTTTTAGTAAAGCATCAGCCATCTTCAATCCTTGCTCACGATTTTGTAAGAAGGCTTGGTGAACTTGTTGAGCAAGTTGTTGGTTCTCGATAAATGCCGCTTGCTGTGATGATGTAGGGCTATTTGTCTGAGTATTCTGGCTGTTATTAGCGGATAGGACGTTGGTCATATTGCTTGGAGTTCCTGTTATCGGCGTTTGGCGTGTTGTTGCCAAAATCGGGGATACGGATGGTTGCTGCTTCTGAGCTGGCAGCGTTGCCACTATTGGGTTAAATACTGGTTTCTGCGCCTTAATTTGCGGTGCAGTATTGGCCACTTTTTGTTGAATCGACGCTATATCAGCGAGTTCGGCTGTGACTATGTGTTGATAAATGTCACGCCCACCGAGTGTGACTTGCTTGATAAGCTGACGTTTATTGTCACTTTCAAGTTCATTAGCTAGACGAGTGTTTAACGCGTGCGTTTCGGCTTGCGATTGCGAAACGAGCAGTTGCGAACACTGGTTTTCACTCACACTGGCGATAATTCCTGCTTTGGTCTGCTCGTGAGTTGCTGTGTGATTTAAGGTAATTAAACCATGTAGCAAGCTCGCCATGCCTGATGCGGCAAAGCTATGGCCTAAGCGCTGATTGGCGAATGTAGGCTGTACCGTGTTTAGGGGTAGTTGCAAGGTTTCTGTGCTGTCAGGGGCTTGGTTAACTTCCAGTACCTTGATGGCAGATGCAGGTACACCTGATGATGTTAATAAGCGATCTGTGACAGTGTGACTTTGACTGGTCGCACTAAAACCTGATGCTGTGATTTCACCGTATGCCTGTGCTTGCGACTGCGATTCAGAACCAGAAGCTGCATCCGTTAGTACGATAGCACCAGCTCCTTCACCAACATGCCAACCTGAATCTTGTACTGAGTTAGCTATAGGTCGAATGCTGTTCTTCAAGATCACTTGTTCAGCACTACCACTTAAATCAACGGCAGCAATAACGACGGCATCAAGCGATTCTTGGCTCATTAGGTTTTCTGCTACATCAATACAACGAGCAACAGATTGCTCGGCAGCAGAAATAGTGAACGCAGGGCCATTAAAATCCCATAGCGACGCAATGCGTGACGCCATGATGTTACCGATGAAACTGGTGTATTGGTTCAGCTTGGCGGCATCTAACACACTGTCCATTGAAATAGCTTCAAGGGATTTATATTCTGATTCCGTTAACGTAACGCCCATGTTCGCAAGGCTGTCTGCAAGCTGAGTATGCAGGTTTACGCGTCCACGGAACTGATGCATTTCAAGCTCAGTTTCCATCGCAACTAAAACGGCGACTTTCTGACCTGATGCTAACTTGGCATCACGAATGGCTTCATCGGTGACTTTCATCAACAAGAGCTGTTGTGAAATCAAGCGATCGTCTTCGTTTGGTGGCACCTTAAAGCGCAGGAAATCTAATTCGAACTGATCGATATAAGCACCATGCGGAATGGTGTGCAGCCCAAATTGGCTTAATAGCTCAGGGTGTTGGTCTAAGCCTTTCCAGCGTTTTTTCGGTAAAGCAACAAAGGCATTTTCGTCATGTTGAATCGCATGACTAAGGGCATTAATGGTTTTTAATGAGCCAAAGTGCGAAGCAAGACCTGTCACTTTTAATGCTGTGGAGTGACGTGGTAACGAATCAGCTTCACAAACTGTCGTTTCAGCCGCAGCTTCTGTTGCTGAATGTGCGCCTGAATAAGATTCAAGTAACAAGTGAGCATTACAGCCACCAAAACCAAATACTGATACGCCAGCACGACGTTCAGGATTGCCTGCTTTATCTGGCCAAGGCTGTACTTGAGTCGGCAGTGTTTGAGCGCCAAATAAACCTTCAGGTGATGACAAAGGTTCTGACAGATTAATACTTGGGGGTAGCACGCCTTCTTTCATTGCAAAGATCATTTTCATGATACCCGGCATGCCAGCAGCGGTGAGCAGGTGACCCAAATTCGATTTTGCTGAACCAATCAAAGGGACTTGGCTGCCATTGAGCTTGTCAGCAAAGAAGCGCTCCATTGAGGTTAACTCAACTTTGTCACCTAGCGGTGTACCTGTTGCGTGACACTCAATCACTTCAATACTTTCTGGTGACAAATCGCTGGCTTCATAAGCACGCTCAAAGGCTTGTACCTGACCTTTGCTATTTGGGCTTAATACAAACTGACCGCGACCATCATTTGAAAGACCAATGCCACTGACAACTGCATAAATATGGTCGCCATCGCGTTCGGCATCTTCAAGGCGCTTCAGCACTAAAACACCAGCGCCTTCGCCCGCGAATAGGCCTTTACTGTTGCTATCAAAAGGAACAGAAACACCGTGATCCGGGTAGGCGTGGAAAATCGAGAAACCCATATTAATGAAGAACGGGTCAGCACCAGAAACCGCGCCCGCCAGCATCATGTCTGCTTTGCCTGTGCTTAGGTAATCACAAGCCAGTTTTAAAGAGTAAACAGAGCTAGCGCAAGCTGCATCTAGACTTAACTGCGTGCTTCCTAGGCCAAGTGCGTCAGCCACAATTTTAGATGCGTTATGGGCTGCTACACCATTTGCGGTATTCAGAGGTTGCACTTGGTCGTTCGATGGCAACAATGAAAATTGTGGATTAGCCAGCTTTTCTTGTAGCGCTTTCTCTACTGCTGAGTGATAGATCGGCAGGAACAAATCATTTGAACGCGTAGTCGGGAAAGATAACGCTCCCATGATTACACCAGTGCGTTCAAGAACATCGGCATCAAGTGCAATACCTGCATCTAACAGTGCCTTGCGGCTGGTATCTAGCGCCCACAAGAAGCTATCGTCTAGACCATTGAAATAATCAGAGGGTAAACGATAGCCATTCGGGTCAAAGGTGAAGTTTTCAATGTAGCCGCCTTTATCACAGTAAAAACGGTCTGATTCACCTTGTTGGCCTTGATAAGCGTTTGGGTTGGCACCTAACTTTTCAGGACGTAACCTTGTGCGTGAATCTTTTTTATCCAGTAGGTTGTTCCAAAAGCCCTTTGGCGTATCGGCATCGGGATACTGATTGGCTAAACCAACAATCGCAATTTTTGCTGATTTGTCAGCCGAATGGTGCTGAGAACTCATACTGGCTCTCCTTGTGTATGAAGGGTAGATTGAGTCTCTGAAGAGACGAGTTGGCGGGCAAGACCGTCAACTAAAGGCGAAATAGATAAAGGCACTTGCTGGGTGATCAGCTGGGCAATGCATTTCAATAAGGTTTGAATGTCATCACCGCCTTTGGCATTCGTTGCCACAGCAAGGCTGTCAGTCACTTTATCTGCACGATTGATCTTGTCGATTAAGGTACTGGTTTGACGGTCGGCACCTAATTCGATAAACAAACGCGCACCGTGTTCTCGTGCTGCACGGATGAGTGCAGTAAAGTCGAGGGTTGAACAGAAGGTATCGGCAATAGATATCGCAATACTCTGTCTATCTAGATTTACTGGTTGATTAGCGTTTTGAGGTAGCAACTCTGCTGCGCTAATAAAGCGGATATGATGCTGAAGTTCATCACATAACGGCTGATTATAAAAATCAGTGACTTGAGCATGTTGGCTCCAAGCTGGTGTGGTATGCATGGCCGTTACACGGTTAGAGGCAATACCACGTTTACCCAGTTGTTTGAGTAGATCGCGACAGCTCTGTTCACAACCTGCAAGAATACAAGTATCACCTTGGATAATGGCAAGATAAGCACGAGGGTACTGAGGCAATAATGCTTCAATAGCTGCGGGTTCACTGCGGACAAGGAAGCTATTCCATGTGATCGCTTCACTTTCCCCCAGTTGCCATACCTCACGCACTGCCGTTAATTCACCCGATATTGCGGTAGTGAAAATCGGGCTAGTTTGGGTCATTTCAATCAAAGCATGGGGATTACGCCATACACCGAGGCTTGCCCACATAGAGGCTTCACCTTTGGAATAACCCAGCGCAAAATCAGGCTTGATCGAAAATGACTCACACAAGAGCTGAGTCAGGATATAACTGCTGCCAACACCTGCGATAGCAAGTTCGCTAAGCGTCATCTCTTGGGGCTGACTACCTGTTTTGCCATTGCTAGCCGCGTAGATTTTATCCGCTTGTAGCATTTCTTTTAAATTGCCTTCACGCTCTAATCTGGCGTAAAGATCTGGGAAATACTGGTAAAAATCACGCAACATGCCCGGATAGACAGTGCCAACACCAGGGTAAACAAAGGCGACTTTGCCTTGGTTGTCTGGCGCAGGTGAAAAGTAACTGCCTGCAGGGGTTTTATAGTCGATTTTCTCTGTAATAACCTTGGATAACACCTTGGTTAGTGCATTGATTTCTAACAACATCGCATCGACCGACGCACCTTGCAATACAATAGTGAATTGCGCTTGCGAGCCAGCTTGAAAGCGCACTAAGTTTTGGTGCATTAATTCGATAAGAACCGAAGAGTTTAGCGCTGGATTAACAAAGCACTTGCTTAGCTCAGCAAGTTTTGTTGATAGATCGGCCTCTGTATTTCCCGTAATAATGAAAAATAAACGCGATGAATCGAGCAGTGGTTTTGCTTCTTTTAAGCCCGTCGCTTGGGTTAACACAAGGCTAGTGCTGCCAGCTTGGCTTTTAGCATCAAAAGCTAGGTTTTCGGTATTAAAAGTCAGGCTGGCAACGCGCGCTTTATTGGGTTCGGTAAACCAATACTGGCAGTCATCACCACCTTCTTGCGTGTATTCTGGTTGCTGATTTCGTGCTGCAATATCATCAATAAGTTGGTATAGCGCTGAAAATTGCTCAACGGCTGTTGATGCCGTCGATGTTTGCTCAATACTAACGTCATCTGATTGGCGGCGTGATTGCTCAACAGCAAGCGGTAAACTTGCCGCAAAACCAGATAAATACGCATGTGGGTGAATGCGATTTTGAGCCGCCGTTAACCCCGCCATTAATACAACCGAAAGGCCAGACTGAGACGTTAATGTGACTGCTTTACCTTGGTTAACTACCTGAATAGCCGTATTCAGTGTGGCAGTAAGATCGTCAGAAAGCTTGATGGTTTCAGTAGCCAGTGACGAGGGAAAAAGGTTAGCAGAAAGCCCAGCGCGAGGCTGGGCTAAAAGAGCGATGCGCAATGGCATCGCTTTATTAGTAGAAGAATCAGCCACTACGACAGAAGCTCCTTTTCTGATTGAGTTTTCACCAAAAACGCCTCATTGAGGGTTTTGCTGATGGTCACCTTAGCGCCTTTCATTACGGCACTTAAGCGTCCATCTTGGTGGTATAACGCAATATTGGCTTGTAGCGAACGGGCTGTGCTTTTAATCACTTCCAGCTCGATCCAACCACAATCGCCAGATTGCATTGGTGCATACGAAACGAATTCGCCAATCGCAGATGGTAGGCTGGCCGCATCGTATTTCAATCTTGCCCAAACCAACATAGCTTGCAGTAAGTAATCTTCTGCAAATGGCTGGCAGCCACCAGCATGCTGGGTTGGAACAAAAGAGCCACAGTCGCTATCTGAAATAACAGGTAGCTGGCATGGAGCGACCAAACCTAGGTCATCAAAGCGTGTTACCGCTTGAATACCTTGCAGGCGAGGCCCATGAAATAGGGTGCCATTACGGTATAGGTCATTCGCTGTTGTCACAGGTTTCGCCGAATCGTTAATAAAGGTTTTTTCTAAACCTGCAGCTGCTGTGTCGCTATCAATAACAAGTTGTGCTTGGTATTGAGGTCGACCACCACAGCTGATTAACGCTTTCCACTGTGTTGCCATTTTTGCATCAGGTGAAATATTCAATGTGAGTGTTTGCACATCATCATTTTCAAAAATCACACCTTTTAGTAGCTTGTAGTTGCGAACGCTGACGTTCGCCCCTAACCATTGCTGTGCTGCTTCACGCATCCATTGAATGGCGCATACCGTTGGCAACACAGGGTTGCCAGCGATACAGTGATCCTTGATGAAAGGCATCGCTTTCGGGTCAAGGTCGCGTGTTACAGTGATGCTCGTATTCAGCGGACTCTGTGCTACCTGCATAGACTCCGCATTAGGCTTTTTTACAGCGTTCTCCTTGCTATCAGCGCCTTGCATGCTAGTGCCGATAAGCAATTGAATACCTGTTTCATTTAATAGCTGGCTGCTGAATAGATCGGCACCTGCTTGTAGTGGAATAACGTACACACCACGATCAGTGAACATCTTCTTCAGGGCTGGGTTAACCATGCCACCGTCCCAAGGTCCCCAGTTGAAGCTCATTACTTTCGCTTCAGGATGACGAGCTGAGAATTGCAGCGCTGCCTTGTTCAAAATGTCGTTAGACATGGCGTAGTCACTTTGGCCTGTGTTGCCATAGAAACCTGCCGCAGATGAGAACATCGCAAGTAGTTTTAGTTTGCTGTTATCAATCGCGTTAAGGACTGCTTTCAAGCCACCCACTTTGGTGCCGTAAACAAGGTTTAGCTCGTCTAAGGTTTTATCTTGGATATGTTTATCAGCAAGCACACCTGCACCGTGGATAAGGCCGGTAATACCGTCGATTTTTGACAGTGTATTGGCTACAGACTCACTGTTAGATACATCAAGGCTGATGTACTCAGCACTTGCGCCTACAGCGGTAAATGCAGACAGTGCCGCGTTAATTTCAAGGCTGCTTAATACGGGGCGAAGTAGGGTATCGACCTTCTTTGGCGTTGGTTTATCACCTAAAGACTGAAGGTGGCGAATAGCCGCTGGCTTCAATTCATTGTCTTTCTTATCTTGCGCCCATTCAGGTAGCTCTGCTGCAGTAATATGTTTACTACGGCCAGCAAGGATGAAATGTGATTGGCATTGTTTAGCAAGTGAAAGCGCACATTCAAACGTCACGCCTTTAGCACCACCAGTAACGAGCACTTTGTCGTTCTTGGTTAGCTTAGCCGCAGCATTTTTCGTATCTGCCTGGCCTGCTTTAACAGCAATCAAGGTTGATCGAACTGTGTTCTCATCTTCCAAGTTAAAGCCAACTTCTACCGCTTGGGTATTAATATCGAATAACTCAGCGTAGATAGCCTCTGCAAGGTGGCGAGCATCTAATGCTGATGCTGCATCAATTGCACGGCAGAATACATTTTGCCACTCATGGCTAAGGGTTTTAGTTAAACCCGCTAGTGCTGCTTGGTTGAGTTCTGCAGTTGCTAGTTGTGCTGAATCAGCATAACCAAAGCCACCATCAATACGGCTTACCGTGAAGAAAACACGACGGCTTGTTGAATCTGCATTGTTTAATTGGCTGTTAAGCAATTTAGCGAACAGGAATGCAACGTCGAGGTTGGCTTTTGCTTCATCATTCAGAGCAACCGTGGTTGTATCTGTTACTTCTGATTGAGGCTGAAGGTGAATAAAGCCAGCAATTTCTTGCTGATCTTTTTCGATGTCAGCAATAACAGCTTGAATGCCTGCGTCATCAATACTTGCTAAGTCGTAGCTTTTGATTTCTGTACTTAGCGGTGATGCGGCAGATAGCGGACTACGAACAACAGCGACTTGTAAGCCGTTTGCCGTTAATTTCTCTGCTAGAACACCTGCATTGTGACCATCATCTGTGATCACAACACATGCATTTTTAGCAAAGCAGTCTGATAGTTTATCTACCGCTGGTAACTTTTTTAGCGCTACCTCGTTGTGTGGAGGAAGATCTGCACTTGCTGTTGAAGCTGATACTGAATCAGATACGGTTGTAACTGGTGTTGCTTCGTTAGCCGTTGGCGCAGTCGCAGAGTCCGCAGCAAGCTTACTTTGCATGTAAGTAACGATTTCACCTAATGTACGACATTCAGCGAGATCTTCTGGATTAAGCTCTGGTAGTGAAGGCAGTTGGTCTTGCACAGTCCCTAGGATTTCAACACGTTTGATAGAGTCGATACCTAAATCTGCTTCCATATCCATTGCAAGGTCTAGCATTTCTGCTGGGTAACCCGTTTTATCCGCTACAACGTCTAACATAGTGCTTTGCACATGTGCTGCGTCTAAGCCGTTAGATGTAGTTGTTGAAGCGGCTACTGGCGCTGTCGTTGAAGGTACTGCTATTACAGCTGAAGCAGCAGGTAGCTTGCTGTTCATGTAATCCACGATTTCGCCAAGCGTACGACATTCAGCTAAATCTTCAGGATTCAACTCTGGCAGCGTTGGCAGTTGGTCTTGCACTGTGCCTAGAATTTCAACACGCTTGATAGAATCAATACCAAGGTCAGCTTCCATGTCCATTGCAAGGTCTAGCATTTCCGTTGGGTAGCCTGTTTTTTCAGCGACAACGTCAAGCATGGTTGTTTGTACTTGCGCGGCGTCTAAACCGTTAGATGGAGCGGCTACAGGTGCCGTTGCTACAGGAGCCGCAGGGAGTTTGCTGTTCATGTAATCAACGATTTCACCCAGCGTACGACACTCAGCTAAATCTTCAGGATTCAGCTCTGGTAGCGTTGGTAGTTGATCTTGCACTGTGCCTAGGATTTCAACGCGTTTGATAGAATCGATACCAAGGTCAGCTTCCATGTCCATGCCAAGAGCTAGCATTTCTGTTGGGTAACCCGTTTTATCGGCTACAACCTCAAGCATGGTGGTTTGTACTTGTGCAGCATCTAAACCGTTAGAGCTAGCTGTTGAAGTCGTAGCTACTGGCGCAGCTGCGACAGGAGCAGCCGTTAGTTTGCTGTTCATGTAAGCAACGATTTCACCAAGTGTACGACACTCAGCTAAGTCTTCAGGATTCAACTCTGGTAGTGAAGGCAGTTGATCTTGCACTGTTCCAAGAATTTCAACGCGTTTGATAGAATCGATACCAAGATCGGCTTCCATATCCATTTCTAGATCAAGCATTTCAGTTGGGTAGCCGGTTTTATCAGCAACAACCTCTAACATGGTGTTTTGTACTTGCTCTGCGCCTAAGCCGTTAACCTGAGCTGCTTGAGCAACAGGTGCTGCCGTTGCAGGTGATGCGTTCGCAGGCATTTTGCTGTTCATGTAGCTAACAATTTCAGCAAGCGTACGGCACTCTGCCAGATCTTCAGGGTTCAGTTCAGGTAGGTTAGGAAGTTCGTCTTGAACTGTCCCTAAAATCTCAACGCGCTTGATAGAATCGATGCCTAGATCGGCTTCCATATCCATTTCTAGATCAAGCATCTCAGTTGGGTAGCCCGTTTTTTCAGCTACAACATCTAGCATCACTTTTTCAGGGTTTGCAGCAGGGGCTGAGACCGTGATTTGTGGTGCAGCCGCTGATGCCATAGTGGCTGAAAGTGACGGCGCTTGCTTCGGTTCAACTGGCTTTGAAGCGGCTACTTTTGGCTCGGTTTTAGCAACTGGCGCTACTACTGGAGTCGTGATTGCTGGAGTAGCGATTGTTTGAGTTTGATCAACAGGTTGAGCTGTCGCTTGAACCGCAGTTTGAACAGCGACTTGTACAGGCGCTTGCGCAGTGATGACTTGTGCTTGAACGTTTGCAACAGGTTGTGTCGAAACCATACCTAATGCAGCAGTATTACTGTTTGCTTGTAGTGCAAGGTAATTAGCATGTGCTTTTAAAGTATCAGCTTGGTGCTGGTGGAAGAGTTCCATTGAGCGCTGTAGGCTTTCTGGAATAGCAACGCCAGCGGCAGCCATTTTCGCTTGCTCTGTCATGAGTGCCGCGAAGGTATCACCGTATTGCTGCGGGATAGCAAGGAATTGTTGGTGAAGTTCAGCTGCTTGTTGTTGTGCAGTGAAGAATGCAGTTAATGAGTCATCACTTGCTGAAGCTAATACTGATACAGGCGCTGTTGTTAGCGGTTGAGCTTGCACATTTACTTGAGTTGATGCAACAGGCGCAGCGTTTGCTGTTGCAGCAGTATCTGTTACTGAAACAGGCACTTGTACTTCGCGGATCTCGGTTTTAATCACTTCTTTTTCCACAATCTTCTCTACCACTTTTTCAACTTCAACAATTTCAGTCAGTGGGGCAATGGCACCTGTTTCTAACGATTTCGCCATCTTCTTACGCGTCGCATCACTGATGTAGTTGGTTGCATGAAGCTTAATGTTCATTGGCGATGCAGCTGCAGGGGCTGCAATTTCCGCTTGGTATGGGTCGATAGTGCTCAACGAGACACCAGCAACGGCCAGTTGTACTGCGGCTAAACGTAACTGCTGGTCGCTGTCACCTTTAGGGTTTGGATTCAGGCTGATGGTGCATAACTCATCAGACTTATCTTGCAGTGTTTTCTCAACCAGCTTTTGCAGAATGTTCTTCGGACCGAACTCAACAAATACGCGTGCACCAGCTTGGTACATGGCTTCTAACTGAGTGCTAAAACGCACAGATTGCAGCATATGCTGTTTGAAGGCTTTCTTAATCGCCTTACCATCTTTCTTATACTGCTCGCCCGTTGCATTGGAATACAAAGGCAAAGTAGGCGCAGTGAAAGCGGCTTTATCGATCGCAGCGGCAAATGGTTTTTGAGCGTGAGCAACCAAAGGTGTGTGGAATGCACCAGAAACAGGCAGTGGGATCGCTTTGAATCCTTGCTCTGTCAGCGCTTTGGCAGCTTGTTGTGCGCCAAGCGTTGGGCCTGCGATAACAAGTTGGCTTGGGGCATTGTAATTAGCAATGCTGACGCCTTCGAAAGCACTGATGCACTTTTCAACATCGGCAAGTTTGTTTGCATCAAGAATTACGGCGTACATAGTGCCGCTATCGCCTTCTGCAGGCTTAGCTGCCATCGCATTACCGCGCTCAAAAGCGAGCTTGTAGTAATCATCTTGCGAGATCACACCAGACGCACATAACGCACTGAGTTCACCAAAGCTATGACCCGCAACCATATCGGCTTTAAAGCCTGCCTGTGTCATCAGATCAAATTGACCCATAGACATCACGCCGATTGCGCTTTGTGCGTTTGCAGTATTGGTAAGCGTTGCTTCCTGAGCTGCCACATCTTCTTTGCTGAAGGCTGGAACGGGGAATAGAACTTGTGAAAGAACTGTTTTCTTATTCTGACCAAATACCTGATCGGCATTGGCTAATTGGTTACGCATTTCAGGGTAGTAACACGCAAGCTCACGACCCATATTCAGGTACTGTGAACCTTGACCTGCAAACAATGCCGCGACTTTGCCTGCTTGTTTGCCGCCAACCAGTGCAGAAGCTCGGTAGCTAGTACCGTTTGGAAGCTGCCATTGTGTCGCATCTTGTTTTTCTAGCTGCGATAAGGATTGAGTCAGTAACGCCTGTAGTTCATCAACTGATTTAGCAACTAAACCTAAACGCGCATCACCAGCGGCAATGTCACGAAGGCCATGTGTTTTCGCTAAGGCCGTCAAGCTAGTGTCACCAGATTTAACTTGTGCGATCTGTTCTTTTAGTTGCGTAATCAGTGCATCACGAGATGGCGCACTGAATAGTAAGGTCTGTGCCACTTCACGTTGACGGTATTGATCGTCACGTTGGTGTTCAGCGGTGTACTCTTCAAGCACGACGTGGAAGTTAGTACCACCAAAGCCAAAGGAGCTGATACCTGCACGACGCGGTGTACCGTCAACACGTTGCATCCAAGGACGCATTTCAGTGTTGAGGTAGAAAGGTGAATCTTCGATATTCAGTTTCGGGTTTGGTTTCGAAACATTAATCGTTGGCGGTAATACTTTATGGTGAAGGGCTAGGGCTGCTTTGATTAAGCCTGCCGTACCTGCTGTTGACTTGGTATGACCAATTTGTGATTTTACTGAGCCTAAAGCAATGTGTTGCTTTTGGTCATTACCTTCACTGAATACAGAGTTCAAACCGTTGAATTCCGCAACATCACCTGCAGCTGTACCTGTTCCGTGCGCTTCTAATAAGCCCAGCGTTTGAGGTGCAAAGCCAGCATCATCATAAGCGCGTTTAAGTGCTTTCGCTTGGCCTTCAGGGCGAGGTGCATAAATACTTTTAAATTTACCGTCTGATGAGGCGCCAACACCTTTGATTACCGAGTAAATACGGTCACCATCGCGTTCTGCATCTTCAAGTCGCTTCAGTGCGACCATACCGATACCTTCACCAATCATCATGCCTTTAGAATCGATATCGAAAGGTTGGATGGTTTCGTTGGTGGTGAAAGCGGGCGTTTTCGAGAAGCTCATGTACATGGTTGGTGAGTTATCAGTACACACACCACCAGTGATCATCATTTCACTGCGGCCATCAACCAGCTCACCCAATGCCATGCGAAGTGCTGCAAGTGAACCTGCACATGCTGCATCAACCACGCAGTTAATACCACCTAAGTCGAAGCGGTTAGCAATACGGCCTGCAATAACGTTACCTAGCGAACCAGGGAATGAGTTTTCTTCCCAGTGAATATACTGATCTTGGAACTTCTTGATCAGCATTTCGCTGTCTTGTTCATTGATACCGCTGCTCGCAAAGACTTTCTTCAGAACAGGGTATTGCAAACGTGCATTTAGGCTCTGGCTGATTTTTTGCCCACCACCGACACCTAAGGTAATACCAATCTTATCGCGATCGTAGCCTTCAGGTAGTTTGGCATCAGCTAATACCTCTTTTGCCACAATCAGAGATAGCAGCTGTGACGTATCCGTTAGTTCAAGAATATTTGGCGGAAGACCAAACTCCATTGGGTTGAAATCGACTTCAGGCATGAAGCCACCACGTTTACAGTAAGACTTATCTGGCGTGCTCTTGTTTGCATCGTAATAGTCTTCAGGGCGCCAATGAGTTTCTGGCACTTCTGTAATCGCATCAATTTTTTCACTAATCAAATCCCAGAACTTATTTAAGTATCGAGAGTTAGCAAAAATGCTCGCCATGCCAACAATAGCAACAGGCATGTCTTTCAAGCGTTTATTGAGTCGCTTATCTTCTTGCGATTCAGACGTGGTTTTTGGGGTTTGGCTCATTATGAGTCTCCGCTTAGCACTTGTGTTACGGGTGCTATACATTCGGTGTAAGTGTTGCGAATAGGCAACCGATGAAAAAATAAAGGGTGTAGCAATTGAGGTAAGCGCAAAGATGCGCTTATTAAAAAATAAGTAGAGGCGGGATAGAGCCAAGATGTAGGGTGAGTAGAAAACTGCATGCTAAAATGCGAGTCTGCTATCAGTGCGACAAAGGGAAGATGTCAGATTATCCATATTGCTCGTATCCATTACTATCCTGTAGAGCATCAGTGTGAAATGCAGTGCGTAAGTAAGATTCCGCAAGGCTATTTATCACTGAATCAGTCAATTGCTGAGCAGCCTACCCGAGGCGGATAGTGGTTACAATCGCTTGAGTAAGAGGTTGGATCTCTTCAGACCAGTTCAAAAAAGCTAATTCTCATATTTTGTAATGTTATTGAATTTAAGTTGTTGATATTAAAGTTGTATGCGGTCTTTGTTAGTGTAAATACTCAGTTTTTCATGTTATGGTGATCTGTGTCGCATTTTGTTCAAAAAGCTTTTCAAACCCTTTGCCTGGTACTGGTCTGACGTTTTTGATGTGAAAGTTTTATGGTCAGTCATCTGACCTGTTCTATGTCGCATTAATGACATTGTAGACAGTTGTACTGAGGGCCTTGCGACGTATAATGCATGCTCTGAATTCTGCTTGGATTGTTCTGAATTGACGAAAGTAAACACAGTGGACTTGTGGTTCCTCACATTGCCAAAACCGCATAAAAATATAGAAGATCTTTCCTCTACTGTGGCAATCGATCATTCCTATTTGATCAATCAAGCTCGTCCTTTACTTAACGAAGAAGAGCTAGCGAAAGCGATGCGCTATCGACAGCCTCTAGCACGTATGCATGCCATTTATATACGTGCATTTCTGCGAGTGACCCTGTCACGTTATGCTCGGGTGAGGCCTAATGAGTGGTGTTTTGAATATGGCGAGAAAGGAAAGCCTTATTTATGTAGAGCCCAACGACAGCAAACGAGTTTGGTCTTTAATTTGAGCCATAGTGGCGATCAAGTATTACTGGCTGTTACGCAAACGGCAGACCAAAAGATAGAGCTAGGCGTGGATATAGAGAGTGAAAGGGAAGACTTGTCATTTAATACAATTATGGACAATTACTTTCAACCGCAAGAGATAGAATCATTGATGCGATTGGATCTAGCAGATCAGCGCCGACGATTTTTTGATTTGTGGGTACTTAAAGAGTCTTATATTAAGGCGACAGGACTTGGTCTTGCTCAACCTTTAAAATCATTTGGTTTTGGCTTTTCTTCAAGCAAGAAACAGCATCTCTCACTTTTCGATGAAAAGCAGGTTAGTGCACAACCACTCGAATTAATTACGGGCATTGTTTTAAATACATTGAATGATAAAGCAGCTAAAGATGAGGATTGGAGCAAACAAGCAGAAGGACAAATGTGGTCTACGTGTTTAGGGCGTTTGTCTTCGAGCTATCGTTTTGGTTTGATGGTGAAAGGACGTAAATTGGATATCTCTTCTATTTACGCCCGTAAGGTATCGATAGAGAATTTGCTGAATCGCTAGGATATACCTTCATTGGCAATCATAAGTTCCACTAGTATCTAAACCTTTATTCAAACTTTGGATTTAAACCATTGATGCCATGCTATCAAGCAAGTCTTGTGGAATCGGGTGCAGACGCTTTTGTTTATCTAAACAGACCATTTCAATATCGCCAATCACGGCAGCGCGTGTACCGTTAGGGCGCCAAACCTCTTGTCGCCATAGTGTTTTGTATTTACCGTCTAGAGTTACGCTGGTGCGGATATCGCACACTTCCGCAAATTCGACACCGTCTTGAAAAATCATATCTGCTTTATATACGGCAAAGCCAAGCCCATGGTCATTCCATAGGGTCGCGAGCTTGTCACTGTCGATAACGTGTTCGCGGGCGCGCTCAAAATATTTTAAGAAGTTAGGGTGATAAACGACACCTGAGTGATCGGTATCTTCATAGTAGATTTGTACAGGATGATGATGAATGGTTGTCATTGTTCAGGCTGTCTCGATTAAGTCGTATTTTGTGAAAAATATGGCAATTCGGGGAGTACGCAAAGGTGCGCTCCAAGAAGCTAGACACTGTACATGACTGTATTTATAAATTTAATCGATTTCGTACTGGTCATAGCAGAGTGAGATGTTTTCTGAAGGGGTAAGCCCTAAATTATCGATCTGCCAGCACACTGGATTATACCAATGGTAAATGCCCTGTTTTAACAAAGATGATTGTTTCTTCTTCTGCATATGGTCTGTGTACACTTTGGTGAGGGCTACGGAGCCAAGTTCCAGCAGGATATTGGCCGTACTCATCGCGTAACTCGCCTGAGATTACAAAAATTTCTTCACCACCAACATGTTGATGATATTGGAATGTTTCACCCGCAGGCCATTTAACAAGCGCGGTATGCTCATGTCGTGCGCCATGCTTAAAATCATGTAAAGGCATGACTTTAAGCCCTCCGATACCTTGTAACCACTTAGCGGTTTGGGTATCAATATTGACTTGTTGGCTGTCATTTTCATCAAATTGATTCAGCTTGACTAATATTTTACAGCCTTCGTGGCTAAACGGTGCGTGATGCGATTTTGGTGGGTTACGGATATAACTGCCAGCGGGGAAGTTTCCCGTTTCGTCTGAAAATATCCCTTCTAATACGAAGATTTCTTCACCTAAAGGGTGGGGGTGGATAGGGAAATTTGCTGCTGCTATATACTCCACAACACTGGTGGTGTGGCCTGATTCGGCGGATTCCCTTTCTAAGGGTTTCCTGAGAACGCCTCCTGAGGGGCTTGGTAGCCAATCCATGGTTGTTGTATTGATGACGACTTTTTGGGATAAGTCCATGTTGAGCATGTCTGTACCTTAATGTGCAGTTCTAGCGAAATGATGTGCTACTTTTTAGTATAGAAGGAAGTAATACCCCCCGTTCTTAGTAGGTGTTTGATGAGAATTAAATTTAACGTATTTGGCAAAGTGATGTCTGTTCAGCGTAAAAACGAGGAATGGCTATTGTTTCGAGAATCTGAAACATCAATGCGTGTACGTATTTATGATGTCGTAATACCGTCAGATTTACCTGCAGAATCTTTGGCTCAATATTTAGCGGATATCTTCCATGAGCAGGCGAGTGAGTATCATGCTGGAGTCAAATGCTGCTAAGGGATGCAAATTTTGAAAAAAATCGCATGGAAATGCTGAATAAATCAGCTATTCATAATTTCTTTATTTGCCTAAATTTGAGTTCGTGGTAATTTCTACCCACAATCTATTACTGGATGTCAGACTATGCCAAAGGCAAGTGAAATCAAAAAATTTGCAGCCATTGAACTCAATGGTAAAGTATTGTTAGTGAAAGAAATTAAAAAACTAACTCCTAGTGGTCGTGCTGGTGCAAGCCTTTACCGTATGCGTCTTTACGATGTAGCAACGGGCGCAAAAAGCGATGAAAGCTTCAAAGCAGATGAAATGATTAGCCTTGCGGACTTCCGTCGTCATCAAGCATCATTCTCTTACATCGATGGTGACGAGTATGTCTTCATGGATAACGAAGATTACACGCCGTACAACTTCACAAAAGACTCAATTGCTGAAGAGCTTCTTTTCATTACAGAAGAGACTCAAGGTATTCAAGTTCTTACTGTTGATGGTACGCCAGTTGCAATTGAACTACCTGCAACGGTAGATCTTGTAATTGTTGAAACTGATCCATCAATTAAAGGTGCTTCTGCAAGTGCGCGTACTAAACCAGCTGTACTAACAACTGGTTTAACAGTTCAAGTGCCAGAATACATCGCATCTGGCGAGAAAATCAAAATTAACACGACTGAACACAAGTTTATGAGCCGTGCTTAATTTGTAACTCTTGCTAGTAAAAAGCCCGCCTCACTGATTCAGTGAGTGAAGTGACCCCATTAAGTTGGACATTTTAGTTAAGCGGCTTGTAAGGCCTGATTTCGATATTCTATCGGAGTCAGGCCTTTTAGTTTTACCTTTATACGTTTTGTATTGTAATACTCTATGTACCCTTTAATCTTTTCTATCAGTTCATCGGCATCTTTGAAGCTTTTCCCGTGATACATCTCTGTTTTCAGCAACGCGAAAAAGTTCTCGGCTACAGCATTATCGAGGCAATTCCCTTTTCGCGACATACTTTGGGCAAGACCACAGTTAGCGAGTTGCTTTTGATAAGCCTTATGCCGATATTGCCAGCCTTGGTCGCTATGTACAATTGGTCTTGAGTGTCCTCTAAGTTTCTTTATTGCATCTTTCAACATGCCCGTAACCAGTGGTAGTCGAGCATTTTTGGCTAGCCTAAACGAGATCACTTCTTGATTAAACAGGTCAACTATCGGCGACAAATAGACTTTCTGCCCTTTAACCTTGAACTCGGTGACATCTGTCACCCACTTTTCATCAGGTTTTGTCGCCTTGAAGTCTCTTTCAAGTATGTTTGGTGCCGCTCTCCCTGCTTCTCCTCTATAAGCTCGATACTTCTTTGGCCTCATCGTGGATTTTAGCCCCTGACGGGTCATCAGCCGTTGTACCGTCTTGTGATTGAGCTTGATACCGCGATTCCTTAATTCCAAGTGAATACGGCGGTAGCCATAACGCCCCTCATGCTCATGATAAATCGATCTAATAACTTCTAGCTCGTGCTCATAAGCGTCAGGCTTATGGCATGCTTGAATTTGATAGTAGAACACACTCCTTGCCATCTTCATGGCTCGAAGTAGGTGCTTTAAAGAGTGCTTTTCTTTCAGAGCTGAGACGGCTAACGCTTTTTCTTTGTTTGTCGACGCTTTTGCTGCTTCAGCTCCTCCAACTTTTTTAGAACAGCATTCTCTGCCCGCAAGTACGCCAGTTCCTCTTTCAGCTCTTCAAGAGTCATTTCGTCATCAGGTTTTGGTGTAGCTTTGGATTGATATTTCATGAGAGGTCTTCCTATAGGGCGGTTTTCTAGTCCTTCTAAACCGGCCTCATTGTACTTTTTAAGCCATGACGACAAGATGCCAGGAGAGGATAGGTTCAAAACAGCGCTAGTGTGACTGAGAGACCACCCACTCGTCCACATCAGATTCAATGCCTGCAATTTCTTACCCGCACTACTGCTATGTGAGGAAGGTAAGAAGGAGTTGGTGCCATGTATCGAATAGACCTGAGCCCAGTACCTTATTTGTCTCGATGATATTGAATATTCACTAGATAGCAGTCTGCTGGATGCTGTTCCATGAAGATATTGCCTAGCAATAGTAAGCTTTAATTCACGACTATATTTGGACATAAAAAAGACCCCCAATAATTGGTTGTCCAACTATTGGGGGTCATTTCAGAGGCGGGCTTTTTTATTGATATTAAGCGTCGACGGTAATTTCGTAGCTAGTGAATTTACGGATGTTGATCACACCAGTATCAAACATTAAGTACTGACCTTTAATGCCCAGCAAGGTGCCTTCTACTACAGGTTCTTTATCGAAGTTATGCGAGCTGATTTTGGTTGGATGTTGAGTGACAGGGTAACTAATGTTAACCAGGTCTTCATCTAAGCGTTCAATAGCATCGCTGCCGAAGGTCCCTGTCAGTTCTTCAAGTTTCGCTTCAACCTCTGGGATCAAACGCTTTGCTTCTGCCACTAGATCAATGTCTTTATTATCGCCTTTTAACATTGCGCGCCAATTGGTTTTATCGGCAACAAGTTGGGCTAATGCAATTTCGACAAGTCCCGACAGTTTACGTGTTTTTACCTTAAAGATAGGCAAGGCCTGGGTTGCACCTTGATCAATCCAGCGAGTAGGAAGCTGAGTATGACGAGTGATGCCGACTTTTAAACCAGACGTATTCGATAAGTAGACATAATGCGGCACCATGCAGAAGCTATCGCCCCATTCTGGTTCACGGCATGTACCTGCATCGTAGTGGCAGGTTTCTGGCTTCATAATACACATGTCGCAGCGCGCAAGTTTCTTCATACAAGGAAAACAGTGGCCTTGCGAGTAACTCTTCTTGGTTTTCTTTCCACAAGCATTACAGAATATATTACCTGTGAAGGTCATTTTTAGTGGTTTACCGATTAATGGGTTTAAAGCGAGTAGGGATTCGCCCACTGGGAGTTGGTAGTCGACTGTGCTGCTTTCAGGGCACAAGCTCGACTTCATTTTACTTAACGTTCCGTGCATGACTTTGCTCTATGTTTTTATAGTTATTTTATTTTATCGCAATTAGTAAATGAAGTGATCGATAACACCGCTATAGTTTCTTGTCATTCGCTACAAATGCACGGAATTAAAGCGTTATGGCACGATAAGCATCAATGATGTGGCTGACATCACTGGTATTGCCTTGCTGAATTCGCTGATAGTGGTCGAGCGTTTTTGTCAGGTACTTTTTGTTTATGTCAGTTTGCTTGTCTGAATTTGATTGCCAAATCTTATCGCCAACAAGTGTAATAGGCGCGTTTTCATCGGGTGCAGATGAGACAAGAATGGCTTCATAAAAGCGTTGGTTGTCTTCAACCAGTACTTCATCTTGTAGACTGAAATTTAGCTCGTTCAGTTTCTGGCGTAGGGCAAATTGATGATGAACAGGGCATAGTAGAAAGTCGACACATAACTTTGGATGTCTTTGATGAATAGCTTCAATGAACTGGATCATCAAATCACCACCGACTCCAGCGATAATAATGAGCTGTTTTCCCTCATGTTGTAGTAAAGGTAGCGCTGCAACATCGAGGCAGTGGGTGTACCAATGTGATTCGGAATTAGAATAGAAGCGTTGTAGCTTACTTTCTAATTCAGACATGAGTTCAGGCACAATATCGACAAAATGAATATTCTTTGCCGCTTGTCGAGACAGTAAAGCCGCGCCCAAGAAACCATGATCACAGCAGCAGTCCCAAATATGGCTGTAATCGGATGTGACCATTTGTTCAATTTTTCTTAATCGCTTACTGAGTTTCAAGGGAAGTGCCTGCACCAAAAGATAATAACGGGTGGCATTGTAATGGTTTTATTGCTTTTAGCGAAGTTTATAGCTTTTAGCTAAGTATGCTGCTTGATAAGCAAACGAACGGACAATCGTCGTACGATCTCAGTTTTTGATTAAGGCGAACTGTGTAACTAAGTTCCGAGTATCAAGTGAGAAATCATAATGTGAACCTTTCGGTGTTTAGTTGTAAGTCAATGTAAGTTTCATGTAAAAACTGTTTACTAAATTGAGAGGCTTGATAAGATCAGTTCATCGAGTTGAATATGGCTCGTTTAACTATAAAAACATGGAAGAAGCGATGAAAGTAAAAATGATGATGGCTAGCCTTACGCTGCTAGCAACCAGTGTGTCAGCATCTCCTTTTGAAAAGCCTGAAGACGCCATTCATTATCGCCAAGCAGCATTCTCTATGATTGCGGCAAACTTTGGTGATATGGCGGATATGGTAAAAGGTCGTAAAGACTGGAATCAAGAAGTATTCAGCAAGCGAGCACAATATATTTCGACTCTCGCCTTGATGCCAGGAGAGGCGTTCAGTGTTGATGGGTCTGATAAAGGTGACACCAAAGCTAAGCCTGAAATTTGGAATGATTGGGACGGCTTTACCGTTAAGCTAAACAAGTTTCAAACTGATCTGACTCAACTTGCGCAAGTTGCATCTCAAGGTGATGAACGAGCGACGAAGAAAGCTTTTGGTGTTGCAGCTAAAAACTGTAAAGCTTGCCATAGCGATTACAAATTCCGCTAAGCGTGACTTATTAAATACGTCTAACCACGTTCTAGAAAGCTAAAAAAACACCCTTGAGATGCTAGGCTCAAGGGTGTTTTTGTTTATTGCTATATTGCCACTACTGATTTGTTATCAATATGGATTTGAACGAAGCGCCGTTTATTTGGCTAACATCATTCGAGCCCAAATGCCGGGTGGGGTGGAAATACCTGTGGTGGCAGAGGCTATTTTACCATCGCGAAGAATCATGATTGTCGGTGTTGCTGAAATGCCCCAAGTGCGGCCTAGCTGTCCTGATTGGTCATTCACGACAGGGAAGTCATACTCATGGTAATTCATGTAGGCATTCAGCCTATCGTTCTCACCTGATGTCATCGCAACTGAAATGACAGTGTAATCACCATCCATCCAATCGACAGTTGGGCTCACAAATTTACATACGCCACACCATGTCGCCCAAAAATACAGTAATACCGGCTTCTCATAGCTGAGAGATACAGGATCGTATTGCTCACCGTTGATGGCGGTATATACCTTGGGTGCCAGCGTATTTTGTGGAATAGATTGGTTACGCCACCAATCCATCGCCGTGCTTACAACCAGCATAATAAGCAGCAGGGTTAAGCCTTCTTTGGCCCACTTTTTAACCCTTGAGCCTTGAGTCACTTTTGATTCTTTCGCCTGCGATTTCTTAGCGTTCGTATTTTCTGGCATACGCTTAGCCCTTATTGTTCGAAGTGCTTTTGCCTTCGGCTTCAGCAATAGCTCCCATGACATCGGCACTCGTCAGAATAACGGGTAATGCGATACCTTCTGGTGCATTAGGACCATAAACAATGTTAAAAGGCACACCGAAGCGTCCGTAAGATTGTAAGAATCCAGTGACATAGTCAGACGGTGTCGTCCAGTCGCCACGCATCAACACAATGTTGTCTTGGTCAAGCTTGTCGTACACAGGGTTCTGTAGCATTACACCAATTTTGTTGGCTTTACAGGTAATACACCAATCTGCAGTAACGTCAACAAAGACAGTCTTTCCTTGTGCCACAGCTTGGCTTATCTCTTCACTTTTTAGCGGTTGCCAAACATGATCGGCAGGCAATGGCGTTGACCATTTATCAGCCGTTAGACTACCGATAAATAGACTGCTTGCTCCGCCTAGCAAGATAACAGCAAGGGTAATGACAACGCTCTTACGGCCTTTTACTTGGCCTAGACGCCACAATAAAAGGATAAGCGAGGTAACGGCGAAACCAACTACAGTGCCCGTACTCACAAAGCTGGTCATTAAGCTGAGTAACCATAGGCTGGTGGCTAACATCATTAAACCAAATAAGGTTTTAACGCCGTTCATCCAATTTCCCGGTTTAGGCAGCTTAGACGCAAGCTGAGGGAATAGGGCGATTAACAACCACGGCGCTGCCATGCCAATCGCCAGCGCGGTGAAGATGGCAAACAAGGTTACAATGTCAGCACCGAGTGCATAAGCGACAGCAGTCCCTAAGAATGGTGCACTACAAGGTGTTGCAAGTAAGGTCGCAAACATACCTTGAACAAAATGACCAAGGTGGGAGTTATCACCACGGGTGGCTAACCAAGTATTGGTGTTACTTGATAGGCTAATTTCAAAAAGACCAAGCATGTTAGCGGCAAATGCACCTGTTATGATGATCATGGCACCGATAAAGTAAGGGCTTTGGAATTGGATGCCCCAACCCAGTGCTTGTCCAGATACTTTTAATGCCGTTAAGAAACCAGCCAATAGCCAGAATGAAACTAAAATACCCGCCGCAGATGCTATGAACTGGGTACGAATTTGACGACGTTCCATGCCATCTGTTGCTATAATACTGCTTAATTTCATACCGAGCACAGGTAGTACACAAGGCATAATATTAAGGATAAGACCACCAATCAGCGCAAAAGCGATGGTTTGCCAAATGCTTGAACCAATTTGTGTTGTAAGCGGCAACGTCGCGGCAACGGCTTGTTCTTCAACGGCCATGTCTGCATCAGTCACTGTCACATTTAACGTTTTATTGGTTAAGTCTGGTTTACCAAACCAACTGCTGACTTTAAACGTTGCAATTAACTGCTGGTTATCTTTGGTAATACTTGGTGAACTGAATGACACGTTCTCTAGTGCTATATCGCTGCTGTCGACAAAGACGTCTGGTTTAGACCAAGCCTGAGTATTACTAATCAGAACTGACAGCTCTTGTTTGTCGTTGTTCCAACTTGTCTGGTCAATACTGACGTTTGCACTGTCAGCAGGTACGTTACTCATACCTTGGTTGTATAAGTGCATCGCGTCGGTTGAAGGTGTGAGTTGATTCGGAATGAAGTCCATGACGACTTCATAGTCAGTCAGTACACAAATGCTGGTGCAAGATGACATGGTTAACTTACCAGATAGAAATACTGGCTTGTTAAAATCATCAACAGTGACTGTCATAGGGAAGACGACTTTATGCTTGTAGCCTAAAGTCTCGACGCCTAAAAATTCATAGCGTTTTGGCATTGGCCAATGCCATTCAAGATCACTGATGTTGTTAGACATTTCCCAATCAATTTTGGGTGCAACACCACCTTCGCCAGGTGACCGCCAGTAGGTCTTCCAGTCACCTTCAAGATCAACCTCTAGCAAGCCTTCAACAGTTTTGGCTGCTTCATCGGTCTGGCCAGTCAGCATGAAACGTACTTGCACAGGTGGGTGCATCGGGTTGGTTAACCAGCCCGTCGTGTAGTCTTTCGCTTGGGCACTAAAGGCAAACAAGCTGAAAAGTAATGCTGCAAACATGGTTAACAGCGTATTTTGAGATGTAATAGCTTTTTTCAACGGTATAACTCCAATAAACACAAAAAATCAAATCTGGATAATTCGATGTGTTTATTCTCTAAATACACAGAAGGTTAAATGGCGTCTTTGAGTGGACGGTATTGGCTCTGTTAGTGCAGGCACAAAAGAATGGCCAGTACATAACAAGCTTAACAGAATGAAAATGAAGGGAAGGTAAAGCAAGCCTAATTCGAGGAATTGCCCGTGAATCTGAAGCAGGTGATCGCTCATATCACAATGTTTTTGCGTGATAGGGCTAGATTCGACTAGGGTGTTTGCATCTGATGTTTTTGTTGCTTTCGTTTGAATGAATGCTTGTATTGTCGCTGCTTGCTCAGCAGGTGAATATGCGGAATTTTGCTGCGAGTGCGATGCATTTGGACACGATGAAACCCACCCTGAACGCTGACTTAGGCAAAGCGTTATTACCACCCAAACAAGCACTAAAGCAACTTTAGCTATCTGTGGTGAGGAGTGTCGAAAAAGTGTGGGTGTCATTTTAGCCTTATATTAATCAGCGATGCGGTGTTATATCAAATCATTAAATATTAGAAATACAATCAGTTATAACCACAGTATGACCGTGCCACAATTGAAAAAGTTTCGTCTATTGTGATGTTTTTATCAAAAAGCACAAGGATAAATGAATAAGGAGGGTTTTATGCTAGAAAAAGCTGGGTTTTATGCGGTGGTGTGGAATGTTTTTTCTAAACGAAGCGGTGAATTGAGCACTTCCTGTTTGATGAGTGTCAGGAAGTGCTCAGGTCAGTTTAGAGTATGCTTAGAACTTGATGAGTCCAGCCTGCTCTAAATAATCACAACGGCCTTGCTGGCTTAAGGTACCGTCATCATTTGGGATAGCATTAATGGTACTGTCCCAATCTGATACAGGATTAAAGCCATTTTGATCAATTGTCCAAACTGTATCTTGTGCCTTGATGGTATTTGATTGGTCGAACATGGTTGGTTTAAACCATTCACGAGACACAGTGTCCATCATTAAGGCATCGCGCTCGCTTGCGTTTGCTTTCATAGAGCGAATGTTTAAGTTTTTGTTGAATACAAAAGGTAACTCGTCCCCTTGGCACACACCACTTGTACATGAAATCGACAACAAGAAAGAGGCATCAATCGGTCTGAAGGTTAAATCAGATTTGTAGTTGTAGTGATAAAGGCGCGTATCGTTCTTTTGTGCAACTATACGGTTAGGGCAAGTAAACAGCATATCGTTAGCCACCATACGAGCACGTTTCACTGTTTCTTTACCAATGATCTCACCGCTCTCATTTTTATCCATTTGGTAATGAGAAACAGCCAGTAATTGATCTGCTTTAGGGGTGAGAGAGTTTGCCCATTTTAATGCTGTCCAAGCTGCTTTAAGTGCACTAGCTTGTTCAGGGAACTGGCTATCAATGGCATCTTTTACTAGTTGGTCTGCACCAAAGATGACATTGAGGAGCAGAGGGTAAGTGTCAGATTTAAAATTTAGCGTTAAATTAACGGTATTGTTATCGCCTAAATCAAGTGGAATGACTAAATCATAGTCAACCATGAATAATGGTTCTATGTAGCCTAAAAATGTGTTGGCTTCATCGTTGTTAAAACTTAACACAGTCGGTACTTTGAAATCCGCATCAGCAGGCTGTTTTGTAACAACGCTGTCTTTTGGTGATTTATAAGGCCAGCCTCGAGTCTCTTTGTATGGTGCAAAAGGCAACACTCCTGCACCATAAGGTTGCATGTACAGTGGGTTGACTAGGCTGTTAGCTAAAATCAGTGGACTTCTGGCATACGCACCAACTTTCAAAATATCTGTAGTCGATAAGTTTGACCAATCAACCGATACCGCTTCTGACCCACCAAACGTCTTATCTTTGAATCCTTCAAGTGACGTCGCTAAATTTTCAGCTGAGTCCTTTGTTTTATAAGGAATGCCATAAGGGTTGCTTTGCATGATCGCACGATGGAATAGTTTTTCGTTTGTTTCAGCATCAATAGGGTTTAGCTGGTGGATACCAACAGCCATTGCGCCAGCACCTTCACCAAAGAGGGTTACATTATCTGGATCACCGCCGAAATCAGCAATGTTGTTTTTAATCCATTTAAGCGCGGTGCGCTGATCCTTGATGCCATAGTTTCCGCTCTCGTCATCGTTTTGGTAAAACGATCCGAAGATACCAAGTCGGTAGTTTAGCGTGACAGCGATAAATGGATTTCCATTTTTTACGCCGTTTGCCACGATAGCATCACCGTGAATAATCGCGTTAGAGCCAGAACCTGTTTCAAATGATCCACCGTGAATGAATACATAGACAGGCATAGCGGCTTGTTGATGCTCTTGGATCGGACGCCAGATATTTAAGTACAAGCAATCTTCAGACATTTTCGTCGCGTCATAACGCGCAACACTACCTTGTGGGCATTGCTTGCCAAATTCTGTAGCAGATGTCTGCTGTGTGTTCTCTGGTGTATAGAGTTCAGCGTTTGAGAAGCGCGGAGCTTCCGCGTACTTGATCCCTTTAAATACTTCGGCGTTATCAGAAATATTTTTGCTGTCCTTTACTGCTTCAACAGTGCCTTGGTATTGCGTACCATTTGCTTTTGCATAGGCGTATGTCAGCGTGTTCTCAGTGGTTGAATCTGAGTTGTCGTTACAACCAGTAAGGACGAGTCCGATCAAACTAGCAATAATCAGTTTTTTATTTAACATGGTATGTGTTCGAGCTTAAATGTAATGAGATAAAATGTTGACGATGTCATATGAAAGCAAGCGTTATGCTATGCATGCGAAAAATCACAGAGCATGTAAAGAGAGGTGTAACATCTAATGACATCAAAATAACAGTTTTTGAAAACGGCTTTCCACTTTATCACCACGATCAGGAATGCCGCTTGATGGTGTGTAATAGGGGAAGTGTGACTTTAATTGGTGTTATTCATTTACTGACGCAAAGCTAGCGAACAATAGACGAAATTTTCGCGCTATTGTGACGTGTTTCTCAAAAATCACAAGAGGTAATGAAGGGCTATTTTGACCGAATATAAGTTTATATTCAGCAACGTTTCCTGAATGTAATTAGATTATTGCCTAATGTCGGAGCGGTTGCTGTTGGCGGTGCAATTTGTAGGTGTACAATAGTTTTAATGGCGCTTGAATTGCTATTGATTTAGACGTGATTTGTGCAGCAACATGCCACGCGTTCGGTGGCATGTTACCTATTTATCCCACAGCACTGAGTAACTGAGGATGTAAATCTAAGGTCTGTTAGTCTAATTCATTTTCTTCTTGAAGGCGTTCTTTACGTAACGCGGCTTCTTCCATAACGGCATTAATCTCTGCCATTAAGCCATCAATATCAGCATCTTCATCGCTGCACTCAAAATGCCCAGTCAGTTCAGTGGTTGGCGTCAGGTCGCCAGCTTCGTACAATGCCCACATTTCTTTAGCAAATTGTGTTTCAAGCAGTTCTGGAGCGTATTGACCGTAATAATTCGTCATGTTGGCAACATCACGCTCTAGCATCCATTTCGCGTTGTTATTGGCCGATGCATCAACAGCTTGAGGCAGGTCGATAATGATCGGGCCTGACTCATCAACAAGTACGTTAAATTCGGATAAATCACCATGCACGATACCGACACACAGCATGCGTGTCACATACTTGATGATAAGGTCGTGATCCCTTAATGCTTGCTCTTTTGTTAGCGTGATGTCGTTCAAGCGTGGAGCGACACTTCCGTCTTCGGTTGTCATCAACTCCATCAGCAATACACCATGGAAACAGCCATATGGCGTTGGTACGCGTACATCAGCATCAGAGAGTGCATACAAAGCATCTACTTCAGCGCGTTGCCATACTTTTTCTTGTTCATCACGCCCGAATTTCGAGCCTTTTTCCATCGCACGAGCTCTGCGACTATTACGAACTTTTCTACCTTCGCGGTAGGTTACAGCTTGTTTAAAGCTACGTTGTTCAATTTCTTTATACACTTTGGCGCAGCAGATCTTATCTTGACTATGCACTATGTAGACAGAAGCTTCTTTACCACTCATTAGCTGAGTTAACACTTCATCTACTAAACCATCTTCAACTAATGGCAATAATCGCTTGGGTACTTTCATTACACCTACATTTGATAAAATAAATATTTGAAACAGGGCCTAATGGCTCAAATACGATTACAGGTATTTAGATGACATTATCTATGCGTAAAGCTATTTAACAAGCTTTTAAGTGTGATTTTTTATTTGAGGATGATGCTAAATCTAATGTTCGAGTTAATGCTCTGATTTTATTGGTGTATATTTCGAGTGGAGGTTGCTAATACTTTGAGGCGCTATCGCGTATTTATGGCGTTTCAGTACTAAAACGAGTGATTTGCTAGCTATTGAAGAGGCAGCCAAAGGGAATGAAAAGAAAAGGCGATAGTTCGCCTTTTCTTTTTGTCGGATATAACGGCTAGAGATTGCCGATATCCACCGTTAACGGATAGAGTTCAATAAGAAGTCCATCACAGGATCTGGCTTTGTTTCTAGCGTTAATGCTTTTGGCATGTAGGCTGGTTTTTGCAAGATATCACGTGCAATCAGTTCTTCTATCAACGGCTTAAATTCGAAGCCTGTTTTGCCGACAAACAGTGATGTTAGATCTTGTTCATGATAACAGTGCAACGCATCTTTTAAGCCACGTAAGTAGAGGAAGTCTTTAGTAAAGCCACCGCCACGGTATACGCGTGCTGTTATTGTGAATGCATCGTCATCAGACAATTTATAATCTAGCTTTAATGCTTGGAACGTATCACCAAAGCTTTCACCGTTAACCATTTTATCAACCGCGATAACACGTAATGCTAGCGTTTTTAAACGATGCAATGGGAAACTACCTGAAAGGTGCTCACAAAGTATCGCTAAACCTTCTTGCGTATGGGTGTTACCAGGTAAACCCAGTTTAAGCACTTTTAACGGTTGGTTATCCGCATTTACGCTGGTGACTAAGTGTACGCCTAATTCGTGTTGAATAAGGGCATCTAAATCACGCTCTGTAAAAGTACTATTTACGTTTACTTTAATGCTACGACCGCTAACCATCGCCCTTGCAATCAGGGTTTTAGAGCTCACCACGTTACACTTTAGGCCGTAATCCGCTGCTGCCGCTTTAAAAGCTGCAATGGCATCTTTTGCGTTAAGTGTTGCTGGCTCTTTTTCTTGATATTCACAAGCATGAAGAATGAACTTCGCGTTGGCGATATCACGGTCATCTGGCTGCCCATAGTAGCGTAATGAGTTATACAAAAACTCATCTGTACCAATGCTCGTTAGCAAATCGATACGCACAGCAAGTTGATCAATCGTTTTGCGGTACATTTTTTGAATGTCAGCATCACGAATATCTTCAACGGGCAAGCGATATAGCTGCTCACGGAACTTGTATGGGTCAAGATCCAGTTGGCGATACGTAAACGTAGGTTGGTACGTAAACGGTTTATGTAAGAATCGACGTTTCTCTTGCTTCAAGTTCGTTGGGTTAATGTAACTTAATGTATTAACACCACGAGCAATAGAATATAGCTGACGATCCAGTTTTAGTACTTCTCTTGGCAATTTAGAAGCCAGAATTGTACTGCTTGTTAGGCGCTTAACTTTGGTCTTACGACGTAGAGTGAAGGCAGCATGTTCCGTAACAACGGTTTTCATTGCTTCTTTCATTTTTTCAATAACAAGTGGGAAGCTTTCGCCCCCAACTTCGTTCATGAAAATTTTCTTCACTTCGATCGGTAAAATTAACGTCTTTTTAAAATGCTGTTTAACAAAGTTAGCTTGGTAACCCATGCCTTTGAATACATCATTTTCTTTTGCTGAAACAACAATGTTTGGCAATTCAACGCTGTTAAGTTGATTTAAGCATTCATCAATGTCTTTACGCCACAGCTTTTTATTGATCTGTTGCGTACCTAAATTGAAGGTTGGCGTTTCGTTTTCGATACGCTGGTAATTGTATGAATGCACATCATAAATTAAGCAAAGACCAAATTTATTCTCTAGCGCTTCAATAAGGCATTTCAAAATACGGTAATATTTTGCATGCTTATCAAGTGATACTGCTTTTTCTGCATCTGTCAGTGGGGTAGACCAAACGTCTTTTCCCCAAGCTTGATCATAAATGCATTGATCATTTGAACGGTTAAGATCGTACTCATAACGAGAATCTTCACCTTGCAAAATGATCGGTAACGAAGAAATAAAGTCACCTGTGAAAGGGTCTTCTTCGTAGTAACGTTCTTCTTCGGTTAACTCACACTTGCTCATTAACTCGGTACGAAAGCGATGACCATGGTGAATAGCTGTCGCAATGTATGGCTGATATTCGCTGATGCGAATCGTTAAGCTGCCGTCATTAAGTTGCGCTTCGAATGGAACGAGGTGCTGGATCTTATCCAGCACCTCCTGCTCAGTAAGCTGTAGCATCGGCGATAACCTTACGGAACTCGTTCTTCCGTGTAATGCTCACTTCTTTTGCTACAACAACGCTTTCAACGAAATCTAAAACATCACGTTGTAACTTAGTGCGGTTCAGGCGGTTAATACGTGTAATACCGCCAGGGCTTAGTACGTTTACTTCAACCAGTTTGCCGTTGATTACATCAAGGCCAACAAAGTAAAGGCCATCGCGCACTAATTTAGGGCCGATGTGCTTACAAAGACGCAGTTCTTGCTTGGTTAATACGTGCTTAACTTCTTTACCACCTGCGTGGATGTTAGAACGTACATCACCTTGCGCTGGAACACGGCGCATAGCACCAATAGGTTCGCCGTTTAGCATCATGATGCGAACGTCGCCTAGTTCTGCGCCTTCGATGTAATCTTGTAGAATTACATAGTTCTGGTCGTCACCAATGTAGAAGTCCAGTAGTGATTTCACGCTTGATTTCGCGCTTTTCTCTACAAGGATTACACCTTTACCGCCGTAGCCATTAAGTGGCTTAAGGATCATGCGGTCGTTAGTGTTTTCGTCTAGTACACGTTCTAGGTACTCGCGGTTCTTAGACACGTGAGTTACTGGAATAAATTCGTTTTGTGGATCAGGTAGTGATGCGGTGTATAGCTTGTTGTTTGCTACACGTAGGCCATCAATATCGTTCATGATGAAAGTGTCATCACGTACTGAGTCCAAGAAGTTCAATGCCATTGTGTCTAGTGGCGGGTTTGCACGCATGAAGATAACGTCAAAACCAGCTAGTGGCAGTTGTGCTTTTGTAAATTCAGCTTTTTTATAAAAACTTGGAATATTGCTAGAGACTTCTTTGTTCTTTAATACATTACAAAAAGCGATAGCCATGCTGTCGCGCATTGTAAGGTTATTAGGCGTTGTAATAGCAACCGTGTGACCACGAGCTGCGGCTTCATGAATTAGGCGTAGTGTTGAGTCATTTTCTGGTTCAACACGATCCCACGGGTACATAACAAAACAAATTTTCATAGCAAATTACCGAATATAGAAGGCCTTTTAGAGGCCCAAAAAGCAACCAGCCACCCTAGATATGATTGGAGGGTGGCTGGTCGTAAAGAAATAGTGAGGTTACTGAATCAGTAACTTGAATTAATAATCGAGGTCGTCCCCGCCAGAATCATCATCGAATGACTGGCCCTGCTTACGTACCGATGAGCATAAGGTGTAACTTTTCACTTTATTGCAGGTACGATTGAGGTATTTCACCCAACACTTTGCAAAATCAGATTGAACAGTCAGTTGGCCACTTGTTTCAGCGACAAATTGACGTTCAATTTCACTCATTGGTTCGATTTCGCCTGAGTACAGACGGGACATTGTTCGGCCATAATTCTCTAGCAGGGTGGATTCAGAAATTGTGAAAACACCTGAGCGATTAAAGCCGCGTGGGAAATTTTTATCGTCGTAAAATTTACCTTCACTTCTCATTAATTCAGTTCCTGATGCTGATTTTTCGCAGATATTCGTCGAGAGAAGTGAAGTTGTAAATCAAAGAATTTTTGTGACTACGATTAAAAATATTCATCGTGCTTTTGCTACACTAACGTGTACTATCGCGTATTAAACTCCCTTCTTTATTTTTGATGAGATTTGGCTCGTGGATACCGAATTACTTAAAACATTTCTTGAGGTTACAAAAACACGTCACTTTGGTCGTGCGGCAGATAATTTGTATCTAACGCAGTCCGCTGTGAGTTTCCGTATCCGTCAATTAGAGAGTCAGTTAGGCAATCCTTTATTTTCTCGCCAGCGTGGCAACGTGCATTTAACGCCGGCTGGAGAGCGTTTACAGCCCTATGCAGAAGCGATTTTGCAAACATGGGGTAGGGCAAAACAGGATGTGGCGTTAACCGACAGCTTAAATTCGCAAATCTCAGTGGGTGCATCGCCTATGTTTTGGGAATTTGACGGCATTTCTGAGTGGATAAACCGCATCTACGCGGCAATACCAGGCTTGGCTTTACGTCTTGAATCTGTGCCTCGTCAAAGTATGGCGAAACGCCTTTTTGATAAAAGCGTTGATATCTCATTAACATGTGAGCCGCCACGTATTGAAAGCATGCAAGTAAAGAAAGTCCGTGAATTCCAATTACAGTTAGTAAGCCATAGACCAAACTGTTCTTTGGCTGATGCTAAAGATTTACCTTTGGTGTATTTGGATTGGGGGACACGATTTTCTGTAGAGCACAGTCGTGTGATTGAATTGGATAAGACGCCTATTCTGCATACGCATTCAAGCAAAATGGCGCAGGAATATATTCTGAATAACCCAAGTATGGGTTACTTACCTTCACCCGTTGTTGCACAAAGTGTTGAAGATGGGCTACTACATCTTGTTGACGGTGCACCAGTAATGGAGCAGCAACTTTACCTTGTGTGGAGTGAAGATAACGAAAAAACAGAGCTTATTTCGAGCATGCTTGATGTGCCATTTTCCAGTGTTATCGAGAGAGTTTAAGCGAGTATTTTAAAGGAAAAGTTCGATGAGTGATTTTTGTTGGTAAAACTAAAATTACTCATTGTACATGATGGGTGGTGCTAGATTACCCTTCGAGTTGTCGGAGTAGTTAGAATAATAGTCATCAATAGCCGTTGCTGTTTATTGTTCTTGTACTTTTTTGAGTAAACTACTGGCAGTTTAGTATTTCTGTCATATTCGACAATTATGATGCTATTGAAGGCGGCAATAATACGCAAAACAAACTGACGTATTTTGTGAATCTTCAATTTAACCTTTAATTACTCTGGATGTTTTCAGGAAACGAAAATGGCTAAGCTAGATCAAAAATTTTCTAAAGGCTCAAAGTCTAAGTGTAAATTTGATGGCGATAATGAATTTATCGACTTAGATTCACAATCTAAAAAGAAGAAGCGTCGTCCAGTACGATCGCGTTATGATAGCCCAGAGTATGGTGATTTAGATTTCTAAAGCTGAAGATTGCTTAGTGCAAAACTAGGGATAGTAAAAAATAATAAGGCACCCAATAGGGTGCTTTTTTTGTAGCCGTGTACCGTCCTAAATATGGTTGACACATTTCCAACATGAAATTGGAGAGTGTCATGAAAACAACAAGTAGACGTACTCAACGAGATTATTCTCTTGCCTTTAAATTGGCAGTCGTAAGCCAAGTTGAAAAAGGCGAAATGACTTATAAGCAAGCTCAAGAGCGTTATGGGATCCAAGGTCGCTCTACCGTTTTAGTTTGGCTTCGCAAACATGGTCAACTAGATTGGTCTAAAGGAATAGAACAATCGAGAGCGTTAGGAGCGACTATGTCAAACCCTTCCTCAACTCAAACCCCAGAGCAACGAATCAAAGAACTCGAGCAGCAATTGGAAGAGACTCAGCTCAAAGCTGAGTTCTTTGAAGCGGTAGTAAAAGTCATGGATCGAGATTTCGGTGTCCGAATCTCAAAGAAGCGCAAGGCCGAGTTATTAAGGAAAAAACGGTCAGAAAGTTGACCGTCACTAAAGCTTGTCACTTCATAGGTATTACACGACAAGCTTTCTACAAGCGCTGTGTTGCAGAAATTCATCAAACAAAGAAAGATGAATCAGTACTCGGTTTTGTGAAGGAGCAAAGGATGATGCACCCTCGTATAGGGACTCGTAAGATCAAGTATTTACTTGCTCAGAACGATATTGAAATCGGGCGAGACCGCTTATTCTCTCTGTTGAGAATGAATCGATTATTAGTGCAAAATCGAAGGGCTTATCATCGAACCACAAACAGTAATCATCGCTTTTACTGCCATCCAAATCGAATCAAAGAAGGCTTAATACCGGAAAGACCAGAGCAATTATGGGTTGCCGATATTACTTATCTAGCAACGCGACGTGGTAGTACTTATCTCAGTTTAGTGACGGACGCTTACTCAAGAAAAATCGTGGGCTATCACATAGGTGATGATATGAAAGCTCGCACGGTCAAGCAGGCCTTTTTAAACGCGTTGAAAGAGCGGAAGAATACAGGTGAGCTTGTTCATCACTCAGATCGAGGTGTTCAGTACTGCTCTGTTGAATACCAAGAGTTGCATCGACAGTATGATGTATCTTGCTCAATGACTGATGGCTATGACTGTTATCAGAATGCGTTGGCAGAGAGGATCAACGGAATACTGAAGATGGAGTATCTGTTGAATAAGCCGAATGATTTAGATGAAGCAAAGAAAATGGTCGCCGAATCAGTAAAAATCTATAATGAATATAGGCCTCACACAGCTCTAAAATACAAAACGCCCGATGAAATACATCGAGCGTTTTAGTCAATCAAGTGTCAACCCATATCAGGACGGGTCACCGTACTATTACAATGACTAAGATGTTAGATTTCTGCTTATTCTAGTGTGAGTATTTACCCAGAGCAATCTGCCTTCACTTAATCCTTTGCCTTTTTTTGTGGGTTGTTCAATGCACACATTAAAGAAATATTATTTCTTGTTTACTCCTCGCGAAATATATGTATCTAAATCGATAGCCGTCTATTAATCATAGTTTCGTAATATTTGACGATTTTTAATTATGTCAGATTCATGAAAACATTGTTTCCATACGCATGTAAATCATTCGATTATATAATAATAGTTACGGTGAATTTAGTTAGAGTTGTAATGATTTAAATGAGCATACTTATATAAAAATATGTTCATCCTAAATTTGTTTGAAATCCCACAGTGAGCCAAAAGTGACTCTTAATCTTAAGTGACTGATATTTAGTTGTATATTTTTTTTGGCGAGTTTGTTTCTTAGTAAGCGAGCTATTCAGCCTTGGAATGTAACGTTTTGATGTCAAAATAATGCTTTTACCCGTATTTCCGAGATTAAAGAACTTTATAAAATTAGGGTTTAATTGATATTCATTATCATTTGCAAGTTGGCGGTAAGTGCTGTTTAATCTGTATTTCTTTCATATAAAACATCTATTTATGCTGACTTCAGCTTTTACTTTCCCTAAAGAGAGTGGGTGTTTTGTTAATTGGCTTTAAATGTAAAAATACAGGAGACTTTTATGCGTAAACTACTTGTTTTATGTTCATTAATTATACTTGGTTGTAACAGTGGTACATCAACATCAGTCGCTAACGATATCGTATCAGTAGAGATTAGTTACGATAATATATCGGGGACGTCGGCGGCAAGAATACCTTCACACTCTTCATTACCTTTTAGTGCTACCGCCCATTTTTCAAATAAATCAAAACGTGACGTTACCAAAGATGTTCATTGGGTTAGTTCTGATCCTACGGTTGCAGCAATAAATAATACTGGTGTAGCAAAAGGTATTACGGAAGGAACCTCTACAATAATGGCCTTGTATAAAGGTATAAAAAGTAATGCGATTGAACTTAGTATTACAGAGGCTAGCCTTTGGAGTTTGAATATTGATTTTTCTTCAGACTTTTCAGGTGAGTTACCGAAAGGTGTTTCTTTCCTGCTAACTGCAATGGCAACATATAATGATATGAGTCAAAAAGAGGCCATATCAGACGTAGCTTGGCATACAAGTGATCCAAGCATTATAACTGTCGATAAGCATGGGCGCGTTAAAGGGATTAATCTAGGAACCGCAATAATAACCGCAACACTTAATGGAAAGGTAAGCAATACATTAAAAGTTTCAGTTAGAGATGCTGTTTTCACTAAGATTAAAATTCAACCAAAAGAAAGTGCTTTGCATGTCATTCCTGTTGGCTTTACACAATCAATGGTTGCTGTTGGGACCTTGAGTGATGGATTTGAATTGGCATTACAAGATGGTGTTGTTTGGTCTGTTGATGATGATTCTATTGCAACAATTACAAACCATGGTGTTGTTAAGGCACATAATGAAGGTGAAACGACAGTAAGCGTTCAGTATGGAAGCATTAAGAGTGCACCATTATCAATCGTAAGCTCAAAAGTTTCACTAGAGGGAATAGAACTTTCTAGCCCTATACATAATTTACCTAAAGGTAATAAGCTACAGGTACAGGCAATCGGCACTTTCAGTGACGGCTCAAAGGTAGATGTTTCAAATGATATTCTATGGTCGAGCGATGATGAGAATATTGCCATTGTTAGTCATACCGGGGTGGTCTTGGGTGTTGAAGTGGGCCAAGCTATCATCTCAGCAACATTTGATAATATTAAAACTGATTTTAATATTGATATTAATAATGCACTAACTAAGTTTGAAATTGTTACGCTTGGGAGTTCAACCGCTCATAGTTCAAAAACAGTTAAAAGCGGCACCATACTCGTCAAAGATCGAGACATTACTTTAGTGTACCGAGGTGATGACATTGAAGTCTTTGTGCAATCTGAAGCGCAGTATATTCAAGCTTCAGATGTTGGGCATGATTTCTTCGTAAGAAAAGATGAAGACAATAATATTATTGGTTTTTCTGGTTTTGTGAGGGTTTATCGAACAAGTAAAGAACATATGTACGATGACAGCTTTTATACAACGTTCTTCTCTGCCAGCTCAACGAGAAGCCAAGCAAGCGTAGGTTCAAATTACAGCGGAGAGCTTTTTTATTCAGTTTTATCTGAAGATGAAAAACCATTAACAGTGAGGCTTGGTCGTGTAACACTTAACTTAAATGAGGGTAGCCCTACATGCGTAGTCTCGGGCCGAGATGTATATACATGTGTTGATGCTGAATTTAATGGCACTGGTTTTATTTCTAAGTTATATGATGAAAATAAAAGACGACAAGGTGACCTTTTTGTGAAGTTTTACGGTGATACTGGTGAGTTTGCCTCTGGCTATATTTTTGAAAATGCCTATCAGGGCAATGCCAAAAAAGTTGATGTGTTCGTATTGACTAAGCAATTGTAAGTTTAAAGGCGGACCGTAATCGGTTCGCCTTTCACCGTTTTAGAGGGTTATTTTAGGTGGCATTTTTAACGATCATGCTTGTTTGACTTTTGCAGGGCGTTGGTAACGTTTTCCCATAAAAAAGCCTAACCCAAACGGTGCGAAAAAGATCACCAGAGAAAATAAGATCAAGTAGACAAGAATGTCCGATAGCATAATCGTTAACTGTCCACCATCGATCTAACTGTTACGCTCAAGTAGTTGAGCTTTAGACGTTAATAGCTTTAGACTTAAGTTTGAGAGGTTGCTTAAGCGAGGTAATGTCTAATAGATTTGCGAGTAAACAAATGACGAGATGATGAAAATTATTAATTAGTCAGAAATTAACGCTTGAAAAGAAATAGTATGCATAAGTGCCAATTGAGGATTGCCTCGACAATTGGCAACTTGGTTAAGCCGGTATTCTGTTATTACGTACCAGTGAGCGGCGAATGTTTTTGCACATCTTCCCAAACTGATAGAGTTCATCGAATGTTGGTGATACACCACGGCTTATTTGGTGTTCCCAGTAAGTAAGATCCGTGTCTACAAGCTCCATCAGTTTTTTGGGGCAGCCCATGCAGCTGTTATCAGGGCCACAAACGAATGTGTCAGCTTGGTATAGTGGGAAATCTTGCTTAACAGCATCAATAATCTGCTGCATCGCCGTCATTCTGTCTGGTTTTTTGCTCATAACCAAAGTCCGAAAGCAATTGGAGTGAGCATTATAAGATGACTTTGAAATAAAGCCACTCCGAAAAAGAGGTAGCTGTTAAAGTCATCTTATCGCTTTTAATTAGCTAGTGCTGAAATAGCAGTACATACGCGTCGTGCACACCTTGAATCAGCATTTGCATACCTATAACCGTTAAAATTAACCCCATTAACCGTGTCGTTATGCTAATACCACTTTCACCAATTTTTTCTATTAATTTAGGCCCATACAAAAAGCAAACGAAGGTGATTAAACACAACAAGGCAAAAGCGCAGATTGTAATTATGATATGTAAGATTTCGCCTGATGCAGAGTAGTTCATTGCAGTAGCAATAGTGCCAGGTCCGGCAAGGATAGGTAATGCTAGTGGTGAAATCGCGATATCTTTTTCTTCGCTGTCACTTACATTGTCTTTATTTGTAGCGTCTGGTTCGGATGGTGAATCTGCATGTAACTTAGATGGGTTACCCTGTAACATGTGGTAGCCCACTAAAAACACTAAAATACCACCAGACAGACGTAGTGCTGGTAACGTTATACCAAACAACTCAAAAATCCCTTTTCCTAAAAAACTGAAGGCTGCAATAATAAAAAATGCTGTTGCCAAGGCTTTAATTGCGGTTTTTCTTCGTTGTAATGTCGTTTGATTTCCTGTCATGCCAACAAACACAGCAGTATTTGCTATTGGGTTCATCATGGCGAAGAAACCCATGAAGACAGTAACAGCCATAGTTGTAATTTCATGCATGATAGAGCCACTTAATGAGTTAATTATCTAGTTGTGTCACTACCTTAGCACCACATAATCACTCTTGCAGAATTACTTACTATTTGGAAAGGAGCATTCTGTTTATGACCTGTATTTGTTAGAAAATAACTAGCTTAAATACTGAACTTTGATGTGTATCGCTCATATTTAAACAAACACTATTTCGTCGAAAAGTAGAATATGCAAGATTACGGCTATTAATGAACAGACATGGTAGTAGTTAACAGTGGTTGCAAAACTAGAGCTCGCAAATGTGTCGGATGCCGTGGTGCTAAAAGCACTTTCTATGGAAGCCTTCACGCCTGACTTTGAACAATATGGTGGTTTTCCTCCTGGTGTTGATGACATTGATTGGCACTTAGACCAAATCAAAACAGAACATTATTATAAAATTTTTTACAACGACGAGCTTGCGGGGGGAATTTTAACTGTCCCAATCAATGGAGTCGAAACTGAAATAAAATTGTTTTATATAGCGGGGGAGTTTCAAGACAAACAGCTGGGCTCTCAGACGATCGCTTTAATTGAACAGTGCTATTCAGCGACAAAAAAATGGTCGTTAGTTACGCCTTATAAGTCGTATCGCAACCACCATTTCTATGAAAAGCAAGGTTACTTAAAAGTAGGTGAATTTCAACCTGAACCCGATGATGTATTCAGGTTGTTTCAATATGAAAAGCAAAAATAGTAGCTTGGTTGGTTCGCCATCGAAGCTGTGTTATGCGAATGAGAGATTGACGCTTTCTATACTATAGGTGTGTGCGTGGTTGCCTATGATTCATGCTCAAGATTAATTTAGCAGGGCTCTTGGGCGCTATGTCTAGCGGAACATAGTCATGTCATAATATTGATACTTTAAACCATATCTTTCTAAAGTTATGTGTTTTTTAGTTTATCGCGCTATTTGAGCCTATTTTACTGGTGTTAGATTAATTCTGACTTAGTTAGAGTTAAACGGTATTTTTTACTTTCCATATTCTTTTCAATAATAAGGGACAAGTTAGAAAAGCAAAAGGAAAGAGTAAATGTATAAATGGATAGGTATCGTCGTTGTTTTGGTTGGCGTATCTTTGCTTACTTCGGGCATCATTAGTGCACTACTGGATCTCAGTGCTTTTTTAGTTCTGGTCTATGTGGTGTTCAATAATTCGAAAAATCGTCAGATAAAAAACGGCAAAACGCAGACTTCACGTTTTGCTTTCAGTATTAAAAATCAGGATGAAGATAAATTCAATATTACGCCGTAATTTTCATCAATATACAAGTAGTTAGCAATGTCTTTTCTAAATATATATGTTTTAAAAAGCTGTACCTCGGTTTATGCAAGTATGATTAACTTGAATTAAGGTACAGCTAGATAGATGCTTATCGTTTTACACAAACAAAAATTGCGTTACCTGAATTTTTCTCTATCGGAATGATCTTATCATAGTCATGTTCAAATACATGGACATCGAAATAGGGTAGAAGTAGCGATTTTAGCTCTTCAAAACCAACAGCGACCATTGGATGTTCATCTTGCCAGGATTGCGTTATTTGCTCAGTGGTTTTTTCAATACTCAAACGAAGAGACTGTTTGTCACCATCACCGGTGTAATGCCAACCAGAACTAAATATAAACTGGCTATTATCAAATTCTGTTGAATGACGTACAAACGATGCATTATCAATTTTGTTTTTTTCGACAGTATTGAAACAAAAAACACCACCATCTTTTAATGCAGCATGTGCACTTGCAATACAACCTTTTAGTTTTTCAATACCATCGCTATAGTGAATGGAATATAAGAAGCAAGTAATTAAATCGAGCGGTTCATCAACCGTGAAATTACACATATCACCCAACGTGAAGCTAGCTTCAGGGCAACGTGTTTGTGCCATATCTAACATAGGCTGGTTAATGTCTAATCCACAACTTTGATAGCCATAATCGATAAAGTAGCGCACATGCGGACCGGTACCACAAGCAAGGTCTAAATGTGTATTTCCCTCATTTCCGAATAGCTGATGGAGTCTGCGAACGTAGTTGCTCTGTGCTTCATAGCCGATGTCAGCACACATCAAATCATAGTAAGAAGATAAGTCAGTGTATAAGGCATTGGATGATGTGTTTACTGGTAACATAGTTGCAGAATTGGCTTTTAGTATGTGATAGGGAGCCGCATACTAGGCAAAATTTGATCCTTTGCGAAGCGTATAATTTTTATCGAAACCATGAGCGATTTTGATTGTTGTTTGGTGGATTTGTTCCATGGAACAAAGGTTAACTTGTGGTAGTAAAAGAGGCTGATATAAAAAACGAGAGCAATGCGCTCTCGTTTTTTGTTATGGAGGGAGGGTGGTTTAGCCCATTAATATATAAGTCAGTGATGAGCCGCCAATTGCTACCCAAAGCAAAACCCCAAGTACCAGTGGTTTAGCTCCTGATGCGCGTAGCTTTTGAACGGTAATGCCAGAACCAATCAAGAATAAACAAACAACAAGAAGTCGTTTAGACGCTGAGAAGACTAAATTATATAGGTCACTAAACTGCGGTAAATAATGGGCAATAGCGATAGCCAGGCAATAAAATACGATGAAATAAGGAACGGCAATCTTCTTGCTATCACCTTTAAACATTAGCGCACTTAAAAAGGCAATTGGAATGATCCAAAGAGCGCGTGCCAACTTAAGTGTTGTCGCTGTTTTAAGTGCTTCATCGCCGTATGCGCCAGCGGCACCCACAACGGATGACGTATCGTGAATCGCAATTGCAGCCCAAGTTCCAAAAGCGTGTTGGCTCATTTCAAATAAGTGGCCAAGTGCAGGGAAAACAAATAACGCAATCGAGTTCAAAACAAAGACAGTTGCAAGTGCCAACGATGTTTGATCATCCCTAGCATTAATCGCAGGCGCAACAGCTGCAATAGCACTGCCACCACAAATAGCGGTACCTGAAGCGATAAGGTGGCCTGTTTTGACATCAAGTTTGAATAGACGGGTAAGAATAGTACCAAGAATTAACGTAAAAAAGATGGAAGATACAATAATCCCTAGCCCTTGTTTGCTTGCGGTAATTGCTTCATTCAGATTTATACCAAAACCTAAACCTATAATGGAGTAGGCCAGAAGCTTTTTAGTAAAACCAGCAAGGTTAAGTTTTGCTGGAATTAAACCAAGACTAGCTAGGGTAAAGCCTAAAATAAGCGCAATAGGTGAACTAACGATAGGGAAAAAGCAAACAATGGCAATTAAATAAAAAGGAAGATCTGCTTTATGGATAGTAAAAGGTTTTTTAGCAAACTGCATGAGTGAATTTATGTCGGATGAGAATAGCGCCGAGTATACGTGAACCGATGGGTTTCGTTGAGTTAAATAAATTGATGCTAGGGTTAAGAAAAACTTAACGAAGGCCATTTAATCGGCTGGCGTTGGCGCATACGAATTATAATATAGCTAAATAACCTTGTTGTCTGATTGTTACTTGCTTGATTTCTAACTGTTGAGTTGTTGGTGTTCTTCCTTATTAAAAAATCACATTTTTGACTCAAAAAACTAGTAATCAGTAGTAAATTGTTGCATTGTTTTCTGTGTGGCCAGTAAAAACTTATGTATTTCAAATGGTTATTCTATTTTGGAATGTTTCGGTGTTTTATTGGTATGACACAAAGTGCATTGGCTTGGAAGGAATATTATGAATCAACAACAACTAGAGCGGATTGCATCAGATACGTTTCAAAAGTTGTTTGGTTTTCGGGCTTCATTTGTTCAAACCGAGCTGACATTTTATGGGTGTGTTGTATTCCTCGTTGCAGATAAGCAGAAAGTTGTCATCAAATTCTCTAAAGAAATGGGAAGATTGGCGAAAGAAATTCAAGGTCTTGAGCGATTATCCCAAATAGTCGATTGTCCTGTCCCTGCCATTTATTTCTACGGACGTGAAGAAGGGTATGACTACTTAGTTCTCGAGTGGTTAGAGGGGCAATCTGCCCACGAGTTACCACCTGAGACTAAAGCCATTGCCACTTTTGGTGAGCACTACACTGATATTCTTTTAGCACTGCATGAGTGCAGCCATGAAAAAGGTTTTGAGGTAGATGCTGACTCTTTTGCGCCAACATTAAGTGAAGCTTTTGAGCATTGGATGTTCCCTGTTTATCGGTATTTGATGAGTTCTGCTTCTCCGTTTTCAACTCAACTCAAAGGTAGTTTTGAACGGCTATGGGCATCACGCAAACAAGTATTAGCACCAATTAATCATGGTTCTTCATTGGTACATGATGATTGCCATATTGGAAATGTATTATTTGACCCAAAAACTTACAAAGTGGCGGCGTTAATCGATCCTTGTGATGTTGGCTTTAAGCACCGTGAATTTGATGTTTTTCATTTATACGATGTTCGCCCAGATCTCAATTTAGCAGACATTTATATGAAGAAAGCATCACTGGCTGATGGTTATCAAGCAAGACGATGGTTTTTGAGTTTATGGGATGATGCAAAGCATAGTCGGAATATTGGTTGGTATGATGAAGCATGGATCAGTAATAAATTCGAACGTTATTATCAAGAATGTGCTTGAGGCAACATTCTTTTACATGTTGGTTGGTGTTGAACGCTCATCACGCATAGTATTGAATTAATACCAGAATAAGAATAGGTGTAAGTGAATGAAAAAAGTCGCGGTAGGTCTTTTTGCTATTTTGCTCGCAGGGTGTGCACAACAACAAGCAATACAAGAACCAGTAGAGCCTGTTCCTGAAACAGAGAAACCGGCAGAAGTTAAACCAACAGATCCTGAGCTTAAGCCTGAAGTAAAGCCAGAGATCAAACCTGAAGTTAAGCCAGAAGTTAAGCCAAAACCTGAGATTAAGCCCAAACCAAAGCCAAAACCTGTTACCGCCACAAAAGATGGCAAGTTAATTTTAGGCAGCCAAGAAATTGTTTGGCTTGGTGCTGCAAAAACGCATGTAAAGGCGAGAGTCGATACTAGTGTTAAGGTCTCTACAATTGGGGTATCCAATATCCAAGAGTTTGAGCGTGATGGTAAAGACTGGGTTAAAATTAAAGCCGGTCAAGAAGAAGTAGAGTTACCCGTTGAGCGTTGGGTGAAAAGCAACAAAGAGCGCTTACCGATAGTAAAAATCCGTACGCGCTTGGGTGATCTTAATGAACGCACTGAATTTATGTTAGTAAAAGGCGCAGGCGTTGTTCTCGGTGAGAATTTCATCCGTGATGTCGCTGTTATTGATGCTAACCGTAAATTTGTTCAACCAAAATCGAAATAATTTTAGTTAGTTATAAAAAAAGAGCTCTAGAAGCTCTTTTTTTATTTTAGTAAATCAGCATGAATGGAAGATTAGAATGTAAAAGTCATGCCAATATTTAGATTAGGGGACAAATCATGAGGTACAAAGGTATCGGAAGATCTGAAGGCATTGAAATCTCCACCAGCTCGTAGACCTAAGTTAGGTGTTGCTTGGAATATATATGATGCACCGATACTTGCTCCTTTACTTGTTTTTGTTTCACCAGCCCCTGACCAATTTTTCTGACCATCATAATCTGCTAGACCAAATTCAATTTGTAAGCCGTGAATTTTAGATGCGCCGAACATATGTTGTGCACCGATACGATAGGTGTCAATCTTTTCGTCGTAGTTGAGTTTTTTGTATTCAGTGCGGCTGTAGCTAACAAAGACAGCATCAAAACCCAAAGTGTCTGTCAATCCTGCTTGTAGCCCGAATCCGTTATATGCACCAATTTTAACTTCAGGAGATAAGTGAATATCAGCGATGGCTGGTGCGCTAATCAATGCAGAAAGAGTAAGAGCAAGGAAGGCTTTTTTCATTATGAATTCTCTATATTTGATTCGATGCATTAACAATAATGCGTAGATACAAAGCCTCCTTGCTTCATGCTATTTATTTCAGTGACTGTATTTCAATAGCAGTATATTAATGCGACGAAACCATCACAGCTAATTAGCTGTGCTTATCAGTGTGTTGAATGAAATTAATCAGTGGCAGGATTTAATCAGCGATGAAGTGAATAATAATCACAGATTACACATTGCGTAAAAGCGCTTACTCGGGAGGTTTGGTAATCTTCTGTCCACTCTATATTGTGCTTAACGAAATAAATTAACTATGAAGTTGTCTCAATTAAATGCTTTCCGTGCCATCGTTGAATGCCAGACAGTGACTGCTGCTGCTGAACGCCTGAACTTAAGTCAGCCCGCCGTGAGTCGAGTGCTAGCCGGTTTAGAAGACCGATTGGGATTTAAACTTTTCACTCGGCAGCGAAATCGCCTCGTGTTGAGTGATGAAGGGCAAGCATTTTATCTGGAAGTAGCGAAAGTTTTTGATGCGGTCTCTGGGTTAGATAATGCCGCAGATTCAATTCGATCACACCATTTTGGCACGCTCAATATTGCTGCAATGCCATTGTTATCTAATGCTTTTTTACCTCGAATTCTTGCTTCTTTTCTTAAGCAATCACAACAGCTTAAAGTCGGCTTTAAAACCTATCGTTCAGAAGATGTGATGCGTCGAGTACAAAGCCAAACAACCGATATAGGCTTTGCTTTTATTGATGAGCCGCTAGCGGGAGTGAAGGCACAGCGGGTTGAGTGTGAATGCGTGTGTTTATTGCCAAGTGACTCTCCGTTAGCCAAAAGAAGCAGTATAGATATTTATGATATTGCCGATCAGGTGGTAATTCGCCATGAGAAAGATATTACGCAACGACGTATTGACGCCTTATTAAGGCGTTACGGTCTCTCTACGATTGAACATATCGAAGTATCCCTTGCCAGTACGGCTGCTGCACTTGTTCGTGAGGGGATTGGTATCGCGATAACGGATCCATTTACGGCGCATATGGCAAGTGAACATCCGGCTGTGGTGATGAGGCCACTTGTGTTTGGTTTACCATTTGAGTTCGATATTTTGTACCCCGCTTTAAAACCCGTTCATCGCCATGCGGAGCATTTCATTGAGCAGTTCCTCTTACAAGCCGATGATATGGATATTTACTTGAAAATAGGACCAATGCGCGATCTGGATATTATCGATAATGTGTAAAGTCACATTATTGCTTGGTGTATGTGATGATTGTGGCTGTTAGTTTAATTGTTATTTATTAGTTGCTTAGCGCCATGGTTTTAAGGGGGTATTACTTTTTTGCATACTAGTAGTAAAGTGATGCATTGGCGAGAAGCACACGAAACGCCTTAATCTGATTTTAGGAAAAACAACCAGATTAAGGACACAAATCATGGCTAATAAAGTCTCTATTATCGGCTCTGGTAATGCCGGACTAACCGCGGCATACCACTTTTCTCTTCAAGGCGCGGACGTCTGTTTATTTGGTGCTAAAGGGTTTGATCGACCGTTGGCTGATATTGAATCTCGGGGCGGTATTGAAGCGCTATCTTCGTTTAACGATGTACCTCTTACATATTCAGGCTTTCAACAAATAGATAAGGTCACGCGTGAGTTAGAGCAAGCCATCGCGTATTCAGATTTACTGATTTTACCTGTTCCATCTTTCGCCCAAGAACCATTGTTCATTGAAATGTTACCGCATCTACATGATGGTCAAATCATCATGCTGATGCCTGGTAATTATGGTTCATTAGTACTTAACCGCATAAAACAAGAACAAGGTTATGGCGATCTTGATATTACCTTTGTGGATGCGATTTCTATTCCTTGGGCAACCCGAATTGTCGGCCCAGCAGAAGTTGCGATTTTAGGTATGAAAGAATTTTTACCTGTGGCCGCTTTACCTGCGAGTAAAACACAAGAGGTGATTGCACGGCTACAACCTGTGATGCCTTTACCCTTAACCGCGTTAGATAACGTGATTAGTGCTGGGTTAGAGAATATCAACTTTGGTGGGCACCCATTACTGACTACGTTAAACATGGGTTTACTTGAAAACTTTGATGGTCAATTTAATTACTACAAAGATTGCTGCTCTATTTCTACTTCGAAAGCCGCAGCCGTTATGGAGCAAGAGCGTCAAGCTGTGGGTAAAGCGTTGGGCTTAACTTTGATCCCAGAACTTGAGGCAATGAATGCGTTATACGCAATGGAGTGTGAAACCGTTTATGACGTAAACCGTACATCAGAAACGCATGGAAAGTTAAACAGCGCACCAAACTCTGCTGGCAACCGTTACATAACAGAAGATGCAGCCTTCTTATTGGTACCGTGCTTTGAGTTTGGCCAGTTGGCTGGCGTAGCGACGACCATGGTGACCTCATGTTTACACATTGATAATGCCTACAACGATACAAACTATTTTGAGCAAGGACGTACCTTAAACAAAATGGGGCTATCGGGCATGTCAGTTCAAGAAATCATGGATTTCGTTGCATAAAAAGAAGGTGGAAAACCACCCAAAGTGGGGCGTATCAATCGCCCCACACAATAAGGACATCATAATGAAAAAACTAAAATTTCCTTCTGCCTACACAATTTTAATGATCCTGACGGTTTTGATGGCGGTACTGACGTGGATGATCCCTGCGGGCCAATATCAAATGGAGAAGAATGAAACACTCGGTCGTATGGTGCCACTGGTTGGTTCATACCAAACTGTTGAAGCAAATCCTCAAGGTGTGATTGATGTATTGATGGCACCGATTCAAGGCTTTTACGATCCAAGTAACTATGCTGCTCGCGCAGTAGATGTGGCTTTATTCGTACTTGTTATTGGTGGCTTCCTTGCTGTAGTGACGCGTACCGGCGCGATTGATGCGGGTATTGCAGGTACAATGAAGCGCCTTAACGGTAAAGAAAAATGGATGATCCCCATCCTAATGGGGTTATTTGCACTTGGCGGTACTGTTTATGGCATGGCTGAAGAAACAATTCCATTCTATGCCTTGTTAATTCCCGTAATGATTGCGGCGGGCTACGATAGCATAGTGGGTGTTGCCATTATCATGGTCGGCGCAGGTATTGGTTGCTTGGGTTCAACCATTAATCCCTTTGCGACTGTGATTGCCTCAAACGCGGCTGAAATTAATTTCATGGAAGGTGTTTGGCTACGTGTAGCAATTTTAGTGATTGGTTGGCTTGCTTGTGTGTTCTACGTTATGCGCTATGCCGATAAAGTAAAACGCGATCCATCACAATCGCTTGTTGCGCATCAGAAAGAAGATAACGAACGTCATTTCTTACATAGCAAAGAACAAGAAGCCCCGGAACTGACAGGCACTCGTAAAGCCGTGTTAGCCATATTTGGCGCGACCTTTGCTGTCATGATGTGGGGTGTTTCTGTGGCAGGCTGGTGGATGGCAGAGCTTTCTGCATTGTTCATTGGTGCAAGTATTGTAGCTGGCTTAGTCGGTAAATTGTCTGAAACCGAACTGACCAATAGTTTTGTTGATGGTGCGCGTGATTTACTGGGCGTGGCGCTTATTATTGCCATAGCGCGCGGTCTGGTTGTGGTGATGGACAACGGTAACATCACGCATACCATTTTGAACTATGCCGAAGGTTTGCTAGGCGGTTTGAGCCAGGTGGCTTTTGTTAACGCTATTTACTGGGTTGAAGCGGTACTGTGTCTGGTCGTGCCATCATCTTCAGGTCTAGCTGTACTTTCAATGCCAGTATTAGCACCGCTAGCAGATTTTGCTGGAGTAGGGCGAGAGTTGGTAGTAACGGCATTCCAATCGGCTTCAGGTTTACCCAACTTGGTGACACCAACATCGGGTGTTGTGATGGGCGGGTTGGCCATTGGACGTGTCGCTTATTCGTCATGGCTACGTTTCATTGGACCATTGCTGGCGTTTTTAACTGCGATGGTAATGGTACTACTTAGCATTGGTACTGTATTAAGCTAAGCAAACGTTAATAGCGATAATGAATAAATGCAGTGTGAGTGAATAGATATACATCTGCGTTTACCAAAAAATACAAACAGAAATGAAAATAAAACAGCTACCTTAACGGTGGCTGTTTTTTTATGTGAAACGATTGGGAACACAATGTGATAATGCGATTCAATTCAGATTGATAAGGGTTTTCATGCAGCATTCTAGTGCGATTAAGGGCTATTTTTTGCCAGCATGAAAACATGATTTTTATCACGTGATTTTGTAAATTTATGCATTTCCGATTTGTTTGTTGACGCTTATCAATAAGCCTAAAGGGGTAGATGACAGAATTGACACAATTATAAATAATAATTAATGAGCGATGTGTCATGACCAACAAATTAAAAGAAATACTCATTCCAACACTTACGCGGAGGGGGTTTATAAAGTCCTCATCTGTTATTGGTGGTTTAGCCGCTGTTACTAGCGCAATTACTTTGCCATTTAAATCAAGCAGTGTTCAAGCAAGTGACAAAACACCAGCTGACGAAAAAGTCGTCTGGAGTGCGTGTACCGTAAACTGTGGTAGCCGTTGTCCTTTGCGTATGCATGTTGCTGATGGCGAAATCAAGTGGGTCGATGCTGATAATACTGGTACCGATAATTACGCAAACAAAGATGTGCAAGTGCGTGCCTGTTTGCGTGGGCGTTCTATGCGCCGTCGTGTCTATAACCCTGACCGCCTAAAATACCCAATGAAGCGTGTAGGTAAGCGTGGTGAAGGTAAGTTTAAGCGCATCTCGTGGGATGAAGCCTACAACGAAATTACCAATAGCATTAACAGTATCAAAAAAGACTATGGTAATGAAGCGTTCTACCTGAACTACGGTACAGGTACGTTAGGCGGTACAGTGACCAAGTCATGGCCTCCTGGTTCAACCTTGATCGCCCGTTTGATGAACTTAACAGGTGGTTACTTAAACCACTACGGCGATTACTCGACAGCGCAAATCGCCAAAGGCCTAAGCTATACCTATGGTGGTTGGGCAAACGGTAACTCTTTCTCGGATACTGAAAACAGTAAACTGATCGTTCAATTTGGTAACAACCCGGCTGAGACGCGTATGTCTGGCGGTGGTTTGATTCACCACTTGATTGAAAGTAAAGAGAAATCTAACGCTAGAATGATCATGATTGACCCGCGCTACAATGACACAGCGGCAGGGCGCGAAGATCAGTGGATCCCAATTAAACCGGGTACCGATGCCGCATTCATTTCCGCAATGGCGCATGTAATGATCAAAGAAGGTTTGGTCGATCAGCCTTTCTTAGATAAATACTGTATTGGCTATGATGAAAAAACCTTACCAGCCTCTGCACCTGCAAACAGTGACTACAAATCTTACATTCTTGGCCTTAGCGAAGATGGAGTAGAAAAAACACCTGAGTGGGCCGCGCCTATTACGGGCATTCCTGCTGACATCATTATCAAAACCGCCCGCGAGATTGGTTCAACTAAGCCTTGTGCTATCTATCAAGGTTGGGGCTTACAGCGTACCCAAAATGGAGAAATTGCCTCTCGTGCTATTGCCATGTTGGCCTTACTAACAGGTAACTTAGGTATTCATGGTGGCGGCTCTGGTGCGCGTGAATCTGATTACAATATCCCATTTGTCCGTTTCCCAACCCTAAAAAACCCTATCGAAACCTCTATTTCTATGTTCCTTTGGACTGATGCGATTGTGCGTGGCCCAGAAATGACGGCGACACGCGATGGGGTACGCGGTAAAGATAAGCTTGATGTGCCAATCAAGTTTATTTGGAACTACGCGGGTAACTGCTTGATCAATCAGCACTCCGACATCAATCGCACCCACGACATTCTTCAAGATGAAAAAGCGTGTGAAATGATCGTCGTGATTGATAACCACATGACCTCTTCTGCTAAATATGCCGATATCGTACTGCCAGATTTAACTACGTCTGAGCAAGCTGACTTCTGCATGGATGGTAAAGCAGCCAACATGCCATATTTCATCTTTGCTGATAAAGCGATTGAACCGCAGTTTGAATCACGTGGCATCTATCAGATCTGTGCAGATTTAGCCGAGCGCTTAGGGGTGGGTGAAGCCTTTACTGAAGGCCGTGACCAAGAAGGTTGGTTACGCCATTTGTATGCCGAAACCTTAAAGCTGGATCCAACGCTGCCCGATTTCGAAACCGTGCGTAAACAAGGCATCGTGAAACGAAGCGATCCTAATGGTCACTATGTGGCTTATCAAGCCTTCCGTGAAGACCCAATAAACAACCCACTGAATACACCATCGGGTAAAGTGGAAATTTATTCGGAAGCCTTGGCTGAAATCGCGGCTGAGTGGGAATTACCTGAAGGTGATGTGATTCACCCACTGCCAATTTACGTGAGTACCTCTGAAGGTTGGGATTCACCAAAACGTTCAGAATTTCCACTTCAGTTAACGGGTTTTCATTATAAGGCGCGTTGTCACTCAACGTACGGCAATGTCGATATTTTGAAGCAAGCAGCACAGCAAGAAATGTGGATTAATCCGATGGATGCTGATCGTCGTGGTATTAAAAATGGCGACCGTATTCGTATTTTCAATGACCGTGGTGAAGTGCGTATCAACGCTAAAGTAACGCCTCGTATGATGCCTGGTGTGGTCGCGTTAGGTGAGGGTGCATGGTATGCGCCAGACGGTAAAAAGGTTGACCATAACGGTTCAATCAACGTTTTAACCTCTCAAAAACCAAGCCCTCTGGCTAAAGGTAACCCTCAACATACCAATCTAGTTGAAGTTCAACTAGTGAAAAAGGCGTAAGGACTGAATCATGAAACAATATGGTTTTTATATCGACTCGAGCAAATGTACAGGTTGTAAGACTTGTCAGCTTTCTTGTAAAGACGTGAAAGACTTAGGTGTCGACAGAAGCTTCCGCCGTGTATACGAATATGCTGGCGGTAATTGGGTAGAAGAAAACGGCACATACCGTCAAGATGTTTTTGCTTATTATACTTCTATTGCCTGTAACCACTGCGATGAACCAGCGTGTGCCAAAGTCTGTCCATCGGGTGCAATGCACAAACGCAAAGAAGACGGATTCGTTATTGTTGATGAAGACGTTTGTATAGGTTGTAAACACTGTGCCAATGCCTGTCCTTATGGCGCACCGCAATTTGATGCTGAACAAGGTCACATGACTAAGTGTGATGGTTGTTATGAACGCGTAGCGGAAGGTTTAGACCCGATTTGTGTGGGGTCTTGTCCACTGCGTGCGCTTGAATTTGGCCCAATTGCTGAATTGCGTAAAAAGTACGGAACCAATGCCGATGTTGCACCGCTTCCTTCTTCATTAATCACTAAGCCAAATATCGTGATCAAACCTAACCGTCATGCGCGTCCAACAAATGACACCACTGGTCACCTTGCGAATCCTAAGGAGGTTTAAGATGAGTTATCATGAATTGTCTTTGGTGCTATTTACAGTGCTGGCACAGATGGCGGTTGGCGCGTATTTAATCATGAGTATTGCTAACTTGGTGACAAATTCACGTGTTGATGTGAAAAGCAGAATTACCCGTAATATGTTTTTTGTGTGGGTCGTAATGGGCTTAGGCTTTGTTGCTTCTTCGACACACCTTGGTAGCCCAATGCGCGCAATGAATGCATTAAACCAAGTGGGTATAAGCTGGTTGTCCAATGAGATCCTGACAGGCTCAATGTTCTTTGCTTTTGGTGGCCTTTACTGGTTATTAGAAGTATTAGATAAAGGCACAGAAGGTGTACGTAAAGGCTTGAAAGTAGCCGGAATGGTGGCAGGTGTTGCCTTTATGTATTCAATGGTGAATGTGTATTTGATTGATACTGTTCCAACATGGAATACACCGTACACAGGCTGGTCTTTCTTACTGACTATGGTTGTTGCGGGTGCTATTTTTGCGTCAACCTTGATGCACAATGCGCAGTTTGATGATGCGAAATATACGCGTGGCATTCAAGGCTTAGTGGTAGTGGCGATTATTGCCATGATAGTAGTGACGATGTCACAAATGGTGGCATTAGCGAATATCCAATCCTCGGTCGTTGCCGCTCGTGATTTAGTGCCTAACATGGCAATGCTGCAAGGTAGCCGAATTGTACTGCTTGTTGCCGGTGCTGCGATTGCACTGTTTGGTATTAACCGCATCAAGGGAAGTGTTGCCTTGCCTGTTGTTGGTTTAGCGCTTGTGCTAGTGGCTGAATTACTTGGTCGTAATATTTTCTTTAATCTTCACATGACGGTAGGTATGTAATTGCCGATCTAAGTGTAAGACATTAATAATCTAAAACCGAGGGGGAGCCGTTCCCCCCTCATTTTAAAGTTAAGTACGAGTTACCATATGCAGAATCTAACTGACACATCAACCGAATTAAGCCTTGATGATGTGAATACAATGAGCAAAATTTTTGGCTCATTATTTTATTTCCCACTTACTCATGAAAATAATCAAGCCATTATTGACCTGATCAAAGGCAGTGATGATTTAGAGCATAATGGCTTTGCAGATTTTGTTCACGCAGTAGCATCTGACACAAGTGATGCGCTCAATGATGACTTTTTCTTGTTGTTTGAAGGTGGAGAAACCATGGTTGCACCACCGTGGGGATCGGTTTATCTAGATAAAGAGCAAGTCGTTTTTGGTGATTCCACCGTACGGTTACGCCAGTTTTTAAGGGCAAACAACATTGAATTAAACACTGGGATGCGTGAGCCTGAAGATCAATTTGGCTTAATGCTGTTTGCGATTAGTCAATTGATTGAACAGTCTCAAGCGCATCAGTCTCAGCAGAACGTGTCTGAAGTACAACAACAAGTTGAAACCTTATTTACTGATCACCTTTTACCTTGGTGTATTCATTATTTGAGTCTGGTTGAAAAGTACTCAACAACAGACACTTATCAACATCTAGCTGTATTGGTGAAAGAGTGGTGTGTCGCGGTGCAAAATGCTTGGCAATTAACGCCGCTATCATTAAAGGTTTACCGTTAATATGGCAGAAAAGGACGAGCGTTATTACAAAGCCTATATGGAACACAAAACCATTAGTCGGCGTGGTTTGTTTCGTGCTTTAACGTCTGGAACCAAGAAGGCATCGGCTGACGCTTCAGCAGCCGATCAAGATCTGGTTACCGAGCAATTAGATGCAAGTCAAGTCGTCAGAATGGTAGCGCGTCCACCGGGTGCTATTGATGAAGTGCTTTTTCAGAAAATATGTACAGGGTGTTCTGAGTGTGAATCTGCCTGCCCAGAAAAAATCATTCATATTGACGGTGGTTTAGCGCTCTTAGACGTTGATTATGGTTATTGCAGCATGTGTGGGGAGTGCCAGAAAGCTTGCCCGACAGGGGCTTTGCACGCTAAGAAGCCACACGATAAACAAAATGACACCGAGCTTAGGCCCAATTTCAGTAGCAACTGCCAAAATCGCTTATATGGTGAGTGTGAGCTGTGTGCCGAGCAATGTCCACACCAAGCAATTTCTATTGCAACATTTAGCTTGCCTAAATTGGAACAATCAAAGTGTGATGGTTGCTCTCGCTGTAAACAAGCTTGTCCGTTTTCAGTGATAACTATGAAGCTGTCATAGCTTAGATCGCAACAGCGAATCCCATAGATGAAAAGAATTACAACGGCAAAAGTGTGATACCACAACTTTGCCGTTTTATTCTTTATTGACCATGATCTTTACTTCTATCTTCTTGTTGTCGCCTGAATTTTCCATCCAAGACCAAAATCAATAATTTGCATTAACCGCATGAATGCAATCCCAATATCATATTAGCTTTGATGCTCATTAACTTATACGAAAATTTTTTTTGTACAAGAGTGATCCATTTCCTATCCTTAGTTGTACAAATGGTAAATATTGTATAACTAAAAGGATAAAACTCATGGGTATTCCAGTTGGTGTAAGCGCATGTGTTATTGGTCAGAAAGTTCGTTTTGATGGCGGACATAAACGCAATGCCTTCGTTGAAGAGCAGCTAGTGGATTATTTCGACTTTCAGCCAGTTTGTCCTGAAGTGGGTATTGGTTTACCTGTGCCTCGTCCAACAATTCGTTTGATGAAAACGGAGCAGGGTGATGAACGCTTGGTTGGAACCAAAGATACGACCAAAGACTTCACTAAAGAAATGCTGATTTTTAGTGATAAGAAAATTCCAAGCCTCAATGAGCTCCGTGGTTACGTTGTGTGTGCAAAATCACCAACTTGCGGTATGGAGCGCGTCAAATTGTATATGGAAAATGGTAATACTATCCCCGGCGGTACAGCGGGTATTTTCACTCGTAAGCTGATGGAAGCTATGCCGTGGTTACCCATTGAAGAGGATGGTCGACTACAAGACCCGTTCTTGCGTGAAAACTTCGTATTTAGAGTGTTCACCCTGAATGATTTCTATAACTGTATGGGTAATGAACCCACACGTGCCAAGTTAGTGAAGTTCCACTCCCGTTATAAATTAGTCTTGATGGCACATTGCCCTGTAGCTTACAAAGCTCTTGGCCGTATGGTGGCTGAAATTGCAGATTGGGATCTTGACGAGTTTTATCATAGCTACCGTTTGCAATTCATGGAAGCCATTAAAAATAGAGCAAATCGCCGTAATAACACCAATGTATTAATGCACCTTCAAGGTTATTTCAAACGCGATCTTGATAAGCAGCAGAAAAAAGAATTAGCAGACCTGATCATGGATTATCGTCTTGGCAACATGCCATTACTGGCGGCTCTGACTCTCATTAATCACCACTTACAGCAAAATCCAGATGCTTACTTACAAACACAAGTTTTTCTAAATCCATATCCACAAGAGTTGAAACTACGCTATGCGATGTAATACACGAGCGGGTGGCCATCAAGAGAATGATTGGCATCAAGTTAACCGTCAGTACGCTATTAGTGAAGTCTCTGAAAAGACGGGTGTAAATACGGTGACGTTAAGAGCGTGGCAAAGGCGCTACGGCTTACTTAACCCAACGCGAACGGAAAAAGGGCACCGTTTATATTCAGATAGCGATATTGAGAAAATTCAGGCCATTTTAGTCTGGCTTGATAAAGGGGTTTCTATTGGCAAAGTAAAACCGTTATTAGAACAATCGCCATCAAATGTTGTGAGTGCAGAGGCGCTAGAAATTACCTCTGATGTACTGAACGGTATTGATGGATTTAGTAAAGATTGGCTTGAAAAAACAGTGCTCCAACTCTTAAAAGAATATCCATTATCTGTGTTAGAAAAGCAGTTTTTTTCACCCATACAGCAGCACTTAAATGGATTGGAAACGCCACTTTCAGAAGCTCAGCGTGCGTTTTGGCTAAGCCTTTGTCGCAAATGTTTAATCTCGACAGAAGCGCAAATCAAGTCAAAAGCGAAACAGCTCGTGTTAGTCATGAGTTTTGATGACGTGTACAGCTACAAATTACCGCTGGAATTACTGAGGGTGAAGCAGCAGGGGAAAAGAGCGTTGTTGTTAGAGAACTACCAAGGACATTTACTGGGCTTAGATAAAATGCTCACTCAGATAGGCGCTTGTTCTATCGTTATTAGTGGAGAAAAAGCCCTGCCAAGTAAAGCGCTTAATGAGCTTTCTACTTGGTTAACAAAGGTGGATATCCCCATTCAAATTACAGGAACAATTAAGCAGATTCATCCTGAATTATCTTTGCTAGGTTCGGGGAGTGCTTTAGCGAACAAATCTGATACCGAGGTGAAGGCATGAGCAAATTAGTCTGGTTCCGTAGTGATCTTCGTGTTGTTGATAACACGGCATTGCGACATGCATGCCAATATCGCCAAGCTTCTGAGTCAGTAATCGCACTTTATATTGCAACACCTATGCAGTGGCATGAACATAATGAAGCGCCGATAAAAATTGATTTTATTCATCGTCGCATAGTTGAACTTAAACAATCTTTAGCGGCATTGAATATTCCGTTAATTGTAAAAGAAGTCGCTGACTTTGCTGCCGTGCCAGCTTGCATCCTCGCACTCGCTCAGGAGCATCAGGTTAATCATGTGTTTTGTAATAAGCAGTATTTAGTCAATGAAAATCAGCGAGATTTACAAGTTGGTGAGCAACTTGCGTCACAATCTATCAAGCTAAGTGTGCTTGATGATGATTGCATTATTGAACCCGGGCGAGTGCTAAATAAACAGGGTGATCCGTTTAAAGTTTTTACGCCTTTTCGTAAAACATGGGTGAGTGTTTATCACGATCAAGTTGCTTCACGGGGAGTGGCACTTGTACAACCAGCCCCCGAAGCCATCACTGATATTGATGCTAGAGACGATGATGCTATAGACGACTTACATTCACCTAGCGCCCCACACTTTAGTTACCCCGTAACAAATAGTGTTGATTGGGCCGTGGATGATGAAGCGATTCGCCAGCGTTTACTGACATTTTGTTATGAAAAAGCCATGGATTACCACACTAACCGTGATTATCCCGCAATAGATGGCACGAGTTGTTTATCGCCTTATCTCGCGATAGGTGCGCTGTCTCTTCGTCAATGTTTTCACACGCTAATGACAGAATACCCTGAGTGTTTAGAAAACCCAGAGTCAGGGGCGTTTACTTGGTTTAACGAATTAGTATGGCGTGAGTTTTACCGCCACCTAATGGATGCGCACCCTAAATTATGTCGTGAAGCGCCTTTTCATGATTGGACTAAGTTTGTCCGTTGGCAAAACGATGAAAACCACTTACGTGCATGGCAACAAGGTGAAACTGGTTTTCCTATTGTGGATGCAGCAATGAGGCAGCTAAAAGCGACCGGATGGATGCATAACCGTCTTCGTATGATAGTCGCGAGTTTTCTTACCAAAGATTTGTTAATTCATTGGCAAGCTGGTGAGCAATGGTTCATGTCTCACCTGATCGACGGCGACATGGCATCGAATAATGGCGGGTGGCAATGGGCAGCTTCAACTGGCACAGATGCACAGCCATACTTTCGTGTATTTAATCCGACAACTCAAGGTCAACGTTTTGATCCAAAAGGTGAATTTGTTCGTAAATGGATAAAGGAATTGAAAGATGTTCCAGATAAATTCATTCACAGCCCACACCTTTGGCTAGGTGCACATACGCTGAGTTACCCCAGGCCAATAGTGGATCATAAACAAGCAAGATTGCTAGCGATTGAAACCTTTAAACGAGCCAATGAACAAGGGAAGTTACAGGGTAGCGTTTGATGGGAGTAGAGGGGGCTAATCAACCCCAATGATTGTTAGTCGTCAGAGGATAAGACCATGACTCAAAGCGTTATAGATAGTTCTGACCAAGTATTAGCAAACTTTATTGCGGTATACAGTCAGTTAGGAAAAGACAATTTAGTCGATTTAGAGGCTATCTATCACCCTAACATTGTATTTGAAGATCCAGCCCACCGAATAGAAGGCTGGGATGCGCTCCATGAGTATTTTGCACAGCTTTATAGCAACATCACGAGTTGTGATTTTCAGATTCACCATTCGTTAGTGGATGAAAAACAAGCGTTTGTGCAGTGGACAATGACATTTTCGCATCCTGATATAGAGAAGGGAAAACCACGCACTGTTGAAGGTTGTACTCGGTTAGAGCTTGATAATGACAAGGTGGTCTTTCACCGTGACTATTTTGACCTGGGTGAAATGATTTATGAAGGCGTGCCGTTATTGGGCAAAGTGATCCGCCATATTAAGACGAGGTTAGGTCAATGAGTGTTAAACCCGTGGCTGATGTTTTGATTACAGGTGCGAGCTCAGGTATAGGTCTGCAACTCGCCCTCGATTATGCCAATAAAGGCATGCAGGTGATTGCCTGTGGACAGAGCCAAGAACGCTTAAATGCACTTTCAGCACAAAGCGATAACATACAAACGCTGGCGTTTAATGTGACCGATTTAGCAGCGACCCAAGCGGCGCTAGACACCTTGGTCGTACTTCCTAAGCTGATTATTTTAAACGCAGGCACTTGTGAATATATCGACAACGGTTGTGTCGACACCGCGTTATTTAAACGTGTATTTGATGTGAATGTGTTTGGGTTACTTCATTGTGTAGAAGCCATGCAAGAACGTCTTGATAGCCAGAGTCATTTAGTTTTCGTGGGATCTACAGCCAGCTATATTCCTTTGCCTCGGGCTGAAGCTTATGGTGGTTCGAAAGCCGCGCTTAGTTACATTGCCCAAACCTTAGCTATTGATTTAGAACATAAAGGCATAACGGTAACCTTGGTTAGCCCAGGTTTTGTTAAAACACCGCTAACCGACAAAAATGATTTTCCTATGCCCATGTTAGTGACCCCTGAAATCGCATCTTCTTGCATTCGTAAGGGGATTGCTGCGGGTAATAAAGAAATTCATTTCCCCAAAAAATTCAGCTTCATTTTAAAAGCAATTGCGTTGTTACCTATGGGGTTACAGCAGTCAGTCATTAAACGTATGACAGGGAAGACAGCATGAAAATAGCAATTATAGGTTCAGGGATTTCTGGGCTGACATCCGCATGGTATCTACACCAAGACCATGACATTACTTTATTTGAAGCGAATGACTATATTGGTGGCCATACCGCGACAGTAGATGTAACCGTCGAAAGTGGTGATTATGCGATTGATACTGGTTTTATTGTGTTCAATGACCGTACGTATCCGCATTTTGAAAAGTTAATGGCCGAAGTGGGTATCGTTGGTCAACCAACCGAAATGAGCTTCAGTGTACGTAATGAAGATACTGGACTTGAGTATAACGGCCACACGATTTCAACTTTGTTTGCCCAAAAACGTAATTTGTTTAGACCTTCGTTTTATCGCTTCTTGAATGAAATTTTACGCTTCAATAAACTCGCAAAAACGGCAGCCAGTGAAGGGGATGTTAATGAGTCTCAGACCCTAGGTGCATTTTTAGCGCACCATAATTTTAGTGACTATTTTGCGGTTAATTATATTTTGCCTATGGGGGCTGCAATTTGGTCGTCAACCCTGTCGGACATGCGTGGTTTTCCATTAGGTTTTTTCCTGCGTTTCTTTTTAAATCATGGCTTATTGGATGTCACTAATAGACCGCAGTGGGCAGTTATTCCTGGTGGTTCACGCGAGTACATTTGCAAAATGACGCCCGCTTTTGAACAATCTATCGCGTTAAGCACCCCAGTCCAGCAAGTGATTCGCCACGCCGATGGTGTGACAGTGACCAGTGCGCGCGGAGATGAACAGTTTGATCATGTCATTTTCGCCTGCCATAGCGATCAAGCATTAGCATTACTGGCAGATAAAACTCAAGATGAAATTGATGTACTGTCTGCAATGACTTACCAAGATAATGAAGTGGTACTGCATACTGACACCAGTCTACTGCCTAAGGCGCGTGCAGCATGGGCTGCATGGAATTATCACCTGCCGAAAACAGAGCCGGTTACAGTTTCTTCATCATCCGAATCGGAACAAGAAATAGACCCGCGAAGCCAACGTCTGGCCGCCTTGACGTACGACATGAATATACTGCAAGGGATTGATTCCCCTGAAACCTTCTGTGTGACACTGAATCAAACCGACCGAATTGATCCAGATAAAATTCTTCGAACGTTTACGTACGCACATCCGGTATTCACGACTGAATCCATTGCTGCGCAACAGCAACGCCCACGTATTAATGGCGTGGAGAATACATGGTTCTGTGGTGCGTATTGGTATAACGGCTTCCATGAAGACGGGGTAAGAAGTGCGCTAGATGTCGTGAATAATATTAACCTAATAACCATAGGGCAAGGTACTTCCAGTACGCAACGTCCACATGCTGCTGCCTTTCAAGCAACAGCCTGCGATTCAGGACAATTCTGATGGATAGCGCGATCAGAAAAACTATCACGGAAAGCGAAGCCTTAGCCTCGGACTTGTCTCAATCTGAGTTGGCAGTGCAGTCACGTAGCGGCATTTATGTTGGGACAGTGCGTCATCGCCGTTTTACGCCTGTGACACACAACTTTGAGTACCCGCTCTTTATGCCATTTTTTGATTTAGATGAACTGGATGAACTGACTAGTAAGGTCAAAGGATTCGGCTTTTCAAAATGGCACCCCGCACGATTTTTGGTAACAGATTACCTCAATGGTCAAGCGAGTAATGTTGCTGAACTCAAACAGGGCGCTCAAGACAAAATTGCACAACTAACAGGTGAGATGCTGACAGGGAAAGTCTTCCTGTTATGCCAACTGAGGTACTTTGGTATCTATTTTAGCCCTCTTAATTTGTATTACTTGTTCGATGAGCAGGGCGAATGGCAGTACATGTTAGCAGAGGTGAGTAATACGCCATGGAACGAGCGCCATTACTACGCAATACCCGCCAAATCACGGTGGAAAAGCCGTTTATGGCAAGCTCCGAAAGCCTTTCATGTATCGCCTTTTAATCCGATGGAGCAGCAATATCACTGGCAGCTCAAACAACCGAGTGATCAACTACGTGTTCACCTTGAAGTCCACGGTGAAGAGCCTGCGTGTGATAGGCCAACGATAGTTGATTCTGGCATAGTTCTTGATTCAGAAAAAGAAACAGAAGAGATCACAATAACGAAAATTTTTGATGCCAGCATGATGATGAAGCACGAACCATTCAGTTCATCTTCACTGCGAAAACAAATGATGGTAACTCCGATAATGACAGTCAAAGTGGTCATTGGTATCTATTGGCAAGCGCTCAAATTGTGGATCAAAGGGGTGAGTTTTCATGACCATCCTGAAAGTGCAGCATCAGAATTAAAAAAGTAAGGAATTACCCATGTTAAGAAGTGATATTAATCAACATTCAGCAAAAGTAACTCCGATGCAAAATGTTGCAAGGAAAGTGATTTTCAAAGTCTTAGAGCAGCTCAATGACGTGGGATTAACCATTATTGAGCGAGAAGGAGAAACGTATTTCTTTGGGGATAAGCAAGCCGAGTTACAAGCGCAATTAAGCGTTAATCATAGCGGTTTCTATAAACGCCTGCTTTCTGGCGGCAGTATTGCTGCGGGTGAAGCCTATATCGATGCATGGTGGGATTCACCAGACATTACTAAAGTGGTGCAAGTGTTAGCGCGAAACTTGCCTACTTTAGACCGACTTGAAGCCAAAACAGGCTGGATGACACGCATTGGTGAAGTGCTTTCTCATAAGTTACGTCGTAACAATAAAGATAACGCTCGCGATAATATTTCCGCGCATTATGACTTAGGTAATGCGTTATACGAAACATTCCTAGATCAAGAGATGCTGTATTCAAGCGGTATTTATAACTCTGAGCAAGATTGCTTAGCGGATGCGCAATTCAACAAAATGGATCGCTTGTGTAAACAACTAAACTTAAGCAAAGACGATCACTTGCTGGAAATTGGCACAGGTTGGGGGGCATTAGCCATCCATGCAGCAAAGCACTATGGCTGCCAAGTAACGACCACAACCATTTCTAAAGAGCAGCATCTTTGGGCTAAAGATCGGATTGAACAAGAAGGGTTAAGCGATAAGGTGACCTTGCTTCTTGATGATTACCGCGATCTAACTGGTGAGTACGACAAAGTGGTATCGGTCGAAATGGTCGAGGCTGTGGGAAAAGAATACCTCACTACTTACATCAAAAAATGCCAGTCATTGCTTAAGCCTACGGGTTTATTGGCTATTCAAGCCATCACCATTGTTGATCAGCGCTACGAGAGCTATAGCCGCGGGGTCGACTTTATCCAGAAACATATTTTCCCTGGTGGCTTCTTACCATCAGTAACAGTGTTTGCTAATCAAATGACCAAACATTCAGATTTTGTGATTCGAGACATGAAAGATATTGGGTTGGACTATGCTCAAACCTTGTCTGATTGGCATCAGGCGTTTAACCAACAAACCTCGCGATTGCATGAACTTGGCTATGACGAACGCTTTATTCGAATGTGGCGTTACTATTTTTGTTATTGCGAAGGCGGATTTTTAGAACGCAGTATTAGCACCATTCAGTTAGTGGCGAGTCGCCCGCAATGGCGTAGTTAACCGAAATATCGCAAACAGATAACGCACGTAGGTCATTCAGTCAGTTATTTAAGTGTGCCATTAATGGAGGCGGTATATGTCTTTAACTAAGAACTCGGGTTCAGAAAAACCAAGTAGTGACCGAAAAGATAAACTGCAATTTTTAATGGTAACGTGCGGCTTTAATCTGTACTGGATATTAGCGGTATGGGGGCAGTACCGCTTTATCTATCTATTGGTGATCATGTTGGTGGTGAGCTGGTGGTTTTTTTCTGTCAATTGGCGCTTTGTGGTATCCGCCAGCTTGATAGGAATAGCAATGGATGCCTCTTTATATCATACGGGTTTTTATCTATTTCCTGATGGGGGATTCCCGTTGTGGCTCATTTTGATGTGGCTCGGTTTCACTTCTTTTATGTGGATCAGCAGAAAAGTAATCCAATCCTATTCTTCCAACGTACTTATAGTATTAGGAAGTGTTGGTGGAATGTTGAGTTACATTGGAGGAAACCGACTGCAAGCTGTTGAATGGCCGTTAGGTTGGGTAAATACGGCTTTGATGGTTGCTTTATGTTGGTTGGTTCTTTCTTACATCTTACTAACGCTTCTGAGTATGTTTTCAGCATCTCAGAGGTCATCATGAAGCAACTAATTACAGCCTTTATTATTACTTGTCTTGCGCTATCTACATTCACATTCTCAGCAATAACGTATGCCAACGCGACTTATGCTGCGCCACAATGGTTAACGTGGCAATCGGTAGGCTATGCCAAATTAACGTGGGGCCCTTGGGATATCTATCATTCTGAACTTCGTACTCCGTCAGGTTCGTACCGTGGTAATACGGCTAATAGTGGCCAAGAGATGGCGTTAGTTATTCGTTACCAAAGAGACATAGATAAAGACGACCTTCTTGAAGCTACCGATGAACAGTGGAAACATTTAGGCTTTACGGCTAGTCAGCGTCAACAATGGTTATCTGAACTTGTTGTGTTATGGCCTGATGTTAAAAAAGGTGACCGTCTTATTTTCGAACTAAATGCGCAAGGCGGTACCTTTTATTTCGATGCAACTAACAAGCAAGGGATTACCCAACTTGGTCAATTATCTAGCCCTAAAATATCATCAGCATTTATTAACATTTGGCTGTCACCACAAACCGCTTACCCGAAATTAAGACAGCAGCTCATTGGGCAGTCATCATAATTGGATGAAAGAGCCAAATAATAACAAGACTCAAAAGGAAGCCTATATGCTATCGCGCTATTTTTCTAACCTTGCCATGTGGCGCAGTGTGTTGACGCTTGTTTTCGTCTTCCATTTATCAGCCTGTTCAAATGCGATTGATGAATACCATACATCAACGCCATCCTTTGAGTTGTTCGAATACTTTGAAGGTGATGTTCTTGCATGGGGTATGCTGCAAGATCGTAGTGGTGTTCAAACGCGTCGGTTTGAAGTGGAAATACGTGGTGTAGTGAAAGGTAACCTTTTGACTTTAACTGAAGACTTCGTGTTTGACGATGGTGAAAAGCAACAGCGTATTTGGAGCATTACAAAAAATGCGGATGGTACTTATATTGGTGAAGCGGATGATGTTGTGGGAGAAGCTATCGGGATTGTAGGTGGCAATGCCTTGAATTGGCGATATACATTACGCGTCCCTGTGGATGATACCACCTACGATATTGCCTTTGATGATTGGATGTACCGCCAAGATCAAGTACGGATGTTTAATACAGCTTCAATGAGTAAATTTGGTTTTAACGTAGGTAAAGTGACCCTTTTTTTTGAAAAGCAGTAATCTAAATAAGCCAAAGCCAAAGCCAAAGCCAGAACAGAAAAATAAACGCAGTGGGTATTTAGTGATTGGTGGACTTCGTTTATTGATCAGCCTAGTCCCCGTGACATCGCGACAATACGTTTTAAGATCCAACGAATAAGCAGTGGGATCTTCTCTTGTCCATGTTCATCTGAGTACGCCACCATCGCAAGTGCTACATCGGGTTTAGCATAACGTTTCAAGGCCCGTCTAATGATCTTTCGTGGTGGCATAGGGGCATCACTGGCGATGTTTGCGAGTTCTCGGAACAAAGGCTCATAACCGTTATTGTAAAGAAAATGCTCGATATCCCTGTCGGGTAAAATCGTTAAACGGTGACGTTCAGCATCGTTACCCAGCATATTTCTTACGGTATCGCCGTATCGACGTCCTGCCATGTCACCATCAGACACAAGGTGCCATTCTATCCCCATGCTACGCGCGACTTTAATTAACGGCCTAAGCCCACTTTGTGCAAATTCTATAATATGAACGCCTTCAGCGGCAAAATGATAGCCACATAGCATTGCCAGTTCATTAAACAGCCAAACTTCTGTTTCACCTTCCACCAGCAACCATGCACGGGCAAACATTGCGCTAGGGCGATGTAGTCGAATATGAAAAGACACCCGCCGTTCTTCGTCTTTGGATAAGGTTGTTGGCGTTAAAGAATGTGGCTGGGTTTTATCTGGCTCGCGGATCAGCTTTTTAATACTGTGGATCGGCACGGTAGAAATAAGATCTGGGCTATTGGTGGTTAAGATCTTTTGCATGGGCATACTATCAATAAATGCCCATGCCTGATGCAAAATCGTTGGATGCAATCGACCTTCAGGATCTTCCAGAATCATAATCGGGCGGGAGATCCGTTTTAGCTCAACAGGGCCACGTGCGCGAATATACGCATTAAGCAGCCCCATTAATACTAATCGACCTTGCTTGGTCATTTGCGGCTGACTAAGCTGTTCAAGCGGATTGGTCTTGGTTTGTATATAGCTAGGGAAATGCGCTCGGTTAAACTTGTCGCTTCGATTGTGCGGCGTAAATGCAAAATAGTGATCGACCAAGGAGCGTAGGGCGTTCACGCTACTTTTTAGTTCCCCTGCATTCACGTGGCCAGGGCTGGTCATTAACCGACGGCATGTATTATCTAACCTGCGCTCGATCCGATTATTTCTAGCCACTTGTTCTGATTCTACATGGCTTGCACTGCTTGTAGTCGTATGGACTTTTTCGCGATGATAGCCATTTTCTTTTTCATGTAAACGTCGCGCATCACGAATACGTACAACAGGGTGTAGCACCATGAGTTGCTTCACCAGTTTATCGCTGTTTTCGCACGCAATATGTTGGCCTTTGTTGTTGAGAAAAGACCAAGTTGTGCTGACTTTATCACCTTCTATCGTGCTCGATATTTCGTAATAGAGGTGCTTAATACCATCTTTTTTTACCCATAGCGGTGCGAAGCTACGGTAACGACGTGCTTTTGATTCAGATGAGTAATCTTCATGCCAATGGAGCACTATGTGCAATTGAGACATTTTTTCATGTCCAATGGCGTAATCGACATGGAAATCAGAAAATTTGAAGCTGTAAAAACTGGCATCTGTGGGCAGGGCGATACTCAACGCATCAAGCAGGGAAGATTTACCCCAGGCATTTTCACCGATCAGTACGGTTAATTCATCAAACGATAACGACATCCGCTTGATGCCACGGAATCCTGAAATCTCAATACGCTCTAAATGCATAGCACCTCCTGATAAAATAAGATTACAACACTGCGGCAGGAAATATGGACGTGAATATCACAAATAGAAAACTTAATGTAATCTCAAGGGGTTAGATGAGAATATATTGAGCCTTGATTGCGGTGTTGTTATCATCCCTCGCTATAAAGAGATAAAAAACTGATAACAGGATGGAATGTCAGATGGCTAAAATTATTCACAGTATGATCCGAGTAAAAGATCTTCAACCGTCGTTAACGTTTTACAAGCAAGCGTTAGATCTTGATATTGCTGAGCAACTCGATTTCGATGGCTTCTCACTTGTTTACCTTCGTAACGAAGAAAACGACATGGAACTTGAGTTAACCTGGAATGAAGGCACAGAAGAGCCTTATACACACGGTTCTGGCTATGGCCATATTGCTGTTGCTGTCGAGGATCTTGAAGCTGAACATAACAAGTTAACGGAATTCGGTTATGAACCAGCAGAAATTAAAGAGTTTTTCCGCGATGGTCAGCTACTCGCCAAGTTCTTCTTCGTACAAGACCCTGATGGTTACAAAATTGAATTCTTGTGGCGTCATGGTCGTTACCAGTAAAGCTTCATTTACCAGCATAAACCAGTAGCGCTTGTTACTGGTTTTATTATTTTAACCGTGGTTTAGTTTGTTGAACCAACGTTTTAATCCTATCCCACAGCTGATACCAACCACCATCATCACTATTGACATTGCGCCTGCTGGCGAAAATGAAGGCAGTGCTAATAGTAGCTGCGAATCATTACCGCCAAGCGCAAGTGAAGCACCAATCCCCATGATACAGCCTGCAAATAAGTGCTTTAATAGCTGCATTGGTCTTAGGGTAAATTCAGCCAACGAGAGCCTTTTTTTTGCCCCAAGTGCCATACCTACGATTAAAAATATGATGACGATGTAGCGTAATAACTCTGGCCAACGCTCGGGTTGGTTATGAATAGAGGCCGCTGTAATGTCTTTTAGTAACTGGCTGGGTGACCACTCAGGCATAAGTAATGTCAGTACACTGGCAAGAATACCGAAAAACACAATCCCGATTAGAATAGCTCTGCGCTCTGTAGGGATCACAAATAGGATCAAGCTAATTAAGACAAATAACATAATAATGACAGTGAGCGAAGGTGACTCAATGGCAGGAATTGCCGAGTAACTGAGCGTTAAGGGTAGCGATGACAAGCCACACCAGCCAATGATCCAACCCATAATGGTTGCCACCATGTGGTAATGGCCTCGTGCCAATTTACTGATTGTAGAAACGCTACAGCCACCGTTTAATGATGCGCCTAATCCAAAGCAGAACCCACCAAGGAGGAAAGCGGAAGTCACACTGTAACGCTGGTGGCTAAAAGTATCAGGTAGCGGCATATTCGTGGGCAAGATCAGCCAAAACCAAAATCCGCACAGCAAAATCGTGAGCAGAAAAGCAGGGCGCTTAGCCCACAATTCATGTGTGCCGCGTACCATACACAATCCCGTTCTTTGTGCTAAATAGCCAACAGCTAAAGCAAGAAACACCGAAATTATAGAAGCCCACATACAGCCGCCTTTGAATGCCTGAGTGTTTAACTATAGTGGGTGGTATTTGGTTATGTGCTGGTCATGCTTGGTTTATGAAGATGGGTGAATAGAAGGATAAGTGTGTAAAAGAGAAGGCGCAGCGTGTGCGCCTATACTGTAAGCAGTAGATTAGCTAAAGATCATTCCCGTTATAAAGTGCATGTAGCTTATAGCTCACAGCTTGGCTTTGGTTGGTTGTAAGCAGGTAGCGATGCAATGCTCTCGTTCAAGTCATCAATCCGGGTATCATGCGATGGGTGAGTTGATAACAATTCAGGTGGTTGATTTCCACCTGATGCCTTCGCCATGTTTTTCCATAACGCGACACTTTGAGTTGGATCAAACCCAGCTTCGGCCATGAGTTTTAGGCCAATGATGTCAGATTCAGACTCTTGCGCTCGTCCATAAGGCATCAAAATTCCGTATTGAACACCAAGCCCTAATCCAGCCATTGCTGCATTACTGTATTGTGATCCGCCAATGGCTGCGCCTGTGATTTTTAAACCCGCATCGGCAAGTTGAGATCGAGATAACCGCTCATTACTGTGTTGAGCAAGTACATGCCCAATTTCGTGGCCAATGACTGTCGCGAGTTGGTCTTGGTTGGTCGCTACTTTTAATAGGCCAGTATAAACACCAATTTTGCCACCCGGTAAGGCAAACGCATTCACTTGGTCGCTATCAAAAACAACCACTTCCCACTTATTAAAACCTTCCAGAGGGCCTACCTTTGCCGTAATAGCATCAGTGACACATTGAACATATTGCTGTTTTTTCGCATCAGTGCTGATTTTTTCTTGTTGCTTGAGTTGTTCAAACGACTGAGCGCCCATTTGAGACATGTCGTTCTCAGAAAACAACAGCATTTGTTGCCTGCCCGTCGGCGAGCTAGAGCAACCACTTAATAACATACTGCTAGCGACTAGGCCGCCCAGTATTAAATGAGAATATTGACGCATAGCGAGACTCCATTCGCTCCTTGAGATTGACTGAACCTGATGACCCATGCTTATGAGGCGTGAGTTTTCTGGACAACATCGAGATGCCACAGAATTACTTCTAAGTATGAGGCAAGAATGTATGAAATTGAAAGTTATTGAAAAAGCATTTTTATATAACTGCGAGAGGGATTAAGATCCACCTCAAATAATAAGGAGCAACCATGGCAATTTGGCACAAAACAATTGATATCGACGCGCTAAACGAGAGTTCAAAAAACACCTTGGTTGAGCATCTAGGCATTCGCTACACCGAATTTGATGACAATAGCTTATCTGCGACTATGCCTGTTGACGCTAGAACGCATCAACCTTTTGGTATGCTACATGGTGGTGCATCTGTTGTCCTAGCTGAAACATTAGGCTCGGTTGCGGCGAACATGTGTGTCGATGACGGGCTGTATTGTGTTGGTTTAGACATCAATGCTAACCACATTCGTCCGATGCGCTCAGGTACAGTAACTGGCACAACAACACCGCTTCATACTGGAATGACAACACAGGTGTGGCAAATTGAACTTAAAGATGAACGTGGACGCTTAATTTGCACCAGCCGTATTACGATGGCAGTGCTGGGTAAGAAAGCTGAGTAACCTCACTGCATCATTGAAGCCGTTAACAAAATAGATAGGAACAAAATGGTCATTAACTTTTCAACAGGCAAAATTATAGCCAATCAACATGAATTGGTTGTACGTATTGATGGTGAAGCACGTGTCACTATGCAAGCACAGGTTGATGAAGTCACCTTTATTGGTGGCGCAAATGTTATTACCGCAACAGGCAGTGGTATTCAATGGTCTGTGCGTCTAGACAATGAAAACCAACTGCAAGCCTTGGCCGATGCGATTGGTATTGCGGTAAAAAACGTCTAATTTACGTCACAAATAATCTACGATTAGACAAAAAATGTGAACCACGTAAAATACACCGCATAAAAAGTAAGGTTGAGAGTGTATTACGTGAGTTCGGTCACTATGAGAAACAAATTTGAGTTATTGGCACCAGGTGGTGATATTGAGTCAATCAAGGCGGCTATCATCGCTGGCGCAGATGCAATTTATTGTGGGCTAGATAATTTTAATGCCCGCAATAGGGCAACCAATCTAACGTTTGATAACTTAAATGGCATCGTTCGATTAGCGCATGAATACGATTGTAAGATCTTCCTTACGTTGAATATCATTATTCTAGAAAGTGAAATTCCGGCACTGGTTCGTTTGATCAATAAATTGGTCAATACCAAAATTGATGGGGTGATCGTTCAAGATTTAGGCTTGTTCTATATCTTGAAAAAGCATTTCCCAACGCTGGATGTACACGCATCTACCCAGATTAATACCCACAATGAAGGCCAAATTGCGTTTTTAAGCAAGTTAACGGCCAGTCGCGTGAACTTATCGCGCGAACTGAACATTCATGAAATTAAGCACCTTGCCTCTGTTGGTCGTGACTACAACATGCTGATGGAAGTGTTTGTTCATGGTTCTTACTGTATTGGTTTCTCTGGATTGTGTTACATCAGTTCGGTGAAGAACGGTAACTCAGGTAACCGTGGCCGTTGCAGCCAGCCTTGTCGTGATCAATATAAAACGACGGATGCAGGTAAAGATTACCCGCTAAACATGAAAGACAACTCGGCATTCTCTGATATGGAAGCGCTGGCAGATGCTGGTGTGTATTCATTGAAAGTAGAAGGGCGTATTAAGAAATCACATTACGTTTATACCGTTGTCGATCAATGGAATCAGCAGATTCAGCGCTACTGTGACAACCAAGCGTTACTGACTGATAAATCAGCCTTGTACACGGTGTTTAACCGCGATTTCTCGAACTCTTACTTACGAGGTGATATCAATAAAGGCATGTTTATTGATAACCCTCGTGATAACTCGATCCAGCACTTTACTGAAATATACAGCTGTAAAACGGATGACAGCGTACAGCAGGTTCGCCAAAAGCTGTACGACGATAAAACAGTCATTATTGAAACTGTTGCTGAGAAGATCCAAAACCTCAATATCGACAAACTGCCATTGAACTTGTACTTCTCTGGTGATGCAGGGCAACCGCTGAATGTACTTGTGACGGCTGGCGGTGCTGAATACAGCCTAGAGACTGAGGGTGTATTGGCTGCGGCGAGTGAAAAGGGCCGTAGTATTGATGAGGAATTACTTACCTCGTCATTTAAGAGTATTAGCGATAACGATCACCACCTCACAACAATCGACATCAGTAAGCTTGCTGATAATGTCTTTATTGCGTTTAAAGAGCTGAATGTATTACGTGATCGTATCAGTTTTTGGCTTAACGGTTCTAAACCTTTAATTGAGCCTGTCGATACGCCGCGCTTACCAAGAATTGACGTGGTAGATGAAAAGCCACAGCTAACTGTACTTATCTCGAACAAGAAAGATATCGAGACTTGTCAGGCAAGCGGGGCTCAAGTGTATTTCCAACTACCAGACTCACTGCACACTGAAGTGAAGAAGATGGTGGCGTTGTTTACAGAGCATCAAAATCTTGTACCTTGGTTCCCTGCCATTTTGATTGGCGACCATTTTGAAGCTGCGAAAACCTTGCTAGAAACGGTGAAGCCGAAGCGTATCGTGACGAACAATACCGGTGTGGCACATTTAGCGATTGAACTGGGTATCGAGTGGATTGCAGGTCCATACCTGAACTTATCTAACTCGTTCAGCCTTGAATGTTTGAAGCAAGAATATGGCTGTACTGGTGCATTCATTTCTAATGAATTAAACAAGAAACAGATCAAGCCGATTATTCGCCCTAGTGATTTTGAATTACACCACAGCATCTATCACCCAATCATGATATTAATGAGCCGTCAGTGCTTATTCCATCAAACGGTTGGCTGTAAGGTGAAGGCATTTGATTCTAAGTGTCTAAAAGGTTGTAAGAAAACGGCTTCGATCATTAATATGCGTGAATCTTCTTTTATTATTGATAAGCAGAAGGGCGATCACAACGCAATGTATAGCCAGTTTAACTTCATGAACACTGATATCATCAATGATATGCCAGCGAAGTTCTCACATTACTTTGTCGATTTACGTGACATAAAAACAGATACCCAAGTGTCTGTTGATAAAGCCGCTCTACTTGCATTGTTCACGCGTGCAATTAATGGTGATGACACTGCAATTACTGAACTAAGTGACGCGGTAACGCAAACAAGTAACGCTCAGTACCGTAAAGGGCTGTAGCGGCTTTATAATTACCTAGCTGCAATATAAAAGCATAAAGCCACTCAGAATGAGTCTGGGTGGCTTTATAAGCTTCTACAATCGTTATCTAATAAGTAAGCCTCTATAAATAGGCTCGCTAATAAACAGACTAGCGAAATCCACTGGCTATAAACTAGAACACAGTTAAGGCAGTTAGACACTTAGGTCAGAGTTAGCAATAACAAGGAGTAACGTCGATGGAGTACGACAGAGAGGGATTTACGACAGCGCGACTCAATGTTGAAGAGTATTGTCCTGTTGCTTCGTGCGTTTATGATGACTTGTTAGATCAAGTGGTCGCTATTCTTTCACCTAATGTCGTTAAATCCCTTCCTCCATATTTTAGTCATGTTACCTCGCCACAATTAGCTCAACACTGGTTAGATAAAGTGTCGGCTGAAAGTCGCCTGTTTATCATTTCTCATACAGAACAAGCGCGAATTATTGGCTTTTTGTTTTTGTACCAAGAGTCTTTAGTTGAACCTTTAATTCAACCGAATCGCGTTAGCGAAAAATCCGATGCAAAACAGATTTCAAGTTTGGCCCATATAGGCTATTTATTGAATGAAGCGGATTGGGGGCAAGGTTACGCCACAGAGTTTCTTCAGGGCTTTATAGCGTGGAGTAAAGATCAGCTAGAAATCGCGGGTTTAATTGGTGGCGTTGAAAAAGACAATCTTGCTTCTGCTAATTTGTTGGAACGTTTAGGTTTTATTGCTCAACCCACTGAAGAAATAACCAGTCCAGTGACTTTTTATCAGTATTCATTCAAGAGCGATATGTCATAATTGCGGCTTGTTCTTTTTTCATTTCTAGGTTGTGTATGAAGTCTGATATGTACTCAAAGCATGCTGAAAAATATGACGCTGCTGTTCAAAATAATATTTATAACGCTCACCTAGAGCGCCCGTCACTGCAGGCTATGCTTGGCGATCTTACCGGTTGCCATATTCTTGATTTAGGATGCGGTACAGGTGTGTATGCCGAGTACTTGTTTGATCAAGGTGCAAAAAAAGTAACATGCGTTGATTATTCTCAGGACATGATTGACTTGGTGACGAATAAGTTGGGCGCCGAATTTGGCCATCGCATGACGGCTTATGCGCAAGATATAACGATAGGCCTTCCTAGCGAGTCATCAAATAGCCTTGATGTGATTATCTGTCCATTGGTATTGCACTACATTAAAGATTTAACGCCATTGTTTGCAGAAGTGAATCGCGTGCTTAAGCTTGGTGGTTACATGGTGTTTTCAACCCACCATCCGTTTGTCGATTTTGAATGTAGCTTATCTGGTAATTATTTCGAGCAAGAACGTGTAACAGAAACATGGAATACAATTGGAGAGCCAGTAGAGGTGACTTTCTATCGACGTTCACTTACCGATATTATGGCGGCCATAACGGCGAGTGGTTTAGCGGTTACACAGCTAACGGAAGGGAAGGTTGATGAAAAAGCCAAAACTATTAGTGCAGAGACGTACGAACACCTTTCGAAAAATCCTAATTTCTTATTCGTTAAATGCCAGAAACTTGCCTAACCATAGTTAATGTGGCTTAAATAAAAAAAGCTGCACCGTGTATGTGCAGCTTCTTATGCTGGTGGTGATTAAAGGCGACTATGTTTGATTAATATCCTTTAATTCCCTCAATTAAGCTTAATAGCTTATGCGCAGCACTTCTTGTATTTCTTACCGCTACCGCAAGAACATGGATCGTTACGGTTTGGTGTTTTATCGAAAGTTGTTGTTTGTGGCTTGTTAAGAAGGCCATGTAATTCAACAAGGTCTTCTTCTTTGTCAGCTGAAACTTCGATGTTTGCCACAAGTGCATTGTCAGCCAAAATCGCCATGACTTCTTCTTTTTTCTCATCGCTGTTTACGATCAAAGAAAGCGGCTGTTCCTCGGTACCTAGCTTAGCGCTGCGCTTAGTATTGAAGCCGTAGCTTGCGTGCTTAGGTTTTTTCTCGATACGGCCTTTATAGAAGAATTTAGACATTGCAGTCACCTGTAACAAAGTAAAGAAGCAGGGGTTATACAGCAAAATCGGTATTCAATAAAACCCTTTTGACAATATTGGTTTATTTAAGTCATTCTAGGGTGAATAAAGGCAGAAAGTTGTAAAAGAGCAGGGAAGGAAGTAATGAATAAAGGATTGGCTCAATTTATTTTTTAACCCATTTTCCTGAACTATTTTGGTAATAATGACCAGGGCGAGTTTTCTCAATCGCTTTCTTATAAGCAAGTCGACCAACTTCTGATGGGCTTAACCCATGCGAAACAGAAATGCGTTTGTAGCTGGCTTCACGTTGTGTGTTTACAGTAGAGACAAGCCGTCTCACTTCAGATGAAGGTGAAGAGGTAATCGGTGCAACAAAACCACTATTGGTTTCCCCGACTAAGCCTTGGTCTTTGGCATCTTGTAACTCAAGCGCAAAGGCTTGTGCAGATATCAAAAAGGCGAAAATAAAGATTAGGTATTTTTTCATGGCATTCTCCCTGCCGAATTAGAATACATCGTCATCGTTGAATAAGTCATCTATTTCCTTATCGACTTTGATCCTAATCTCATGTTCAATTTTGACATTCAGGTTAACTTCTATCGGTTTGTCTGATGCAGCAACTTGAACAGTTGGTGTACACCCCATTAATCCGAGTGTAGAAACTACGAAGATCAATGCTAAGAGTGTGAGCGAGAATGAAAATTTAAGCTGTATTATATCCATTGGAAACGACCTTTAACTACAATGTGCGCATAAATTAACCAAAGTGTTCTACTCATTCAAACCAAGCTGCTTTAAAAAAAGACTTTCCAGTTGCGATGAATTTATCGCGTTTATAGTTTTGATTAGCGCTGGAATGTCATCTTGCACGTTCAGATTCAAATGCACGGGTCGTCCATTCTGAAAATTTGGATTAAAACCCTTAAATCGTGAACTTGCGTTTAATTGTCCATCTTTAGAATAGTCTAGATCAATCGCCAGCGAGTGATAGTTATAATTTTTGAGAATCTTCCCAACTACTAATACGCTATTCTCTCCAGCGGCTTCAACATTCTGATCGATAGACGATCCTTCCAGATATCGTAAGATCCCACCGGGAAACCGAGAGTGTAAATGCCCCGACTTAATGGAAGGTGCTCCATCTTCAATTGAAAGTGGAATCACACCATCGACAATCCCCGTGAGTTCGATATCGTCTTGTTCCAGCAATTGTATAAGTAACGCAAGATCGAGGCCATGAACCCTAATATCTTTAGGGGAGACATCCAGCAGACTGTTGCTCGACGCATTATGTACACTGATCTTACCGCCTAATACGTCAGCATGCGCCCGGTGAAGCTGATAACGCTGCTGGTGGGTATCAAACTCTAGGTTCGCGACAATATCCTCAAACAATGCCCCAGCGTGAAATAACCCAGCATGAATGCTGATAGGGTGACGTGACTTTATCCCCTGAGGGGTAATGTCAGCAGTGATTGATGTATTCACATTACCAAACCTAAATCCAGATACCTCGCCAGTGAGCTGGTGGCTAAAGAGCCCTATACGACCATTGAAGTTGTTACCACGTAACGTGAATTGTCCATCATAACTGATGCTGCCATGCGTGAAATCGTAATGAAGCGGAAACTGGGGGAAGTAGTATTTTTTCAGTGTTTTCTTGTTGTTAAATTTAATTATATTACGGTGTAACGTTATGGACGTGTCGTTACTGCCTGGTTTATGGCTGAGTGTGTATTTGGCAAGTGTTGCTTGCTTCCAGTTATCAATATCCCCTTGAAAGCGCCAGTTATTAGGCCGTAAAACGAGCTTGCCAACAGTTGAAAACTTAGGAAAACGTTGACTGTTCTGCTTAAAATGCGTTGCTATATCGTAGTGGCTTGAGAGGTTAAATAGTTGACCTAATGACAAGTCTATCTTGCGTAGGATGAGTTCTGTTTTCGCTTCATATTTTTGCACAGGTAACAGCGAACGTTTGACGGGCTGATTCTGAACAACTGGCTGGCCATTCTGGTCTTTAATTGTTTGTTCAGCAAAGAGGTTAGTATTGAGCGTGGCCGTAGATTTTTCAGGTAGTAATACCCGAATGTTAGCGTCTTCATCTGTTTTACTGATGGTTATAGTGTCAATTTGCACTGCAGTTTGCTGTGCATTTAGCAAATTGAGGTGGCGACCAAGCAGGTTTTGGCCGAGGGTAAGATTTTCAGTATTCAGCGCGAGTTTGCTAAGTATCAAACCATAGGCTTGGGTTGACCATGAAAACTGGTAATGACTCTGTGCCTCTATGCGTTCTAACTTGACACCTTCAAAGGGAAATACTTGGTTTATTTTGGTAGAGATTAAACCACTTAAGTGACATTGTAACTCAGGATTTTGGCATGTTAAGTCATCAATAAGTAACGATATTTTGTCACCCCATTGTGTTGATAGTGCAATAGCTTCTGTTTTATCTTCTAAGCTCATTTTTAATACGCGATTTCGGTAATGTACTTTAAGGTTGAGCTCACCATCGGTATGCAAAGTAATGGTTTCTATATCTGACGGTGTCGGTTGGTCGCTGAGGTGTTTGCCGGGTAAAGCAAATTGATTGAGTTTTACATTAAGCGTTGGAGGAAGTTTAACGGCTAGTTTATAAAAGGCATCGATTAATCGTCTATCGACCACTTGATTATATCGAGTATTAGCAACACGGGAAGCAGTCACAGTGATAGGTGCATTAAGTTCAGCACTAGGAAGGTGTGTAAGTGCGAAGCGGCTCATAATGTCGTGTGTGTTTTTAAAATTAGCTTGGCAGAATAACTTCTGAGGCAATGGGTCGATGAATTCAATATCAGCTTGGCAATCGAGCGTATTGCCTTTGGGGCCTTTAACATGGCCTGTAAAGTTCGCTTCTTTATTATTCTTATGTTTAAGCAATACCTTAAGATCGTAAGGAATGGGCCCCAGAACTTTTCCATCTATTCTAAATCGAGCCTGCCTGTCTTCTTGTTTATCGCGAGTTAGTGGCGTCTTTAATACGACTTTAGCGTCGAGGATAAGATCGCCATACATTAGATGATTCACTTTTAATACGTTCAGAGGAAGCGTCGCAAGGCTCGCAATGGTTTCACCCAAGTGTAGGCCTTGGTGGCTAGCATCACCGCGTTTGATAAACTTTGGCAGTATTTTAGGGTGACCAAGGTGAATGTTTTCTGCCTGCAGCTTTATAGATTGAGAGGGTTGCTGAATATCCATCTCGAAATGGAGCTCAGTGAGCTGTTGCTCTACTTCTGGCGGTAGCATCTCCCATTGCGGTGTTAGCTTATTAATACTAATAGAAAGCGGTGTGGTGTCTTCTTGCCAAGCGATTGAAAAATTCCCTTTGGAAAGCTTAGTCGGGTAAATAGGCGTGTTTTGCGGTGCTTCTGCTGAGCTCGGACGGGATGGCGTGACACTTTTTACCTTGGCTGTTTTGTTTGTCTTGTCACTTGCTGTCGCTAATTGATTCACAATCGCAGGGATAAATAAATTAAGTTGTCCTGATCCAACAATGCCTGAAATCGCTACATTCGGTTTGGTGGCTATAACAAGGTGTATGTCGTTTAACTGTTGGGTTTGAATCTGAGGCTGAGCGAAAGGGAGATCTATCTGGACGTTAATGGAATCTGAGCTGGCGCTAAACACATAGGGATTAGAAAGATCTGTAAAATTCAACGCGGTGTTACGCAATAAAAAGTAGGGGAAGTCATACCCTATTTTTGTTAAGTACGTTTTCGCTTCTGTCGGCAAGCTTATTCTTGTGGTGTCTGCTGAAATTCGCCATGACGATGCTGAGATCGCGCTTTGATCATCAAAGTATTTATCGATGGTGAGTTGATGAGTACTGATCTTTGTTCCGCTAATTTCGACTGCAACATGATCGATTTTGATCTGTGGGTATAAGCTGATACCTGAAATCGCATTGATGATGATCCCTTTACTGGCTAGCCACATCGGTGTCGCGATCGCGATCATCAAAATAGCGCAGCATAAAACAAAGAGCAGCCTACGAATAAAGCGAAAGCGCTTAATCGGTTTTTGTGTTCGATCTGCTGTTTGTTCTACCTCATCGTTCACACGTATGCTCTTCATAACTTAGTGGTAATTAAAGCATATAGCTATTTATTGCTCACGGCAGAATAAAAGAAGAGATAAGGTAAGAAATGGGCAAAAGGAAAGTAGGAATAAAAAAATTCTCACCGCAGGCATTAGACAGGACAAGCGCCATTGGTGAGAGATTCCATGTTGTAGACAATGTTTCTTATTATTAGAATTCAAAAACGGCAGTGCCGTAAAAATAGTGACAGTAGTACAAGTTTATCGCGCGTTAACCTGCAAGAGCAGGTTCACAGAGAATGCGCTCAATAGGTGTAATTTTTTCTGTTTTAGCGTTTATATGCAAAAGAGAATCTTGAATTGCTTGCTTAGTGGCTAAATCATCATGTAATGCTATTGCATGTAAAGCATGGTTTAAAAGCTGCTCCATAGTCTCGACATGATGCTTTGCGCATTCAAGCTGTGAATACTGCAACTTGAAGTACTCTTCTAGCTCAGGGTTTGGTATTAGATAAGGGTTTGAGTGCGACTTATCTTGAAGATCGATCGTTTGCTTACATTGTTCGATAACGTGAATAAGATCGTTCGGAGAGTGTTCCATGAAAATCCTTATCGTGAGTGCCTTTGCCAAAAAACGCTTTTTTAATTTCAAAGCATTTCATTCGTCAATTCATCCATGTGATTGATGTAGCTACTTTATATTAGATTCATCATACAAAACTTAACATAGATCAACTAATTGAATATTCTTTTATTTTGAATATTTAAGCGGTTTTAGTGGGAAATAAATGCTTTGTTTTACAAGGTTCTAGTAGTAACAAGAAAGCTAAAAATGACATTAGGTTGATATTATTCTGCTCGTTATTTTATTCGGATTTATGCGTAAATTATCTTGGTGGTTAAAAATATCTCGGGGATATATAAATATTAGTGACTAGTTAGTCATTATTTTTGCATGTTGCAGGCTAAGCCCCTATAGGGGAATCAATAAAATAGGGGTATGATAGTCCATTCGGTGCTTTGCTATGATAAACAGGGAGTTGTAGTGAATAAATTATTGTCATTTGAGGCTTTGTTGGTATTAGATGCCATAGATCGACGTGGAAGTTTCGCTGCTGCGTCCGAAGAATTGGGTCGAGCGCCTTCATCTTTAAGCTATCAAGTCCAAAAACTAGAACAAGATTTAGACCTTGTTATCTTCGATCGCTCTGGCCATCGCGCAGTATTTACTAAAGCGGGGAGGTTGTTGCTAGAGCGCGGACGATTATTACTCCAAGCTGCAGATGAGATGGTAGCGGATGCGAGTGCTCTGGCACATGGTTGGGAACTTGATATTACTATTTCGTACGATGGGCTTCTTTCTTTTGAAGAGATGCTTCCCTTGGTGGATGGTTTAGCCAAAAAGAGTAAGACACGCCTTCGTTTTCAAGAAGAAATTCTGGCGGGCTGTTGGGAAGCGCTTGCGCAAGATAGGGCTGATTTAGTGATAGCACCAGCACCGACAGTTGCACCGCCTGAGGTGAAAATTGAACCGCTCGGTAAACAACTGGGATTCTGGGTTGCTCACCCCGAGCATCCAATATTGCAGCATGATGATCCACTGGACCCACTCGTGCGTCTTCAATATCGCGTGATAGCAGTAGCAGATACTGCCCGTAATATGCCGCCTCTTTCTCACAATATTTTAGATGATCAACCATTACTCACGGTTAGCACCATGCACGACAAGTTGGTAGCCTTAAAAGCGGGTGTTGGTATTGGCACCCTTTCGTCGCATTATGCCAAAGAGGCCATTGCTCGCGGCGAGTTAGTGATGATTAAAGAAGAGCAAGCGCATAAGCTTGATATTGTTTTAGCCTGGAATCGAAATACGATGGGGAAAGCGAAATCATGGTGTATTCAGCAGCTCAAAAAGCAATGGCAAGTAAAGCCGTGAATAAGATGTGATACACGGATACAAGATTGTTTGAGTGTGCCTCTCACCAAAATAAGTGAGAGGCTTTAAGCCTGATTTATACTAACAACAACTAGCTGTTATCGCTTGGCTGCAGTAAAAGCAGCATTTCTACAATGCCATCGGCCATTTGAATATCAACATGGAAGCCCACTTTTTGCGCTAGCATGATCATGCCTCGGTTGGAGGGCATCGTCATTCCAGTTAACCGCTGTAAGCCTCGTTTATGGCAATAATCGATGATTTTTTCCATTAAAATTCGGCCTAAACCAAGACCTTTCAAATCGGAACGTACCAAAATGGCAAATTCTGCCTCTTCGTTATAAGGGTCCGATAATGCGCGCGTGACACCGATAATCACTTCTTCTTCGCTGCCATCTTCATTTACCTGATTCGTGGTTGCAACAAATGCCATCTCGCGGTCGTAATCAATTTGAGTAAAGTTTGCTAGCGCCTCATGGTTGAATTCACCAACGTCGGAGAAAAATCGGCGATATAAATCATCCACAGAGACTTTCGATACAAATTCGGCGTGCTTGGGTTCATCTTCTGGCAGGATTGGGCGCAGTAAAATAGATCGTCCATCTTTTAGGCTAACGCTTTGTTCGTGTTCTTTCGGGTAGGGACGAATAGCCAGTCGTGCTTGTTTGTCTCCGCTAAATGGTTTTATTTCCATCGAGGCATCGATCACTGTGAGTTCATTACCAGAAACCAATAGCGGGTGAATATCTAGTGCGGCTATTTCAGGACAATCAATAATAAGCTGAGAAATTTGCACCAGTAACTGGCACAGTGCGGGAATATCGAGTTGTTCGGGTTGTCGACGTTGGCGGATTTTCCCTGTTTTAATGGCATTAATAACCATATAGCGAGCAAGTGCCATATTTAAAGGGGGAATGGCAACAGCGGCGTCTTTATGAATATCCCATTCAACCGCATCTTCGCCCAACAAAATCACAGGGCCAAAAATAGCATCATGATGAACGGCAATACGCAGTTCCTGTGCACCTGCACGGTTTGCCATCTGTTGTACTAATAAACCATCAATACGTGCACTTGGGTAGTTTAAAGATACGCGGTCAAGAATTGCTTGTGCGCCATTAGCAACTTCTGCTGCATCTCTTAGGTGTAGCATTACGCCATGAATTTCTGACTTATGGCGAATGTCGGGTGAGCGAAGCTTAACAGCAACGGGGTAACCAATTTGCTCTGCGATGTGAGCGGCTTCTGCTGGATCATTGGCAATCCAAGTTGGCAGTGTATTAAAGCCATAGCTTTCAAGTAATGGCCTCACATCGTGAGTTTCCATTTGATATATGTTTTGTGCCAATAGCTCTTTGATCATGGCATTGACCAGCTTAGGGCTGGATTTGGTTTCACCAAAAGAAACCGGGGTCTCTATCAGCTGTTTCTGGTTACGACGGTACTCCACTAAATGCATGAAAGCAGAAACGGCACTTTCAGGTGTCCGATAGGCGGGGTAACCGGCATCGGCAAAAACTTGTCTTGCGCTTATGGCTTCATTTTCGCCAGCCCAATTGGTTAACACGTTGAATTTTCGAGTTCGTGGGTGGGATTGTAATAAGTGTACTAAGCGTTTTGCGGTTTCGTTGCCATCTGCGATTGCAGATGGCGAATGCATTATCAGCAGCGCGTCGAAATCATCTGAATCTAACAGTATTCTTACCGCTTTCTCATAGCGTGTAATATCGGCATCACCAATGATGTCGATTGGGTTTGAATGCGACCAGCACGAGGGCAAAATATCAGAGAGCTGATTAATGGTGTCTTCACTTAATGATGCAAGCTTACCCCCTCTATCTGATAACGCATCGACAGCCATTATTGCAGGGCCACCACCATTCGTTAGTATCGCCAATCGCTCGCCACGCAGCGGTACTGAATGCGCCAGTGTTTCTACAGCGGCAAATAACTCATGGGTATTGTGAACGCGGAGCATACCTGAACGGCGGATAGCCGCATCATAAACAGCATCAAGCCCTGCATCGCCACCAGTGTGGATTTGTGCAGCCATGCTGCCAGCCTGAGTTCGTCCACTTTTGACCACCAGAATACGGCGATTCCGAGCTGCTGCACGCGCGGCAGACATAAACCGACGAGCGTCCTTTACTGAATCGACATACAACAAAATTGCTTCGGTTTTGCTATCGCGGCATAGCGTATCAAGCAGTTCAGCAAAGTTGATGTCACAGGCATCGCCGAGCGACAAAAACGTGGAAAATCCAATTTTCTTGTTTTTTGCCCAATCTAAGATCGTGGTACATACCGCCGCCGATTGAGAGATAAAGGCAATGTTCCCTTTATTCGCGGAGATTGGGGAGAAAGACGCGTTAAGATTAAGCCAAGGTAAAATCAATCCCATACTATTAGGGCCGACAATTCGCATACCGTAGCGTTGCGCCATCGTAAACATCCGTGATTCTTCGGATTCTATTACCTCTGCTTCTCCCGCGTTTGGTTTGGTTGTTGAGTAACTGGGTAGGCTGTTCATACCTGCCGCTAATACAACCGCGACTTTGACGCCTTTTTTACCGAGTTCCTCAATAATGGCTACGTTACGATGGGCGTTAGTACAAACAACCGCAAGATCTGGCGTTCGGGGAAGACTTTGAATAGTAGGATAGGCCAATACACCCGCGACAGCATCGTACTTTGGGGTGACGGGCATTATAGGGCCATGAAAGCGACCCGATAATAAGTTACGAATAACAACATTACCCGCACGTTGAGGGTTGTCAGAAGCACCAATTACTGCAATGGATTTAGGCTTAAGTAACTTATCGAGTCCGTTCATTATTTACTCCGCATCTTCTTATCTTTTACCAATCCTTCAGAGAGGTATAACTGATATTAGCGGATATAACGGGGAGTTTCTGGCTGATAGCTATGGGGTGTGATCACACGCGGCATTGCCAAATATATAAGGGGAAATTGCTGCCTAATCTTAACGTGAATAGTACAGCATCCATGCTGCACTTTGTTTTACGGTGAGTACAGTAACTAGACTTGGTAGCGGCTTTTATCGCCGATATCAAAATGCAGCGGCATACGCCATTTCGCAGCAGCCGCAACCGCCAGTAAAATAGCACCAGCCATACTGAATAAAATACTGATTTGCTGTTGATCAAAGACAAAACAAAACCAGAACCCGGCTAATACTAAGGGGGTTGCAAGCAGCACTTTCACCTGGAAACAAAAGTACTCTTTCACAGCCAATGCACTGAATGCAAAAAGAGCGGCACCTAATGCGAGCGGTTGCCATAATCCAGCTAAAAGCAAAATAGCGGCAAACAGACCACTGCCTTGAATTAACCAACGAAAACGTTTGTCGTAAATATGAACAGTGGATGAAGCAATTAATGCGGCTGCGACAAGAACGGTTGTTGCCGTTTCTGTTTCCCATGCAATTATTGATAGTGTCGCTGCAGCCACGGTTAATGATAAACGATAAAGAATGACGGTAATAATATCGATAATGTCTAACTGACTTTTGATATGTGGATCTGCCATTTAGCACTCCAAAGAAAAATTATTGAGAGAAATGAATATAACGAGGGAATTCTACTACTAAATGCTGTGACAGAGGGCAGATAGTTATTGATCTTGCATAACGTTTTGCTTGATTGGTATAAGAACTAGCGTCAGAATAATTGCAGAAATTTTCAGTGGTAGGATAACAATGAAAAAAATCGCCGTTTTAGCCGTAGCAACGGCACTTGTCGGGTGTGCGTCAAATACAGATTCATTAGAGATTGTCAGTTCAACTTCTCAGGAAGTGTATTCAGCAGAACAGATTGCAGCAATGCAAGCAGAGAACACAGCGCAAAACGTCACGACAACGGAAGTCAGTAACGAAACACAGCAAGTGCAGCCACAAACAGAAACTAAGCCAACATACGAATATGTCGAAGCAGCAAAAGATGGCTATACCATTCAAGTGTTAGCGCTAAGCCATAACCAAGGCTTTACGACTTACTTGAATAAGCTACCGTCGAATCAGCCTGTTTGGACTAACAAGAAAATGTTAGATGGCCTGCCTTGGTACACATTGTTGTTTGGTCAGTACGAAACGCGCGAACAAGCGAAGCGTGCTTTGAATGCATTGCCACAAGACGTAAAAACATATGGCCCATTCATTCGCAAAATTGATGACATTAAAGCATCACCAAGTCCAAAGCTGACTAAGCTAAATTAATCATTCTGGTTAGTCACCCAAAAGGTACTTTTAAAAGAGAGCGCTTAGCGCTCTTTTTGGTTTATTGGGCAAGTAAATTTCACGTAGTTGTGGTCGACTCACTTGCTCTGAAAGCTCTTATGATCCGCTGTGTCTCGCGTTTATTACAGTTAAATGAAGACTTTTTAATCAGTTAATCGGGAAGGTTTATGATTTCTGATGGTTTTTACACGTAACCCGACAGAGATACTGCCATCAGTAGGTATTTTTGATTACTATTGGGTAATAAACGGGGTTGGCGTCTCTCTACATTGTATTCTTACGCCAAGCCAGATGATGATTAATGTTGGTGAACACAGAGTTACCAATGAAGTACCACAAGGGACGATAATGAGCGCTATCCACGTTTTACTGCTGTGCGGCGGTGGTTCTGCTGAACACGAAGTATCAATTATTTCTGCTAATTACATAGAGCAAACGCTAAAGCAGATAGATGGTATCAACTACTCACGTGTTGAGATGAAGACAGACGGTTGGTTTTTAGAGGATGGCACATCATGTCAGCTAAATCTTGATCGTACGCTTCAAATTGGTGACGAAAAGCAAGCGATTGATTATGTCGTACCTTGTGTACACGGTTTCCCTGGTGAAACGGGCGATCTGCAATCATTCCTTGATATGGCTAAACTGCCGTACCTAGGCTGTGGTGCTGAAGCAAGCACCAATTGTTTTAATAAAATCACCACTAAGCTATGGTTTGATGCGTTAGATATTCCGAACACACCGTATTTATTCCTAAGTGAAAACAGTGCAGAAGATCACGAAAATGCGAAGGCTGCATTAGTGAAGTGGGGCAAGGTTTTTGTTAAAGCAGCTTGTCAAGGATCCTCCGTTGGCTGTTACAGTGTAACGAATGAGTCAGAGTTGAAAGATGCGGTCAACAACGCATTTACCTATTCAGACCAAGTCTTGATCGAGAAAACAATCAAACCTCGTGAGTTAGAAATTGCAGCTTTTGAATATGAAGGCGAATTGATTATTACCAAACCCGGTGAGGTCGCAGCCCCTGAAGATGGTTTTTATTCTTACGATGAAAAATACGGTGCTGGCAGTCACTCTAAGACAACAGTTGAAGCTGACAATCTAACTGAAAAACAAATTGAAGATATTTGTACCTTCGCGCGTAAAGCTTTTGTACAAATGAAGCTAAAGGATTTATCTCGTATCGATTTCTTCCTTAGCGATGAAGGTGAGATTTTACTAAATGAAATCAACACATTCCCAGGTATGACTCCGATTTCGATGTTCCCGAAAATGCTTGAGCATAGTGGAAAAACGTTCATTGGCTTCCTTGAGCAAGCCATTAAACGAGCGGTTAGATAATCGCAAAGATGCTAAAACGCCAGTGAATCACTGGCGTTTTTATTGATAGCTGTAATAATTCCAATAGGTGCATAGAGGTATCGCTATGCGAGATGAAGAGCAAAAACGATTACGCTTTAAGCAGTTACAGGCTCGAAATTATCGAGCAAGCTTACAATTGGAAGGCTTTGAAATTGGCTTACCCGATCAACAACAGGCTGATGCAAAAGCTTTAGATGAAAATGAAAAAATTCAACGCTTAAGAAAAGAGTATGCGAGATAAATATGGTGTCACTCACGACCCTGACTGTTATCCACATTCATCAGTCTTAATCAATAAGCTTGATATTACTGATGACGATCAGCTTGCGTTAGCAGAGCGTGATTTTACTCGCGTGCGAGCAGAACATTTTGAGCCTGATTTTTCACATCTAGATTTCAACTACCTCCTTCAAATTCACTACATACTATTCCAAGACTTGTACCAATGGGCAGGTCAAACACGACATGTCGATATAACAAAAGGTGAAACCCGTTTTTGCCATTTTATGAATATTGAGCGTGAAGCGTTGCGGTTGTTTGATGATCTTGCAAAAGAAAAGTGTCTAATCGATTTACCACTCAGCGAATTTATTGAACGCTGTGCTCACTATTACTGTGAGTTGAATGTTGTTCATCCCTTTAGAGAGGGAAATGGACGTGTTCAGCGTATCTTTTTTGAAATTCTTGCGATTAACGCAGGTTACGAAATTTGCTGGGAAGGTATTACATTGACGGAATGGGTAGATGCCAACATTGCAGGGTATTTCGGTAACTTAATGCCTTTAATTACCTTATTCCAGCAAATTACAGTGCCAATTAATTACACCAATGGCTATAGTGAACACTGGAATGATAGCCCCATAGAATAAGCTCTGTAATCTGATGGGGCTTGCGAGTGTTAGTCGTTATCCCATGGGGTATCTTTCTTGAATTTCTCCATTTCTTTATCTCGCTTACTATTTTGACCTATGTATTGTGCTGGCATAGCAGGGCTTTTCCAGCGACCTTGTGATTGTATCTCACTCAGTGTTGCACCATCGCTTGCGAGATCTTGTGCTGCACCAACACGAGGTGATTGCCCTGAGAAAATCACTTTACTTGATACCCCTAATTCATCACCTGCACGACGAAATACGCGATAGATAGAGGAGTGGTCTAACGGCATCTCCCCGATATTTCCATGGCGATCAATGCGTCGGAATATGTAGCCATCAGTCACTAAGCCTTCCGTTAGCCATTGGGTGAGAACTGCTGATGTTCGTTCACTTAGTGGAATTGTTTTTTTCTCTAATTGAAGGGATGTATTGCCTGCTTCGTCAATAATTATGTCTTCCACACACAGGCTACTTAATTCACTGCGCTTAAGTAATCCCTCAAATGCAACAGCCCAAATAGCTAGATCGCGAATATCTTTGATATTGACTGATGATTCAAATGCTAAAAAAAGGCGATAGAGATGATCGGCATGCAAACCTTCAGCTTGCTTACTATCATCTTGTTTTTCTTCATGATGTCGCTGCATAAGCAGTCTTATTTGGGTGTGTGAACATGGATCGGTTAACGCTAGGGTACGATGCACCAATCGGATAGTAATAATATAGCGCTTTAAACTTGAAAGCTTACGTGTCAGAGCCATATGATCGATAAAGCGTTCTATGGTCTGTACTTTAGCTGGGAGTGGTGAAGCATGAATACTTTGACAATAATAAACAAATGCATTCCAGTCGGTATTGAACGCAACAAGAGTTCGTTCGGCATACCGTTTCCCCGTGATGGCTTTCCAGTGAGCGTTATCTGTCACTTCTTTAGAGAAGGTTGTTACGTATTCTTTTGTATTCATTTGAATCAGACACCTAACGCACTATAACTTTATATAGTGTATGCTATTTATACATTTAGTCCACACAAACATTAATACCGTCAAAAAACTCTAACTAAGTGCCCATTTAAGCGTCAGAATGCTGTACACGAATGTAGGATAGTGCTTCAATTACGTTAGCTTTACTGTTGTATAAAAGCATTTATATATTAAATTTATTGCATAATGTGTAATCTGCGCTTATCAATAGCGTACTTTGATGATTAGTTGATCATGTGGAAGAGTCTCTATGAAAAAACGGCTGTTATACCGTGGTTATCATCTAGAAAATGCATCTGGCGAACTAGATGATTGGAAGGTAAATATCAACGGTAAAATACTCGCAGGTAAAGTCACGTTAGTGAAGAAGAGTATTGATTGGTGGTGTGATATGAAAACGCTTATGTCTCCCGCTAGTTTTGCTACGCAAGAAACATCGCAACGTAATCCCAACCAAAAAACAGAAGACTATAAAGGGTTTAAGTTGATGAACGACAGCGGTAAACCTAATGAATGGTATGTTTTTTTACGTGGGCAATTATTAAAAGGTTCACCAATAGCGATTAAAAAGCATCTCGATATGGTTTTAGCGAAGCTTGCTGCACAGCAGAAAAAATAAACGCCCTAGTGGGCGTTTTTTCAGTTAATCGTCATCATCTGACTTTTCAACATCTACAAGGTAGTTACCTTCTAGCCAGTTTCGGCCAATCAGTAGTTTATAGTCAAGTTTGCTTCTATCGCGAAGATTAACGGCAACCGTTTTATGTTCACCGTTCCATCCTAAATCCATTTTAACTGCGTAGCGTCTTTCAACACCTTGTGCGTTACGTATCTTGCTCACTTTTACAATTTTACCTTTATAACGCGCTTTTTCACCTTGCTCGTTAAAGGTTGTAAACTCAACTGTTTCACCTAAGTGATCGCGCATGTCATCACTGTCGCTGTCTTTTCCTGAAACCTTTATATCAACAGCATGGATAGATGTCGTTTTCGCACCGGTATCAATACGCGCTTTATAGTCTAGATCGAGCTCATGGATCAGAATGGTTTCTACTTCACCGACAATAGACTTGCCATCTTGAGTTTTAGCAAGAGCAATAGAGGGGATGGCAGTACATATTGCCGCTAAGACAATCGCTGGTAGTCCGAATTTTTTCACAGAATCTCCTGATTATTAGTTATTGTTTTGTTATTTAACAAATATAGCCAATTGAGCAGTATTTACAGGGTTAGTATCACTATTCTTAATCAATCGACCTGAATATGCCATTAACCAGTTAAAGTTTGTCCATAATTTGACGTACACAAGCTTCATTCGGCACAAACTGAACAGATTCAAAACCTAACTCACTTGCCGTGATGATATTTTGAGCATTATCATCAATAAACAAACACTCTTCGGGTTTTAGTTGATAACGCTGGCAAAGCAATTCAAATATTTCAGGTTCTGGTTTGATCAAAAGCTCATTTGCCGAGACAATCCCACCTTTAAACTCACCAATAAAAGGGTGATTATCATTCAGTGTCTCAAAAAAAGCATTGCTCATATTTGTGAGATAATAAAGCGGATAGTTCAATGCTAACAAGTGTTCAACTAAGTTTGCTGAAATATTGATAAGCGTCAGATGATTTTGAACATGCACGAAAAAATCTTCCATCCTAGATTCAGGAAAACCAACGCGAGCAGAGAACTTAGGGATAACTTCTGCAAGTAACATGGTCCCACGATCTAACGATAACCAATCAGAATGACCAAGCACATTACTGAGCAGCAGTTCTTGCTCATATTCTGATGAGGTAAATTCAGCCACAATATTGCTCGGATTCCACTCAAACAGCACTGCACCAAAGTCAAAAACTACATTCCGAATCATAAGGGTTTCCGATCGACTGTCATTTATTGATAATATGACCCATCAACGATTGTGCAAGTGAGATTAGCGAAGTTAATACTGAACTCACAAAACCCAGTAAATTCATGAGATTCTTACATAATGAGTGATAACAGCCGATTAGTGTTTTCGACCGAAACAGGCCGCATTAAAGAAGAGAAAGAAAAACCATCTCGACCTCAGGGTGATGGTATTGTCAGAATCCAGCGTCAAACCAAAGGCCGTAAAGGTAAAGGTGTATGCATTGTTACTGGTTTAGACATGGAAGACCCACAATTAAAACTGCTAGCGGCTGAACTTAAAAAAGTGTGTGGCTGTGGTGGTGCTGTTAAAGATGGTACTATCGAAATTCAAGGTGATAAACGTGACGTTATTAAAGCCGCGTTAGAAAAAAAAGGCCATACAGTCAAATTAGCTGGCGGCTAATTTTAGCGGGCTATATCCCAAAAGCTCACAAACAAGTGAGCTTTCTTATACCACACAAAGATAGAGAACTTACTCGTTCACCGCTTTCGGTTCTGAGTTCATTTTCTTTGCTGACGCTTTGTCTTTCGGTTCTAACGTTATAACCTGCTCTTTTTCTGCAGGGTAGGTACTGCCTAAGAAGCAGCCACCACGCTCTATGCTGAGGTCATCGCAGTAGATCGTACCTGTCACTTTTCCTTTATCTAGGATTTCAATAGCATTGGCGTAACAAGTACCTTCAACCAGACCGTTAACTATAATCTTATCCGCGTAAATCTCACCCTTTAAACGCCCAGAGTTACTAACTACTAAGGTTTTTTCCAAACGCAATTTACCTTCAATAATGCCATCAACTTGAATATCACAAGCTAACTGGAGCTCGCCTGTAATGTTACAGCCTTTTGCGATGACAGTTGTAGTTGCGTGCTGACTTGTTGTTCCACCTTTTTTATTAAAGATACCCATTTTATTTTTCTCTCTTTCTCGAAAATATGTTCAAAATTGTTCATGCCCCAATCGACAAATGGGCGAGGGTTCAGTGGTCTACCTATAAATCGGATCTCATAATGTAAATGAGGGCCCGATGACAACCCAGAATTACCGGAGTAACCAATCAACTCTCCCTTATCAACAAAGTTTCCGCTGCGAACAGCAAACTTCTTAAGGTGCGAGTAAGATGAGGTAATACCAAATGAGTGTTGAAGCCGAATGAAATTACCTGAACCTTTATTACTAGGACGAACCGTTTCCACAACACCATCTGCTGGCGCATAAATCGGCGTTCCAATATTTACCGCGAAATCCAAACCAGCATGTAATCGTACTTTTCCTGTGACTGGATGTTTTCGCTTGCCATACTGCGATGATTGACGAGCATTTTTCACCGGCGCACCATTGGGTAAGCTATCTAATATGGCGATTCTGACCGCTGAGTTAATCGCTGCAACATCAAGCCGAGATTCAATCGGCGCTTGGGCATCAACATCTACACCAAGCAAATTTTCCAGTTCACCCAAACGGTCTGACACTAAAGAAAGCTTGGATTCTCTTTCACCTAGATCACTCTCAAGTTCATCCTTGAGTTGATTAAGCACATCCACTTCTTCATTTAACGTATAGGAACGTTTTTCTAATTCTTCTTGCTTCTCCTTAGCAAAATCGACTTCGTTTACGAGGAAGAAGATTGAACCAATGGTGAGTAATGATGCAGCTACTGCTGTTACCACTGCATAACGAACCCTTTTTTGCGCCTTCATCCCCAGGTGAAAGTGCTTGGATCCGTTGATTGTGGACACCGAAATAATGATTCGTTCCTTCATGGGAATCCATTTTCTTTGAAACTCTTTATAGAAAAGCGACCACTTCACCATAGGACTTAAGAAAATCGTCAGGCTTCTGTTTTATTTTGGAAAATCCTGCCATTGATTAATATCTGATCTAATTAAGTTTCACCGAAATAGAAGTCCGTAATACTTTGGTATTAATGTGATGATCAGTGACTCTTCTTTTTTATATTGAATTCAGGTGTAATCATTCACCCGAATAAATCATGGACGATGCACAAAACAAAGCCTCTCTATAGCAATAATTAATAATGAGATAGGTGGTAGTGGAATAGGAGAGTTAACAACAGCTGTAACTTGAACCTAAAGGTAAGTAATTATGACGACCATAAAGCATTTAAAATTAGTAACCGTTGGTTCTTTTGTCGTTATTATTAATTCTTTACTCGCATCTAATGCGATTGCCCAAGGGAGTGAATTTTCTCCCTATGTAGATAGCGAAGGTAAGATCAGCTTTCCGAGTGATTTTAGAACGTCTATGGTGCACTTAGGATCTTGGTTCGTACCTGATGGTGATGCGAGTGGTTTTCACGATGTGTATACCGAGAAGTCATCCGTTGAAGCATTTCGTAAAACTGGATAATTTCCTGATGGTGCAACGCTGGTCAAGGAGTTGAGAGCATCAAAGAAAGGAAATTACAGTACCGGGCAAGATGTGAGTCATTCAACCCAGCAAAACAAAGCGATTGGATATATACCGAAGCTTATCCGATTCTCATGGAACCCAATTAATCCTTTTCTAATCAGGGTTAAGCTTAATGTCTTTAAGCCGTTATCCTGCGCCTAACAATGAAGACCATTGGGTACCAATAAATATAGCTGTCACCGCACAGCTAGCATGATAGACCTAACTCATGAACTCTCGGCAAGCAATTGACTCAGCTGTCTTACTTGCCATTTTTAATCGTGTGCTGTGTGACATCTACAACAGCAGCGAAGCAATGTGATTGCAGATCTAGATCTCTGTAGCTATTGGTAATGAGTACCGAACTTGAAGGACAAGGCAAACTGACCATTTGCAGCTGTACCTTAAAGTAAGGTGTTAATTACCTATTTTATGGTAAATACGCAATACGGTTAAATAGCACGCACCAAACACAGCCACACCAAAATAAAACATAGTAGAAGAGGTCTGTGACCAAAGCGCTACATAGATAGATAGATACCTATACACAAACCTTATTTAACATAACTTACATAATGCGCACTGAGTGGTATTTTTTTAACATACCTGAATGCATTCCTAGTTAATGCCAAAACCTATGATTTCAATACGTCGAAATCCCTTTAAGCAACTATTTATATAACTTCCTTGTGGTTTTATCACTTAGTTGCTGTGGTTATCTTGCCTGTGCTTGATAAGTTTATACTAGAGTTTGAATCTGAACTTGTTAACACCACATGCTTTATCAATCGAAAAATAAAATCAAACTTAGATGTTTTAGCGTTGTTTCGATGATCGTACCCAAGGCGCGGTCTGGTTTCATGTTCAGCCCGTCACCGTAAAACGTTGGTTATCTGGCTGGATAGACGTTAATCCGATGGCTGAAAAACTGCTGTTGATTCGGGTTCGTGGCTATTTGCCCATCTAGTATTTTAGATATTCGACTCGCTGGACGGGATTTCGGATTAATGAGGAACGCTGTGTGATTATCACGCCCGAAGGTCGAATGTTCAGCCCCAAAGAGCTGGATTCTGTCGCGTTACGGTTTGATGAGTATCATCAGTTAAAACGCATGTACGAGCTGGACTATATTCCTGTGCGTTCCAATGTGGTCACGCCATTACCGTTCCGTGGTGGCCGTCGTATCAAACAGCCACAAAGTGACACGGTAACCAAAGAGAAAAAAGATGTATCGCGATGTAGCCCAGAAAAGAATGTGACAACTTCCCTAGCCTTTAGATATGAAAAAGCCCGCGAACTGCGGGCTCTGCCATAACATGCAGTTAAAACTCAAAACTGTCTTATAAAGATTAGTGCAAAGCTAATTATTGTTGAACTAAGCTTTCTTATTCTTTTTTCTCAAAAAATTATCTAACTCAAATCTTTTTCTCTCCCAAAAATCAAGCCTAAATCTAGCTTGATTGGATTTAGTCGGTGAGACTAGCTTTAACTCTAATAATAAAGTTTCAATTGTAGAATCAATACGATTGGATTCTTTAGATAGTTCTTCTTGAGTCAATTTTCCTAGTTCGTCTGTTTTATTCATAACTCCCTCAAGTACAGGCTCTGTTATACCAATTTTTCTAGCTCTTTCTCAATGCGAGATTTAGCAAGTTTTTTAGCCACATCAATAACAACAGATAGACCTTCTTTTTTGAAGCGACCAGTGATCACTTTTAGTGTATCTGGACGCTCTAACTCTGACGCAAAATCATGACCATCAGCAGTTAATCGAATTGGTGAGTTTGGATACTTATATTTATCATGTCGGCGAGAGAAATTTAACGAGCTATCAGGCCAAACTGAACAAATAAGCCCCTTATCAATAAGAATTTCCATATGATGAACAAATTTATGTTCACCAATGTCCTTTAACTCAGATAAATCGTCCAAGTTCACTGTTGGTACTGGATGCTCAAGAAAAACATCTAGTAGTTTTTTCATATAGTCGTAATCATTTCTCATACAATTTATCTATAATCGAAACACATGTGATAAGCACCTGTATAATACGTTTGCGACCATGCAATTAAGCTAATATTACTGCCTTAATCTCTGAAACTAAAGATAAACGATCATATAAATAAACTATTCGAGTCGTGATATTCGCTTATCGTGGGTCTCTAACATCTTCTTTATCCAAGCAATATCGGTTTTCATGGCGATGCCAGTACCAAACGCCGAACAGAACCCCGTGGCCGCAGCCACGAGTATGGTTTGATATAAGTCCATACTCGTCACTCTCCTACTTTTTCTCGTTACGCAGCATATCCCACAGGCCAACCGCGAACGATGCGACTATCGGCACTTGGGTGCAGCCTTCTGAAATGGCCTCACAAAACACCCTACTTTAGCGCCATGCTGAAGAGTGTTTACTTGGAATTATATGTGATTGCTATTACGAAATCGCATTAATGCCTGACGGGCTTTATACATTACCAAATAAGTTGGAACAGACAATATAATGACAATAATACTGATTTCATGTTTTGAAAATGCAGCAGCCCAAGCATCAATTTTGCTTTTAGACACTATAAAACCCACACAAAGGCTTAGTAGCCCCAAGACAAAAATCAGAGACAGAAGCACATAGCTTGTAGAATCAATACCTTCTATAGCAGATAGAATAAGTATAGAAATACTTATTAGTAACAAGCCGACAGTGACTAGATAGCTACGAGAAAACAAGGTTTGATCAAATGTTGAGAGCAGCTCTTTAGCCAAAAACGTGCCTTTATATTATGAGTATTTAATGGCGTATATTTTAGCTTTTAGTGCCTTTGCTATTAGTGATGTGCCGCACGGCACCAACACGAAATACAAAGAGTGGGATGGGTATTTCTACCTGATTGCAGGTGTAGGCAGGTCATGATTTAGAGCTAGATAAAAAAAGAGCCCAAATAGTATCAGGCTCTTGTTAGGTAAAAAGTTAAAGCGACTTATTTGTAAAAAGCTTCAACAGTACCTTTTAGCTTAATAAGCATAGGTTGACCGCGACGGTCCAACGCTTTAGGTGATGGGATTTTAACCCAACCTTCACTAATGCAGTATTCTTCTACATCAAAACGCTCTTTGCCGTTAAGACGGATACCAATGTTATGTTCAAAACACTCAGCCACATGGTGTGGGCTACGAGGGTCACCTGCAAGGTGATCTGGTAGTGCTGGTTGCGATTTAGCGTCGTTCATGTCCGTAACCTGTAATAAATAAAAAGCTCGCTATTGTAGTCAATATAATCCTTACGCTCAATAGGTGCATGAATAAAAGACACTCGCAGGTACATAGTTATAATCGATTGATTTTACAGCGAATAAGCCACATATCACACTTAACAATAGGATAGTAAACGTAAAAGAACTGGCATTGATACGTGTTCCATTCTACTGCTTATTCAAAACCTTTTTACTATTTTTCTGTTTCGCCATCCAACACACCGCGCGCAACACACAATATAAACTGAGTGAATTAGTATCATCGAGCTCGTTTCATTGTTTTGATGCTAATCACGCAGGCTCCCCAGCAGGGATGTTCACATTATATTAACCACTACCCTCCTGTTTCAAACTTGAGACAAGTCTAAACTTATTCCCCAAGCAGATAGGCTATAAAAATCAATAAAATTTATCGTGACGACTTATTTCATTATAAACAGCAGGTTAAAAGGCAAAAATGAAATTCATCTACGACAAAAGTCTAATGACATTTAGTCAAAATATCATAGTCACTCGGTGGTATATGCGATTTCTGTATGTTAGTGTGTATAAATGTTGTTAATAAGTATACGCGGAAGTTACTTTTACCATTTGTTGTTAGGGGAATTGATATGGATATCAAAAATGACGAATCACAAGCATTTGACGCAGATGTAATTCACCTGTATTTAAAAGAAATTTCTCATAAACCGCTACTTACCAAAGAAGAAGAAGTACTGTATAGCCGAAAATGCCTAACTGGTGATAAAGGGGCTAAACAGGTCATGATCGAGAGTAACCTTCGTCTTGTTGTGAGTATCGCTAAAAAATACCGTGGTAGCGGTATGTTACTGAGTGATTTAATTGATGAAGGTAACATTGGATTAATCACCGCGGTTGATAAATTTGACCCAGAGCGTGGCTTCAGATTTTCAACTTATGCAACTTGGTGGATTAAACAAACTATCGAGCGTGCTATTCATAATCAGGCTCGAACTATTCGCTTACCTGTTCACGTATCAAAAGAAATTAATACAATTCTTCGTACACACAAGCAGTTAATGCGTAATACTAGCCATGAACCAAGCCAAGAAGAAGTCGCTGAAAAGCTAGAACGAAGTGTGGAAGATATCTCTGGTGTCCTTGCGTTTGATGCTCCTGTTGTCTCGATTGATCAGGCAATCAGTGACGATTCAAACTCACAAAGTATGTCTGCTTTCATTTCTGATAACGGTTCAATGAACCCAGATACAGCAGCGAACGAGCAAGATATCAATAAACTCGCTATTTCGATGCTTGAAAGCCTTAATATGCGTGACCGTGAGATCCTATGCCGTCGCTTTGGACTGCTTGGCTATGAAGCACAAACTTTACAGCAAGTTGCAGATGAGGTTGGTTTAACACGTGAGCGTATTAGACAACTCCAGGTCAGCTCTTTGAGTAAGCTTAAAAACTCGTTACAGCGTGATAATTACAATTTAGAGCTTCTATTTGCTGAAAGTGCTTAATTAAATTAGAACAAACTGATTATAAAATCCTCTTGTGATTGCTAATTACAAGAGGATTTTTGTTTGTCTCATACTTGCGATAGCTAATTCTGATAACATTAGCCGATAATTAAGTTTTAGAATTATCAATTAATCACTATGCAAAAAATTATTCGTCAGCTTCCTATTGTATTAATACTACTTCTATCAGGCTGTGCAAGTTACACGGTAACTGAAAATGAAGTTCAGTCTTACCTTGATGATAACGCTCAGTTTGAGCGAACTGTCGGAATTAAAGGGATCGCGCATGCAAATGTCGCTTTCGATGATATCGCAGTTGGTATAGGCCGCGTTGCGGCTGACAGGATCAATCTTGATGCAAATGCCAAAGCAAACGTTGTTATTACGGGGCAAAAACCTCAGGCAGTTGATGTTAGCATGAGTTTTAGTGCAATCCCCTACTATGACAAAGAAGAAGGGGCTATTTTTGTTAAGCAGCTAGAACTGGAAGACATTAAGGTTTCACCGCCTGAAATCGGAATGTTCATTGCTAAACCTTTCGTTTCACCGATTGTATCTTTAGTTGGTGAGCTAATTTCAACGCGCCCTATCTATAAGCTTGATGAAAACGACTTTAAGCAATCTCTTTTAAAATCGGCTAAACCTGAATTGCTGATTAAAGGAAATAAAATAGTTATCGATTTCTAGCATTAGCATAATGCTTGTCGCTAACAATACGGGTGTATCGACAGAGAATTTGGATACACCCGTATTTACTTTTAACTGCACAACCCCAGTCGCGTTATTCTGACTGCTTCGCTTTTTCTAAGAAATTAGTGCCAGCGGCTTCATCTATGATGTGTACCGCCCTTTCTGCTTCAAACGATTTTTGCATCGCTTCGGCTGCATAATCACGGACATTGCGACTTGCAGTCGTAACATAGAAAGTAATGAACACCGCAATTAAAATCACATTAAGCGCATGAGCAAAATACAGCTTACTGGTCATTTTTTTTTCTGATTGCTCTATTTCACTTCGCAGTAATTCAACTACATCGTAGTTTGTTAGGTTTTGTCGTATTTTCCGCGGCTGTGTCATAGTTATGCATTCGTTATTAGTTTTAATTAGATTAGCACTTTTTTCTGACGTACTGCTTAACAGACTTAGTATTATTAATATGGCGTATGATAAAAATTCCGGTTCATACGCCATTAGTTATAGTGCGTTAGGGCAGACAAAATAAAGGTGCAATAAGCACCTTCATTTTGTCTGCCATTCTTACTTAGTGAATGATGATTGTATAGCCACCAAGTAGAATAGCCAGCAACCAAACTGGTACATTTTTGTATTTAAGTAATACATAGCCAACGACAACGGCTACAACATCCTGCCATGTGATAATAGCGCTAGATATTACAGGTGATATAAATGCACTTGCCAGCAAACCAACGACACTTGCATTCACTAATGTGATTGCAGCCTTCAGCTTAGGGTGTGCAAAAATAGCTTCCCACGTAGGCAAAAACGCAAACAGCAATAAGGCCCCTGGTAAAAATACGGCGATTGTCGCCACTAAACTACCCACTATAGGTGACTGCGGCATAACAATAGCACCTAAGTAACTCGCCATGGTAAACATAGGGCCAGGTACAAGCTGTGCTGACGCGTAAGCTGCAAGGAAATCATCACTCTGAACCATCCCCTCCAGCATCGGTTGTAATAGCGGTAACACAACATGCCCACCACCAAACACAAAGCTACCCGCTTGATAGAAGATATTAAATAAGCCGAGCTCTGCACTGAATGTGCTTATCGTCGGTAAACCGATAAGCAATATAAAAAAGCTCGCTAACAGTCCTTTATGTGGGACAATTTTAGGCGTAACTGCTGACTCATTATTTGCTGGTTCCCCTTTTTTATAGCTAATCATTAGCCCTACAAGTGCAGCGATTAAAATTGGCACTATCTGGCCGAGTAACCCTGTTGAGAATGTAACCCATACACCCGTTAATAATGCAGCCGTGACAGTCGCTGCTGATACTAAATTCTTTTTAGCCATTCCCCATACTGCGTCGGCAACGACAATAACAGCCAATAGTTTTGCAGCCTGTATGAAGATATTCATCGCGCTCGCATCAATGGCGTCGGCACTGGCTACAGCAAGAAACGTCAGTAATGCAAAAGATGGTAATGTAAATCCTGCAAATGCGCTGGCTGCACCAAGATAACCAGCACGTTTAAAGCCAATATACATCCCTAGCTGACTACTCGCAGGGCCTGGAAGAAATTGACATAACGCGACAGCTTGTGTGAAATCGTTATCCGATAACCATTTCCTTTTTTCGACGAATTCACGCTGAAAAAAACCTATGTGGGCCGCTGGGCCACCAAAGCTAAACAAACCTAATACAAAAAAGCGGATTAAAACTTCGAACATAACTCCTCCTGTTATGTACAAATTCTACGTTTTCACTCAGAATTAATGAAAACGTTTAAATTGATAGTCTTCATTGATGTGATTAATTGTTGGTATGAGGTGATGAATAGCCAAAGTACGCATAGGTCGTTTATTCAGCTGTTTATGGCCAAGTACAGCATGCCAGTGAAGACTATTGGGCCTTTTTTGATATAGCTAACCTAGGCCTGTATCCTCTTTGTTTTATGCATTGCGCAGTTAACTATGCACTAGGCTGATGAAGTTACTTTAAAATCAGTGATATAATACCCCTTCGATGATAACGGTATTTCTTTATGCTAGAAAATCTCCAACAGATGGTTATCTTGGCGACAGTTGGCCATGAACAAAACTTTACCCGTGCAGCTGAACGACTGGGTATTTCTAAATCTCAAGTCAGCAAGCAAATCCGTTTTTTAGAAGAGCGTTTAGGCTGTCAGCTTGTTCAGCGTAGTACTCGCGCTGTTGCGCTAACGGATATTGGCCTTCAATATGCCGAGTATGGACAACAGCTTGTCGACACAGTTAACGAAGCGGAAGCGATGGTTGCTGGCTATCGCAACGAAATCAAAGGCGTACTGCGCGTCGGTATTGCACAGTCATTCGGTAATATTCATATCACAGCGGCACTAGCCGAATTTCAAAAAGCCCACCCAGATCTAGAGTTAGAAGTGAGCCTATTTGATCATCGACCTAATTTGCTTGAAGAAGGCTTTGACTGCTGGGTGGCTATTCATGAACACCCTCCTGAAGGCATGGTTGCACGCAAACTCTCGGAGTGTGAATTCGTTGTAGTGGCTTCACCGGAGTACATTGCAGAACATGGCGAGCCTAAAACACCAAGTGAGTTACGCCGTCACAACTGCATTACCTATCAAAGCCGTGAACGCCAATATATAAACTGGGAATTCAGCCGTGATGGCGTTAACCAATCTGTTCCTGCCCGTGGAAATTACCGTATAGACAACGCTCCAGCCGTGCTAGATGCAGCAACAGCCGGTGTCGGTATCGCCTATTTAGCGACGTACCTTATTACTGATGAATTTGATACTAACCGACTCGTGCGACTTTTACCTGAATGGAAAGCAAACGTAAACTTGCCGATCTATGCTGTTTATCCTCGTCGCAAGTATCTTGCACCTAAAGTAAGAAGCTTTATTGATTTCATGGCCGATCGCATGTCGGTTTTTCCTTACAATAAACCCAACCCGATCTTAGATTAAGTTGGCAGCTTTCACTGAGCGGCTGTCTCTGTACAACCGCTCAGATAGCTTGCTCATGTACACAACTGCTGTTCTCTCACATTTGAAGTTGTGATCCTGTCACTTTCCACTAAACCTTAAAGGACCCCCTTTCCGCTTTAGGTTCTGTGATGCTATACGTACATGCTCTGTCTTTTCTAACGTCATCGTGTCAAACGGCTATTTTCAAAAGCACGATTGCCCGCATTAGCGTGTGTATATTATTGTTAAGCCTTTCTGGCTGTGCTGATGATCGTTCGGCAGAGTCATTAAATGCAGATTCTGACTCAAACCCCGCCAGTAATGTGACAGCGTCACGCAGCAATAGCGCCGCACCGGATGCCAAAGTTCTACTCACTACGCTTCCCGAACACCGAGATGTTATTCTATTTGATGTAAACAGCTATGAGCTTTCCGCACAATCACAGCTCATTCTTGACCCTATTGCTATTCGGTTGAAAAACTACCCAGATACTTATCTACTGATTGTTGGTCACAGTGATGACGATGGCAGTGATGAAGACAATATTGTGTTGTCGTATGAACGGGCATTCAGCGTGGCTATTTATATCACGGCGGTATTTGGTATTGAGGAAGAAAGATTACAAATCATCGCGGCAGGAAAAGATGAACCGGTAGTTGCTGGTAAAGCAATATTAGAAAAGCAGCAAAACCGTCGTGTTGAAGTTATATCACCACAAGCGATTGTCCGAACGTTAAGTCCCATTGATGGTAAAAAATGATTCAAGGCTAAGTAACGAAACTTTAGGTATAAAAAAAACGGGTAAATCACTTCACCCGTTTAAAATCTCTAATGAATACTGTCGCTAAATGTGCTTAACCTTGCTGTTTCTCTGCAGGGAAGGCATACATTTTCTTTAAAATTTCAGCTACACCCGATGATTGCGATGCAAGCTTGTCTTCAAACATTTGGCGTTCTGTCGCCGTCACAGATTCATGTTCAATGCCAGCAGCTAAGTAGTTTGCAGGGAACAATTTGTAGTTCTGCGTGATCTGGCGATCAATCTCTACAGCCAACTCTTCTGGTGTTTCAAATTCAGTGCCAATCACATCGCCAAAGCTGACATGAATACGACGCTTTTGGCCAACAATGCCTTTGATGATACTGTCGATATCTTCCAGTTCACCTTTTTCGTAGCTGCCCTTAGTGCGAATTTGATCTAACTCTTGAGCTTTTGCAATATCACACGGGTCGTTTTCGTAAGAAATAGCAACAGGGACAATATTAAGTGAAGCCATAAACTCAGAGAAACTCTGCTTACGCTTACGCCCTTCCATGTTGAACATTTTCAAGATAGCTGGCTCTGTTTTATCATTACCATCTTTTGCTCGGCCTTCTTTCTGTGCAATCCAGATTGAATGGCCTGTTTCGATTGAATCTGCAATGTAGCTCGACAATAAGCCCAATGATTTCAGCATTTCACGTGGTGCTTTGATAGAGCGCTTAACAATAAAGCTCTTATTCAAACGCATCAACTCAGTAGCACAAGGCTTTTTCAGTAGATTGTCACCAATCGCAATACGCACCGATTTGAACTTTTGGTTAAACAAACACCAGTTAACAATCGCTGGGTCCATCGCAATATCACGGTGGTTAGACACAAATAAATAAGCCTGCTTCATATCCAGCTTATCTAAACCACTATGCGTAATGGTGTCACATGATTGTTCAAGTGTTGCGGCCATGTACTTAGCAACATGATTCTGAACATCTTCAACTGTATTGATATTCGACCATTTGTTTACAAGAAAACGACGAATGATCGGACGAAGCAGCCAACCAAAAATACCCGAAAGCTGTGGGAAGCGGTAATTTAGAATAGCAGTGATGAACTCATCATCATTCACTAGACGCTCAATTGCGCCATTAACTTCGCTGTCGTTGTACGGGCGAATTTCTTTATAAATATCGTTAGTTGTTTGCACAATTATGCTTCATCAATAATAAAAACTGGGTCATTTTACGCAGAAATACCTGCATTCATAGTGATGCAACGTAATAAGACGCATGGTTGGAGGTCTTACCAGAGCAATTGTTCTACTCTCCGCCTAATTAGACATCAGAATAACTTAAAACCCCGAATAATGTCAGCAAGGCATTGCTTTTTCGTTACAAAAGTCACCAAATAATCCTAGTCTTACTAGTGGATGTGTTGACGATCAAGTCAAAAGCTATCACTATGTGCGGGCTTATTTGCAAGAGAATACGTATGAAACAAGCTATTGAGTTTACCCACCAGCAATACCCTTATTTATCTGTAGGCCCGCGCCGTAAAAGTATGACGTCTTATATGGTCGCTGTAACGCAAGGTGCTGCACTTATCCGCCTTGGTAAAAACGAACATTTGATCCCTCAGGGACATGGTTTTTGGGTACCATTCGAGTGCTTACATGCTTTAACTATTCTGCCTGGCAGCCAAATCAAGCGTGTCGATATTTCTGCACGTATAACCCACCCTGTTTGCACGGAAGCGGGTTTCTTCTCACTCTCTCCGCTTGTTTCTGTACTGCTGACTGAACTAGAGAATACAGCAGAAGAACAGCAAATATGGGATGGGCCATACGGTCGTTTACTGGCCGTTCTAAAAGATCAGCTCATCAATATTAAAGTTGATAACAAGTCGCTATGTCCTGATCTGACTAAGCACTATCAAGAATCACTTAAAATCGCTTTAAACGGTGACAAGGTAACCGATCAACCTGCCGCCAAAGTGATTTCTGAAAAGCTTCACATTAATTTAGCTGAATTAGAAATCACGCTGCTGATGCGAGAAGCATTAAGACTGGCACGCTCAGGGCGTAAACCAGACAAGATTGCAGAAGAGCTGAGCGTTGATATTAAATACCTTGAGACACTGTCTCTGCCTATTTTAGGAAAGCCGCTATCAGCGTTAAATGATTAAGCGCAAGATCTTTGCTTGAGACAATAAGTGATGTCGATAAAACTTGGTTTATCACATCACTTTTTTTGTGTTCGATTTTTGAGTTTTAACTTAACTTTTAACTTAATAACTTAACTTAAGACGGCTTATCTGAGAGTATTGATTGCAGGGCTTTATTGGAATGGAATTTCTAATTGCAGAAAAACGTCACTTGATTGTGAATCATGCCAGCGATAATCAAACCTGAACCGTAAGGCATCAGGATCTTCCCCCCCGACACCAAACGACATTAACAAGCCGTATTGACGGATCAAGTCTTCAATGTCTTTTATGTTCTTTATATCAACTTCTTTTTCTTTATTTTCGTCAGGCATCCAAAAGCCCAAGCCATAAAAAGTGGAAGCCGCACGCGCACTCATAACGGGTGAGTCGTCTTCGACTAATCCAGACCAATCATTCCAGAACTGGCCATTAAATTCTTCATCTTCTTGCCAACTCGGCAAATCCGTTGAACTGGCTAAACTGGGTTCAATAAGGAAATCAGGAATGATAACCGCACTACAGCGTTGATCATGAAGAACATTGTTGTTTGAAATAACCGATGCAGCAGAATATGGATTACATGAGAGTGCAAAAGCATCAGCTGAGACGAGCAATATGCCGCTGATACCGAATAACGTTAATTTAATTCTACATACACTCAAATCTATGCCTTACTTCAATCACTTCGGGTGTGACACCCAAAAACTTCGATTTCATCTTAAAAGCGACTCACTTCATATGTTATAGAATAAAAAACATCGAAACAATGTTGATTATTCAAACTTGAACCGAGAATCATCTACTAGCATTGTAGCGACTTTCTTCGTGGTTAGATGTGAAATAGAACAACTACTCGCAAGTTTGTCCCTAATTAATGTGCTTCTTATCTTTAGCGTTTCAGGGCATGCCAATACTTGCCAAGCTGCAGTAATCTCTTCTGACTTATAAAACTTATGGAAGTGCGCGAAGTTATCAGGACCGATAACAAAAGTGATTTCAGCATCTGGGATTCGCTTTTGAAGTTCTGTTAACACAGCATAGGTTGTGATGGCTTCATCGCCCGTCGCTATGGCCTCTTCTATCCGACATAGTTCTAGATTTGTTAATCCACTATCGTCAATAAACGCTGATACAAGTTCACAACGCGCGTCATAATCGAGCATTTTTTTACCCCAAGCATGTGAATAGCTCGGCAAAAGTAAGACACGATCAAAACGTGTTAAACGTTTTAAAACAGATAAGTGCCCTAAACTTGGTGGATTAAAAGCACTCCCAAATACGGCTATAGACTGTGTCATGCGTTTAAGTCCTTTATTTATGCATTTCTGTAAATAAATGCCAGAATAGCATTGATCATCACGTAGAGTTATCGCATGATTTTGCTAAAGCTTTAACGCATTTATTCACTTTTGTAGTCATATCGGATTCAAGTGAACACTATTTGGGCAAAGCCCGAGGATTACGTAACGATGGAACAGCTAATTCGTGCAGAAATGCGCGTTCTACCAGAAATTGATGTGAATTTTGAAATTCAACGCCGTGTCGCTTTCATTAAAAAGACAATGAAGCAATCAGGCTGTAAATCAATTGTACTAGGGATCAGCGGTGGCGTAGATTCAACAACCTGTGGTCGTTTAGCCCAACTGGCCGTTAATGAACTAAATGCTGAATCAGAGACACAAGATCACCAGTTTATTGCCGTCCGTCTCCCTTACGGTGAGCAGAAAGATGAAGACGAAGCTCAAATTGCTTTATCTTTCATCCAGCCTTCTCAATCAGTGAGTGTCAATATTAAAGATGGCGTAGACGGTATACACGCGAGTACCCTATTCGCCCTTGAAGGCACAGGCCTTATTCCTAATGACTCTGCAAAAATTGACTTTGTGAAGGGTAACGTGAAAGCACGTGCTCGTATGATCGCACAGTATGAAATTGCTGGTCTTGTCGGTGGACTTGTTCTGGGGACTGACCACTCTGCAGAAAACATTACTGGCTTTTATACTAAATTTGGTGACGGTGCATGTGACCTTGCTCCGTTGTTTGGTTTAAATAAACGCCAAATTCGTGCTCTCGCTGCACACATGGGTGCACCTGAGCAACTCGTGGTGAAAGTACCAACGGCTGATCTTGAAGAACTTGCACCGCAAAAAGCAGATGAAGAAGCCCTACAAGTCAGCTACGACCAAATAGATGACTTCTTAGAAGGTAAAGATGTTGAAGCTCACGTCTCTGAACGCCTTGTAAGCATCTACAAAGCCACGCAACACAAACGCAAGCCTATCCCAACTATTTACGATTAATCGCCACTGTGTCTATTTGATAAAGAATAATCGTACATAACGGCTAACTGTACTGTCACTGACAGCGCAAATATAAGAAGATCAGGAATAAGCCTGATCTTTTTTATAGACGCGGCTTCTAAGCCACTGACTGATTCAAGCCAATTAACTGATTATTGCTCGCTCATAGGCTCTATCAAATTATCAAGCTCCCACCAAATAGCTTCGCATAGCCCTTTGCGATAAACCGCTTCTTTAAAAGAGGCATGCTCAAGTTTATACATATCGTAGTGACGCTCTGAAGACGACTTACTGGCGCGCACATTGGCTAGCCGATCGCACGCTTTGACTATTAATGCCAGCCTTGCTGATTCTTCATCAGCATCTAATGATGATAGACGTTGGTTAATCATATCTTTGCGTTTAGCACGATCTTCTAATTTACCATCGGTCATGTAATTCACCGCGTCAGCAACAAGAAAACCAAAATCAGAAGCTAACTCATCAACCGTCGTTTCAGTGTCTTCCATGACATCATGCAATTGCGCAATGATCATGGCATCCGTCCCGAAAGGTGTTGCTAAACGTGAAACTGCCTCTAAATGCACGTGATAAGGCAGATCTCCATAATATTGTCCACTATGCCGACTTCTTGCTAGAGTCCGTGCTTTTAGATAACGATTATTCATTTCATTTCACCTTCATACAAAATGGACTGCCGCTTTGCCCATACGTTGTCTAAATTGCTCACAGCAATTGCGTAATTAAAAAGACATCGTCTTAACCTTAATTACAGTATTAGTATATTTGAACTTATCAGGGTTGCTGATTCTGGCTTTTTTGTATGAGATTTGACGCACAATTTGAATAAAAAAACGGCACCTCATAATGAGGTGCCGTTCTGATCGTTCTTTTATCACGTTTTTGTCTTCTGCGTTCTTACGCAGTTGTCATCTAGCTGTCATTTAAAACAGCTCACCGACGCTTATTCTTCTTCGAAGCGTGCCGCTGGCTCTTGCTGTGCTTTCGCTTTTGCAGCCGACTCGCGAATATCATTAGCGACTATTTGAATAGCTTCACCACTGCTCATGCCGCTAGCCATTAACTCATGAATGCGTTCGGCTGCAAGTTGTTGCTCTGCGTGAGTCAGTGTTGTTGAATTGAACATAGTAATAATGCGCCTGATATCTTGAAAGGAGCGACATTCTATAGCCTATTGGCGATGGTGTCACTCCTCTCGTTTTTTAACCTGGACGACCATCTAAGCGAGGTTTGGTTAAAATAGGGAAATAAACAATAGTGAATATGCCAAATGCTAATGTCCACAACACAGCGGAAAGAACATAGCCATTAATAACCATCGCTGGGAACAGCATGATCAACAGCGTACGAGTAAGTACACAAGCAACCATGAGTACAAATGCGATAACCACGATACGACCAACTTTCAAGTTACGTCCTGTATGACCAAGTGATACACGTGCCATCATGGCTAAAATCATACCGCCCATACCACCAACAGTGATGAAGTGTAACGCCGTGCTATAACCTACAGAGCCACCAGCAAAATGAACGCCAAGTAATAACATTCCCACTATCATTGCGGCATAAGCAAAGTGTAATGACCACAATAGCGGAACCTTACACGTGCTGAATGAACGCCAGCGAGCAAAACGCACGAGGTTGGTTAATCCAGTGACTAAAAATAGCGCAGGTAATGAAAAGCGATTAATCGCCTCGGGTACTGGCAATAATACATTTAACAACAATAACCAACTTGGGATGAGTGCAAGCCATTCAATTTTATCAAGACGTGTAATTTGTGCCGTATCAGTACCACGCCATGTGAAAAATGGAATAACACGACCACCAACCACAAGTACAATGACAGAAACCACGGTAACCAATGCCAGTGTTAGTTGGTGTTGATCAAATTGCGCTAACGACAAGACGTTAAGGTGCATCGCTGCATTAATTAAAGTCAGCAGTATAAGAAGCGGTGTAAAAAATAGATTATTCCACTGGCGACGAATAATAATTGGCTTAGCAAGGAAGTAAGCTGCCAATGGGATCCAGCTGAGATCAATGATCATCCAAATGATATGTGGCTGTCCCAATAACAGTCCAACTCTAGCCGCGAGCCACAGAACAAAGATAGCGGCGAGTTTACCGCCACGTACACCAGGGTTCCCCGTCCAGTTTTGCACAGCAGTAAGTAGAAAGCCGATGATCACGGCCCCAGTAAAACCAATGAGCATTTCATGGCTATGCCACCATAGAGGATTACCATACATCAGCTGATTATTGGTTAATAAACCAGACCAAAATAAAGCCCACACTAGCATCGCAATAACAGAGAAGGCGCTAGCGGCTAAAAAGAAAGGGCGAAATGCAAGACGGAACAGCGGCATGATTTTCTGTTCTTTCTCGTTATCAAGGATTTGCATCATGGTGATTACTCAACTTTAAAGATGCATTAATAATACACCTTTAAAGTTATAAGTAAAATACATCTTTATGAGTAAACATAGTGGATTTAAGCAAACACAGTTAGCACAAGGTGCACTTTGAGGGGCATTTAGGTTTAGGGGTTTACTCTTCTGTCACTATTATCCTGTCACTATTCTTCTGTGACTGTTGTTGCCTGAGCATCAACAGGTCTTGTAATACGCTGAGTATCCAGAATAGAAATATCACCTTGCCATCGGCTTTCAATCAACCCGACACTTAGCCAATAACGGCCATCGGGAACATCAATTTCAGGTAATGTCGTGGGTAAACGGCCATCTAGCTCTTCAGTCCAAATCGGCGTCCAACTTAAATCATTAAGATCGTACAAGTTAATCGACAAGACTGGCGATGGGCATGCTTGATTTGGTAATTGCGATTTTTCTATGTGCCAGTTTTTACTGTCTTTCCAGCCTATTTTTTGTTTAATGGACGGTGACGTTAATATGATCCACGAACTCCAACTTTCCTTCTCTTCGTTGGTAATGGTGATTTTATACAAACCCGCGGCAACGGGTAGCTCAAGTCGCTGAGTCTCTACCGAGAAGTGACCACTTTCGTCATTTATTGGTGAACTTGAAATCAATGCATTATCAGGCCAAAGCGTAAACGTGACATCGCTGATAGGCACGTTTGTTTCGCCAGTAATAGATAGCTTCAGCATCACTTGATTCAAATTTTGAATAACTTCACGGCGGATTGACAGATTCGCTAGCCATTTAGGCAAAACACCCTGTGATAAGCTGCGGCCGCAATCTTCCGTGATAGCCAACGTCAACAAATTATCCAGATTGATGCGTTGTTCCTCTTTCGGGATTTGCTGCCATGCTTGGATCATCGACTCAAAACTTTCAGATGTCTTTCCTTCCAGCAAACGCTGATGGGCTGAGGTATACAAATCTTGCCCTAGGAACCATTGCGCGAAAACACTCGGTGTATAAAACACCGAGTGAAGCATCAAAAAGCAAGCTGAAAGTCGCAGCAGCTTCATTTAGTCTGCCGCTTTCATTCTGTAACCCACACCACGCAAGGTTTCTATTTCAATACCAACCAATTTTTGGCGAAGTTGAAGAATATGCGTATCTACAGTACGGGTTGTTGGGTAATGGTTGTATCCCCATACCTGATCCAACAATTCATCACGGGTAAACACACGCCCTGCATGCTTAGCCAAGAAAACAAGCAACTCAAATTCAGTTCTTGTTAGCGTTATGCTTTCTTCATTATGGGTAACAGTACGGCTATCTAAATCAATTGAAATATCACCCACTTTGATAATATTAGCCGCAGACACGGTTTTATCACCATTACGCAGATGCACTCGAATACGCGCTAACAATTCTTCTTCAGCAAACGGTTTGGTAAGGTAGTCTTTAGCACCTGAATCCAAGCCCATAACTTTATCGGTTACCGACACCATTGCTGTTAGCAAAATAACAGGCACTTGTTTGATTGCTAGCCAACCATCAAGATAGGTTAACGAGTCGCCTTCTGGGAGCTGTCTATCTAGTACAACTAAATCCGCTTTATCCCATAAATCCGCGACCTTAGTGGCACAATCGGCATATAAACACTCGTAGCCTGCTTCTTTTAATCCTTCGAGCAAACCATCAGCAAGGTTGTGGTCATCTTCAACCAGTAGCAGAGTTTGATTCACACGGTATCTCCAAAATAAATGTGGTAGGCGGGCCAATGAGTTTCATGCGTCCGCCCATTCTACGTATCATCGATTCAACAATTGTAAGGCCAAGCCCTAAACCTTTTTCGCTCACAAAGGGCTTGCGTAATCGGGACCAGTCTTTAGCCCCCAACTGACCTTTATCTTCAACTGTAACGATCAGTTTTCCATCCTTGAACGATGACGTTAATGTAATTGGCGTAATGCCATATTTTTGTGCATTCGATAATAGATTATCGATACACGTGCCAAGCCAATAGACGTTGAGTGACACAGCCCTATCTTCCGGCAGTACCAAATTGACGTCATACGGCTCAGCTAAATACTCAATCCACTCGTTAAACGAGTCGACAGGTGCAACACTGAGTTGCTGTTGATTCGCCTGCAAGTAGTCTTTACTGGCTTCCGCTAATTGACGTAAGCGGCGCGAATCTTCGGTTAATCTCCTGAACTCATCATAGAGTGATTCAGGCAAAGCATCAAAATGACGGCGAAAACCTTCAACCGTCATCGCTAAACTCGCAATGGGTGTTCGTAATTCATGCGTCAGTATTTGTAATACCAACATGCGTTCTTGCATGGCTCTACGGCGAATTCTCAAGCGATATACGCCCCAACCCACCAGCAAAGCAATATTCGCAGCCGCTAATCCCACCAATAAGTAAAAGGTAACTTGCGAGCGGTCTTCATCCTGCCAACAAATATTACCCGTTTTTGCTAAACAAAAATCAGTATTGTCTAAACGTTTAAACAATAACTGATACCGTTCTAGCACTATCGACCATGTTGGCTGACCATAAATATGGTATTCATTGCCATTACGGACCCACAGCTCACCGTTAGAAACAAAGACTTCTGCACCCGCAATAAACACATCAATCTCTTCACTATCCATACGCTGTAATCGCCCAAGCTCACTATTTGTGGGTGCTAATGGCTTTTCTTGTATATGAAGAAAGCGTGACAGTGCTTCGGATTTATCCGGGTGATGCTTTATATACCGGTATGCATAACTACCACCACCTGGATGAATATAGCCTGAACGAATAAACCAACCCGCTGGTAATTTGGTGTTATTGCAGATAGCACGCGTGTAAACGACAGGTTGTGTCACCAACGGACTAACAGGCCATGGTCCCTTACAGCTTTGTGACCCAGCATAAAGTCGAGTCATTGATTTAAGAGGATATTTAGCCGTTTGCGGTAGTAAATTTGAAGGCTTTAACAATGCATGTGGGTATAAACTTTGTAATTGACGAAAATCGTACGTTGCTAAAGGCTCGCTCTGCAATAAATCAGAACGAACAGCATCTAAACGTTCAGGTAAACTCTGCACTGAAGCAGTACAAGCCGCTGAAAAGAATAGTGAAAGAAGCAAAGCAGTTTTTTTCATGCGATTAGTTTATCACTCAACACATTACCAATGTCAGAAAAATGTCATCGATAACAATAAGTAAAGCGTATTATTGAGATAAATCCTTTGTTTTGTCTAAGAAGTAAGCAATTCACCAGGGGTGACACCGAACTTACGTTTAAACGCAGTAATAAAGTTTGATGGATGATTATAGCCAGCCATATAAGCGGCTTCTCCTATTGTGATTTTTTCTTTACACATGGCTTCTTTCACTTTATCGAGCCGACGATTACGCACGTACTCAAAAACGGTGCACGTGAATGTCTGCTTAAACTTGCGCTGTAATGCACTGACACTCATGGCTGACTGCTTCGCTATGTCTTCTAATTTTAAATCTGTATGTAAGTATGACTCTATATACTCTATGGCACCGCATAGAGCATCGTAATGCTCACTTGATGCATGACAAGGATCTTCAACCGGCTCAACTTCGCGCTTTACTGGCAGCTGAATAACATCGCGGATCATCTCTCCGACAATGGCCGTTGCCCTTGTTTCCACATAAAGGTTGCGCTGCCACTGATCTTCTAAGTCAATGGCTTCCATCATTTCATGGCAATAGTGAAACACTTGAGGCGAAGGCTGCCACTTAACGAATGATAGATGGTGAGCAAAGTGCTGCCAGAACATGCTCTCAGCTTTGCTTTCTCCTGATGCGAGTCGCTCAAACCATTCATGCGGTATAATAATATTCAGTTTACGTACTCGCCCTTTTGATAAGTAGCGCCGAAATGAACAACGCCTTTTAATATCGACAATGACAGCCGTCGGCTCTTTACTCGGTCGATGTACAACGGTACCTGTTAGTGTCTTATTTGAGAGATCGACTTTTGAGATATCTTGTTTTCCACGTAAGTAGAAATCATGGTCATCGTAGCCAAAACGTAACTTGCCACTTAACACAATAATGATATGCAATGCGCTACCTGCCGTTGCTAATACCGTTGTATCCGCAAGTTCGTGAATATCCCCTCCCATGACGGAGATCCCTGACGGGAAACGTTCAGCCAAAAAACGCCCTTCAACTAAGACTTGAGGCTGTGATTTTTGAGCCGTGATGATTTTTTGTATTTTACGTTGTTCAATATTATCAATGTTAACCAAGCCGTTGCTTCGCGATACAAAGGCTCTATCCTCGCTATATTCGGCTTGCGGTTCCGACCTATTCTCTTCAACTTTTGCAGCCATCACGACCCGTCGCGCCATCACAAGTGATGCCCTGTCATTCGAATGGGGTGCATTTTCATTTTTCATTGTTCTTCCTACAAAATCTATAGCGTCGTTATCCGTGAATTTAACCAGCAAAAATCATCAGTGACTTATTTAGCTTGCTATTGCCCGTTTAGACATAAAGTAAGCCGCTGATTCTTTGCCATAACGCGATGACGATTTTGCATTACGTTAATCGCTTCATTCTGCTTTTATTGCAACATATCATCATTCGCGAATAAATATCATTTAGATCATTGTGTTTTAAGCGATCGTTAGGGATTAACATGCCAAGCAATAAAAATAACAACCAGAACCCAAACCACTCTTGTGAACCGTTTCGCCAATCAATACGTTTATCGACCCTCAGCTTTTCAATTGCTGCAGCACTGGTATGTCAGCCCGTTGTCGCCGAGGTAACACAAACGGACACTTCTCATATGGAGGAAGTCATCGTATGGGGTGCGAAAGTGTCAAGCTCTTCCGAGTTTTTAGGTGATGAAGACATCTCCGTAAAACAAGCCGATCACCTTTCAGATTTGCTGCGGGATATTCCAGGTGTCGATGTAGGTGGAACCCATTCGGTCAACCAACGTATTAATATTCGTGGCTTTAACGAAACCGATTTAGATATCCGTCTTGATGGTGCATCTCAGTACGCCAACATGTTTCACCACATTGGTAACCTCACACTGAACCCAGACATCATTAAGGCCGTAGACATTCAGGTTGGTGCGAATTCGGTGATTAGTGGTGGTCTTGGTGGCGCAGTTCACTTTGAAACCAAGAATGCGAAAGACTTACTTCGTCCAGGCGAAAAATATGGTGCACGTGTTTTCGGTGGATACGCCAGCAATGATGCGCAGCAAGGATCTACGACTGTTTACGGGCAATTAACAGATAGCATCGATGCGATGCTTTATGGCTACATGATCAAACGTGGCAACTTTAAAGATGGTGAAGGGAACGAAACGATTGGTGCCGAAGGTAAAGTCAAAAATATGTTGGCTAAACTTGGCTGGGAACCGACAGATAACCAGCGCCTTGAGCTTACCTATGACCGCTACCGTGACAAAGGTGATTACAGCCCTCGTCCCGATATGTCAGGAGGTGCTAATAATGCACTGTCTAAAACAACCTTGATCCCCACTCAGTATGATCGCGACACCGTTACGCTCAACCATCAATACGATCACAGTGAACATTTTGGCATTAAAACCAGCTTGTACAGAAATACAATTGATCTTGAGCGTGACGAATCTGCAATCCCTGGTCGCTGGCCGGGTAACCGCCGCTCAGTCAATAGTGCTATTAACACCAATACAGGTGCCCGTGTTACAGCAACGACCGATATGGCATTAGGATCAATTCGAAACGGCTTTACTTACGGCGTTGACTATAATCAGCAAGAGAGCAAAAGCCAGTACGGCTCTGCGGATGAACTAAAAGAAAAAGGCACAACAAGTGCCATTTTTGTACAAGATAAAATCCAGATCACTGATGCGTTCTCAGTAACACCTGGGATTCGTTACGATCACTTTAAACGTGATGCATTCACCAGCAATCAATCTTTTAGCGACATAACGTGGGCGTTAGCGGCAGACTATACACTGAATGATAACGTCACCTTCTTTGCCAGTACACGTTCATTGTTTAAAGCACCGCAATTATTAGAGTCCTTTATTAAATATCAGGAAGTGGCTTACCTTGCAGAAGACATCAAAGCGCAGACGGGGCTAAACACCCAAGGGGGCGTAAAGCTAAACTACGACATAGGCATGCACAGTTTCGCCTCCAATATCACGATATTCAAAACCGACTTAAAAGATCACCTGCAAACAAGCTATAACGGCCCTAAACGACAATACGATATTCATAACAATGGTGATGCCGAAATCAAAGGGTTTGAAGCCAGCTTCTTCTACGGTTATGACGCGTTTAGTTCTAAATTATCTTATGCAAAATCTGATAATGAAAATACCACCAACAATACACCGATTCTCGACGGTAATAAGCGCAGCACGGACATGGGTGACAGTATCAACCTAAGCCTTGATTACACTGTATATGACCTCGACCTATACCTAGGCTGGCGTTCTCAGTTTGTATTGGAAGAGGATAAAGTAATGGCGGGGACTGCACCAAAAGCCGCTTATAACGTCCATAACCTGTTCGCGCAATGGGCGCCGCATCAAGTTGATGGTTTAGTGATGACCTTTGGTATCGACAACGTATTCGATTCACAGTACGCATCGCACGCTTCTCGCACGGGCTCTGCACGTTCTATCGACTTAACGGATAATGAACCAGGTAGAAGTGTAAAAGTCTCGGCGGCTTACCAATTCTAGATTGATAACACATAAATTTAGCTATAAAAAAACCAGCCAACAGGCTGGTTTTTCTTTATTCAACTCTCAAGTATTGATCCTAAGAAAGCATCGTACTTGTTAATCTTCAGAGCTTGGGTTTGCAGGCTTACGCTTTTTAGGCATAAACACATTGTCACCCACAGCCACGTTATCGTAAAAGCGCTTATCGACTTTTTTCTTCGCTTTAGGTGCTGTTGATTTTTTCGCAGCTTCTGGCTTGTTTGTTGTTTTTTTCTTAACAAACTTCTTCTTAGGAGCTGGTTTAAGCCCCTTAAACTTACCTTCTAGACCTTCCATTGTTGTGAATGAAATATCTTGCTGTAAGTAAGCCTCTACATTCTTGAAGCTGCGCCAGTCTTTAGGGCCAACTAAAGAAATTGCATCACCTTTGTTCCCAGCGCGGCCTGTACGGCCTACACGGTGAACGTATTCCTCAGCGTGTTTCGGCATATCGAAGTTAATCACGTGAGAAACATTATCGATATCAAGACCACGCGAAGCCACATCTGTCGTCACAAGGATCTTATGACATACACGCTCAAACTGGCTCATGATGCTGTTACGTTGTGTTTGGTTCAAGTCACCGCTAAGTGCGACAGCTTTCAGTTGACGCTCGTTAAGCTCTTTTGTTAAGCGCTCTGTATCAACACGTGTCGCGGTGAAAATAATAACTTGCTTGTAATCTTCCGTTTCTAGGATTTTATCCAGTAGTGCTTGTTTATGATCTAGGTGATCACACAGCATGAAACGTTGAGTAATATCTTTGTGTTCTTCTGCTGAACTACCAACAGCAAGCTGCTTTGGTGCATCTAGCATGTCTGTTGCGATATCCAACACATCGTTATGGTCAAGTGTTGCTGAGAACATCAATGTTTGACGACGACGGTGGTTAGCGGCATTGTGAATGCTGCGTAAATGCGCTTCAAAGCCAAGATCAAGCATACGGTCAGCTTCATCAAGGATCAGCATTTCTAGACCATCAAGGTAAGTACTTTTATGCTCTAGGTGATCAGCTAAACGACCAGGTGTTGCCACAACAAACATTGGGTCATCACGCAGTGCTTTTACTTGATCGTTAAAGTTTTCGCCACCAACAATCAAAGTACCATCATACGGAGTACCCGCATTTAGTGTACGTAGTTGAGCAAATACTTGCTTAGCTAGCTCACGCGTCGGCGTTAAAATAAGCACTCGAGGGTCACGACGAGTAAAAGGCTTACTACGGTACATACGCTGCATTGCAGGCAATAAGAATGCGAGAGTTTTACCAGAGCCTGTTTTTGATGAGGCCAACAAATCCTTACCAAGCATGGCAATTGGAATAGCTTGTTGTTGAATTTCAGTCGCTTGATCAAACCCTAGGTCGTTGATTTTCTTTAACAGTCGTTGGTCTAATCCAAGATCTTTAAAATGCAAAATGATGCTCCGGTAAAAACGCCTACAGCGTTATAGATGTACAAATTTATTAATTACTCACCCATTGTGACAACGGTCACGCTAGAGTGAAAAATGTTAGCAACGGATTATAACACAAATTGTTAGGCGATAATCTAGTGTAAAGTTTAGAAAAGTAAGTTATTTCCCTCAATTACAGCCCATAACAATCGATACAGCAATCTAAAACAATGAGAGATAGGACATTCCTTAACAAGCACATTTTTGCCATAGTTAGCAATATCTTATAGGTATAGGGAATTACACAATGAAGTTTTTGCCGTCAAGCCTTCCCCATTACTTAGCCGTAATTTTCAGTATTCTGTTTATTGTGCTCGGGATAAATCCCGTTTTTCGTGAAGTTTGGGTGGCAGAGGTTGTTCCAGTTGTATTCATCTTTTTATTTCTGGTTGTTACCTATTCTAGGTTTCAGTTTAGCAATACCGCATACATTCTGATGTTTTGCTGGCTTATTGGTCACACTGTGGGCGCACACTATACGTTCGCACATGTTCCTTTCGATTGGTTTAATAACCTATTGGGCACAGAGCGCAACATGTTTGATCGTGTCGCACACTTCTCGGTTGGCTTTTACGCTTTTCCTATCGCGGAATGGCTCGTAAGGCGTGGCGAATGTAAGCCGAAACTCGCCGCTTTTTTCGCCTTGTTTGCGATTATGGCGATTGCGGCAGGCTATGAGATCATCGAATGGTGGTATGCGATCATCGCTGGAGGAGATGCAGGGATCGAGTTTTTAGGGTCTCAGGGTGATATCTGGGATGCGCAAAAAGATATGCTGGCTGATACCTTAGGCGCCGTGTTTAGTTTGGTACTGTTCTTTAAATTAAAACCCTTCTCAGATCCCAAGGTTATACGCTAATACAATTGCGATAAAACCATATAAAGAAGAAGCCAGATGTCTCAGCATCTGGCTTCTTTCATTGAATCTCTTGTTATCCGCACCGCAAAAATCGATAACATTAGCGATTAAGTAAACTCAGCAGCCACAAAACGATTTCGTCCTTGCTCTTTGGCCTTATATAACACCTTATCAACGATCTGGTACATGTTCTCAGGCGTTTCTAACCCTGTAGGTACCCAAGCGACCATTCCTTGGCTGACGGTGATGATATTAGAAGTGGTAGATTTAGAATGCGGGATCTCAAGTCTTTTGATACATTGCTTTAAACGTTCACACTCTTTAACGGCTTGGGTTTTATCACAGTTACTGATCAAAACAACAAACTCTTCACCACCGTAACGCGCAGCAAGTTCACCAGCTCGGCTAAAGGTAGATTTAAGCTCCCCCGCCACCAGCTGTAAACAACGGTCACCTTCTAAGTGGCCATAGTAATCATTAAAGGGTTTAAAGTGATCAACGTCGATCATAATGATCGTTAAAGAAAAGTTGTTACGACCATGCATCGAAATAAATTCAGCCAACTTTTGATCTAAGTAACGCCTATTCGCAAGCTTTGTTAAACCATCTTCATTCACTTGTTGTGAAAGTAATCCGTTAGCCTGCTCTAATTTAACTGACGCTTCTTTCAATTTATGTCGCATATGCGCAATACGCTGCATCGCTTTTAATTTTGAGGCCAGCACAATTTTATTAACGGGTTTAACGAGGTAATCGTCACCACCCATATCAATAGCTTTTGCGATCATTTCAGGCTCGTCATGCCCACTTAAGAAGATAATAGGTACCCACTCTTCATGCTGCTGACGTAACTCTTTTGCAACATCAACGCCGCTCATATCTGGCATGCTAATGTCGAGTAACACAAGATCAGGATCAAATAACGGGTATTTCTCGATGGCTTCATGCCCAGAGCCTACAGCTTCAACAACATGACCAAGACGCTGTAATCGCATTGCCAGTTGCATCCGCTCTAAATGAACATCATCAACTAATAAAACACGCATTGCTTCCATGAAAGCATCCTATTGATATAAATCGATTTGTATATTTATATTTATAGCACATATATGTACGTATCTTCAGTTATGTCCCTACATCGTCTATTTTCTGCACTTCAGCGTGACCTAGATTGCAGTTTTACACTCAAAGAAGTGCGACTCTTCGCCGCTTTAGCCATCATATGATGTGAATAGCCAATAAAATAAACATCTTATTGACTTTTGTCAGAGGGGCTTTAGGATTCTCCTCCTTATTTATACTAAGCTGTAGGAACTCTCTATGTCTGAGATCGAGAAAAAAGACGAGCAAATCGTTGAAGAAACAAAACTATCATTGGATGACTGTTCACCAGAACTTCGTCAAGTAGCGGCGTTTGAGGAAGTTCCTGAAGAGCTAATCGAAATGCTTGTTAGCGTTTATAACGTATCAGAAGCATCATCTCGCGCATCGTGGAACACACTACCAGGTAGTGCACAAAACGTTCTTGATAACTTCGAACAATTCCACGCACTTGTTGCACTTAGCCAAACATACTCTGGTGTTGATTTCCTTGGTGAATTCCAAGATACCAAACTGCCAGAAGAAATGAGCGCTGAAGAGCAAGAAGATTACAAAGCAGTACTATTAGACAAAGTACTAACAAACTGCGTGAAGGATTTGACTAAGCAGCTTAAGCAAGCACGTCGTAATCCACCAATGAAGCGTGAATTCCAGGAAATTTTCAAAAAATAATCCTGCGATACCAATTTGATTGAGTCATTGATCTATGGGTATTATTTAAAGGGAAGGAAACTTCCCTTTATGTTCACTATCCTGTAACTTCATCTTTAACGCGTCAAAATGACGACAAACCACTATGCCGTACACGACTATTCAAGTCTCAAGTCGTCGATACCAGATCATAGCACTGCCTTAACTAGGTAACCCTGCCTTACCGTTAACTATAGCGATGTTTGAAATATGTCTCAGGCTGAACAAGTCAAATTTCCCACCGGTGTTTACTTTATTCCAAGCCTTGGCATCATCAAATCCAGTAACGCAACACAGGCTCTTAACCAATCTGAACAACTCATCCTTTCTTATTTGTTAGAGCACAACCAGCGGCCCGCAACGAAACAAGACCTTATTGAAGCCGGTTGGCCGAAACGTGAAGTGACAGAAGCGTCACTTTTCCAAGTTATTCGCTCAATACGCGTTAAGCTACAAGAGTCGAATAAAGGCGAAGTCATTGAAACGATCCCACGATTAGGCTATCAGATCTGCACGTTCGAAATTCAGACCTTTGACATGGCAGATCTAAATCCACTCGAAAAAATAAAACAAAAATCAAAGCAGTTAAAATATTTTCTGCTCGGTATGCTTATCCTATTTTGCGCTATTCTCGCCACTATAAAATATATGGATGAACCCAGTGTAGATGACTTACCTTTTGAATCACGCTTAACCTCGCTTGATAGCAATAATGTACTTGTTATAGGGGGAGATGAAGATGTCCTTAATGATTTAACAAGTAAGGTTACTACGCTTTATCAATCATATAATGCACTACACAGCCCAAATCATTTGGAAAACCGCCGTATATTTATTTATAAAAATAATGATATTTATTCGGTCGCTTGGTGTAAGCAAGATCAAGACAATTACTGCATTAAAGGAACAGAGCTATCTTACAGCATGCGCTTAGAAGAATGGCCGACCTTTCAAAACTATATTCTAAGCAACAAGGGTGAATTAATCGACACACCTAAAATTCAAACAGATTTCACCCGTCAACCCGCGGCAAAAGTGTATTTAAACTATATTGATGACTCAGTAATTCAATCAAAAGTGATCCATTACTTCATTTCAAATGAACCTAATAATGAATTTAAGTATTCTTCTATGTCTTTCATTGCGAGTAAGCAGCAGGATTTACATCAAGTTCTATCAATAAAAGCGGCGAACTACCAAGTCATTCCCACACAAGATATTCCTAACGTTATCGCTCGGGTGAAAATCATGCCAGAGATGTTCCACTGGGCCTATCAACCGACAGGCACAACAGGCCTAAACAAAGATTCACTCGCACTAGAGAATGAACGACATGAGCAAGTGGTTTATGAGGGGCGTAACGTTGTATATAACCACTTACTTTATCATCACAATCACTTAAGCTTAATTTTTAGCGCTAACGCTGGCTTGTACTGGCTCCATTCAAACAAACAGCAAGATGTATTATTTAAAGCCACGGTAGACTAAGTAGATACCGACAGCAATCAATGTCCCTGGAATTAAAATACTCCACATGATCCCGGTCCAAACTAATCCCCACAGTATTGCAGCAGCAATAAGGAAAACAGCGGCAGTTTTTAGCGCATCTTTCCAATGCCCACTCATCACAATATCGATAAGGCCTGTAACCCCAAGCACAATGAGCAAGCCAGGCCACCACCATTGCGTTAGGTATAACAAGCCAAATCCAATAAGAAACACACCAGAAGAGATCCCATCTCTACCCTTCGTTTTCATACCAAACATGTCTTCTCCTCTTATGAACAATCATTAACTGTCTACTATAGACTGATCACTTTTCAGTGCTAACTCACCCCACATCAATAAACAATACAGGGTTAAGCTGTGGTTATTACTACCATTTCGTCAAGATGTGATCTGCGCATCTCATGTTATAATTATTAAATAATAAAAATCACTCACCCTTTCCACTATCCAACAAGCAGGCATGTCGCTCCAATGATTTTCTCAGTAGTGAAAAATAAAAAACACATCCTTGTTTTTTTTACAGTACTCATTTTTTCTGGTTGTGCGGTATACGCGGGTTTAAATTACGATCAGATTTATGGTAAATCGGCACCGCGCGACCGTATTGCCCCTGCATATTCGACTGTCGCTGAACATTACCTCACTGAGGTTAAACCCATTATTGAAAATCGCTGCGTTGTTTGTCATGCCTGCTACGATGCACCATGCCAACTTAAAATGTCGTCTTCCGAAGGGATCGACCGTGGCGCCAATAAAGAAAAAGTGTACGAAGGTACCCGTTTACTGGCATCGAACCTGACTCGTATGTTCATCGACGCTCAATCAACAGAACAATGGCGTGAACTCGGTTTCAATCCCGTCTTAAACGAACGAGATCAAACAGCTGAAGCGAATACACAAGCGGGGGTTATGGCACGAATGCTTCAACTTAAACAAGCACATCCCTTACCTGAACAGAAAATATTGAATCAAGATGAATGGGGCTTTTCGCTAGATCGCGATCAGCAATGCCCGACTATTGAAGAAATGGCCAAATATGAGCAAGATTATCCTAATTGGGGCATGCCCTATGGTTTGCCACAGTTAGCTGATGGTGAGAATAAAATATTAATGTCATGGTTAGAGGCTGGTTCACCAATGGCAAGCGTTCCCCCCGCACCTGAATCTACCATGAAAAAAATAAAAGCATGGGAAGCTTTTTTAAACGGTGACTCACTCAAACAACAACTAACCAGCCGTTATATTTTTGAACATTTGTTTGTTTCGCACCTCTATTTAGAAGATGAGGAAGAAACTGTTTTCTTTAACTTAGTTCGCTCACGTTCAGCCCCAGGTACGCCGGTCGATCTTATTGCGACCCGTCGTCCGTTTGATGACCCAAATGTAGAGCGCGTTTATTACCGTTTCGTGCAAGTACGTGAAACCATAGTTGATAAAACCCACATGCCCTATGCTCTCAGCAAGGCCAAAATGGCTCGGTTTGAAGCGCTATTTCTGACTCCCAGTTACGCGGTAACAGAACTGCCTAGCTATGATCCCGTTTCTTCATCTAACCCTATGGTGAGCTTTACTCAGCTTCCAGTAGAAGCCCGCTATAAGTTCATGCTTGATAACGCTCAAAATACCATTATGGGCTTCATAAAAGGTCCAGTATGCCGAGGTCAGCTTGCGCTAAATGTTATCAATGACCGTTTCTGGGTGTTTTTTGTTGATCCTGATATGGCCAATCTACCCAGTGTGAACGCATTCTATGAGCGCCAAGCACACAATCTTCGCCTGCCAGCCGAAAAAGAAAGTAACACTGTACCTATCACTAACTGGTTACACTATTCCAAGCAACAGGGTGATTTTTTACGAGCCAAAAATGACTTCATGAAAACAACCTTTAAAAATGGTGAACACCTCACCCCACAAGTCATTTGGGATGGCAACGGCATTAACCAGAATGCTTCACTTACTGTATTCCGCCATTTCGATAGTGCAACAGTGACTAAAGGGCTGATCGGTGAGCAACCTAAAACGGCATGGGTTTTGGACTACTCTTTACTCGAACGGATTCATTATTTGCTTGTCGCAGGGTTTGATGTGTACGGTAACTTTGGCCACCAACTCGTTACACGCATGTATATGGACTTTTTGCGCATGGAGGGCGAATCTAACTTCCTCTCTTTACTACCAGAAGCAATCCGTCACCAAGAGTTAGCTGACTGGTATCAAGGTGCCAATACAGATCTCAAGCTATTCATACAAGGTGATATTAATGAATTTGATCAACCATCAGGCATTACATACCTAACAGATACGCCAAAGAAAGAGTTACTGGATAAACTAAAAACGCATCTTGCTCTGGTTCAACCGACTCGGTATGAACTATCAGAGGCAGCATTAGGCAACCAAGCCATTGCAGCACTAACAACCATCGGCCGCATGCAAGGCGAACACGTGAGCTTATTCCCAGAACTGAGCTACATTATGGTGACACCAAACGACACCAACAAACCACCACAACTCTTTACCCTTGTGCGTAATAGCGCACACAAGAATATCTCCAGTTTATTTAATGAAGAGTCCAACAGGCTATTCACTCGTGACAACGTCACCATGGTGAGAGGTGTGCTCGGTAGTTACCCCGGTGCATTTTGGTCTGTAAAAGAAGCCGAGCTTCCCGCTTTAACTGAAAAAGTCTTAGCCGTTAAATCAGAAGAAAGCTACAAGGCATTATTAGACCAATTTGGCATTCGTCGAACCAACCCCGAGTTCTGGCCATTTAGCGATACACTTAACCAAACATACCAAGCTAACTACCCAATTGAGTCTGGTCTGTTAGATTACAATCGCGTTGAAAACCGCTAATTAACACCAATAGACAAGCGTAAAGGCCAGCTCACTTAGCTGGCCTTTTTATTATTTATGTTTTTTGTAAATTATTGAAAATATGACGGATAAGCATGGCATTCACAAATAGCCAATGACACAATACGCATATATTAACAACTTCGTTAAATAGGCGTAACCATGAGCACTAAAATCACCATTTGGGATAGCTTTATCCGTGGCTATCACTGGCTGCAAGCCATCAGTATTGCTGGGTTGTGGTATACCGGCACGGAAGGCCTCATGGATTGGCACTTTTCTATTGCTTATGGGTTATTAGCCTTACTGGTCACACGCTTGATCTGGGGCGTTTTAGGGAGTGAAACCGCCAAGCTATCACGCCTTTTTCACCCTCCCCGCGCTGTCATTCAACACTTGGGTGAATTGCATCAACCCACAATTAGCCATGACAACACCGTTGGTCATAATGCGGCGGGTAGCTATATGGTACTCGGTTTTTTTGTATTGCTTACCATACAATTAACCACGGGGCTTTTTGCTACCGACGACATCATATCTGAAGGCCCTTTAGCCATGCACATCAGTGGTGAGTTAAGCAGTAGGCTAACGGATCTTCATGGCTTGAACTTTGATTTTCTGCTCAGTGCGATTGGTCTTCATCTAGCCGCAATATTATTGTATCGCTTAAAAAGCATCGACCTTGTCGGCCCGATGTTACACGGAAAAAAAGTGCTACCTGAACACGCTGCGCCGAAAATGTTAAATGGCGTCATTGGATGGGGCATTTTTGTCGCCGTTGCTACAGGTGTCTATTTCCTATGGGCTAAAGATGTCGTTATTTATCTTTTGTAATAGCAAGCATTAGCGCCAGAGGTGAAAATAATTAAGGCTGTAGATACAACCTCAGACTCGATAAACAAGCCCAACACATTTGCTACGATATAGTCGTAGCTGAATTTTACTGGCTTAATCACTGAAACTAAAAGCAAACTGACAACGCCGAGTAAGCTTGATAGTGGTAGCAACAAGAAATAATGGTGATGTGAATGCCGTCGACTGCATAAACAAGGCGATTTTCTTCATTTATACGACAAGACCAGAAGTTGGTGTTATCTTGGACGCGTAAGAGGAGATGTAAACGTCTTAATAAAAAACCAATGGCAACACATCAAGCAGTTGTTTAATCAAGCGAGTAGCAAACCTAAATATGTCGGATTCACACAGTTAGCCAAGCGAAAGCCATTGCAATGTCATCTTCATCTCTATAAAAAACAAACACCTAAAAAACGTAAAGACCGGCCAAAAGGTCGAGAACACTTCTCCGCCCAGGCAGTACATAAAAAGTCAGCACTAGAGCCTTGGCTGCTGGCGACTAATATCCCAACAAATATATTCTCATCTCGATGTATCGTCAGGCTCTACACCAAACGAATGCAAATTGAAGAAACATTCCGTGATTTAAAAAGCCCACAATACGGTTTTGGCTTACGCCAAAGCCGCACTCATGACCCTAAACGCTTCGACATTTTACTGCTCATTGGCCTGCTCGCTTTTATGGTCTATTGGTGGTTTGGAATAATTGCAGAACATAACGGTTGGCACCGTCACTTTCAGGCAAATTCAGTAAAAGACCGACGCGTTTTATCATTTTAAGGCTAGGAAAAGAGGTCTTCCGACGGCTGGAATATCACATCAATGAACCATCAATACGCTGGGCGCAAAGCACCCTTATTCTAATGGCAAGGAACAATTATCGTGCGTAAATTATGTGGGGATCCGCCAGCACCGGGCATAAGGTGTGCCACGACTAACCTACAAAGCCCACTGAACTTCATACCAAAACCGCCGAGTGTAATCAGCTTGAATTGTTTGTTAGGCCATTAGCTTACTTTATCCATAGGGCTATTCAGATATATTCACTTGAACATACTCACATAACGCTTGATCTTGATTTTCAAAAAAAGCAGGCATTGCCATCATCATTGGCAAATCACTAATTGAAACAACATAGTCTTTAAGATCCGCACCTGTAGCTTTTGCGAAAGCTAATTTTGTAGTTCTTCCTGATAAATTTTGTGTTTCTCTTAATTGAACTACCACCTTTTGTGAATTTGGAAATCCAGACCGCCAATCAGTGAATTTAATGAATTTTTTCTCTTTCGATGCATCCAAAAAAACATTTGTAGCATTAATAACGGCTCTGTCAATCATACGTTCTTTATTTATAAACTCAGCCACTATTAACAGCTCACCAATATAGTAGTTTGAAGTAGCTAAACCTCCATTTAACATCCCAACAACGGAGTTATCAAGGGCTCCGCTTTCTACTAATAAAAATGTTTCCTTTAATGCAATTCTAAGCTCTTTCGGCAATTTAAAATGAGAGGCTACTGTAACGACGTTATGAGGTATTTTATTACTAATTACAATACTATTATTACACCCTGAGAAAACATATCTATGCTTTTCATCTTGTTTGCCAGATGGGTCACCAAAAGCAATAACATTTTTATATTCTGGTAGATCAACATAAAACGGAAGTATTGATGGGCGTTTATGAACATATCCGGCCTGATTCAGAAAATCTTTAACACGTAAATCACCATCACTTGAAAACTTCTCACTAACTTGTAGTGGCAATGTCAATGGTGTTTCACCTCCTATCTTCATGGAAGAAAGGGTAAATGGTGTATATAATTCAACCGTAATTCTTGTGATTATTTCAGGGTAATTACCTTTATTGTCGAATATCACATAAGTTCCAAATGTAGCATCACCGTCAAGCTCTAGTATTTCTTGCGACCTCACAACACTTGCTGAAATTCTATGCTCTTTAAATAAATCACTATTATCAACCCATAAAAAAAGACCAGTAAAAAGAGTTGTGAGCATCCCCAAAATACCACCTACAACGCCGACTTTACCGTCAAGTTTCAGTTCTATAAAACCATTTAGTAAATTTCTCATCCCATCACTCACTGAACTAAATACGAATCAATTGGCCTAACGAATGACATGGATTCCCCCTACCGAGGATCTGCCACACTTATGTGGTACTTAATTGCATCGGAGGCACCATGTCTGATTATTCTTATTTCTGTGGTATCGACCTAGCTAAAAACCACTTTAGTCTTCATGCCGTAGACCAAAATGGCAAGGTCATACTTCATAAGTCAGTGACCCGCTCTAAACTACTGACTACAATAGCAAATATGCCACTCATGCGTATAGGTGTTGAAGCGTGTGGTGGTGCACATTATTGGGCAAGAACACTCAATAAACTGGGTCACGATGCCCGTATTATGGCCGTTAAATACGTAATTCCTTATCGAACTAAGGGAAGAACGACCTTAATGATGCCGTTGCTATCTGCGAAGCTGTTCAGCGTCCATCCACTCGTTTTGTGCCGGTTAAATCCCCCGAGCAACAAGCCATCTTATCGGTACATAGAATGAGAGAACATTGGGTTCGCGAGCGCACTGCGCTTATGAATCGCATTCGTGCCCTACTTTCTGAATTCGGATTGATCATTCCTGTTGGTCGGTCTTCATTAATGAAACACGTTCCCTTAATGCTCGAGGATGCAGAAAATGAACTGCCACACCTCGCGAGAATGATTATTGCCGATGCTTACCACCATCTTGGCGAACTAAATCAACGCATAGCGGATACGGAACAAGTCTTCGATTCTTTAACTAAGGTCAGTGAAAATGTTCAACAAGTGATGAAAGTTCGAGGTATTGGGCCGCAAACCGCTACTGCGATACTCGCTTCGATAGGCAATGGTTCTCAATTTGATAAAAGCCGCGACTTCTCTGCATGGCTAGGTTTAGTCCCGAAACAATATTCTACTGGCGGAAAGCCTCGGTTAGGCAGGATAACCAAGCACGGTGACAAATACTTACGAACACTATTAGTTCACGGTGCAAGAACCGTGGTTGCCAACCTTGGTGACAAGCAAGATAAGCTCAGCCAATGGTGTCGAGGTGTTTTAGAACGAAGAGGAATGAACCGAGCAATAGTGGCTCTCGCTGCGAAGAATGCACGAATTATATGGTCGCTTTTACACAAGCAAACAGAATATGAAAACTATGCTGCTTAAGTAGAAACCTAAGCAGCATAAAGAGTTAAACCCACCGGGTCATTGCAGACGCTAATGATGGAGATAGGTTAAGACCACTTGCGGAGAGCCTGTTAATGCGGCGGACACACTAGATGTCATCTAACGAATAAGGCACCGCAGTCGCGCAAAGTCATCAGGGCCACGACGTATGCGAATCGTCGATAAGTAGGCCGAATGTAGAGCGGCAGTCCAAAACCCATCGACATAAGTTTAGCGGATGTTTGACAACCTGGGGGAATCCTTGTAGCCCTGTAAGGTGTGAGCAACGCAATAACGAAGCTCCCGCATGCCACCTTAAACACTAAAACCAACGCATGGTAAAAATGCCACGCGTTGCGAATCACTCTTAAACAGTTTGTTAACTGCGTATCTCAAAGAGCTCCATAAAACACTTAAAATTTGGAGAAATACGTCTCCAATAGACGTCGTCCCACCAAATTATGGATGGTTCACAACCGTCGCGAAAATCCAAACAAAAAGGTGCTCTATCAGATGAATAGCCAAAACACACTATCTTAGAAAAATCTGTAATGTCGCGAATCTCACCAGGATAACCAATTAACTCAGAGCTGCCATAATAACCATCAGGCAAAAAATCACTTTTGAGAGCTTCAGTGCAACGCTGAACCTCATCTTTAGATGAACATATTTGGCCTAACTCTGTCTCTAGTTGATTACCGTAAGAATCAAACTTATGTTTTAGCGGAAAGCTACCGACTTCAATTTGGTACAAACGAGAGCCCATCACTTCAATTAAAAAACCCGGAAGCTCAAATCTCATTATTCCTCCAAGCAGTTAACGCCTACAACTTACGAATCCCCACAAAATACCTTTGTAGTTCAATAAGTAGACACGCACCTTACCTTCTGATCTAATGAATTCACCATAAACACAAAAGATTGAAAGCAAGATGCGTGATATTCAAATTCTACACGAGTCGCTGGAAAATCAATGCCCTAACATTCACAAAAAGAGACTAAAATCACTCATGGACTCGGTGCAATCATTACTTAGCAATGATGCACTTACGCTTACTTTGCTAGGGCGTTCTCTTCCTTCAAAGGCCAAAACGAAACACTGTATTAAGCGCGTTGACCGTTTATTAGGTAATAATCACCTGCACCACAACAGACTCGATATTTATCGGTGGCACTGTCATCAATTTTGTTCGGTCAATGCACACCTATTGTCTTAGTCGATTGGGCTGATATTCGCGAATACGAACGACTCATGGTACTAAGAGCATCTATTGCTGTAGATGGTCGTTCTGTTACGCTTTTCGAGCAAACTTTTACTTTCAAAAACTACAACTCTCCACGTAGTCATCAACAGTTTCTCGATAACTTTAAAGCTGTCTTACCCTCGCATGTCATCCCTATCATCGTGACTGATGCTGGCTTTCGTAATACATGGTTTAGACAAGTTAATGACATGGGTTGGTGCTATCTTGGACGCGTAAGAGGAGATGTAAACGTCTTAATAAAAAACCAATGGCAACACATCAAGCAGTTGTTTAATCAAGCGAATAGCAAACCTAAATATGTCGGATTCACACAGTTAGCCAAGCGAAAGCCATTGCAATGTCATCTTCATCTCTATAAAAAACAAACACCTAAAAAACGTAAAGACCGGCCAAAAGGTCGAGAACAATTCTCCGCCCAGGCTGTCCATAAGAAGTCAGCCTTAGAACCTTGGCTACTAGCAACTAATATCCCAACAAATATATTCTCATCTCGATGTATCGTCAGGCTCTACACCAAACGAATGCAAATTGAAGAAACATTCCGTGATTTAAAAAGCCCACAATACGGTTTTGGCTTACGCCAAAGCCGCACTCATGACCCTAAACGCTTCGACATTTTACTGCTCATTGGTCTGCTCGCTTTTATGGTCTATTGGTGGTTTGGAATAATTGCAGAACATAATGGTTGGCACCGTCACTTTCAGGCAAATTCAGTAAAAGACAGGCGCGTTTTATCATTTGTAAGGCTAGGAAAAGAGGTCTTCCGACGGCTGGAATATCACATCAATGAACCAGCAATACGCTGGGCGCAAAGCACCCTAATTCTAATGGCAAGGAACAATTATCGTGCGTAAATTATGTGGGGATCCGCCAGCGCCGAACATAAGGTGCACCACGATGAACTAACCAAGCGCACTAAACTTCATACCAAAACCGCCGAGTGTAACGCGTCACCTTGATGTTTTTGTTATGGCGCCACATTTATTCGAACAATTTCACAGTATGATCTCAGATGAGCTCTCATTTTATCATCAGTGTGATCCCTCACTCGAATTTCTACCCAACACCCATTATGCAGTTACACCCATATGGTTAATATGCAAAGAAATCCCTGATAGTTACAAGGAATACACATGCATAGCGATTCAGTACCTTACACTTTACCCCGTAATCCCAAATCGCAATTACAATTCTTAGCGAAAGTCACATCAATGCCCAACAATCTTTTGACTAATGCAGGTACACCAGAAGTCGAAGCCTTATCAGCAATGATTCTATATAGACATTTAAACCGGCAACAAAGAATTGAAGCGATGACAACGATTCGCGCGGTTCAAAACAAAGCCCTAATGGGTACTTTAATTACAAAAACACTGGATACCACATTCGTTAACCCACAGTGGGGAGTATGGTCGCTTAACACTCAAGAGTTACAAAATGACATTGAGTTTCATTCATCCATCGATTCGTTGGCTGGATACGTAGGCGTTGGAGCTTCAGTATTAGGTGGAAAAGATTTTATAAAGAACATCTGGTCTCAAAAACGTATGGGTAGACAACACTGGATAATGCTTGTTATTTGGGGCTGCGTTTACATGAACAAAAAGGAACTTAAAAAAGCAAACACGGAGCTGAATAATCGTACAACCATTAACACTTCAAGGCATTACTAATAATGATAAATTGGCTTATTAAGATCGTTTTCTATGTCGCTCTATTCTCTTTCGTGGTGTGGTATTGGGAAGAATCAGATAATGCAACAAGAACAGGATTGTTCTACTTTCTATTCTTACTTGCTTTCGGACAAAATGCATATTACTCCCACAAACTTTCCAAACTACAAGAGCACAAAAAATAACTGAGCGCCACTTTGAGTGGCGCCATAACGACCTGCCATAAAACGCCAGCAACACATTACTACAATCTTTAATTGACCACCGCAAACACTAAAGCCAATTCAGATCTAAAATGCCGAGTGTTGATGGTCGTTTTGATGGCTTTGTTATGTTTTAATTCAGGGTGTTACGGGTCAATAAACACACCCCACGCTTCGCAAACACCACCGAATTCTTGAGCTAAGTCAGATGCCTTAGCTTGAGTATTGATCACTAATTCGTAGGAAAGAATGTCACTGATGGTAAATAAGACATATCCCAAACAGTCATCTTCCGGTTGATAAAATTCTAGAGCACCAAACTCACTCTGAAGAGCATTAATAGCCTTATCAGGTGGTGGCCAAGAATTAAAATCAACCATAAATTCAATTGTTGTCGGCAGTGAAAATTCGAAACCGTCTTGATAGAGTCGATTTAAAACCTCTCCATCTGAATCATGAGGAAATTTCATATTTACCTTTTAAAAATAATGCCTATTGGTACCCAACATTAAACCAGAAGAGTACTAGATGCGGATGGTTCTGTATCGAGAAATAAATAGCCCCGGTTAACAATTACAGAGGTGTTACTGTTAATTTTATTTTCTTTACTTTACTATATTCACTTTCAGAAAGGTTCAATAACTCTTCATACGGAAAGGTTGCAGATACAGCCTTGATAATTGCATTCTCAAACTCTATGCCGCCATCATTTTCTACAACTTCAACATTTTCAAGGGCGCTTTTACTATCTAAAGACAGCTCAACCACGGCCCTCTTACCAGCAAAATTCTTATCAATCAGAAGGTTATTCTGAATTCTATTAGTAATCCCTACCGCACAGCTATGTAGCGTTGTACATTCTTCATGTTTAGACGAACAGCCAGATACTAATAACACTATAAATACAGTAAACCAAAAAATTCTCATAACCTACCTCTGAAACATAACGTTTAACATAAGTTGCGCCACGATTAACCTACCAAGCGCACCGAACACCAAACCAAAACCGCCGAGTTTAGAGCGTCAACTTGATGTTTTTGTTATGTTCGATCGTAATTTAATCAGCGTTGCAGAATTTGGAAACTTCAAAACGACTGATTGCGTACCTGTATAGAAAGCAACATAATCTTTATTCTGAGCAGCTAATAAACCTTCGAGAACAACTTGCCCGTTTGAGTCTATTAATTTGTGGCATTGGCTCCATTCCTCACCATTAGGAATATTACATCCATTCTCATAAAACTTTTCTAATTGGTATTTAGACACATCTTTCCCCTCTGAGTACGCTGCTTGGGGTAATAAAAACCAAAAGAAAGCAATCGATGCAAGAAACAATAAAAATGTCACACCTATGTAAGATAACCCACTAGTTAAAAAGAGAGCCTCTGTAAATCTATTATTTTTTGGCGAGATATAGTTAATCGATTTTCTAGCAATCAAAATAAATCTTGAACAATCTTTTTTATTAACATTATCCTTCTGAACCAACATTCGGTAGACGAAAACAACAACTGCAAGAAACAATGCAATTGAAATGTAAACATTCGGAGGCAAAAAAATTAAATTTAATAGTTCTACCACTTGCGTTGCCATTTCTAGAATCATATGACCAAACGCAAAATATGCATATACGTAAACATCATATGTGGATAATGAAAATATCGAAGAGTCAATGCCATACGATGCTAGAACCCCTTGATGAAAGTTCAAACCAACAAGATATCCAGCTGGCGCAAGTAACCCTAAAATACTTAAAATTAAACTCAACTTTGAAGATAAATTAAACTTCATTATTTACTTCTAACTCCCTCTAGAGCTAACATTAAGTAGAACTGGTGTACCCCACAAAAAGTAGACACCTGTTAACTTGCCATTTGCTCGTACTCAACTGGGCTTACATAACCCAAGGCTGAGTGCCTTCTCTTGCGGTTATAAAATACTTCGATGTACTCAAAGATACCCACCCTTGCTTCATCGAGTGACTGATAATCTTCTGCGTAGATCAGCTCAACTTTAAGTCGACTGAAGAATGATTCCATGACCGCATTGTCCCAACAGTTACCCTGGCGGCTCATGCTCGGCACGCCTCCATGCTTGCGCATGAAGTCTTGATACTTATAAGCGCGATATTGTACGCCTCGATCTGAGTGCACGATAAGTCCTTTAGGCGGACGACGCGACTTGAACGCCATTTTGAGGGCGTTTGTAATGAGTACTTCCGTCATCGTCGTATCGAGTGACCAACCGACAATACGTCGTGAATGAAGATCCAGCACTGTCGCTAAGTACAACCACTGCTTCTTCACCCAGATATAAGTAATATCGGTGACCCACTTGCGATTAGCGGTATCGGATTGAAAGTCTCTACGTAATAAATTATCGGCAACATTCGTCATCGCTGCCACATCCTTACCGCGCCGTAACGAGCTCGATACTCAGCATACGTCCGCATGATGAGTTGCTCAAAGTGTTCACGACGCTTTGCTCGCTCGCTAGGCGAGCGCTCAAACCACCGATAGTAACCACCTCGTGAGACATCTAAAGCGCGACACATCAGGGCTATCGGATACTCATCCACATAACTTCTAATGAACTCGTACTTCACTCTTGCTGCTTCGCGAAGTACGCCGAGACCTTTTTTAAGAACGCCATCTCTTCTTTTAAACGCTTGTTTTCACGCTTAATTGCTCGAAGTTCTTCAGACTCTTTCTTAGAGTAATCAACACCCTCAAGGGTGTTAAACTGTTTATCAGACAACCGATTAAACTGACGCTTCCAGTTCGCGATCTGCTGGGCGCTTACGCCCAACTCTTTGGCTACTGACGCTGCAGTTCTGTCTGGAAGTTCAGAGAGACGAACCGCTTCTTTGCGGAACTCTTCTGTGTACGCTGGATTTCGATGTTTACCCATAGTTCACCTCACAATTAGACCCTAGATCTAACTTAGTAAAGTGTCTACAAAACGTGGGGTACTCTGGAACATAACGCCTTGGCATAAGGTGCGCCAACGCTGAACTTACTAAACCAAATACACTTCAAACCAAAACCGCCGAATGTCAGGCGTCACCTTAATGCCTTTGTTACCCGGCCGTTCGACTTGGCTAAAGCAGCTTGCCTGCCATGATGAAGTGCAATTAAAGACTGCGCTGATTAAGCGCGACAAACACCCCACTAAAGGCAGACAAATTCAAAACTATAACCACGGAAATTACTGCGCATTTACCCACAAAATAGCGGCAGCGATGAAGTTAGCACTATGGTTTATCTAGAAAAGATGAACCTGAAACGTACGCGAATACGGATAAAAAGGCTGCCCAACTAAAGCCGCTAACATCGCCCACAATTTTGCTTCTAACGGCAACCACCAAAATGTAACCACTTCCCTGCCAGCGCACCGACCACAATGTTGAAAGCGGCATTCCTCGATGATGACGCGGCAATAGCTGAGAAATTTAAGAACAGGTAAGTACGCGGAATAACAACCGCCACCGCCGAACCATGGTTAAAACCAAATACAGAAGTTGGCGCGGTTACCAGCGAACATTCACGCAAGTCATTGAGACGTTTAAAAATAAGAAGCCGCTATGAACAAAGAATGATTCTAACTGCATACGAATTTATCTGGAATTGACCAACACACAGCGACTGCGGAGTAAAGTAAGCAAAAAGAACTCAACCTAGTCGGGTAACGCCTTGGCATAAGGTGCGCCAACGCTGAACTTACAAAACCAAATACACTTCAAACCAAAACCGCCGAGTGTCAGGCGTCACATTAATGCCTTTGTTACCCGGCCGTTTGACTTGGTTAAAGCAGCTTGCCTGCCATGATGAAGTGCAATTAAAAACTGTGCTGATTAAGCGCGACAAACACCCAACTAAAGGCAGACAAATTCAAAACTATAACCACTAAAATTACTGCGCGTTTACCCACAAAATAGCGGCTACGATGCTGTTAGCGCTATGGTTTACCTAGAAAAGATGAACCAGAAACATTCGCCAATATTGATAAAAAGGCAGCCCAAGCTAAAGCCGCGAACATCGACCACAAGTAGACTGTTTTCGGCAACCACCAAAATGTAACCACTTCCCTACCAACGCACCGACCACAATATTGAAAGCGGCATTCCTCGATAATGACGCGGCAATAGCTGAGAAATTTAAGAACTGGTGAGCACGCGGAGCATCGACCGCCACGGCCGAACCATGGTTAAAACCAAATACAGAAGTTGGCGCGGTTACCAGCGAACATTCACGCAAGTCATTGAGATGTTTAAAAACAAGAAGCCGCTATAAACGAGGAGCGACTCTTACTGCATACGGATTTATCTGGAATTGACCAACTCACAACAACAGCGGAATTAGGTAAGCAAAAAGAACTCAACCAAGTCGGGTAACGCCTGCAATAAGGTGTGCCCCACTGAACCAACAAAACACACCAAACTCCGTACCAAAACCGCCGTGTGTAAGGCATCACCTTGATTGCCTTGTTAAGTCTCTTTCGTACTGATCAAGCTTAATTAAAAATTGAACAATAAAAGCTTGTTCGTTTTCATTTACCGTCAATGAACGTGCAAACTCAGCTTCTTGCCTAATTTCAAAACACTGTTCAACCGTTGCTCCGTTGTTACCATAAAGAATGCCTGCTGGCCATTCATGCTCACAAAATGAGAACCAATCTAGGAGACAACTGAGTAAGAGCTCTTTGCCTTCAATACGGTTGGAATCTAACTCTAAGCACTTACGGTAAAAACCCATTTCAGCTAATGAACCAAGCTCTTCAAAAGCACCTTTCGTTTGATATATGTTTTGAGCTAACTTTCCAAGCCATAGTGTCGAATCATAATGCCCTACTTCGAATCCTTTCTTTAGAGTAGGGTAAACAAGGCTTATAAAGAGTTCATGTCGAATACAACAATGAGTATTCTTCTCTAGCTTCGGCAGATATTCCCACACCCAAGCTCGTATTTCGTATTCGTCTTTAAACGAATTAATAAACAACTGAACCGAATTTGCTGCCTGCTTTTTCAATCCAGAATTAAGCTCGTTTTCAAACTTTTTAAAGTACTCAATATTCATAAGGTTACTTCCTTTGAGACTTAACGCTCGCCATAATACGCCACAACGTATTACGATAATGTTGATAGACCACCGAAAACACCACAGCCAATTCACACCTAGAATGCCGAGCGTTGGTGGTCGTATTGATGGCTTTGTTAAGCCGAGTTTAACACCAGAACTCTACACCTTGGGTAATCGGTTATCATCAGCTGAGCTAAATTTTTATGTACTTTCGGTAAATCTCTTATTGAGTTTGGCAGTAAAGATAATACATCCTCTGTTGCTTGCTCTAGAGCTAGAATTTTAGTCTCTCCTAATATAGATATGGCATCATTTCTAGAAATTACGACATCTGTACCATATGCAGAAGATATACTATGATGATATTCATACCAAAGTTCATTTCTTTGCTGCCAGCGCTCTGACAAATTAGCAAAATTGCGTTGAACGGCGTCTACTTGAGCAAGAACCTCAGGCTTACTACCACTTAATAGAAAAATACCTTTTTCCAAATTAATTTGGTGGCTCAGTGATTGATCAAAACTAATGACAGGTATCGTGTATGGCAACTCTTTCTCAGAGCCTCTATCAAATTGAGACAGTGTTTCAGATTGCATCTTGAGGAAAGTTATCTGCCTCTCTAAAGTGAGGAGAATGTAGTTCCCATAACTCACTTCTTCATTAATTTTTGAATTAATTTTGTCATATACCAAATGAATAAGAGTAAGTATCGCAGCGATTGCACCGCCTCCAGAAATAAAGCCACCCAATGAGTTAAGTACACTAACAAGATCTTTAGATTCGCTTGTAGCATAGGCAAAAATTACGCACGCAAAGTACACACCTAAGATGAACCACAATACTTCTTTTATATATTGATTTAATACTCGCAATTTATTTCCTCGGCTTAACGCCTGCAATAAGGTGTGCCCCACAGAACCAACAAAGCACACTGAACTCCATACCAAGACCGCCGAGTGTAACGCATCACCTTGATTGCTTTGTTAGCAGTAAATTTCATCAGGAAAAAGTATTTATCAATTTTGATATGAGCTCTTCTGGAATTTTCACGTCTGCCAGTTCAAAATCATGCGAAGTTATACGGTTTAATTTAGGTTGAACTACTCTTAGTTTTTTTATTGCATCCACATCAATTGTTAACAACTCATTTACCATAAAGAAAGATTGATAATAATCATTATTGTGTTCTTTTAGGTTATTAACAATATCTTGGCTATTACATAGTTCATGGATCGCAAAAATAGAAAAATAAGTAGAAACACCTTCATTTAAAAAAGTAGTTTTTTCCATTATATGAGTATCTTTATCCATTGTCGGATAAAGTAAATGACAAACTTCATGAGCCAACTGAAAGCGAAGCTGTATTTCATCGTTTTTTGCTCTTTCGCTTAGCGAGATAGCTACATTTCCAGTATCAGGATAGTAACGAAGATGAGGTTGTTGCTGATTAAACTCAACTCCCCAATAAGTCCAATCCGAACACATTAGTCCAAACAACTTTTCTGCAGCCAGAATATACTGACTTGCAATTTCATCTATATTCATTCAAAAATAACCTTTTATAATGAACTTACCCTTTACTGCTAACGCCTGCAATAAGGTGTGCCCCATTGAACCCACAAAGCACACTGAACTCCATACTAAAACCGCCGAGTGTAAAGCATCACCTTGATTGTCTTGTTAGGTTTATTTTCCTAGAATATCTTCAGCTGTAAACTTATGATCAAGAGCATTTTCAACCAATTTCTTGTATAAGATAAATTGTTGGTTGGCATACTTCAAACCATGTAACTCTCTGATATAAAAATATTGTTCAAGGTTATTTTTGTACAAACCAAGTAACCTATTGGCAATTTTTAACTCTCGCGTAGCTAGTGCGTATTGCTCACTTTCTGACAATGGCAAAGCTCTAAATAAATCAACGCTATATCGCCATGGGTTCCGTTCTTGCTCATATACCCACATAGTTAAGTAACCAGAGGATTCATAGATTTTAGTAATCTCATTATCGTATTTAGGGTCGGCGATAAGAGCTGAAGTAATATCTGAAAGTGACTGAATTTTGTTACCTAACAACTTTCGAGTAGATTTGAGTATGCTGTTTGTGATTTCAGTTTGCTTCTTTATCGGGTCAAAACTGTTAGCAAACTCGATTTCTTCTGGCTCCGCTTGATAAACACAATCTTTAACTTCATGTACAAAAATAGAATCAGCGATTTCTTGCGGTAAACATGCATCACTGTTTGCAACAAGTCTTACGCCTGCCGACTCAAACGCTTTTGCAACCAAGCGGGAGCAAAACTGCCTTTTAGCATCAAGTTTTGTAAAAACTTTAGCGAACGCATTGGCAGCACTAACCTTGGAATATGAAGTTCCAACTTGTAAACGTGCATAAGCTATTGCTTTTTCTATTGCAACAGGATTGTCTACTCGCACAACTTTTGCGAATCGAAGTTCATCTATTAGTAACCGTTGAATATTACTAGAATGAACCCCATAAGGGTCTGAATGAATATAGCTCGATTCACCAACATGCAAAATCGCATGTGAAAAATCTGATTTAGTAATCTTACAAATAAGCGAGCTGTTCTTTTCATTCGAGCGAGTGAGAATGATATCTCCAGGCTTCAATTTTGTTCTGTCTAATAGGTACATAATACTCCCGAGAAACCTAACGCCTTGGCATAAGGTGCGCCAACGCTGAACTTACTAAACCAAATACACTTCAAACCAAAACCGCCGAGTGTTAAGCGTCACATTAATGCCTTTGTTACCCGGCCGTTCGACTTGGCTAAAGCAGCTTGCCTGCCATGATGAAATGCAATTAAAAACGGCGCTTATTAAGCGCGACAAACACCCAACTCAAGGCAGACAAATTCAAAACTATAACCACGAAAATTACTGCGCGTTTACCCACAAAATAGCGGCAACGGTGATGTTAGCACTATGGTTTACCTAGAAAAGATGAACCAGAAACGCTCGCCGATATTGATTAAAAGGCAACCCAAACTAAAGCCGCGAACATCGCCCACAATTCTATTTCTTTCGGAAACCACCAAAATGTAACCACTTCCCTGCCAGCGAACCGACCACAATATTAAAAGCGGCTATCCTCGAAAATGGCGAGGCAATAGCTGAGAAATTTAAGAACGAGTAAGTACGAGGAGCATCAACCGCCACGGCCGAATCATGGTTAAAACCAAATACAGAAATTGGCGCGGTTACCAGCGAACATTCACGCAAGTCTTTGAGGCGTTTAAAAATAAGAAGCCGCTACAAACGATGAACGATTCTTACTGCATATGAATTTATCTGGAATTGACCAACTCACAGCGACAGCGGAGTTAAGTACACAAAAAGAACTGAACCAAGTCGGGTAACGCCAGCCATAAGGTGTGCCCCACTGAACCAATAAAGCGCACCGAACTCCATACCAAAACCGCCGAGTGTAAAGCATCACCTTGATGGCCTTGTTATAAGCGGGCTAACTCACTGAATTTATTAGCTACTAATGCTAACTCGCCTGTCTCGTGACACCAAAGGTAAACCGGCTCTAAAAACACACTATCCTCTTTCAGCAAGACTAATTGGTCACCACAACCATTACTTGCTATTGCAACTGCGTTCTCGGGAAAACAACTGAAACCCATGCATGATTCAGTCTCCGTGATTATGTTATTGCAGCTTCGAGAAAGACGCTTTCTATCTGTTTTATCGAGAATTGGGTATTGCTCCCATCCTTCATCATCAACTTCCAGCTCACCACCATTACTTTGCATCATGGCAAGCCTGTAACTATCAGGAAGGGAACCAGTCAAAACTGACTCAGCTTCAACAATGAATTTTTCATCTAAATCAAACGGCATAGGTATTCCTTTGGGGTATAGCGTCTAACATAAGCTGTAGCTTAATAAGCCCACACTGTTACACTTAACTAATTGTACATTTACCAGTTTATTGAGGTCTTACAATGGACTATGACATTGATAAAGCAGCAGAGTTGGCATTAGCCTTAATGTATCTGACACTTCACGACAAATCTGATTTTGATGGCTCCTGTCGAGCTTGGAAAGGAATCGATTTTGAAGTAATGAACCATTTACATGAGAAAGGATTAATCCTCGACCCTGCCAACAAGAACAAATCTGTCGTTGTCACTCCTGAAGGTGTTAAGAAGGCAGAAGACTTATTCAAAACTATGCTGAAAAACAGTTGAATTTCTAGAGCTTATAACGCCTGCAATAAGGTGTGCCCCACTGAACCAGCAAAGCGCACAGAACTCCATACCAAAACCGCCGAGTGTAACGCATCACCTTGATTGCTTTGTTAAATGCTCTACTACACAAGTACATATTTTGTTTTTTTGCCTGCAAGTGAATCGTTAGCAATATCTACTAAACCCACCCAAGATGATTTTGTACAATTTTTTAGAAACTCTTTAGTTTGTAATTGAGGCCAAGAATAACAGGCTGCTGCAATGTAACATCTTGGCGTAATTACTTGACCTTCACACTGTTCATATTTTACGACCCTATCAAGAACCATCTTGATATCTTGTTCGCACGGGATAAATCCTGAATATAAAATTGCTGAACACGCACCAGAGAGAAGAAGTTCATTAGAGGTATCGAGCAAACTGATTAGGAAGTTAACTCTATTGTTTGCGATGTCTGCCAACAAGCATATAGAAAAGCCTAGATCTCGATAAAGTACAGTAGCCTCAAAATCTTTTTTTACTAACTCTTTGAGGTAAGGTATAGAGCTTTTAGTTCCTGTAATACCGATAGCTCTAATGACAAGTGAAAGTACTCGCCATGATTTCGGCTTAGAAATCAAAAATTCCAACGCAGATAATAGAGCTTCCTCATAATTTTCAAGCCTTTCTTTAGTTATTTTAGAAACAGCCCTTTTAATTTGAGGAACAGATTTCGACCGTAGATCTTGCTCAATTTTCATAACCTCTGCCCCTAATTCTAGTTGGACTCTAAAAATAGCATTTAACGCCTTGGCATAAGGTGCGCCAACGCATTACTTACAAAACCAAATACACTTCAAACCAAAACCGCCGAGTGTCAGGCGTCACATTAATGCCATTGTTACCCGGCCGTTCGACTTGGCTAAAGCAGCTTGCCTGCCATGATGAAATGCAGTTAAAAAATGCGCTGAGTAAGCGTGACAAACACCTAATTCAAGGCAGAAAAATTCAAAAATATAACCACGGTAATTACTGCGCGTTTACCTAAAAAATAGCGGCAACGATGAAGTTAGCACTATGGGTTACCTAGAAAAGATGAACCAAAATCTTGCGCGAATATTGATTTAAAGGCAGCCCAAACTAAAGCCGCGAACAACACCAACAAAATTACATTGTCACTACAACCACCAAAATGTAACCACTTCCCTGCCAACGCACCGACCACAATATTGAAAGCGGCATTCCTCGATGATGGTGCGGCAATAGCTGAGAAATTTAAGAACAAGTGAGTACGCGGAGCATCAACCGCCACGACCGAACCATGGTTAAAACCAAATACAGAAGTTGGCGCGGTGACCAGCGAACATTCACGCAAGTCATTGAGACGTTTAAAAACAAGAAGCCGCTACTAGCGAGGAGCTATTCTTACTGCATACGAATACTTCTGGAATTGACCAACGCACAGCAACAGCGGAGTTAAGTACACAAAAAGAGCTCAACCAAGTCGGGTAACGCCTTGGCATAAGGTGCGCCAACGCTGAACTTACTAAACCAAATACACTTCAAACCAAAACCGCCGAGTGTCAGGCGTCACATTAATGCCATTGTTACCCGGCCGTTCGACTTGAGTGAAGCAGCTTGCCTGCCATGATGAAATGCAATTAAAAACGGCGCTTATTAAGCACGACAAACACCCAACTCAAGGCAGACAAATTCAAAACTATAACCACGAAAATTACTGCGCGTTTACCCACAAAATAGCGGCAACGATGATGTTAGCACTATGGTTTACCTAGAAAAGATGAACCAAAATCTTGCGCGAATATTGATTTAAAGGCAGCCCAAACTAAAGCCGCGAACAACACCAACAAAATTACATTGTCACTACAACCACCAAAATGTAACCATTTCCCTGCCAACGAACCGACCACAATATTGAAAGCGGCCATCCTCGAAAATGGTGCGGCAATTGATGAGAAATTTAAGAACTGGTAAGTACGCGGAGCATCAACCGCCACGGCCGAACCATGGTTAAAACCAAATACAGGAGTTGGCGCGGTTACCAGCGAACATTCACGCAAGTCGTTGAGACGTTTAAAAATAAGAAGCCGCTACAAACGACGAACGATTCTTACTGCATACGAATTTATCTGGAATTGACTAACTCACAGCAACAGCGGAGTTAGGTACACAAAAAGAACTCAACCAAGTCGGGTAACGCTCGCCATAATACGCCACAACTTATTACGAACATGTTGATAGACCACCGAAAACACCACAGCCAATTCATACCCAAAATGGCGGGCGTTGGTGGTCGTATTAATGGCTTTGTTAGGCGCTTTCTGGATCTATAAGGTTATTTTCCCAGCCGTCATCGCTATTATTAAAATACCAGCCAGATTCTTCACTTTGCGCGTAGGATTCCATATCATCGTAAAGCTCTTGATATAGCAACTTTTGCTCGCTATCAACTTTATGCCTATCATACTCAATCACAGAATCTACAGACTCAAACTTTGGTGCTAATGACTCAGGTGTCAAGTCAGAATCAGGGCCATCCAACTCATAAGGTAACTCAATGTAGAACCGGCTATCGACTCTTTGTATTTTGAGAGTTTCACCAAACTCTTGAGCTTTACTTGCAGCAAAGGCAGCAGCTGATTTGAAAGAGTTGAAGTATTCGATAGACACTTTGATACCTATTTAGTTTGACTGCGGGCTGGTATAAAAAATCTCTTCATTTTTACTGAAATTTACAAACTTCAAATTTCCAGAAGTATAAACTCACCAGACGTAATCACCGTTTGGCGACCGTCCCAAGCAGGATAGTTGTGGAAGCTATGCATGTGCTCACAATGACTACGTAAATTGCCAATAAATCACATTCTCGCCAGCTCATCAGCGAATAGGGGGCAAAGATTCTTTTGGGCTTTTATTAATGTTCATGGGTATAGACACAAGCAAAACCTGATCCTGGACAGGTTAACAGAACAGCGTTCCAAAAGAAACCACCAAAAGTCACAAAACGCCTAACGCCTAACGCCTGCAATAAGGTGTGCCCCACCGAGCTAGCAAAGCACATTAAACTCCATACCAAAACCGCCGAGTGTAAAGCATCACCTTGATTGCTTTGTTATAAGCCGACAGCTACATTGTTAGCTGAGAATTTCTTTACGATAAACGAGTACAGTTAATACTATGAAGATAAGGAAGCTAACTACGTCCCTGATATCTGTCATATTCTTCACTTCACTGTTATAGCTTTTAGCACAGCGAGTATAGACCGCATGAAGATCATCGAAACGAACTAGGAACTGGTTAATTTCTTGCAACGCTTCAGTATTGTCTTTTCTTACGGCTAAGTATGGGTCTTGCATTAGATCTCGAATAATCTCTAATCGTTCAACCATTCCATCGACGTTGTGCTCACCATTTTCATTCTTTTCCGGCTTAACACTATATATTCGCTGATGTATACGCATAATAGCATCTGGTCTTTGGCTTAACCTTTCAATTAGTGAAGGATATTCTTGGACTAACTTATTATATATATCTTTTGAATTATCAATGAATAAACACTGATCTGAATTAGTATATTCAAGAGATGCAACGATATTATCAGTCATCTTCTCGATCGACATTAGAACAGGCTTGGAAGATATAAGGTTATACAATTCTAACATTTGGCTATGGTATTCACGCAAAGTGGCCATATATTCATCATTAACGGTTTTTTGACCAGTTTCTATACTCAGCTCCGATATCAAATCTTTATCATGAATATATAAATTCATATTTCGCAAATTAGAATCTAAATCACTTTTAGGCTGATAAAATTCAATATCCTTGTCCATCATAGGCTTAGGAATATCAAAGATCACTTTATCTACCATGAATTGTGCTATGCAAAGTGCAGCAATCCAACTAAAAAGCTTAATTCGTAGTTTTTTCTTACTTTGTTCCATAATAATTACAGTTATCTAATAATTTCTTCCTATTCAATCACATAGAAACTGTATATGCAAACAGTACCAAACATAAGGCTTATAACGCCTTGGCATAAGGTGCGCCAACGCTGAACTTACTAAACCAAATACACTTCATACCAAAACCGCCGAGTGTCAGGCGTCACATTAATGCCTTTGTTACCCGGCCGTTCGACTTGGTTAAAGCAGCTTGTCTGCCATGATGAAATGCAATTGAAAACTGCGCTGATTCAGCGCGACAAACACCCAACCCAAGGCAGACAAATTCAAAACTATAACCTCGGAAATTACTGCGCGCTTACCCACAAAATAGCGGCGACGATCAAGTTAGCACTATGGTTTACCTAGAAAAGATGAACCAGAAACGCTCGCCAATATTGATTAAAAGACAGCCCAAGCTAAAGCCGCGAACATCGCCCACAAAATTACTGTTTACGGTAATCACCAAAATGTAACCACTTCCCTGCCAGCGCACCGACAACAATATTGAAAGCGGCTATCCTCGATGACGGCGCGGCAATAGCTAAGAAATTTAAGAACTGGTAAGTACACGGAGTATCAACCGCCACGGCCGAACCATGGTTAAAACCCAATAAAGAAGTTGGCGCGGTTACCAGCGAACATTCACGCAAGTCGTTGACACATTTAAAAATAAGAAGCCGCTATGAACAACGAACGATTCTTACTGCATACGGATTTCACTGGAATTGACCAACGCACAGCGACTGCGGAGTTAAGTACACAAAAAGAATTCAACCTAGTCGGGTAACGCCTGCATAACACGTTTGCTACTATGCAGATTAAGCTCAAATTTACCACTTAACACAGTAAACACAAAGAAACCTAGAATGCCGAATGTAGCAAATCGTGTTGATGCGATTGTTATGTAATTTACGCAGTAGGTTCAATAGTACAATGCTGAAAAGCCTCAGCAGAATCAGAGATTTGATACCATAGCTCAATACTTGCAAGATTGTTTACTTCTTTACTAATTTCGCTGATCCACTTAGTCATACCTTCTGGTTCAAAACCATAGCCGTATATCAAATATATTGCTCTTTCATAACCAACAATATTTTTAAAATCCGATAGGGATTGAAGGTCTTTTTTAACACCACCCCTCTGGGCTTTTTGAGTTTTCACTTCAATAATTGCATGATTCCCTCTCATGTTACCAGGCTGATGAACTAAGAAATCTGGTTTAATATGATCGGCTTTCAACCTTTCAAGTTTAGGATGTGCGGATTTATCAACTTCTCCATTCAGATAATACGAAGTGTTTGTTGGCCATAACTTTCTCATCTGATGGTAGAGTTCATAACAATATACACGTTCTCGATATACTGGATCTCCTCCATCTAGCTCTAAATGAAAATATGAGCTCTCAATCTGATTAGTTGCTTGTTTTAATATTGTTGTTAATTCTTTCATTCCTGCTTCCTATTACATAACGCCTTGGCATAAGGTGCGCCAACGCTGAACTTACTAAACCAAATATACTTCAAACCAAAACCGCCGAGTGTTAAGCGTCACATTAATGCCTTTGTTACCCGGCCGTTCGATTTGGCTAAAGCAGCTTGCCTGCCATGATGAAATGCAATTAAAAACTCCGCTGATTCAGCGCGACAAACACCCCACTCAAGGCTGACAAATTCAAAACTATAACCACGAAAATTACTGCGCATTTACCTACAAAATAGCGGCTACGATGAAGTTAGCACTATGGTTTACCTAGAAAGATGAACCAGAAACGCTCGCCAATATTGATAAAAAGGCAGCCCAAACCAAAGCCGCGAACAACACCCACAATTTGACTGCTTGCGGCAACCACAAAAATGTAACCACTTCCCTACCAACGAACCGACCACAATATTGAAAGCGGCTATCCTCGATAATGATGCGGCTATAGCTGAGAAATTTAAGAACAAGTGAGTACGCGGAGTATCAACCGCCACGGCCGAACCATTGTTAAAACCAAATAGATAAGTTGGCGCGGTTATCAGCGAACGTTCACGCAAATCGTTGAGACGTTTAAAAACAAGAAGCCGCTACAAACGACGAACGATTCTAGCTGCATACGGATTTGTCTGGAATTGACCAACTAGCAGCGACAGCGGAGTAAAGTAAGCAAAAAGAACTGAACCAAGTCGGGTAACGCCAGCCATAAGGTGCGCCACGATGAACTCACCAAGCCAGCTAAACCTCAAACCAAAACTGCCGAGTGTAAAGCGTCACCCTTGATGGCCTTGTTACATTTGTTCGGTCAGCTTTCAATCGAACATTTTATCCTTTAACTCCTCACAAGTACCGTCTAAACCTGGAAATATAGAGCCCGCAGTTAATCCCATTAGCCTTAGTTCACGAGTGACGAGTTTTCTTTCGGTCCACGGAATATCAATTGCGCGTAAAAATGTTTTACCTGAGTTGTTTTCTTGAAGCTGAATATAGCTTTCTATATCTGCAACATTAGTTACAGTTGTAGATGCTTGCTGTGGAACCATTCTATTGTTTTCAATAGCTAACAGGTCGATTACTGAAAGGTGCAGTTGACCCGTCAGCATATTTTGATTTTGTATAAATGAAGAACGCCATGCATTTGCATCAAATATGTAAATTCGAGCATTGTTATTGCCATTTACCGCAACTTGATGTTCTGAGATCCCCCTAAATGCGAAGAAAGCAGCTACATAAGGTGAGTAAGTCCAATCTAACAATGGCGTAGGATACCCGTGATGTTGCGCCAAATTTAGGAAAGCTCCATTCTCTTGCGCACTACCTAAATCAAATACATGGTAAGTTTGGGCACTTAGTGCTCTATGTAACTGAGGGATATCATTTTGTTGATACCTTGTCAGATCATAGCGCTCCCTCCGGTGGAAACCCGTTTGAAGTTTCCAAGGCTCATTCTGACCACGAAATAGAAACTCTTGGTCTGTATCTAAAATAAATTTCTTAAATTCTTCCCATGTCATTGGAGTTGACTCAAGAGAAGATGGCTGTTGAGTCATTGAGCATAAGAGTTCACCTAAAACTTCAGTATTGATATCAGTTTTAGCTGAAACTTTTAATAGCTGCTCACAGTGTTCAAATCTAACTTCTATCGTTCTAGGAAATGTCGAGTTGGGATAAAAGCTCTTTACTTGATCCCATGAGGTTTCAGTGAAACTTCCAGGTTGCAAAGGGTTAATCCAACTGCTTTTAAATGAAACAATATCATCAACAATATCTTTTTTATTGAATTCAAAGTGTACAACCACAGAAGGCATCATTGGGTCACTTTCTATAAAGTAAACAACCCCTGAAAAGGTATTCTTCTTTTCATCAACATTCAATGTTACGGAACCAGTATTAGTTCCTTGAAATTTCCCTAACCACTGACCTATCATGTTTATCCTTAAAATGTAACGCTCGCCATAATACGCCACAACGTATTACGATGATGTTGATACAACCACCGAAAACACAAAAGCTAATTCACACCTAAAATGCCGAGCGTTGGTGGTCGTATTGATGGCTTTGTTAGGCATTTTTTCGTGCATCCTTTATGAAGATATGCACTGCCCCTGAGTCAGTTTCCTTGCGATGAATTTCAAACAACTCAGTTGCCTCAACTAACTGACTTAACGTTGTAAAGCCGTAGTTTTTTGAACTGAAATCAGGATATTGGCGTTTTATCAAACTGCCACAGTGTCCTAAGAAAGACCAGCCATTTTCATCTTGGTATTCACTAGCAGCACCTCGAAGAATATTCAAAAGCTTAGTATCTTGACGTAATTTTCTACGAATAGTCTTTGCTTCTTGCGTTGGTTTTTCCGTTAAATTATTAGTAGTCGATTGTTCTTCTTTCGGCGCGTACCTTTCTCTAAGCACTTCGGTATACATGAAGTCATCACACGCGTTACGAAATGCAACAGGTGTCATTTTCTTGCCAACACCAAAAACATAGATTTCTGACTCTTTTAGTCTTGAGGCTAGTTTTGTAAAGTCACTGTCACTGCTAACTAAGGCAAATGCATCGTATTTATTTGAATATAGAAGATCCATTGCATCAATGATCATTGCTGCATCAGAAGAGTTTTTACCTTGAGTATAAGAAAATTGTTGAACAGGATTTATAGCCAATTCATTCAAAGGTTGCTTCCAGTTTTTTAAACAATCTGAACTCCAGTCCCCATAAGCCTTTTTGACTAATATATGCCCATGTTTTGATAACTCTTTCAATACAGCATCTAATACAGAATATTGAGCGTTTTCCGCATCTATTAAGACTGCAATTTTCTTCTCTGAATTTATATCTATCAATTTCATTTCCTTTGAATTTTTTTCGTTACTCTAACCCTGATGCCTAACGCCTTGGCATAAGGTGCGCCAACGCTGAACTTACTAAACCAAATACACTTCAGACCAAAACCGCCGAGTGTCAGGCGTCACATTAATGCCTTTGTTACCCGGCCGTTCGACTTGGCTAAAGCAGCTTGCCTGCCATGATGAAATGCAATTAAAAACGGCGCTTATTAAGCGCGACAAACACTCAACTCAAGGCTGACAAATTCAAAAATATAACCACGGTAATTACTGCGCGTTTACCTACAAAATAGCGGCTACGATGAAGTTAGCACTATGGTTTACCTAGAAAAGATGAACCAGAAACGCTCGCCAATATTGATTAAAAGGCAGCCCAAACTAAAGCTGCGAACATCGCCCACAAGTAGACTGTTTTCGGCAACCACCAAAATGTAACCACTTCACTGCCAACGCACCGACCACAATATTGAAAGCGGCTATCCTCGATGATGGCGCGGCAATAGCTGAGAAATTTAAGAACTGGGAGTACGCAGAGCATAAACCGCCACGGCCGAACCATGGTTAAAACCAAATACAGAAGTTGGCGCGGTTACCAGCGGACATTCACGCAAGTCGTTGAGACGTTCAAAAATAAAAAGCCGCTATGACCGACGAACGATTCTAACTGCATACGGATTTATCTGGAATTGACCAACTCACAACAACAGCGGAGTTAGGTAAGCAAAAAGAACTGGACCAAGTCGGGTAACGCCGAACATAAGGTGCGCCACGACTAACTCACCAAGCGCACCGAACTCCGAACCAAAACCGCCGAGTGTAATGCGTCACCTTGATGTTTTTGTTAAATGGCTTGAACTATTCGTCAACTTCGCTACTTTAGATGAATTCAATGATTGAAGCTCAATCAAAACAAATATACACATCCCTCCAAAAATCATTAAGAATAATAAAAAACCCAACTTAATATATGTAGACTTTTCAAGCCCTAGAGTTTTTGGCGAAAGCATCGTTAATTTTTCCCCTTTTAATCTGGGGTACTCATCATAAATTGAACTAACATAATTATCTCTATAAATAGAATCAGGAATTAATTCAAAGTATTTAACCTCAGAAAAATCGTAACTATTTACATACTGTCTTGACGTAACTCTTAGGGTATGAACAGCAGAATCCAGCTCCCTCTCGCTTGAGCTTCCTTTAATATCCTTGCTAAAAGGAAATACACTCCAGACCGTCATACTTACATTTAAAGGAACTGAGACATGATTAGAAATTGAAATTATAGAACCTCCTCTAGAAGATCGACTATTAAGACTTATTTTATCGATAGTCTTGTCGCTCATGACATTGTAGTTATTTAAAGTTATATTTCCTTGGTATGAACTTGCATTCAACTTATAAGGGTCATTGTATGATTTAACTTCATTTGAACAACAACGAGGTAGGTCTTGTACCATTGTAATTAACATAGAAAAATAAAAAACCATGACAATAAGAACCAATGGCCGACTAATACTCCCTTTGTATGTAAGTATTCCTAACGGTTTTATCATCACGACACAAAGAACTGCTGATAGTAGAAAAGGAAGCCAAGATAAGTAAAGGTGACGATTACCTAAAGCACTCAATTGCTCACCAATCAACCACTTCATGAGTACTAGACCACTAAGGGTAAAAAAAACCAACTTAACAAATGGTATATAGATAGCTTTAGTTTTCACCGAAAAATTATCCATTTGTACTCCTTTAACTATTGTTGTGACACCAAAGCCAAATGCCATTTAACGCGAACATAAGTTGCGCCACGACTAACCAGCCAAGCGCACCAGACTCCCTACCAAAACTGCCGAGTGTAACGCGTCAACTTGATGTTTTTGTTATGCCAAACTTTTCATTAACTGACCCATTGCGGCAGCCCTACAAGCAAAGCAACTTTCAGCGCGTGCATTATATGACACTTAACACCTCAAGGCATGACTTGGAGACTTTATGCTTTGGATTTTTAGATAAATGCTGTGCGCTGAGTTTGATTGAACCGAGGCTTTTTGAATACACCAAAACCAACCACTTGGTGCCACAGCAGATGACTCAAATTGTATTAACTATACTTTGGAAAAAGTGAGTTAGTTATAGAAGTAATTTTTTACCTTTTCACTTAGCAGAAAATAACCTACTAGCGAGACAGATATAATGCACCAAATTACCAAGCCGGTACCGCTATCAAAAGCAATTGGTAGAAAAAATAACAACCATACAAATGGAAGACCTAAACGCCCTAATTTTCTTTTTTGAGCTACAACCAAGCAGATATAGTTAATCCCCAAGCACACTAAAAGGAAACCTACAGCCAATCCAGAAGTCCAAAACTGTAAATAGTTCAGCTCTTGGCCATTGAGGCTATACTCTGCATTTGGCCAAGGTAAAAAACCAAGTAACAATATGGGAAGCATTGTAAGTAACAGCAAAATGTACAGAAACAGCATTGGCTTTGGCATGAATCGCATGCATGTGAACATAAGTAAACAGTTTTTCAAAACAGCTTTAAACATACAATTTTCCTTTCATTGGCATAACGCCTTGGCATAAGGTGCGCCAACGCTGAACTTACTAAACCAAATACACTTCAGACCAAAACCGCCGAGTGTCAGGCGTCACATTAATGCCATTGTTACCCGGCCGTTCGACTCGGCTAAAGCAGCTTGCCTGCCATGATGAAATGCAATTAAAAACTACTCAGATTAAGCGCGACAAACACCCAACTCAAGGCTGACAAATTCAAAACTATAACCACTAAAATTAATGCGCGTTTACCCACAAAATAGCGGCTACGATGAAGTTAGCACTATGGTTTACCTAGAAAAGATGAACTAGAAACGTTCGCCAATATTGATTAAAAGGCAGCCCAAACTAAAGCCGCGAACAACACCCACAATTTTACTGCTTACGGCAACCACCAAAATGTAACCACTTCCCTACTAACGAACCGACCACAATATTGAAAGCGGCTATCCTCGATAATGGTGAGGCAATAGCTGAGAAATTTAAGAACGAGTAAGTACGCAGAGCAGCAACCGCCACGGCCGAACCATGGTGAAAACCAAATGCAGAAGTTGGCGCGGTTACCAGCGAATATTGACGCAAGTCGTTGAGACGTTTAAAGAATAAGAAGCCGCTACAAACGACGAACAATTCTTACTGCATACGAACTTATCTGGAATTGACCAACTCACAGCAACAGCGGAGTTAGGTACACAAAAAGAACTCAACCAAGTCGGGTAACGCCTGCATAACACGTTTGCTACTATGCAGACTTAGCTGAATTTTACTGCCTTAATCACTGAAACTAAAGACAAACTGACAACGCCGAGTGTAGCAAATCGTGTTGATGCATTTGTTATATGCTACAGACTTAGTTAGCTTGATTTAACTGCAATAAGTCCCATTTTGTACCGTATAAGTCTTTAAATACAACAACTGTGCCGTATTCTTCAACACGTGGCTCTTCAGTAAATTCGACACCTTGAGCTTTCATAAACTCATAGTCACGCCAGAAATCATTAGTTTGAAGAAATAAGAAAACACGACCGCCAGCTTGATTGCCAACTGATTTTAATTGGTCATCATTACTTGCTTGAGCCAATAGTAAATTTGTACCCGTGGAATTAGGTGGAGATATTTGAACCCAACGCTTACCACCGCCTAAATCAGTATCTTCGACAAGTTCAAATTGTAGTTTTTTGGTATAAAATTCAATTGCATCATCATATTTTTCAACAACTAAGGCGATATTACCAATTCTTTGTTCGATGGGCTTATTCATTTGTGGCTCACTACAGTTCAAAAGTAGAATTCTACCCTATTTAGCTCATAAACTCATTTTTGCATATAACGCCTTGGCATAAGGTGCGCCAACGCATTACTTACAAAACCAAATACACTTCAAACCAAAACCGCCGAGTGTCAGGCGTCACATTAATGCCATTGTTACCCGGCCGTTCGACTTGGCTAAAGCAGCTTGCCTGCCATGATGAAATGCAGTTAAAAAATGCGCTGAGTAAGCGTGACAAACACCTAATTCAAGGCAGAAAAATTCAAAAATATAACCACGGTAATTACTGCGCGTTTACCTAAAAAATAGCGGCAACGATGAAGTTAGCACTATGGGTTACCTAGAAAAGATGAACCAAAATCTTGCGCGAATATTGATTTAAAGGCAGCCCAAACTAAAGCCGCGAACAACACCAACAAAATTACATTGTCACTACAACCACCAAAATGTAACCACTTCCCTGCCAACGCACCGACCACAATATTGAAAGCGGCATTCCTCGATGATGGTGCGGCAATAGCTGAGAAATTTAAGAACAAGTGAGTACGCGGAGCATCAACCGCCACGACCGAACCATGGTTAAAACCAAATACAGAAGTTGGCGCGGTGACCAGCGAACATTCACGCAAGTCATTGAGACGTTTAAAAACAAGAAGCCGCTACTAGCGAGGAGCTATTCTTACTGCATACGAATACTTCTGGAATTGACCAACGCACAGCAACAGCGGAGTTAAGTACACAAAAAGAGCTCAACCAAGTCGGGTAACGCCTTGGCATAAGGTGCGCCAACGCTGAACTTACTAAACCAAATACACTTCAAACCAAAACCGCCGAGTGTTAAGCGTCACCTTAATGCCTTTGTTACCCGGCCGTTTGACTTGGATTAAGCAGCTTGCCTGCCATGATGAAATGCAGTTAAAAATTGCGCTGATTAAGCGCGACAAACACCTAACTCAAGGCAGACAAATTCAAAACTATAACCACAAAAATTACTGCGTGTTTACCCACAAAATAGCGGCTACGATAAAGTTAGCACTATGGTTTACCTAGTGAAGCCGCACCTTACATTTGCGATGAAATTGATAACAACGCAGCCAAAACCAAAGCCGCGAACATCACCCACAATTCTACTGTTTACGGCAACCACCAAAATGTAACCACTTCCCTAGCAACGCACCGACCACAATATTGAAAGCGGCCATCCTCGATGATGGTGCGGCAATAGCTAAGAAATTTAAGAACATGTGAGTACACGGAGCATCAACCGCCACGGCCGAACCATGGTTAAAACCCAATAAAGAAGTTGGCGCGGTTACCAGCGAACATTCACGCAAGTCGTTGAGACATTTAAAAATAAGAAGCCGCTATGAACGACGAACGATTCTTACTGCATACGGATTTATCTGGAATTGACCAACTCACAACAACAGCGGAGCTAGGTAAGCTAAAAGAACTCAACCAAGTCGGGTAACGAGGCTGTAGAATTTCTTCTCGCCCGTCTCAATTCTGATCCTACCGCCATTTCATCACGACATGAACTTGAACGCACTAACTCCTTGTGATCTAATCTAAATTATTCACAACGAGACACGGTTATGCCCAACTTCAAAACCGATTACTCGAACCAAAACATGTTCGTTCCTGTCATCATCGATGAACAACTCATCCCCGGCACTATCGAGTATGCGATTTCCCACATTGTTGATAATCACCTCGACCTCTCGCCCTTTAATGCGCACTACCACAACGACAAAAATGGGGCTGCGGCTTACCCTCCTTCTATCATGCTTAAGGTTGTCTTTTACGCCTATTCCCTCGGCATGTTATCTAGCCGACGCATAGAAAGAGCCTGCATCAACAATGTCACCTTTATGTGTTTATCTGGGGATGCAAGACCACATTTCACCACTATTGCGTCTTTCATCGCACAGATGAAGGACACCATTGAGCCACTGTTTACTCAAGTTCTAATGATATGTGATGAACAAGGCCTTATCGGGCGTAACATGTTTGCTATTGATGGCTGTAAAATTTCATCCAATGCCAGTAAAGAATGGAGTGGCACACACGACGAGTTACGACGCAAGAAAGAGAAACTTCAACGCGCCAGCCAACGTATTATCGAGCGTCATCAAAGCCAAGATGCACTCCCAAATGACGTTATCGAACAAGACTTACGACAAAAGCAAAAGCTTGATAAGGGCGCCGATAAAATTGGGGCGTTTCTCGCTAATACTCAAGATAAACTTGGCAGCAGCAACAAACCTATAAAAAGCAATATTACCGACAACGACAGCGCCAAAATGACTACGTCTAAAGGTACTATTCAAGGTTATAACGGCATCGCCATCACCGATGACAAACACCAAATCATTCTGCACAGCCAAGTATGGGGAAGCGTTGGTGAGCAGCAAACACTGAAGCCTGCTGTACTCGCATTAAAAGCCCAACTGGATAAGCTACCGAATATGGCACAGTACACCACCAAGTTCACCGCTGATAGTGGCTTTCACAGTAAAACCAACCTCAAGTTCTTAGCAGAAACGCCATACGACTGTTACGTCGCCGATACCGGTTTTCGCAGCCGCAACCCACTGTTTCAAAGCAGTGAAACCTATCAAACTGAGCAAGCGAAAAAACGAAAGAAACGCTCGAAAACAGGCAAAACCTGTTACCCCATTTCCATGTTTGAATTCAACCAAGACGAAATGACTTGTCGCTGCCCTGCCGGAAAAATAATGCGGCTAAGCAGTAAAAATGCTGTCATCCGTGGTGAACGGGGCGCTCAGTTTTGTGGTTATCTCAATGATTGCCGACAATGTGTTCACCAGTCACAGTGCATGAGAAAACCACCTGGCAAGCAAGTCGGCCGACAAGTGTTCTTCATCTACAAAAACACCAAAGGCTTTGACCACATGCAAGCTATGAAAGACAAGATTGATAGCCCAGAAGGAAGGCGGCAATACAGTAAGCGGCTTGGGTGCGTTGAACCTGTTTTTGGCAACATCACCGTCAACAAACAGATGAACCGGTTTACGCTGAGAGGAAAAGAGAAAGTAAACGCCCAATGGGCGATGTTCAGCATGCTCCACAACATAGAAAAGCTACGAAATTGCATTATATAGAGGGTAAAACCTCTCAAATCAACGAAAAACGCCGCTAAACTCTCATCTTGCCGCTATATCTTTCCTTACCATGATAAAGGCCACTATCATCGCGCAGCATTTAGGGCATTGTCTGTAGAATAAATGGCGATCAAACATGGAAAATCGGCTAAAAAGCGAGAAATTCTACAGCCTCAACGCCCTGTTAAGGTGTGAGCAACGCAATACCGAAGCCACCGCATAACACCTTAAACACAAAACGCAACGCATAGCAAAAATGCCACGCGTTGCGAATCACTCTTAAACAGATTGTTATATTTATTTGTCAGCCCAAGACTCGTATACCTTTTTGATATTTCTATAGGTAGTTGCCATTGTAAAGTCGTCAGGAAAATCTTTTACAGCAGCTTTAATAATGTCTCGATACTCTAATCTCATATCCTCAGCATCAAGCAGCTCTTTGTTGACACAAAAGCACAGTCTATCTAATGCATTTAAATACATTTGCTTTGCTTCATTGAGCCTCAATTTTAATGCTGTGAACTCCTCCTCTCCGGCATTTTCAGCTTCAGATACAGCTATGGCTGCCTCACTAAGTACAAGTCTTCTATCAGCGATCTGTTGTTCCAAAGCCAGAAGTGCACTAAGTTGACTTATTGAGTTTGATTTTACTGCTTGAGTAACTTGAGCTGTTAGTTGCCCAAGTTGAGAAAGAGCTATACCCAGCATAACCAAAGCAATGATGGCGGATACAGTGTAAATAATAACCGTCACTAAGTTATATGTTTCAGCAGCCATTACTTTTTAACCTTCTGGGCAATGACTCTTTTTGCAGCCGCTAAAATGTCTGACAGAGAGTCTGCACCTTGCTTTTCAAGTATAAAATCTTGATCACCACCTAACTTTTTATATAAGTCAGCCCAAAACTGTCTTTGTCCATCTTCACTAATCTTCGATGCATTCAGAACGTTTTGCGCACTACTTACAATAGATTCAGCTTCTTCTCGACTAGAAGCACTAAGTAGCTTTTCTTCTGTTTGATTTAAATATTCATTCAATGTCATTATTTTCTCCTTTAAATATAACGCCTGCATAACACGTTTGCTACCATGCAGATTAAGCCCAAATTTACCACTTAATACGGTAAACTCAAAGAAACCTAGAATGCCGAATGTAGCAAATCGTGTTGATGCATTTGTTATATTAATTCTCTCAACTTGTTGTAATTTGAAATTATATTTTCCAATTCAGCCGTGCAAAGATCTTTATATTTATCACGACACCCTTGCTCACCAACATAATGGATGAAACTTTGATTACGTTCATAATCATAATTATCATAGATACCCAAAATTCTATTAAGCGAATTTGAAATTTCATCTAAATATACTTTTACATCTTTACTTTCAAAGTAAAACATCGAAAAATCCAAGATTGCAGATTTAATTTCATTATATTCTTCAACTTCAATCCTAAAATCATATATAGGCTCATCAATATACCGAAAGAAAACGTCATATTTATTAATAAACCCCCTTAATTGAGACTGATCATTCTCACTAAGATTTTTTATTTTTAATATTAGTGATTTTTTATAATTAACAACTTCTTCCTTCGTATAATTTTTACTCTGGCTCGTTTTTGAATCAAAAGCATCATGATGTTCTAAGCACAACCATGCTAAATTACTTTCATTACTGTTTTCATTATTTTGATCTATATGTGCTATCTGCCCTTTTTTTTCAGAAAAATTACCATCGATCCCAAAACATAAAGCACATCTTCTCTTAGATTCCATTAATATTTGATTCTGAGTTTTTTTTGATATTGAAACTCTACCCATTACAACCTCCATAATATAACGCCTTGGCATAAGGTGCGCCAACGCTGAACTTACAAAACCAAATATACTTCAAACCAAAACCGCCGAGTGTCAGGCGTCACATTAATGCCTTTGTTACCCGGCCGTTCGACCTAGCTAAAGCAGCTTGCCTGCCATGATGAAATGCAATTAAAAACTACGCTGATTCAGCGCGACAAACACCAAACTTAAAGCAGACAAATTCAAAACTATAACCACGAAAATAGCTGCGGGTTTACCCACAAAATAGCGGCTACGATGATGTTAGCACTATGGTTTACCTAGAAAAGATGAACCAGAAACGTGCACGAATATTGGTTAAAAGACAGCCAAAACTAAAGCCGCAAACATCGCCCACAATCTAATTGCTTACGGCAACCACCAAAATGTAACCACTTCCCTACCAACGCACCGACCACAATATTGAAAGCGGCTATCCTCGATGATGACGCGGCAATAGCTAAGAAATTTAAGAACTGCTAAGTACACAGAGTATCAACCGCCACGGCCGAACCATGGTTAAAACCAATACAGAAGTTAGCGCGGTGACCAGTGAACATTCACGCAAGTCATTGAGACGTTTAAAAATAAGAAGCCGCTATGAACGACGAACGATTCTAACTGCATACGAATACTTCTGGAATTGATCAACTCGCAGCGACTGCGGAGTTAGGTACACAAAAAGAATTGAACCAAGTCGGGTAACATTTTCTTCTACGTAACCGAGTCGTAAAACCTACCAGTGCGGGTAGATATACGTATCGATGCCGTGTATCTTTTTTTCTCTAATTTGAAACTGACCTAGCACTCATTTTCAGTGTTATTTGCTCTAACCACGACTATGGCAATCAAATTTACTGGTTACTTGTACATACTGTATATCTAATCTAGATTAACTGTATATATAAACAGTTAACTTTTTGAGTATGGATATACCAACCCCGTTAAAGCAACACTCAGACAATTTTACTCAACGTTATTGTCGCTATATGCGAGCGCGAGGGCTTGCTTATAGTAGTGAGAAAACCTATTTGTATTGGGCTGTGCGTTTTATCAAGTATGGAAAATATAAAAACCAGCATGACATTCGTTCAGAGGATATTTCAGCTTATCTTGAATTTTTAGTGATTAAACGAAATATCTCACCAAACACGCAAAAAACAGCACTGAACGCACTAGTGTTTTTATGTCGTGAGTTTTTGAAACTTCAAGTTAATGACCTAGAATTTTGTAAATCAAAGAAAGCAATTAAGTTACCTGTTGTTTTCTCTCATAGTGAAGCAACAGCTGTTATAAATGCACTGGATTATCCTTTCAAGCTTATCGCTCAACTTATGTATGGCAGCGGTCTTCGTCTTAATGAAGCACTAAGATTGAGGCTAAATGACATCGACTTCAATGCAGGTACAGTCACGGTACGAAGTGGCAAAGGAAATAAAGACAGACAAACATTACTTGCAAAATCACTCTATGCCGACATTAGTAAGCAAATTACTCAAGTGAGTATTACTCATGATAGAGACCTAAGTAATAATCTTGGTGAGGTTTATATGCCTTTTGCTTTAGCAAGAAAATACCCTAACCATGCTAAATCATTGCACTGGCAATATCTATTCTCGGCGTCAAAAATCAGCAAAGATCCTCGAACGGGTAGACATTTACGCCACCACATCATGGATCGCACAATGCAACGCAGAGTGAAGCTGGCTATCTCGGCATCAAATATTGCGAAGAAAGCAGGCTGCCACACTTTTAGGCACAGTTTTGCTACACGGCTATTAGAAAGCGGTACCGATATTCGAAACATCCAAGAGCTGCTTGGCCATTCAGACATCAAAACAACACAAATTTACACGCATGTAGCAGGCATTCATCATACCGGTGTAATAAGCCCGATTGATAAATAATAGTTTTCACCCACGCTACCGCACACTTAGTTTTACTTAAGTGTCTAGTTAACGAGTCAAATGTACAAAAGCGCATGCTACATCAAATTACAATATAAAATAAGAACACACGTCAAACATTATGCTTATTTTTCTTATACCCCAAAGCTCAATGGTCATTAATGATGAGATTACGGATGACTTCTAGCCTTAGAAGACCAAGGAGGAGAAACCAGGATTTAAGCGGTTGCGAGTTGGATACATAATCATTACAGATTAACTAACAGTTAGTTAACCTATAAATTTTGATAAGCATATTAAGAAAATGGATTTATTCTTATAGAGGGGAATGGGTCGGTGGCTAGTTATAACCGTCGGAAATAATAACAGGCGATCTTGGCTATTAACACGCCAAGCATTAGTAGAACAGTGCTTAGGCACTCAAATTAAAGTCAAAGGGTTTATGTAGAACAACCCCAGTGATATCTAAAATACTATACATCCAATACTATACATCTAATACTTTGTGTATCGAACTTGGTGCTTAGCATCTAGCACTTAACGTGTTGAAGTTCATCAAGCCGAGTTGTCCAGCGATTAGACCGAAATGCTTGCCTCATGTGCCAATTGGTCGAGCTCATTACAGAAGCAGGCTTCAAGCCGTTTTTATAGCGAGTATTTATCGTATCGCTGATCGACATTAAGTCTCTGCGTTTTGACTCGACCAATGCACTTGTATCAAACATATCAAGTTGGAATGCATCATTCCCCGCATCGGATAACTCATCTAAAATCACCCCTACTTTTTGATACTCATAACCAGAGCGGTAGATTTGCGCCAGTTGATGCAAAGCACAATCTAAAAATTTATACGTATCTTGGCTCGGGCACGCTAACGGTATAGCACTGCTTCGATTATGCTGAGGCGTATTCTTATGACGGTTCGTTCGTAGAAACACACCAACAACATTTGCTTGGCTCCCCTGCCGACGAAGCTTTTCACCAGCACGCTGACAATGAAATGCAAGAGCAGCTTTTAGATCATCAAAATTAGATATCCCCACTCCAAAACTACGACTTGATAATATCTGCTTTTTAACATCATCAATATCACCAGGATCTATGCAAGCAATGCCTTGTAGCTCTAAGACTGTACGGGCTAAACCCACATTCCAAAGCCGTTTAATATCCGACGGATCGCTATCGGCTAATTGCAATGCACTAGAAATGCCTGTGGTTTGTAATCGTGTTGCAGTTTTCGCGCCTACCCCCCATAGCGATTGAACATCTGTCCGTTCCAATAGCCAGCGGCGTTTGTGGTCGGAATCAATCTGGATCACGCCTTTTACTTTTTGCTCGTACAGTTTAGCGGCTTGATTGCCAAGCTTAGCCAAGGTCGGTGTCGCCCCTATCCCAACACGCACAGGTAAGCCAATATTACGTTCAATCGTCGCTTTCATTTCACGGCCATATTCGGTTAGCTCATTTAGTTTGAAGCCATCAAGGCGAATGAACGCTTCATCTATGCTGTATTGCTCTACATGGGGTGAAAACTGGCTTAATTCTTCAATGAATCTACGGCTCATATCAGCGTACAAGGTGTAATTAGAGCTACGAACATGGACACCAAGCCGTTTGGCTTCATGCGCAATCTTAAACCATGGTGCTCCCCGCTTAATGCCAAGCGCTTTGGCTTCTGGTGTCATCGCTACGCAGCAGCCATCATTGTTGCTTAATACTACAACCGGCTTATTGGCAAGTTTCGGATCGAATAGCTGCTCACAAGAACAATAGAAAGATTTTGCATCCACCAGCGCCCAAACTTGGTTTCGATAACCATTAAGTGCAATGGCCATTATGCGCTCAGTAAATCGTGAATATTGCGTGTCACAACGCCAAAGATCTCTGAATCTTCTGGTAACGGGAAAGGTGCCATCATGCTACTTTCCGCTTTTAACCACCACGCTCCGTCATGACGAATTAAACGCTTACAAGTAAACTCATCGTAAATTCGAGCAATAACAATCCGCCCCGGCGCTATAGGTTCAGCTCTATCAACCACCAATAAATCGCCATCGTAGATCCCAATATCAGTCATCGAATCTCCCGCAGCACGTAGCATAAACGTCGCATTAGGGTTACGGATCAGAAAATCATCAAGATCTAAACTTTCCTCATGGCCATCAGCTGGAGACGGAAAACCACAACGAACTGATTCTGTAAAAAAAGGAAGTAGAGCCATACTTTTCATCACCGTAAACGAATAACTGTATATTTATACAGTTTAATCACTATCACGTAAAAACGTTACTCTTTATATGGGGTTGATGGTGTAAATGTATAGTAAATCGCCATAAGGCCATGATGTTGAATAGGAAGAGTGCGTGTGGAACCTATTTTCATGACAGCACCTACCTCGCCCAATTGCTGCGAACAGGAAAAAGTGCTTATTGAGTCCTATATTTAAACCAACGTAAATAAGTTACTGGGTAGCTTCTCTGGTCAGCACTCACGTTTAATAGGCCCACAGAAGCAAGCTCTAACTTATATCGCTGTTAAAGATGTCACTTGTACAGCCACTGATGTAATGCATCAAGGGAGATAAATATGGAATTTAAGAATTCTCACGGTGAAACAGCCCAGCTCGCAGATAACCTCACATTGAAAGAAGTGGTCGACATGGGGTTCTCAATCGACATCTGTGATGACAACTACGATCCACAAGAACATTGGCAGATCAAACAGAAGAAACAACAGGAAGGGGAATACTAAGCCTGAAGCTGCTCTGAACAATGAAGGTATGAGTCGCAACGAATGCGTCACTTGTTCAGAGCAAACCCTGTGATAAAAACAGCTAAAAGATTGTTTATTAAGCACTTAGCAATCGATAATGTGACGCGCGTCACATTCGAGAAATAAGCACTTTCTTTAAACTGAAAATTTGCCATTATGTATCTCGTTCGATGCAAATCACCTCCTGAATCTAATTCAGAATTAAGCGGGCATCGTATAATGGCTATTACCTCAGCCTTCCAAGCTGATGATGCGGGTTCGATTCCCGCTGCCCGCTCCAGTTTTCTTCATGCTAAAACTTATCATTTAGGTCAAACGCTTTAATGCGTGTTTTTCTGTATCTACTCTTTATATCCACACCTAATCACGACACAGTTTATTCTGCTTACTTGCCATTCTTATCTAAGAACAACAAACGAACACCAATTTAATCAATAAACTTAATCAAATTGGTATCGTCGCTTAATCCGCCATTCTTGTTTGTACTTGTTTCACAATAGCCTCTAGCCCTTGTGTTCTTCCTGGTGTGAGGTGAGATTTTAGGTCAAGTGCTTCAAACCAAGCTTGGATATCGAAAAGTAACACTTCATGCGGTAGTTTTCCGTGATAAGCAATCCGCAGTAAAGCAAGTAAGCCTCTTACTATGGCTGCATCGCTAGTCGCTAAGAAATTAAGTACCCCTGATTTTGAATCATAACGAAGATCGAGCCATACTTTACTCTGGCAGCCCTTTATTAAATGCTTCGCCGTCATCTTTGAATCTGGGTAACTTGGTAGACGCTCCCCTAGCTCTATCAAATACAAATAACGCTCTTCCCAATCACAACAACGATTGAAATTACCAACTATTTTTTCTGGGGTCATATCACTACCTCAACAGCTGATTAATTCTATTTAAACCTTGCACCAACGCATCAATATCAGATGATTGGGTATACATACCTATTGAAGCTCGGCAAACGGAACTCTGACCCAGCTTTTTAATTAATGGCATTGCGCAATGATGGCCAGTACGGATAGCAACACCGTACCTGTCAAGAAATGCGCCAACGTCAAATGAGTGCAAGCCTTTCATATTAAAAGCCACCACACCCATTCGATTGTCGTCGTTGCCATAGATCTCTATACCATTTACTTGGGTAAGGCTATCGACCAAATACGACATCAGCTGGCTCTCATAATTGGCAATTTCTGCCAGTCCTACCGATTCGATATATTCTATTGCCGCACCTAAACCCAAAATGCCCGCAATGTTTGGCGTACCGGCTTCGAAACGCCAGGGGGCTTCTCCATAAGTCGTTCCCATAGGCAAAGTCACTTGATCGATCATTGCGCCCCCACCTTCCCATGGCACCATACGTTCCAAGTGACGACGCTTTGCGTATAAAACCCCAGTTCCCGTCGGGCCATAGAGCTTATGTGCTGAGAAGACATAAAAATCGCAATCCAAATCAGCCACATTAACTTGTTGATGCATCACAGCTTGTGCGCCATCGACTAAAACAGGAACGTTGCGTTTATGTGCATAATTAATGATCGCTTTAATTGCATTGACAGTACCGAGTACATTAGAAATGTGGGTAACGGCAATCAGGCGTGTCCGGTTAGTGATTAAAGGCTTGAGATCATCCAAGTCCAACACACTCTTCTCATTCAACCGCCAAACCTTGATAGTGACCTCACAAAGTTCCGATAACAGTTGCCAAGGCACTATGTTCGCGTGGTGCTCCATTTCCGTGACAATGATCTCGTCCCTCGGGGAGAGCTGCGCTCTCAAATAACTATGCGCAACAAGATTGATAGCTTCAGTGGTCCCTTTGGTAAAAATGATGTTGTTAACCGACTCAGCGCCGATAAAATCACTCACTTGAGTTCTTACTTGCTCCATCTCTTGCGTAGCTTTAGCACTCAGATAATGAACGCCACGGTGTACACTGGCGTAGTCGTTTTGGTAAAAACGCGTCATTCTGTCTATTACAGCGCTTGGGGTTTGCGCGGTCGCGGCAGTATCAAGATAGCGCAACGGCTTTTGATACACCTCGGTTTTTAACGCGGGGAAATCTTCGAACCAAGGGCTATTTATTAACGTGATTTCAGTCATTACGCCCTCCTTGAGAGCCGTATTGAGGCGCGTGTTGAGACAGAGTGAGCTCCAACTTGTCACATACGTATTGTTGCACCAATGGGTGACGGATCTTAAACGCGGCTTCAGCGGCAAACGCAAAGATAATCATCTGCTCCGCTTTCACCTTTTTGATCCCTCGTGCGCGCATATATTCGATCTGATTAGAATCGAGTTGGCCTGTCGTCGCGCCATGGCTGCATTTCACATCATCAGCGTATATCTCAAGTTGAGGTTTACAGTTTACTTGAGCCGCTTCACTCAATAGCAAGTTGTGGCTATCCATCTGCCCATCGGTTTTAAGCGCACGGGGTTCAACATAGATCATGCCATCAAACACCCCATTGGACGCACCTCTCGCTATGGTCTTATGCAATTGTTCACTATGACAATACGCTGCTCGGTGCCTAAGATAAGTTCGACTATCAAAGGTTTGTTGATGATCTGGCATAGCGAGGCTATTCATTTCGACAAAACCATTTTCGCCTTGTAAAAGGCTACTGATTTGATGACGGCATAATAACCCTGACAGCATAAAGCAATTTGATTGAGCACTAGCATCACGATCAACAATGATATCGTTATGACCAAAATGATGCTGACGTGGCGATTCTTCTAGTAATTTAGTGTGATAAAAATGCGCCCCTTTACCCACATCAGCACTCAAACGAGATAACGTTACTCCCCCTCCTTGATCCAAGGAGATATGATGCTCGATCACCTCACATTGGGATAAGCGCCCCAGCTCTACATGATGACGATAACTACACACTTCACCTTTCATTCCACTGCTGATATGAAGCAAGTAAATCGGTTTATCAATCACGGTATCGGGCTTAACCTCAATCAATACTCCCCCTGTTGCCGTGGCGTCAGTCAGGTAAGTAAATGCATCTGGCTGAATAGATTTCGACAATGCATCAATATCAAGGCCAGATAATTTATCTATAGGAGTAATGATTGCGTTAGGGATCCAATCAGAACAACGCACCGAATATAGACCATCAAAAAACACTAACCGATAGCCATCAAAATTAAGGCTTAAGCTGTCATAAGATATATTTTCTGCTGGTTGAAAAGCAGCATAATGGAGTGGCTGCTGTTTAAAATCTGATAGTGAAGTGTACTTCCACGCTTCATCTTTATTTGCTGGAAGCCCAACTCCTATCATTTTTTCCCATTGCTGTTGCTGCCAATGAACAGACTGAACCATGCTCTCCAGATCTTTCATTAGTGCCACATCATTCTTCACCAGTGATCCACCCATAGCCTTTTTCCTCTAGTACTTTTGCTAATGTGTGATCACCCGATTTCACTATTTTGCCTTTGTAGAGCACATGCACATAATCAGGTTTGATGTAATCTAAAATACGCTGGTAGTGTGTCACCATAATAAATGAACGCTTGCCATCCCTAAGGGCATTCACGCCTGCCGAAACCGCTTTTAGTGCATCAATATCGAGCCCTGAATCAGTCTCATCTAGAATGCACAACTGCGGAGATAGCACCGCCATTTGTAAAATATCATTGCGCTTTTTCTCCCCCCCCGAAAACCCTTCATTGACTGAGCGCTGTAACAGATCCATAGGCATTTTTAGTAATTGGGCTTTTTCTTCCAGTAAATCTTCAAAATCAAACCGATCCATTTCTTCTTCACCGCGATATTTACGAATGCCATTCAACGCGGTTTTCAAAAACAGTTTATTACTGACCCCAGGGATCTCAACCGGATACTGAAACGCTAAGAAAACGCCCTCGCCCGCTCGCTCTTCAGGATCGAGCTCGGTCAATTGCTTGCCTTTGAAGACTATCGTCCCCTTATCTACTTGGTAATCTTCTTTGCCAGCCAATGTTGAAGACAAGGTACTTTTCCCAGAGCCGTTAGGGCCCATAATCGCGTGGACCTCACCGGGCTTAACTTGTAAATCAATACCTTGCAGAATAGATTTATCTTCAACACTGACATGTAAATCACTAATTTGTAGCATATTGCTTACCCCACGCTGTGTTCGAGGCTAATCGAAAGCAGTTTTTGCGCTTCTACCGCAAACTCGAGCGGTAGTTCAGAAAATACGTCTTTACAGAATCCATTAACAATCATCGAAATAGCATCATCTTCACTGATCCCTCGCTGAGTACAGTAAAAGAGCTGATCGTCACCAATGCGAGAGGTTGTCGCTTCATGCTCAACCTGAGCACTCGGATTCTTAACTTCAACATAAGGAAATGTATGGGCGCCACAATCTGCACCAATCAGCATCGAGTCACATTGGGTAAAATTACGAGCGCCTTGCGCATTGGCTAATATTTTCACAAGTCCTCGGTAACTGTTTTGGCTTTTACCCGCCGAGATACCTTTGGAAATAATCGTTGAGCGCGTGTTTTTACCGATATGAATCATCTTGGTGCCAGTATCAGCCTGCTGAACACCGTTAGTCAGCGCCACAGAGAAGAATTCTCCCACCGAGTGATCGCCTTTCAAGATCACACTCGGGTATTTCCATGTTATAGCGGAACCTGTTTCTGACTGCGTCCAAGACATCTTGCTATGAGCACCTTCGCAAACCGCTCGCTTTGTCACGAAATTAAGTATGCCGCCTTTGGTTTCTTCTTCACCTGAAAACCAATTTTGCACCGTCGAATATTTCACTTCCGCATCTTGATGAATAATTACCTCAACAACTGCAGCATGTAACTGATAAGAATCACGCACTGGCGCCGAGCAACCTTCGATATAGCTAACATATGAGCCTTTATCAGCAATCAGGATGGTGCGCTCAAACTGGCCCGTCTTTGCTTGATTAATTCTAAAATAAGTAGAAAGCTCTCTCGGGCAGCGAACCCCTTGAGGGATATAAACAAAGGTACCGTCAGAGGCAACGGCGGCATTCAAAGCGGCAAAAAAGTTATCATCAGCAGGAACAACTGTACCCAGATACTGGCGTACTAAGTCAGGGTATTCATGAATAGCCTCACTGAATGAGCAAAAAATAATGCCCTGCTCTTTTAGCTCTTTCTGGTAGGTTGTGGTAACAGAAACAGAATCAAAAATAGCATCCACCGCAACTTCAGCCCCCTCTCTAACAGGGACACCCAATTGCTTAAACGCCGCTTCCACCTCGTTGGTTAAAAATGCATTTGAACCATCATCATGGTCGTCTGTCGAGTCATCACATTTTCCGCAAGTAGGCGCAGAGTAATAACTGTAACTTTGATAATCGAGACCAAAATACTCAGCTTTAAGCCAATGCGGTTCTTCCATTTTCTGCCATTTACGAAAAGCGTCTAACCTAAATGCCAGCATCCAATCGGGCTCATTACGCTTTGTCGATATCGCACGCACTACATCTTCATTCAGCCCTACAGACAAAGTGTCTGATGATAATTCGGTGTAGAACCCTTGCTTGTAGTTGCTGCTTTGCAGCATCTCTTCCACTTCTGGTTGTGTTTCAACAGCACACATTGTCAAACTCCGAAACTTTCACCACAACCACACATATTTTTGACGTTGGGGTTGTGATAAACAAAGCTGCTATTTAACCCTTGGCGAACAAAATCTATTTTCGTGCCATCAAGCATGGGCATTGCAGTCAGGGCAACATAGAAGGCTACGTCCCTAGAATTAAACTTAAGATCTGATTGTTTCACTTGTTTAATAAGCTTTACCTCATAAGCAAAACCCGTACACCCTGAAGATCGTACACTTAAATGAAATAGCTGCCCATCTGAAGATAGCTGTCTAATCCTGCAAGCTGCCGACTCCGATAAGCTAATTCCCTTCCACTCCATGTCATGAATCGAAATTTCAGTTGATTCTGAACGTTGAACGCTCATGTTGCAGTCCTCATTCCATTTATCAATTCGCACCAACAAACGAGAATGATATTGATTATCAATTAATATTCAACCATTAAGTTTCTATGGGTTTAGATGCAATCACAACATATTGACATTTTGTTATTTACAAATACCATATATAGAATAGCGCAAGATAATGATTATCATTAAGATTGATATAAAGGAAAGTAAAATGGATATTATTGTTTATTCAAAGCCTCAGTGCGTGCAGTGCACAGCGACGGTGAAAGCACTTCAAACGAAAGGAATTAAGCACAAAGTTATCGACCTAACTCAAGATGATTCTGCGATGAACACAGTTCAATCCATGGGCTACAGGCAAGCACCTGTTGTCGTCGCGGGTTCGCATCATTGGTCAGGGTTTCGTCCCGATATGATCAAGCAGCTCAGCTAATGCTTGTTTATTATTCCAGCGCTTCGGGTAACACCGAACGCTTTATAAAACAGCTTGGTCTACCTGCCCTGCGTTTACCGCTAGATTCTGGTGAACCCACACCCAAAATAACACACGCTTTTGTGCTGGTGTGCCCAACTTACGCCGATGGACAAGGACGCGGCGCTGTCCCTAAATCTGTGATTAAAGCACTCAATAACAATCAAACACGCTCTTTACTAATAGGGGTCATTGCATCTGGGAATCGAAACTTCGGCGCGTTATTTGCCCAATCTGGCACCATTATTTCACGTAAGTGCAACGTGCCACTGCTGTATCGATTTGAACTGTCAGGAACACCACAAGATGTGCACAAGGTACGTCACGGGCTAAAACAATTTTGGAACCATCATGGACACGTCATTCACTCATCATTCTTTGAACTACCATGAGCTCAATGCGATGCTCAATCTGCTCGACGAAAATGGAAATATTCAATTCGAATCCGACAAACAGGCTGCCCGTCAGTACTTTCTACAACACGTTAATCAAAACACTGTGTTCTTTCATAACTTGAGTGAGAAACTTGATTATCTGATCTGCGAAGGGTATTACGAACCCAACGTTTTGCAGCAATATAGCGCTGTATTCATTCGCCAAATTTGGAATGCGGCTTATCAAGTAAAATTCCGTTTTCGTACTTTCCTAGGCGCATATAAATTCTTTACGTCTTACGCCCTAAAAACCCGAGATGGAAAGCGGTACTTGGAGCGATTTGAAGACCGAGTCGTCATGACTGCGTTAACGTTAGCGCAAGGTGATGAAACATTTGCTCTGCAGCTAATGACCGAAATCATCCACCAGCGATTTCAACCCGCCACACCCACTTTTATCAATTCAGGTAAGAAAAGTCGGGGCGAGTTGATTTCATGCTTTCTGCTTAGAATTGAAGACAATATGGAAAGTATTGGCCGAGCAATCAACTCCGCATTACAACTGTCACGCCGAGGCGGCGGAGTTGCACTCTTGCTGAGTAACTTGCGCGAACAAGGGGCTCCAATTAAAGGGATCCTCAATCAAAGCTCTGGTGTGGTGCCAGTAATGAAATTGCTCGAAGACAGCTTCTCATACGCCAATCAGCTAGGGGCAAGGCAAGGGGCTGGCGCAGTCTACCTCAATGTTCATCATCCTGACATTATGCAGTTTTTAGATACAAAACGTGAAAATGCCGATGAAAAAATCAGGATTAAAACTCTAAGTTTAGGGGTTGTTGTTCCCGATATTACCTTAGAGCTCGCTAAGCAAAATAAAGATATGTATCTGTTTTCGCCGTACGACGTCGAAAAAATTTATGGTGTCCCCTTCTCTGAAATTAGTGTGACAGAAAAATACCAAGAAATGGTGGATAACCCTCAGATCCGTAAAAATAAGATCAGCGCACGAGTCTTATTCCAAACACTGGCAGAGATCCAGTTTGAGTCTGGTTACCCTTACATCATGTTTGAAGATACCGTTAATCAGGCAAACCCCATCGAAGGTCGGATTAGCATGTCTAATTTGTGCTCTGAAATTCTTCAAGTGAATGACGCATCTGAGTTTAACGATGACTTAAGCTACGCAAAGTTAGGACGTGATATCTCATGCAACTTAGGCTCAATTAACATTGCCAAAGCCTTAGATGGCGCTAACCTTCCACAAACCATCGCGGTATCGATAAAAGCACTGAATGCGGTCTCAGAAATGTCTGCGATAGACAGTGTTCCTTCCATTCGTAAAGGTAATGACGAAAGCCATGCGATTGGTCTTGGTCAAATGAATCTCCACGGATTCTTAGCAAGAGAAAACATCCACTACGACAGCCCAGAAGCCATCGACTTCACTAACGTTTACTTTGCTACCGTACTATTCCATTGCCTTGTCGCCTCTAATCAACTCGCAAAACAGAGGCAAGCGACCTTTTGCGGTTTTGACAATTCAAGTTACGCAAGTGGCGTATTTTTTGATAAATATCTAAACCAGAGTTTTCAGCCCAAAACTGAAAAAGTCACTGCGTTACTCGCAACGTTAAGCTTAAAACTACCTAGCCAAGATGACTGGGCGACGCTCAAGCAACAAGTCATGCAGCACGGTCTCTACAATCGGAATTTACAGGCGATCCCACCGACAGGCTCAATCAGCTACATCAATGATTCTACCGCGTCCATTCACCCTGTAACGGCAAAAGTGGAAATACGTAAAGAGGGTAAAATCGGCCGCGTGTACTTCCCTGCCCCGTATCTCGACAATACAAACCTTGAGTACTATCGCGACGCATACGAAATAGGGGCAAAAGCCATTATTGACGTCTATGCCGCCGCCACTCAGCATGTCGATCAAGGCTTATCGCTAACCTTATTCTTCAACGATAACGTCACGACGCGTGATATCAATAAAGCGCAGATTTACGCATGGAAAAAGAAAATTAAAACCCTCTACTACATTCGTTTGCGCCAAAAAGCACTCGATGGCACTCAGGTTGATGGCTGTGTTTCTTGCACACTTTGATTTACGGAGAACCCACTATGACAGTAACGACCATTCCGCAGCCAGTCAGAGCAATCAACTGGAATCGCATGCAAGATGATAAAGATCTTGAGATTTGGAACCGACTCACGGTGAACTTCTGGTTACCAGAAAAAGTCCCTTTGTCCAATGACATCCCAACATGGAAACAGCTCACCAAAGAAGAACAAACACTAACCATTCGGGTTTTTACTGGATTAACCCTACTCGACACCATACAAAATACCGTTGGTGCGCCCGCGTTAATGGCAGACGCTAGAACGCAGCATGAAGAAGCCGTACTCACTAATATTGCCTTTATGGAAGCAGTACATGCACGTAGCTATTCTTCCGTTTTTTCGACCCTGTGTACCACACCTCAAATTGATGAAGCCTTCCGCTGGGCGGAAGAAAATGAATTGCTACAACGAAAAGCACAGATCATTTTAGACGATTACAAAGCCAATGAAGATCCGTTGAAGAAGAAGGTCGCCAGTGTTTTCCTTGAAAGCTTTTTGTTTTATTCAGGCTTCTATCTACCTATGTACTGGTCAAGTCGCGCCAAGTTAACAAACACTGCAGATTTAATTCGTTTGATCATTCGCGATGAAGCCATTCATGGCTATTACATTGGCTATAAATTCCAACAAGCCTTCAATGAACTCGATGAAGCGGAACAAGATCGTGTTAAAGACGAAGCTTTCTCTTTGATGTTTTCGTTATATGAATTAGAAAGCCAATATACAGAATCATTGTACGATGATGTAAGCCTCACCGAAGATGTAGCCCTCACCGAAGATGTGAAACATTTCCTGCATTACAATGCCAATAAAGCATTGATGAACCTAGGTTTTGAACCTCTCTTTCCGGATGAATTATGCCAAGTTAGCCCCGCGATAATGGCTGCACTCTCTCCCAATGCCGATGAGAATCATGATTTTTTCTCGGGTTCTGGATCTTCTTATGTCATTGGTAAAGCCGTCGCAACGGAGGATGAAGATTGGGATTTCTAATACCAGACAAGCGACATGAATAGCAAAATGATAAGTGATGGCTTAACGCGCTTTGATATCCCTTGATATAAAACACAAAAACCACCTATTAGGTAGTTTTTGTGTTCGTGTAATTATCGGAAGTAAAATTAGAAACCTAACTAATTTTACAATGGGCATCTCGCCAATGGCTGTAATGACGCAACTTTAGCAAAGCGAATAAACATATCAGAGCGATGATCTCCCCCATTCCTAACGCAATACTATAGCTAGCAACCCCAGCAAGGCTTGTCGCTACCGATGAAAAAATAATTTCGCCAAACGTCTGAGTACCTTGGAAGAAAGCAATATTAGTCGCGGGTTGAAGTGTTTGCTGTGAAAAGCGCATTGAATAGGTATAGGTACTTACCGCGACAAACCCCATGCCAAAACCAACCAGAATTGATGTAAGCCAAACAATCCATGTCCCCGTCAGCCAGTTTTCAGCAATCGCAATCCATAATAGGCCACCAAAGAGCACCAATTTCAAACCTGCCAATAAGGTGACGCGGTAACCTTGACGTTTAATAAATATGCTGGCAGAAAAGCAACCTACCAACATCACTAATAAATGACCAACACCAGTTAACATTCCTACTTGCGACATCGACCACGACAGGTCAACCAGTATAAACTTCGATAATGCCAGAATAATCACGCCGCATAAGGTAGCACCTGAACATAAGAGTAAGGTCGGGACAGCATTAGCTGTTTTGAAAAACTGGCTCAATGAGGCTTTATTTACCTCTGTCGCTTGAACAATTTTAGGCTCTTGCCAAAATAAGACTGGAAGTAAAGCACAGAAAGCAACAGCAGCAAGTAATATCATACTCACTTGATACCCGATCTGCTCAAAAGCAACCATAGCAAAAGGGCCAGCGAGTAACATTCCAATTATAATCCCAGATACTTGAATCGCATTGATTAAGCCTAAATCAGCCTTATCACTGTGTTCAGCGGCTAAACCATCTGTCGCGATATCTTGAGTTGATCCCACAATTGAAATTATCGCTAATAACGAGGTAAGTAATATTAAAGTTTTTTCATTAATAGTTACCACGGATAGACAAATAAGCGTCCCAACCATAATGAGTTGCATTGGAACAATCCAAGATTTCCTTCGTCCTATGCGTTCTATCCAATGATTTTCAACAAATGGTGCCCATAAAAATTTAATCGCCCAGAATATTCCAGCCAATGGAACTAACGAAATAAGTTCAAGTGGTAACCCTAGATTTTTTAATAATGTGGGTATAGCATGAAAGGTTAATCCAATAGGAATACCTTGAACAAAGTAGAGGCAGCAAATAACGAGTATAAATGCATTTTTACTCTTTGGTCTACATTCATAATCGTCAACCGTATTATGACTATTAGAGGTTTTCATGGAAAAAATCCTTATCCTATTTTTAATATATCTCTACTAGGTTTTATAAATTAATCATTTAAACAATAAAATTATGCTGTAATTATCACCCAAAGTAAACGATAATGCCTATCATTACTGTAGTTGTGATTGATAAATATGACATCTTGCTTTTCTGACACAAAAACTAACATTGAAATAGCGGAGTTAGACACTCTCTGTCCTAGATTTGTCCAAAAGCCAGCCATCTATACATTTGAATACAAAGACATTAAGCTTGAAGCTCTATTAATAAGTTTTGATATGAATGCATTCCAACCGTTTTTTTACCAAAGACTTAACATTATTTATACTCCACAACTTCAGAAGTCCGTAACTAAGAGACAGGCTGAATTTCTTGCTGGCCGTTTGTGTGTGAAATTACTCATGCACCGTCTTCTTGGCTACTCTACTCCAGTCCCTATATCCCCTGACCGCTCGCCTTCTTGGCCGGTGGGAGTCACGGGTTCGATCTCACACAGTAATAATCATGCTATTGCAACACTCACGCAGAATCAGAATAAAAAAACGAACATTTCATTAGGGGTTGATATTCAGGAAATAATAACGTCAGAGCAAAGTGATCATATTCATACATTAATTTCCACTCCTAATGAAATAGCACTACTACAAAAAAATGGACTCTCTTTAAAATGCGCTACGACTCTATTATTTTCAGCTAAAGAGGCCATTTATAAATCCATTTATCCACATATAAAGGAAATCATTGGTTTTAATTCAGTAGCACTTATTGAGCTAAATATAACTGAACAAAAACTGACGTTTTCACCTTCCATAACCCTTTGCAAGCAATTTGGTATAAGCCGAAATATTTATTGTCAGTACCGAAATACTGAAGATTCCAACGCCATTATTACTTTTTGCATCTATCAACAATAAAGACGCACTAAGCCGCCAATAAGGCTTATCTAGCTCTCATTGGCGATTCAGTAATGACTCTCAGTACTTTTGGTCACTCTATACAGCTAAATGCCAACTCTGAGCTTGTTGTTGCAAATTCCATAGCTCACAATAAAGTGATTGATTATTAAGCAGCTGACAGTGTTCACCTTGCTCAATAATCTTACCTTTGTCCAATACAAGGATATGATCAGCATATTGAATGGTGGTTAATTTATGGGCAATAACTAACACTGTTTTTTCTTGAACTAAAGCCTGCATTGCAATTTGAATATCTCGCTCATTTTCTGGATCTAAAGATGCCGTCGCTTCATCAAGTATAACGAAAGGTGCATCTTTAAGAAGTGCCCGAGCAATGGATAGCCGCTGCTTTTCTCCTCCGGATAAATGCATACCTCCCGCACCAATTTCAGTGTCCAACCCCAGATCCATGTCCAACACTAGATTTTTTAGTTTCGCTAATTCAATCACACGCCAGAGCTCTTCATCACTTGCATCGGCCTTAGCCACACGCAAATTATTAGCTAACGTATCATTGAAAATATAGTTGGATTGAAAAACAATACTAAGATGCCGTAACCAATACTCCACTGGCATATTAGCAATATCGACCTTCCCCGTGCCTATACCCACAGAAATTTCACCAGAATCAAGTTGCCAAAAACGTGCTATCAGTGAAGCTATCGTTGATTTTCCCGAGCCAGAAGGTCCCACCAATGCTGTGACTTTATTACTAGGAATAGACAAATCCAAGTTTTCAAAAAGAGGTTGCTGTCCACCTGGATAAGAAAAATTCACGTCCTTAAAAGTAATCGTCATATCATCTAATTTGGGTTGGCTATCACCATGTTGTAACGTCGGCTGATCTAAAACATCATTCACTCGATTTACAGCAAGATCCAAATAATTAAGTTCCGCCAAAAACATCGACATATTCAGCAAGGGCCTAAAAAAGCGCACAGCAGCGATCAGAAAGAGTAAAACTTCAGGCAAAGCGATTGTTTGCTCTAGCCATGCCCAAGTAAGTGCCACCAGCAACACCATAAGCCCAGCTTCCACCAACACGTTAAAACTGTATACTGGCCACACCGCAGCTTTCTCGGCTTTTAATGATTGCTGTTGAGTTGCCGTTAATACATCATCCAATCGTGAAAATGCTTTTCCCATCATGCGGTATGACTTTAGCTCTTTTAGCCCATCCATATACTCCATAACGGCATCATTCAATTGATGCATTAAATACTGCATGTGGCTTTGCCATTTACGAGCATAAGCACGCGTTAATAAGTAAGCAAGACAAGCTAAAGGTAAAGTGGACATCATAGCCACTCCCATTCGCCAATCTTTTAACAATAAGCCTAGAGCGAAAAAGCACAGCACCGATGTAGTTGCGATAATAGGCGCATAGAGGTGTGTAAAAATACGCTCTATCATATCAATATCTTTAAGTAGCGTATTATTAACACTGCCGAAATCCGTTCGCTGGAAGAAACCCATTGGCATTTTTCTTAAATGTTCTCCCAGCTGTTGACGGATTTTTTTACCAGCATCAAAACCAATCAGGGAAATGTCTAGATGAATAATTCGGACTAAATACACACGAACTATCATCATTCCCGCGCACCCTAACACCAACATAAATTGATGCTGAAGATTAGGCGTATCAGACAACATATCAAGCAAAATATAATAAAGAAAACCATATGGGGCCGATGCAAAAAAAGCATCAACGACGGTTAAGAAGACAGTCCGATTAAGTCCATCTAGAGAGGTACCCGTTAACCGCTTAAGTGTGTTAATTCTCAACATTTATTCGACTCCCTCGAGAGTTGACGGTGTTTTTATCTCAGAGCCTTTAACTGACGGCCCCAAACGCCATACTTTTGTTTCTTGATGCGCTTGCCACATCGATTGGTATAAAGTGCAATCTTTCAACAGCTCAGTGTGAGTGCCTTCTGATACTACGCGGCCACTTTCCATCACAACAATTTTATCAACATGCGTTAACGTATTGAGTCTATGAGCAATAACCAACACAGTTCTGCCCTGCATTAAACTCGATATAGCTTGTTGAATTCTGACTTCATTGCGAGCATCTGCGTACGCCGTCGCTTCATCTAAAATAAGAATCGGGGCATCTTTCGCCACAGCTCTCGCTACGGCAATTCTCTGTGCTTGCCCGCCACTTAAGCTTCCTTGACCAATTTTGGTCTCATAACCATCAGGTAATTCTAAAATAAAATCATGTGCACAAGCTGCTTTAGCTGCATTTATGATGTCTTCATCGGATAAGGCTTCATTCCCCATTCGAATGTTTTCTTTTATGCTCTGCTCAAAGATATAAACATCTTGGAAAACAAAACTCACTAACGACATCAGTTGATCAAGCGAATAACAAGTAATCTCTTTACCACCAATGGATATGTCTCCACTCTGGTATTCAAAAAAGCGGGGAATTAACTGAGCAACTGTTGTTTTACCAGCCCCCGAAGGGCCGACAATCGCGGTAATTTCCCCTTGGTTTACCGAAAGAGAGACATCATCAAGCGTTTTTCTTGATGAGTTATCATGCTGAAAACTGACATGGTTAAAACAAATATTAGTATGAGAAATAACTTGATATTGATCGCCTTCAGATTGAGGTTTTATCTGACAAAATATCTTTATTTTTTCTACACCTTTCAGCATTTCACTGAACATGCCACCAAATTGAATTAAGTTATAAAGCGGCTCCATTAAGCCCACACCCAATAACATAAATATAAATAACGTTGATAAAGTCACATCCCCTTGCGAATAAAGCCAAACCCCGACAGGTAATAAAAACAAAAAACCAAGGTCGAGAGATAGCTTAAAGAGCGATGCCGGTGTTTTTGTATCAACTAACCAACGAGTCACTAATTTATGATGCTCATCAACAGCACTACGGTACTTCTGATGAGAGTCAACCGTCATATTAAATGCTTTTACCACAGGAATAGAGGCGACAAAATCAACAACACTAATATGTAGGTTTGAAACAACTCTATGGTATTCCTCAACACGTAGGTTAAACCCCTTAAACATTAACGCTTGTAAGCTCAGTGCAATAGGCAGTGGCAGCAACACTAAAATAGCTAGTCGCCAATCAATATAAATAAGTAACAACGCTGCAACGATAGGACTTACTATAGCTGCTGCCATATCGGGTAAATGATGAGCAACAAAGGTTTCAATTCTATCAACATCGTCTGAAATGATTTTCTTCATTGATGCTGACGCTTGCTTATTACTTTCGCCTAGAGATAAGCGACCAACGCTATCAACAACATGTTGTCGCAGTTCGAATAAGAGCTGAAATGCCGCTTTATGCGACAATAATCCAGATGCTAATTGTAAACCCATTTTGGCTAAAAGCGCCGCTCCGGTTAGCAATACTAATTGCCATACAGTATCAGAATTAGTAATTGTATCCGTGATAAAACCATCCACCAGCTGATAGATAATCATATATGGGACAATAGTAAGCAGCGAGTAAGCAACAGCTAATAACATTGATAAACATAGCTTACGGCGTTGATTGACGACCAGTTCCATCAACCATGAAAACGGCGTTCCTTTCATTTTATTAACCTTAGACAGTTAGATGAGAAACTATATCCCCCCCTATAAAGATATGGGGGGGAGTATTTACCATTTAAGATTAACTGTTGCACCGACTGTAAGAGGATCTCCAGAGCGACCGTACCATTTCTGGTTTGCACCATCTCCCATAGGGAAAGCACGTGTTAGATACTTTTCATCTAAGACGTTTTTAGCCCATAAAGTAACGTCTAATCGATCGCTGGTATATCCAGTTCTTAAATTAAGGATACCGTAGGCGTCTTGCTTATTTTCATTAGCATTATCGAAATAGAAGTCACCTGTTACATTGTAGTCCGTGTAAACAAAGTAATTCTCAAGGAAGTTATAATCTATACCTAGGCTGTACGTGTATTTAGGGGCATTTGCTGGGCGATTGCCCGTATAATCCGTTTCACCAATAACATTACCGGTATTATCATAAGACTTGGCAGCAAAATCAGTAAAGTGTGCATCATTATAACCGCCATTCACCCATGCCGTTAAACCAGGTTGAATTAACCATGATAGTTCAGCTTCAATACCTCGACTTACAGTACTACCTGCATTTTGGGTAAAGGATTTAGGATATAATTGCTGTTCAACTTGCTGATCCTCCCAGTCAATCCAGAATACAGCAGAGTTGAAGCGAACACGGTTATCAAACCACTCACTTTTCATCCCTAACTCATAGTTCATAGTGTATTCAGGGTCGAATTTAGGTGACATATTTGGCGGCGTTAACATATTAAAACCGCCACTTTTGTAACCACGAGATATACTTGCGTACATCATAACATCGTTCGTTGCGTAATAGTTTAAGCCTACTTTAGGTAGCCATTCATTAAAGTTAGCCTCATCATCCCCCTGAGTATTCGGGAAGCCCATGTTCCATAGGTCGGTATAATTAAATTTAACTTTTTGATAATCAAATCTTAAACCCGCTATTGCTTCCCATTTTTCAGCAAATTGATAGTTCACATTGCCAAACAGAGCATAGTTACTGACTTTCATCTCTGTTTTTGTTGTGTTGAACATATTGAAAGCTTTCATGTTCATATCAATGTTGTTTTTCGCTGTTTCGTTAAAGTAATAAAAACCGCCAACCCAACGCAAATCACGTTCATCACTCGAACTAAACCTAAGCTCTTGAGTTACACGTGATATTTTCGAATCTATATAGAGTTCCTGCCCATCAGCCTGAGTGAAATCTAAGTCTTGATTATCGACTTTGTCTTCTGTGGTGTAAGCAGTGATAGAAGTGATGTCAAAATTATCTGCAGCGTAAGTAGCACGTATTGAACTAGTATAAATATCGGCTTTAGCATCACCTTTGAAGTTTGAATATACCTTATGGCTATCTTTTTCTATATTATCGAGGGATGCAAAAGACATATTTCCATTTCGACGGTTTTGAGCATCAACTGTAGCAATAATATCCCATGGCTGATCTATCGGCATCCACCTTACTTTAAGGCGGCCATTAAAGTCTTTTACCTTATTAACATCATCTTTATTGTCATAATCACGAGTAAAATAGCCATCATTTTTTGAATATTGTAAAGCAGTTCGATAAGCCCATTCGTCACTATTTCCTATTGCCCCACCTGAAATTATTGTCCCTTTTAATTGATTATAATTCCCGTAAGTTAGGCCTGCACTCCCTTCCGTAAAAAGATCTGGATCTTTAGTATGAATACTAATAACACCTGATGATGCATTTCTTCCATATAAAGTACCTTGTGGGCCACGTAATACTTCAATTCGTTCAATATCTAATAACTCCGTATCAAAAGTTTGATACATGGCACCATCAATTAAGAATAAAACAGATTGAGATCCTTCCATTGTCGGCGTTATTCCCCGCATAGAAAGGAAACTAGCATCAGAAGGATTGCCTGCTTTTATCATTGATACATTAGGGGTTCTTTTTACAATATCGAACGTATTTTCTAATCCTGCCCTTTCTACTTCATAATCAGTTAACACTGAAACACTTAGTGGTGTTTTTTGAGATTCAGCTGTCATTTTCTCAGCTGTTATTACAATAGTTTCTAACTGATTATCATCATTTTCAGCGGCAACTACCGCTAATGAACTAAGAGAAAGGCCAACTGCCAAAGCGAGCTTTGTGTAATTGAAATTCATGCTTTTATCCTTATAGAACACAAATTACTAATAAATAAAATGCCAACTAAAGCAGTCATGAATACTATATTAGTCAATTATGATTATTTGTTATGGCATTCCGCTACGCATAGTAAGCCCTTCCCATTTATAAAGCAATGCAAATGAGAATCGATATCATTATTAATAACTAATAAATAAGTTCTCTCTACAACAAACAAACCGAGGAGGCGGCAACAAAACACAAACAAAGATGCAGCATCATCGGGATTTTTGAAATATAAAACCCATCTTATAAAAGATTTTGGAATTTAAATTAATATGAAGTGCGTTGTGAACTTGGATAAAATAGGAGTGTAAAATTCATGACCTCAGTTATTTTTTGATAAAACGAAAGCTAGGGTTAAAGCTAATGTGAAAATGAAAGTTCTGCCCAATACATCCCCGTGGATTCAAACTTAAAATATCGCAGCTTATGCTAAATAGTTATACTTAATTAACTACATTATCAATTAATCATTCACTGCATGTTGACTATGCCAAGCATCAAGTAACTCCTTACCGTAAACAATTTCAATATTCATATGCATGAACAAAAGTAACATTACTAATAACGAACAAGTTACATTTAACCAAAAAGTTGCTTTTTCTCGAACTGTATCATAGGTGAATATATTGATAGAAATAAGAATGAAAGGGTAACAGATTAACAATAAAATAAAGCCGCCTAGGTAATTTGATATCGCCATCTGAGTCATGATCTACCCTCTCTATCTACAGATAGAATCACATTAGTACAGTTCTCAACTAGGAGGTACTTCACTGACATTTATCATTCAGTTGTTAGACCAAGATAACAATCTTTTTACGATAAATGGAACAAGATAACGCTGAACATATGGTACGTCACGACTACTCAGTTCAAGCGCCCCCATGAGCGTTTTACTCTTGCATAAGTTAGCCATTAAATTAGCGATAAGAAATATTGCTTTTTTCACCGGTTGCGAGTACATATAGGACGATTTTTAAATAGGCGACTAGATTGCGTAGGCTCTGAGATTGCATAAGCTACTAGAGAAATTCCCCATCTTCATAACACTCCTGACAGTATTGCTATTTAGCCATGCTGAGAGTGCTATTGAACGCAGTTTTTCTCAAAGTCCTTATACCATCACAAGCCCAACACAAGCACCTGACGCATCAAACGATACGTTAATACTGCGCAGTGCTAACATGCGACTCTCATCGCAGCCCGAGCAACCACCAGCGAAGGACCCTCTCCAGTGGCCTTTAGCTATTCTGACTATTGCTTCATTAATTCAGCTTTCACGTTCTGTTCGCTGGATCCCGCGTGGTTACCTTTCTTTTGATAATCACCGCATTGCAGGCTGGCATGACAGTAACCTGCAGTTTCGTTTCATTCATTCCCGCTGATCGTTCCACTATCCCACTTATAACATTCTTATTTTTTGTTGGTATATTGGAGCATCTATGTTTGAAGCTACCCAAGAAGTACTGGTTGCAATTTGGCACCAAGACTTCAGTGTGCTGCTCGCCCCGGGCAGTGCGATCTTAATTTATATTCTTGTAACGCTTTTTATTGGGTTAGAAAGTAGTTTTTTACCTGCCGCTCCCTTGCCTTGCGACAGTATCGTCGTGTTAACCGGCACCTTGGCGGCCGTTGGTGTATTGAACCCTTTTATCGCCTTTCCTTTGCTGATCATTGCAGCATCTCTTGGCAGTTGGCTCGCTTATTCACAAGGTCGATGGCTTAACCGATTGCCTATCGTCCAATCATGGCTAGATAAAATTCCAGATGCGAGCATGCGCACCGTTGACACTTTACTGACTCGTCATGGGCTCATTGCGCTATTTTCAGCCCGCTTTATTCCTGGGGTTCGTTGTGTACTGCCAATGGCTATGGGGATGAGAGCGAAGGAAATGCCGCGTTTTCATTACTTTGCATGGCTAAGCGCCACTATGTGGGTCGGTTTGCTGTGTGGTATTGGTTTTCTTTTACCATCGTTACCTGAGCCTATCAGCCGCCTTGCAACGATGGCGCTAATGGCTGCGCCTGTTATTACTTTGTGTTTAGCCATTTTATCTTTTATTACTTGGCGTGCTCGTCAGGCTATGTGCCGATTGAAACCCATTCAGAAGGATGCTTAATCAAAGAATAAAGATAATCAAAATCAAGCCTTCAAAGCATCAGTAAGTCAAAGTAATAAGTCAATAACGAGGGGCAACACTTGTTGCCCCTCGTTAATCGGTACTGATTATTGATTAACTGTGAGTAGTTATTGGCTGCTCGACTGATAAATAAGAAAAACCGTTCTGTGCCATGTATTAGGTTTACATTAAACCAAAATACAATTTGAGTATTGTATGTGAAAAAATATCCAATTCCCCAGCTTGATCTACCACTCTTACTTGCAGTGTTAATGCTTATGCTACTCAGTTCCATGACAGTGTGGAGTGCGAGTGGCTTTAGTGAAACAGTCATCACGAAACACCTTATTCGGTGCATGATCGCCCTATCTTGCCTTTTCGTTATGGCAGCCGTTCCACCACATTTATATCTGCGGTTTTCACCGCACTTATATTTGCTAACCGTTCTTTTATTACTCGCCGTCGCTTTAGTGGGTGATAGTACCAATGGTTCACAGCGTTGGCTTAAACTTGGCTTTATTCGCTTTCAACCTTCAGAACTAGTAAAAATCGCAATACCTATGGTCATTGCTTGGTTAATCCACATTAGTGGCGAGGCGTTAGATTTAAGGAAAATCCTTTACGCGCTATTACTGGCTGCGATTCCGACATTTTTGATCTTCATTCAGCCCGATCTTGATGGTGCGCTATTCGCCCTTATCTATATGTTCTTTGTTCTCTATTTCGCGGGAATAAGTTGGAAGATCATCGGCAGTATTGCCGCTATTGTTGCCACGCTCATACCCCTTATGTGGTTTTTTATCATGGAGGTTTATCAGAAAAAGCGGGTATTACAATTTCTAAACCCAGAGAGTGACCCTTGGGGAGCTGGCTATCAAATCATCCAGTCGCTTATTGCAATTGGCTCAGGAGGGATGCGGGGCAAAGGGTGGATGAATGCGAATCAGGGCCCTTTAGGGTTTATTCCTGAAAGCCAAACCGATTTTATTTTCTCAACTTATGCCGAGGAATGGGGATTCATCGGCAGCGTATTTTTACTGGCGCTGTACTTGTTTATTACGCTGCGTATTTTATGGATTTCATGCCAATCAGAGCAACTTTATAATCGCTTGTTATGCGGTTCATTGGCATTAAGCTTCTTTCTTTATACCTTCATTAATACAGGTATGGTCAGCGGCTTACTACCGGTTATGGGAAGTCCACTCCCCTTCTTTAGCTATGGCGGGACAGCGATGATCACCCAAGGGCTCACCTTTGGCATCATTATGGCGCTATGTCGGTCTCGCCCACACAGAATCGAAAAAAGTGGATAGCGCCTAATACCTAATACCTAATACCTAATACCTAATACCTTATTAGGCTCGAGACTAACTCGCCGTTATTAACAAAAAGCAGTAATAAGCTGTTGGGACATTTACCCAACAGCTTTTACCCTGCCGACAATCGGCATGAAACACTACGCCACAGCTTTAATCTTTACTTTTTTAGGATTCACCTGAGTTTGATTGGTTATGACATCTTGGGTTATGGCATCTTTGGTTATAGCATCTTGAGTTGTCGCTTTGTGGGTTCTAGCCTGAGGCGTCTTACTCTTAAAATTACCCAGTAAGGCGTCATAAAGCTCACTATTGTTTAACACCCCAACCAGCTGACTATTTTCTACTAATAGAATAGGCTGATCACTGCGTTGCTTCAGCTCAATCGCTTCTCTCATCCCTATCTCTGGGCTCGCCTGCACCACCATGGTATTGTCGATATCATTAATCTCAATAGACTCGTCATTCCAATCCACCAGCACTTTGTCGGTATCAACTAAGCACAGTCCCTGCTGGTGCTGCTCAATCCATAAGTGTTGGCTTGGGCAAATCTCGACACGTTTTCCATCATGCTTCAAGTCCTCACGCTTCAACTCGTCACACTTTATGTCCTCACACTCTAAGTCATCAACAGGCAGCATGAGCGAACGCCCTTTTAGCACATTGAGGGGATTGGTATGCGCCACAAAATCTCGCACATAGTCAGTTTCTGGTGCGAGAATGATTTGCTCTGGTTGACCATGTTGGATCAGTTTACCCGATTCCATAATCGCGATGTGATTACCTATTTTCAGCGCCTCATCAAGATCATGACTCACAAACAAAATGGTCTTATTGAGCTTTTCTTGTAACACGATCAGTTCATCTTGTAACTGAGCTCGAATCAAGGGGTCTAGCGCCGAAAAAGGTTCATCCATCAATAAGATATCAGTATCCATTGCGAAGGCTCGTGCTAGCCCGACACGTTGCTGCATACCGCCAGATAGCTCATGGGGATATTTAGATGCCCACTCACTCAGGCCGACCATCTCGAGCTGCTCTTGTGCTTTTTTCCGTCGCTCAACTTTTGAAATGCCCTGCATCTCAAGGCCAAATGCCACGTTATCGATCACATTGAGCCAAGGCATTAAGGCAAATTTTTGAAACACCATAGATACGCGGTGAGTACGTAAGTGACGAAGTGTGGCTTCATCGCAATCGGCAAGGTCGACATGTTGATCGCCGTCTTTTACTTGCAGTTCACCACGACTAATAGCATTCAAGCCATTAACCGCTCGCAATAAGCTCGATTTACCTGAACCAGAAAGCCCCATCAATACACAGATTTCCCCTTCTTTAACGCTTAGGGAAACATTATCGACACCCACAACTTGCCCTGTCTCATCAATAATGTCTTGTCGAGATTTACCTTGATCAAGCAAAGAAAGGGCTTGCTGTTGTTGCTCACCAAAAACAACGTCGAGGTTTTTAATTGTGATTGCGTCCATGATTAAGCCTCTTTCTGGTTAGGTGCTTTGCATAAGCGGTCAAGAATAATGGCAACCAGTACTATAGCTAAGCCAGCTTCAAATCCTTGAGAAATATTAACGGTATTTAACGCACGGACGACAGGTTTACCTAAACCATCCGCTCCCACCAATGCCGCAATCACCACCATAGAGAGTGATAACATAATACATTGCGTCACCCCCGCCATAATACTCGGCAGTGCCGCTGGCAACTCGACTTTAAATAACAACTTCATGCGACTGGCACCAAAGGCTTTACCTGCTTCAATCAGCTCTTCAGGCACTTTTATTATGCCTAAATAGGTCAAGCGAATGGGTGCCGCAATGGCAAAGATAATGGTCGAGATCAGACCCGGCACAATTCCCAAGCCAAATAGCACTAAAGTCGGAATAAGATAAACAAAGGTCGGTACGGTTTGCATCAAATCTAATATCGGCCTTAGCAAGGTATAAAGCCATGGTCGATGCGCAGCCATGATCCCAATCGGTACGCCAATTAATACGGAAATCGTTGTCGCTGCAAAGACAAGAACAAAGGTTTCCAGCATTTCTTGCCAATAGCCAAGATTCAGGATCATCAGTAGTGCACCAACAACGAACGCCACTAACGGAATACTTCGATGTAAATACCATGCAATGGCTGCGGTCATCAAAATAGGAAGCGCCGGTGGCATCCACTTAAAAATATCGACGACAAATAGGATTATGTTTTCAAGGAAAAAAGAAATCGCGTCAAAGAAACCCGCAGCATTGAGTGTTAACCAATCAACACCCGTTTCCATCCACTGGCCAACAGGGATTTTGTTATTCGTTATAAAATTCAAAATGAGACCTTAAATTAATAAGGTGATCAGATCCCTAGACGAGATCCCCCACCCAAAAGATGTTACGCGTTCGAATTGATGTAGTGAGTAACGGCTTTTGTCGCTTCATCGCCACTGCGTGTTTTCACACCTTTAAGCCATACTTCCACTTGGGCTGGATTTTCTTTTAACCATTGCTGCGCCGCTTTTGAAGGCTGCACTTTTTGGTTAAGAATGGCTTCCATTAATTGGTTTTCCATTTCTAAACTAAACTCAAGGTTTTGCAGTAGTTGGCCAACGTTTTTACACTCAGATAAGTAATCCTTACGCACATTGGTATACACATTGGCGCCACCATAATTAGGGCCAAAGAAATCATCACCACCTGACAAGTATTCCATTTCAACGTTGCTGTTCATTGGGTGCGGTGCCCAACCAAGGTAGACGATCCATTGGTTGCGGCGAACGGCACGCGTGACTTGTGACACCATGCCCGCTTCACTCGACTCCACTAAGTTAAAATCTTTGAGTCCAAATGCTCCATCATCGATCATGTCTTGAATCAGGCGGTTACCATCATTGCCAGGTTCGATACCATAAATACGATCTTTGAATTTATCGGCATATTTTTCTAAGTCAGCAAAGCTTTTTACCCCAGCGTCATACACATACTTAGGTACGGCTAAGGTGTACTTTGCCCCCTCCAGATTAGCGCGAACGGTTTCGACACTGCCATCCTCACGATATTTAGCGATATCTCCCTCCATAGTGGGCATCCAATTACCAAGGAAGATATCGATATCACCGTTTGCCATTGATGAGTAGGTAACAGGGACAGAAAGCAAATCCGTTTTGGTTTGATAACCTAACCCTTGTAGCAATTCTGTTGTAACTGCTGTTGTGGCCGTAATGTCTGTCCAGCCGACATCGGCGAATCGCACGGTGTCACATTGATTGGCATAGGCATTGAGCGCAAATGTACTAAGAGCAAGTGTTGAGAGCGTTTTTGTCATCATAGACATGTTATTTTCCTTGTAATGATTACTGACTTACTTAATAAACTCATTGTTTGGCGAGCAGCCAAGTTAACAAGTTGACTAATTAATAATTAGACCCTTTAAGATGCTGATTCTATTTCTCTTTTTGGTTTTTTAATGCGTTGTTTCTCTTGCCATTCAGGTGCAATCCAAACAGGCAAGTTCGTTGAGGCCTGCAAGGGGTTATTCAAAATCATGTCCGACACACGCTCTGCAACCATAATGGTTGGCGCATTCAGGTTACCGTTAGGAATAGTCGGGAAAATTGATGAATCAACCACGCGCAAGTTATCAATGCCGCGCACTTGGCACGCTTCATTGAGTACCGCCATAGGGTCATCGTCAGCCCCCATTTTGCAGGTACAAGACGGGTGATAAGCACTTTCTACATTTTGCTTTACCCATTCATCGATTGCGGCATCACTGGTCACATCAAGCCCGGGTTGAATTTCATCACCGCGGAATGCATCCATGGCGGGCTGTTGTAATATCTCGCGCGTTAAGCGAATACAGTCACGCCAATCCTGACGATCTTGCGCGGTGGAAATGTAGTTAAAGGCAATATTAGGTTTGTCGTGCGGGTTTGATGATGCAATCGACACCGAACCACGGCTTTGTGGTTTATTCGGCCCTACATGCACTTGAAAACCATGACCATCAAACGCGGCTTGGCCGTCGTATCGCATTGCAGCAGGCAAGAAGTGATATTGAATATTTGGCCACTTCAACCCTTTACGAGAACGAATAAAACCACAAGATTCAAAATGATTGGTTGCGCCTAGCCCTTTACGCGTCAAGATCCACTCAGTACCGATCAACCCCTTGCTAACCAAGCCAAGCTTACTGTTAAGGGTGATAGCTTGTTGGCAATGGTATTGAAAATACACTTCGAGGTGATCTTGCAGGTTCTGCCCTACACCAGGTAAAGCGTGTTGCACTTCGACACCAGCTGCGTCAAGCACCGCCTTTGGTCCAATACCAGAAAGCTGCAACAATTGCGGCGAACCAATAGATCCAGCGCAAGAGATCACGTCTTTATTGGCATAATGTCGGTGTAATTTACCGGCTTTCTCAAACTCGACACCAATGGCTTTCTTACCATGTACCGTGCCTTGAGAGCTATTTTGAGAGTAACCTTGAGAGCGGCCTTGCGAGCTATCTTGTAAACTGTCTTGTGAAGCACCTTGATAGCTGCCTTGAGACCTATCTTGTGAATTGTCTTGTGAACAATCTTCCAATAGCACTTTGCGCGCCACAACACCTTTCATTAGCGTGAGGTTTGAACGCTTTAGCGCACGCCTTAAATAGGCATTCGATGTGGAAGATCGGATCCCTTTATCTACCGTCATGTGCATCGGGCCAAAGCCTTCTTGCTGGTAGCCGTTGTAGTCTGGTGTTTCTGGGTATCCAGCCTCTTTACCTGCATCAATGAAGGCCTGATAAAGTGGATTTAGCTGCATGTCGTTACCATTACAAGTACCAACAGGCCCTTGCCCTCCTCGGTACTGGTCTTCGCCCCCAACCCAAGATTCTGCTCGACGAAAATACGGTAAACACGCTTGATAGTTCCACCCCGAGGCACCTTGCGTTTCCCACTCATCAAAATCACAAGCATGACCACGCACATACACCATGCCATTGATTGAAGAACTTCCCCCTAACACTTTGCCTCTTGGGCAGTGGAGTTTGCGACCATCGAGCCCATCTTCTTGCTTGGTTTCAAACTGCCAAGCATATTTTTCTGAATTCATGGGATAAGAAAGCGCTGTTGGCATCTGAATAAAAATACTCTTGTCCGTGCCACCAGCTTCAAGCAATAACACTTGGTTTTTACCACTTTCAGTTAGCCTATCTGCCAACACGCAGCCAGCCGAGCCCGCGCCGACGATAATATAATCGTAGCTTTGTTCCATTTTTGTCTCTCCGAAAGTAGGGTTAAGCGTAAGGGCTGGCGAAGCTGCCTAGCTCGATAAGTACACTTTTTGTTTGGGTGTAATGGCGAAGTGTTTCAGGCCCATTTTCACGGCCAACACCTGAGTGTTTATAGCCGCCAACGGGCATTTCTGCTGGCGAGTCACCCCACGTATTAACCCAACAAATTCCAGCTTGTAGCTGATGAATCACACGGTGAGCAAGAGAGAGGTTTTGAGTGAATACCCCTGCGGCTAAACCATAATCAGTATTGTTTGCGCGAGTGATAACCTCTTGTTCATCTGTAAATGTCAGTACAGACATAACAGGGCCAAAGATCTCACTTTGGACATGTGGCATCGCATCGTCACAATCAACAAAAACCGTAGGGGCAACAAAGTTACCTTTGTCTAAACCGTGTGTTGTCACCTGATACCCCCCCGTCAGTAAAGTCGCACCACTTTGTTTTGCATGCTCGATAGCAGCCAATACTTTAACGAGATGGTCTTTGGAGATCAGTGCGCCGACTTGGGTATCCATATCTAGTGGATCCCCCACTAAGAGTTTTTCCGTCCGCGTTTTTAGCTGTGCGATAAACGCTGGGTAAATAGACTCATGCACAAAAACTCGCGTACCATGCGTGCAGACTTCACCTTGGGTGTAAAAGTTCGCCACCATTGCAGCAGAAACAGTGTCATCGAGTTTCGCATCGGCAAAAACGAGCATTGGCGATTTACCACCCAGCTCCATAGTGACTTGTTTAAGCGTTTTAGCGCTATCTGCCATCACTCGCTTGCCAGTGCCTGATTCGCCTGTGAACGAGATCTTTGCAATATCAGGATGAGCGGTGAGCATTTGGCCAACACGGTGATCACCTTGAACGACATTAAATACACCATCTGGTAGCCCAGCTTCGGTGAATATTTCAGCCAGCTTTAGTGCCGTAAGTGGGGTTTCTTCTGAAGGTTTAAAAATCATGGCGTTACCCGCTGCTAAAGCGGGAGCCGATTTCCACATTGCGATTTGGATCGGATAATTCCATGCCCCAATCCCAGCACAGACGCCTAACGGTTCACGGCGAGTGTAAAAGAATTGGCTCTCGCTGAGTGGTTGTTGCTCGCCCTGCAATGTCGGGGCAAGGCCGGCGTAGTATTCAATCACATCCGCGCCACTCGCAATATCGACTTCTAACGCTTCTTGCAGTGGTTTTCCTGTATCAGCGACTTCAAGTTTCGCTAATTCATCGTTGCGACTGCGGAGAATACTCACCGCTTTAAGTAAAATTCGACTGCGTTCTAGTGCCGTCATTGCAGACCAAACCGCAAACCCTTTTTGGGCAACATCAACGGCATGATCAACGTCTTGCTGACTCGCCTGTCCAATATTGGCAATCGGTTCGCCATTGGCTGGATTATAGGTGGTAAAGGTTTCTCCCGATGTCGCAGCATAAGCGCGTCCATCGATATACAGTGATTTCATTTCCATGTGAAGATCTGACTTTTCGTTATTGTTGTGAATAGAAAGTAAGTTGCTTATCTAAATAATCATTGATAATCAATTCAGCTTTGCTTGCATCTATGCCTTCAGGGTTGAGCGTCCCTCGCAACCAAATACCATCAATTAAAGCCGCGATACCATGCGCAATTAACTCAGCTTGGTCTTTGTTAAATAAGGCTTTGAGCTCAATTTTAAGATGAGATAACAAGCGCTTTTCATTAACACGTTGCAGCCTTTTTAATTCAGGATCGTGTACAGAGTATGACCAAAATGCTAACCAGGTTTTGGCCACTTTGCTCTCGGCTTGGTAGCCAACAAAATTACCGTCAATGATCGCGTTAATGCGTTGCAGGTGAGCATCTGCTGGCAATTCGCGCAATCTAGCCGTTATGGTTACCGACAACTGGCGTAATATTTCACGCATGGTTTCTTCAAGCAGGCCATGCTTGCCACCAAAATAATGGTTAATAATTCCAGTTGATACACCCGCTTCTTTGCTAATTAATGAAATGCTCGCTGAATGTAACCCGACTCGATCAATCACCGTCATGGTGGCTTGAACAAGCTGAGGCTTACGTATTTTTGGCATCCCTACCTTAGGCATTACTTCGACCTTTTATTTTTAATTGAACGCTTAGTTAAATATAAAGTACACGAAATAAATTAGAACTCAAATCATTTAACTCACAAATAAGTTACAAACATGACAAAAAACCACAACCAAACGACCACTTCACCGTCACCCACCAAAAGTAAAAAAGAACTATCCGAGCCAAATCCGATGACAAGACAACTACAATAAAATCAATATAAACAGCAATATAATGGCAAAACTTGCATTTTAATCCTGAAATACATCAAGCCGACATGAATCATAGAAAGCGCATCGATCGAGCACTCAGAAAAAACAACCATAAAAATTGTTTAGCTCACTAAACATTTCAACTCTACACATCATCCTCACTCGGAAGTTGGTCACTTTTAAAGCAATAGATTATTTTTAGAGCTATGGTCGTTTTAAAGCACAAATGACAACGAAAGACATTACGAAGAGAAACACGATGAAGGGAGACTTATGATGGAAGGCGTTATGGGGTGAGTCTTGATGTCGAAAAGACAGATAACATGAAGATGAGTACAACGCACAAGAGTTCTTTGTTTTGTTGCATTAAAAAGCCCCCGACTCTCGAGGGCTTATGTATATAGCTTGAGCTGGCTTTAACCAAGTAAAGCAATACACGCACCGCTCGCGGCAACCACTGGCGCCATGAAGCGAGAAGGAATAAAGCGCGCAAGTTGGTAGCCCAAAGAAACGATAATGGTCGATGCTAATAACATGCCCGGTGCAAATTCCATTAACACCGCACCACCCAGTTCAGCACCGTGCGCCCAACCGTGGAACAGTACTAAAGTTACAGAAAGGCTAAGTAAGACAGTGTTGGCGAGGCTTGTTTCTTTATTGCGCATTTTCCACATCGTCGCCGCAACCACAAACACCGAGCCTAAAATCAAGGTTTCCATCCCTGTAATTGCACCGCTCAACTCACCTAACAGTACACCAGCGAACATAAAACCAAGCACAGATGCCATCAAAGCAAAGCCTTTTTTTACACTGTTTGCTTGGCGAGCAACAAACCCCATGGCCAGTAACATCACTAAGTGATCAAGGCCAAAGAAAGGGTGAACAAAACCTTCTAGAAACGAATTATGCAAACCATGAACACCAACATGTGCAGAAGCCAGTGGTGACGCGATCAACAACGCTGCTGACATGCAGCCCAAATGTGTTTTTTTCATTTTAAGTGCCTACTTATAAATACGATAAAAGAATGAAGTAAAATACTTACCGACAAACTATTGGTGGCATGTCACCCGCTCTGGGTGCGTGTACACATCGGCACGTCCTGGGCGACAAAAACCCACTAAAGTCAGGTTCGATTGTTGTGCTAATTCCACGGCCATCATGGTCGCAGCTGATATCGCAAATAAGATTTCAACACCCGCAATAACGGCTTTTTGCACCATTTCAAAACTGGCGCGGCTGGTTACTAAAATCGCCCCACCCTCTAATTTATTTTTGATGATATAGCCAATCAGTTTATCCAGCGCAATATGACGACCTATATCTTCTTGGATCGCAACAATCTCACCATTTGGCGAAAGATAAGCGGCAGCATGGGTCGCTCCAGTAATATTATTGAGCTGCTGATGCTGCTTGAGTTCTTGCAACGCACTGTCAAAGCTCGCGATGTCCATCGTCAGTTGGTTACCCACAGTAGAAAGCGGCCTAACAACTTGATCAAGCTGCTCTGTACCACAAATGCCACAACCTGTTCGACCCGCCATAGTGCGTCTGACATGTTTCAACTGTTCAAAACAGCGGTTGCACAATTCGATATGTAGCTCGATGCCTTTCACGGTGTGAACAATGTCGATATCGTGAATATCACGATAGTGTTGAATAATGCCTTCCGATAAAGAAAAACCTATCGCCAAGTTTTCTAGCTCGGTGGCAGAGCACATTAGTACAGTATGTGAAATACCGTTATAAACCAGTGCGACCGCAGATTCAGAGGCTAAATTATCAAATTCATCTTTATCGAACGTATTTTTACGATAGCGAGAGACCTTGTGAGAGTCATACACGCAGGCATGTTCTTCACACTGTAATACTTCGTGCATTATAAACCATCCTGGCTTATTCATTAATTCAGATAGTAATTAGCCTCAACAATCTATCGTAAAAGCTAATTACCCATTATTGGTAAATGATTTTGATGAAATACCTAGCCGCTGCATGCGTGATAATAAGGTGGTACGTTTTAGTCCCAACCGAACAGCGGCACCTTTAGGCCCAGCAACAATCCCATTTGTTTCTTTTAGAACTTGAATAATATGTTCGCGCTCTATATTTTTAACTGTCGACAAATCATCTCTTTCAACTAGCGTTTCAATGTCTTCTGTTATCTCTTGTGATTCTGAAAAATTATCACTTTTAGGTAGCAATGCTTTTAATTCATCTGCGGGCAGATTTAAAACATTGCCGCGTGTTATCACTACCGCTCGTTCTATGACATTCCTTAATTCTCTTATATTACCAGGCCAAGGTAGCAAAGAGAGCAAACGTACCGTTTCTGCGGGAATACTGGTAATATTCCGCTTCATCTGTTTAGCAATGACACGGGTGAAATGTTTTGCTAACAATGGAATGTCTTCGCGCCTTTCTCTTAATGGCGGTAATACAATTGGAAACACATTCAATCGATAGTACAAATCACTTCTAAATTCTTTATTTTGTACCATTTCCAACAGGTCACAGTTAGTCGCAGCGATCAACCTAACATCCACAGGGATCAACTGGTGTCGACCTATTCTTTCCACTTCTTTTTCTTGCAACACTCGCAACAATTTAGGCTGAAGTTCTATCGGCATATCACCGACTTCATCAAGAAACAGTGACCCTTTATTAGCCCGTTCAAATCGACCAATCCGGTTTGATAAAGCCCCTGTGAATGCCCCTTTTTCGTGGCCAAACAAGTCACTTTCAAACAAACCTGACGGCACCGCCGAACAATTCATTTTCACCATGTCTTTGTTACTGCGGTGACTTAAATCATGAATAGCTTTAGCAATCAGTTCTTTACCTGTGCCTGTCTCGCCTAAAATCAGTACAGTGCAATCGCTATCTGCGACCATAAGCACTTTTTGTAGCACGTCATTCATAATGCCACTTTGGCTTATGATGTCATTGAACACTTCATGCTTTGGCTCTTCATCATTTAACTTAATAACATCACCAACACTGGCTAATGACATTACTTCTTGGTTGGTTTGAAAGTTAGCCATCGCCATTGCTGCACGTGCTGCAATTTGATGGAACAACGCCAAGTTACAACTTTGAAAATAATCTTTATCGCGATGAACAAGTTTCATCGCTCCCATGACTTTATGACGGAAAATCAAAGGCAATATACAAGCCGATTGTAATCTTTGCGGTATTAACTTACTGCAATCTTTATACGACAAACTTAAATCAGAAATGTCGTCCTTATTAAATATAAAAGGCTGCATTGTTTCTAACACACAAGAAGCGGGTGTATCTTCAAACTGGGTGTGCTGAACGATGCATTTTACATTGCTTGATTCCACATTATCGGCGTCATAACAACAAAATCTTTCGGTTGTATTTTCTGACGACATTAAGCTGAAGCACTCAATGTTAAAATACTTCTTTAAATGTTCAAATAAGGTTCTGGTCAGATCTTTCACTTCAACCTGACTAATAACTGCGTTTGTGATGTCGACTAATATTTTATTTTCGTCAAGGCTCCCTGTCGACTCTTCTTCGTTACTTAAAAAAGCTTCCCTTTCAACAACCGCTTCTAACGCAAAGGCAATAATAGATGATAATTGCTTTAGTTTTTCTAGCGTGTTGTCATCAAACTTTATTTCATTATTGATGAGAAATTCAACCCCACCATAATGTTTAGTTAATGTTGTCAGTGGAAACTGACAATACATTCTTAAATTCTTATATAGCTCATTTTTCACTAAGCTCGGGTATGAACTAAAAAATTCACCGTCACTTAAATAATTAACGATTTCATTATCACCATCATCATGCTCTGGCAAACAGTAATTAAGTTCAACCAACTTAGGCTCGTGGGCATCTTCAGGTGAAACATAAACCAAGGAGCTACGATCTTCATTGTTTTCATGAAGGATCAAATTAATCCGATTAATCGGCACAAAATGAAATTCAATCCTATTCAAACAAAGTATGAAAGATGGAATATCTGTGGCGGTTAACAGTACTTGCGCTAGCTCTTGAAAATCATCATCCCACTTGGCAGAGATACTCTCGATTAAGGGTGCATTCTTTGTCCTCTGCATACTATCCATAATCCAATACAAACAACATTATCAAGAGGTTACACTAGCAATATAGTTGCACATTGATACAGCTCAACTTGATAACTCTTTAGTAGTACGCCACTTACTCGTACTTGTATCAATGTGGCAACCGTCACGATTGCCACATCAATATTTCAGCTCACCCGCTGCAAGTTATGCTTTCTACATAACCTTGCTTGGGTACGACAGCATTATGATGTTGCTAATGCTGCCTTTTTTAACTTCAATTTCAGTGCGCTGTATTCGACCTGAACATGGTTTTCGGCCCAACTTTGATCAACGATTTTCTCAACGTTAACGGCACAATATTTATATTCAGGGGTGCTAGAAATTGGATCAACATGTTCTATGGTTAACTCGTTACAAGCACCAATCCACCATTGGTAAGTCATGTAAACCACACCACGGTTAACACGCTCGTTTACTGCTGCACGACTGATGACTTTTCCTCGACGAGAAGACACCCATACCAGTTGCTGATCAGCAATGTTTAGCGATTTGGCATCGTCAGGGTGAAGCTGAACATAGCCAGGTTCATCTGCTAATGTCTGCAGCGCTTTACAGTTACCTGTCATAGAACGGCATGAATAGTGGCCAACTTCACGTACTGTTGAAAGTACAAACGGATAATCACTATCAGGCTGCTCAAGTGGCGCGCGCCATTCCGTTGCAAACAACTGCCCTTTACCACTCGGTGTTTTAAAGACGTTACCTTCGAACAAGAAGGAAGTCCCAGGGTGATCTTCTGTTGGACATGGCCATTGAACACTTTTAAGGCCCGCCATTTTTTCATAGGTCGCCCCAGCAAAACTTGGACACAATGCTCGTACTTCATCCCAGATTTCTTGGGTGTTGCTGTACGACATTGGGTAACCCATCGCTGTAGCCATCAAACTGAAGATTTCCCAGTCAACTTTGACATTTTCAGGTGGATTTACCGCTTTATAGAAGCGTTGGAAACCACGGTCGGCGCTGCTGTACACACCTTCATGTTCACCCCAACTTGTCGCTGGGAAGATAACATCGGCCATTTCGGCGGTTTGGGTCATGAAGATATCTTGAACAATCACCAAATCCATCGCACGCAACGTTTTACGTAAAGCGGCTAAGTCCGCTTCGGTTTGCGCTGGGTCTTCACCAAAAATGTAGAAGGCTTTACATTCGCCATCTGCCACTTTGTGGTTCAAATCAGTTAAACGGTACCCCGGTTTAGATGGCAATTTCACTCCCCAAGCATGTTCAAACTTGGAGCGGACATTCTCATCTTCCACATCTTGGTAGCCTGGGTAGCGGTTAGGTAGCATGCCAATATCACAGGTACCTTGTACGTTGTTCTGACCACGAACAGGACCAACACCCACACCGCGACGACCAAAGTTACCTGTCATCAAGGCTAGGCTGGCAAGCCCTTTAACCACATCAACCGCTTGACCAAACTGGGTCACACCCATGCCCCAAAGGATCATAGATTCAGGCGATTTCGCGTAAGTACGCACTGCAAGACGGATATCACTCGCTTTCAGGCCAGTAATAGATTCAACGTATTCTGGAGTGTATTTCGCCACTTGTTGACGGTACGCCTCGAAACCTTCAGTGTACTGTTCAACGTAATCGCGTTTATAGAGACCTTCTTCAATCAATACGTTCGCGAACGCATTCACTAAGGCCATGTTTGAACCATTTTTCAGTGGTAACCACTGATCGGCAATACGTGCTGTTTCAACCATCCGAGGGTCACAAACAATCACTTTCGCGCCGTTAGCTTTGGCTTTAAGAATATGTTTCGCCACTACAGGATGAGAATCTGCTGCGTTGTAGCCAAACACCAATAAGCATTTTGTATCTTGAATTTCAGTAATCGCGTTGCTCATTGCGCCATTACCTACTGTCGCCTCCAGACCGGAGACTGATGGAGCGTGTCAAACCCGGGCGCAGTGGTCGACGTTGTTAGTCCCTATAACTGCACGGGCAAATTTTTGCATTACATAGTTGGCTTCGTTACCCGGCCCACGGGCAGAACCTGTTGTCATGATCGCATCAGGACCAAATTCTTTCTTGATGCTCAGTAATTTTTCACTGGCAAATGAAATCGCTTCATCCCATGAAACCACTTCAAGCGCTGCGTCTTTATGACGACGGATCATCGGATTTTTCAAACGCGGCGTCAGTAAATTAGTATCGTTTAAGAAGTCCCAACCGTAGTAACCTTTTAAACAAAGTTCACCTTCGTTAGTACGGCCGTTTGCCGCTTCTGCTCCAACTACTTTGCCATTTTCTGTCAATAAGTTGAGCTTACAGCCCGTTCCACAGTAGGGACAGACAACTATTGTTTTTTCCATAACACTCTCACTTGTTATAACATTTACAAAGCAGCAACTGCGGCAATTGACTCTGCAGCGGCTTCGCGTTTTTTCTTCGCTATCTTCTCTATGTCTTCAGCTTCGATTAACTGTAGGGCGTTAGTCGGACATACCTGAACACATGCGGGACCCGTACTGCTCCCACTACATAAATCACATTTAAGCGCCTGCGCCTTTGGCACTTTCATTTTGAAAAGCGCTGAGTCTGCACCGTTATCAACCATATCGCTGACAACAGCCATCGCACCATATGGGCACGCAATCACACACGTTTTGCAACCAATGCAACGAGACTGAATAACTTTGATTTGGTTATCTTCCGACACTATGGCGTTGTTCGGACACACTTGTGCACAAGGTGCGTCTTCACATTGGCGACATAATACGGGTGTCGTTACTTTCGCGTTTTTAATCAACTTTAAGCGCGGATGAAATCGTGCAGGATCAATCGATGAGACAGAGTTCTCTTCTGAATGAGAAAGTACGCATGCCACTTCACAGGTACGGCATCCTATACAACGATTGGGGTCTGCGAAAACAAACCTGTTCATGACACTATCCTCTTTCTTTTTCTCACTTACTTCCAATAAGCTGTCGAAAATATCCATGACACCAATTCGTATAATGCATAAGGTGTACCAATTTTTAATTCACCGTTTAAAACATCATAACGCATTGATTTATCAATAGGGTTGGAATAACAACAGCTTCCAAATACCTCAAGTAAAGAAGTGTCGATGTCGACATCGACACTTCGTCATCAGAAATGACGAACACAAATAGCGGATATTTATACCGCCGCAAAACCACCATTACCTTGCCAAGTCGGCAATGATTGATACACGGTTGTCACAGCGTCGCGCACCATGTCTGTCATGGGGAACGAAAACGCAACTATGGCTGGCTGAATGCCAACAAAGGTGACTTCAGGCACAAAGGTTTCCAGCTCTTCAATCAAGAAATTAAGCGGCAAGCAATGGGTCGACATAATGAACATTTCAGCAATTTGATCAGGTTCAATAATCCTGATCTCCCCTGCTTTCTCGCCAATTTCGGCGGCATCGATGATTAAGACACGCGCGGGGGATAGTTCTCTGATCTGATGAACATAGTTTTCAGGGGCACTGCCACCATCAATCACAACCCAATCGGCCACCGGATTTTGCTGCATCATTTCCGCTAATAGCGGGCCAGCGCCATCGTCACCCATCATGCTGTTGCCAACGGTTAATACGATATTTTTGCTCATTAGCGACTTCTCACCATTAAATACATTGTGGGTTCGTGGTAAATCTCGGTCAGTACTTCAATCAATCCTGCGGTTAAGGCTTGTTGCTTTTCATCTTGCTCTTCAACAGGAATGTTCGAGAAAGCCCCCGCTAGCATGTGAAGATGATCGGGATAAATGGTGATTTCACCAAAGATGAAAAAGCCCGCCATCTTTCGGTAGGCTTCACTCTCTTTAGGTAACTTCTCTACCCAAGCTTTGTATTCGTCTCTGGTGCATTGCAATACGGTTTTCAAGCAATCGACGACACCAAGGTGGTGACCAATAGCAAGGCTGTAATACAACACTTGCTTGGCTTCTTCGGGTACATCATATTGCTCATCAACAAACTTACGGCTAAGCGCATAAAACATGACATTGTCAGCTTTTAGCGCTTGTTCGGCCTCTTTTACTTCTTCTGACATACTGGCCTCTAATCCGTCACGAGTTCAGTCGATTCAGACTGCTTAGTCTTCTCTGCGCTTTTCGTAGCACTATTAGGCGTAGCACTACTCTGTGTCGCACCACTTGCTGGTTCACCGATTGATTGCCCGCTCATGTGGGCAAGTGAAACGCGGTACAAACTTTCGATAATTTCATGCAGACGAGGATCGTTTTTTTCGACCATAAACTGGTTCACTTTGCTATCAACATCGTCTGGGGTACAACTCACTAGCAAATCCATAAATTCATCAGCAATTTGCTGACCATGGCGATACCCAGCTAAAAGACGCGCTTCGCGTTCAATCAACACTTTTAGCTCCAGTGGGATCCCCGTATGTTTCAAGGTGACTCGCTCTGTTGGGTCTTCAAAATGCACTTCAGCTTTGAGTTTTTGATCAAGCAAACCTAACGCCATCGCGAACCCATAAATGGTTGCCGCAGGTGTTGGTGGACAGCCCGGAATATAAACATCAACGGGAATGATCTTATCCGTCCCGCCCCACACGCCATAAAGGTCGTGGAAAATACCGCCATCACAGCCACAAGCGCCGTAAGACACCACGATTTTTGGATCAGGTGCCGCTTCATAAGCACGCAGTGCAGGCATTCGCATTGGGCGGGTCACTGCCCCCGTAAACAGCAAAATATCGGCATGACGCGGTGAAGCCACCACCTTGATACCAAAGCGCTCGGTATCAAATACGGGGGTGGTTGCGGCAAAAATTTCAATTTCGCAGGCGTTACAGCCCCCACAGTCAACCCGATACACATACGCCGAGCGCTTAATATCATTCAGCAAGGTACTTTTTAATTTCGCGGCATGAGGATCAAGCTCAAGCGGCTGAGCCGCCGTATGGGCAGTGCCGACAATTTTCTTAATTCCTTTCATCTGACACTTCCTTATTTAATTGCTTGGCATGGAGAACATTTTTACCAAGCAAAATATTGCCACCGTCCAGCATGTTTTGTTTACGACGACAATCAGGACAGGTTTCAAGCTGCTGACGACGCACTTCAAACTGCTCTTCACTCATACCGCCCTGTTTTAATAAGTCCAAGGCATATTCAACCGCTTTCCGCGGCGCAAAACCGATACCGCACTCACGACATTGAGTAAGAGAAAAATTTGCTTCTTGATACAGATCTTTTTTATTAGTGACTGCCAGCTCAAACTCTTTCGATAACTTGATCGCTTGGGTTGGGCACACTTCTTCACAGCGACCACAGAAAATGCAGCGAGCAATGGATAACTGCCAACGACGAGTTCCTTGTTCGGCATCAGTTTCCATAATCAACGCATTAGCTGGGCACGCACGCGTACAGGCAGCGCAAGCAATACACTGCTCTGGGTTATATTCAGGTTTACCACGAAAATCGTCACTCACTTCAAGCGGTGCAAAAGGATACTTTGTCGTACTTTCGCCGGCTTTAATGATGGTTTTTATTAATTTAAACATCTCTTAGCCTCCTACTTGAGTGGTGAGTTTTTCCGCTCAATGCCATAACGTTCTATTTCTTTGTAAGACACTGTGGTCGACTTGCGTTTTTTGGTATCCACCAGCGTCACACGGTCGGTACAGGAGTAGCATGGATCCAAACTACCTATGATAAGTGGCGCATCAGAGACAGTGTTACCGCGTAACATATAACGTAACGTCGGCCAGTTGGCGTATGTTGCTGCACGACAACGCCAGCGGAACAGTTTTTGGTTATCCCCCGTCATACTCCAGTGAACGTTTTCACCACGCGGTGCTTCAGTGAAACCAAGGGCAAATTTGTTCGGGGTATAGGTAAAGCCTTCTGTCAACAAGGCGCCACTCGGTAAAGTGTCTAACCCGTATTCGATAATATTGAGTGAATCAAATACTTCTTTTATCCGCACCATCACCCTAGATTGCACATCTCCGCCATCAAAGGCTTGCAGCTCGAACGGTACATCGCCATAAGCTTCAAGCGATTGCTGGTGAACAATACGTGCATCACGCTTAAAACCACTACCGCGGATCAATGGCCCGACTGGGCTGTAATCACGGGCGATATCTTTAGATAAGATCCCAACCCCAACGATACGTTGTTCAATGTTTGGCGTGCTAAGCAGCATATCGACCAAACCTTTAAACTCTTGGCGTACCTGGCGAACCAGTGCAATCCCTTTAGCACGGTGTGATTGCAAAATATCGCGACGAACACCACCAATCAGGTTCAAACCATAGGTTTTACGGGCGCCCGTTAAGAGCTCTGCCATTTCCATGGTTTTTTCACGAACACGGAAGAACTGCATAAAGCCCGTATCAAAGCCCACAAAGTGACTCGATAATCCGATGTTCAGCATGTGGCTATGTAAACGCTCCACTTCCAGTAATACGGTACGGATCATTTTCGCCCGTGCTGGTACTGGGATATCCAAGGCGTTTTCAACTGAATTGCTATAACCCACGCTATGGGTGAAGCCACAAATTCCACACACGCGGTCAGTCAGAAATGCGACCTCATTATAGCCCATACGGGTTTCAGCCAGCTTTTCCATCCCACGGTGGACATAGAACATGCGGTAATCCGCATCGACAATGTCTTCACCATCAACGAATAAGCGAAAATGCCCCGGTTCATCAGACGTAATGTGCAATGGACCAACTGGCACAATGCGGTTTTTATCATCACCTAGTTGATTATCGAACTTATAGGTTTCCGTTTCTGTGGTCGGCATCGGACGTTGACGATAATCCATCGCATCTTTTCTCAAAGGGTGAAGGTCGTCAGGCCAATCATCGGGTAAAACCAAGCGGCGCTCATCGGGCAGGCCTACTGGACGCAAACCATACATGTCACGTACTTCACGTTCGCCCCACACCGCGGCAGGGATCACAGGAGTAATTGATGGGAATTCTTGGCTCACCGCATCGACTAATACCTTGACCGTCACCCAACTTTTAACTTCACCTTCCATCGACATTGCGTGGTAAACAGCAAAATGGCCGTTAAGCGAGCGCTCGTCATTACCGAAAGAAACAGTAAGCCAACCACCTTGGTCGTAGTACAACCACTTCATCACATCGATCAACGCCGTCGCTTTTACCGTAATCGTGACTTGATTATGGGTTTGCCATTCTTCATCGATAATGGCGCTAGGAAAGAATTGGCGAACGCCTGCGATATAGCCGTAGCCCTGCTTGTTATTTTGTTTAGTATTGAGTTCTAAAGTATCCACTCGCTTATCTCTCTTTATGTAGGGCAACAGAAGATGGGGTTGTATCGACTGAAACAGATGGCTGCATTTGCCAAGGTAGGTTTAAGGCATCGATCATGGTTTCTTCTTGGCTATCAAGTACCACCAAGGCCGCGCGATCTAAACCGTGCAGAATAGGCTTAGGAATATGGGTTCCCATTACCAGCATGAGTACAATCAGTACAATCATTGGTGCCAAGGTCATCACGCCCAGTTCGCCTTTTTCAACCAACTCAGGTTTTGGCCCCAGTACACACCCCGCCACCATGCGCGCAAGCCCTGCTAACACCACGGTCAGTAAGAACAAGAGCACCACCGTCATCATCGTGTGATTGCTACCAATACCTGCTGTCACCACCATGAATTCACTGATGAATAAGTTAAATGGCGGTACACCACCTAGCGCCAATGCGCCCATGCCCATCAATACACCTGTGATAGGGGCGACTTTTAAGACCCCTTTCACTGTATCCATGTCACGGGTGCCGTATTTCAACAAGATATTGCCCGAGCCACAGAACATCAGGGTTTTACCCAAGCTGTGGTTAATCACATGCAATAGCCCTGCTAAAATCCCTAAAGGGCCAAGCGCGATCGCCAGCGTGATCAGCCCCATGTTCTCGACACTCGAATAGGCGAGTAAGCGTTTAAGGTCGCGCTGGGTAATAATGAAGAATGCCGCAACAGCCACCGACATAAAGCCAAACACCATCATCAGCATTTGCGGAAACTGCGGACCAATCGCTTTTACTGTGATGATGTAATAACGCAGGATGACCAATAATGCACAGTTAAGTAGACCCGCAGACAACAAGGCACTGACAGGGCTTGGCGCTTCGGAGTGCGCATCGGGTAGCCACGCATGCATTGGGAATAGACCGGTTTTAGTACCAAACCCAATCAAAATGAAGATGAATGAGATATGGACCAAGGTCGGATCCAGCAAGTTGGCGTGTTGATGAATTTCAGTCCAGAAAATCGCTGTTGATGGGTCGCTAAACACAGCCGCTGCATTGGAGTACGCCATGATCGAGCCAAACAGCCCAAATGCCACACCGACACTACAGATGATGATGTATTTCCACGCCGCTTCCAGCGATGAACGTTGACCGTATAAACCGACTAAGAACACCGAACTGATAGTGGTTGCTTCAATCGCCACCCACATCATGATCACGTTATTCGCAGTAACTGCCACCAGCATAGTGGCGAGAAAGAAGTTAAATAAGCCGTAGTACAGCGCGACTTTCTTCGCCGATAACTCCCCTTCTTTAAACTCATGGCCGATATAGCCAATCGAATAAAAACCGGTTAATAGCCCGACTAAAGCCAGTAAAGCAGTAAACAACGCTGATAAGCTGTCTAAGTACAGCCATTGATGAGCCGCAAATATAGGACCATCGATAAACACATCCGCAGCCAGCGTCCACGAAATCGCCAACACAGCCAGCATGCTAATAACATGTGCTCCGATGGCTAATTGCCTTAACCCCTTACCTCCCCAATAAGAGAGAAAAGAGACAATCCCAGCCACAAACGGCACAGCCAGCAGCAACGGGAGTAAAAGTGTAGAAGACATGAATATTACCCCTTTAACGTAGTGAGTTGCTGGGCATCCAAGGTATGTAACTTGGTGTAAATCTGCCTAACCAGAATAATCATGAAGATCACCGCAAACACCGCATCAATGGTGACGCCAATCTCCACCAGCCCAGGGGCTTTATTGGCAAGCAGTGCCAAAGTCAGTGACGAACCGTTTTCCATCAAGCAATAACCAAACAGCTGCTTGAGGATGTTTCGTTGGCTGACAATACACAGTAACCCTAAGAAGAAGTGACCTAGCGATACCGCCAATGCCGGTTTTAAATGTGCAACCAAAGGAAGCTGCACAGATTCCACCGCCAAGAAGCTCAGTAAGGTGATCACCCCACCAATAATGACCAACCACGCAAAGTGGATAACGGGCTTATTGGCTTCAGCGTCATACATCTTGCTAAAGGCGTAATACAGCAGCGCAGGCAGTGCGATCACCTTGGTAATAAAGGCCGTGATCGACCAGTGATAAAGTTGCGGCGCATCCACGGTATTGGCGATAGCAACAAAGGTCAGCACCAAAACAAATGACTGTAGCGAGTACAGCATCGCCACTACCCGCGGCTTGTTGACCCCAATTACCATCAAGGAGGTAACGATCAACAGCCCGGCTAGATTATTAATTACAATTTCTCCATTCATCGTCATTCCTTAACTCAGCCAATTAGAGGCAATAAAGCTCGAACAGAAAGACATAATGATCAGAATGATCAGTACGGCACTCATGGAGCGAGGAAGAGGTGTAGCCGTGGCGACGGCCTCTGAAGGTTCACCAACAACAGTTTTACCGAACCAGTACAAGATCCAACCAAAGCTCGCGACCGATTCAACCAAAGCCAAGATCATCACAGGCATCAACCAGCTATGTTCGCTAGATAAGGTGAAACCCGCGGCAAACAGTGGGAATTTACTGAAGAAACCATTGAACGGCGGCACACCCGTGATAGCCAAGGCGGCCACGCAGAAACCTACCGCTAATAATGGCGATTTCTTCACGATACCGCGCAGTGCTGGCAGCATACGCGTACCGCAGGTATAACTCAGCGCACCCGCCACCAAGAAGAACAAGCTCTTCGCAAAGGCATGGTTAAAGATGTACGTCACCCCACCTTCGAAAGCGAGGTCGGAACCAAAGACAGATAGCGACAACGCAAGGAAGATATAAGCCAACTGTGTAATCGTGGAGTACGCCAGCAGACGCTTCATATCGGTTTGTGGTAAGTACATGATGAAGCCGTAGATCAAGGTGATCATCGCCCCTGTCACACCTATCACCCCGATCACTTCAGGAATGTCTCCCCCCGACATAATCGCGCGCGCAAAGATATACACGCCCACTTTCACCATGGACGCGGCATGCAAATAAGCACTGACAGGCGTTGGCGCATTCATCGCATCGGGTAACCAAACATGCAGCGGTAACTGAGCTGATTTACCCCATGCCGCCATCAAGATGCCTAAGAACACGATGGTTTTGGTTTCTGGCGATAGCGAAGCCAAAGCGGATAACGAGAACGTCCCCGTTTCTTTGAACACAAACGCAGCCGCCACAAACAAACCAATCGAAGCAACGTGAGTCACCAGTAAGGCTTTGAGTGCCGCTTTAAGCGATGTCGGTTTTTGGTAGTAGCCAATCAACGACCAAGAACAGGCCCCTGTAATTTCAAAGAACAGCAACTGACCGAGAATGGTCGACGACAGTACTAAACCCGCCATTGCACCGATAAATATCAGCAAAAAAGCGTAGTAACGTGGCAAACCTTCATGGGGGTGTTCACGGTTGCCTTCGGTCATGTAGCCTAGCGAATAAATGCTAACCAACAGCCCCAGCACTACCACCGCCACTGCGATTAAGGTGCTGACTTTATCTATGGTTAAGCCAAATATTTCCGTTTGGGAAAACATGACCAGTTGATAAGTAACGCTGGTTTCGCCACTGTTAAAAAAGGTCGCGGCTAATATCAGCGTACCGAGCGAGGCAAGTGCAGCGAATAGCTGACACACCCACTTCGCCGCCTGCCGAGGCACTAAGACTGTGATGATCGCCCCTAAAAAGGGAACGAAAATCGTTAATAGAGCAATAATATCCATAACTTTTCTCTCTGCTCCCTATAAACCAGTGAGGAAAAAGATAAACGCTAATACCGCGATACCAAATCCCACCCAAGTCAGGTGATGCGTTTTCAAGAATCGAGTTCGTGCCACGCTGTTTTCAATTACGCCAGCCACCAAAAATACGACGAACAATTTCAGCATTAAGATCCCCGTAGCCGAGGCTAATGCAGGAAATGTCAGTGACGTGGCTTTACCAAACGGAATGAAAATCGCGAGGAATAGCTGAGCAACCACCAGTTGTTTTAGACCAAGGCCAAGTTTGACCATGGCTAAACCAGAACCGGCGTACTCTGTGATTGGCCCTTCTTGCAGCTCTTGCTCGGCTTCTGCACAGTCAAACGGCAACTTACCCATTTCGATAAAGATCACGAATGCACAAGCAATCCCCGCTAATACTGTTGCGCCAGGGGCTGCCCATGTCTCGGTTGCCATATGATTACTGATGTAACCAAGGTCAGAGGTGCCCACTACCAATGCCATCGTAAAAATGGACAGCATCAAAATCGGCTCTACCAGCACACCCAGTGTCAGTTCACGGCTAGAACCGATCCCTGAAAACATGCTGCCTGAATCTAACCCCGCTAACGCAAAGAAGAAGCGGAAGATGGCAAACAAATAGATATCGGTGATCACATCGCCTGCAATTGGAAATGGCGAGTAATTAGTCACCGTTGGCAGCGCCATACCAATCAACAACATAGTGATGATCAGTACCGATGGCATGATTTTGAAAATCACCCCCGACGGTGTTGGCGCTACTTCTTGGCGACGAAGTAACTTAAAGATATCTCGGTAGTCTTGCAGTACACCCGGCCCCTGACGTGAGTGCATTTTGGCGCGAAGAACACGCGAAAAGCCTGTCACAAGGGGGGCGAGCCCCAGCATGATTAATGCCTGAACGATAGCTAACGCAATCAGCTCAGGACTTGGCATCTCAAGCCCTTGCATCAGTTAACTCCTAAATCTACGGGAATGAATAACAGCACCAGCAACGCAATAACCATGTATAAGCAATAGGTTCTAAAATCCCCGTATTGCAGCCATTGGAGGCGTTTACCGACAGCCAGCACAAAACGTGCGATAGGCAATATCACTCTGTTATCAAAGAAAGGTTCGATGTACGTCGCCCCTGCTTTGGTCTTTTCAAGGATCAAAGCGAACAGCGGCGCTGGATTTAACCAATTTCGAATGGCGTATAGCGGAACAAACATGGCACGCAGTGGCTGAGTAAAGCCCCCTGCGGACACTGTCATGCGATCTTCATAGCCATAACCACACGCCCATGGATCGTTGTTGTGGCGGCGTGTAAGTTTCGGCCCTTTGAAGATAGAAAGAATAAGTACAGGAACCAGTATCAATCCAAGTAACGTCAGGGCAATAACAGGTGTTGATAGAATTGCTTGTGCGCCGTTATCTGGAATAAGCGCTGCGCCTTGCGTTACCGTAATGGCATCGCTATTAACCAAGCTGCTTGCAACACTTGAGATCGTTGGTGCGATCCAAGGCGAACCCACACCCAGCACAATGCAAAGTACCGCTAACGACAGGGTGCCAAACACCATAGGCTTGGGCACTTCAGTGGCTTTGGTGGCTTGTTCGCTTCGCGCGGCACCGCAAAAACAAATACCGTACACTTTCACGAAACACATGCAGGCCAGCGCACCAGTAATGGCAAGCATGACTACGGCAATAGGCCCTGCAATCGACATCGCGAACGTGCCTTCTTTGCTCATAGTCAGCAGCGACTGGTAGATGAACCATTCACTGACAAAACCGTTAAGCGGCGGTAAGGCAGAAATCGCCATAGTCCCGATCAAAAACGCTAACGCGGTATACGGCATTAACTTGGCAAGACCACCCATTTTTTCCATGTCTTTGGTGTGAACACGGTAAATCATTGAGCCCGCGCCTAAGAACAACAGTCCTTTAAACACCGCATGGTTCAGTAAGTGGTATAAGCCACCGAGTAAACCTAGGGTTGCCAACACAGGTTGGTCGTTAGCAATACCTATCATGCCAATGCCAACGCCCATTAAAATAATGCCGACGTTTTCCACCGTGTGGTAAGCCAACAAGCGTTTGATATCGTGCTCTGCCAAGGCATACATAACACCTAACACCGACGACACACCGCCAAAGGCCAATACCAGATAGCCCCACCATGCCGTATCTGCCCCAAGAAAATCGATACCGACTTTAATGATGCCGAACACACCAATTTTGACCATCACACCCGACATTAATGCCGATGCATGAGAAGGCGCTGCGGGGTGAGCTTGTGGCAACCAACCGTGTAAGGTGATCATCCCTGCTTTGGCACCAAAACCAAAGAAGGCCAACAAGAACACCGCCGATGCTTGCCATTGTGAAAGCTCAGCGTTTTTGAAATCCGCGAAGTTCAAGCTGCCTGATTGGCGATACAAAATGAAGAAAGCAATCATGATCAACACAGAACCCGCGTGCGCTATCAAGAAATATTGCAGCCCAGCTTTTACCGCTTTTTCATCTTGTTCCGAGATCACCAAGAAGTAAGAAGCCAGCGACATCATTTCGAAAAAGACAATGAAGTAAAACGCATTGTCAGAAACAACCAAGGCCACCATGGAAGCAATAAAGACATTCATGAAGAAGCCCATTGCCCACACACCTTTTCCTTCATATTCACGCATGTAAGACAGTGAATAAACGGCGCACGCCACCACTAATAGCGAAATCACCATCACCATAAAGGCAGACAGTGCATCCAAGCGGATCACGCAATCAGCAAAGGAAAAAGGACTATAAAGTTGCTGCGTGATAGCGTCCCCGTTCAACAGCACAGGAATAGCCGCCGCAATGCCAGCAATACCGCCTAACGCACATAGCACGCCAGAAACATGCGCGGCGCGTCGTTCATCGTTATGAAAAATCAACGAAAACCCAGCGCCTGCGAGATAAAGCAAAATCGAAAGCATTAATAAGTCGAGTTCTATCATGATTCCTGTCGCTCCAAAGCTATGGTTGAAACATCAAGAGCCGCCTCATTGCGCTTACTTTGACTTGCGTCTGCCATGCCTTGCTCTTCAACCAAGAACAGCGCCTTGGTGGGACAAACCTCGATACACGCAGGCGAGCCCGTGGTGGACTGACATAAGTCGCACTTCACAGCAATACTCTTCACGCCGGGTTCCCACGCTAAAATGTCTTTACCAAAACATTGCGGGCTGGAGGTTGAAGGGTTACTGGAATGGACGGTGGAGGGAATATAGGTGTCGTAGGAATTCGCCATATCTACAGGGCGACTTCCATCTATAGCAATGGCACCAAATGGGCATGCAATGGCACAAAGCGTGCAGCCTACACAGAGGCTTTCATTCACAACAACACTACCCTGTTCTTGGGTAATGGCATTGACAGGACATACTTGCGCGCACGGCGCATCTTCACAATGACGGCATAGTACAGGCGCCGTAGCCTGCTTATGCCGCATTACGGTCAATCTTGGGTGAGTTTGCAGACCTTCCGCTTTGTGTGCTGTAGAGCATGCTGCCATGCATGTCCCACACCCGATACATAACTGAGGATCTGCAATTACAAAGCGATTCATAACTAACCTTTGCTAAATTGCAGTTCGAACCCCTTCTATAACAACATTCGTACCAAGATTGACAAATACAAAAACAATAGAGATAACTAATTGAATTTAAAGAATATAAAAACAAAAAAAGAGAGCGCACTCGTATAAACAGGCTCTATTTATCGGGAATAAAACTGAATGTCGACACTAATGACGATGACGATCATCACTTCATCATACAAATAAAAAGCCTCTCGATACGCCTACTGATTTATATTTGATTAACGTCACAAAACTTTTTAAAAATTAATGATTTAATTTTCGCTCTTTGAATATTTACTCCCCCGCCGATCATTTTTAGCAAGTTTAGGAGTCGCCATGCATGAAATGTCTCTGAGTATGGACACCGTTGATCTCGTCGTAGAACAAGCTACTCAGCAAGGCTTTAGCAAAGTCACCAAGGTATGGTTAGAAATCGGAGTATTGTCATGCGTCGAACCAGACACCATTAAGTTCTGCTTCGATCTCGCAGCGAAAGAAACCATCGCCCAAGACGCGGCACTCGAAATAGTACCGAAAGCAGGTGAAGCCCATTGTTATGATTGCGATAAAGCCGTTTCTCTCGCCCAACGAGGGGAAAGCTGCCCGATCTGCCAAGGTTACAAACTAAAAGTGCTGCAAGGCGATGAAATGCGAATTAAAGAAATAGAGGTTGAATAATATGTGCAATGTTTGCGGATGTGGTGATAGCCAGATTGAACAAGTAAATTCTGACCATCATCATGACCATCCCCACGATCATCATCACGGACATCACCACGAACAGCCACATAGCCACTCACACGCAGCTGCTCACCAAGAAAACCCACAACCGGTTATTGTGCACCACCACTATCATCATCGGGGCGATGTTCACCACCATCATTATCATTACCCTGATCCATCATCGCAGCACCAATCGCACCATCAATCACAACAGCAACACACGCATAGCCACGATCAGCATCATGCTCATCCGCACGAGCACTCACATGGCCATTCAGCAGCCCATTCGCATGAAGAGCATCACGATCACCAACATGCGCATGAACTGACACCAGAACTATCCGCTCACGGCGATTTACATTATGGCAAAGGTGAAGCCGAAACCCATGTGGCGGGTGTTAGCCAACGCAAATTAATTGAAATTGAAATGGATGTGCTCAGCAAAAATAATCACCTTGCTAGCCACAACCGTGAACACTTTGACCAAGCCAATCAGTTAGTGCTGAATTTGGTTTCAAGCCCAGGTTCAGGCAAGACCACCCTACTAACGGAAACCTTAAAGCGGATTCAACAGAGCGACAGAGCCTGTGCTGTGATTGAAGGCGATCAACAAACCACCAACGATGCCGATCGTATTCGTGAGACAGGTGTAGATGCTATTCAAGTCAATACAGGTAAAGGCTGCCACTTAGACGCGAAAATGGTTCACGATGCCTGCCACCAGCTAGGCCTTGAACAAGACGGACTCTTGTTTATTGAAAACGTGGGGAACTTAGTTTGCCCTGCCAGCTTTGATTTAGGCGAGAAGTACAAAGTGGCGATTCTATCGGTAACCGAAGGGGAAGATAAGCCGCTTAAATACCCGAATATGTTTGCCGCTTCGCAGCTAATGATCATCAACAAAATCGACTTACTACCTTATGTCGCCTTTGATGTTGAAGCCTGCATTGAAAATGCGCGCAAAGTGAATCCATACATTCAAGTACTCGAACTTTCCGCGGCAACGGGTGAAGGCATGGAAGCGTGGTTAGATTGGCTCAATAATGCCTAATTCTTACCGCTGATTTTCTTCCCTTTAACATTGGCTTGCTCTGTCTGATCTGTGCGATTTATCGCTAATTGAATAGATAGAGATCGACAGAGTAAGCCGTGTCGACACCTTCTTTTGACAGCCAAGTGTCATCGTCATTTCTGTCAACTCCTACCTAGCGACAACATCTTGCCTTCATTTAAAACAATCACTTAACACTTAATTTTCATCTGGCACGGTTATTGATACCTAGTGTGTGTATCCAATATCTAACAACAGCTAAAGCCAATATTGCACAGTGCCTTTTGCGTGATATTTAGGCTTACACAATAACCCTACCAGGGGAGAATAAAATAATGAGTAACGAACAAAACCCATTTGATGCCCTCATGCCCACCGACATGACGATTAAGGCTGAAGAAGTCGGTATCTATAAAGCCACCAAAAACCCACTACAATCTTTTGTGCTCGCGATCACCGCGGGGGTGTTTATCTCTATCGCGTTTGTTTTCTATATCACAGTCACCACAGGTTCTGGCGACATGGCATGGGGAATGGCGAAGTTCGTCGGGGCCATTGCGTTTAGTCTTGGCCTAATTTTGGTGGTGATTTGTGGCGGCGAGTTGTTCACCTCGACGGTATTAACCACGGTTGCCCGAGCCAGTAACCGTATCACTACTCGACAATTAATCCGCAACTGGGTAACCGTGTACTTCGGCAACATGCTGGGAGCACTCTTTTTTGTGGCCTTGATTTGGCTTGCCAAGCAGCACCTAGGTAACAGCGGTGAATGGGGTATTCATGCAATGCAAGTGGCGCAACACAAAATCCATCACACCTTTATTCAAGCGGTCGTGCTGGGTATTTTGTGTAATTTGATGGTGTGCTTAGCGGTGTGGATGACCTTCTCGTGCCATAGCGCGACCGACAAAGTGATGGTCATGATTCTGCCTGTCGCTATGTTTGTTGCCTGCGGCTTTGAGCACAGCATCGCCAACATGTTTATGATCCCTATGGGCATAGTGATCCAATCCTTCGCGTCACCTGAGTTTTGGCTTCAAACTGGCCATACGGCTGCGGAGTTTGCCGACCTTAACGTAGCGAATATGGTGTTAAACAACCTGATCCCCGTCACTATCGGCAATATTATTGGTGGTGGTTTCTTTGTAGGGCTAACTTACTGGGCGATTCATCGTCGTCCACAACTTGAAAAACAACGTGCTGAGCAAATTCTAACGCAAAAGATGAGTCATAAGTAATTCAGAAACAAACCAAAAGTAAGTACTAAGTTAAATCAAAATAACGCATCAAGAAGCTAAGAACGTCAGGTCACCACAGCTGATCGCAGTTAACCTTTTTAGTTGTGGTGACCAAGCCAATTACATAGTTTAACCCTTAATACTTGTTTAACCGGGCTGTATTATTGGACTACTCACTGTTGCTGGAGTATTCAATAAGTCCGCAAACTCACTCAAGCAAACCGGACGACTGTGCAGATATCCTTGGCTATAATCCACTTCCATTGAGCGCAAGAAATTAAATTGCTCTTGAGTTTCAACCCCTTCTGCGACAATTTTAAGCTGCAATGATTTGGCAATATTGACAATATGCTCAATCAGACTTTGTTTCAATGACGGCTTCTCCGCTCCCCAGACAAAACTTTTATCGATTTTAAGGATGTCGACACTCAGTTCGCGCAATCCTTCAAGATTAGAAAAGCCTGTACCAAAATCATCAATCGCCACCTGAAAACCCAGCATTCGGAGCTGTCGAACCCCTTCGCTAAGGGCTGGAAGGTCACTGATCTTTTGCTCAGTCAACTCAATTGTAAATGTAGAGTAATCTTTGATCGGCAGCTGGCGACGAAAGACACGAAGAATATGACCAGAAGCGATATCATCAGGAAATGCATTAATAGCCACTCGGCATTTACCTAGTAGCTCAGCGTGTTGTAAATCAGCAATACACCTAGATACGACAAGTTCCGTTAACTCACGAGTTTGTCTATTCGTCTCCACCATCGCAATAAACTCATCTGGGCGGATCAGCTTACCTTCCACCGTATGCCAGCGACACAGCACTTCACATCCTTCAATCTCGCCGGAAACAAAACCGATGATTGGCTGATAATGTAATTCCAGCTGTTGATTATTCATGCCGTTGCGTATTTGCCGTGGCAGACTATAAAGCCAACGATGTAATCGCAAGCCCAGCTGGGTCATTAAGCTCATCAATATGATTAAGAAAACAGCCGAAAAGATAACTGCCGTTTTCTCCGCCTCAAAATAAGCCAGAATATCAACCGCAATGATTTTGCATTCAGTGTCACCACGACATTCACTAAATAGCCAATGTCCATCTTCATACCATTGTCGACCGGAAACTAATTCGACAAAACCGTTAGCTGAAAATACCTTATCACCATAACTGTATGTTTTCTTTCCTTTGTTAAGGCCGTAGTTAATGTATTTCAGCCATAGGTGATCAGTCTTACTCTCAGATTGTTGGTAGTCCAGAAAAGCCAAAAAAGAACCGACTTGTGCCGTTATTCCTGTTACTTGCCCATCGAAAAGTGGAATTGGCATACCTAGAATAATGCTAACACCGCCAGCCGTCACCCAATTAGGCTTAGGAAGGGAAATGGGTTCCGTTAGCATTCCACTTTCTGACGTACAGATGATCTGATTGTCGTGTACGACAGCAAAATCTGTTAGGTATTTTGCATTGTAATCAACCTGTTTCATTAGCTGAATTACGGCTTTGTCGCATACTTGCGCAGTCGGGAAACGCTCATTAAGCGAAGCTAGATTTGTTTTAATATCATAATTAAACTCATCAGATAGCGCATCGATTTTATTCGCTAAGACACCCTTATGGGTTTCCCATGATTTGATGAATACATACGATATAGAAGGAAGTGTTACTACTAATGTCAGTACCCAGACAGTAATGAGCAGATTGTATTTTTTAAGGTGAAGACGCATTTGTCACTTTTCACTTATTACCATTACTTACCGCTCACACTATACCACAAGGCAATTAATATCATATCGCAGGCAAGGTTAAAGCAACAAATCCATACTCATTGAGAATAGCTGGCAAGGCGCTTAATACGTTTTTAAGATTGCACCATCAGTAATATGATGCTCTATATAAAAGCAATCCCCTCAATTAAAGCGTAAAAGTGCTAAGAACGTCAGCTCGACAGTGTTTCTTTAATTTCATCCGAGCTAAAACCATGAGAGTACAAATAGGCGTAAGCTTTGCTTTTCTCTTTTGAGTTCGTTAAATCAAAGCGTTTTTTCTCTAACCGTAGTTGGCAGTTTTGATAGAAATCAATCGAACCATCCATTTCTAGTTTCTCAATTTGTTCATCAAACTGAGACACATCGATCAGCTTTTGCTGTAGCTCGCGCTTAATAAAAGACTTGCCTTTTAACTTACGGGCTAACCGCTCAATCTCTTTCACGATATCAGCTTTATCCGCTTTGATTTGTTGCTTAGAGGACAGTGTTGATGCGACAGGATGAGATTGAATCGCTTCGCGCACATCAGAAGATCGAAAGCCATGCTTAAGCAGTGCCGAATAGAGTTTATCACTCGAAAAACCCTCCAAACGCATAGCCGAAAGGCGGCTATTCAATAAGGTAAGTTCACAAATGTTGTCGCGGTTCACAAGGTAATCAATCGCTTCATTCGCGGCCGAGTTCTCAATCCCCTTCTCTTTCAGCTTGGTTAAAATGTACTGACGGCCCTTTTCTGAATTAAACGCCATTTCAGCAAAATGTACCGCAAACTTTTTATCCGATTTAAGGTAACCACGGTCTATCAAGTCATTTAAAACCGTGTCTATCCATTCTTGATTATCGGTTTTTGCCTCTAGCTTTTTTCGTAGCTCACCAATGGTGCGATCTTTCGCTTCGAGGTGATAATAAGCGCTGCCGTAGACGTTATCTATCGTCTTGGCTTGTTTAATAGGACGCTGAGTAAACATGATGACCTCGAATGGTAGAAATGAAGAGAAAAAATCGCAAAGAATACCCATCAGACTCTAAAGCAGATCACGCTGGGTTGCTATAGCGCATTGTGACAAAGTGATTATTGCGCAACCCTGCTTTGGGGATTGTTTAAAGTTGAGGGGTATAGTTGGCTTAATGGAACGTGAGTCATAATTGGGCAGAAACGTGCCAGAATCACAATTTAAGGGAGTGTAGTGAACCAAGAGATTTTGACCTTATTAGGATCAATCCTTAACTCTTCTTTTGATCTCAATCAGATTTTTAGGCGTGATCCCAAGCATATTAGCCGCAGTTTTTATATCGCCATTATATAGCTCCGCCGCTCGTACAACTTTCGCTTTAAATTCATCAGTTATCTCTTTCAATGAAAACTTATTATGTTCATCTAAGAAATTTTCAATTGAAACATCCTTTGGTCGACTAGCTATTGTTTGTCGCCAAGTTGATTCAACATAGCTAACTAATGATGTATTCTTTAGCAGATCAGAGCAACGATGATGATCAGCACATAAAATTGCTATTTTCTGTAAGTCTCGATAATTACCACTAAATACACGATCTTCACTTGCTAACCAAGAGAGGAATTCTTTATCCTCATCAATAGGATTATATACCCCTTTAAATTCCATTTTGTCCCATACATGGATAAACTCACCACGGATTGCCACTCCTGATTGCAGTGGAGAAAATTCAAGAGTTCTTTGACTTATTCGGTCAAGAAGATCAGGTAATATCAATTCTGCCAATTGCTCAATCTTTTGATTGCTAGCCGTAATCAACTGAAATCTAACCTTTTCCTGATTATTGTTACCTAATGGAGTAAAAGCAAAGAACCCCTCGTCGTCAGTTTGCAGTGCCGTAAGTAACAGTGATTGAGTCGCTTTATCAAGATGATGGATCTCATCTAGAAATAACGTTTTATTGTTTGCTTCTGAAAAAGCACCAGTTTTCTTTTCATCCGCCCCTGTAAATGCACCTTTTTCATAACCAAATAACTCACTTCTTGCCAGTCCTGGATTGCTCTGAAACTGTGCGCAATTTACACTGATTACATCTCCGTCTTTATCAGCATAAACATCTCTTACGACTTTTGTTTTACCTATACCTCTTGGCCCAAGCAATAGAATTGTAAAGTTATCTCCAAGCTCTCTATATTTATTTAGCCAGCGATATGTCTTTTCTTGTTGATCAGATAAACCATATTGCCCCAGATCATCAGCACGCAATTGAACTAATAAATCCTTATTTGCCTGTTCTATTCTTATCGGTGTAAGTCTCTCCTGGACATTAGATTTTTTTTCATTAATACACTTTACAAGATGTGCTGATTTAAAACGAGGTGACGCCCAGGATAAATAATGAAAAGCGATCTGAAAACTTGTCATAGCTCCCCATAGGTTTACATAAGTATGTTGGTTTAAATGCTGCTCTGCCAACCAATCTCTCAAGGCTGTCGCGGTTCCATATTCATCATGTAATTGAGCATACTCTATCTCTAGCTCAACAAACTCAATCTTTTGTGATTTTTTATAGATCGATGAATTATCCTTATACCAAGCAACCTGAGTTCCAATGCTGAATTCATTCATAATATGCCAAAGGTCTTGATGATGTCGCCAATTTTCCTTCAACCATTGATAATCTGGAAAGTTCTTATCTTCAGTACTATTAAAGTACAAAACCAACTTTTCTAAATCTTCTTTAGTTTCGGCATAATTTGTTGCAGTCCTTTTAATACTTTCCCGAATGTTTTTTTGCTTTTCATCAGATACAAACTCTTTCCATCGAGAGGATCTTCCTACAATCACTTGATAATTTTTTGGTAATAAATACACCACTCTTTCAAGACACTTCAATTCACCATTTTGAGAAAATTTCTCGTGCATCTGATACGAGTCAAATCGCTCCGTATTTGAAGGAAGGGCGCTATTTTTTTGATAAGCATCATTCATTGCTTGGAGTATGACATCTAAAAAACCAATCCCATGCCACTCAAAAAATGGGGTGATAAAAGTAAATTTTTCAGACATTTAAAGCATTCCTCACAGCCAACAGCGAACTTTTTGGTTAATAATAGATAACAAAAAAGTTTACGTCAAGAGAGAGTAAATACAGCAGCCAAAAAGAAATCATCGCAAGTATTTGATTTATAAGTATTTTTATTTCTTTTTAGCCGCATCCCAATATTGGCGCCTTATTTGCTTTATTAAATGCAAACACCATAACTCAACATGAGGTATCATTAATGAAAAGCTCAATCTGTTTTAGCCGCACAACAAGTCAACCATTGTCTGTTTATTTCACTGAATTAGAAGCCACTAATGCAGCGAACTATGCAAATCAATGCCATGGACATGATTTCGTTCCTTATCAATGTGAAAGATGTGAACATTGGCATTTGGCCCCCAAGCACCGACACACACCAAGTAAAACTTGTTTTAATTGCACAGGGGGTGATGGCAAAAACAAACAACTCTACCCGACATATCAAATCGCCAAGCAAAGAGCCGAGATTCTGTTCCAAGAGAAGGGAAAGCACTTAAAACTGTATGAATGCCCTTTTAATAAGGGTTGGCACTTAACCAAAAATCACTACTAGTTTCACGATTATAGAAGAAAAATAAAATGCTAATCAATCAAATCAAAAGCATTAATTATAAGCTTTTATTGGTACTCATACTTAACGGATTTATTCCGTTAATATACTCAACAACGAGAATTCATCTCTTAGGTGATATGCCCGATATATGGGCATTTAGTATTGCCGCACAAGTAGCATGGTTAAATATTGGTTATGAAGTGCTCAGCGAAGCATTATTAATCCCGCTGGCTTTTATTCTAGGTCAAGTTATTTCAGAAAAACGCGCTTATCAGTTACGCGTTTCAACATCATTAATAGTTGTTCTTCTGCTTTACCTGATTGTTACCGCATTCGTATTGATGTTTGCGTCAAAATTGGTTACAGGCATGCAGCAAGATTCATCTTTGATCATACAAACCATTGAGTACATTCGCTTAGAATCGATAGCTATTCTACTGTCTAGTGTGTTTGCGTTTTTTAATTTAGTGCTGGTTTTAAAAGATAATCAACGAGCATTATATGCCCTATTGGTATTACAAACGGTACTAACGCTACTAGGTGATAGTATTTTTGTCAGTCAGTTGCCACTCTCACTCTCTTTAGGTGTCAATGGCATTGCTATAACCAATATTTTTGTCAATTTATCACTTTCAGTGGTATCGATTCTTTATTTAACTAAGGATGGTTTTCAGCTTCGATACATTCAGTTTCAGCACCAAAAATGGCTCAGAGTCTGGTTTAAGATTGGTTTTAAGTCTGGATTGGAATCCTTTGTCCGTAACTTTGCATTTTTAGTTATGATCTTGCAACTTATTAATCAGATTCAGCAAGCTGGTGTCTACTGGATCACAAATAACTTTATATGGGGATGGTTACTCCTACCGATTCTCGCGTTAGGGCAATTAGTTAAGCAAGATACGGCAACAAGCCGAAGCCTTACACCAGAAAAGATCAATGCGTATCTTATTTTGAGCTTCGTCATTATTGGTTTGTGGCTGATAAGTACGCCTTTATGGGATGTTTTCATCATAACGGTGATGGGAGTAACAGAGTCTGGCCCTATTGTTCAACTTGCAACTTTATTAATAGGGTTTTACGCAGTATTTGCCCTTAATAATGTTATCGATAGCTACTTTTATGGCTTAGGTAGAACAGATTTGATGCTTTATCAATCCCTCATCGTTAATACATTGTTTTATGGCGGAGCTTATATTGCTTATCAAATAGGCTGGTTTATTCCATCACTAGAAGCTATCGCCCTAATGTTTGGTTTCGCTCTGCTTTTTGACGCTGCACTTACTTTAGGCCTTTATATATGGCTAAGAAAAACAGAGCGTCAAAACTTAAGATTAAGTAGTGTAGTTGGGTAAGATGGTAAGCGATATACAAAATAACATGAGGAATATGCCCCATTCCAAGATTACTACTGTGAAATTCAACTAAGGAATGAGGGTGAATGGAAAGATAATCTAGACTTAGGATTTATGGATTAGGAGCTGTTTACTGTTTTAGCGTTTATAGTAAATGATATCAAAGAGCGAAATTATTCAAAGTGCTAATAGGGCGATGAGACAATATTGATTTGCTATACAATATCAGTGTTTATTACAAAATCACGCCTCTATCTCGAAATTAAATTGGTATAAATAAAATTAAAATTAAAATTAAAAAGGGTAATATTTTGGAAAAGGAAAATCAACAAACTGTTTGGCTAATAACTCTCCTATGAGGAAAAATAAAGATGCTAATCCGTTATCGGAAGGCAAAATTAGAGAACTGGAATTATCTATAACTAATCAATGTAACTTGAATTGTCATAGATGCGGTTTCAACATTCCTAACCAAGTAACTCCTGTCAACGGAGAAGGGATAGATGAACATATTACATCACTTAGGCTATTAAAAACATGTGGTGTAAAAGTCGAAAAGATTGTTATTGCAGGAGGAGAGGCATCTTTGTCAAAAAGTCTTAACGATCATCTTATAGAAATTAGAAAAGTTGGTATATCTGAACAAATTGAAGTGGTTACAAATGGTCTTTATCCTAAAGGAATAACTAAAAACACTTTAGCTAATTTAGATAGTTTGGTCATTAGTGACTATGTTATGACAGAAGAGTTTGAAAATATCTGGAGGCAATATATAAAAGCTCTAAATTACAAGGGAAACATTGAATTTAGAAGAAAAACCGCTTGGGATGATCTACTTAGTGAAGTTAATAATGATCCGGAACAAACAAGACATCATTGGTCGACTTGCTTCTATAGAAAATATGATGTCACTCTAGAACGTGGCCGCCTTTTTAGTTGTTCTCGTATAGCTAAGAAAAGGTGGGACGAACAGGGTTTACTAATTAATTCTGAAACTTCAGTCAGCGATGTATCTAGCTATTTAGCAGCAAAAGATCCTAGAACGGCATGTTACTCCTGTGCAACTATTGGCAATGAGTCTAATATTCCAGTGGCAGTCCAAACTCGTAATAATATGGCAAAAATAATACTAAAAGCTGAGCAGTATATGAGAGAGAGTCTTTGATATGGATAATAGCAAATTTTATTACTTAGTTGGCTTAGAAGGCTCAGGGAAAACAACCGTATCTAAACAACTGGCCAAGAGCATTGACGGTGGTTTTGCAATTCAGACATCCTCTCGTTTCTTTAGTTTCCTCAAGAGAAAAGGTATAGATACACTGAACGATTTTAATTCAGTGAATGATGATGTACGTGAAGAATTAGTGAATAAATTTCATCATGAATTTATCAGCGACAAAAATAAATATGAGTACTTATTTTTAGATGGCCATATGTACGTTGATAATTCAGTAACTGGTGTAAGGGTTAATGCTATGGCTACCAATAATAATGGGGTATCCAATGGTATTATTCATTTGAACTCTTCATCAAAAATGATAGAAAGCAATGTTAACAATGATAATTCTTCTAAAGTGAGAAATAGAAAGGTAAGAAGCTTAGAGGAGACAAAAGAGCGTTCCGAAAAGGAGTTTCAAGCAGCCGAAGACTATTGCATTAAAAACAACATTGAATTCGGAGTATTAAATCACACTATTTCAGATGGTATTTTTACTAGCAAAAGATATTCTGACGTTGTATTTTTAAATGAATATTATCTTCCGCAAACTCTAGAAATTAGAAGTTTATACGGTAAACAATTTGACTCAGAGCTATCACCATCAGCTTTGCGTAGGCTACATCATAAGATTGGCGAGTTGCTAGTAAATTCATTTTACTCCAAAACTAACTTAGCCCAAGAAAACTACCAAGTGATTTCGATGGATCGCTCAGGAAACTATATATCTAATGGATTCATAAATAATTATGATGGTAACTTTTACATGTACAAAAAATCTGACAACAATGAATTTTCCGTATATGAAAACAAAAGTATAGTGATTATCGACTCAGTTATTGATAGCGGAAAAACCATAAAAAACATAGTTGAATCACTTCCTGAATCATATAGTGAAACCATCCATGTTATTTGTTTATCCATTAATGTGAAAGCATTGGATATGATCTTTTCTCTTAAGCACAAAGTTTCATTTCATTGTCTTGGCTTTTCCAACAAAGAAGATAGGCCAACAGGAAAAGGAGATATGGGGGCTCGACTATATGGTACCTGTAGTTAAATAAGCTTAAACATGGCATTGAGTGAGATGTGTAATGAATCATCATTGCTAAATCCAACTTAGTTATAAGGGCAAGAGTGATTTAAGGTAGAGGTATTTTAACTATCAGTTAAGCATGTATAAATATTTCATCAATTGTTGTATTCCATTGATAACTTTTGTCCATCACCTTTCATCTTCGGCATCTCGTTCAATGGTGCCGTTCTTCATTTTGGGATACGAAGTTTATTTTGTTAACAGAACTCTGCCCTACCTTATGTCATTGAGTTCCACTCTATTTAGCTTTCCAGGCCAATATATTGATTACGTTTCTATCGAAGAAAGCACGAAAATTGTGCGAGTGAAGTGTCGTCGAGATAAGAGATATAAGATCCACACTCGTCTTTCAACCGAACAGAATACACCATGGTCGCTTTCGCGAATGACATTAAGGCGGTCATTGAGAAAGAACAACTGGATTCTGTCATCTTGGTTGGACATTCGATGGCGGGTGGCATTATTGGTGTTGATACATCGCAAAACGTAGCATTAGCCTTCGCACAAAGTGACCTGGACGCAATGACCAAGCCATTTGAAGAAGACTTTCAAAAAGGTATGTCGGTATTCGTCCAAGGCTCACTGCCAAAAGATGTAAATACAGAATTGCTCCACTGGGTAACGCAAGACATGGCATCTGCCCCTCCAGATATTGCGATAAACCAGTTCCGCCATTACCTAGGCCAATATGTGAGTGGTAAAGCAAGCCAAGTCTATGAGAGTGTTAATGTACCAGTGGTACTCGTGAATGCTCGGTTATGGCCGACTAACTCAGAAGAAAATAAGAAACACATTAAAGACTACCGCATCTACTACATTGAAGACTCAGGGCACTTTCCGATGTTAGAGAAACCGAATGAGTTCAATGCTACCCTAATGGAAGCGGTTAAGTCAGTTAAATAGTTCTGTTCCAGCCATGTATTAAATGGCTCATCATTTAGCACAAGGCTCGTACAGCGAACTTAGCTGAAATGTTTGTAACCGCACCGGCTGATCACACCTAACATTTTCCTGAATAAGATAAAAAAGCCTCTTTACCTGATACAGCTAAAGAGGCCCTTACCATGCAAAGAAACAGCCTAGTTCAAATATGCCATTGTTTCATTTGAAGTAATGAATAACGTTTCTTTGCCAATATTACGTACCGATTTTAATTCCAACTTTTGATGATGTGGCTTTATGTAATAAAGTTTATCATCTGTATCAACCAGTAGTGTTCGCAATCTACCATAGACAATCACTTGTTCTAGCTTTTTCCAGCGCTTATTTTTATCAAGCGTCGGTACTAAATCATCGGTATTTTGATTCATAACGATCGATTGTAAAGTCAATTGCCCTTGTTCATCAAGCATTGCAAAAGTGTCAAAAGTACCTTCAACTTTCATCACTCGAGCCTTGTTATGAGCAATTACTACTGGTGAAGCGCCGCCACCTAAATCCCAACAATCGACATCACCGTTGCGACTCAACGCACAAAAGCGGTCACTATCAGGGCTCGCCGCCAGTGCTTGATACTCGCCTTGAATTTCACCACCAAAATGATAAGCCATTGGCCCCCAAAGCAAAATATCCCCTGAGCTATCTAAAGCGAGGAAATGGCTTTGCACGGGCGCGATATCGACAATATTCGCTTGTAAACGACGATAAACTTTGAGTTCATCATCAAGGCTTTGATAGGCTGAATCTTCAAAATTAGATGCCGCAAGAATAGGACTGCCACCAGCCATTGCACCGCCCCAAGTGACAACACTTCCATCATCAAATAGAGCAGCTGAAGCCGCGTCGTTATGAACTAGCTTTTTCGCCCCTTCTTGCTCAAGTCGAGTCAATATGCTTGGTTCAGGACGACATCCCCCTTTCAAGCGGTGGATTAAAAGATGATCCCCTGTCGCACGATTAAATAAGTATCCACAATGGCTTTGTTGCACACTTTGATTATTAGCCAATAATTTAAACGGTAGTTTCTCGGGCGGATTCCAAGCTCCATCCACGGCTAAACGCCCATCTTTATGTCTCCTTGGCACTTTCATATCACCACGGTTATAAGCCTCTATTTGCGGTACATCAGGGGCTTCAGCGACAATCCTCCATGGTGATAATGAGTATTCACGAAAGCGAACACGCTTAAGTTGGTTAAGTAAGCGGTTATGTTCTAAATAATAATTTGGCTCATCATGCTGAGCGTTCAACGCCTGATAACGCTTTTTCAGATCACCGCCAAATTGTTTCGTATATTGAATGGCATCCTCACGTACTTCAGGACGTCCGCTATCAGCTAAGACATTAACGTCATCTTTAAATCGATTAGAAAACCCGTTTCTGCTCTTCCAATAGCTAGAAGCTTCATACCACTGCTCTTTCCTCGCGTGCAAGGCCAACTCAAACTGACTATACCTGTCTTGAAAAGCTGCGGCTTCTTGACGCCAAATAATCGCTTGCTTTTTATCGCCCGACTCATTTGCTCTATCCATCAACCATAGCATTGCAGTTACATTGCCTTTAATTGCTGCTTGGTAGATTTTAGCGCGAGTATCGGGTAAATCTTGGGCTTGTTTAAGTGCCGTTTCAAGCAAAGCATTGGCATCACCTTCACTCATCGCACTTTGTAAATATGCTTCAGCGTTTTCGGGCTCGCTTTTTTCAAGCAGTACTGACAATTGATACTTACATTCAGCGTCACACGATCCAACTATGTCGGCTTGACTTAGTAACGTCAAAGCAGAGTCAGATTCACCACCATTCATCATCACATATGCGAGTTCTGTAAACGCGTGTAACTCACCCGCCTGAGCGGCAGAGAACAACAATGATTTCATCTGCTCGCTATCGTCTTTAGTGAAAAAAGTGTTTCCTTGTTGAGCAAATAAAAGATCACCACGAGCGAATAACGCAGGTCCGTAGTTACCCGCCTTTTCAAACCAAGTATTAGCCTCATTTAGATCTGGAGTCAGCATACTAATGCCATGCTGAAACTGTAATCCCATACGGTAACTTGCTATCGTATCGCCTTGCAATGCGGCAGGTTTAACCCATTCATTAACACAATGCTGGCTTAGATATAAAGGGTCCTCTTGAAGACACATATCCAAGTGCATTTGCGGCGGCACTTCAGTCGTGTTAGCCCATTGCATCGCAGCTTTTAAATCTTGAGGCAACCCATAGTTGCCCGTTCGATAACCTTCCGCTAAATACATTCGAGATTGTCTAATATCGGCTTTTGCGGCTTGCCATAAATATGGTGACGCTTTGCTTGGGTCTGATTGACTTGACCAACCTTGGAGATGACCCAAAAATGCACTGTAAGCTGAATACGCATCGCCTAATTGTGCGCTCAATTCAAACATTGCCAACGCGCGATCTTTATTCGGCGACTCTAGCCCCTCACCCGTGTAATAGAATTGCGCTAATGCCCCTGCACTCCAAGCGGTATGCTTGGTGATAGATTCAGCCAGCGCAAGTCGCTGCTCAGCACTAAGCTTCGGCTGTTGTAATTCATGTTGAAATTCTGATAATGGATCGGCAGCTAAACTCGGACTACCAGCAAGCGCTACAATTATAGGGAAAATAGAAAAATACCGCACAAGATAAACCTATAAAATCAAACAAATAAAGGCGAAAACTTACCACCTAAAGTGCTGAAATAAAATAATTAAATTTAATTAATATTAATTATGAGCAGCGTTTTAGTCAGCGCAAAGCAAGCGCAAAAATTTCATCACATATTATTTCACAATACTGTCTAGTATATGAGGTGATTATATGCCTCTCTAAATCGGATTAGTTTTGGTAGGGAAAACACACATTACGAAATTTTATAGAGTCTTTGGTCTAAGCGATTTCGGGGCAAGAACGAGTCAGAAGGTTATCGCTGAAACCTGTGATCGCTGAAACCCATCTGGACACAAATGCGCTAACATTGTGTCATCGAAGTATGTCATTAGCTTCTCGTTTTCACCTTCTATAACCTCGCAGGTAGCTTTCTGGGTCGATACCTGTTTCATTGTTTGGTGGAGTCCCCTATGTCTAGTCCAATAAGTGTTCATCCTGTAGCGGCCAAATCAACTATGCCACCACCCACCTTGCGGTAATTCTAAGTAACGACGCCCGCCCCACAGCTTATGCATAATCACTTTAAACTGTTGTGCTTTATATGCTGACGACCTTTCTGAATTGAACACCACATCAACAAATTAAACGGCAAATTTATCTCAAAGCTGACCTTGACCTGTCTAAGGCTTCATAGTTTATCGTGACTATATTGATTGAGAGGAATATTTCCTGTGCCTCTAAAAGTAAATAGAGAGAAACAATGAAACGTTTAATTTTGATGATGACATTTTTGGCATTCATGTCATTAAACAGCGTGGGTGTTTTGGCGAGCAACACACCATCTAAGTACGGTGTTGCGACGTCCAGCGATGGTGAACTGATCGCTTATAGTACCAGTGGTCGCGGAGAAACTGCGCTTATCTTCATTCATGGCTGGAGTTTAGACAGTAGGCTTTGGCAGAACCAGCTTGGTTACTTTTCACCGCAGTACCAAGTGATCACCATGGATTTAGCTGGGCATGGGAACTCGTCTTTCAACCGAAAAGAATACACCATGGTCGCTTTCGCGAATGACATTAAGGCGGTCGTTGAGAATGAACAACTTGATTCTGTCATCTTGGTTGGACATTCGATGGCGGGTGGCGTCATAGCAGAAGCAGCGAAGCTCATGCCGAAGAAAGTGAAAGGCATTATTGGTGTTGATACATCGCAAAACGTGGCATTAGCATTCGCACAAAGTGACCTTGAGGCAATGACCAAGCCATTTGAAGAAGACTTTCAAAAAGGTATGTCGGTATTCGTTCAAGGCTCACTGCCAAAAGATGTAAATACAGAATTGCTCCACTGGGTAACACAAGACATGGCATCTGCCCCTCCAGCTATTGCGATAAACCAATTCCGCCATTACCTAGGCCAATATGTGAGTGGTAAAGCGAGCCAAGTGTATGAGAGTGTTAATGTGCCTGTGGTGCTCGTGAATGCTCGGTTATGGCCAACCAACTCGGAAGAGAATAAGAAACATATCAAAGACTACAGCATCTATTACATTGAAGGCTCAGGGCACTTCCCGATGTTAGAGAAACCGAATGAGTTCAATACAACCCTGATGGAAGCGGTTAAGTCAGTTAAATAGTTCTGAGCTAGTTATTCAAGGTAACGACGTCACCTCTTGTTCCGCGAGTACACAGACGCTCGACCGCAGATCGCTGCGGTCACGCAATCACTTGATTCGCGGCCGATCCTCAATCTATTTCTATCTTTCTTTTTCTTTTTCAGCAAAATGAATCTTACATTTTTTATCATATTTAAGGTACGAGGAAAGAATATAGGTAGTTATCCCCTCCCCCTTTGCCTTAAAGTCGCATACGGCAAAAGGGGGCGTGGATGTGATGGAATACGTTCGTTGTTAACGTACAGCCAGCATAGGTTGGCCTTAATGATAAGATCTTATTTCAACGGCACTTCAACGTAGCTTGCTTCTACTCCGTAGATAGGCGTTGCGGAGTACGACACTGAGTCAAAGTTAATGTTGTCTAAATCAATTTTACGAATCGTCGGATTATCATAAGTACGGAAGTAATACGCTTTATCTTCAATATCAACCACGTTGCCATACGCTACGATTTGTGGAAGTGGAGACAAGAACTCCCAGTACATTGAACCCGGAACGAGTTCCATATTATTTAGCATAGAGAATGCTCGGTTAACGCCTTCATCACGGCCATCGTTCGCTGGTTTATTTTTTCCGTAAGCAGCATTTAACGCTGCTATACGCGAGAAACGATCTTCAGAGCTGGTGCTGAAGCCCGGAAATACATCTAAGGTTTCTGAATTGCGAGCATTCACTTTTTCAATGGCTGCTTTCGCCAGTTTTTCTTGCTCGGGATAGCTAGGATCATTGGTCATAACACCGAGCGTATTTTCGTAAACCACCGCTTCACCATTAACGTGCTCAATCACTACTGCGCGCTCGCCGTCATTGATGGCGTAGTGAAAAGCGACGGTCACGCCATTAAATTGCTTCATATCTTCGTATACAACAGTAAGCTTCTTCGCAATTTCAACCGCTTCGTCGGTCGATTTTGCGTTACCTAACATGGTCGACACGATAGAAAGAGAGGTCGCATCACCTTCTTTTTTATCAGAGTATTCCGCTGCCCAGAATCCAAGAGCTTCGATGCTGACACCGTGCTCGTTGAGGCCTGAGGAAATCATTTGAGTGTCACCATGGCGCATACCGACAAAGCCGTATTCAGATGTTGAATCGCGGAATTCATGACCGCGAGGAACAACAATTAGGTTTTCTTCGGTTTCCATCGGCAGTTCGTTAGTACGGCTGATGAACTGATTACCGCTGGCATCTGTAATGTAAGAGTAAGAACAAGCATGTGCTGTCGCAGTAAGACCCGCGACAGTTGTAGCGGCTAATGCTAATGCGATAATTGATTTTTTCATGATGAACTCCACATAGTGTCTAGTTTAAGAGCGTCTAGGTTAAGAGCCTTGTCGCTCTAATTCGTTTTGATGGAGCTATCATGCACCCCAATAGTTAATCCATAAAATTTCAATGGACAACCTAAAGTAGTCTATAATCCCAATAAACCGTTAGGAGATACCTATGGACTTTTCATTGTCACAGCTACAAGCATTTGTTATTACTTACGAAACTGGAAGTTTTAAAAGTGCGGCGATTCGTCTAGAGAAGCGTAGCCAAGCTATTGCAAAATTGGTTGCCAATATGGAAGAAAGCTGTGGGGTTTTACTATTTGAGCGTCATGTACGTCGGTTAGAAGCCACCGAGCAAGCTAAAAAGCTGTATAAATTGGCGAAAAGAGTGCTGTTAGATTCTGAACAGATAGCCGAAATGTTAGAAAGCTTTGAAGATGAGTTGCCATCGAGCTTTACGTTAGCGATAGACAGCCAGTTAATGAGCACTGAAATAACGCGCTGCTACAAGGCAGTATTAGAAGAGATCCCAACCATAGATCTTGAAATACTAACGGGAAATACAAAACAGGTTAGCCTGTGGGTACAAGATGGCACTGCAGATATGGGGCTAAGGGCTTCTCCTTTTGCTTTAGAAGAAGAGCTTGTCACCATCAGCGCATTTAATTTCCCCACCATTACCATTGCACATAACAACCTAATCCCACGTGGCGCCGTTGTTACTGCTCAAGAGCTCGCGAACCTAAACCAGATTGTTCCTAAGTTTGTGTTTCAGTACGAGCTTGATAAAGGACATGTACAGAGCGATAGAGTCGTCATTTCAAATAATTTGCAAGCAACCGTTGAAATGATCAATGCGGAAATTGGATGGGCTGTCGTACCTGGATTTAGCGTGAAAAAACTCATCAAAGAACAAACCATTTCTGAATTCTATATTGAAGGTTCGGTTTCTGTTGTTTGGACAGCAGAAGTTATCTATCAAAGTGATGAGAAGCTCACGCTGGCTGGCGATATTTTCACTCAACACGTTCAAGCTTTAGAGTCGGAATTAAACAAACGTTAGAAACTGAGACTTTGTACTTGCTGGATAAGCAAATCACCCGCTAGGCTTAAATCGTCTTCACTTAAGTAAATCAACTCTGCTGACCAATAGATTGGGGACGCGCCTTCGATTGTGAAACTAGAGAACGTGCCCTCTGCAAGCTGATTACGCACCATAAACTTTGGTACTACCGTCCAACCCATGCTTTCTTCTACCATAGATAGGGTTTGTTGCAGGTTATTCGATACTATGGGTTTATCGCTAAAAACATGTTGTTTTTGGTGATTAAAGTGATAAACAAACTTAGGCACAACCTGAGCCATTTGTGATGAATCATCTTCCGAGATCACTGCGCCATGGTTGACTAACTGCGACGAAGCAATATTGATAACCTCAAAGTTGAACGCGGTTATTTTTACCACTTCACCTTCGACTGAAAATGGGTAAAACCGCAGGGCGAGTTCTACTTTCTTTTCCGTCAACCAATCAAACATCTCTGTTGTGCTACCCGTACGTATATCTAACTGCAAATCTGGAAATGACCTCAATAGCTCTCGAAAGCAGCCCATTATTTCAGGGCAAACCAGCATACTATCCATACCCACACTCAATTGTTTTGTTTGCTTTCGTTCAAGGCGTCGAATGGCACTTTGCACTTTACTGCTATTAATTAATGTTCGATTGATCACGGGGAAAAGTTTGTGGGCCACTTCGGTGGGCTCTAAGTACCTTATTTTTCTGTCAAACAGGGATATATCGAAGGTTTCTTCCATTGAACAAACGAGTTTAGTAATGACTTGGCGGCGTTTATTGAGTTTTTCAGCGGCGGCTTTAAAGCTGCCATATTCATAAGTAGCAGTAAACGCCTCCATTTGAGCGAGAGAAAAATCCATATCTATTGCCTTCCATTAATAAGCCGATACCCATAATGGCATAAACAACCAAAGGGTGCATCATGTGAGTTTTTGTGTTCATTTTTTACCTACATAATAGCTCCATCAAAGACAAACCAGCGATGACGACGCAACGTTGGTTAAACTAATTACAGGGTATCAAGATGAAAAAAACACTATTAGCTTTAACGATGGCAGCGACGACTTTTGGTGCAATTCAAACGGCAAACGCATGTTCTTATGCAACGTTCGAAATGGATGGTAACGCTTACGTTGCGCGTTCAATGGAAGCCCCTGATTTTATGCAAGAGCACCTAGTGACGGTACCTCAAGGTTACGAAATCAATGGTAAGTCTGGCGATGCGGGATTCATTGGTATGCGCCACGGTGACACAGAGTGGATTTCGTCAGGTTTTAATGAGCACGGTGTTAACGTTGAGTCTTTAGCGCTGATTGAGTCTAAATACGCCGCTGAAGGTGAAGGCGATGTCAATTATCTTGAAGTGGTTGGACTTATTCTAGCCAACGCGAAATCTGTCGATGAAGCGGTTGAATTGCTTAAGAAAACTAAAGTTGAAACCACAACCATTAAAGTGGCTCATAACCTGACGGTTGGTATGCACTTCGCTATCCGCGACAAAGACCAAGCCATCATCGTTGAATATGTAGATGGCACAGGCTACCCGACCATCTATGAAAATGACTTAGGCACCATGACCAACGATCCGTCATACCCAGTTCAAGCTAAACTGGCCAATGCGGCAATCAAAGAAGTGAATGCACGTACGAGCGAAACGATTGATACCTTTGATAAACGTGATTCCGCTCCAGATGGTCGATTTACTCGCATTGCAACCACACTAGCAGCGATGGATCAGAACAAAAAAGCAGGCGATATTCGCGATAACGGTGTTTCTAGAGCGTTTGCACTGCTTAACGACATGGAAATCGTCCCAGGGACTATGTACTGGGAATGGGTATCACCTGACCCGCAAATGGTAGGTTACGGTAACGTTGTTGACATCGCCAACATGGATTACTACTTCCGTACTGCTGATAACCAGCAGATACGTAAAGTTGACCTAGACAAGATTGACTTCTCTACGGTTGAGTACACATCAACAACTATCTACGGCGTTGAACCCGCGTTTCAAGACGTAACTCCTACTAAGTAATATTTCGACAATAGACAATCAGCCTCTCAATAAATAGATGTTGAGGGGCTTTTATCAATACAGGACGAATGACGATGAAACTAAAACCGACGCTAACCGCCTTAATCTTAGCCTTCTCATTTAATATGCCGATAGCGATAGCAAATGACGACCACACAGAAGTATTAGAAACGGTGCACTCAATGTGGGACAACGCTCGTACAGCGAACTTAGCTGGAATGTTTGCAGCCGCACCTGCTGATCACACCTATATTATGGCTGGGTTTTCATTATGGAGTCGCGAGGAGGCTATCACTTTCTATGAGGCCGCGTTTGAAGGTGTAGCTCGTCAGGACATTACTAATTTACGTGAAAAAGTCACCATGACCTCAGATACATCGGCTTTGTACATGGCAGACGCAACCTATACCCAATATGATACAAAAGGTAACAAGCTTGAAGCCGGCCCATACGCCATTACTGTGGTACTCGAAAAGCGCGATGGTCAATGGATGAATATCCACACTCATCAGTCATTTCCACCGCAATAGGAAGAATTTAGACTGAACTTTGGCATCTATCACAGGTGTTAACAAATATGCAGTAATCGCTAAGGCATTAGTGCTCACCACAGACTAAACAGTCGCGAAATCGCTTCGCGACTGAGTCCTCAACCCCCTTCTCTTTCAACTTGATTTAAATATTCAGCAAAATGAATCGTAAAGAATAGCAATTAGACTGAAAGCAGATCTCGCAAAGGGGCTATAACTCTTTGTTGACGAGGAAATGGAATGGACAATTATCACACAGCCCTTTGCCTTCAAATCGTATTCAGCAAAGGGTTGTGATTGGGGGAGTTTTAGGACTTAGGTGCTTTCTTGTCCATACTGCCACCCATAGGTTTATATTTAGGAAATTAAAGCAAGATTCTAGACCTTCTCTTAATAATTAATTTGCTCAAGGTCAGTTTGGCTATCTAATAGTGATTGATAGTCACTTTGATACCCACCTTGCTCAGTTGTGAGTTTAGCGATTTTGTCATCTAGAGCTTGGATACGTAAACCTATCATTTGAGTGATAACTTGCTCTGATATATTGCCATATTCACGCTTTACAGTTGCGCATATATCTTCTACAGCTTGATATAACTGGATAGATGCGTTGCGATTACGTTCGTTCTCTGCCTTTTCTTCACTATTTGATTTATATAGATCGTAAAGTGCTGTAACCACCTGCACAACAACGGCGGCTTTACCCGCCCACTTACCTAGCGTCGTTTCCCAGCGACCTTTTAAGCCTGGGATCTTAAACTTCCGCCCCTGCAACAATACTTCTTTAATGTTGTCTGCATTCGCTATCTTACCCAGCCCTTCAACCCCCATATCAAGGTATTTGTTGTTATTACCAGATAAGAGTTGCTCCATCTCATGTGAAATAGAAACACGCATTGATGAGCTTACCTCGCCAATCTTATCATTTAGCCATTGCTCTAGCTTGTCACCAATAGGATCAACTGCAGACTGTAAAGCACTATCAAGTTGCGCTTGGTTGCTGCTATTTTGTAATACATTGCTGATATCAGACTTTATTAGCGTTAACTCATGGTTTAAAAAGTTACGTGACTCTGAAATTAACGCACGCTGACGAGAACTAAGCATAGTTTTATCATCACGCGCCATGTCTAATTCACTATCTAGATGACTGTCATCACGACTCGATAACTGTTCAATCACGGGCTTGTACCACAATTCCTTAACGGTACTTTTAAGGCCAGCTAGCTGACTAGCCTTACTGTCTTTCTCTTTTAACCAATCAATAAACGTTTCAATAAAGTGACTGTACCCCGAATGTTCTAGTAATTTTGCATGATCATTCTTCAAACGGCCTTTAAGTGCCGTTTGGGTGTTCATTGGTATCACTTTAATTTGTTGAATAGTTTCATCTGATACTCCGTATTGAGGAGCGAGTTTAACTAAGATCTGTAGAACTTTTTGATGAGCCGTTGCCTTATCTTCTTCTGAAGCGAGTTGATGATTCAGAACGATAAAAATGTGTTTACCAAGATTAAGCATATTAAATAAACGCTCATACAGGTCTTTAGTATCTTGGTCGCCATCACGGATCACAAATACCATCACATGAGTACGTTTGATTTGCGCTATTGTCGTTTCTTCATGATCAATCGGTGCATTTACCCCTGGGGTATCTAGCAGGCGGTAGCCGTTCCAATCGAATATATCAACACTATCCGTTGTTGGGATCTCACCAACGTTTGCACGCTCTTCACCCATTAACGCATTAACAAATGTGCTCTTACCTGCGTTATATGCGCCATACAGCATGATTTGTAATACTTGATCATCTACTTTTTTATTTAACTCATCATGGATTTGATTGGCTAAATCACTACCTTGATAGTTAATGACCCTCTCTTTTGAGTCTAATAGGTTTTGCTTAATATCGATGAATGGATTACGCATTATGCACTCTCAAGTTTCGGGTTTGTTGTTGGCATTCATTGATGGCTACAACAATGTTTTCAGCATAAAGTTGAAGTGGTTCAAATGAGCGGTTCACTTCTTCGAATACCGTCTTCACTTGAGCCGGTAAGTTAGTACGAATTGCCTCTGAAGTCGTTTGAATCACGTTATCAGGAGAGACACCCACTGATAATTTTTCAGTCGTAATTTCAACGAAAATCATCTCACCAGCCTTGTTACCACCATAACCGCCGATTGCCCCACCAATCATTGCGCCAATAGGTCCCCCGAACAAACCACCGATTGCCATACCCGCAGCAGCACCAGCTGAAGAACTGGCACTTTGTTTTGCTTTCCCTGAGACTTTTTCAATATCAATTGTAATATCGTTAAAATCACCTAGGTTTGCACCAGAGAGGTCACTCGATACCTTTTTAATATCTTTAACCACGTCTCTTAACTCATGTCGTAGCGTTTCACTAATTTCTTTTTCAATCAGCTTGTTAACGTCATGCCCTAGCGCTTTTTTATCTCGACTACCCATGTGCTTATCAACAATCAATGGCACTTCACAAAGCACGTTATCTAGGATTTGTGAAGACAAATTATTCTGCTTAAAGCGAAGGTTTTCCGTCATCTCTTGTAGACTAGTTTGTAGCTCTAGGACTTTTGGTAAGATGTCTTGATCCATTGGTTTTAACACTTCGCCATTTAAGAAGTTAACCATCTGCTGCTGAGCTTTGCTTACCTTATAAACATTTGCCTCATCAACAATATTGGCTAAGCGCTTGAACAGTTCAGTCAAACCACTTTCTTCGAGGGCATTAGGGTTTTGTTCATGCTGTTTTTTATAAGCATGAACGGAGACTGATACTGCTGTTTTTAGCTTTTCAACCTCACCTAAGTCTTTCACTCGGCTAAATACATCATCTTCTTGTGCTTTACGCACTTCTGCTGTTTTATTGAATAGTGTTTGCACCAAATCGTCGGCTTCGTCGCACCAGTCTTCTTCCATCTTGTCGCTTTTGGTAAGCACAGGTTGCAGTGGCTTTTTCTTTTCAAGCTCAAGCTTTAGATCTTCTAATTCTTGTACCTGACCCGGAGAACTCGATGACGTTAACCACAGAACAGCATCAGCACTGTCGGTATAACGACGGGTTAGATCGCCATTTTCATTAACAATAGAATGTAAGCCAGGTGAATCCAACAACACTAAGTTTGAGCCAAGCTCTACACCTTGAATTTGCGCTGTCGTCTCGGTAACACCTTCGGCAAACTGACCTTCAAAGTACTTCACCTCCCCCTTATCAAAGAAAAAGCGTTTTACTTCACTTGGATTGAATAAGTCAGCGATATAGTTACTGAAAGAGCTTTTACCCGCATTGACCTTACCAAACACCAGCAAGATAACTCGATCAGAAAACTGCTCACTCAGAGCTCGCATTGGGGATGCATCGCTTAACTTCTTATCCCATTGTTTAACTTTGGTATTAACTGACAGCTTAATTTCATTCGCTAGCTGATATAAAGCATGCTCATCGTTGATCGTTTCATCATTGAACTTTTCAGCCTGCTTCAGTTTTCCAACTAATTGCGACTTGATATTATTCAACTGATCTTCTTTGTTCGATACGTCGTTAATGCCCACTTTAAATTCACTAAGGGCAACTAAAAACGGATTGTCTTGGGTTGTTTTTACATCATCCATTACAGCGTCCTTAGCAACTCTTTCTCGACAATCTCTAAACCTTCTAGCTCTTGTTCGAGTAGCTCAATCTCACGATTACGACCACGCACGCTGGCTTTATTGTTGTAATTATTCATTGCTTGTAAGCTCAGTTGATTGTCTTGCTTGTTGGCACGGATCAACTCTTCTGGCGTTATAGTCAATTTGTGTTTAGTGATAAAACGTTGTGCTTTAGCTTTATTTTCTGATGCTATGCGTTGGTCTTTTGCCAGCTTGACTGCTGCTGCTTTTTTACGTTCATTATCAAGTCTTGCACGCACGCGCTCACGCTCTAAATCACGAGCGCTAGAAGAGCTAGAGCTGCTACTATCATCACTTGTAACAATGGCAGCAACACCAGCAGCAATAATTCCACCTACTATCCAAGGAATAGCCATAATAATCTCCTATCTTTTTACAATTGCTTGGCTATACCAAAGCTTGGGATAATGTATTGATATCGCGCTGTAGTTCTGATCTTTCTTTCATCGCTTTAGCGCGTTTACTCATTAGTTCAGCAGCAGTCCATTTAGTTTTAGAGCGAAGTTCTAGCAGAATTTTTGATTTCAGACGCTTAAGTTCTTTCTCACGTGCAACATCTACCTGTTCTACTAACTTACCTGTAAGTGAAAATAATTCATTTAGATTGCTCCTTTCACAGAAGATTGACTTATTCTCTTGAATACCACGTAAATAGCGCTGAGCTGAGACCTTAATTACTTCAAGCTGTTGAAGATCTATAAATTGCATTAATTGCTCACGAATTTTTCTCTCAACTGTTGCTACATCATCTGGTGATTTTTGATCTACTTGAGTGATGACAAGGAACATCTTTTGGCTATAGTTTTTATCTTGTCGCGCCAACTTTAAAAATACATCTAATTCATATTTATCTAATTCACCAGCTTGTGCTTGATGAACCAAAAACAGGTAATCTGCAACCTCAAATGCCCCTTTGATTGCTTTCGCATCATCTTGACGATTTACATCGGCATCAAGCCCCGGAGTGTCAATCCAAATCACTTTTTCTTGTTCGAGCTCTCGGTTTTCTACCGTCTCGCGCTTATCTGCGGCCTTAAAAAATTCTTCGCCGATTAAGGCATTAAGCAACGTACTTTTACCGTGGTTATACTTACCAAATACGGCAATACGAGGCTTAGACGAATTATTTTTAATAAATGCTAAGCGGTTAAGGTTCTGCTCTTCTTGGGGCAGAAAATGTAATAATGCGTTAATGTCCATTATCTAGGTTCACTCTATAGCGTGGTGGATAATCTTGCTCTTGTTGCAGAGAATTACAGACTTCAGCGTTCTTTTGGTAATACTCTTTTAAGCCAACCAGCTGAGAAAATAGTTTTTCATAGCCTTCGTCTATTCTGCATACCAGCGGGCGCTTTTGATAAATCAAACAGCCCTTATGTTGTGAATAGTGTTTGCATTTACCATCGCCTGAATGAAATTCTTCAAGCTCTGCGATACCTTTAATATTTTGGCAACACAAGCCACAACGAGTACAAGGGAAACTCATATGTGGATCAATGCCTCACCTTGAGTGAACAATGAAAGGATGTTTTTCGACCACTCACGATAGATAATCGCAAGGTTAGGATTTAGCTCGAAATGTTCGATAATGGCATCAATCGTATGTTGCTCTTCTTTTGCTATAACACCATCTGCATAAACCAGAGCCATTAACTCCAACAGCACAATTTTTTGATGGCTGTCTTGCTCAAAAGTATCCAAGATACTAAACAAATTGAAATTGGCTTCATCATATTCGATGTCGTCCATCTGCATCTCCATGCAGTATTTAGCAATCAGCACCTCTTCGTCCACTGAGAAATCATTATCAGCGTGAGCGATATGATGTGCTAAAGCCAAGAAAGCCTCTTTCTCTGCCATTGATAAACGATTTAAAAACATGTATCGACTCCATGTCATTTGAAAATTTTGATTTGGATTTAAACTATAACGGCATGATATTAGACGAAAATAACTTCGCATTCTGCTCGTGAACTCTCAACCTTAATCTTAGGCTCAATAAAATGCTTTGTTCCCCAAATAGCTTTAAGCCTACTTGCAGTTGCTAACGTTATTTAACTAGTCAATAGGCTCTGCCTACCTCTAAACAAGCACAATTCATCGATTACTGGCACTAACAAATACGCGGTAACAGCTCACCTTGCGGTAATTCAAGGTAACGACGCCCGCCCCACGGGTTATGCATAATCACTTTGTGCTGCTGTGCTTCAACCACGGTTCCGATCTGTTCGGCGTTTGGTGAGAACAGGCGTAAAACGTCTAAAGCGGCAGGAACATCTTTCGCGGGGACAGCCAAGATCATGGTGCCTTCGTTGGCTAAATCGTAGGGTTCAAAACCGTATAACTCACACAAGCCTTGTACGGCATCGGCGATAGGGATTTTCTCTTCTTCGACATCAATTTGGATTTTTGAGCCTTCACACCATTCATTCAAAACAGCCGATAAACCACCGCGAGTCGCATCGCGCATGGCATGAAGGGAAACCCCTGACTCAATCAGGCGTTCAACCACAGGCCACAAGGTCGCGCAATCACTCACCAGCTCAGACTCTAGGCGCAGTTCATCACGGGCCATTAAAATACAGCTACCATGACAACCAATATCGCGAGAAACCAAAATGGCATCGCCCGCTTGAAGCTGACTCACCGAAATATTGGGGTATTTAACCGTGCCAACGCCTGTGGTGTTAATGAACACGCCATCAGCCGCACCGCGAGGCACGACTTTGGTATCGCCACACACGATTTGTGCACCCGATTTTTCTAGTTCCGCTTTCATGCTTTTCACTATGGTTTCTAGCTTGTGGTACTCAAAACCTTCTTCGATGATGAAGCTACAACTTAGGTATTGCGGCTGTGCGCCGACCATGGCTAAGTCATTCACTGTGCCTGCAATTGCCAACTTACCTATGTCGCCACCAGCAAAAAACAACGGTGAGACGGTAAAGCTATCAGACGTGAACGCAATCGGCCCTTCAAGCTGCAATACCGCGGCATCTTCAGCTTTCAGCAGTATCTCGTTTTGAAAATGGTGGAAAAACAGATCACTGATCAGTTTATTCATTTCCTGACCACCACCACCATGGCTTAGTTGAACAGTTCTCATGCTGTGATCTCCTTTTCTGTCTTCGCTCTGTTTATCGAGGCTTTGCCTGTTGTAGCTTCTTTAGTCAAATCAAGGTCAAACGCCAAGCCCGCATAGCGGTAATAGGCATTGCACGCCCCTTCCGAACTGACCATGCAGCTTCCCATTGGCTTAGTTGGGGTACAGCCTCGGCCAAACACTCGGCACTGATTCGGTTTTGCTAACCCGCGTAAAATATCGGCACACTGACAGGCTTTGTGATCTTCTATCGCCTGATCCGACAAGGCATCGGCAAACACAATTTCTGCATCACGATGACGATATTGTTCTGACAACACCAAAGATGACAATGGAATATCGCCAAGACCACGCCAGCGAAAATGCGGACGCAAGGTGAACATACTCGCTACTTTCTGCTGTGCTGCTTGGTTGCCTTTGGCTGTGACAACACGGGTGTATTGCACTTCTAACTTGGCGATACCTTGTACTTTCTGCTCCACTATCATCAAGATCGACTGCATCACATCGACAGGTTCAAAGCCGCTCACCACAACGGGCGTGTGGTAACAATCGACAATCGGCTGATAAATATCAGAACCGGTAATAGCACTAACATGCGAAGGGCCAATGAAGGCGGTGACTTTGGCTGCGCCGTCTGCCATCACGGCATCAACCGCTGGTGGTACTAACACATGGTTGATATGAAAATAGAGGTTGGCAACATTTTGCTTTTCAGCCAGCTCCAATAACACGGCTGTCATTGGTGTGGTGGTTTCAAAGCCAATCGCAAAGAACACCACCTTGCGATCTGGGTTCTGCTTTGCGATTTCAAGGGCATCGAGCGGATCATAAACAGGGCGTACATCGCCGCCTTTAGCACGACATTGTGCCAAGGTTCCTTTCGAGCCAGGTACGCGGATCATATCGCCCAAGGTTACCAGAATAACCTCGGGTAACATCGCCAGTTCAATCGCATGATCGATTCGCTCTTTCGGCATGATACAAACAGGACAACCAGGACCATGGATAAACTCAATGTTACGGGGTAACAACTGATTTAGGCCGTATTTCATGATGGTGTGGGTATGACCACCACACACTTCCATGATTTTAACCGATTCGCTTAATTGAGCAGAAAGTTGATGAATACGTTGAGAAAGCGACTGCATTAACTCGGGGTTACGAAAGCCTTGAGAGAGATCTTTAAGTTCAATCATATAAACAATGCTCTCGCTTCTTCTTCATCCATTTCAGCCAATAATAAGCGGTATTCTTCTAGGCTTTTTAATGCTTCTTGTTCGTTGATTTTGCTGATAGCAAAGCCAACGTGGATCAATAAGTAATCCCCCATGTTCAATGGGTCTTCGATTAAATGAGTACTGATCCTACGTCGGACGCCCAAAGTATCGACCGTGACCGTACTGTCCTCTGGGTGAATTTCCACTATCTGCGAGGGAATACACAAACACATAATTTATCTCTCTTCCAAGTTGGTAATATTCTTTTTATTAATGACAAAATGCCTGCAAGCCTGTGGGTTATTGCCAAGGCGTGATGTCTTTATTTCTTCGCTAAGCACTGCTGTCTAATGCTCATCAAGCCATCATTCGTCAGGCTTTACTCTGCAGCAGCTACTTCATGCCATAGTCCATGCCAAAGCTGTCCCATCGCGATTCCACCATCGTTAAGTGGAATGATTTCACTGGTGAGAAACGAACGAGCATCCGATGTAAAGCGGGCATCGAGCTTGTCCATCAGCACACGGTTTTGGAAAACCCCACCCGAGACTACAACTGGGTACTCAGGGTGTTTAGCGCTAATGGTGCTGATCATCTCGACCAGCGCGGTAAAAAACTGATTCGCTGCGTTTTGCTTAATCGCCAAGGCTTGTTTAACAGTAAAAATAGAGGGGGTAGTCGTTAGAACAGAGGGGCCAGTAGTTAAATCAGCGCAAGCAGACTGGAAAGCAGTGATGGCTAAACTATCGATCACACTCGCAAGTAGGGGTTGCGGATCAATAACGTCATTTTCAACAACAAACGTAGGCCTAGACGGTGGCTCTGCCCCTTTATCGGCATCTGCTTGTATGGCAAGCGCTTCTAATCGCATACCACACTCGCCTTCGTAATCGACCTGTTCAACAAGGCCTAGTAAGCTGGCAAACGCGTCCACTAAACGCCCCATCGAAGTGGTATAAGGTGAACTTTGTTCAGTTAACCAGAGTCGATATAAGTTATCGAGCTTGCTGTTAGGCATATTGGCAAAGGCTTCTAGTTGGAATGCTTTTATCTGCTCGAACGAGTAATACTCCAAAAGCAAACCCAGCAAGATCCGCGCGGGCTCTTTGATCGCTCGCTCGCCACCAATTAGGCGAAAGGGTTTTAGATGATAAAGGCGCTTAGCCGTTTTATGATCGGCCAGTAACACTTCCCCTCCCCAAATTTGATGGTCATCACCCAAGCCTGTGCCATCAAAAGCAAAACCTAATACCGTTTCTCGCATTTGGTGTTCAGCCATAACGGCAACAATATGGGCATGATGGTGTTGCAGTTGGAGTAATTGAGTCGGCTTCTCATAACTACTGTCGTGGTTGTTAGTATGGATAGTGTCGAGGCTATTTTCTTGAACCGCTTCTTGGCCATTTTTCTGAACATTACCTTGAACATAGCCTTGAACATAGCCTTTTACATAGTCCTGCGCCCATTCTGTGGTCATATAGTTTGGGTGCTTGTCGCACACTATCGTTTGTGGCTTTACGTGATAAATCTGAGTAAAGCCATTCAGCATTTTTTGATAGTGCTGTTGCATGTCCAAGCCAAACATATCACCTACATGTGGGCTGATGATCCCTTGCTCGGCAAACCCTAAACCAAAGGTCACTTTTTGCTGTCCACCCACAGCCAGCACAGGGTGCGTTAACTTATGCGGCAGCGAGAAAGTATAAGGGGCATAACCACGGGCTAAACGGAGTGTTTGTCGTCTGCCGCCTGCAATCTGAACCAAGCTATCATCGCAGCAATGGACGATTTCACGGTTATGATCGAGCACACCATCAACCACATGCCCCAACAGCCTGAAAATATCATCACTGTTGGCAATAATGGGAAAGCCTGAAATATTGGCGCTGGTTGCCACCAAAGGCACATCTACCAAGTCGAATAACAAGTAATGTAGCGGCGTGTAAGGCAACATCACCCCAAGGTAAGGGATATGAGGCGCGACATTATCAGCAATATCAGCAATATCAGCACTATCAGCACTATCAGCACTATCAGCACTATCAGCACTATCAGCACTATCAGCACTAGCAACAAAACCTGCATCGTTTACGCAATTCAAGCGCGATGCTTTTTTTCGAAATAAGGTAATTGGCCGTTGCTGAGATTCCAATAACGCCCACTCTTTCTGACTCCCTTCTATATAGCATTGGGCTTGATGTGTATCTTTCATCATCACCGCCAGCGGCTTGCGTTGGCGCTGTTTTCGAAGCCTTAGCTGGGAGACCGCTTGTTGATTGGTGGCATCACACATTAGGTGAAAACCGCCAAGGCCTTTGACCGCGACGATCTTTCCCGCTTTCAAGGCGTTGGCTGTGGCTTCTATCGCTGCATAATGATCAGCAACAGTTTCAGGCTGATCTTTCTTGCTCTCTAGAGCATAAAAACTGACCCATGGACCACATTTAGGACAGCTAACAGGTTGCGCATGGTAACGACGATCTTCAGGGTTGGTATAGGCAGCTTCACAATCGGGGCACATGGCAAAAGCCGCCATGGAGGTTTGCTTACGATCATAAGGCAGTTGTTTGATTAGCGTATAGCGAGGGCCGCAGTGGGTACAGTTAGTGAAAGGGTAACGATAGTGGCGATTGGTTGGATCGTTAATATCATCGAGACATGCTGGACAAACACCTTGGTCTGGCGACACACACACAGTGGCACTTTGGCTGCTGTCACTTTCGGTGATAATAAAGTTGGGTGCATATTCAGGAAGCGCACTCTCAGAGCGAGTCTTCTCTGAAATAAAAGTTAACGCATCAACAACAGCAATCGTTTGGGCAGTAATACTATCAATGCGGCTAAGCGGTGGTGCTTGCAAAGTAATGTCATTATAAAAATTCATGACACGCGTTTCATCACCTTCAACTTCAATGCTAACGCCATCACCATTATTAAGCACGTATCCACTGAGTTGATATTGCTTGGCCAGTTTGTAGATAAAAGGCCGAAAGCCGACCCCCTGCACTATTCCGGTAATATGAATTAACCGCCGAACCTGCTTCATACCTCACCAACTTATTTCAAGCACTTAAACCGCTCACGCCAGACAAAAAGCATCCAAACGACACGCACACATATTTGTATGATAAGTAATTGAGTGAATAATAATTAGACTAAGTTCACATTAAACAAATTGGTTGTGCCATTAGTTCTCCAAACCTACGATAAATTCACATAGCATTGATTTAAAACAATAAACACTGAAAACAATCAAGATTTTTTTAACCATTAACAACAGCTTTTCTAGATTATCACCGCGCACATCACACAATGATCATTCGCCCAACCGGATGATTTACGGCCATATGTGGTAACCATCTAACGACTAAATAAGTAAAATTATGGCGCAAAATGACAGGATATTAAAATAGTCATCTATAAAATAAGTCCCTCTTGAGAAACCACTCACAACATCTCTTGAATAGACATCATTGTCTAAATAACAATTAAAATAAAAAGTGTCAATTTGGAGGTCTTGCATACGTTCGAGGATAATTAATCTCCTCGTCCACAATAATTATATTTCGCAAGGTTTCCCTTAATGGTTTTCAAATCAAGCCATTTTAAATTGATAATGGTCAAAATAAAGTTAATGACAATAAAAAATCACTACCTGTACTGCCACCACATATTATACTTATAAAAAACAAAAGAAATATCAAACAATTTTAATACGGAAAATATTAGGATTAGAGCAACCTCTTCTTGGTTCTCATAGAAAATTTGGCTAAAACACTCTAAAGATCATTTTTACAATTGTTTTAACAAATGCCCTTCGCCATTTTTTAGGCAACAGCTGGAAACCTGAATGCTTATATTTATCATCTAACATGCCACCTCCATATACGATGATAAATATGACAACATCAGGTAATATCTTCACTAACCACAAACATGGATACATTCCTATTAAAGCCAACCTTGACAGCATTGCGGAGAAAGTTAAAATTAGTCAACTAACATCGAGAACTATAGACACTAGCTCTCTCGAAAGACTACAAATTGCTATTGATACATTTATAGAACATGAAGATCTTGGATTAACTTTCATCTCAGATATTTTTGGCTGCTCCAAAAGAAACATTCAAAGAATACTAAAAGATCACGGAACTAATTTCCAAGAGACAATAAAGAAACAAAAAAATGAACATGCAATCACATTGCTTAATGAAAATATAAGCATAATAGATATAGCGCAAAGATTAGGATATAACGACCCATCAAATTTCACTCGTGCATTTAAAAAGCACCTTGGTGTATCACCTTCGTTATATCGTCAAACGTGATCTCTTTGATTGAGACCACAAAACAACACATTAGAGAACAATAAATTAAAATTAAAACCCTTTATTATCAGTAATTTAAACCAAGCAACATATTAGTTCATAGAAGTTAATATAACTTTATATTATTTCAAGTGACTGTCTATACTATTTAACCTTTAATTAGTTGAGCAATCAAAGTGAAAATGCACTAACACCCCATTTGACCTTTAAACAAGCAACTAAAGAAAGGTATAATTAAGTGAAAAACATAAAAAAGTACATCTTACCTACTGTTATTTCAACAGTGCTTATTGGCTGCGGCGGCGGCGATGAATCCCCTTCTAGTTTTCCTTCTAGCTTTGATGAACAAAAAGTAACTTATGATTTTGAAAATATCGTTGAGGCATTTTTAAACTCAAATATTGATTATGTTGTTCAATACAAACCTTCTGATGATTATTCTGGCGAACTCGTTAAGTATTATGACAAAGATGGCAATATCGTAGATTTCAAAATACCAACAAACACAACCGCCAATCATGGCTGCAAAGCCGAACCATTATCATTAGATAACAGAAAATTCAGCAGTACAATAAACAATACATACTTTAATGTTAAGCCACTAAGTAATAACCAACGATTAGTCATCGTTTCTTCATTCCCAACCGTATTTACAAATAAATTTTTAGGTGATACCTCTTGTCGATATGGTGATTTTAACTTCAATAAAAAGTATATTATCAGCAAATCAAATGAAAAGCTCATTGATATAAGCTCAGATGAAAAAATTGTTAACACAACAAATTTAAGTAATGTGTCAGAATTAACAAGAATATATGATAAAAAGCACCAAACGACAACGACCTCTGATGGCAGAGTACTTTTAAAGCCATATTCTAATACTACTATTAACCTTTCAGATCATGAGTTTATTATAAATAAAAATGGTGAAGTTAAAACATTTGATAGTAAAAATCAGCATTATATTACGCTGCCAAACACGAAAGGTACAGAGTGGCAATTCTTCACTGACAGATATCTAGTGTCAAAACCATACGGTGGTAAGGTTTTTATTTATGACATTATAAATAAGCAGCGTATGTCAAACCTCTCGATAGATATACTGCAAAACCGAGATACTAATCTTCTAAACTCAGACCAGGTAACCATTAGTTACGGTATAACAATGAGCATGGAAAATGGAATTGTACCTTTTAAGTACACTTCTCATAATAGTGATACTGAGCATTTTGTATCCCGATTAATCAATGGAAGATGGATTAGATCGTCCGAAATTTCTTCAGACTTATATTCTATTTTGATAAAAAAGGCATTACAAAATGTGACATCTATAGCAAGCGATAGCGACAACGCTTATATGGATCTTAATAACAATGGCTATTTTGCAGCTACCAAAGCGACAAGTCGCGGTTTTGATCTTGCCTTTGACAATAAATATGACCCAAGCAGCCACCCTAAAGAAATTACGGATTTCCCTAATTATCTCGAGAACGTACATTACATAAATGGCCGAACTGTTATAGAAACATCGACGAAAGTTTATGGTTATGAAAAACGCGCGTTTTACCTAATCGATGGCACAAACAAAAACATCATTGGTTCTCCTGGCGAGGAGCTTACTACAATCACAGCTTCAGCACATAACATGCCATAATGAATTAAAAACTATTTAGCCCGTTAACTTCATATCGGGCTTTTCTCTTAATTAGAGATAAATACCTCCCGCCAACTTTCTTAGCTAAGAACATCATCGTTTAGCACTCAGCTAAATCTATCGAAAACGTGACCAACCATACAACCTATTGTTATTTCTGTACTTAATTCGCGATGCAGTCATAAAAACACGAGCAAGGCCAAATTTAACTTCAAGCTATTGATCTAATCTCATAGGTTAATACAGTCAATAATTCAGTCTAACAGGGCAAGAACAATATAATACCGAGGTAATAATGATCACCATTACTATAAATGGGAAGTTGCTTGAGGTTGATAACAATCACACCCTACTCACTATCGCGAAACACCATGGCATCGACATCCCTACCCTTTGCACTGTCGATACCCACCTTAATCCTTGTATCGACTCCAGTAATGACTCAAACGCCAACAAGAGCATTACACACTCACATTGTGAACTCTGCGAAGTGGAGATCGAAGGTAGCGGATTAAAGAAAGCATGTAAGACAACGCCGTATGATGGCATGTCAGTGATCACTGAATCTGATGCGCTTGCAACGCACAGAAAAAAAGTGCTGATTCAACTACTGGCGGAAGATACCAAGGAATATTGCGAAGCCCCCTGCCAAACAGCTTGCCCTGCGGGGGTAGATATTCAGTCTTATCTACACCATATCGCCAATAATGAACATCAAAAAGCCATCGAAGTCATTAAGCAAACCTTACCTATGCCATTGTCTATCGGTAGAGTCTGCCCTGCGTTTTGTGAAGCGGGTTGCCGACGCCGATTAGTCGATGAGCCACTCGCGATCCGTCAACTAAAACGGCACACAGCAGATATTGATCTTGCTGCGCTTGAGTCTTATGTTCCGCCGAGAAAGCCAAGTAAAGATAAGTCGATTGCGATTATAGGCAGCGGCCCAGGCGGGTTAACGTGTGGATATTACCTGAGCAATGAAGGTTACAACGTCACTGTATTTGAGGCCATGCCACTGACTGGTGGTTGGCTACGATATGGCATTCCTGAATACCGTTTACCCAAAGCGATTTTAGATAAAGAAATCGAGTTAATGTGTCGTAACGGTATGGAGATCAAAACCAACTGTAAGATTGGTGAAAACCTCAGTCTAACAGCGCTCAGCGAAGAATACGATGCCGTTTGTATGGCGGTTGGCGCATCCAAAGCGGTTGGCATGACCTACCCCGGCTGCGATCTAGACGGTTGTTACCTAGGTGTCGATTACCTTAAAGATTTTGTTACCGAACAAAAATGCATAACTGGCAAAAAAGTCGCGGTGATTGGTGGCGGTAATACTGCCATTGACTGCGCACGTACCGCGGTTCGAGCAGGAGCAGAGACAACCTTAATTTATCGCCGTACCCGCGCAGAAATGCCAGCAGAAGCCTATGAAGTGGATGAAGCGGAAAAAGAAGGCGTGAAGTTTAGCTTCCTGACCAACCCTGTTGAGAATATTGCTGATACTGATGATACAAATAAAAACAATTGGGTCCGTCAGGTTAAGTTAGAGATCATGGCACTGGGTAAACCCGACTCTTCAGGCCGCTGCCGCCCTGAGCCGACAGGGGAATACATTACTCAAGAGTTTGATACGGTTATTGCTGCGGTATCACAAGCACCTGATTTGAGCCTGTTGGACAATGAAGAGATAGCCATCCCGCTTACCCGCTGGAACACCATAGATTGCGATGAAAGTAACATGTACAGTGGCATCCGCAATATCTTCGGTATCGGTGATTTCCGCCGCGGACCAGCCACAGCGATTGAAGCTGTAGCGGATGGTCGCCGAGCAGCGGATGCTATTGCCTATTATTTAGATGGGCAACTTGATCGTCTGCCACACAAAGCTTTTACCTTTAAAAATGACTCAAAGATGCAGTTCGTGAACCCAGACCATTTGACCAATATCACTGAAGTGATGCGAATGCTGTCTAAAGGCAAAACATCAGAACAAAAAGAGGTGAAATTTTCAGATGCGATGCAGCATATATTACGCGTAACAGCACCTGAGATGACACTTGAACAACGGCAAGGGAGCTTTGAGGAGGTCGAAAGAGGGATCAGCCACCAAGCCGCTGTTACTGAAGCGAAACGCTGCTTTGAGTGTGGTTGTCACAATCGCAACCAATGCGCCCTTCGAGATTGCGCCTCGGTTTATGAAATTGATGCGACTGAACTTTCAAATATTAAGCAGCAACATCCGATAAAAAGCTGGCTATAACACCAAGGTTAACGACATAAGTAGTAATGAGCACTCTTGCCTGCATCAAAGCCTTGATACAGGCAGAGTGATCAGATTTTTACTTAGTAGGACTTCTTGGGATCGCTCTGGCTTTAACCCTGATCATTTTGATCGTTATCACTTTCACTATGATCACTTTGACTCAGGCGGCTACTCACTAAACTCGCCACCATAATTGCCAAGTAAAACCCCCCTAGAATAGATTCAATAAATACGAAGAATCGTGGGATAGGCAATGCTGGAGAAATATCACCATACCCCACCGTTGTCAGAGTGATAAAACTAAAATAAACCGCATCAAAAAAATTATCGATCCAAGGTTTATACTCTATCCCGTTAAAAGCTTCAGGGAATAATTCAAGTTGAATCAGGTAGATAAACGACCATGATAAGCCCAGTAATAAATACACACAAACCGAACCAATGATCTGATTACCACTTACATAATCGGTGATCATCACTTGTTTGAGCGCAGTGAAAGTGTGTGATAACAAGAAGAAGAGTAAGGCGAATAAAGTGACTAATGAAAGGTCAATGGTTTCCAAAAAAGTAAAAGTGCCAGAAATCGCGGCTAAAAAAAGCAAGAAGCCATACCAATTTCGGTAAAACACTTTTTCTCTATGTACCCCAGCTATCGAGACACCCAAACAAATAATGATTAAGGCCAAGATAGTTTTCTGACCACCAGCAAAAAGCTGCTGCATAAAAGCACTGATAAACAGCAGCCCAAGCAAGGCACCAAGTAGAAAATAAAAATTATCGTCTTTTGACACTTTCTTTATCATAGCTGGCCACTTTCATCTTGTGTCTCTTTGACTGCCTTTGCCTCGCCCTCTTCAACCGATTCGCTGTCTAACCACACAGTGAATAACTGGTAGGTTAAGCTAAGTACCACAGCGCCAACAAACAAGCCGACAATACCCGACATCGCCATACCACCTAATGCGCCAAGTAAGATAACCAGCATAGGGATATCCGACCCTCGACTTAATAACATAGGTTTTAGAATCGCATCACTGCCGCTGACCAAAATACACCAGATCAAGAAGAGAACTGCCGTGGTGGTGGTATCTACGCTAAATACATAAATGATCGCGGGTAATAATGCGATGATTGGGGGGAGTTGAATAATTGCCACCAGCAAGACTAACAGCATCCAAAACCCAACCGCAGGTACACCAGCAAATGCCACACCGATCCCAGTCATGATGGATTGAATAACAGCAACACCTATGACACCTTGCACCACGCTTCGTACTGTGACTTTTGATAATTGAGTTAAATCTTCACCGTGATCCCCAGTTAAACGGCTTGCAACCAACACAAATGCACGCTCACATTTATCGGCATTCGCCATAAAGACACCGGCAATAATAGTCGAGATAATAAATTGGATGAAACCACCGCCCAAAGAGCCGATGACGGAAGCCAACTTAGCAACCACAGCCTTCACCTCTTCACCATAATTGGCAAATACACTCTCCAAGTTTGATGAGGCTTGTAGCCCAAATGCATAGGCTTTTTCACCTATAATCGGCCACTCTTGTACGCTAGGCGAAGGCTTAGGGATCGTCATCGTCCCCTCTTGAATGCCACTCACCAAATCGGCACCGCTGGTATAAAGACCTGTCGAAAGCGCAATCAATGGCAACAGTAACAACAGCACCCCGATAAAGGCTAACCCTCCACTTAACTTACCCTTGCTGATACTGTATTTTCCGTGCGCCCAAGTCACGATAGGATACAGCGCTGTCGCAATGATCCCCCCCCACACCACCAACATGATGAAAGGCCGTAAAATTGAGAAACACCAATAAACGAGAATAGCGATAGCCGCTATTTTTATTGATACATCAATAACTTGCTTGGTAAAATCACTATCGTGCTTCATAGGTATTCCTTGGTGTGAATACAGCAAAAGTTAAATCTTCAGAAATTTCCAATTTCGTGTTTCTAAAAAAAATGACGCCGCAATCATGTAAATACCAATCATAAAAAGCTGAAAGATCCGTATAAACATATTGCTATCTATTTCACTCGAACTCATTAATGTACTGCCAAGTAAAACTAAGACGGTACTGAATGCTGTTGCAAAAATAGGGGCTTTCTCAGGCTTAGTGTAGATTTGAGTCGCCATTACAATCGCGACTAAAGAAACAAACAGGGTGTAAAATAAAATATTCGGCACAAACGAGAGTATGATAAATACGCCTATAGCCAAAAAACCACCTATGGTGTTGGTAATAATCAAAAAAGCACTCAACTTTACTGACTTTTCACCTGTGATCATCAATGAGAGTAAAGCAATAAACATCATAGTCAGCAGCGCTTCAGATATTTGGAAAATAAAGAAGAAACACACGACAGGAAACGAAATGATCATGGCTCGAAACGCGGCATGCCAACGCTGCTCTCTTGTTAACGGTGAAGCTTGATAACCCTCAAACGTCGATGGCGGTTCAGGGAAATAAATATGTACCAGCGCGAAGATAATCACAGCAACCACGCCTGAACTGGCTAACCCCACAGCTAAAAATACAGAAACCCCAGGCGTCGAAATTGCCATAAAAGGCAGCATGAGCACCGCAATGATCAGAATAGTCGCGAACAAATTCCATTTAGGGTCAGTAAATAAGAAATAGCCCCACAGCATCATTAAGCCAACCAAGACCAATAATGGTAGTGGGTACTGGGTGATACCGTTTGATAGTAATAAGCCAAGTACGATAGTCGCTACCATAGCGATGGTTAATTCATACAAGGTTTCTTTGTTCAGCTCGGGTTTATCAACCAGAAACTTAGCCACAAATATCGGCGCAACAAAAGCCAAAGGCCAATCAATCAGCGCTGCTAAAAATACCGCAAGCCCAACACCAACGGTGTAGCGAATGATCTTCGTTTGAATACGAGGATCATTTATTAAATCCTCACTAGCCGTAGCCATATGATTATCGGACATAAGACATCAAGCTTATAAATCGAATCCAAAGCTTACCTATGCTATTGAAAATAAAATTGTTCTCGCTATAAACAATAACATCAGCCTGACCACCAATGCGCAGCAGTCCGCTCACTTCTTGATGATCAAATTCAATAGAAATCGGTAGCATCTGGGTCTGACGTAACCAACCCGTTTGGTTATTGGCCTGCGCTAATTTACCCGCTTGGTCGTTTTGCCCCCAATCAACTCCCCAGTCGACACTGGTGACTCTGCCTTTTATGACCCTTCCCGGCGCAAAATCTAGCGCGACTTCTACCTCATCACCCGCTTCAATATTCCCTAAGCTATTTTCACGGAAATAAGCTTCCACCCAGATGCTTTCAGTCGAGACAAAGGTCATCAACGCCTGCCCAGTAGAAGCATAAAAGCCTTCTGATAGACTGAAATTTGAGACGCCACCCGCGGTGGGCGCTTTAATGGTTGTTCGCGCTAGGTTGATTTGCGCTTGCTCTAATGCCAATAATGCGGCTTTGATCTGGCTATTATCTTGTCCTTTCGCCCCTAATTGCTGTTTGGCTTTTTCCAAATCGGCTTTGGCGTTCACCACGTTAGCGCGCGCTGTCGCCAAGTCTGCCCTAGCTTGGTCGCCATCAGATTGCGACACCACGCCACGTTTCGCCATCGCTAACACGCGATTAGTTTGTAGCTTGCTGTTTTCAAGTTCGACATTCGCCGTCGTTACTCGTGCCTGAGAAGCCGCTATCGCTGCCGTCTGCGCCCCTACATTCTGCCCTGCGATTTCTAGATCTTGTTCTGCTTGTTTTACCGCAATGACATAATCAGTCGGATCCAGTTTTACCAAGACATCTCCTTCTAAAACAGGTTGATTAGGTTGAACCAGAATATCGAGAACTTGACCAGAAACCTCTGGTTTGATCGGCACGACATAACCTTTAACACGCGCATTGTCAGTGAAAGGAATAATACGATCGGAAATAATGCTAAACACCAACATTAACGACGCAATAAGTAACAAATAATTTGTAATCTTGCGTACTTTATTAGTTTTTGGTGGTGCTTTGTCCTCAACATCATCATTACTTTCAATAAGATCTTTGCTTTCGCTATCAGGTTTTTCAGACATGGCGCTACCTACTGATTTACTATTAAGTATCATTCTAGCTTACGTATTTAATCTTTCTTAATATTTTGTTAGATATGCTTTTATAAAAAGCCTTAAACGTCTATGAAATGAGAACAGCCTGATACTTTTAATTTCACACCAGAAATATAAAGATAAGCATAATTGTGGTTGATCGTATTATCATAGCTAACAGAATATATACTAACCCTTAAAATATAACTTACCATTTCACGCCAAAAATATTACTATTACAAGGTAGCCATCGATCTTACCCTTTGATTACAAGGTGAAATAAACAGATAGGGTGAAAACTTGTCGAATCAAAAACAGAACACATTACCGATGATCCGTACCGAATACACTCGCTTATTAGTCGAGGTATTTGCCGCTAATGGTATTGACGCCCATAACCTTCTAAAAAGATCGGGCTTGCCACCCGACCTACTCAGAAGTAACCAAGATTACCTGCCAATTGAACCAGTTAAGCGTTTGATTTATCTACTTTCCCATCAGGTTGATAGCAACAACTTCAGTAAATTGCTTCGTCTTGCTTTTAGACAACACATTATTCCGTCTATATTGGGGCAGTTTGACACAGCTAACACCGTTCGTGACGCCCTGATTCAAGCGATCACTGTTTTTTCATCTGACTCTCCGGGTAGTCAAATCTCAGTCGAAGAGAGCCATGGCCGATTTTGGTTTTGCCGAGGTGCTAACTATGAAGATTCACCTTACTTTATTTGGGGTGAAGTTTTTGCGATTCTCTATACCATTGAATTAATTAGTGCTTTAACTCAGTCAGACTGGCATCCTGCTCAAGTTAAAATCCAACACACGAACATCGAGGCTGTTGAATCGGCTATCGGACAGCAAGCCCAATTATTTGTTGGCCATGATAAGACGGCAATATTGATCAATCCTGAAGTACTTAACACTGAGCTTAAACTTTGTCCATCCAGCATCAATCTTAAAAAAGATCTGGTTGAATGGCATAGCAGTTTTAGTGATAACGTTTTTACTGCGCTACTGCCTTACGTAAAAGAGTATTCCCTCTCGATTGATCAAGCGGCGAAGTTACTGAAGATGTCATCTCGCACGCTACAAAGACGATTGAAAGAAGAAAAAACCACCTTTCGACAAGTTAAAGAAAGTCTCATGCTATCAGCATCCTGTGAACTCATGACGCAAGGTTATTCACTCACCCATATCGCCAACCAATTGGGTTATAAAAATATCTCACACTACTCTCGTGCATTTAAAAAAATCACAGGGCTTCCCCCTAAATCATATAAGAAATCATTACTAGGTCTTGATTAACTAGGCGGTCTTACTAATGATTAAAACTCTTAATATATAACGACTAAACTAACAGCATTCTTTATTTACAGGTTAAGTGAAACTTACCATATTACGCCATAATATTTTTCTACCACATGAATACCTTTCAATAAAATGACTATTTAGGCAAAGTGAATAACCACACTATCAATAGATACTAATCACTATAGGTATTAAAGATGAGCTCGACTGAAAGAAAATTTGGCTTCAACACTCCTCAACGTTTATTTGTGGGTTACACCCTTGCGGTGTTAGTCGACTTAACCGTACTTAACTTTTTTGATGAGTATTGGGAATATGTCAATATCGAGTCTTTTACCATTTCACTTGCTGCGGCGATATTATTACAGCTGCTTTTAAAGTTATCGATTGGTGCAGAACATAGAGTTGCCAATTACTTTAAAGCCAAGCCTGGCACTTCAGCCAAAGTATACCGAGGCTTAAGTACCTATATTATTTTAGTTGGTAGTAAATTCATTATGTTAGAGGCGATTAACGTGCTATTTGGCGATAAAGTCTCTTTCAGTGGCCCATGGAATGGTGTGGTTGCTTTCTTTGCTGTCGTCTTTACTATCCTGATCGCAGAAGTCATCGTATCGAAAATCTATTTCGCGTTAAGTGATCAGGAAAAAGGTGCTGAACAAGCTTAATCTGGCGCTTAAACTGAAGTGAATCGAGTGTAAAGTCGAGCTTAAAGCGGTTCGACTTAACCTACCTGACACTAGATAGCAATGTCAGGGTAATACCAATAGGTAAACGTAATCTCTGCATCTCTTGTACTTTGGAGCCGACAACATAGTAATACTCTGCCATTTCACATCTTACATAATGTTATCAAACAGCCCTCGAACAGTTAAAAATCACTGTTGCAGTACAGAAAAAAAGCGCCTAAATGAAATTTAAACCACAGGAGCAAGCTCAAACCTGATTAGTTTTCGCTTAATGATTTATTTTCTTGGTTTGTTTCAACTTAGCTGCGACAATCTATAGGTTATTCTCATACCCAATATGGCTAATTATGAAACTTTTAGTTCGCAACCTTGCGCGCGCAACAACTGAACACGAACTGCGTGTTCTTTTTTCTACTCACGGCTCTGTTGCTGAATGTACTCTAGTGCTAGACCAAGAGACGGGTCACTCTAAAGGCTTCGCGTTTGTTGAAATGCCTAATGAAGATGAAGCAAAAGCAGCACTAACAAGCTTGAACATGACAAGTGTTGCTAAAAACAAAATTCGCGTTAAGCGTGCTGAAGGGTAATCGACGCTCTGTCTTCCCCTTTTAGTAAGAAGCCAGCAACAGAAATGTGCTGGCTTTTTTGTTTCTGCGGTCGTTATCTAATACCTATCTGGATAAGTAAATACTCAGGCTAAGCCACCCGCCCCTTTTGCTGACTGCTCACTATTTTCAACTAATATCGCGGTAGCACTGCGCTTTAATGCGTTCCATTCGGCGTCTTCGACATAGATACCATCGTGCCATGCGTTTTGCTGAGCTATTGAAAAAGACGTTGCTTCAACATGCGTACAATAACCTGCCGATATACCTTGAACATCAAAATCTTTAATCGAGAGCTGAATTGTCATGTTATGTACACTTTCAGGAGTGGCATCTGCATCAGACAAAAAAAGTTCGGGGGCAACACAGCCACGATTGAGCACATACAATGTCCACTTAGGACCACTTCCATTCTCCCATTTAGCGGTACAAGCTATCCCTTTCGCAGCCAATTTCACCAGCTCACTGTAAGCTAACCACCGGTTGTGGCAGTTTTTCAGTTCAATCGTTAGTAGGTTACCGCCAATCATTTTTTCAACAGCATAATCCATCACAACAGGTAAGTGGCACGCTAAGCTGCAGTTATGTAAATCCACTTCGATAGTGCTTTCGTCAAGCAGTAATATATCCGCTGGGCAATCCGCCTCATGTCCCATGTACGCACTCGCGTTATTGAAGTGTTGAACCCCGTGTAAACCAACCATTTGTAAATCGGCGACCATGCTGGCAATAACATCACCCTCACCACACGAACGGCGCATTCCAAGAAAGGCTTTATGTACCACCGCAACTAATTCATTGTGAGAAACAATCATCAGCGTGCTCCCCCGCGCAATTGTTCCGACTGCCGTGGTGCAGATAGAACGTCTTGGTTAGATAGCTCGTCTTGGCTCGGTAGCAATGGAAATAACCACTGCTCTTGGAACGTTGGCTTAGATAGATCATCTAACAAGGGCGCACCTTGAAAAAAAGTTACTCGTACCCAACGATCAGAACGCGGATCAAACTTAGTCGCACCAAAGACTGCCAGCTTACAACGCAGCAGGTGCATGGGTAATGATGCTTGGTGCAATACATTCATTTGAATATCTCCCATCGCTTTATTGCCTAAGGTCCACACTCGGCGAGCAATGGCACGAAACTGTGGTTGATGTACTAAAAATTCAGCCAAGGATTGCTCAGAGGGTTGCGTTAATAAGGCCTGATATAACCGATAAACTTGGCGACCAATATCGAGGGGAAGCTCCCTTTCTTCACCCATTTCTGCGCCACGAACGCCTAATCTTGGCTCTTCTTTATCTTGCGAGCGATACCAGAACCAGTAGATGTTTTCACCCTGTGTGAAGTCGGTATCAATCGCCCAGCGATAATGCGCTTCAAGGATGGCGATAAAATCTTGGATCTGCTTACCACTGGGTAATGAAAGGGTTTCGTCGCAGTTCATGTCATCTTGATAGGCATCCACCAATTCTGGATAGAGCTCCATCAAGCAGGTGAGTACAATCTCTTGAGCCTCTAAACTCATGCGTAGCGATTGTTCAACAAGGTGCTGCCATGTTTGGCTTTGTGCAATGATAGTTTCGAGATTATTCTCAAACGCTTCCAAGTCGATGACAGCCGCAACATTCAGCTGCTTTTGGTATTCATTAATGGTCACAACTTGCTCTAGGTGCAAAATCGCTTTTTGTATTAATTTCTGTAAATACTCATATTTCTCTGACTCAGCAGGACATGCAAGTACTTCAGATAATGCCGCTTCGCGCGTCGTCATCCACTGATCAACAATTCTCGGATGATTAATAAGGTAAGGCGCCATCCCTAACCCTGTTGCATTCCCCACCCCTAAATAGCGTTGTAGAGCGCAATGTAAGGTAATCGCTTGATCACCCCCTTGCTGTTTCGCTAAATAATTCACCCAATCTAAACTGAATTCTCGCAGCAGGTAAACTGCACACATTTGCGCGCTAAACGACTGATTAAAATCAGGGTTGTTCTCAAGCAACTTAAAGTCTGCAATACCGAACTTACCGTTTCCATAAACAGCGGTTGTACGAAGGATGTACCCGACTTCCGCCAGTGCCTTAGAATCAGGTTGCACCCCAGTCGCTAAATGGCTCACAATATGTTCAAACACACGGACACTTTTATTTGCTCGCGCTAATACTAAGACAGTATTAGGGTTGCGCCCCGCTTCTTGCAGCGGCACATTTGCCCTTAAACGCTCTAACAAGCTTACATCGACACCACCTTTAATCAGCGCAAAAGTGACATCCCACTTTTCAGCAATCACTCTGTCATTGCGTTCGTCATCTGCAATCTGATCGCAAAATACAACGAGGTGGTACACATGATTAGGCGTTGCCAGTTTATAAATAACATAGCCAAAACCTTGTGGGCATAACTGCCATTCATGCTTTGTCACTCGCCATTGCTGTTGTGCCATTTTCCGAATCATAGTTCTAACAAAACTGATCCGAGTTTGGTGCATAGCCCCTAGCCTTTCAGGTGCCATAACCACGTCTGCGCTTCGCATTAACGCTGTAGTGTTAGTAGAACGATGTGCATCCATTTTGCTCACCACCATGTAGTTGTAGAGTGTTCAACGTTTAAATTAGGGCGAGAACTTCCGCCCTGTTTTTTGTCGTGACTGATGTATGTTCACCAGTTCGATGAAATGCGCGCATGCCAGCCATGCATGTGCTTAATTAAGTCCTTGGTCTTTCGCCATCTTCATCGCGATCTGTGGCGCGTTCCAGAGCGATGGCAGCAAGATTAATGAAACAGGGACTGCAGTAATAACAATGAAAGATTGCAGTGCAGAGATACCGCCAGAGCCGAGGGAGATCAATATCAGTGCTGTCACCCCCATCATCACCCCCCAAAATGTTCTAATGACTGGATTTGGCTCGGTTTCACCACTCACAACCACACTGATGGTGTATGTCATGGAGTCACCTGTCGTCACAATAAAGATCGTTGTTAAAATCAAGAATAAGATAGAGGCCATCATTGGAAATGGTAGCTGCTGAGTCACCGCCAGTAATGCGCCAGGTAAATTAAATCCTTCAAACGCTTTACTCACACTGCCTGGATCTGCGATTTCAAATGCCAAGCCAGAGCCACCAACAATGGTGAACCAAAAGCAAGTCACAAATGGAGCAATAATACTGATGGTGGTGATGATTTGACGTATGGTGCGCCCGCGTGAGATACGCGCAATAAAGATTGCCATCATAGGGCCATAGCCAAGGAACCAGCCCCAGAAAAAGACAGTCCACCAGCTCAGCCAGCCTTCATCACCGCGGTAAGTCGCCATTGGAATGAAGTTATCAAGCATGCTACCAACACCTTGAATGTAGCCATTAAAGATAAAATTAGTTGGACCAAATATAAGTACGTAAATCATTAACGCCATCGCTAAGATCACGTTGTAACGACTCAGCATTTGCATACCACGATTCAAGCCGCTCAGGGCTGACAAAGTATAAAGTGCAATCGCAAATAAAATGATGATGAGCTGAGTCGTAAACCCATCTGGAATATCAAACAGCACATTAAGTGCATAGCTTACTTGTAGGCCAAGGAAGCCGATTGGCCCTATCGTGCCTGCTGCTACGGCAATAATACAACACGCATCGATGATAGCGCCGGTATTGCCTTTGAGTGCTCGTTCACCTAATACTGGGTATAACAGAGTACGAGGTTTAAGCGGTAAGCCTTTATCGTAGTGAAGGTGCATTACTACAATTGACGTTAAACTACCGACGATCGCCCAAGCTAGGAATCCCCAGTGCATGAAAGACTGCGATAACGCATTAACCGCACCTTGCTGTGGGTTTTCTTGTGGGCCATATAGAGGTGGTGGTGTAACGAAATGTGCGATAGGTTCAGCGGCTGCCCAAAAGACCCCACCACCAGCCAGTAACGTACAGAAGATGATTGCCATCCAGCGAAAACCATCAATTTCAGGTTCGGCAAGGCCACCCAAAATGACTTTGCCTGTTCGCCCTGCTGCCAAGCCAAGACCAATAAGAAAAGTCAGAAGTAGTAGCATTTGCCAATACGGACCAAAGATTTTTACCGACCATGCAAACCCTGTATTAACGAGAGTTGATAATAAATCTGCATCAAAAACAGCAATCGCTACAAAAAGTGCGATAAAGCCGCCACTATACCAAAACGCGGGGTTATCTAGCCCCAGCTTTTCAGATGTCGATTTCGAGGTGTTCGTTCGTGTGTGTTCACTTGCAATTTTGTTCGTGCTCGCGTTCATACGATTACTTAAATCAGACATACTCTGACTCCAGAGGTTTTTGTAGCAACCAGCCATTCAGTGGCTACAAGAGATATGTTTAACACCTGCTCTATTCTTATTGTGTTGAGCTAAGTATTTAAGTGCATTACTTGTTCATCAAAACCTTTTCCATAAAAATCTTATTTTCATCAAAGCCCTGTTTAACCAAAATATTAGCTTACTGGTTCAAGCCCCTCGCTGAGGAAGTTAAACCAATTTTCACCCAGTACTTTCCCTGCCTCCGCTTCACTGAATCCATGCTGGATTAATCCGTTATAAATATTCTCCATTCCCGCACTGCCGCAGAACCATGGTAGTGCATCTGGCCAACCAGCATTGCTTGCTGAGCCTTCTCCATAATCCATCGTTTTCGACCAACGACCATTACGCATCCATTGCAAAACCGCTTGGGGCTGGTTTAAACATAGATCACTACCAATGCCTAGGTGTTCTATCCCGACCATATCGGCCGTTGTTGCCACCATTTGGCAGAAGTCGTCCAAAGTGCATTGGCTGCCATTCGGCAAATGGAACGGATATAAACTAAAACCAATTAAACCATCGCGAGCGGTTAAGGCTTTAATAACGGTATTCGATTTATTACGCAGAGCATCATGAGCAAATGTTGGATTTGCATGGCTAATACATATAGGACGCGACGATAAATCTATCGCTTCAAGGGTCGAGCGTTCAGCACTGTGTGACATGTCGATAATCATGCCGACGCGGTTCATTTCTTGGATCGCTTGTTTACCGAAACGGGTAACGCCAGTGTCATTTTTTTCATAACACCCCGTTGCCAGTAGACTTTGGTTGTTATAGGTCAGCTGCATAATCAGCAAGCCTTGCTGGCGCATGACTTCAATCAAACCTATCTCGTCATCGATAGGTGAGCAGTTTTGCGCCCCAAGAAATACCCCAACCTTGCCTGTCGATTTCGCTTGCTCAACATCCGCCATTGAGTGAATGGGCATGATTAAGTCAGTATTTTGCTCAAATCGTAAATTCCACTCAGCAAAGCGAGTCAGCGTTTCGCGGGCATTTTCGTGATACACCACAGTGGCATGCACGGCTGTAATGCCACTGGCTTGCAGGGTTTGAAAATACTCTCTATCCCAATTGCAGTACTGCAATCCATCAATAACAATCCGTTGTTGATACATAGTTGCTCCTTAAACGATGTTTTAACTCGGTAAATAGGCAAGCTCGCTGCTTACCCATGCTCATACCAATCTGGATAAGTCATTCCCTTGTATCGCAACGCTTAATACGGACGTTGGTATGCTGTTTTTACTACGGTGTAGAATTCTTTTGCATACTGGCCTTGCTCTCGCGGACCAAAACTCGACTCTTTACGGCCACCAAACGGCACATGGTAATCCGTACCTGCCGTTGGTAGGTTCACCATCACACAGCCTGTTTGCGCCTGTTGTTTGAACATTGCACTGGTACGTAAGCTTTGGGTAATAATGCCGCCCGTTAAGCCAAAACGAGTGTCATTGGTGGTCGCAATCGCTTCTTCTAAGTTCGCCACGCGGATCACACAGGCCATAGGAGCAAACACTTCTTCTTGGTTCACTTCCCAGCTGTTTTGTGTATTCAAAAATAAGGTTGGCGACATGTAATAACCTTCATGTCGGAGGCTCAAACGTTCGCCACCGCAGGCTAACTCAGCCCCACTTTGACGCGCTTTATCAATCCAAGCGAAGTTAGATTCAAGTTGATTACCATCCACTACTGGGCCCATAAATACGCCGTCTTCTAACGCATGACCGACTTTTAGCTCGCCCATTCGTTTAATCAATGCTTCAACGTAAGCATCATGAATACTGTCCATCACCACTAAACGCGATGATGCCGTACACTTCTGACCGGCACCTGAAAATGACCCCGCGATAGTGGCTTCGACCGCCGTCTGAATATCGGCATCATCAGCAATCACCAAGGCATTTTTACTGCCCATTTCCAACTGGCAACGAACAAAATTAGGCGCTGTTGCCGCAGCAACCTTGCGGCCGGTATCAACGGAGCCTGTAAAACTGACACCGTTAATATCTTTAGAGTTAATAAGGGTATTGCCCACTTGCGAGCCACTACCAAGTACTAAGTTAAACGTGCCCGCAGGTAACCCTTGACGGTGAATAATCTCAGTCAGTGCCACTGCACTGGCTGGGGTTAAATTGGCAGGCTTCCAGATGACGCTATTACCAAAGGCTAACGCTGGTGCAATTTTCCAAGCTGCCGTTGCCGTTGGGAAATTCCACGGTGAAATAATCGCAATCACACCCACCGCTTCACGCGTCACTTCAACCGATACGCCAGGGCGAACGGACTCGGCGTTGTCACCAATTTGGCGTAACACTTCTGCGGCAAAATACTGGAAGAACTGCCCTGCTCGGTAAATCTCACCGCGGCCTTCTGCAAACGGCTTACCTTCTTCAGTCGCCAGCAAGGTGCCTAATTCATCACAACGTGCGATTAATTCATCGCCAATCGCCTGAAGTACCGCTTGCTTACGTTCAATGGGGGTTTTTTCCCATTCTGGCTGAGCATGTTTTGCAGCCGCGATTGCTTGCTGAACTTGTGCTTCACTTGCTTGCGCATAATCACCGATGTTTTCACTAATATCTGACGGGTTTATATTCGCAACTGTGCTGATCCCTGATTGCCATTCGCCTGCAATATAAAGCGAGGTTTCTGGTTGAACATTCTGTAATTGAGTCATCATTCTGTCCTTGTACCTAATACTTGATAAACAACGGCTGCACCTGAATCTGGCAACCTTGATTACGTTGTTGAGTTTGGATTACACCATCACGCTGTAGGATCAGTCGCTGCCGCATACACCACAAATTCCACCAACATTTCTTCACGCGCCAACCCAGCAACAACGATGGCTGCTCGATTTGGATAAGGCGCATTGAAATATTCGGCATACACATTGTTAACAGTTTTGAGGTATTCACGATCTGTCACGTAAATCATCACTTGCAGCACTGAATCTAATGATTCGCCCGCACACTCCAAAGTATGGATCAAGTTGCTAAAGGTTTGGCGAGTCTGTGCTTCAATGCCCCCTTCAACAACGGCACCCGTTTGATCAATCGGGATCTGCGCTGTATAAAGCGTACCATTATTGATAATTGCCCACTCCAATGGGGCTTTTGATGCAAACAGAGAGGTCTTTACTGGGTGTTTTTTATTATGAGCATTCATGTTTTAATTCAACCGTGTAACGACAATGTTTCAGGATGGTTAAATACTGCCCTTTGACACTTGATAAATCTAACGGTAAATTTTGTACGAATGATAATAAAAACTTATCACCTTGCGGGAAGTTAGGTGAATAAAGGCTTCACAAGGAATAATCGCCTATGAGTATAAAGCTTCAACAATTGAAACATTTTGTGTTAGTGGTTGAAGAAGGCGGATTTCGGGCCGCTTCACATCGAGCAAACCGCTCACAAGCAGCACTTTCAACCTCAATAAAAGAACTAGAGAAAATATTAGGGCAATCACTATTTGAAGCAGGTAACAAATCAACTTTAACGCCATTTGGAACAATCTGCTTACCTAAAATTATTCAGTTTCTTAATGTTTACAATGCATTAAACAATGATTTGCGTGCAGCTGCTGCTGGGCAGCAAGGTCGAGTACGCATTGCCAGCGTACCTTCTGTCGCGGCTAAACTGATACCAAGTGTGCTAGGTGCGTTTAGTGAAAAGTACCCAAGTGTAGAGGTCAGTTTGATAGACGATAATGCCGCAGGGGTCGAAGCTCGATTACTCTCAGGTGAAGTCGATTTAGCCTTGGGAAATTGTTCAGAACTTGAAGAAGACGCTATAGATTTCACATCACTCATTTCAGATCCAATTGGCGTGGTCTGTTTACGTGACAATCCAATCGCCCAGCAACCAGAAGGGATTGAATGGAAGACATTGTTACAACTGCCGTTCATTCGCAACGGGACATGTAAGTTATTGGATCCAACCCCTGCACGGACTTTGAGTGAACAAGCGCTCTACTCGGTTGAAAATATAACCTCGCTATTCTCGGTACTAGAATTGGGCATTGGCGTCACAACGCTACCTAAACTGGCCTTCCCAACCAATGAAACCCGCTTGGTTTGGATCCCACTGATAGACCCACCACTTAAGCGCCAGATTGGTATTTTTCGATTGAAAGACCGCACTATTTCACCACAGGCACAGGCCTTTCATGATTTGTGCATTGAGTATTTGAACTACGATGGCATGAGCGATAGTCCAAGCGCTTAAACATTGGAGAACGCTTACTCTGATATCACCATTTAGCTATTGCCAATGACAAAGATCTTTCTTGAATTCTCGGTTTTGGTTAACTGGTTTAATTAGCGCATGATCACCAGCTTCAAACTTCATCATCCATCGCTTTCTCACATCACTAATATGCGATTTACTTCGTATTTTTATAACAAGCTTCAGCTTTTGGGTATTGCCACTCATAATTTTATATACATACCGCAGTGCTGGCATTGGTAGACAGCCTTACAAAATAGTTTCTGAAAAAACGTACGTTTAACTCTTTTCACCTCAGAATGCTGACAAGACATTCGTTCACCTTTTATATCTATTAACTACATTCCAACGACTTCCAGCACCGATTGACACTAGCATACCGACTCCCTTTCCAATAAACAATATGGCATACCATAAAAGATAAGGCAACTAAAAATTCCCACTTAGACTTCATAGTTACTTCCCTATAAACATAAGAAATTGATAATTAAAAATTTAAAATAAGCCCCTTGAATAAGGGGCTTGATGGCGAGCTATACGGCTGGAGCAGGTTTCTCTGTCACTTTTGGCTCATCGCCGTCTGAATCTGGTGTTAAGTGATCGTATTTCTCAGTCAGGTGATCTTGTACCTTCTGATGATACGCACCGTTTAGCTTATAGAAGCGGAAGTAAATAACTAACGCTATCGCAAAGAAGAAAGTCGGTAACGCAATCATGATGCACTGCATACCAAAGATAGTATCTGCACTTTGCTCAACATTCGGAATGTAGTTCACTGCAGTTAACGCAATACCAATAAAGAAAGCAGCAAATGCAGAGCCAGCTTTAACCACTAGAGTTTGAACCGAGAACGCGATACTTTCACAGCGTACACCTAACTTGTACTCACCGTAATCGACCGTATCTGCCACCATGATAACGTTTAGTACCCAGAACAAGGCTGTTCCAATTTGCAGCAAAATACCTGCTGTAGATATTAGTAAAACACTTTGCTGATCGTATAAGCCGACATAAGTCAGCACCAAACTTCCTAAAATTGGGAAGCCCGATGCGCCAGCCCATAACATACGGCGTGAGAAAATTTTCGCGAGTTTAGGGAACAATACCAGCGTAATAAGATTCGCGATGCCAGCGTATGCCATATAGTACGGGAACAGCTCTTCATTACCCACCACATAAGTGAAGTAGTAAACCGCAAACGCCATAATAATGTTTGTAGCAAGGTTATAGGATAATGCCATACACAATACGCAGCTTAGTTGGCTGTTTTTATAGATCAGTGACACCATTTTTTTGAGCGAGACTTTCTCTTCAACTTTCGTGCTATCCAACTGCGCGGTAGAGTAACGTTCGTTCACATTACGGAGCGTAATAAAGGTAGAAATCGCAAAGCAGACTATTAACATTAGGCTAAACATCTGAAATCCAAAACCTTTGTCATCACCACCGAAGTAGTTAATCATAGGCATGGCTATAGCTGCGGTTACAATCCATGCAAGGCTTGCAAAAAAACGAGGATAAGGAACTAACTCTTCACGCTCACGTTTATCCAGTGTCAGTGTTGGCACTAATGACCAAAATGGAATATCCATTAAGGTGTAAGTCATGCCCCATAAAATGTAGGTAACAGCAGCGTAAGCAATTAGCCACGGGCCTTCAAAATAGTGGGCAGTAAACAGCATATACAGCACAATAGAGTTGGTAATTGTGCCAATTAAAATCCAAGGCTTAAATTTCCCCCAACGCGTTCGGGTATTATTAACCACCCACCCCATAATAGGATCATTAACAGCATCCCAAATACGCGCAACTAAGAAAATTGTACCAACAACGCCAGCAGAGATACCCACGACATCGGTATAGTAAAACATGAGGTACATATAAACGATGGTGATAGCAAAATCTTTACCAAATGCGCCGAAACCGTAGCTCAGTTTGGTGTTCATTGAAACACTCATTGCAGCTCCTTTAGCCTTTTTTACACTCAGGCCATAAATAACCTGAGCATAAAAAGACATCATTCCATTTAATTCACGTTAATGTTAAGTAGTGGTTGTTGTTATTATTTTTATCTGGTGAATCTCTGTTTATTGATGAACCCAAGCAGGTAACCAACCTTCATGCGCTGCAATCAAATCATCGACTAGCGCATAAATTTCTTCTAGTCCTAAGACAGCGGCGGTATGTGGGTCCAGCATCGCTGCGTGGTAAATACGATCTTTATTTTCGGTCAAAATAGCTTCTGTCAGTAATGTTTGAACATTTATATTGGTCTGCATTAATGCCGCAAGGTGATTAGGTAGCGTCCCGACTTTTGTTGGTTGAATACCGTTAGCATCCACTAAGCAAGCCACTTCGACACAGCATCCTTGTGGTAAATTATCAATAAGACCTTCATTTTTCACGTTGCCGTAAATAACACTCGGGGTATCAGTCCAAATCGCATTCATAATGATACTGGCGTACTCATGTGATTCTTCTACATCTATACGTTCAGCCTTTTTGTATTCTTCTAAATCTTGCTTCCAGTTTGCAATTTGCTCAACACAGCGCTTTGGATATTCATCTAACGGCACTTTGTAGCGTTCAATCAGATCAGGGCGGTTAGGCTTAATAAAGTACGGAGTGTATTCTGCAAAGTGCTCCGATGATTCAGTCACGAAATAGCCCAGCTTTTTGAACATTTCGTAACGAACAAGATTTACACAACGACCAGCATGGTAGATCCCAGGTTTAGGCGCTTGACCACTTTCGAAGGCCGTTAATAAATCAGGATAAATATCAACATACTCACCCTGCTCATTTTTCTTCTCTAGCGTTAGGTAGTAAGCCATGTGGTTAATACCAGCACAGGTAAAACGAAGGTCGCGATAATCTATCTCTAAGTCGCGAGCAAGCTCTTCCGCTGTACCTTGCACTGAATGACAAAGACCAACTTGCTTAATATTGGGGTATTTTGCATACATTGCCCATGTATTCATTGCCATTGGGTTGACGTAGTTCAGCATGGTTGCATCAGGGCAAACATCGGTCATATCTTCACAAACTTGCCATAGATGCGGAATTGTACGCAGTGAGCGCATGATACCGCCAGGGCCCAAGGTATCAGCGATAGTTTGCTCTAAACCATGGCGCTTACAAACTTCAAAGTCGGTAACCGTACAAGGTTCAAACCCTCCGATTTGAAAAGCGACAACAACAAAGTCGGCACCCTGCAGAGCTTCTTTTTGATTAAGGTGGCAAGTAATAGTCCCTTCGGCACCAGCAGATTCCATCAACTTGCTAACAACAATATGAGACTCTTCAAGGCGCGTCTCATCAATATCCATTAAAGCAATTTGTGCGTGTTTAAGTGCTGGCTTATGGAATACATCGCCAAGAATGTTCTTAACGAAAATAGTCGAGCCTGCCCCTATGAAAGTAATCTTTGGCGTGTTCATCAGTGTGTATCCTTCAATATCTGTAACTATCGTAATGTGATGATTAAACATTACACGCCTTCAATCGCCTTTTTCGTCTCGGTAAATGATATCGCTATCCCGTTTTCTCATATTTATCACTGGTGAAAACAAAATATGAGAAATCAGGACAAAAAGGCATAATTTAATGAGTTTTCGGATATCAAGCCAAGCTTAAGGTAGAGATTGTTACCGTCATCTCAGATTAGAATTTATACCCAAAGGAAATATTCACTCTGTGACAAATACCCTGAATCAAATGAAAGACTTTGATAGAACAGCCACATATGCTATTTCCTAAGGTGCTGAGATGAAGCCGCCAAAAAAAAGTGTCTTATTTGTTACGACGCAAGACAACGATTCACCTGAAAGTGTTTCGATCAGTCCGTTATCGCTTTATTCATCATATGAGAAAATAGACATTGAATTAAGGCGTCCTCATGATATGCCGGGGTATCATTGGCATGGACAGGTCGAAGTGAATATTCCATTCGGTGGCGATGTGGAGTACATCATCAATGGCAGCCCTATCGTTTTAAAAGATGGCCATATCGGGCTATTTTGGGCGTCTATTCCTCATCGGCTGACCAACCCTGGAAACTGTCATAATATGGGGATCATTAACATTCCTATTCACCACTTTTTATCGTGGCCTCTTAACAGGGAGTTTGTAAATCAAATAACGCATGGCGCCGTTTTACATTCAGATGAATCTTCGTTAGTAAGCGAATTTGAACTTAAGCGATGGGAAGATGAAATGATGCATCAAGCTGAAAGTCGTCAGCAATTAGCCGCCGACGAAATAAGTTTGATGCTAAAGCGCTTATGCCTTACAGGCTGGTCGCAGATGCTCACTAACCGCAAAGACAAACCAACGCAAAATGGGGTTTCTAAGCATTCACAGTTTTATGTCAGTCAAATGCTAGAGTACATAGCCACTCACCATGATACACCGCTGACGGTTAAGCAAATTGCCGATCATGTAGGGCTACATGCGAATTATGCAATGGGTATTTTCCAACGTATGATGCAGCTAACGATTAAGCAATATATTACGGCTATGCGCATCAACCATGCTCGTGCCCTGCTAAGCGATACCGAACGTACTATTTTAGATATCACACTTACCGTTGGTTTTAATTCCAGCAGTCGCTTTTATCAAACATTCCAGAGCTACCTAGGAGTAACACCTACCCAATACCGTAAGCTAAGCCGAAATGATCACCGCTGGGCACTAAAGGAAAGTAGCCCTAACTTTCAGATATAAAAGCGAAAGGAACAAACCATCAGAAATCAACTCACTGATGGCTTAATTACCAAGGTGTTGTAGTGAATGTTACAAGCCGTCTTTGAGCGTAAATTGACCATCAACGAAGTCATCATCATTCTTTGGGATAGTTACTGCGTAGCCGATTTTGCAAAATTGGTTAACGCCTTACTCACTTTTTCAATAACAGCATCACAGCCTCTAATATTGTGTCTGTTTACCAAATATTGTGGGTCATTGTAAGTTAGCCAAACTTGCTTATTTTCATCTTCAGTCACAATCACTTTCTGCGGCAAGTCAATGGCGACACCTTGGCTACACGCCATAAGAGGTGAGCCCACTTTAGGGTTGCCGAATATCACTAACTGAGTTGGGCGCAACATTACCCCCACCTTTTTGGCCCTTTTTGCATGATCGATACGTGCAAAAATCGTCATTCCTTTTTCTTGCACGACTTTCTCAAATTTATCTGCTGTCTCGTTCACACTGAAACTGCTTTTTAGTGTAATTGACCCATTATCAGCATTTGCGGTTGTACTCAGCACAAAAGCGAGGACTCCTCCTATAAAGTATTTACCCATCATAACGCTCCCGTACATCCGATGATTAACTATAGAGAATAGTGAAAGCATAGAAGTGAACGGTTAAATAACCAAAGTCAGATCTTGTTGTGAACATAAACACTGCGATTTATGGTGACTCTTCCATTAACAGTTTAATTCCAAGCCCAACCAATACCATCCCGGTGATACTTTCCATCCACTGCATAAAGCGTCCATTTTCAATAAGATTTTTGGCTGAGTTCAATATGCTAGACAAACCACATTGCCAAACCATAGCAATAATAAAGTGAACCGAAGCCATTAGCATTGACTGCAATAATGGTGATCCTTCTGGGTTTACAAACTGAGGAAGAAACGCAAGATAAAATACAGCGGTTTTAGGGTTCAGTACATTCGACAAAAATCCTTCACGTAACGAGCGTTTCGCGCTATATGCCTGCTGTACCTCCTCTCCAACTTGCATCCCTACCCCATTTTTTGATATAGCTCGTAAGCTACTTAAGCCTAACCAAATAAGATAAGCAGCCCCCACCATCTTGACCATCTGAAATAGCTCGGCAGATTGAGCCAAAATAGCTGAAATCCCCACAGCTGAAAAAAAGGCGTGAACAAAAAGCCCACTACAAATACCAAAGCTCGTCATACAACCGTCAGCCAAACCAGAACGACTGGTATTGCGAATAACCAAGGCTGTATCAAGCCCCGGAGTCAAGGTTAAAATCGTGATAGCAATTAGAAATGCTTCAAAGTTCAAAATATCCATATTTATTTCATCATTATTCAGTGTTCCATCATCAATACCGCGACTAGGTATAATACGCAAGTAACAATTTACTCATGGTATACATTCCACTGCACTTTCATTCAGACTATTTTGTTACAGGTAAAGAGGCTGTACAGCTACTTATCGCTCTACAATGACAAGCTATATAAGAGGAAACAATGGAAAGCTTCCGAGGAGAAGTTCAAACAAGGATAAGTTCACCCAACATGATCCTTTATAATTTTCAGCTTTTTATAAATTATCAGCTTTAAAGAAATAAGGATTAACAGCAAACAGTTGAATAACGAACAAAAGTAATCTATGTCACATATATAATAGACTGTGTACATTTTTATTTACTAAGTGTTTATTTTATGATTTAACACACGCTTTTTTCTGTAACTATTCAATCATGTTATTATCAATAATTAATCAAAAATAACTACCTTCATATTCAAAACAAATATAATATGACTTTGATTCAATAAAACAAAGCAACAATTAACGTATCACAATTAGGTCGTTAACATTATATTCACGACTATAAAGTGGAATGAAAATCCAGTATTTATTATTACTTATGTGATGTAATACATTACTCTTTTCTTAAGTTTAAATTCTTGATACTCACGATTTCATATTTATAACTCAAAATTAAATTATTCTATTTACGGAACTTCTCTCTTAATTAAATCAATCAAAACTACTATACTCCCCACCATTAAGAACGGCATTTATCATAGACAGCGAACAGTTAATGTAATCGATTAAAAACTTTAAAATAAAATCAATCTTATTAACTAACAACTGTATATATTATCGTCAAAAGAACAAGGCCTAACAAGTTATTGAATCAAGATCACAAGAATAGGATTTTCTTGCGGAATTATCAAGGATGTAAATAGATTAGAAACAGGCATTATCGAATGAATAATTCCGCAACGTATTTGCTCGCTGCGTTAAGAGAAAAAATCAAAGAGAAAGGTATTTGTTACGCTGATTTATCTATAGGTACAGGGATCCCCCTTTCAACTATAAAAAGACAACTTCATAACACAGCATTAGGGCTTGATAAGATACTCTGTTATGCAAGCCACCTAGATACAGACCTTGTTGAACTATCACAACGAGGCAGGCAATTACAACATGAAAATGAGCAGTTTATAACAGACGTAAATAGTGAAATATTTCACCAGTTTCCATATCTTTTCGACTTTTTGTATTTACTTCGCCGCAACGAATGGACTCTGGAAGAGATCACGCAGAAATACAAGCTCAACTCTACTTCTATAACCCTTTACCTTAGGGCTTTAGAGATGATGGACTATATCGTTCTTAAGGGTGATCACCAGTATCAATTCAAAGATAAAGGACGTTTTATTTTTGAAGAGGGTTCAAACCTCGATACATTATTTGCAGAAAGGTTTCGCAAAGAATCGTTCAGTCATGAAATTCGTCCTCCTATTTGTATAGGAAGAATTGCTATCACTGAAGAGCAAGAAGAAAAACTCGCTACGGAGGTATATAACAAACTCATTGAATTTGATGTACAAAATAAAACCGGAGAATGCAAAAAACCATTAAAAAATGTGTTGATGACATTCACCCCCGGCAATCAAATTTACCTATCTGACACTATACCAAATGTAGATGGTGAATTACTAAAAGCGATTTCATTCGCAAAAGAAAAATAACAACAACTTAAAATAAGAAACAGAACATAAAAGAGAATCCTATTTACTCAGGATGGATTCTCACACTTAAAATTCGCTTATTTACCTAAGCAAAAAACAATATAACGTAAATAATAGGAAAATAGTATGTTTAGTAAAAGTACACTTGCTATTGTAATCGGGGCTTCAATCTTACTATCTGGCTGTAATTCTAATGACAATAATAACGGAGGTAGCGGCTTCACTTTACCAGTTGCACCTACGTCTGAATTTACCAACGTTATTGATCGAACAGGCAACCCTACTCACCTGCGTGATTACGATATCTACTCTAACCTAAAATACAACGCATTAATTGATAATGGCGCATGGCATGGCCATTTACTGCCAGAAGATGCAGCAGGTTACGGTAGCTTTGGTGGCATCATGCAAGTAACGCAAGAATATGCCCACTTCATGTCAGGTGAAGCGTTCGACAAGCTAACAATTACAGATAAAAACAGCGGCCAAACCTATAACCTGTCCGATGCTAAGGCTAAGGTTTACTCTATCCCTGGCGCGCTAGTTCAAGTACTAGAATTGGACGATATTCATGTACAAATGGTTTTACGCTTTGTCACCAACCGCTCTTCGCTAGTTGAAACAAAAATCACCAACCTAACAGATAATGACATGGATCTTTCATTGGAATGGGATGGCGAGTTAGTCAAATACGCCCGTTCAGGTGAAGATTACGAAAATAAGACCGTTGCTGAATACTACCCTGAATACAAACGCCAAATTTCAGCCATTGATAACGGTATCAAAATCAATTTTGGCGATATGAAAAACAATTGGGCAATTCGTAGTGATGCTGATGCCGAGTTCCGTATTACGCGTTCATTAAAAACGCGTACTATCGCCAATGAAACCTCGTTTACTTCTTTCTCAGAAACTCAGGTCTCAGCTAAGAAAACAACGGCCTTCTACACTGCCTACTCTAACTTGCACAATGCCAACGAAGTCGCATCTGAAATCGTTAAACTTCAAGACGTTTTAGCAACGCCGACTAGCTACATGAATGCCTCTAAAAAACGTTGGGATGGCTATCTGGCCAATGGTTTAACCAATAAAGATGCGACACCAGAGCAAGCGCGTGTCGCAGTAAAAGCCATGATGACCTTAAACGGTAACTGGCGTTCAGCGGCGGGAGACATAAAACAAGCCACAGTGACGCCTTCGGTTACTGCACGCTGGTTCTCTGGCAACTTAACTTGGCCGTGGGATTCATGGAAACAAGCATATGCGATGGCGCACTTTAACCCAGATGTCGCCATGGATAACATTCGTACTGTTTTCCAAGAACAAGTCCAAGCAAATGATAAAATTCGCCCACAAGATAAAGGTTATTTACTTGACGTATTGACCTACACCAAACCGACATCACGTGGCGGTGCAGGTTCTGAAAACTGGAACGAGCGTAATACCAAACCATCACTCGCTAGTTGGTCTGTCATGGAAGTGTACCATGCGTTGGCGAATGACTTTGGCCGCCAACAAGATGCACAAGCCTTCATTGATGAGATCTACCCTAAACTGGTGTCTTACCACGATTGGTGGCTATCAAACCGCGACCACAACCAAAACGGTGTACCTGAATACGGTGCGGCGGTCGATCCAGCACACAACACTTCTGACGGTGTGATGTACGTATGGGTAGAAACTAAAGACCCGAAATTTAAAGACATTATTCCGTCTGAAGACATCATCAAAACTGACGGTGATCACTATCAAGTAAAAGGCATGGCTTCTTATAACAAGATTCTGGATGAGGTTGATTACATGAATCTTGAAGTCGGTGCGCAAGAAGCGGCGGGCTGGGAATCTGGCATGGATAACGCTGCACGCTTTGGCTTTATCTACAATATTCACGACATGAACAAACAAGCTGACGACATTAACAACCCTGACAAAAATGTCGATCAACTGGGACGCTATGCAGCCAGTTCGCACGGTTTTGATAACAGCATGGCGCTAAACAACGGCGCATGGGATTACACCAATAAAGATGCAGCTAACTTAGCAAAATTAAAACTGGCGAAGCAAGACTGGGAAGTACGATTTGCTGAGAACCGCGCCAATAACAACGATCCAGCGGGTCAATTACTTGGCTTCTCTATGCTACAAGAGTCTGTCGATCAGGCCTCTTATATGTACTCAGACAACAAATACCTCGCTGAAATGGCAGGGTTAGTTTCTGATGGTGTTGCAGGTAAAGAACGTGCACAAGAGTTCTTAGATGGCGCAAGTAAAATTAAAACCTACATTAACCAATGTATGTTTGATGAAGGTACTGGCTTCTTCTACGACATTCACCTTAATGTTGCTGCTGATGGCACAACCCCTGCCCCATTAGCCAATGGTTGTGCAGGTGAACCTATCGTTACTCGTGGCCGTGGGCCTGAAGGTTGGTCGCCTCTATTTAATGAAGCGGCAACACAAGAACACGCAGATAAAGTCATCGCTGTGATGCGCGATCAAGACGAATTCAATACGCCAGATAAATTCCAAAATACCGGCGTGCCTTTACCAACCGCTTCACAAACAAACCCAGCTTACGGCAAGGATGTTTACTGGCGTGGTCGTGTATGGCTAGACCAAGTGTACTTTGGCTTCCGTGCTATGGATAACTACGGTTACAAACAAGAAGCGATTTCAATGGCCAACGAGCTATTTAACAACGCAGAAGGTATGACAGGTAACATGCCGATTCGCGAGAACTACAACCCTGAAACAGGGGCTGTTCAAGGCGCATCTAACTTCTCTTGGTCTGCGGCTCACTTATATATGATGTATAACGGCTTCTTTACCAAGTAAGCATCTATATACAAATAATTAAATATCACGGATGGTTAGTGCCCCCCCTAACCTAGCCATCTAGAGATACATAATCAAACCGGATCTGACTTACTCAGCTTCCGGTTTTTCTTTCATAAATGGCAACACCCTCATCCTAAGCGCACCAAACTGTACGAATAACAAACAAAGCCAACATTACCTTTTACGCATACCTTTGCTGATAACCTTATATATTGAACCATATCAACCTTTTCAATATACGTAAGAGTGATACGCCAACTGGAGGTGTATCATTCCATGCTTAAATCAGCGTGTAAGTTGCAAAAACACATAAATCAAAAAAATACTAGCTAGCACTAGTAGTACACGTTGTACTTATATTGGTTAGGATTTTATGGCTACTAAAGCATAAGGAACAGGTTAGGTTCATGAAAAAAATAATATTAATCGCAGTCTGCATCATGTTTGCAATTGCAGCTATCGCAAGTGTGTCTTCAACGTCTTATATCTCTCATCAAGAGATCGATCAAATCATTCTGAAAAAGTCTCAGGCGCAAGCTGAATTACTGGCTAAAAACGTTGAATATATATTGAGTTCATCGTCACAGCCTGTCGAAGACTTACAACAATTTGTACTATCACTGAATAGCCGTTCAGACATTAGTTATGCAGTAGTCATTGATAAAAATGTTCAAGCTATTGCGCATAGTGATATTGAAAAACTCAATAAAGTCTACAGCGATAGCTATACCGTAGATGGCGCGACAAGAGGAAAACCACAACATTCTAAGTGGTATGCCGATGTACAGGCAGTCTGGGTATACGACATTTTATCCCCTGTTTATGTCAACGGTGAATTGTACGGTACGTTTGATATCGGCATTCCCATTACAGAAGTAAGTGAAGCAGCTAAAGGCATAGTAATCAGCCAGCTCGTGGTTATTCTAGGTATTTTCTTCATCTGTGGCTGTGTATTGGTATGGTTGCTAGGCAAACTATTAAGACCGCTTTCGGGGTTACAGCACGCGTTAGAGAACATTTCTCAAGGTGATGGTGATTTAACCATCCGATTGCCAGTTAATGGCAACGATGAGATTGCTCATATCTCTACAGCTTTCAACACCTTTGTCATTAAGATCAACGATATAATCACTCAGGTAGCTAATACCGGTGTTGATCTTGGCAACTCGGCAACAGATCTACGAAATCAATCTCAACAATCTCTATCACGAGGTCATGAGCAAAGCGAGCAATCACTCTTAGTTGTTACGTCAATGAATGAGATGATCGCAACCATTAGTGAAATTTCACAAAATGCCAGCGGCGCAGCAGAATCCGCTGAGAATGCGAATATCGAAACTCAAAACGGACAAAAGATCTTACAAGAAGCCACCAGCACAATTACCAGCCTAGCGAACCAAATGAATGACACATCAGGAGTCATAACGTCTCTTGCCGATAGAACACAATCCATTGGTTCTATTCTTGAAGTTATTCGTGGTATTTCAGAACAGACAAATCTATTAGCACTCAATGCAGCGATTGAAGCGGCACGTGCTGGTGAGGCTGGTCGAGGTTTTGCCGTCGTTGCTGACGAAGTGAGAAATCTTGCAACCAAAACGGCGCAGTCAACCAATGAAATTCAAACCATGATTGATCAGCTTCAAAATGAAGCTAAAAATGCAGTCAATGCTATGGATAGCAGCAAATCATTGACCATTGAAGGATCGCAAGCAACTGAAAAAGCGCAGCAAGCTCTGGAACAAATATCTATACAGGTTATGGCGATACTTGATATGAACACCCAAGTTGCTACAGCTACTGAGCAACAAACCAGTGTTGCAAACGAAATTAACCTCAATATGGATACCGTTGATTGCTCGGTTAAGCTTGGGCTGACAGCCAGCCAAGAACTAGAAGTCTCTAGCCAAAAATTGGCAGAGTTGGCTCAAACGCTCGATCGCCATGTTGGCTCTTTTAAGATTAATCACTAATACTGTCATCAATAAACTCGCCCCTAGTCTTTACGTTAGGGGCGTTTTTGAAATAGCAAAAGGCTATGTCAACAGTGATAAAGCACTTGAATAGGTTCCAATATAAAACCACAATAGCTGTACAATTTTAATATTTAAGCAGTCTGCATAAATGAACAAAATGGTAGCAAGCGGCGTTTTTGGTGGCTTAATCCCTGTTTTAGGCCTCATTGTCTTACTGGCTGGTGATTCACACTTCCCTGTGATGAAGTGGCCACTTGAAGCGTTTCAAGGGTTAGTTTTTAGCTTAGTTTGGGGGCTTGGTATCTCGCAGTATCTGGCTTATTTCTTTTCTGCCATGTTGTTTATTACGTTGTTTGCTGTCGGCTACGCGATTGGCTGTAAGATCTATCGCCGATTAAGTCGCTCGTAATATCTCATCCCTGAGAACTTAACCTGAAAGCCAATACAAAGAGCGAATCTCTAAAGCGATAGTAAAAAAGATTCGTCTCTAAATCCCCCTTATACGGACAATTTCATTCTCTGAAATTCCTAGTGACTCCAAGAAACGTTGATGCTCCGTCGGTTCTAGTTCTTCAAACTTCTTGTGCCACATTGTAATATCCGATCACTGACCATTGGCTTTTATGATGCCTTTCGTTATGGTGTTAAGTCGCAGTTTAAAATCATTATCTTAGATATAAACAACGCGCACCTCATGAATGAGGTTAATAAATAACAAGGAGCAGTTATTCATGCCAAACACTACATGGCTTTCGGACATTAAGTTACAGGGTAACCATGTTACATTAATACCCTTGAAAAAAGAGCATGCTAAAGCGCTTGTTCAAGCAGCATCTGATGGTGAGCTTTGGAACTTATGGTATACATCCATCCCCAATGAAGAAAAGGTTGATGCCTATATAGCAACAGCGCTGTCAGAAAAAGAGCTAGGCCGTTCACTGCCCTTTGTCGTTATCGATAATCAGACTCAAGAGATTATTGGCACGACCCGTTATTGCAACGCCGATTGCACTAATCATCGAGTTGAAATTGGTTACACATGGTATGCAAAACGCTACCAACGTACAGCCGTGAACACCGAGTGCAAATACCTATTGCTTACTCATGCCTTCGAAAATTTATCAGCCATCGCGGTCCAATTTTGCACTCACTGGCATAACCAAACCTCACGTAATGCCATCGCACGCTTAGGTGCTAAGCAAGATGGTGTTATTCGCAACCATCAAAAGATGCCCAATGGTAGCTACCGAGATACGGTTGTTTTTTCTATCATTGAAAGCGAATGGCTCGCGGTTAAAGCAAGCCTAACATTCAAGCTTCAATTGCCTTCTTAACAAACGTGACTGGCCATCTGCTGAAATGCACACAAGGAATCAACAATGAATTATGACCAATACAATGCTTTTTGTCGTGCGTTGCCAGCGACGACTTATGTTGTGCAATGGAATAACTCTCATGTATGGAAAGTCGGTGGAAAAGTGTTTGCCATTGGAGGGTTAGGGCCTGACGATAAACCTGCCTTTATATTTAAAACGTCTGATCAGAATTATCATTACCTTAGTGATCAACCCGGTTATAAACCTGCACCTTACTTTGCATCACGAGGGATGAAATGGATCCAACACTTTGTAAGTTCAGCGGCGACGGATGAAGAGCTCATGTATTATCTGACCGAGTCTCACCGTATTGTCTCCTTAGGGCTGACCAAGAAGTTGCAAAAAGATCTGAACTTAAATCAAGAGTAATCTCTGCACCATCATTTTCAGTGGCTGTTAGTGATGGTAGAACCAGAGAGCATTATTCAGGACATGCATACGGAGGTAACTGTGGTTTCATGGCCAGCAATACTCAAATTAGAAGGTGATAGCGAGCTAACCTATTTCGCATCACAGGCACAATGGAATGATAGTGATGATGTCCATCAAGCTATTTACAGTGACGAAGATATGCTTATTGATGTCACAGGTAAGATATTCAAGCTGCTAGAGCAACCAACGCAAGCATCATTATCAATGCCAGAGCCTGTACCAAGCAGCTCTACCATTCAATTACGTTCGGATAATACCTCACTATATCTGGATCAGATCTGTGATCTGATTAAACTGCATCAAAGCTGTATTGGCGATTGCTGTATCGCAAAGATAAGCTTCCCCTCGATTGAGCATGCCATGCAATCACTGGCACCAGCCAAATAAAAAAAGCCAGCGGTTAGTCGCTGGCTTATCGTTGCTATCGGCTGTAAACAGAGTCTTTTAACGGTGTCGCCCTATTTCACGTTAGGGTTTTGTCCCAATACTGTTTCAGCGGCTTGAGCATTATCAAACATCGTAAAGTTGTACTGTTCAATTTCCCATGTATCGGCACGATCTAGCGTCCATGATTGGTTCGCTTGGTCGGTGTAAATTGTCCATAACGTTGGGAATACATCATTCACATGTGCGTCGATACGGTCGTAGCCAGAGAACACATTATTAGCAACTGCTTTAATACTCAGTGCCGCTTTTGCTGGGTCTTTGACATCTCGAGCATACAAGTCTTCAACAATCTCTTTGGCGCGAAGACGACGGTCGTATGAACGGATACTGGCGTCCGCTTTTGTGCCCTCTTTGTCCATGATTAAATGCGTACTGAACTCTGGATCATTCGACATGAACTGTACACCAGGCGCAGTTTCATGGGTGCCTTCATAGATTTTTTGCTCACCCTTCACATACTCAATCACCGCACTCTTACCCGAAGCATCTGTAATTTGGTAATGAACAGGAGCAGATATACACTCATTGGCATGACCCGGTAAGTCACAAATTTTCTGGTCAATCACATCAATGCTGCGCAGCGCTGCGAGTGCTTCATCGGTTGTTGCAAAGTTATCAACCACGAAGCGTGGCACTTCACCTGCACTCACATCTGGAACACCGGTTTTACCCTCAGGGAACTCAGTGTAATCTTTACCCAGGTATAAGATACGCGCTACCAGACCTTTTTCATTCATGGCTTCAGCCACAATGCCTGGGTTAAAGGATTTAATCTGCATAGAGGCATACTTAGATTTACTTGTGATGCCATCTTCAGTATCGGCATACTGGTTTTCAATACCTCGCCCTTTACCGACAACTTCTGCTTGATCTTGACCAGCCCAATCCATAGTACGAACCGTCATGCTCACGTCACCATTATTATAAATAGCCGATGTACATGCTGTTGCTATGCTTGCCATACTCAATGTTGATGCTGCAATCAGTGTTGCGATAATTGTTTTAGATGCTTTCATTGCTTCGCCCTCATCAGAATTCGACTGGTTGTCTCGTTTATATATTCAATCTTGATGCTCAACTTGAATATTGATTGAGTCCCCCGTTTCGTTGGGGTTGATATTACTCATCTGATAAAAACAGCACCAACGAGTAGCTTTAAGTTTGACTTACAGGGCAAAGCTTCATTCTGAAGAAATGACGCATATAAACCATACCACTAGGCCTTACTATTACGATACAAACCACCTGCCATATGAAAGGTTTTTTATGCTACTATCTCTTTGGTTTACAAGGCCAAATCAAGACATGATGGCCCTAAATATTCACAAGGAGTGTGAGTTTGAGGAAATATTTTGCGATCTTTTTATCTCTGTTTTCATTCAACGCGTTCGCCGAGGATAAACCTCTCACCACGCCCACTTGCTTACCAGAAGCAGTGTTAACAACGCCTGTCACTTTGTTTTTAACAGAATCGATTAAGGCGCAATATGCCCCTTTTGTTATTGAAGGTCATATAAAGAGTTGGTTGGAACATTCCAATACCGTCATGCGTAATTCTTGCATTCCCATGAAACGGACCTTAAAAGAGGTGGTGTACATTAGTGAATTACTCGATATCAACTTCCAAGATATCTATGCTGTGCATGATCTCCTCGCCTATTACTATCCAGATAGAATGGAAGCGCTGCAGCCAAACAAATCACATCATCACGTATACCCTTACTACGGCGTAGTATTCAGCACACGAAATTCAGCGTTCAATCCCGATAAATGCGGACAAACAGACGTTGCGCTTTATCCTCAATTTTTCGTGCTAGATATAAGCTGTCCAAAAGTCGTGTTAGAACATGAATTAGGCCACTTAGCATGGGCAAATCACGATATCGATACACTCTCATATCAAACTGAGGGTTACCTATTCGATTTAGCAGCTTGGTTACCTGTTGGGCTCCATTCTAAAATAAAGCAATACGCCTATGGTTATCATTGCGGAGGCAAAGGCACAGTGATGTCTTACGCGGATGAATTTCATCCCTTCTACTCCAGCCCTTCTATCGCTTTCGATGGCATAGCTTGTGGCAATGAAGTATATGCAGATAATGCTCGCGTACTAAGAGAATACGCAGAAGCTAAACTAGCAATAACAAATTAAAATCAACCATATGCAGCGAATTATCACCCTCATCGAAAACGATAAATTACGGCAAGAGGCGCTTCATTGTGTATCGCTACTGGCACTTCCACAATGTTATTTAGCCGCTGGCTTTGTCAGAAATTTAGTCTGGGATCACCTGCATCCCGAAAAACAGATAACAACCCCGCTCAATGATCTGGATGTTATTTATTTCGACCCAACTGAAAGCGATCCAAGCAGGGATATTGCGCTTGAGCAACAACTCTCAGACATGATGCCCAATCAAAATTGGCAAGTGCGAAATCAAGCAAGGATGCACGGCTATAATGGCGATCGCCCATATTTAAGTACACTAGATGCCATGCGTTTTTGGCCAGAAAAAGAAACAGCCATCGCCATTCGAAAAGTGCCAACGACAACAGGCAGAGATGGTTACCAAGGGATAAGCGCTTTTGGCCTAGATTCTTTATTTGATCTCAAGATCACCCATAACCCTAGGCGTTCACGCGCTCTCTTCGAGCAACGAGTCCTAGCAAAGCAGTGGTTAACCCACTGGCCTAAACTCACAATTGGAAGTTTTAGTGATGCAGAATGATGAAAAGTACATGTTACGGGCACTTGAGTTATCACAACAAGCGCTACCGCAATGTCGCCCCAACCCTCCCGTTGGCTGTGTGCTGGTAAAAAATGGGAGCATCATTAGTGAAGGTTATACTCAGCCGCCCGGTCAGCATCATGCTGAAGCACATGCTATCGCGCAATACCTAGAGAATAGACTCGCTAATCAGCTAGTTAATGAACATAAAGAGAACACGCCAGTCGATTTTAGTGATGTAACCGCTTATGTCACACTTGAACCCTGCTCTTTTGTGGGACGAACGCCTTCTTGCGCAAACACCCTTGCAACATTAGGGGTTAAACGTGTGGTCGTCGCTATGATCGATCCTGATCCGCGAAACAGCGGTAAAGGCCTAGATCGAATAAAACAAGCGAACATTCAAGTTGATGTTGGAATATGTGAAGACCACGTAAAAGCCTTTATAAGCCAATATCTGATAAAGTGAATGACTGACAAGTATTCATTCTAAACAACATCTGTATCAAGGAAGATCATGAACCCAAATCAACAAGCGATGCTAGATGCGTATCTAGTACAACTGAGCCCAGAAGAACGAGCTGCAATACCTCAGGTTGTTGCGGAGTATTTTTGTGCCGATGAGTACAATGCCAATGAGTGCGCCCGTTTGATCAATAAGGGCATTAAACGCGCATCATGTAGCCTAAAAGAAGGTTATGACATCGACAATGAGCCACTGCCGCAAGTTGGCAACTTAACCCTTGTACTGAACTGGGCTGAAGAACCTGTATGTATAGTACGGCTCACTGAGGTATCCACTAGCCCTTTTAATCAAGTCACGCGTGAGTTTGCAGAATCAGAAGGTGAAGGAGATGGTAGCTACGAATGGTGGCATCAGGCCCACATCGACTTTTTCACATGTTATGCGGCTCAGATTGGTGCAACTTTCAATGATGAATCTGAACTTGTGCTGGAGCGCTTCGAAAAAGTCTTTCCTCTATAACTGCATAGATCACCAACTATTCAACTAAAAGGGCATCTACGTTATGCGATATCACCAAGTTTCACCTAATCAGGTGCCCTTAGCTTTGCTGCTCGAAGCCGACCCTTCAGAGGCGAGCATCAAGCGTTACTTACCCTACGCTTGGTGTTTTGTGGCAACTGAGAATACGGATATACGAGCAGCCTGTATTGTTGCACCTATAGAATATCAGGAGACACAAGACACGCCGACTGTCGTCGAGATATTCAATGTTTCTGTTCACGCTGAATATCAACAGCAAGGCATAGGTTCAAAACTACTAAAATTTGCTATCATCTCCCTTAAGGAAAAAGGGGTCATACGAGTAGAACTCGGTACTGGTGCCTTCGGCTATCAACTCACATACTATCATCGGTTAGGTTTTCGCATAGACAGCGTGCTCAAAGATCATTTTTTAGACCATTATACCGACCCCATATTTGAAAATGGTATTCAACACAAAGATATGCTGAGGCTTTACTTAAATATCTAGTCTGCTCACCCGCGGTAATTAACAACTAGGGAAACGAACTACGCTGCCCCACGAACTTAGGAGGGGCAATGAACAAGATAAATATTGTTGGGACAAGTGGCAGTGGTAAGTCGACTTTCACCAAAAACTGGCTAAAAAGCTGTCTTATCCTTATTACGAAATGGATACACTATGCTGGAAGGCCGACTGGGCTGAATCAAAAAGAACTATGGCCGAACTTGGGAAATAAAGAAAGTTTTAAAACGTTACTGACCAGAAAAAACTCGATACTTCTATAGACAATTAAAACCCATAGCAGTAACAAACAACGCTATCAAAAAGTTATTAATGATAAACAATATTCTCACATTCAATTTATTAGAATAACATCCCCAACAGAGGCGAAGCGATTCATTGCTAATGCTGTTTAGCTATCTTTCTGTATTTAATATCTAGCTTTACTACCTCTTTAAGAATAGAGCTAGACCGAGGCTCGCTAGCTCTAACCATTATTATTTTATCTACAGTTTCCGACCTAAACGCTTTTCTACTTGCTTCTTCTCCCAGCCAGCACCGAAGAAGTTCATGATTTCAAATGCACTCAATGCATGAGACACAATACCAATTCCCCAACCCATTGCTGGCCACCACGCCCATATATAACTAGGATCAGTCACAAAGTTAATGACAAACAACATACTAATTACAAGTGTATAAGTAATTAAATGAGAATAGAAACCTTTGATCTCTCTTACCTGAGCGAGCACTTTACTCTCTTCATCTGACACACTAACATCACTCGGTGTCTTCGTCGTCTTGATGCCAGACTCATTCATATTTGATTCGTTCATATCGGGCTCCTTTTGTAAATCCGTTACTTGAACTTCAAATACAGCAGCAAGAGACTTTAATGATTCAAGACCAGCATTATGTCCTCGTTCAATACGTTGGATGGTTCTAATACTCAATCCACTTATTTGAGATAAATGGTCTTGCGACCAACCACGTTGTAATCTTAATTTTCTGACAATCATCGTCGATTCCCTTCTGCTGTTTCGATGAATATTATCCTTTCAGGACAATAGGGGTAACGTCACGAGCACGACACAAATATGACACTTTATATTTATCAATATCTTAAAGTGAATTGTAGGCTGACTAGCTCAATAGCTTGTAATGAAAAAGTGCATCTTGCGAGCTCGCTTACAAAATCAGATGTCACCCTAACTGCAGTCGACCCAATACCGAGCAATAGGGTTCGGAAATACCTTACCTATAACGACTCTATCGAATTGACCACCATTACTTTCGATAACTCTACGCGATGCTAAATTATCTTCATCTGCGGTGATAAGCACAGAATGAATCCCTAGCGCCTTTGCTTTGGCTAACGCAAGTTTCAGCATTAGCTTGCCATTGCCTTTTTGACGAGATAAAGGCGCCATATCATAACCAATATGACCCGCTTCCAATGCAAGGAATTCATTGTCTATATTATGGCGAACACGAATAGCACCAAGTATCGATTTGTTATCATTAACTAACCAATAGTGGTTACAAGGCACATACCCATCAGCTAAATTCACGCCATTAGCTTCATCAAGAAGATGCTTTACGTACGAGGTGAAGTCTTGTTTACCCGCTAAATAGTACTCTGAATTTTCATGGTCGTTCGCTAAAAAATCATCATAAAATGCAGTAAAAGCGGCTTCAAACTCATACGAAGGTGAAACTAATTCCATTTATTTTCTCCTATACTTTTTATGCACTAGTAGCGGCAATCCATACCAGTATGACTAAAATACTTATACCATGAAAATACGTTCACAGTGAAAGACAGTTTATTTAAACTTATTAACAAGCCAAGATAAATGAATACGCCATAGGTATTGAATAACAAAAAATATCAGCTGACTGAAATACGTCTTAATGACTTCCACTTCAATATAGGCTTTATGATATGCCAATAGGCTATGATGCTGCCGTAAACAAGTAAAATACACAAAATGACATCTGAAATTAACTCATGAGTATCGTTACTCCATGGATTATTCCAGTCTTCAGTAAAAATAATAATGATCGTAGCAAAAAACGTTGCTGAATAAGCAATCATAAGATGCATTGCGACAAAAAGTGAATGCTTTAAAACAGTGAACTTCATAAAAACATATTCTTTAATAGATTTTATTTTTTATAATATCTCGTTAATACATATATATAGACACACACCTAAAATATAAATACTTATTATTAGGTATATAGTGATTAATACAAGTAACGAGAATTACAAATCCAGAAAGACGAACGAATAATATAATAGAAGTTTTACTGTAATGCGAGCGTAGATTCATATTAACCATGAATAATTAAAGATATGAGTTTTGTTGTATGAAAATAGAGCGACTTACGCAAGCGAGCGCTTAAACGTAAGCCATAACGTAAACGATAGGCCTAAGCGGTAGATGTAGGCAATGGACGTAAACGTTAATGTAAGAATAGAGGCGAAGTTTGGCCCAATCATATTGGGTGCTTTATGAGTATCAAAACCAATTCGACCAATGACCAAACCATTCTTGTCGGTGTATTAACAGAATTGGTATAACAGACGCTCAGCTCACTATTTTACGAAATCAAGCATAGGTCCAAGCTTCTAACCTGCTCGACTACCATTTGGCATCGGAAACTCGGGCATCGCTAAGCATGGAAGCTGCTTATCTGCATAGCCTATATCAAACAACATTCCCTGCGAAACCTCGCCTGCCATCTTCTGTTCAGGCAAATTAACGACAAATAAAGCCTGCTTGCCTTCAATTTCACTTGGGTTTTCACGCTCCTGCTTAATACCAGCAAGGATTGTGCGAGTATGATCGCCAAAATCAACCGTTAACTTCATTAGTTTTTTGGATTTTTCCACGTCCGAGACTGATGTGATAGTACCGACACGAATATCTAGTTTTTCAAAATCACTGAATGAAATAAGTTCTTTTATGGGTGCAGGTGTCATTTTTACCATCCTTTAAGCTGAAAGATCTATTTACTCTATCAAAAAAATACAGTGTGATGCGTGATCGTCCACACTTAACGTTATGATAAAAATCATTTTTATTGATAAGGCACAGGCTAAATTACAACCACTTCTCTAGTATGAAGTTATTCATATTTTGTCCTCTTACCGTGATTGTCTGTTCTCGCACGACGGTAAAACCGTAATGCTCGTAGAAAGGTTTAGCCGTGATGCTGACTTCTGAATACAAACGCGCGATAGCCCTTTTTATTGCCGTGCTAATAACATACTGCATTAGCGCCTTACCCACCCCTTTTCCCTGATATTGATGGTGACAAAAAAAATGATCAATCAAACCAGAGGCTTGTAGATCGGTATAGCCAACAATCACACCGTCAATTTCGGCAACAAAAGGTTGAATGCCAGCCATGCGCTGTCGCCAAATATCAAAATCAAAATTGTCTGGCGCCCACGCTTCAACTTGTTTTTGCGAATAATCCCGCGAGTTTACTGTTCGAACCGTATTAAAAAACAGCAACCATAAGGCTTTCGCGTCAGCAATAACATAAGGCCTAATTGTTATCATCGTCACTCCTGTTAACTCATCACGTTCCACTTATTATCTCTCTGCTAATAAACAATGCAGTCCATCAAAACACAATATCAGATGCAAGGTCACTAGCTAAAAAACCATGACATGATCCACCAAATAACGCCCGTTTTGATGCACAAGCACCATCTCAGCAACAAACTCACCTTTTGCTTTACTAAATGTCTGCTTCCAAACAAAAACAGCTGAGTCAGGACGTTTAAAAACGGCTACTGCTTCACGTAATGTAAATAAGCCTTTTTCTCGCTGATACTGCAAACAGACTTCCGTTAGGTGGTCAGGCGTAACAATGTCTCGCATGCGTGGTGTGAAATTTTGAGTATGCTTTGCATGATTAATTTCTGTCGATGCCGCCATCAGATTATCCATAATTGGATTAGCAATCGCCCATAACGCACTATCAGACATACCGCTGAAATCGCTTTCTATAACATCCATTATTCTCGCCTTTCCCCATTCAATTCTGTTCTTAACCTAATGCGTCCTAATAACACACACAAAACAGTTCACCATATAAATGTGCACCACGTGAACGACTTTCAAGACTCGCCCCTGACGCCAAAGTCTTTTATACACCATAGACATACAGTGCTACAGTTAGGGATGTTCTTTACTCAGCCAGTAGCTACATGAATTTCAGCCTAGAGCAACTCAATGCCTTCGTTACCGTTTACGAACAGGCCTCCTTCAGCAAAGCCGCGACTAAGCTCAATAAGCACCGCACCACTATGGGTCAGGTTATCTCCAATTTAGAAGATCAACTGGCAATAAAAGTCTTCGAGCGTATTGGCCGATCCGTCAAGCCAACCGAAGACGGTGAACTTTTATATCGCTATGCAAAACAAGCCATTGAACAAGCACGTACTTTTGATCGCGTCGCATTAAGCCTTTCTTACGGCGGGCTAGAATCCGTTACCATTGCATATTGCAGCTTTTTACCTAATAAAGTCCTGACCGATATTCGCGTCAATCTCGCAAAGTCCTTTCCGTCCATGCGTGTTAACTTTCTCGTTCGCACTAAACCTGAAATCAAGAAAGGCATCCAAGACGGTTCAATCCATTTTGGCATGGTTAACGTTCACCAGAGTACACTCATTAACAGTATCGATTATATTCTTCTTAACTATATTGCTTTCGCACCCTTTGTCGGAAAAAGCCACCCTATTGCCGCCATGCCAATCTCGGAGCAATACGGTGCATTAAAAACAAGCCGTCAGCTTGTGTTGAAATCACTAATCGATGATGAAATGGGAGATAAAGTCATTCTCTCACCCAACTATGAAGTTATCGAACAGCTGTCTTTAATTGTGAAGTTTGTAGAGCAAGGACTCGGCTGGTCATTACTGCCAACCAAAATTATCCAAGCTGAATATCTCAGTGAACATTTGCTCAAACTGTCAGCAGAACAATTAAAAGATGATTTAAAAATCCCTGTTGCCCTATGGTGCCCACATTCCAAGCAAATCACTAAAGTGAAAGAGAACATTGTCTCAACGATTTCTCAATATACCCAATAGTCACACTGCCTACGATTGATTGCTTTTGATGGATCCGATCCATCAAAAGCGATTACGAGTATCAACATTCTCCCGCTATCATAGAACGTCATTCAATTACTTCGTTTATTCGTCCAAAGGTGGCGCTAATTATGATGCCGCATGAAATTGCATTAGGTGAAGTGTACATCCCTCCACTTTTATTAGTTGTTGTCATCGCTTATGCGCTAGCAAGCTTTGTCTTTTTTATTGGCGGGAAGCTCGGGTTGTACCGTTTTATTGCATTTCCCATGATCGCAGAGCTGTGCTTAATGGTTATTTTTGTAAACGTACTCAGCCAATACATCACGATTTTTTAAGAGAAAGATTCAATGCTCAAACGTTATTTCGTCACCTTTATTTTAGTGGTGACAGCTTCAGTGATCCTCTATTCGCAATACCTCACTTACACTCAAAATCCTTGGACGCGCGATGGACAAATCCGTGCATATGTTATTCAAATCACCCCGCGTGTGACCGGGCAAATCAATAGAATGAATATTGAAGATAATGCGCAAGTTAAAAAAGGCGATGTGTTATTTGAGATTGATGCCAGTGTGTATAACAACAACCTTAAAAAAGCGATTGCAGGCCAGAAACAAGCGCTGGCTTTGTTAAATAAAGCCAAAAATGAAGAACGCCGATCACTGAATCTCGTCAAACGCACACCTGGTGCAATTCCAACACTGACCTTGAACAACCTGCACAATGCAGTTGAAACTGCACAAGCCAATGTTTTTGCAGCTGATGCTCTGATCGATGAAGCACAATTAAATTTAACCTATACAAAAATTACGGCACCAACAGATGGCTATATCACGAACTTGAGTCATCGCGTAGGGTCGCAGGTTGTCGCCAACACCCCTGTTGTGGCGTTGATCGACCAAAATAGCTTTTGGGTTGAGGGCTTTTTTAAAGAAACTGATCTCAAAAACGTAAAACCCACAGACAAGGCTTTGGTCACTTTAATGATGCACGATGATCTCCCACTTGAAGGTGAAATCAAAAGCATTGGCTATGGCATTGCGAAACAAGACGGCAGCACGGGCAATGCTTTGCTTCCAAACGTGAACCCTAACTTCCAATGGATCCGTCTAGCGCAACGGATACCAGTAAAAATACACCTTAATAATACACCTCAAGACTTGCAACTTCGTGTTGGCATGACGGCATCTATCAAAATAATGAAAAATAAAACAACAGAATAAGTGAGATCGTCATGCCGATTAGCCCATCGACAAAAAATGCAATCAAAGTTGCGGTATCTGTAGTGTTAGCCATTAGTCTTGCACTTTGGTTTCAATGGGATAAACCTTACTGGTCAGTGATCAGTATCATCGCCATGGCGGTAAATGAAACTTACGGCCACGCTTTACGTAAAGGTCGAAATCGCATGCTCGGTACGTTTTTGGGTATGGGCTACGCCGTCTTTCTTATTGGTTGCTTCTCACAAGATCCACTCCTATTTATTGTCTTCTACACGCTATTTTTAGCTTATTGTGTTTTTATGGCCGGTAACCAACGTTACGGGTATATGTTCACTATCGCTTTCGTTGTTTGCGCCATCATCGCCTCAATTGGTGGTTTTGATAGTACCAATACCTTTAATATTGCTGTATTGCGTATTCAAGAAACATTATTAGGGGTTGTCGTTTACTCCCTTGTCTTTCGCTTACTCTGGCCTCAAGAAACCGAAAGTCATTTCTTCTCAACGCTAAATAGCGTAGTAACGGATCTAAATAGTAGTTATTACACCTTACTTGATAACAAGAACCTTGATACAAGCACTATCGGCAATGTTCAGACGCAAATATATAAACTGCAAGAACTGCTGTCCCTTCCTTTAACGGGCAGTCATCAGCTTCAACATCAGCACCGGAAATGGCGATTCTTCGTTAGCGTGTGTCAACGAGTGCAATCACATATGGAGCATTTATCGCAGGGACAAAACACAGAATCGGAAAAGAACCAAACGGCTTATTCTGAAAAAGATTTACGCACTTTGGCCTGTGTACTATCGCTGCTGGATAAAGCAACAACAGGCGACGGTGATAACAATGGAAATAGTCATAAAGCGCTACGGCTCTATATTCAGGAGCATGCAGCCAAATTGAAAGTTCCGCTTCAGGAAAGCTCACCATCAACAACGGCAGCATTGGCGCAACAGCCGATGCTCAGTAACGAGACTAAAGCACGGCTGCGTAATGCATTCAAAGCTGTATGCATCTTGCTAACGTGTATGGGGTTGTGGATTTTTATTCCACTGCCTGGCGGAACAATATTCCCCATGATAGCTTCCGTTTTTGCGAATGTGATTGTATCTATGCCAGATAGCATGGTTAAGCAGGCTTTTTGGGGAACACTTGGCTGGGGAGCCGCGATACTTATACAGTACACACTTGTCATGCCAGGGTTTACAGAGTTATGGCAACTGGCGGGTTTCTATGGCGTTAATATATTTATCATTTGGAAGCTGTGTGAATCACCAAGCCTCGGAATACAAAAAGTGCTTGGCGGAAATTTACTGGTTGTTTTAACGATGAGCGCCTTACAAAGCACACCCAGCTATAGCATAGAAACACCCTTACTAATGCTGGTCAATGTCATGATATGCATGGCCGTTATTCGTTTTTATACTGGCTTATTTGCAAGCCAAGCATAAAGCTGTATGACGGCACTTGTAGTGGTCAACTAAGGCGATAAAAGTGCTGGGTAAAGGGCATCTAAGATTAAAACCTACTGATACGGCCGATTGTTAAGATCAGTTCAATTAGAGGTTTCATTTCCAGCCTTGCAGCCATAGATCTTCATTCATCAATTCACGCCAATCTATTTCCATTTGTCGCTTCGACATAACAGCCTCGATAATACATAGCTCAACAATACCCTCGTCATTAAATACTACTTTAATGACGATAAAGTGTTTCTCTCGGTTCTCAGGAGCTGTCGATGTCCACTTGCTATTATATAGTTTCTTCGGTGTGACTTTAGTCATCGTTTTCTTCCAATACAAACGTTAAAAAACTAGCCTATATGCCAAAACAATTATGAACTAAAATCAGAGACTATGGCCTGTTAGATCACGAACAAAAGGGTTATTCGTAATCCACCTTTCCTGCAATTTTCAGCTATCACGCTGCCTTTCATTACTGCCATAGATTCTTTGACTATCGCAAGTCCTAAGCCATTTCCACCCGACAGTTTATCTCGTGAATCTTCTATGCGCGTAAAAGGATCAAATATGCGCTTCAAATGCAAAGGAGAGATCCCGCACCCATCATCCGCTATTTCTAGTTTCACCTTACCATCCGCTTCATACGCTGAAACTCGAATAACAGCATCTTTACCTGCGTATTTAATGGCGTTGCCAATTACATTTTTAATAGCACGAGACGCTAATCGGCTATCGGCCATAACTAAGGGTAATGTTTTATCAACATAGCAACCAATTGTTTGTCCTGGTAGTTTACTATGTTGTGCTTCCAGCACATGTAAAGAGCAAAGAGCTTCCAGTTGCACAGGCACTAATTGAGGATCGTAGCTCGCATTTTCTAATCGACTAAACTCAAGGATTTCACTCACAAGATCGTTCATCTCGTCGGATTCCCGCTCTAGCCTATCCGCCATTACTTGTTGCTCTTCCGACAGATTACGACGAAGAAGATGAAGCGCAAGGCCATGGCGTGCTAACGGTGTTTTAAGCTCATGTGAAACATCTCGAATTAAGCGCTTTTGTTTTTCCGCAAGTTCATGGATACGATGCGTCATATGATCGAAATCTTTGGCTAACTCACTAAATTCTTTAACACTTTCACCGACTTCACTTGCTACTCGAACAGAAAAGTCACCTTCAGACAAGCGGCGGCTAGCTTCTTGAAGCTGAGTAAGCGGTCGCTGTAAATAACGCGCTAACAAGCCTGAAAATACAGTCAGAATCAACACAGCAATAACAATTTGGCTTAATGCAAAATAATAGCGAAAAGTGTGTGCCGGGTGCTTTTCATGCGGGAACTGAATAACAAGCTGATTACCGTTAGTTAATGGCACAGCAATAATAGGCTGGTTCACTCTATCATCTAAAATTGAGTCTAAACTGCGGATAAAATTGAGCTTGAACTTAAAATGTGGATGCATTTCACGTCCACTCAGTACGTTTTGCTGCGCATCAAGAACAAACAGGTAGTACTCTTGTCCTCTTTCCCAGTCTGCTAGTTCATCCATATCACCTTCTGCAATCATGATTTCAGCCTGCAGAGAAAGAGCAAGCATCTCGCTCTGTACTCGGCTTGGTACATGCAGAAGCGCTTTGATCAACGCATGTTCAGCAACGTTTTGCAGGCCTAATATCAGTAATAAGATGACAGCAAAATACGAAAAAAGCTTATAGGCTAAAGGGCCCTGACGCTTACGTTCAAAAAAGTCATGTCCCAACCATTTGCTATCCACGCTTAAATTGTCTGAGTTTTTATTTTTAAAGAGGTTGATACGTTGGAAATTAAACATGAGTTCTCAATGCAAAAGGCCACGCAATGCGCAGCCTTATGGATAAATAATGTCAGATATAGAAAGTATAAGCATCGTTTTAAAAGCTTTGATTACACGGTTTGATCAAAATGCCTGAATGCATTACCGAGTTAAATGCCGCTTTAAGAGGCCATCGCTAAGAAGCTATATCCTTTACCACGAATAGTTTTTATGTGCTGCTTAGATAAGCCAGATTGCACCATTTTCCGGCGAATATTACTAATATGCATATCAAGGTTACGATCGAATGGGCTTAGGTCTTTTTTGAGCACTTCTTTTTGAAGTTCGGCTTTAGACACCACAATTTCGTTATTTTTAATCAGATACTCAAGCAATTCGAATTCAGTACCAGTTAATGGCAAGCGAGCAATCTGCTGCGATAAATTCTGTTCATTACAATGCTGAGATTGACGTTGACGTTCAAGCCCTACCCGACGAAGGATCGCCGTCATACGTGCCAGCAATTCAGGCACACGAAATGGTTTGGGCATATAGTGATCTGCCCCAGCTTGTAAACCATCCATCATGGATGCTTCATCAGCTAATGCAGTAAGCATCAAGATAGGTGTAGCAAAACGCTGGCAAATACGCCTAGCGACTTGCATGCCATCGATGTTTGGTAGCATGACATCTAACAATACGAGATCGACGGGATAGTCTTGCATATAAGCTAAAGCAGTTTCACCACAGTGCCTACATTCAACATCATAACCCTCAGCTTCTAATACGTCAGCCAACAACTCGCAGAGCTGTACATCATCATCAATGACTAAAACACGGGACACATCAATTTCACCTTAATAAAAACTATTCGTATTTTAATTAACCTTTATAGTCGCTGCAATGATTAGCTTCATTTTTTATCATTCCAAGACGATGTATGTGTATAAGTAACAAAAAAGCACGTTTGCTCTTACACAAAAATGCTTTTTAGTAACCTTTAATGCGCTTATTGTATTATTGACAAACTAACGCTGACTTAGCATTTCTCTGAGGTTCATACCAAGTTACAAGGCCTTGTTGAATCGTTTGAGCGGCTTGAGCTGGTGTTATAGACCCGTTAATGACATCTGCACTGGTTTGCCACAACTGGTTTTCAAGTTCTGGTTTTCCGCGTGATAAAATTTGTGCTGAGTTACGAATCGTGGAATCACACTCATCTCGCCACCCTATCATTTCCGCCGCTATCGGATTTTTCACATCAAAAAAATGATTCGATAATGAGAAAAATCCCGGTAAAGCATTGGTCATCAGTTCTGCAAACTCCGCGGTAGTCATCCAGTTAAGAAACGCATTAGCCGCAGGATCATCCTTCGCTTTGCTATTTAAGCCCATCCCCAAGTCAGTATGATCACTGAAATAACACTCACCATTTGCTTTTTCTACTGGTGGTCGAAAAACACCGAGTTCTATGCTTTTATCAAAGGTGGAAATATCCCACGAACCTGTTGGGAAAATCGCAGCTTTACCCGATTTAAATAGCGCAATAGCATCGTTGTAACCGCGCTGTTGATACCCTTTGCCTAGATAAGACTGCCATGATGCAAGTTGAGCAAATGTTTGCTGATAAGCCGCATCAGAGAAACGTTCAGTACCGCGAATTAACGCTAAGCGGCCATCTTCTCCTTTCCAGTGATTAGGCCCAATATTTTGGAAGCCCATGGTGGCGGCTTCCCATTTATCTTTAGTGCCCATCGCTAATGGTATGTACTTGCCATTTTGCTTCACCCGCTCTAGCACTTGCGTAAACTGTGCGGTTGTTTTTGGTGCATCAATTTCCAGCTCTTTAAATACCGTTTTGTTATAGAAGAAGCCATGAATCACCGATGCCATTGGCAAACAAAATGTTTGTGCACCAGAATCAGTTTGCCACGGGCCTAATGCAAAACTAGGAAAGTTCTCCATTCCCGAGATTTCAGTAATATCACTAAAATACCCTTGTTTGAATAAAGACAGGGACGCATCGAATGGACGACAAGCGATCAAATCACCAGCCGTACCTGCCGCTAAATTTTCAGACAGCTGCGCGTTAAAAGTAGAAGGATCGGCTGGTGCACGATATTCCACTTTTATATTAGGATAATGTTGATTGAATGCAGGAATGATAGTGTTTTTCCATACTGCATCATCATTACGCCATGAATCAATCATAACGCTACCCTTGATACTCGTATCGGCGGCTATGGCTATATTGGTGGAAAAAACAGAGGCCAACACACTGAATACACCAGCGATTCCCCAGCGTGAGAACATCGTTGGCGAACGGCGCATAGCTTGCTTACTATTTAATAACATCATATTCCCTACACCTTAAAGCGTTCGATTAAGGTTTGTTGCTGAGACGCCAGTAACGACAGGGCCTCACTACTATCGGCAGATTCACGCGCTTCATTTTCTGCATTGTAAGCAACGTGCGCTATACCGTTAATGTGTTCAGCGACTTGCTGACTCACAGAGATTTGTTCTTCTGTCGCTAGCGCAACTTGTTCTGCCATCTCATTAATTTGCATCATACGATCGGCAATACTCTGTAAGGTTTGATCCGTTAAACGACTCTGCTCAACGCACTCATCCGTTTGCTGCTGGCTACGGGCCATAACAGAGACAACCTCAGCAGCGCTTTGCTGTAAGTTTTGAATCATATGTTGAATTTCTTCTGTCGATTGCTGTGTTCGGTTTGCTAGCGCGCGTACTTCATCAGCAACAACCGCAAAACCTCGACCTTGTTCGCCCGCTCGTGCTGCTTCAATCGCTGCGTTTAATGCCAGTAAATTCGTTTGTTCGGCAATCCCTCGGATCACATCTAAGATGCTGCCGATATTATTGCTAAACCCTTCTAGGTTGCGCGTTATACCTGCAGCTTCAGTAATGTCAGTCGCCAGGCGCTCTGTTATCAAACGGTTTTGAGCAACTTGATTACGGCCAGCTTGAGTTGCTGAATTCGCTTCATTGACTTCAACGACCGTCAAATCAGATGAGCGTGAAATTTCTTTTGCACTGACTTCCAATTCTGAAATGGCTGCAGCAACCTGATCCGTGCGGGCTTTTTGGTCTTCTACACGGCCCATTGCCTGTTCGCTGATATTGGCAGTTTTAGCGGCCTCATCCACTAAACGTGCTGAACCATGGTTAATCTGCTTTAAAATATCCGCCATGCTTTGCGAGAGTTGATCAATGGACTGCGATAATGCACCAAACTCACAAGCAGACTGGTAGTTTGTCCGCTGGGTCATATCCCCCGCTGTCATTTTACGTAAAACAACATTGATAGATTTTAATGGCGTATGAATACTTTTTGCTGTTGAGATAGCCACAATAATTGCCACGGCGGCTGAAATCAGAGCGCCAAGCATGATCATGAATTCTGCATTTGAAACCGCTTCATCGGCCATTTGTCGGCTTTGTGTCGCCACTTGGCGGGCATAACCTACATAGTTCTCTAATGCGTTTTGAGTGGTAGCAACATGATCAAGTGCTTGTTGGTTCTGATTTACAATTGCATGCTGTAATCTTTGCTGTTCTGCCATAACAGAAAGCAAGCCACTGTTACCTAACGTTAAGTCATGCACCTTATTTAAGTTTCGGCTATAACGCGCACGCACATCAGGTTCCACATTAATTCGCGCTAAGCGCTGACCTGCAATTTCAATATCTTTGGCTAATACTTTACCTAATGCGGCTAAATCAGTTTCTGCATTTGCACGACGTAAATTTTTCAAATCACGGCCAATACCACTCGTGATCAATTCAGCACGATTATGCATTGAACGTTTTACGCTCGCGCGTTGTAGTAGCAAATTAGCAGCCCATTGGTAGGTATCTTCTAAACGAAGAAACTGCTCATTAAGCTCTGCACGTTGCGTATTGACTGAAACCAGCTGGTTATGCAGTGAAATAACAGACTCTGCGGATAAGAAGAAATTGTCAGAGGCAATCAACACAGGGCGCAGCGCATCATGAGCGGATCCGCTGTTCGCTTGCGATATAACGTGCTTTTTAGCTTGTTCAAAGTCAGCTTTTGCACGCTCAAACGCTTGCTTTTTTGTCGTTAACGTTGAGAGTTCATTAGTCATTCTGTACTCCACCAGCATTAACTGGCTTTCCAGAAGATTAGCTAAAAGTTGGCTAGATGAAATAACCATCGGTGTGGAGTTTTCAGTGACATCAAGTAGACGGCTATGGATGCGATTGGTGTTGCTATAGCTAATACCGCCAACAATGGCGATCAAAAGGAACATCAATGCAAAGCCTGCAATAGTTCTTTGTACTATCGAGAGAGACATATTTTACTTCTATATTATGCGTTGCTGTAATGGTATGAACGTTACTGTTCAACACATCAGTATTTTATCAGCCGCCAATATACTTATTTCACACCTCGAATTAAAAACAATAAAATCAGATTTATTAGATAGATCACAGATTTATAAAAAGTAACCGTGGTTCGCGAATGCAGTGGCATTAAGGTTCTTTAGCACGATCCTCAATAAAAGTGACTTTTTTTCATGTTCTTTTTTCAGGAATTGAACTAAATCAAAACAAGCTATTTTTCGCTTATTTCTATCAAGCTAGAGTATTGACTTTACCAGATGCGGCATGATTTCTAGCCTGTGAGGATTTCCCACAGAGTTATTCACAGCTTCTGTGGATAACGAAAGATCTGTGATTAACTTTACCCACTATAAAAACAAACGACTCCCCCTCCTAACAAGGCGTACTAACCATTTGTTTTAAAATATTTTCCTCCTATTAAGGCACAATTTTTAATACCCTTATATAAGTCAAAATGCCCTGTTAATCATTATTTGAACTAAGCAGATGACATGAGCTTAACTTCTGACTTTTCCATAAATGAAAAACAGTTTTTCATTTATTTATAGTGAATTTTCAATTACAAGCTTATTTGCATAAAAGAGCGAATAGATACTCAACATTTATCTATAAGATCGACCACATCTCAATGTATTCATAATAAAAATACAATCATTTAGCGTTGTCAGTATCGCGTTAATAACCGATATGTTACCGATTGCATTACCCAATGCAAATATCACCCTTTATTCAATTAATCTCACATTCATCCATTTACCTCAATTAACCTTATGAAAATCGTTTGCTTTGCATTTATCTCATATAAAGCAAACGTTTTCACAATAAAACACAAAAAGAAGTAAACCAGTAAGATATTGATAAATAGTTATTTTTAATTAAAAGAATGACAAAATAACAAATAAAAATAAAAATCACTTGATAAGTTCGCTTATATCCATAGAATACGCGCCGTTTGGCTGAAATATGGCAACAATATTTTAATTTAGTGATAATCGACTGTAGAGGTTTTAAATGGCTGGCGACAATAACTATAGCTTAGGTCCCGTACCGCAATCGGCGCGAAAAGGGGTGCTATCACTAACGATGGTGATGTTAGGGTTAACGTTCTTTTCTGCCAGTATGTGGACAGGGGGGACATTGGGAACCGGGTTAACTTATGATGATTTTCTCCTCGCTGTTCTTATTGGTAATTTAATCCTCGGTATCTATACTTCCTTTCTTGGTTACATCGGCTCTTCTACTGGCCTCTCTACTCACCTTCTCGCTCGATTCTCTTTTGGTTCTAAAGGCTCTTGGCTTCCCTCTCTTCTTCTTAGCGGTACTCAAGTTGGTTGGTTTGGTGTTGGCGTGGCAATGTTTGCTATCCCAGTGCATAAAGCGACAGGCATCGATACCAACATCCTTATCGCCGTCTCCGGTTTATTAATGACAGTCACTGTATACTTCGGGATTGCCGCGTTAATGATCCTTTCTGCAATCGCAGTTCCAGCCATTGCATTACTAGGCGGCTACTCTGTTATCGAAGCCGTTGGCAGTTTAGGTGGCCTTGAGGGCTTAAAAGCAATCACGCCAAAAGACCCTATCGAATTCTCTACCGCACTGGCACTCGTCGTTGGCTCGTTCATTTCAGCAGGTACACTCACCGCCGACTTCGTTCGATTTGGTAAAAAACCCAAAGCCGCAGTGTTTATCACCATGATTGCCTTCTTTATTGGTAACTCTTTAATGTTTATCTTTGGTGCCGCAGGTGGTGCCGCAACGGGTCAAGCAGATATTTCAGAAGTGATGATTGCACAAGGGCTATTAATCCCTGCGATTATCGTGCTTGGTTTAAACATTTGGACAACCAACGATAATGCGCTATATGCCTCTGGCCTTGGTTTATCAAACGTCACAGGGATCCCAAGTAAATACCTGTCAATGATTAACGGTATTGTCGGTACTTTATGTGCACTATGGCTCTACAATAACTTTGTTGGCTGGTTGACCTTCTTATCGGCAGCTATTCCACCAATTGGCGGTATTATTATTGCGGATTTCTTGAAAAACCGTCATCGTTATAAAGATTTCGCAAATGCCGAATTTAAAACGGTTAACTGGGCAGCCATCATAGGTGTTGCTATCGGTGTTGCCGCTGGCCATTTCCTACCAGGTGTTGTTCCAATCAACGCAGTATTAGGTGGCGCATTAAGTTACTTAGTGCTGAATCCGCTTTTAAACCGTCACAATCAATCTGTTCAAGCTAACGCATAAGGTATATGACGATGCAACAGTCAGAAATGCTCATTAAAAACGTTACAATTCAAGGCAAGGAAGGCCTGCATCAAATCCTAATTGAAAACGGTCAGTTTTCTAACATTGCACCAGCTGATGAAGCTATTGCGTTTGATGGTTATGTGCTCGATGGTGAAGGTGGCATGGCTATGCCTCCTTTCTGTGAACCTCATGTTCACCTTGATACAACGCAAACAGCAGGTGAGCCTAGCTGGAATATTTCAGGAACACTTTTTGAAGGTATTGAGCGCTGGTCTGAGCGTAAAGCCCTTCTTTCGGTAGAAGATGTAAAAACACGCGCAAAACAAACACTAAAATGGCAAATCGCTAACGGTGTTCAACATGTGCGCACCCATGTCGATGTTTCTGACCCAACGCTTATTGCTCTAAAAGCAATGTTGGAAGTAAAAGAAGAAATGAAAGAATGGGTTGATATCCAGATTGTAGCATTCCCACAAGAAGGCATTTTATCGTACCCGAATGGTAAAGAACTGCTTGAAGAAGCAGTTAAATTAGGTGCCGATGTTGTAGGTGCTATTCCTCACTTTGAATTTACCCGTGAATACGGCATTGAGTCTCTGCACTTTGCTTTCGAATTAGCGCGCAAATACGACCGCTTAATTGATGTGCATTGTGATGAGATTGATGATGAACAATCGCGTTTTGTGGAAACCCTTGCTGCTCTAGCACACAAATACGAGATGGGCGATCGCGTAACAGCAAGCCATACAACGGCAATGCATTCATACAACGGTGCTTATGCGTCTCGCTTATTCCGTTTGCTAAAGATGTCGGGCATTAACTTTGTTGCCAACCCATTGGTGAACATTCACCTGCAAGGCCGCTTTGATGATTACCCGAAACGTCGTGGTATTACGCGCGTAAAAGAGATGCTAACGGCTGATATTAACGTCTGTTTTGGTCATGATGATGTATTCGACCCATGGTATCCGTTAGGCACTGCAAACATGCTACAAGTTCTGCATATGGGGCTGCATGTTTGTCAGGTAATGGGCTACGATCAGATTAACCAATCGTTAGATTTAATCAGTGTGAAATCGGCTCGTACGTTAAACATTCTGCCTGAATACGGTATTGAGCATGGCAAAGCGGCTAATTTGATTATCTTACCCGCTGAAAATGGCTTTGATGCGGTTCGCCGTCAGGTACCTGTGCGATTCTCTATTCGTGGCGGTCAGGTTATTGCTGAAACACAACCAGCAACAACCCACATTACATTAGATGAAAAAGAAGCGATTACTTTCCGTCGCTAATCGTTTGTAACGATTAACTATAAATGAACGCTAAAAGCCACTGTACATCAACTGTCAGTGGCTTTTCTTATCTACTCTAAATTACTTTCTATTGTCGCTTGCTATCTCGGCAATCTGACAGATTAACGCTTACCTCGCCTAACAAGCGCAAACATTCCCAGCAGTAATCCAATATACCAAGGCACTGACCCACCAGCACCATGGTCGATGAAATTACAGTTATTTGGCGATACCCCTTCTGCATTAGGATTGCATTTCTTATCACCATCTGGATTATTAGGATTATCTTTAATAAAGTCAGGCACAGTCACTGTGTTACTTGGTGGACCATTCACAAGGTAGCCCTGCACCCAGCCGAAATAGGTGCCTATCCGAGTGTAAAATGCCGGTCGGTTAATCGAACCACATAATGGTGAGCCACCAGGAACACCACTCATAATACCAAGTTGAATTGTTTTACCCGAAGCGTCTTTAACCGTCGCAGGGCCACCGCTATCCCCTTTACATACATCAGGGCCATATGGCGGCACATCTTCAGCTGCATCAACAGGTGGCGTACTTATTTTAGAGGGCAGCGAACAGATCTTCGTTAAATTAAACGGGCTATCAACGAGTGATGGTGCATCATCGCCACTTTCTAATCGCTCAAAACAAAGATTCATCGGTAAAAAAGCCACTTTTGCAGTTTGCAATGTATCAGCGGCAGAATCACTATTACCGTCGATTGCTGTCGTTCCCCAGCCAGTTACAGTGAGATTTTCTGGGCGATTCCCTTCATCCCACAGCTTGCCTAAGGAGGTATCAAAATCACTGGCTATTTGTGAATTAGCTAGCGTAATTGGTGTCAATTCTGGCGGGAAAGCACGATTAACCCGTAAGAGCGCAATATCGCTATCGAGAGCTAACGCTTTTACATCCGACTCAACTGAGCCATCCGGACGCAAACTGTTTACGATTTTAGATAATCGGGTGTATTTAGGGTGAACCACAACATGAGAGACCGAATAATAGTTACCGATTTGCGCATTTGATAAGGCAGTTTCACCAACAGTAATACTGATTTGATAAGGCTTAAGTACAAAAAAATCCGATTCAACAGAACCGTCAGTTCTCGCGTGTACCAGGCAGTGCGCCGCTGTTAATACCCAATGGCTATCAATGATGGTTCCGCCGCACATCGGGTGCTCATTACTCACACTTAACCGAAGTGATGCCATCCATGGGTTTTCGGCAATGCTTGTATCACTGCCATCAATGATTCGAGGGGCAACCTCAAACTCTTGTGCATAAGAAGGAAATGAAACACCAGCTATTCCTAGCCCGATAGCTAGACAAATTGTCTTTTGAAACATGATTTTCTCACTACTAACATCCTTTTATTAGCAGAATCTAATCATATTAGTTACAAGCTCTAATCATCATTCCACCTGCTTTGCGAGATAAATCATTAAATAGAGTACAAACTTTACAACCTGTTATTACTAATAGTTATGTTTGCCGAACTTTGCCAAAAAAAAACCGTACACAGTATGTACGGTTATCTTTAGTGAAAATCAACACATTGAAAACACGTTTATGGGCAAGCAACTGCCTCAATATTTACTTGATTCAATCCCTGAATGCCTAACTCTGTTGCCAACGTTGGAAAAAACTTAGCATTCTCGTAAGCAGATTTAATATCAGTAATGTCAATCTTGTACACTTTCAGGTTCAATTGCTTCATTTCAGTCGGTGTACAGCTTTTCCCATCTTCGAAACACACTGGGTTAGTGGTATCAATTTTTGCGCATGATGACGAATGTGTGCCAATGCCGTAATTATCTAAATCACTTTTTGTTCCATTCGGAAACACATCTGGCAAAATATTCGCAAAATGGCTATCTGTTACCGCATAAGTACCATCATCTAAGCCAGTAACACCTTCAACATTTATGCTCTCGACTGCAAATACTTTAGTTTTGCCTGATAGAGTGTCTTTGATTTCTTCTTCTGTGCAGCCAAATAGGGCTACTAAGCTGATAAGTACAATGGCCTTTTTCATGTTCATCCTTTTTGTATGTTTTAATTATGTTGGTTGCTTGCTACTAAATATCGGCTAATTATGCTGTTTCTTGATAGGTTCATCATCAATTAACTGCATTTTTTTACTTTTGAACCATTTATGCTTTACTAAACCGTATGTCGCTACAATATAATTGTGTGATATATGCCCATATGCCTTCCAAATTCACTAAATGGTGGCATAATACGGCCTCACAAAATCTACGGACAATTTCTAATGACTATTGAAAATATTCTAAAACAACGCAGCGAATCTAAGTGTGAGCTTTGTTCTTCAGACAGCAACCTAAGTGTTTATGAAGTACCAGCATCACCGGATCAAACTGCAGGTTGTTGTGTAATGGTTTGTGATACTTGTCGTGGACAAATCGAAGATGCAGATACTGTTGAAGCTAACCACTGGCGTTGTCTAAATGACAGCATGTGGAGCCAAACTCCAGCTGTTCAAATCGTGTCTTACCGCATGCTTAACCGTCTTGCGACATCAGAATCTTGGGCTCAAGACCTTAAAGATATGATGTACATGGAAGAAGATATGGTTGAATGGGCTGAAAAAGGTATCGCTCTTGAAGAGCTAGAATCTATTCAAACTGTTGATGTTAACGGTACACCGCTTCAAGCTGGCGATAACGTAACTGTGATCAAAGATCTTCCAGTTAAAGGTTCTAGCCTAGTAGTTAAACAAGGTACTGCGGTACGTGGCATTCGTATGAATGACAACCCACTTCACATCAGTGGTAAAGCTGCAGGCACGACTATGGTGCTTATCGCTGCTTACTGTAAAAAAATGTAATTCAAACGAATTCATTATTTAAAGGCGCTTATTTAGCGCCTTTTTGCTATCTGCTCTCCGCTAGCCACTGACAGTAATAAATCACCTCTTCTCGATTTCGAAGCCTCAGTTAGCAACCATTCAAACTGATTAACACAGTACTCTTCTGCTATGTTTTTTCTATTTTACTCATGATTAATACCAATTAATCTAGGGTAAGGGGTAGATGATCCGTGCGATTACGTTATAATCCCAGCCATACAAAATGCTAAACATATTGATATTTTCAGTATGTTATTGAAAGTTAGTCGGGGGGCCTTAGGCTGAGACTGCAAGATACGATGAGTATCAAATGCGGGACCCGTTGAACCTGATCCAGTTAACACTGACGTAGGGAACTAACAGCTGTGTCCCCTATTTCGATCACTCAAGATCGCTCTACAGGCACCTGTTATCCCTATATCAATTTTTAGGGATAAATTATGGTAACGCCATCTAAAACACCAATTACTTTAACCATCGCAGGCTCAGACAGTGGCGGTGGTGCCGGTATTCAAGCTGATATAAAAGCAATTTCTGCCACAGGTGGTTATGCTTGTTCTGTTATCACTGCGCTAACCGCTCAAAATACCCTAGGTGTCAGCGGTATATTTGCCATACCACCTGAATTTGTTGAACAACAACTTGATGCTGTCTTTTCTGATTTAGATGTAAAAGCAGTCAAAATCGGCATGTTAAGCGATACTAAGATCATCGCAATGGTGGCCAAAAAACTTCAACAATATCAGCCGAAACACCTAGTTATTGACCCTGTCATGGTCGCCACTAGCGGTGATTTATTATTACAGCAAGATGCTATTTCTACGCTGAAAGAAACCCTACTCCCCCTTGCCGATGTTATCACCCCTAACCTACCTGAAGCTGCAGCATTGCTAGGCTGTACAGTGCCTCAAACCGAAGCTGAGATGGATGCGTTAATCGAAGAAATGCGACAGCTCAATACAAAGACCGTCTTATTAAAAGGCGGACATTTAGAGCAAAGTGAGACCAGTACCGATCTGCTCATCACCGCCGATGATGTTTATCGTTTTAGCACCCAGCGCATTCAAACCAATAATACTCATGGTACAGGCTGCACGCTTTCAGCCGCAATTGCCTCTTACCTTGCTCAAGACCATGATTTAGTCACGGCAGTTACTCACGCTAAAGGCTACATTTCACACGCCATATCCCATGCTGATTCGCTACAAATAGGATCGGGGCACGGCCCAGTTCATCACTTCTTTGCTGGTCATTTTGATCCAACGGCATAAGAAGTATGAGATCAGATATGACAACTCTAATTCAGCCATTACCCACACAAGCAGGTGTCGCAGTGACACTCACTCAGTGTCAATTACGCTATAACACCAGTGATAAACCGCTCTTTACACAGCTAAACCTCACGCTACCAAAAGGCCAGTGGAGTTGTATTTTAGGTAAAAGTGGTTGCGGTAAAACATCGTTATTACGCTTATTGGCAGGCTTACTGGATGAACAAGCCGATTGGCAAGGCGTATTAACGGCATCTGACCAGCAACCCATAGATGATCGCGTGGCATACATGGCGCAGCAAGACCTGCTGTTGCCTTGGTTATCGGTACTTGAGAATGTTTGTTTAAGCTCTCGCTTTAACCCAGAACAATCCGCAGAAAGTAGCCAAGTTCGGGCGTGTGAATTACTTAACCATGTGGGCCTTGGCGATCATATCCATGCTCGCCCTGAAAGCTTATCAGGCGGTATGCGCCAACGCGTTGCACTTGCCCGCACACTACTGCAAGACAAGCCGATTGTGTTAATGGATGAGCCTTTTTCGGCGTTAGATGCCGTGACACGCCATAAATTACAAACGCTGGCCGCGACCTTATTAAAAGATAAAACCGTCTTGTTAATCACCCATGATCCACAAGAAGCGTTACGGCTTGGTGACCAAATATTGCTGATGTCGGGTTCACCCGCGACCATGGTCTCGCTCCCTACCCCACAAGGTCAGGCTCCGCGTAATTACAGCGCAGAACTCGCACAACACCAACAAAGTATTATCACGCGTTTGGAGCAAGATTATGGTTAATCATCCTCAAATTGCTTTACAAAAAGCGGCTTTGCAGAAAACGGGGCGACCAAAAAACAGACAAGCAAAATCGTGGACGAATGCGGTATCACACCCTGTGATTCGTCTGATGATCAGCACAGCTATCATCGTGGGATTATGGCAATTAGCGGTTGTTGTATTTGAACTACCCAGCTTTATTCTACCGACACCTCTGGCTGTTTTTTACAAACTGCTTCAGCGCTATGACGTGTTGTTTTATCACGCATCAGTCACCGCATCTGAAGTCTTATTAGGGCTGTTACTTGGGCTATCAATGGGGCTCATATTTGCATTGCAAATGCTATTGTTTGATCCGCTAAGACGTTGGTTATTGCCTATTTTAATCGCAAGCCAAGCCATTCCCGTCTTTGCCATTGCTCCTATTTTGATGCTTTGGCTGGGCTATGGCATTGCGTCTAAAGTCGTCATGGCTGCGCTCATCATTTTCTTCCCTATTACCACCTGCTGCTACGACGGGCTACGTCATACACCAACGGGCTATTTAGATCTGGCGAAAACAATGGGTGCCAATAAATGGCAGCTTTTACGTCATATTCGCCTGCCCGCAGCGTTACCTGCATTAGCATCTGGTATTCGGGTAGCTGTTGTTGTGGCGCCGATTGGCGCAGTGGTTGGCGAATGGGTGGGCTCTAGCGAAGGCTTAGGTTATCTGATGCTGCAAGCTAACGCACGGATGTTGATCGACGAAATGTTCGCCGCGTTATTCATTCTCGCGTCATTCTCGATTGCACTCTACTTCTTTGCGGATATAGCACTTAAGCGTCTTATCCCTTGGCAAAGCACAGAACATACACATTGATTCTATGTACTCATTTTCAGCTCATACCATGCTAGATAAGCCACTCTTTAGCTATCTGTTTAGAAAGCTAATTGGCTCAGTGGTATTGGCGTCACTATAACTATTACGATAAAGGCTCAATATGAAAAATTGGTTTACACAACAGAAAGTTACAAAGTGTGCTTTAGCACTAGGTTTAGCTATTGTAACCATCGGCAGCACAGCAGCTTCTGCAGCAGACACTGCGAACAAAGAAATGACCTTGATGCTGGATTGGTTTGTTAACCCTAACCACGGTCCAATTGTTATCGCCCAAGAAAGAGGACTATTTAACGATCAAGGCTTAACTATTCAGATCCAAGAGCCTGCCGATCCTAGCGTACCTGCGAAACTGGTTGCTGCGGGTAAAATCGATATGGCCATTTCGTACCAAACAAGCCTAACCACTGATGTTGCCGCTGGCTTACCTCTTATCCGCTCTGCAACACTCATCGCCACACCGCTCAATACACTAATGACATTAGATAATGGCAAAATCAAAACACTTGCTGATTTAAAAGGCAAAAAAATTGGTATTGCGATTGCGGGGAACGAAGAAGCGACCATAGGCACTATGTTACAGAGCCAAGGGGTGGCTTTTGACGATGTGAAAATTATTAATGTAGGCTGGGCACTCTCATCTTCACTTGCATCAGGCAAAGTCGATGCGATTTGGGGCGGTTTACGTAACTTTGAAACGAATCAATTAGCACTCGAAGGTTACAAAGCAAAAGCCTTCTTCCCAGAAGAGCACGGTGTACCGTCATACGATGAGCTTGTTGTTGTCGCCAATAAAAACAGCTACGACGCTGATGCGCTGAAGAAATTCAACAAAGCCATTGAACTTGCAACACAGTACATAGTGAACCACCCAGACCAAGCATGGAAAGAGTTTGTTGCCTATGCCCCAGACACGCTAAACAACGAATTAAACCGCCGCGCATGGCAAGACACTTTACCTCGTTTTGCATTACGTCCATCCGCTATCGATCCCGTTCGTTACGACAACTTCGCGCAGTTCATGTTTAAGCACAAGATCATCAGCCATGCACCTAAAGCGCAAGATTACGTACCAACGTTATAGATTCTGCACTTGATTTATTAGTTAATGAGTCACAAAGCAACCCATTGTTATTTAAAATATTTCCCCTGCTTATATCATTAAGCAGGCACTAAAGGACAACCATGAACTATCAGGATCTTATTTCCGCTTGCCAACAAGATTGGACGGACTACACCCAACACAGCTTTGTTCAAGATCTTGCCAATGGCACTTTAAACGCCGCTGCGTATCTACACTACTTGAAACAAGATTTTCTCTTTCTTAAGCATTACGCACGCGCTTATGCGCTAGCAGTTTATAAAGCACCGACATTGGCAGACATGCGAGAGCCGCTGCCAAGCCTTACTGCGCTATTAGAGACTGAAATTCAACACCACGTAACATATTGTGGCCAATGGGGCTTAACAGAGTCTGACATGGAAGCCGAACTCGAAGATTTTGGTACCGTCGCGTATACCCGTTATGTGCTTGATACTGGTATGGCAGGTGATTTATTAGACCTTTACGTTGCCCTTGCACCATGTGCTATTGGTTACGCCGTCATTGGTGAGCAACTTATTCAGTCACCAACAACAAAGCTTGAAGGTAACGCCTATGCCAGTTGGATTGAAATGTACGGCAGCGAAGATTTTCAACAAGGCGCGCAAAAAACCATAACTCGTCTAAACAAGATGTTGGCGGAAGTTGAGCTTAACAGCACCCGTGGTCAGCGTTTGTGTGAAATTTTCAAAACGGCGACACGTATGGAAGTGGCGTTTTGGCAACAAGGACTAAATGCCTCACTTTAAACATAAAGCCGAATAGATAGCGATTCGAGTCGGTCAGTCAATGAGTGTTAACTAAAAAGCCGCAGTGTATTGAATACACTGCGGCTTAATTCATTGTGACTGTATCTTAGGTTGAGGCAGTATTTGAATAAAATTCAATAAAATATCTAAGCAAATACCTAAAAATACCCTCTACCAGTCAAATAGATTTTGGAAGAAACGTTGTACCTTCTTCACGCATGTCACTTTCAGCAAACCGTTAGGATCCCATGCTGGTAGATGTTCTTGCCCTAAACAACGCTGACTGTAAGTACCGTTTTGATTACGCTGATAATCAAAAGTGGCTATCTCGCTAGGACGCTGCAATACCAAAGGTTCTGGATCTCGGCGTAAAATATAATCGGTGTACAAACGCAATGCACCCGATGATCCCGTGAGTTTAGAGTTAGAGTTATCGTCCTTACCAATCCATACGGTCACCACTTCACGTCCATCAATACCGACATACCAACTATCTCGCCCTTTATCTGACGTACCGGTTTTACCCGCTAAACGCGATGACGGTAATTGACCGTTAAGGTAACGCGCTGTCCCTTCTGTCACCGCTTTTTGCAATCCGTACATAGTCAACCATGCTGATTGTTCAGAGACGACTTGTGATGAAAGCGGTAACTGTTGAAATAACACCTCGCCGTCATTGGTGACTACGGCACTTAATGCTTTCAGCGGTGCTTTACGCCCACCACTCGCAATGGTTTGATACATCTGCGTCACCTCAAATGGCGTCAAGGTAAACGCCCCCAGCAGCATTGAAGGCAGTGGTGGTATTTCCTGACGATCGACACCCAACTTCGCCATGGTATCAATCACCCCTTCAAGCCCGACGGCCATTCCCAAATTTACCGTTGGAATATTATAAGACTTAGCCAACGCCAAATAGAGTGGAACTGCCCCACGGTATTGACGGTCATAATTTCGCGGCGACCAAATCTCACCACGCTCTCCTGTTAACTTCAGCGGTTTATCTTCAAGGCTAGTGGCCAGTGAAAAACGCTCTGGTTGTGATAACGCCGCTAAATAAATTGCAGGTTTCACCACAGAACCGATTTGACGTTTTGCATCAATCGCACGGTTAAAACCCGCATAGCCCGGCTTACTTCCACCAACCATTGCACGCACTTCGCCCGTCAATCGGTCAGCAATAACGATGGCATTTTCTATATTTGCGCCCGCTTTTTTAGCCAGTTTAGGCATGGTGGTACGCACCGCCTCTTCTGCTTTTTCTTGCGATAGTGGATCTAGCGTTGTAAATAAGCGAAGTCCTTTACCCGATTCAAACTTATCGCCGACTTGTTCGGTAAGTTCACGGCGAAGCTGATCAAAATACGCAGGTTGTCGGCGAGAAAGTTGTCCTTTTTCTTGCACATCTAATGGACGTTGAATTGCCTTTTTATAACTGGCGTTATCAATCATTTGGCTATCGTGCATCATACGCAGCACAAGATCACGGCGTGCTGTTGCACGTTCAGGATAACGCCAAGGATTGTAATAAGAAGGGCCTTTCACCAAGCCTACCAGTAAGGCTTGCTGATCAACTCGAAGTTCAGATAATGGTCGTCCAAAGTAAAAGCGCGCGCCCAAGGCAAAGCCGTGAATAGCTTGTTTACCACTTTGAGCAAGATAGACTTGATTCAAATAAGCATCAAGGATTTGGTCTTTCTCATAATTATGGTCAATGATCAGTGCCATATAGGCTTCTTTGATCTTTCGCCATAAGCTACGTTCACTCGATAGAAATAAATTTTTCGCTAACTGTTGAGTCAGCGTGCTGCCACCTTGCACTGTTCGCCCTGCTTTTATATTAGCAACGAATGCACGGCCAATAGCCACAATCGACACACCATCATGCTGATAAAAGTCGCGATCTTCTGTCGTTATCAGTGCATCTATTAGTGCAGAAGGCATTTGATCTTTTGGCAGATAGATACGTTGTTCGGTGGTTTGTGATTCCAACATCCCCAGCATTTTGGGTTCAATTCGAATAATACCTAGTTGTTTTAGTTCTTTCTTACCACCACGCTCAACCCATTCCGAAATACGTTTGACAGAAGTGTAATCAAATTCAACCACCACATGCCTTTCATCCTCTTTACCTTCCTTAAAGATAAAAGGACGACGGACGAACTCAAGTTTCAATCTTGAAGATGTATATTCTCCAGATCGACTCGGTCTATCGACTTGTTGGTATTTAAGCTGTTTTAATTCATTCAGTACTTCTTCGTAGCGAACTTTAGCCCCTGGTTGCAAAATCAATTCACGAGCATAAACAACTGACGGTAACTGCCACAACTGCCCGGTAAATTTATCACTAACAACTTGCTGTAACCTAAACCCCAGCAGCACAGTCGCTATAAAAAAGGCGATACCAACCGATAACAAGCCATACATAATATAGCCGCGTTTATTCCTGCCCAAGGCATGAGGTTTACTAGCAACACTCGACTTAGCTGACGTTGGCGTATCAGAGATATCGGCCCCTTGAGGCTGCTCTGAGTGCGATGTGGGTTTACGGTCTGGCATAGGGATACGCTGAATAGGTCACAAAAAACAGCGACTATATGAAAGCCTCCTTCGAGAGATGTCATCCCATTGTCAGGATCACTCCAACTAAAACTCTTAATAATCCCCCACGTTCCACTATCTTGGGATGAAACAGCAGTGGTAATTAGCCATAAAATCACTCAGAATACGCGCCCGCTCTTTTTATCATGCAGTCCCGTCATAGATAAGTTGACACTTCGGAGAAGTATTATGGAACGCGATTACACATTTGAATGCCTTGTTACTATGCCACGACACGAGCTGGAAGAATTCAGTATGCGAGTACTGAGCCGCATGGTACCCGAAGATATGATGGAAGAGCTGTTCACGTTCGATCAAGAAGAAATCGACAATGAAGACCGCCTGAAATCAGCACAATTTGATGCCATGCTTCGTATGACAGCGATTGCACTTGGCGAAGTAAAAGGGGCGTTTGAAGCCTCTGAGAATTCGCATCAAAATACTGAACGTATGACTCGCTTACTGCTTTGGCATTTCTACGCCTTGTCATTCAACCTAGAAGAAGCTGTAACGCTGGAGCAGCACTGTGAAGAAGTAGAGAAGATCTTAAAGAATGCACCTGAAAATGCATTTGGCTGGGTTTCTGTTCTTACCGAACTTTTGCATGCATACGCAACACTGAGCGATAAAGCATAAAGCCACAATGCGGCCTGCTATTGCCATTGAAATAAACAAAAAGCGGCTAAGGCCGCTTTTTATATAACTAAAATCTTGCTGTAATTCTACTTAGACCAGCGCTCTTCACGCCATGCTTGCTGTTGCTCTTCATCTAAGAAGGTCCAAGCTACGACACGCGTTATTTTCTGGCCTTGTGCCATCTCAATGGTTTGCACCTCTGATGCGCTTTCAGTTTTTAGTTGCTGATAAATCGCGGGCAGATTCTCTTTCTTCGAAACCAACGTTGTGAACCAGAATACCTGTTCGGCACACTGAGTGCTCTGCTTAATCATTCGCTGAATGAAAGCAGCCTCGCCACCATCACACCAAAGCTCTGCTTTTTGACCACCAAAATTAAGCGATGCTGATGCTTTATTCGATGACGATAACACCTTCCCACCCTTTTTAGCTGAGTTTGCAGCTAGGTTACGTACTTTTCGCTCACTCCCTGCAAGCGCTTCCGCTTCTGACGCATGAAAAGGTGGGTTACATACAGTGAAATCAAACAGATCGTCACCCTGAACCATATTGGTAAAGATATGATCCGAGTCTTTTTGTAAACGCAACTTAATACCATTTTTCAATGCTTTGTTACTGCTGACGATAAACTTAGCTGACTTTATCGATAATGGATCGACATCTGCACCAACAAAACGCCAACCGTAAACACGGTGACCAACGATTGGATACACGCAATTGGCACCTACACCAATATCTAAACCATTAACAAAGCGCCCTTGAGGGATTTCGCCATCATTCGATTTGGCTAATAAATCTGCGATGTAGTGAATATAATCCGCACGCCCAGGGATAGGTGGACATAGGAAACCAGCGGGAATATCCCAATAATCAACCTGATAAAACTGACGCAATAACGCTTTATTCAGCATTTTTACTGCCATAGGGTCAGAAAAGTCGACAGATAGATCACCAAAGCGGTTTTCTGCAACAAAAGGTGCCAACTCTGGACTAAATTGGATTAGAGCAGGGAAATCGTAACGCTCACGATGCGGGTTTCTTGGGTGTAGTCCCTTACTCTGTTTTGTTGTCTGTTTTTTCTTTTGTGTCATTCCACTTACCAATAACTGTCGGCACAAAGCCATTTATAGTCGCTATTGTAACCTTGTCATGATCATAAGGGGAAATTGATTCAATTATTAACAGACGATTGCGCCAGCACACTCAAAGGTTATTGTGTTAGCTTCGACACACTTCACCTACATATCCCTTAAAGAAATTAACAAATACATAGCAAATTCATTGTGATGGGCTTAGTATCATTAGTATGAGGCATAATGAATATGCTTATAAATGTCGTTTCACGCAAAAGGATTGTTGCTATGCGATTGACACTGTTATTGCTACTAAGCATTACATTCAATGTATTTGCGAAAACTCCCCCTTCCATCGTTTTCTACTATAACGATGTCGATTCCGTGCGTGAATTAATCAACTACGATCGCGTTGTGGTGAATGCCAAACTCATTACCGATAAACAGATACAGACCCTACATACCGCTGGTTCGCTTGTTTTTGCTTACCTAAGTGTGGGCGAATACGATGGTGAAGTATTGCCTGCTGCTCTTGCAGATGCCTCACCGGCAAAAAACGAAAACTGGCAAAGCCATGCAATGATACTCACTAATCCAGCTTGGCAAAAACACCTCCTCTCTGAAGCGAGAAAAATGACAGACCGAGGCTTTGATGGTCTGTTCCTCGACACACTAGACAGCTATTACCTGTTTGCAGATTCAAAAAAAGAGCAAAATATCCAACAGCAAGCACTGGCTAAAATCATTGACAGTTTCCACCAGCTCCCCAATCAACCTAAGCTGATTATCAATCGGGGGTTTGAAGTTCTTGCAGAAGTCGATGCCCCTATTTATGCCGTAGCTGCTGAATCTCTTTACGATAGCTATCACCCTATTGATCAGACTTACCATAAAGTCAGTGAAAGTGATCGTATTTGGCTTGCTGGAAAATTAGAGGAAGTCAAAAAGCTCGGGATTGAGGCTATCGCCATCGATTACATACCCGCATCTGATCGTGACCGACAAAAGTCCGCAGCACAACGCTTAATCAGGGAAGGTTATACCCCATATATCAGTGATGGTTTACTGTACGAATTTGGCACCAGTACCATACAGCCGATCACCAAGCGGGTTCTTGGTTTTTATGATGGCCACTATGGTGCAATGAATAGCTCGCAATGCCACCGTATGATGGCGATGCCAATCGAATACAATGGTTACGTACCCGACTGCCAAGACGTGAATACTTTCAATTTTTCACGGGTTGATATGAGCCGTTACGCGGCTGTTTTTACATGGTTAGAGCAAGCGTCTTTCCAGCGTGTCCCAGCTCTATCGCAATGGCTAAATACCATCATATTTAAAACCCCAGTGCTCTTTATTAATCAATTACCCGCCGATAATAGTTTACTTGCTCGGTTAGGTATTCAAAGCAGTGGTGATCTGAACGGAAAAATCACGCTAACAACGGGCAATAGTTGGCTTAAAAACCGCTACCCATTACGTTTTAGTCAGTTTGAAACGCAAACCAAAGTCACGATAGATAAAGCCACTGTAACACCACTTATCACGCTAAAAGACGAGCAACAAAACACATCAACATTATTTTTTAAAGCTGGCTGGGGAGGCGCTATCTTAAACCCACTCCCCGTGGCTAGCTTGGCGAATGACACCGAAGTGTGGCAAATCGATCCATTCCGCTTAGTGAATGAAACATTGCAACTCCCCGCTATTCCAGCGGCTGATGTAACCACCGAGTCTGGCCGTCGTATTCTAACTAGCCATGTCGATGGCGATGGTTTTCCGTCTAAAGGTTGGTTCCCAGGTAAACCGTACACCGCCGAAGTCTTGCTCGAGCATGTATTCAAAAAGTACACATTCCCACAAACCGTCTCAGTCATTGAAGGTGAAGTCGGTAAACGAGGTTTATACCCTAAAGAAAGTCCGCAATTAGAAGCGATTGCGCGAAAAATTTTTCAGTTGCCGCATGTGGAAATTGCCTCGCATACTTTTAGTCACCCATTCTTCTGGGATTTTGATAAAAGCGTTGATTCTAGTTCCTATGGTGAAAACTTACCGATCCCCGGCTATACCGTGGACTACGACAATGAAATTATTGGCACCATTAACTACATCAACAAAAATCTTGCGCCAAAGAATAAAAAAGCACGATTGATACTCTGGTCGGGTAAGGCTGACCCCAAAGAAGATATCCTCGCTATTGCTGAAAAAGCCAATTTACTCAACGTGAATGGTGGTAACACTTATGTTGTACGGGGCAATGACAACTTCACGCAAGTCTCTCCTACAATCACTTGGTACCCATCTGCCGTTCATGTTTACGCGCCTGTGTTGAATGAAAACCTCTACACCAACCTTTGGACAGAGCACCACGATGGTTATGGCCGTGCAGTTGAAACCTTTCAATTACTGGGTAAGCCTCGTCGCTTAAAAACAATTGCGATTTACTACCATATGTACTCAGGCGCTTACCCTGCGTCGTTAAAAGGCTTAACGAATGTCTATGATTGGGCGATTAAACAAAAATCAACCCCGCTGTATTTAAGCGAATATGCGGAACGTGCTCGAACACTCTATGAAACAGGTATAGCCAAAACCTTATCCGGAGAATGGCAAATCACTTCCACAGGTATTAAGAGTATTCGAGTCCCGAATCAAATAGGTTACCCTGTCACCTCACTACCTGAACTTGCAGGGTGGAATCAAGGACCTGATGGCCATTATTTAATCTTAAATAAAGCACGAACACGCCTTAACCTTTCAGTGAACAACCCCCAATCACCAAGGCTACTCAGTGCCAATGCTCCACTCATTAAATGGCAAAAGTATGGGCGATCCATTCAATGGTCATTTAACAGCCACGTCCCTTTTGAAATGGAACTCGTCAATATTAGCCAATGCACGCTTAGTAGTGATCAAGCGCTGACTAAAAAACAAATGAAGAAAAATACGGTACGTTATCGATCAAATAAAGCTGGCATTTTCCAAGGCACACTAACGTGTAACAACATTTAATCTGTTGTTTTTGTAGTCGGCACCGTAGAAGGATTGCAAATTATTGACATAAAAAAGCTTGAGCCAGAAAGCACACATAAAAAGCCGCCAAGGATACGACTGGTCAATAAGTTGTCATTGGTCATTCTAACGCTCACTTCACTTTGGGCGTTATGGCTTGTTGCACCAACAAAATCCATGTTGGTTAAACTGATCTCTCGCTCGACGTCGCCAGAGGTTTCACTGGCCTTCCTTAACGAACTAAAAGGCCAAGAACCACAAAGCCGTACAATTGTGTTCATGCAGGCCCAAAATCAATATGAATTGGGCTTGGTAAATGATGCACTTGAATCACTCAACCCCATTTTATTTTACTCGGATGGCCGTCGAGATTGGCACAGCCATAGCCTTTTTTTAGCCATCCTTTTACAACAGTCATACTCTGATGATGCCGCAGTGAAAGAAAAGGCGACCACTAAAATAGCGACATTCTTCTCAGGCATTGACTATATCCCAGAAGCAAACCTTGCTCGCCAATTTGCAGATGCCGCTATTTCATTAGCCATGCCGACATTTGCCTATCAGTTCTTATACCCTCACCTTAAAAGTGGGGAAACCAGCTACAAAGAATTGGTCGAGTTAGCCCTACAGACCTCTGATTATGAAAACGCAGCCAAACTGCAACGTGAAGCATTCATGGAATATCAAAGCCTTGAATCCCTTGCTTCACTCATTAAATTAAACCAAACCGCGAATAATACAGCGGCTAATCTTCATTTTTTCCATCAGTACGATGGCAAGCTCTCGAATAACCCCCAATATCTCACCCTTGTTATCCAGCATGCGAAAACGGCGGGTGAACTCGATTTAGCCTTAGATAAATCACAGCAGTTATTAGCACTTGAGCCATCTACCCCACTGTTATTGGAAACCGTAGACATTGCCATCGCAATGGGTAACTTGCCGCTAGCCACCGAGTTACTGATACAAGTAATTAACGATGACCCAACGTCCACAGCATTAACAAAATTACACAGTGTTTATCGCTGGCAAAGTGATATCCCAAATGCCTTTCAAACAAGCTTGATTTTATTACAACAAGGGGCGAACGAAGCTCAAATACGAGCAGGGATTGAAGAATCTAAAGCACTGGGTGACATCTATCATGAAGGCGTTTTCTTTGATGCTCTTGCCTATTCGAATGCTTTAAAACCCTCAGAATATGCCGCTTGGCTAAATGCATTAGAAAAAGCGAAAGGTACGCCTGATGCACTGCGTAGTATTACAAAGCTATCAGCTAAACGCCCTTATGACAGCGCACTGATTAGCCACAAAGCCCGTTTATATTCATACAACAGCGATCATCTTCAGGTCATAAAGCAGAGAAATAAACTAATACGCCTGCGTAAACCCACAACAGATGAAGCTATGCGCTTTGCAAATGCTTATATGGCGCTGTATCAACCTGAACAAGCTTTACGTGTGCTGATAGAACCAACTGAGTGGACAACAGCAAACGATGATTACCTCAGAATGGTTGCAGCGTTAGCATGGGACAGTAGCGACAAACAACTGGCCCAGCTTAGCCAACAATATTTGATGCAACGCTCGACAGCCAATGTTGATGTTTATCGTTACATCCAGCTACACGCGCCGTTTGACGTCAAGGATGTCGATGAACTAACTCGTCTATACAAAGAGTCTGGCGATAGCGAATTCTTATTGTTAGCAATTAGAGTCAGCAATGAAGCCCCACAGTCTAACCAAACGGCGACGTTGTTCGAACTAGCCAGCAAAGACACTGACTTAAAGAATAATGCTGAAGTTACCTACTACCGTGCCTTACTCGCCATTGAACAAGGCCAAACGGTACTAGCACACCAACTATATCAACAAGCCATTTCAAGCGAGGTTAGCTTTCAACCAGCGATCAATAATTATATGTGGTGGCTAATTGCCACGAATGATCACGATAAGCTAACCCGCGTTTATGACAGTTACCGTCTACCACTCGCTAATAATTCTGACTTTTGGTCTGTCTTTGCGGCAACAGCTCAACAACTCGGCCGTAATGATGAAGCCGACCTTTGGTACCGCCGTCAGATAAAAGCAACTGATAAACCAGATGTCGCTTTACTGCTGAACTACGCCTCTTTGCTTGAACTTAGAGAGCAGTACGATCGTGCCTACCAGCTACGTAAATACGCAGCTAAAAACATGACGACATCATTGTTAACTTTACCTGACGGTGACATTTCACATCGCGCATTACTCGCCTTATTTGTTGGCGATAAAACAGCTCTTAAATTAGCAGAAGCGAACACATTAGCGGCCCCATCTAGCAACAATATCGCCGAACTAATTCAATATTATCTCGCGCAAGGTCGCCCTGATGTGGCGCTTTACTGGCATGAAAAAACGGCACTCAGCCAATATCAACTTCCGGATTGGCAGCAACTCTCTTTTGCCATAGCGCAACATGATCGTGAAACAATGGAAAAACTCCTAACAGAATCACTTACCTTACCAGTCTCAGATAAAAACTATGCCTTACAGGCCGTTGGCCGACACCAGCAAGCCTGGCAACAAGCTCAGCAAGAAATTGGTGTGCTGACAGATAAAGTAGCGGAAAAGCAGCTACGCAAGAACCATGTCAACCAACACCCTAACAAAACGCACAGTGTTCGCACCCAACAAACAACTATCACACAGTGGGGCATCAATCGCTTCAGTCTTGATTACTACGCGCCCCATCACAATGGCTATTACCGCCTTGGCAGTGATTTCCAGCAAGCTGACACTCCTGATATTTTAGGCAATACACCCATTGATGATGAGTTCCGTTTACGTGGCGGATTTCATTGGCAGCAAAATGAAAGTACATGGGCGATTAAAGCTGACGTAGCACAAGGGGTTGGCGATCAGCGTATTGGTATATTAGGTGAGTTCAGTACACAGTTTTCAGGTTACTGGTCAGGTGGACTCAAGCTCGGTATTAATACCCACCTCGAGGCCAGCCAATTAATGACAATTGCAGGCCAAGATAATATTTTGGGTGCCAATCTAAGTTACCAACCGACTGCACGCGAGAATCTGGCAATGCAGGTCAGCTTCCATGATTTATCTACTCGCTTTGGTGACGATATTGGTCGCGGTTGGGATATGAATATTCGGGCCAGTGAACAATTTTTCTTTAATGACCCTGCATGGCAAATTTACAGTGAATACAGCATGCAACAGGTCAAGCATAGTAGTAACAAATTACAAGGCGTAAATGCATGGCAACAAGGTCCTAGACCACTGACACCAAGTGACTTTATTGCTGAACGTTATCAGCGATTATCGATAGGCCATCGTTTGTGGCATGGAGAACCTGGTATACCAGGGGCAACCGTACCATCCCCTCGTTACTGGTTAGATAATTCTGTTGGCTATAATGTGGAAGCCCAACAAATGGATATGATGATAAGTGCTGGCCTCGGCTGGCGAATTATAGGGAATGACGAACTCTACATGGGTGTTGATTGGCAGAGCCAAGACCGAAATGGCGACGAGTCGCTTAAAGTAGCTTTTGGCTATTACTACAGTTTCTAACAGGGAGATATCAGATGAAACGCATCTTACTTGCAGCTTCAATTGCAGGGTTAAGCGCCTGCTCTAGTTACCAAGTGCCAGACAGCCCAGTATTTGCGGCCAATAGTAGTTGGGTCATAATGCCAATGGCAAATCACTCAAATACCCCTATGGCAGCAGAAAAAGTAGAGAAGATTCTCAATGCTCAGCTTTACGCCAAAGGAATTCGTGCCACTATATATCCAGAGCTAAACACAAACGACCTTGCTGCAATTATTGATGACTCAGCAAAGCGGAAACAAGCTCAGGCGTGGTTAGCATCACGACCTGTAGACTATATTATTACGGGGTCCGTTGAAGAGTGGCATTATAAAAGTGGGCTTGATGGCGAACCAGCTGTTGGCATTACACTGGAAATACGTTCAGCGAAGAGTAAATCAACGCTGTGGCGTGCAACAGGATCTCGTGGTGGCTGGGGTCGTGAAAGTGTTAGCGGTACGGGACATATCGTGATCGATGAATTGCTTGATGGAATTAACATTGAAAAGCTTAAGTAATTATCGCTACGATTGTCGTTATAGAACAAAACTGACTCTGCGAGTAGGCTTATGAATACACTTTGGAAGCGATTCATCATTGGCTTTAAAGAAGATGGCTTTGCATGGCTGGAAACTGCCGTTATTGCATTATTGGCTATCTTTATTTGGATGAAGTCAGATTCATTAGCCCCTACATCAACAGATCACAACTTCTTCTGGCCGATTTTTGGTCCCTTACTCATCGCTTTACGTTATGGCTTCGCAAAAGGTTTTATCTGTGCACTGATCACAACAGCAGGGCTTGCAACTGCAATGCGAATTATGGGGGTTCTTGACTTCTATCCCTTTTCTTTAGCGGTGGGCACAATCTTGACAGCGATGATTGCAGGTGAGTTTCGTGATTACTGGCACAACATTAATCAACGCCATATCCTTGACCATCAGTACATGAGCCAGAAACTTGATAGCTTTACTAAAAACTATCACTTATTAAAAGTATCTCACGATCAGTTGGAACAACGTACAGCAGGCCAAACCATTAGTTTGCGCGCAAGTATTAACACCTTGCAAAAAATAGCGTCAACCCATGCAGACAAGCGTATTGAAAACATTGGGCATCCGTTATTAAACCTGCTTGCAGAGATCGGCGGTTTACAAGTCGCAGGGCTATACAAAGTTACGAATAACAAAATTAATAAACAACCTCATGCGCTTATTGGCGATCACCACCAGCTCGTACTTAAAGATCCCATGCTGCAAGATATGATGGAATCAAAAAAACTGCTCTCCCCTGCAACACTGAGTGAAAATGAAGTCCATAAATCTCGTTATCAACTATGTATCCCTCTACTCGATACTATGGGTAACTTGCAAGCCGTTGCATTGGCTGAAAATGCTAAATTCTTCATGCTAACACCAGCCAATGTCGCGCTATTGTCACTTGTTGCTAACTATGCTGCTGACTTGCTCAGTGACGACCTACTCACGCCAGTGCTTAAAGCGAATCAGCACGATCTGTTCATGAAGTACATGACGCGCGCGAAATACAATAAACGCCATTATGGTGCCGACAGTAATGTTGTTGCTTTCGTAGACAGTTCAGGAAAGCACGAAAATGTATTAAATAGCGTGGTCAACTTCCGCCGTGGCGCAGATATATACTGGACGTGTCATTCGCTCAACAACAAACCGGTTCTCGTCGTATTGCTGCCACTCACAACCATCTATGATGCCCAGCAATATATAACTCGTGTTACTGAATTACTTAAAAATACCGTCAAGGATGACATTGAAGATATCGATATTATCGGGCCTCTGTCTTTAGATGCCGATAATACTGAGATCATGGCCTTCATGGATGAACTAGGAGCTTATGATGAAAGCTTGGCTATTCCTTCAGACCCTCGCGTTTGAATCGATCGGCTTTTACATCCTGCTCGATAAAGAAATGACACAGCTGCAGTGGGTTGGCTTTATTTCAAGCCACACCATTGCATGTGCAAGTTACACCTTATTGTGCTGGATTTTATTGCCCCAAAAATACAAAACACCGATTGTTAGCTCAGTGAGCTTTTTGTTTTTATTTAACTTTCTTTTACCGTTAGTTGGCATGATCGGCACGGCATGTTCACTCTTGGTAGCTCTGTATATTCCAAGAAGGCAAAGCCTCATTACATGGCAAGAATGTGAAGAAGCCCCTCTTCCACAAAGCCCAGGAGATGTGTCTAACACCCAATTTGGCGCAGGTGCACTACGCGAAATATTGCTACACAATGATGATCCTGAACGCCGCTTATTAGCAGTAAGTGCGATTCGCCACTTACCAAAACCACAAGCCGTTCCTTTGCTGCAACTAGCATTGAAAGACCTTTCTGATGACGTTCGTTTATTGGCTTATGCATCGTTAGAAACCGTCGAATCTCAAATAAACGAAGCCATTTCTTTATTCAAGAGCCAGTTTCAATATCGTGAACAAGCCAGTAAAGCGTATGAAATAGCCCAACAGTATTGGGAGTTATGCTATTTAGGTATCGCCGAAGGTGCACTCCGTAAGCACTACTTAGAGCAAGCAGAACACTATCTTACCCTTGCTAATCACCTTTCAGCTAATGCATCCACCTTTTTACTTCTAGGCCGTGTCATGCTTGAGCAACAACGTCCTGATGAAGCCATTAAATACCTAACGCAAGCGATGGACGGCGGACTAAGAATAAAACAAGTTGCGCCCTATCTTGCAGAAGCAGCATACGAGACTGGTGATTATGAAACCGCAAAATATTACATTGGTTACTTCCCTGAACAAAAAGGGGAGAAATTAAGCCAAATCAAGGAATATTGGGCATGAGCAAAGACATAGATATATGCCTACTTCTTGAAGGCACCTACCCCTACGTGCGGGGCGGTGTATCCAGCTGGGTTCACCAAATTATCAGCGGTCTGCCGAAATTTAATTTTCATCTTATCTTTTTAGGCGGACACCCTGATTTTTACGATAAACCAGCCTATGAATTCCCTGACAACGTCGTCGGATTTGAAGTCCATTACTTACTGGCTAATAACGGAAACTTAAAACCAACACCGCGTAAAGGGAACAGTAAACTATTCAATGCTTGGGGGAAGTTTTTATCTTTCTTTGAAAAAAATGATGCACCAATTCCTGAAGATTTACTTAAGGATGTCTCTGACTTTTTAGGGAAACACGACCAACTAACTCTCAGCGATTTTTTATACTCCGAAGCCTCATGGGAAGTATTAACCGATCGCTATCTTGAATCGGCAGAACATCAGTCTTTTGTAGATTACTTTTGGACATATCGAAATATTTATCAACCGCTGTTTGTCTTGTCTCAAATCGCACAGAATTTACCAGATGCCAAAGTGTTTCATAGCGTTTCAACAGGGTACGCAGGCTTTCTTGGAGCGCTATGTCAGAAACGCACTGGGGACCCCTACTTACTGACCGAACATGGCATCTATACCAAAGAACGTAAGATCGATTTAGCCCAAGCAACATGGATTAAAGATCGCCATAAACTGATCGATATCAGTATGCACAAAGACATGGATTTAACCCGAAAAACTTGGATCCGTTTCTTTGAACAACTTGGCCTAACCGCCTATCACCAAGCCAATAAAATTGTCTCCTTGTTTGAAGGAAACCGACAACGCCAACATAAAGATGGCGCACCCGACATTCGCACCAAAGTGATCGTTAACGGTATTGATACGACTCGGTTTGGTGAAGCATATAAATTACGACCAGATACACCACCTATAGTGGTTGGCCTAGTCGGCCGTGTTGTGCCAATAAAAGACATTAAAACGTTTATTCGTACCATTCGTGGCGCCGTTGAAACACTGCCAAATATAGAAGGCTGGATTATTGGCCCGACCGAAGAGGACGAAGATTATGTTCATGAATGCCAGTTGCTAATCGAAAGCCTTGGTCTTGAGCATAATGTCAAAATGCTAGGAAGCCAGAATGTCGCCGAAATGATGCCGCAACTAGGCGTAATGATGCTGACATCGATCAGTGAAGCACAGCCACTAGTATTACTTGAAGCCATGGCGGCAGGTATACCGTGTATCGCCACTGAAGTAGGAGCATGTCGCGAAATTATTGATGGCGCAGCCGGGGACGATGCCGCGCTGGGTTCTTGCGGTGAAATCATTCCTATCGCGAGCCCAATCGATGGGGCTAACGCTATTATTAATGTGTTAGGCGATGCCGAAAAATGGCGTAAAACGGGTGATATAGGGAAGGCGCGCGTTGTGCGCTATTACGATGAAAAAATGATGTACGACGCGTACCGAAATCTCTATCAGGAGGCCATTGATGGCAGGAATCGGATTTGAATTAAGGAAGATTCTTAAAAAAAACACCATACTATCAATGTTTGAGGCGTATGGCTTAGCTGGCTTAATCAGCTCAGGTCCTTGGGTGTTATCAATTTTGGCCTTGCTAGCTATCGGTATTCTGAGCGTTGGTTGGATATTTCCGACCTACGTCATTGTGCAATTTTTGGTACTCGTTACCTATTTAATGGCGGGATCCTTGATCATCAGTGGCTTATTTCAGCTACTGCTCACGCGGTTTATATCCGACCTGATTTTTGCAAGACAAGAGCATAGGATTGTTCCAAACCTGTTAGGCTCCATGCTGGTTACCAGTATACTGGCAGGCTTCATTGGTGGTGGGATAATGGCATTTTCTGATCATATTGATCCCGCAGTTAAAGTCACCATTTTCACATCTTTAGTTTTACTCTGTAACCAGTGGCTAATTTTAATCTTCCTAAGTGGGATGAAAGAATACTATCGCATCTTTATTACTATGATGATCAGCTACGGGTTAATGGTTTCCCTGAGCTTTATCTATACGTCTAATGGTTTACTCGGTTTAATGTTGATTTTTACCTTTTGCCAAGCCTTACTGACGTTTGCTTTTTTGTATCATGTCATTCGTGACTACCCTGCTGAGCAGCTGGTTTCTTTTGAATTTCTCGACCGAAAAAAAACGTTTTTCTCTCTTATTTTATGTGGTTTTTTCTACAACCTAGGCGTGTGGTTAGATAAGTTTGTATTCTGGTTCAGAGATGAAACCTCTCACCAAGTCATTGATTTATTCCGCGCTTCATACATTTACGATTTACCCATCTTCATCGCTTACCTGGCAATTGTTCCGGGTATGGCTGTATTTATGCTGCGAATGGAAACCGATTTTGCCGATGCCTGCTTAAAGTTTTATGACTCAGTGCGGGAAGGAGCAACGCTACAATCAATCTACCTATTGAAAGATCGTATGGTATTGGCGTGTCGCCAAAGCATATATGAGATATTCAAAGTACAAGGCATGACCCTCGCCCTCCTATTGTTGTGGGCTGAAGATATATTAGTTGCGTTAAATATCGACTTATCTTATCTACATTTATTGTACGTCGATTTAGTGGGCGTGAGTTTGCAAGTGCTTGTGATGTCGATACTTAACGTAATGTATTACCTCGACAAACGCTATTCAGCATTAGCCTTAACGGTTTTCATGGCGGTAGGAAACTACATTTTTGCCCATGTCAGTATAGAGCTAGGCCCTGTGTTTTATGGTTATGGCTTTGCTGTCACTATGCTACTCACCACCATTAGTGGACTGGTCATGCTGGACAAGCAATTCAACGATTTAGAATACCAAACCTTTATGCTGCAACGTTCGTAAAACATAGGAAGACACAACACCGTAATTAGCGCTATGACGATTTATCATCAGCGCTAATTACATTCAATCTGCACACCTGCACACTAAACCATAGCTGTGGCTGTACTATCTCAGTCAAGCTAGATACTCTTCCCCTCTTTCGAGTCATTGTTATCGAAAGGCTGAGCTGATTTATTACCTTTCAGCTGGGCGCTAACATCCATCTTGGACGAAAATTTATCTACCAAATCTATTGGCATTGGGAAAATAATAGTCGAGGTCCGATCATTAGCGATTTCCGTTAAAGTTTGCATGTAGCGAAGCTGTAATGCATTGGGCGATTGATTCAGTACGTTCGCCGCTTCACTCAGCTTAGCCGATGCTTCTAGCTCACCTGTTGCATGAATCACTTTCGCACGACGAGAACGCTCAGCTTCCGCTTGACGGGCTAATGCCCTTACCATGCTGTCATCTAAATCCACATGTTTAATTTCAACATTCGCGATTTTAATTCCCCAGTTATCAGTATGCTGATCAAGGATCCCTTGCAAATCATTGTTTAACTCATCTCGTGCAGATAACAATTCATCAAGTTCATGCTGACCCAATACCGACCGTAACGTAGTTTGGGACAATTGACTGGTCGCCTCTTGGTAATTTTCCACATTATTAATCGCCATTTTGGGGTCAACCACTCGGTAATAAACCACAGCATTTACTTTGACAGAGACGTTATCTCGTGTGATCAAATCTTGCGTCGGTACATCAAGTACGATTGTCCGTAAATCAACCCTCACTATTTGTTGAATCACTGGCACAATAATGATCAAACCAGGGCCTTTAACTTCATAAAACCGCCCCAATAAAAACACCACTGCCCGTTCATATTCTCGCAACACTTTGAACATACTGGCAATCAAAGCCACTACCAGCACAATGATGGTCGCTAACGAATAGGTAAACATGATCTTATTCCTTCTTAGTGCTTTCTACATCAAGCCATAACCCTGAAATACTCGTCACTATCACATGATCTCCCCGCTGATAATGACACCCAGAACGGGCTTGCCAAATTTCGCCATCAACCATCACCTTTCCCTCACCAGGGAAACCACTAATCACGGTTGCAATTTGTCCCTGAAGAAGCTGAACACCCGTAGTGACAGGTCGGCGTCGCACTTTAAGTAGAAGTGCAATAATGACGAAAAAGAATAAAGCAGACACCACAGTTAAGCCCACAATCAAAGGAACCGCTATCTGATACCCGGGCGTTTCCGTGTCCATCAACATGACAGAACCCAACACAAAAGCGACAATCCCGCCTAACCCTAAAATGCCGAAGCTGGGGCTAAAGGTTTCTGCAATCATCAGTGCGATCCCCAGTAATAGCAGCCCTAATCCGGCATAGCTCACAGGTAGTAATTGAAGTGAATACATGGCTAAAATTAGGCATATTCCCCCAAGTACACCAGGTAAACCAACACCGGGGTTATAAAATTCAAGTAACAAACCGTAGATGCCAATAAGCATCAAAATATAAGCGACATTCGGGTTAGTAATTACAGTCAGCAGTTTAAATCGCCAATCTTGCTGGCGTTCGACATAAGCGACATTGGACAATGCCAATTCGACATCTACACCGTTCACAGCAACAATTCGCCCATTTGCTTGAGCGATCAATTGATCAATGTTGGGCGCAATAAAATCAATGACGTTCTGCGTTAGTGCGCTCTCAGCATCTAAGCTAGCCGCCTCTCTGACCGCCTTTTCTGCCCACAGCTCATTACGGCCATGCAATTTAGCCAAGCTTTGAATATACGCGGCGGCATCATTCATCACTTTCTTCTCCATCGCCGTTTTTGCCGCTATTTTTTCGCTATCATTTTCCTTGTTTGATATAGGCTGTTCGGCAGCTGTTTGTTGGTCTGGAGATGATTCAGGGGGATTATCAGGGGGTTGTTCTGGCGATTGCGTTTCTTTTTTAGGTGCAAACGGATTATTCGTTTCATCATCTTTATCACGTTGTGGTCCACCAAGCGACACAGGGGTGGCAGCACCTAAATTAGTACCCGGTGCCATTGATGCAATATGACTTGCAAACAGTATGTATGTACCCGCACTGGCAGCGCGAGAGCCCGCTGGCCCCACCCATGTCGCAATAGGAATTGCCGACGTGGTAATAGCTTTTATGATTTGACGCATGGATGTGTCGAGCCCACCGGGGGTATCCATTTTCAACACAATAAATTTCGCTTGCTGCTCTTGAGCAAGAGTTATTTCTCGAGAAACGTAATCACTAATTGCAGGCCCAATCCCACCTTTAATTTCAATCACCCATACATCATCGGCACGAGCCGTATGAGAAAAACAAAGTAAAACGATCCAAAAACATAGCAACAACCGTTTCATCTGATGCTCCTAATCAGCCACAGGAACAAACACGAAGGGAGAATCTTTGTTCACGATGGAGCCGTTATATCGCCCTTTTTATTCGTATTGTATTTACGCGGCTTCTATTAACCTTATTAGTAGTAAGGATAGACTAGCGCCTAAATCTCGGTATTAACATTCGTCGTTATCGTCTCACTGTTACACCAATCATTGTTCCTAATCACTTTTATACTTACGACATTCAACGGAGGTGACAATGAACGGTGCATATCCACGTTTGGCCACATATCTCATCGCATTAGCAATATTTCCACTTTTAATGGGCTCTATCATTACCTCAGCATATGCCAATACGCAGACTGTTAAAGTAGGTAGCTACGACTGCCCTCCGTTCGTGATTACAGATGAAAATGGCAACTATAGTGGGCTAAGTATATTTCTGTGGCAAAAAATGGCAGAAAGTCTGGATGTGAACTTCGAAATATCAAGCCACGAATTAAAAGAGCTTCTCGATGATGTAAGCACTGGCAATGTCGATATTGCGGTATCCTGCATCTCAATCACCGAAGAGCGAGAGCTCATCCTCGATTTCACGCACTCTTTCTATGAAACATCACTCGCGATAGCCGTAAAAGAACAGGGGCACTTTACAACCCTGCTCAACATCATCACCAATAAAAAACTGTTATTTATATTAGGCGTTGTGTTCGCTGCTGCTGCTTTTGTGGGCGGAATTTATTACATGTTAGAACATAAGGTAAATGACAAACTGTATTCAATGCCATCACGTGCAGCTCGCTTATTAGAAGGGTTCTTATTAGGGTTACTCTTCATTACTAAAGGGCCCTTTAACTATTACGAGTTCAAGACATTAACTGGTCGCTTCATTACCGTATTACTTGCTATTACCACGACGCTGTTTATTGCCAGTATTACCGCAATATTGGCCAGTACTTTTACACTAGGGTTATTAAGTAGTGACATTAAAGGCCCTAATGATTTAGCTAATCTAAAAGTTGGGGCTAAACTGGCTTCAACCTCGTCGATATATTTAACCAATCACAGTATTGTCCATAGGACTTATGAATCAACAGATGAGATGCTCATTGCGTTAGATAGTCGTGAAGTCGATGCTATCGTTGCTGATGATGCCGTATTGAAATATCTCATCAAGAAATTCAAAGAAGAGGGTAACTATACAGACCTGTCTGTTTTACCTTACCAGTTTGAGAAGCAAAACTATGGTTTCGCGATTGGCGATAATAGCCCTTATGAAGAAGCGCTAAATCGTGCGCTACTTAAAGTACGAAAAAGTCCAGAATGGAAACAAGCACTCAATAAATACTTTGCAGAAAGATAAGAACTTCTGAAATAAAAAAATCGGCTAACAAGCCGATTTTTTTTCATTACTAACTGAGTCAAAAATCCAGTTTAACGCCACTTCATTAAACGACTGAACTTTGATGGATGGTACGACCAACAATGATCAAATATATCCATCAATGCAGGGTTACCATATTTAGACAATGTTACGGCGTGAAAACGATTTCGACTCGCTTTCAATTTATCAATCCGACGTAGCATTTCTTCTGGTTGAGACGGCGCTATGAAATCAGACAGCACCACTAAGTCTGCATTTTTGTATTTCTCGCCACACATCAAATCAATAGACTGATCTAACACTGGCGACAAATCTGTCCCACCGTGGAATGAATACGATAAGAAATTTAAAACTTCGGTTAACCCATCTTGTTTAGTGAGCTCGTAAGTAATTTGTTGGGTTGAAAACATGATCACAAAGCAATCACGATCTTCTGCCAATGCAATTTGTGTCAAACCGTAAGCTAATGCTTTAGCGCATTGCTCTGGAAAGCCAGACATAGAGCCAGAGGCATCAATACACACAATGAACGGACCTTTATCTTGCTCGACTTGCTTGCTCTGACGTTTGTACGCTTTTACTTTACGAAGCTTACGCTGCGTGCCCTGAACACGATAATTCATCAAGCGTTTATCAACCAAATGCTTGTAAAACACCACTTCTAATTCAGGGTAAGCCAAAAACATAGTTTCGTTAGGCAGTAACTTCGATAAATCATCACTTTCATGCACACCGACAATGTCATCAGACACATTATCGCTGCACTCTTCAACCAGACGTAAATCTTCTGACCGTACTCTTTCTTTATTTGGGTCGTCGACTTCGTTAGCCATACGGCCCAACTTTTCAGCAATCTCTTTTAAACCGTCGTTACGCTTAAGAAAGCGCGCCACAGATTTCATCGATTCAACATCTGTGCGCGTTAGTTTGGCTTTTGCCATATCCCATAAGCGACCAGCTTTTGTTTCATCACCAGCATCTGTTACCTGCTCCATTTGCTGCATGGTTTCAATGCGTTGGTATAGATCTGACAGTAATTGCTCTTTGTGCTGCTCCAATTCTTCTAACTGAGCTTGCTTAAGCGTATCAATCAAATGCTGATGCCATTGGCTACAAAAGTAAGTTTGAAACATGGGATTATGTTTCGCATGCTCTTTCGTTACGAGTGACTTTGCTTTGAAATAAAACGTAGAGTGCCCTTCGAGCTGCTTCACAATGCCATCAGCTTGACCAATGAAATACTCTTCATCCCACTTAATAGCCTGCTCGTAAAGGGTTATTTCTTGCTTGAAACGGTCCTCAATACTGACTTTAGTAATACGCTGTTGAACCTGACCACGCCATTTGATGATCTGGTTTTTCATGGCCATTTTAATACCAGGGTTCGCTTCTGCCGCCATGATCAATTGTGGGCGCATGAGAAGCTCATGAATAGCAGAATCAACCATTCCGGATTCTGCCATCATCATTGCAAGGTTAATACTTTCAGATACTGGCATAAGTCAGGCTCCTCGTTACATGCATTAAGTATAAATGCTGATTTATGCGAAGTAGTCTGAAAGGTGAGCAATTCGAAATGCACCTTTCTCAACTAGATGTTTCAATTCGGTCACTGAATCTGACGCGGTTGCAATACTATGTTCAATCAATTCAGGCAGTTCCGACTCCACAAAGTTATGCGGCAAAGCACCATGGAAAGAGCTACGTGATTTTTTGATATTATGTTCTGCATCAACCACTTTTTCAGAAGCACGATCCAGTTCTTTCTGCCAACTGGATTTTTGAGTCGCACTAATCCCACGGGAACCAGCAATGCCCACTAACACCGCGCGATTAGCGATATCTTTGATCACTAAACGTAAATTCGCATCAACTTCAAACTGTAATCGACAAAGATTGGTGTTCTTATTTACGAAACCATAGATGTCACATTGGCCAGCTTTGATTTTCTTTTCAAACTCATCGCCATCAACATATACCCAACGACCATCCCCTTTTTCTTGTTCAGACACAGAAGGATTTTGTTGCAGCATCACTAATTTGATCATGCGTGGGTTATGATTCACGGTGTAACGCTTAGCACCAGAGAAGTCGTATTTAAACCACTCTTTACGCATCATCGTTTCACGAGAAAATGACATGCTCAGTGCATCCGCAATTTCTTGATTAACGGTATCTAGAATGGCTTGCGCTTCATTGGCATCAGCTTGTGAGGTTTCTTGGTTAAACGCTTTTTGAGTCGCAAAATCACGAATGATATTACGCACAACATGACGAGATTCAGGGCTATGCCATAAGCAATCTTGCAGTAATAACAGATCAAGCGGGCTAATTGCGCCACGACCATTAAAGAACGCACTCGCTTTTAACAGGCGTACAGACTTTTTCCAGCGGCGGTCAGAAATATACAACTCACTGTCATGAGCACTGCCTTCACCCGATTCAACTTTCTCTTCAATCATGCTTTTTAGCTGATAGATCTTTTCAAAGATAGTTTCATCCAGCACGACATTTTCTAAATGTGTTTGCCACTGCTGATATTCTTCGTCTTTAATCGTTAGGCTCGGATCGACTTCCTGAAGCGTCATTTCGCCCATCAGCATGGCTTTGAAATTTTGCTTTTCTTGAATGCGATTAACGAACACACGTACTAACATGCGATCGTAAAGTGCCTCTAACCCACTGTCTTCATCTGGTAGTTCATTGGATGCCGTGATCAGCAAGCGCATAGGAACAGGCAAAATATCCTGACCATTTTTAAAAGTACGTTCATTCACTACCGTTAGTAGCGTATTTAATATCGCAGGACCGGCTTTCCAGATTTCATCCAAAAAAACCACTTCAGCGGTTGGCAAGTATCCATCTACAAGACGTACATACTTACCGTTGTCTTTTAATTCCTGAATTGAAAGGGGGCCAAACACCTCTTCAGGTGTGGAAAAACGGGTCATCAGGTAATCAAAAAAACGGCTGTTATCGAATGCTTGAATTAAACGCTTGGCAATAAGGCTTTTTGCGATACCTGGCGGACCTAATAAGAAGGCACTTTCTCCAGCCAATGCAGCAAGCAAGCATAGCTTAATGGTTTCTTCTCTTTCATAGACCCCATTGGATAGCGCTTTGATGAGCTTTTGAATACGCTCCGATACCAACGCACCATTAGGTGGTGTTGATTTAGCCATAGTTAACATATTGTCCGACCTCTATTGTTATGTCCTTGTGCCTATACTGCCTGCTGTAATGCACAACAATTCCTAGTCATTTCAAGAATAGACATAAACCACCAAATGTTACAGGGTTGTAAATTGAAATATTTTGTTACATACCTATATACCAAACACGACGTACACAATGTAGCTTGGAATCTATGTTTTCAGTTATGAGAGTTAAATCACAATCGGTATTATTCCCTACATTTGCGTTTCAACAAAAACGTGCTCACTAATAAAGCCTCAAGATATAAAACACTTAGGTGTCAGATTTAACACAAAAACATGCAATATATTCGTGTCAAAAAAGACTCGTATAGCGTTTATCAGTATTATTAATTCGCAGGCTTGTTCCACTTTATTAAGTTTGCGAAGATAGCGTGAGTTTTATAAAGTAAGCCGATGCATATGAACAAAGTCTCTCAACTCCCGACACGTTTAACTGTCGTCGTTTGTATCGGCGTACTGATCTCTGCTTTTGTTCCTTCTAGCGGTATGCTTGAAGTCATGACGTCGATAATGACGTTAGTACTGATTATTATGCTGCTAAGAGAAGATTTTGGCCGTGAAATGAAAGGCTGGCTGATGTTGGCTTTAGGCACATATGCTATTGGTGTCATTGCTGACTTGCTGGATGAAGTACCTGAATTGAATGACCATTGGCTAATAGATAACTCTGATGATGTTTTCATGCATATCGGTGTTTTTCTGATGTGCCTCTGCTTTATTAAAATGCTACAGCAGCGACAGAACTTAATTGCAAACTTAAACGCTCAAATTGAAAAATCCCACCGCTTAGAAGAAGAACTCAGCAAGCATGCATTTCAAGATGATTTAACACAACTAGAAAACCGACGCGCTTTATTTCGTCGTTTCGATGCAATTGCTATTCAACTTCAACGTGGCGTCTTAGCCTATATTGATATTGATAATTTCAAAAAAGTGAATGATCGCTTTGGTCATAAACGTGGGGATGAGTTACTCATTGAAGTTGCTGCTATGCTTAGCGCCACCAGCCCTGAGGGTAGTAATATATACCGTATTGGTGGGGATGAATTTGTCGTATTACTACCAACTGACAATAATGAAGCGACTCATCAATGGGTTGAGCATTTATACCAGTCAACTAAAATGATGCGACAGAGCTTCGATATTGATTTAAGTATAGGTATTGTTCCCTACCATGCTGGCAACCTCTCTGATCCCGATAGTATATTGGCACATGCTGATAAAGAAATGTACAAGACAAAAGCCAGTAAAAATCCAGCAATAGCACAGCATTTGGTGTGAATAAAATGGCATCACGTTATTGCTATAACAAAGTAACCTAACTACAGACAAAGCGAGTTATCGTCGCAATAACAGTTCAAGCTCTTCTTGGGTAATAATTTCGCTTACTTCTAACACTCGTTGTTGGCAATATGCCTGCTTCGATTGTAGATACAACGTCTTTAATTGATCATCATCTAATGCATCAATTTTCGACAATAATTCAGTAAATTCGATACTCTTCATCGTTTCCCCTGCCTATATTCTCAGCAATGCACACAGAGCTACAACACCCTGCCACCCACAAAACTAAATCATCATCACAACATTCATTCCCTTCAGGGATTCACTATCGCTGATAAGTTCCCTTTGAGAATGATACAACACTAACAACAAGTGCTAGTAGTTTCATATATAGCGTGTTGACGCCCAATTGCAACAATGAGCATAATAAAGTGCGGGGTAACTCAATATTCGCTCAACAACTCCATGGATATGAACAAACCTCTCAATTACTAACAATACTCTATGAAGTAAAATCACACATTTGTATATTTTAAACCAAACATGACGACTCAGCCTTTAGTGCTAACGATCACCAGCACACCTATCTCCACACTTTTGGCTACGCCTGCATACTATTCACACCTAGCACGCACTCTATTCAAGTCTTACCGCTTAAAGAATAAGTAAAAATCGAGACCATATTAACTTTCGTCTTCACATAAATGTCATATCTTCGTAATAAGATGTCGCAAATTAATTCAATATGGAGAAAGTCTATGTTCCCACGGGCTACCACTCTGCTAGCACTGTGTGCTGGTTTGGCATTCAACGCACAAGCAGAAACACTTACTGTGTCAGGTTCTACATCAGCAAGTCATATTGTTGAAGTGTTAGCTGAAACATACTCAGCAGAGAATAAGAACAGTCAGATTGCCGTACAAGGGATTGGATCGTCTGCGGGTATCACTGCGGTTAAACAAGATGTTGCAGAGCTAGGAATGAGCTCTCGCTACTTAACGGATGAAGAAATCAGCTCAAAACTTAAAAGCGTGACTTTCGCCCATGATGGTATTGCTCTGGTTGTAAATAAAAACAACCCAGTCAAAAACCTGACGAAAGAACAAGTTTCTCAGATTTATCACGGCGAAATCACCAATTGGCAACAAGTTGGTGGCCCTGAACGAAAAATAGCGGTTGTTAGCCGTGAGAATGCTTCAGGCTCACGCTTCTCTTTTGAAGATTTCATCGGATTAACCAAAGACATAAAAGGTATCCGTGTCTCCGACATTAACCCACAAGCTATTGTTGTAAATACAAATGGCATGGTGAAAAGTTTAGTTTCTGGCAATCCAAATGCTATTGGTTACGTATCGCTTGGTTCGATTGATCAATCAATCAAAGCACTGTCTTTTGAAGGCGTATCGCCAACTATCGACAACCTAGAATCTGGTGAATATGAAATTTCGCGCCCTTTCCTCATGCTTTACAAAGACAAAGTACTGAAAAAAGACAAAAATGCAAAAGCCTTTGTTGATTACATCGTGTCACCTGAAGGTCAGTCTATTATTGATGAAGGTGGCTACCTTGCCTCACAAATTCAATAGTATAAACACGCTTTAGTGGCGGGTTAGCTTAATAAGCTAAATACGGTGCGCTCGTGTAGCAAACACGCAGCGCATCATATTAAATTTATACTCACTTCTCATGAAGAAATAGAGCACTTTGAAGATCCAAATAACCTCAATCTCCTTTAACTACAGGAAATTGTTCATCACTCCCCCATTCCGTCCAAGACCCATCATAAACTGCAATATGATTTCGCCCTGTTTGCTCAGCGCCAAGCGCTAAAATACACGCTGTGATCCCAGAACCACATGTGAAAATATACTGCTGCTCTTGCTTTCCTATTTTATCGAAATGGCTTTTTAGGCGCTCAACAGAGGCTAATTTCCCGTCAAACACTAACTTAGGAAATGGAAGGTTTTTTGCTCGTGGCATATGTCCACTGCGTACACCTTGACGAGGCTCGGCTTGTTTACCTGTAAATCGTTCCAAGGGCCTTGCATCGACAATGGTTACGGCTTCGTTGTCGAGATGATTCACCACATCTTGCGCACTAGCAACCCATTCTGGACGAAAAGTAGCGGTATACTTTGATGATGGGATATCAATGATTGGTTGCTCTGTTTCTATTGCGCCACCAGCCTTTTCCCATGCTGATAACCCACCATCTAATACTGCAACATTTTTATGACCCATTGCTTTAAACATCCACCAAACCCGAGGTGCTGAAAATATTCCGTGGCTATCATAAACAATCAAGACGCTATCATTACAGATCCCAAGCTTTGCAACCTGTTGAGAAAAATACTCTGCTGTTGGCAACATATGAGGCAGCAATGAATCTTGTTCTTTTATCACATTATCGAAATCAAAAAATCTTGATCCTGGAATACGTTTAATTGCCCATTCCAGCTTCGGATTACGATCTGACCCCGGCATAAACCAACTAGCATCAAGTGTAATGATTGAGGGGTGGCTTATATGCTGGGTAAGCCAAGTGGCGGTAACAACTGACGAAGGTATATCCAAAATATGTCCTTTTATCTTTTCACGTTATTAGGCTGAATGTTAATTATAAATTTGGCTACGGTGTCCGTGTTTTAAGATAGCATATCGTATAAATTGCATTATACGGATATATGTTAAGTATCAATAAGGCTGTTGATGAGAATAAAAAATAGAGTCCTAAATGGATTCAAATGCCTAACTTTAGCTACCACAGTCTTCACGAGCCCAATAACTCTTGGCGTAGAAGCCGTAAGTGCGCCCAAAACAAATACATATAGCAGTATTTCGTTCTCTATAGAGAATGACGGCATTGTTCAAACTGATCAAAACTACACCAACGGTATTTTTCTTAACTATAGCTCGGCGGTCACACGACAATTATCAGGTGATGCCCCACTACCTATCTCAACTATCGCAAGTTGGTTGCCTCTCGATAGCAATGCATGGCAAGGTTGGCGCCTTAATCTTGGCCAACAAATGTGGACGCCAAGCGATATCACTTATGAAGAGCCTCAACCAAATGAACGCCCCTATGCTGGCTTGCTATTCTTCGACATAGGAGTCTTTCAATACACAGAAAGTAAAGCTGACAAGTTAACCTTTCGTTTCGGAACCGTAGGGCCAAATTCGTTGGCTGAAAACGCGCAAAAGCTGGTTCACTATTTAACGCCATCGACAGAACCGCAAGGCTGGGAGTATCAAATAGAGAATCAAATCATTGCGAATCTAAACTATGAAGGCCATCGCTTACTTAGCCGTAACCCATCAATAAACGATAAAGCTTGGGAATGGAGTGCTATTGGTCGGATCGATGCTGGTAACTATCGCAGTGAAGCGGCAATTGGCAGTATATTGCGCTGGGGAAACCAACTTTCCGAGTCTTTTGGTTCAGCAGGATTCACACCCAATCAAATTACAGATATTAGCTTGTTGTCTGCTAGCCGTTCAGGCTATTTCTTGTATACCGGTATCGAGGGACGTTACCGCTTTAACGACATTACGATTGAAGGTGATAAACCAGCAGAGGTGTACGATGTTAGCTTACAGCCTTGGCAAGCAACGGCTGTTGCAGGGGCTGTATTATACCGTTCTAATTGGGGGTTCACTTTAAGTATGGCCGCTAAAACGAAAAACTATAAAGAAGATACTCTCGACGTTAATGCGTATGGTGCCTTTAAAGTCTTTTACCGTTATTGATTGTCCCCCAAGCCCCGTACACTTCTTGTGGTCCTATTCATAAATCAAAGCTCTGTCTATTTACAATAGGTAACTATCCTCATTAGACAGAGCTTCGCTTTACACCAAGAACTACGCTACGTTCTGAACGAGTGCTGATATACCTTCGCTGGCAAAGTTATTATCTTTCGCCATATCTGCAATCTCGTCTTCATGATATTTTTTACCATCATATACTACGACAATACTGGTATCACCCGACTGTAAGAAGTGTGTTTCACCATATTCGGTATAACGAGTAGCACCAATACTGATCAATGCTTGTGTTGGGTATTCAGCATACGCTAGCAATTGTGCAATATTTTCTGTAGGACCAACATCTTGCTGATTATTCATGCGGTCAACAATCCAATCAAGCAGGCGTTGATGGAAATAGCTGTAACCAATGACAGGGCTGTCTTCTCCATAGCGGGCAGTTATACCGTCACGCTGATGAAAACTCGCAATACGGTAATCATCTAGCACACCGCCCTCGGTTAAATGGTCAAGATCAAATAACTCAGTAGCGATACCTTTGGTGTCCGCGCCCCAGTTTTTCTTTTCACTGATCTTCTTGGCGTTAGGCTTACGAATAGAGCAGTCGTTATATGCAGCGAACTTTACTGGCTTCAAACCAGTAACTTGTGCTCCGTTATATTCAATATCACACAAAAGAACGACTTCAGGTTCAATTTGTAAATTATCCGCATCATTCGGTGGCACTATCGTATCTGACGACAAAGGATACGCAGCAAGAAAGCCCGCCTTCGCTGAAGGTACATAAAAGGGAAAAATAGCTTTAGGTTGAATAGCTTCTTGTACTTCAACAGCCAAAAAATCCTTCGCTTCACCTGCTTGCTCTAAATGCCCAGCAAAGTTACCTGCTACACCAAACCCAATTACATTTCTAAATGCCATAACTTCAAACCTAACTTCATAATAAGAAATACCTCCCTATAGTAACGAGCAACACAGCCAGATTCGATAGCTAGTCATCGCTAATTTGTTTTCGATCAGTTAACAGCCGCAAGCAACTTATATTCTAATTGGTAATCATTACTATTGGTGATAATCGTCACATTTACTTAACGCCCCATATCTACAGCACAAAAATGCCTGTATATTGCACCCATAGTATAAAAACACCGTACATTAAGGTGACAAATGAAAAAGACAAAAACCATTATCGCAACACTATGTTTGCTGGGTTCCACAGCTACTTTTGCCGGCCAACAAACAGCAGTAAACATTGAACCAGACTCGTCATTACCATCAGTACAACCGCGAGTTATGAATGGCGAAGCAGCCGCTCATGATCTACTACCGTGGCAAGTTATGGTATTTGGCCAAACAACCGGCACCATGTGTGGCGGTTCAATCATCTCAGAGCATTGGATTGTCACAGCAGCACACTGCACATTTAAAATGGATGCTGGTAATAAAGTTATTATGCTGCAAAAAGGTGATTATATCTTTGCAGGCACCACTAACCCGCATCTTTTCGGTGGCTACCTTGATAAAAATAAAGGTACATTGATTGAAGAAGTCATCACTCACCAAGGTTACAACCCCGAAATTCAAGCAACACGGTTTGATAACGACATTGCATTAATTCGTGTAAATGAATCGCTATACGCACGTGGTGGTAAATCAATTCGAATTGCTACCTACAATCAGCCCAATCTTGCAACAGCAGAGCAAACACAAGCCGATCAGCAATTTGCCAATACATACGTCAATGGTCAAGATTCGCAAGCAACGCTTATTGCATCAGGTTGGGGTCACTTAGGTACACAAAACAAAACATCGGATACCCTTCAAGTTGTAAAACTTGCTGGTATTCCTGATAGCCAATGTAATAGCCCTCAATTTAAAACCGATTATTTTGTATGTGCCGATTCTAACCGAGCTTCTGTAAAAAAAGATGTGTGCCGTGGTGATTCAGGTGGCCCTTTGATTTGGCAGAACCCAGCCAATGTCAATGACCCCGATAAAGGTTTACGCCTCGTTGGTGCAACAAGTAATGGTCCATTATGTAGTGCCAAAAATAGTGGGCTAACAGATGGTGATGGCTTATATACTCAAGTGTCTTACTACCGCCAGTGGATTGAAGGAAAAACCGGCCTAGATTTAGACGCGATTCCTATGGCTAACTATAAGTATGACCCTTTCAAGGTGGTGAAAGATGTACCACCGAAGCAACCTAAACAGCCGGATTCAGACTCTAGCGGTGGTGGTGGTTCTGTACCGCTATTGGGCCTAGTTGCCTTAGGCTTATTCGGTTGGTTACGCCGAAATAAATAGCACCTAGCATCGAAAAAAATCCAGCCACTAGGCTGGATTTTTACTTATTCAACTAATTAACAGCAAATTTACTCACGCATAAAACTGCTATTGTAGTGCCTTACATCTGGAACTATGTTGTGTTTGTTGAGCAAGCGATACATAGTCGCACGTGATACGCCTAAGTCCTTCGCTGCTGATGCCACTTGACCACGGTGCGTTTCCAGTACAGCCACCAAAACATCTTTTTCAGCTTCGTCTTTAATATTGCGTAAACTCTGCTTTAGGTTTGCTTTACTCGGTAGATCAAAGTGCTCTGCTCTTACTTCATTACCTTCTGCCAGTAATGCTGCTCGTTTCACTTGATTTATCAGCTCACGCACATTGCCCGGCCAGCTATAACGTAGTAATAGCTGTTTTGAGTCTTCTGAAAAAGTTGATGCCATGGTGCTATATTCTGTAGCAAACTTGGCTAAGAACTTTTCTGCCAACATAAAAATATCCGAACCACGCTCACGCAACGTTGGTACTTTTATATGGAATACATTAAGGCGATAAAACAACTCCTTACTAAACTCACCATTTAACACCGCATTTTCAAGATCAGAACTTGATGAAGCAACAATGCGAATATCGCAGTGGGAATCATCCTCAAGGGTATCGTTCGCGGGTGCTTGTAGGTAGTTCAACAGTTCGTCTTGAAGTTCTTTCGATAACTCTTCAACGTTATCAAGCAAAATGGTACCCGTCGCCCTCAGCTCACCATCATCTTGTAGCTCGGATGTTGAGCTTCTTAAAAATGCCACTTTCTCATCATCCTTTGATAAAGAACCGCAGTTAACGGTAACAAAAGAAGCATTTTTACGTTTAGATAGATCATGAATAGATTTAGCAATCAGCTCTTTACCCGTTCCATTTTCACCTGTTAAAAAGACATTTACATCAGTTGAAGCAACTCTGCGTACCATATCTCTTAACTGTTTAATGGATTTAGATTCACCAAATAAGCCCATATCATGTTGCGATGTAATTTCCACCCAAGAGCTGGCTTCTATCTCCAGCATCCCAAGTTGATGTCCTACTGTTTCAAGTAAGTGGTTACTCGGAATTGGCACTGAAAAATAGTCGACGCAAAAGTTATTAATAAATTGGCATATAGCGTCTGTTTGCAGCTGCTCTTTTTTAATAACAGCGATCCATTTTACATGCTTGGTTTTATTTGCCCTCAAAGCAATGCTATTCAAGCTAAAATCATTATTGCTTAAATCAACAATACAAATACATGGGCTGTACTCATCCAAGATTGAGTCAGCCGTGCGTAGGTCGTAACAACAGTGTGTTTTCCAGCCTGATTGTTCTAAAAGCGCAATCCAAGGTTCATAGTTACATCCAATTGCAACTAAGCGACCATTAAAAGATTTATTTTGACATTGAGCCACCATCGAAGTCACCTTCTATTTCAATGTGCATTTTTTATAATGTATTAAAAATATAGGTGAGAAATGATAAGTTTGCAGGGTATCAGATATAAGAAAGGTCTCAAAGAGTTCAAAAATAACAGATACATAAAATCATTTAAGATAAGTTCATTTCTTTTTCAAGAACTTAATAACATTTATATTATTTAAACAAAGTTCAAAAAGTAATCACAACCAACACCAAATGACAAAAAAACACAACAAAAAAGGTATAGTACCGAGTACTATACCTTCATTTACGATTGAAAGGATTATCTAATAACTATGACTTAATATCGCGTTTTCTAAACGATTTATATTCCCTTGCTCACGTAAGAACCCTTCTACATCTGCTTCAATATTAAGCTCGGTTTGAATGCGAATATTCGCACCATCTACCGTGTTTTGAATAATGTTAGCAATACTTCCATCTTGTAGACTTAACGCTGGACTAACCGTATTTTCACCGGACCCAGAGTTATCATTTTGTACCACTTTTATAGGGTCGGTAATTTGGTCGACGCCAACTGTGGTTAGCACCCCATTATCAATGGTTAAATTTGCAATTTGGGAAGTATAAACCTTGCTGCCATTTAATGCCGTAGAGATGGTTAACCCTATGTTTATCAATGTATTGTTGATTGATATAAAGCCACCTCTGACCGTTGCCATCTCTTGTTCACTCATGCTAACAAGATTATGCTTTTTCTCATCTAAGGATAGGAATCCGATGGAGGCATGGGCCACAAAAGCCACACCACCAATCGCAGATATTATGGATAATCGGGATAACTTTTTCATACTAGCCTCTAATAATCGTTTGCTCCTGGCAACGTAATGCTGAAGGTTGCAAGCGAATCGCGCGATACCGCCTCTGCTGTTGGCGATGCCGCATAAACACTATAATTTTCTTTTTTTATAAAACCATTTCTAGCTACATCAATATGACTCTTAACCAGTAAAACTAACCCTTTGTAATATTCTTCAAACTCTGCAATATCCATAACTACAGTACCTCTTGATGGGTCACCAAGAATAACTTGTTTAGTATTAATGCCTTTTATTACCACAAAGTGCATATATCCATCAAAGTTTATTATTGTAATTGCGGGAATACCGAGTTTCTTTATTTTTTCCAGAGGTAGCTTATAACCGTTAGCTTCTAAGCCTATTGAATTGATATACTTTTTCATGTCTAGCAAAGAAAAACCTTGTTTCTCTATTTTTGCTTTATCGCCATGTTTGAACATAAAATCAAACACTTCACTTTCATTAATTTCAATGTCGTAATGAAATGTCATTAATGAAGCAACTGCAGCTGAACCACAGCTAAAATCATATTGCTGGCGGTGTACATCACCAAACAACTGCTCTTGGTAGCTTTTCACTTTAACGTTATATCCACCTCTACTAGGAAAGTAGTCTAACGCTAAAACAGAAAAACTGGTGGTTATGCCTAATAATATCGCTATCGATTTATTCATAACAACAACACCCAAGATTTACAATACACCGATTGTGCCAATTAAATAATGAAAAGAAGGGCCTATTCCTAGGCCCTTTCTCGATCTTATTGTGAGCCAACCAACGCTGCATTGGTACTTGTTGTTTGTTGTACTAATGAATTATTACCAACGTTTTGACCAGCGATGTTAATACCTGATGCGCCGCCGAACGAATCATTCATTGAGTTCATTTGCTCAACTTTTACGACTGAATCACTACCTTCGCTACTACCACCACGACCACGGTAACCTTTATCACCATGTTCACTACAGCAGGCACCGCCATAAGTTACAGATGCGCCCATCACGTCACCTTCTAACTTACTTTCAGCTAAGTAATGATCAATATCTATATCAATATCAACTGCTTTTGATGCATCCCACTGACTATTGTCATAGTACATATGAGAATTATCACTGTTGTCAGTTTTTACCACGCTCTCATCGTTACCAATATCTGACATATAAAGCAGGTCATTATCTTGGTTTCCACTGTAATTAATTTCTTTTGATTTGCTATATTCTGATGTGTAGGATTTATCTACATCTACATTGCCTGAACCATCAATATCTGCATATTCTGATTTAGATTTGTCGAAATCATAGGTCGCATCTTTATTAAAAGAATCTTGAACTAATACATCAACATTATTTGCATTTTGGGTATTATCTTCATCTGCCAAAGCAAATGGAGATGCCATTACTACTGCTACTACTAGTGCGATATTAGTTTTACGCATGATATTACTCCAAATATGTTGTGTGCATTGTTTTTATTATTTACATCACATCTAAGCGCTGAGTTATTTCAGCTTATTATCTGTAGTCATTAATAAATGACGAAGTAATGTTGTTAGTCCCTGCGAAAGGCGCAACTCAATAAGTGTTGAGAAACGGGCTGGCATAGTCACATACCAGCACATAGATAAACTAACAGGTTACTTCAATGTCAGGTTTACTACGGTAGCATTTTGAATCAATACATTATTGCCCGTATTTTGCACTACACTAAAAATCCCTGACGAATCGGCAAATGAGCCAGAATCAATAACATTATCGCCAGTGGTATTATGGTATGCACTATTACCTGCAACATCGCCGTCCATCTCTGAGTGAGCCTGCATATTGTCAATTTGAATCTCGTAATTAGTTCCGCGAGATTGACCCATTAAGTCATCAGAAATCATGTCAGAGCTTGTTAGAATATCCAACTCATCTGCAACTGCCCCACTTGATAATAAAACAGCAGCAATCAGCGTTAAATATTTCATAACATCCTCCTGAGAGTTACTCTTGTTTACCAGCAACTCTCAGCTTGTTTGTTACCGGCCGAAGTTAAAAATTAACTAGTATAAAATGGCATTTGTACTAGCACTTTGTTGAACCAACGAGTTATTACCCGCATTTTGACCCGCCATGTTAATACCCGATGCGCCAGCAAATGAGTTGTTCATTTCATTTGATTGCGTCACCATAACTTCACTCATACCGCCACCGCCACTACCACCACTGCCATAACGACCACCGCGCTCACCGTAACCACTGTCACAACAACCACCGCCGTACTTCACAGAACTTTGCGCGACAGAACCATCAAGCTCTGCTTTAGAAACAAAGTGATTGGTATCCATATCGATATGCCAATCTTGGCTGTAATCATGGGTACTATTATCTTCCCAGTGCTTACTATTATCGCTGTTATCGGTATAACGATGACTACGATCGTTATCAATGTTGTGCATTAATAGCGCATCGTTGTCTTGGTTATAGCTGTCTTTTACTGTGTAAGAATGATCGACAGTATGTTTCGCATCATAATGTGCGTCATAATTAAATGAATCTTGCACCGACAGATCTTTATCATGTGAAGATGTGTACGTTACTGTTTTATCGTAGTTACCACTGTTATCGACAGTGTAAATTTCATTACCTACATCATTTTTATTTGTGACATCACCAGCTGCTACTGGGCCGCCACCATAACCATCATCATAATCACCACCGCCGCCTTGGTAACCACCATCACTACCACTGTCGTCATATCCACCTTGGTGACCATCCGCTAGAGCTAACGGCGAACTAACAAGTACTGCTACTAATAGTGCGAGATTTGTTTTACGCATGGTATTACTCCAAATATGTTGTCTTGTTATTTTTCTAGTAACTCGCAATGTTTTCTGCGAGATACATTAAATCTAGTCATCACCAAGTTTTGAACTGTATTAATTTTAATAAGTTTATTTTCCTTTAAATAAACAGAAGGTTAACTTCAACTTTATTTTAATAAATTTATTTGAGTTCCACTTTAGTAAATTAATATTAATAGCGAAGCAAATTATTAATTATGAGAGGGTCTTATAAGCATCTCAGGATTAAGACATTAAATGAGACGTCTCAATAGACGTTATGTTTCGTTCTACTACTCTTTTTTTATGGTCAAAGACGTATAACTCTCCGACCTTTTTGGGATTAATTTGCGTTAAAGTGAGGAAGTTTTGAATACATTCAAATATAAAAGCTTAGTAGCGCTACTAACTATTTGTTCTAGTGCTGTTTTTGCCGAGGAACCCTCTGCAGATCAAACCGACGATAAAAAGGAAAAGCCAAAAAGAGTCCAAACCGTTGCAGATATTTTTGAGCAACCAGGTGTACTAACACCACGAGGTTCTTTTGTCTTAGACACATCATTTTCCTACACGCAGAATTCTTCAAATTCTGTCTCTGTTGTAGGTTACACCGTTTTACCTTCATTGATTGTGGGATTAATCGAAGCCAGCGATGTTGATAGAACAACATTGACTGTCGGGTTTACTGGACGATATGGGATAACAAATCGCTTCGAGGTAGAAACGCGTATACCTCTTGTTTATCGAGCAGATTCTATTTCAAAGCGTAAAGCCCAAACTGGTGCAAATAATAACGAGCTTATTGATTTAGATGGTAGTGGTTTAGGCGACATTGAAGCTGCATTTAAGTATCAATTTAATATGAATACTGCACCTTATTGGATCGGTAGCTTACGTTTTAAAAGTACGACAGGTAAATCACCGTACGATGTCAGTATCGATCCAAAAACCAATGAATTTGAGAGCTTACCAACAGGTTCTGGATTTGCCAGTATAGAGCCCGGGATCACGATGATCTTACCGATCGACCCCGCCGTAATATATGCAAGCACCAGTTATATCTGGAATATTGAAGATGATGTTGAAACTGAGTCAGGTAACCAGACCATAGATTTAGGTGACACTATTTCGTTCAGTGCTGGGATGGGGTTTGCGGTTAATCCGAAATTTTCATTTAGCATGGGGCTTAGCCACAAAACCATTTTAAAATCTAAAATCAATGGCGTAACACCAGACAATGCAAAATTACTTCAACTCGACTCACTGTCTTTTGGTGCGAATTATGCCATCAGTCGTGATACGACAATCAACATTGGCGCCACTGCAGGATTAACAGCTGATGCCCCCGATTTTCAATTGTCGGTACGTGTTCCAATTACTCTAAAATAGCTCCAAAGTATGCCTGTAGCTGTTGCAGGCATGCTATATTTCCCCCATTACGCTATCTGTATGATCCAATGCCTCTTCTTACGCTGAGTTTCACTTAACTCTGTTACAAAATTGCACTATCCTATAGCGAATTTACTGTTCGTATCAGGAATACCCATGGCAACCCCATTAGATCAAACTCAAATCGACAACATCAACCAATATGATGCAGAGAAGCGCTACCAGTATCTAATCAAAGAAGTCGTTGCAAACCGTGAAATTTGGATCCTAACCGATGAACACGGTTGTGTGATGCTAAATAGCGAAGATGAAGATTGTGTACCTGTATGGCCAAATAAAGAATTTGCAGAGTCATGGGCAACAGGCGATTGGGATCACTGTAAAGCAGAAGCGATCTCTTTAAACAAGTGGCACAGCCGCTGGAGCCATGGCCTTGAAGATGATGAACTTGCTGTTGCTATCTTCCCTAACCAAAATGAAGAAGGCTTGGTGATCTTCCCTGATGAATTTGATTTTGAGCTAAAGCAGCAAGCTCGTAAATCGAAGTAATCAAAGCAAGGGGCTATCAAGCCCCTTTTTCTCGCCACTTATTTCTGAATTTATTTCAGCGGCTTCTTACAGTGACTACATGCAGTAGGCGGCTTCATGAAAAATGGGGAGCGGCTGGCATTACCACATGCATCACAGAACTTAGTCGAACGAATAGTCAGTAGCGTTAATGGCACCATAAAAATCAGTAAGCCAATCATCATAGCCAAAGGCGGCTGCATATACACAATAAAGCTAGCCAATACCGCATTACTAAAAATTGTGTACTTCGGCCACAATTTACGCTTACGCTCTGCATCTTTACCTCGTTGAAATAGCAGCATGCTACCTACCGACAAGCCTAACCAAATCACGACCAAAATAATCAATAACTCTTGCTGCAAAATACTCTACCTTATGACGTAAGCGCTTGATAAGCAGTGTAACTGATTTTAAACCAATTTTATGAAGTAATTGAACTGATAATCACTGCGAGTAAAACCCTCTGGTCAATACATAAATAGCATTAAAGAGCGGTTCACCTTGCAAAGCGGATAGCAAAAGGTACGTGCTCTTAGTCAAAGGTAATGGGTAAATACACTTATACCAGCATTAGCTATTGTCTTAGTTTGGCTGTAATCGGACGCCCTTATGGCGACTTTGTAGAGCAGGTCACACTTTCTGCTTAATTATTAAATAAATGGCCTCAATCCCCCTTGTAAAGGCCCAAATACACCATATATATGCTGTATAGGCGGCAAATATTCATTTTGAGTTCAGCTAACCTTGGTAAGATAGCAACCGTAAACAAAAGATACGAAGAAGAAGAAAAACAACCGAACAACATACGACACTTTTTGTCCCTCATCGTTATTAAGATGATGTAGGTAACACCGTTTTATGTAAGTTGTAGATTGTTTACGTGACAGTTAGCTGCTGTCACCTAAGCTATCACTGGAGTTGTTGAATGGATCTTAAATCTGTTATTCGTGCTTGTTGTGTTCTTTTATGTGTTGTTGGCCGTGGCTCTGTTGCTGCACCACTGCCTCAATTTACAGACACAGACTTCGAGCCTTCTTCCAAAGAAACGGTTCAGAGTAAAAAATCGTTTCAGCGCAGCCTGAGTGGTCTTTACAGCATTGAAAGTTGGCAAGAGCCAGCAATCACTCAACCTTATTCTGAGTTTGGCATGCTTTACACTGCTGCTACCCATGCTCAAACTGAACTAGACGCTCTGATTAAAGAAATCAGTTTAGTCACTCACACTCAGGCGATTATTCCTGGTGTTAAATCAAAAGCGCGTGCACAGCAGAAAGTTGCAACAGAGCTTCAAGGTGACGCTAGCCGTATTACCGACCTAGCCCGTGGCTCTATTGTTGCTGACGATATTCCAAGCTTAGTTCAAGCCTTTGAATTAATGAATAAAGAAGTAACAGTTGTTGCGGTAAAAAACAGGTTTAAGAAACCAACGGCATCTGGCTACCGTGATTTAAAAATGCTAGTACAGTTACCAGAGACAAACATCATTGCTGAAGTACAACTTCACCTAAAAGGTATTTCAGATATTAAAAATGGTGCAGAGCATGAAATATACGAGAAAATTCAGAAGATTGAACGTACAGGTCTAGAACAAGATCGTGAATTATCAGAATTTGAAATAGCACGTATCAGCCAGCTTCGCTCTGAGTCACAAGAACTCTACCAAGATGCATGGCAGCTGTACTTACAGCCTGAAACGATTGCTATCTAACTAACAGTAGCCTCTATGCCAACCACTAAAGGCCGTATCAACGGCCTTTGAATTATCTCACTCCCCCAGCCTATCGAATTCATCCCATTTTTGAGACAACCTTCAATCTATTGACTATCCTATTAATACCATAGTTTCTAGTTATACCAACTCGGGTAAGTAAGTGTTCAGGTGAATTTAATCAGCAAGAACGACCACTTACTTAGTTAGATTGGTATCAGATCATCTAGAAATAGGAAACAGCGTTAGGAAATAATATGTCGCATACTTATAAACCTATCGACTGTGCATTACATGATTGTTTTGAAATTGCTTGTTTATATCACTATCAAGTGACACTTAAGCTGCGCGATCAAAGCATTATCGAAGGTGAATGCATAACAACAGAAACGCATCCTGATAAATCAGAATGGCTAGTATGTAAAACACAGTATCAATACTTAAAAATTAGGTTAGATCAGATACGTAAGATGTACTCGAAGTCTGCCAATGCTATATTTGGTGAAGTAAACCTCTAATTTAGTTACCAAAAGCACGTATTTGCGTGCTTTTGTTTATCGTTCACAAAAGTGTACAATATAAAACCAAATTGATGAGCGAACAGATTTCTATGTCTTCAATTATTACAGTCGGCAGTAACGTCATAATGGCTATTGTGATGTTCTCTTCACAATTCTATCAATACTTTACACCGCATAAGGTTATCGGTTTCCCCTTGAATTACGTTTCTTATTTTGGGAAGACTGACACTTACCAATTTTTCCCAGCACGCCTCATTACCACGGGTGTGTTTTGGCTATTCATTTTTATCCTCTTAAACATATTCATCCTACTGGCTAAAAAAACCATAAAATCAAAATGATAAACCCAAAAAGCAATAATGGTTACTCGCGATTCTCTAAATATTTATAGACCTTTTATCGTAACGCTCTTATCACCGCATTTAATGCTTGGCTGTTGGCCTTACTTGCCGCGTAGGTTAAGCCTAACCGACGGAACATTCTGGGGCCAACCAAAGGCACAGTTACCAATTGGTTCGATTGCTCCAACACGCCAGTGGGTAAAAAAGAAATACCGATCCCAGCCTGAACCAAGTGCATTACCTGCATCTTATGTTCAGCCCTCGCCAGCAAGTTCAATGACAACCCATCGCACGCTAATAGGCTAATTGTTTGTTGGTGTGCTTCACACGGTGGGCATTCAATAAAATCATATTGATGCAAGTCACTCGGTTTTACTTCATCAAGCTGCGCCAATGGGTGCTCAGGCAACATACATAACACATAGTCTTCTTCCCATAATGGTAAGAAGATTTCATCTTCCGCTTTAAGAATATCGAGCGTGATAGCGCAATCTGCGTGCGGATCGTTGGCATCTACCAATTCTAAACGCAGTTCAGGACAGTTTTCACTTAGCCTAGCCATCACCCGAGCCAATTCGGTCTGGCTCAAATCTGGAAAGTTCGCAATTTTGATTGGAGAGGTCTGTCGGCGCTGAGTAAATAAGTCTGGCAAGGCATGAATTTCATTCATCAACTGCACAGCTTTTGGGTACAAGTGATGTGATTCTTCTGTCAGCGTAACCCCTTTCTTATGGCGCTCAAATAAGGTTACCCCTAGCTCTTCTTCCAGCTGCTTTACGGCATTTGAAATGGAAGGTTGCGAAACGTAGCATCGGTTTGCCGCTGCGGTAATGTTCTGCTCCTCATACACAGCAATAAAAAAGCGTAATAACCGTAAATCCATACCAAGTTCCTAATTTTCATTCATCGTTAAAGTTAACAACTATGATAAATAACACTTATGGTTACGGGCTTCAAATTATCTATCCATAGTTTTTACTTATCATAACCCTTAGTAATTGATATTTTTCAATTTCATCCCCTAGGCTTATATTAGTCACCAGAACGCAGCAAGCTATTCCATTTATGTTGCGTAACCTCATGTTATAAAATAATTTTTAGAGAGAGTATCTTATGTCTAAGCCACTAGTTGTTATCACAGGTGCAAGTTCAGGTATTGGTGAAGCAACAGCACGTCACCTTTCAGAGCAAGGATACGCTCTTTTATTATTAGCGCGCCGCGTTGAGCGCTTAGAAGCCTTAAACCTTCCAAACACGCTATGTCGCAAAGTAGACGTTACAGATGTGACTAGCTTTAAAGCAGCGATTGAAGAAGCTGAAGCACAATACGGTAAAGTAGACTGCTTAATCAACAACGCAGGTGTGATGCTACTTGGCCTTGTACATGAGCAAAGCCCGTTAGAATGGCAAAACATGGTTAACGTAAACATTCTAGGCTTAATGAACGGTATTCACTGTGTACTTGCAGATATGAAAGCACGTAAAGGCGGTACTATCATCAACATCAGTTCTGTTGCTGGCCGTAAAACGTTCCCAAGCCACGCTGCATACTGTGGTACTAAATTTGCGGTTCATGCAATGAGTGAGAACATTCGTGAAGAAGTCGCAAGCGAAGATGTACGTGTTATTACGATTGCACCGGGTGCCGTTGAAACTGAGCTTCTGAGCCATACAACAAGCGAAGAAATCAAGGCGGGCTATGAAGATTGGAAACAAGACATGGGCGGCATTCTTGCACCACAAGATATTGCTAACGCGATTAGCTACGCATACAACCAACCACAAAACGTATGTATTCGTGAAATCGTACTAGCAGCGACACGTCAACAGCCTTAAGTTTTTTACTTATTACTTAACTTCTGATTAAGTAATAAACCAAGCCACCTTACGAACACTGAGGTGGCTTTTTCCGTTTAGGATGCTGATGATTGAATCATCAATGAAATAGATATGAATCACACTTCCAACCAAGTAAAAGCATTTTATGTGATCCTCTCTTCGATATAATCATGATTATTAGTGATTATTTAAACCCTGTCGTAATCTTATTTAGTGTGATTTTTCAACAGGAAGTATCATAGTGACTACCCTAACGCTCTCAGATATCGCTACTAATCACCTTCTCACCAGTATAAAAAACGATGTGCTCACCATCACGATGAACCGCCCTCATAAACTAAACGGGTGGACAATGGATATGATGGAATCACTTAAAGAAGCTTTCTCGATTGCCAATACAAACGATAATGTAAAAGCTATTATTCTTACGGGGATAGGTAAATATTACTCTGCGGGTGTAAATTTAGCTGGCACGTTGAAAGTCATGCCGCCTAAAGCACTACATGAATTAATCGTTAAGAATAACCAACGGCTTTTTGAGGTTTTTTTAAACTGCAATAAACCCTTACTCATCGCTATTAATGGTCCAGCCATCGGGGCCAGCGTGACTTCTGCTACTCTAGCAAACCGTATTGTTGCCGCTGACAACGCAACATTTTCAACGCCTTTTTCTGCATTGGGCATTACCCCAGAGGGGTGCTCCAGTTACCATTTTCCTCGCTTATTAGGTGAGGCAAATTGTCAACGTATGCTAGGTAAAGAGGGCTGGAAGCCCAATGCAGAAGAAGCACTAACCGCAGGGTTAGTACAAAGCGTTGTACCGCAACCTCAGTTAATGGAAGAAGCTCATCGTATTGCCCAAAACTGGGTTGTAAATAAAGAAGATCGCCAGTTCTTAGCAGGAAGCTCCCTAAAAGAACTACAAGCAGCCAATGCCAAAGAATCCGTTCAGCTGGCTGATGCTTTTTTTAGTACTGCTTTTTTAAAAAACCAAGCGCATTTTTTCTTCAACAAGAAGAAATACGCACCCTCAATCACTTTCTTCATGCTGTGGGCGTTAAGGCCGTTATGGGCTCGCTTCATGTAAGGAGCCACTAGCTGAGTAGTCCTATATTTAATCTGTGGGCTTAAAAACCATGACTTTTGATTCTGCAGATTCCTCCAAGTACAAATAGAGCTGACCGGCGTAAAAACCATAGCGCTCCACCTTTGCTAACGCTTTTAGGAACTGTTTTTCTTGCTGTCGACTTTCGTCACTTCGGCATGCCTTACGCGTGGTAGCAATGGTGGATAGTTTTATATCGGTTTTACCTTCCGAACTTTGCACCTTGCTAGAGTAACGGTTACAGCCTGTTGAACCGACAAACTGACCCGCATCAAACATCAAAGTGCTCCCTGTTGGAGTCGTTTTAGACGCAGGTAATGGCCCTTTCTCCATCAAATGCCATGTTTTACCCGCTAATACATCGAGACTAATGCGGCTACGTTGCAGCTTACTGTCATCCTGTACTAACTTTCCACCCTGGTATTGCCAAAATTGCGTAACAAGATCACCACCGCAGCACATAGGATCTTGTTTACCCGCCTGAATGGATTTCACAACAATAAATGGTGACTCTACATAGAGGTCGATCACTTGAATACGATCGCCAATAAGTGCTGTTGCGATATTGCTCGCTTCACCATACCCAAAAGAATCTAATTGCTCATCAAATAGCGACAAATATGAAAACCGCCCAGAGCCGCTAGTTTGAAAATCAGTGATCACTGCAGCTTGGGTTTGCTTGTTGTTCATGACATTACCATAAGCGGCAAGATTCCCAGCAAACGTGAGTGAAACCTTGTAATAACCCTCGGTGCCATTAGATGTACTTGTACTCTGCCAATTTTCGCCCCACAGCCCACGCCATAGGCGTTTTGGCTCATTGTCTTCACCTATGCCTAATATTTCTGCCTGCTGTAGACGCGTGACACCAAGTGCAGAAATCATAGGGCTAGGCTTTTCAGCAACCAAATTACAGCTCAAAGAATCTCGCCCGACTTGTACACTTGCAGTTTGTTTATGTGACCAAAAGCTAGCAGTATCACTCGTGTATTTAGCACCACTCGCACTCACTGCCGCATCTAATAACTCACTGTCTGTGCCATATTGAAGTATGGCTTTAGATTGATCGTTAAATTGATAGAAGCGCACCGCAACCGCAGGATGCACTCCTCCACTGCATCGGTAATAGGTCGATTTATCATTAACGAAAAGTCGCCCTATCTGCGCCAAACTTTCAGTCTGTAATGCATAGCTATTTTTAGTGCACTGATAAACATCAACCGATTTCCAACAATCATTGCGTCCTTTGATCCAGCCTCGCTGAGAAGCTTTAAAATTCGCCAGAGCCGATTCAGGCATAGTTGATAATACTTTTTTGTATAGGCCTTCCATTTGAAGGTCGAGCTTTACTAGCGTCTGATCGTGGCAAATTAAGTTCTCAACTTCTCCAGAAGCTTTCGTACATTCAAAGCTCGGCTTCACTTCGCTAGCAAAAGCAATATTCGCCACCAGTACTAATGGTACACAAGTCAAAAACTTCATGCTCATTCCTAAAACAAGATAAATTATCGTAAATTTTTTATTCAAATATCATTCATATGAGATATGTGAAAACAGCGTAATAAACCAATATTTACAACCCTGAAAGTCAATTGACACATAAGGGCTCTTCTCGTTAAAACTTTATACCAGAATATCCTTTTAAGCATTACTACAGAGACAAAATTAAGATTAAATATTCTAAAAGTGAATAATTATGACCTGCCATAAGAGGATTTCCCTGCCACAATTACTATGATTCCGTGTACAACGAGAAGACGAGGTAACTATGAAAATAATTAAGACGAGTCTACTTATGGCAGGGTTAGCCATGTCGTTTACCGCAGCTGCTGAGTACCGCATGAACGTTTCATCTGTCAATGATGGCGCGTGGATATCAGTAAGTGAAAACGGTAAAGGAGTCGAAGGAGCGACAGTTACCACTAATATTCATGGCATAAGGAGTGAAAAAACCGATGAGTATGGGCGCGTATTTGTCTCGCTTCCACAAATTCGTTCCCAAACAGTCAAGTTCACCGCTACTGATGACAGTACTGGACAGTCACTCACAAAAGTAACCTATATTCAGCGTGACAAATAATATATAGGTATATAACCGTACCCTGCCACAAAAGGGTACGGTTACTTAAAAAAGTACTTTTCCTCATCGTTTTCTCACCACCCACAGACACCTACACTACTGAACAATAAAAAAAATAAGCCTTCCCCTCATTAAAGGCCACATCATGGATTGACATCAAACGCAGATAGTTTCCCACTGAAGAATAAAAATCCCTTATAGCCATTCATCAAAAGTGAATGCTATCAATAGATAGCTCCTCGATGGTGAGTCGCAATATGAAATAGAAAATAAATTTAAATCATTATTTTACTTGGAGATTAATCACCCTACTGAATAAAAAACGTGAGATGCATAGTGACGCATTTTCACTTTTGAAAGAGGATAGGGATAACAAAATGCAGGGATCAGTAACGCTAAGAAATACCAAGGGAAATAAATTCACATTAAACATGTTTGATATCAACCGACCTTAACTTCTGGTCTTGTCATTCGTATCGAGAAAAACCTGACACTTCGTTGACATTAACATTTCAGTTAATAATTAATCTTAGCTGGTGCTATGTGAGTCTTTTTAGTTTATCTATCCCATTTGTATAAATCGTATGCTCCATTCAGCATACATTCATGGATAAGAGTTAATTATGACCCGTAATGGCAAGTATCAATCATCATCAATAACAAACAGGTATCATCAAATGAACAGAAGACAATTAAAAGCGCAACAACAAGAAGCAACGATAGCCGCATTAGGTGAATGTTATCGCCGATTAAAAGAAGCGGGAATTAGTGCAAAAGATCTTACACAAGAAGGCTTCCAACTTATGTTTAAATCGGCATATAAAAATGTATCACACTAAACAATGGCGATTTCGTGCTTTCTGTAATAAGTGAATACAGTACTTTCCAGTATTGTATTCACTTCTGTTTATACAATTCACACTTTTACGATAATTTAAAAGAAATAACATAGAGAATAAGCAAATAAAAAAGAGGCGAAAAACGCCCCTCCTTCATTTAATCAATCATGGTTAACCACAGATGTGTTTTACCCACGGTAATAACGCTGTGGCACAAATGGCATTTTCTCAACTGTCATTGGAAGCTTCTTACCACGCACTTCAGCAAAAATTTCTGTACCAATCACTGCACTATCAGTTTTCACGTAAGCCATTGCCACAGGCGCACCCTTAGATGGGCCGAATGTACCGCTGGTAACAATACCAATTTCGTTATCAGCCCCATCAAATAGCTTACTACCTTCACGAACAGGTGCTTTAGATTGGCCTAACAAACCAACACGCTTACGAGCAACATCTTTGGTTTTGATTTGCTCAAGTACAAGCTCTGCACCAGGGAAACCACCCGCACGCTCACCGTCAGCACGACGCGCTTTGCTAATACCCCATAATAGGCTTGCTTCTACAGGCGTTGTTGTTGTGTCAATATCGTGGCCATACAAGCACAGACCACACTCAAGACGCAATGAATCACGCGCACCTAAGCCAATCCATTCCACTTCAGTAAATGCTAACAACTCTCGCGCAAATGCATCTGCGTTATCATTCGGCACTGAAATTTCATAACCATCTTCACCAGTATAACCAGAGCGGCTTACGTAGCACTCCACGCCAAGTAGTTCGATTTTAGCGGCATCCATGAACACCATGTCGCTCACTGCTGGATTTAAGCGTGCTAACACATCGGCTGCTTTTGGCCCTTGTAGTGCAAGCAAGGCACGATCGTCAATAATCTCTAATTCAACATCTGCTGGAAGATGCGCTTGGATGTGTGCGATATCTTGTTCCTTGCAAGCTGCATTCACTACAACAAAGAGATGATCACCAAAGTTAGTCACCATCAAATCATCTAAGATACCGCCTTGCTCATTGGTGAAGAAGGCATAGCGTTGTTTACCCGCTGGCAGATCAATAATGTCTACCGGCACTAACGCTTCAATTGCTTTTGCCGCATCTTTACCATGAAGGCGTACTTGCCCCATGTGTGATACATCAAATAGCCCCGCATGCTCACGGCAATGTAAATGCTCTTTGCGTACACCGAGGGCGTACTGTACAGGCATATCATAGCCTGCAAACGGTACCATTTTTGCGCCCATTTCAATATGAAGAGCGTGTAGCGGTGTAACCAGAAGATCTTGAGACATTTTTCTTTCTCCGTAGGCCGTGCGGCCGTGTTATCCATTACATTATGTGAAGTAGTTTCGCCACTTATCACACTAACCGCCTTACGTTATAGCCGTAAGGTCACGTATTACTGAGGCTTCAATCAAAAGCCCCCCCTAAATTCTTGTTGATGTTCTACCCAACACATTACACCCAAACCACATTTAGCAGGCTTTGTCTTTTATAAGCCGCAAATTTTGAGAAACCGTGTTGTGATCTAGAGTCCATAACTCAGCAGTAACACCAAAACAAATACTACAGATACAGCAAATCATTAACATTTGTCATTACAGGATTGTTAATGACAATAATCTCATTTACGTAAGTCACTTTACTATAACGAAGGCTATGAAGAAGGCTTAAACGAGGTAATCAGCAACATTCAGTCCAACAGATTATCGAATAAAAAGCGATCATGACCATAGTGATTAGCTAGATTGCTCACTAAGGAAACACCCTATTTTTCTTATCAGGATTTTAGCCTGACCGACTTGTCAAAAATCACCTTCCATTCAATGCTAATGGCTGCCTGCGCCATCATTATGAAGCTGTCACCCATAAGATATTCGCATCGTTTTCACTCACTGAAATCAGCATGTGGCCCATATTGGCATCGTAATAAACTGAATCACCTTCGTTTAAATTGACGGGTTCATAAAATTCAGAGAAAAACGTAATTTCACCATTCAGTACCAGTAAGAACTCTTCACCATCGTGACGGATCCAGTCTGGGTAATCACTGAAATGCCGCGCACGTATTTGTGACTTAAATGGCATCATTTTTTTATTGGTTAGCTGAGTCGCTAACAATTCGTGCTCATACGTCGACGTCGGATGAGGCTTACCCTGTTCGACAAGCGTAATATCACGTCGACCAGTCGTTCTGGTTTGACGAGGAGGCGCAAAAAGCTGAGGCATATCAACATTTAAACCTCCAGCCAACTTTTGCATCGCTTGAAAAGTCGGTGAAATTTGTTCGTTTTCAATTTTAGAAAGTGTTGAACGCGCTAATCCCGTTCTTTTACTGGCTTCTTCTAATGTCAGGCCATGCGACATTCGAATTTCTTTTAAACGCTTACCCAGTTGTAAAGGCTCAATTTTGGCCGATTCGCGCTCGCGGGCAACTGTCATTGATGGGTAAATGTCTTGCTGAGTATCCTCACTCATTACGCCCCCTCCTTGGCGGTAAACTGGCTTCATTCTGTCATAGTGAGCATAAAACTAAACCACTTTAGGTGATAAAAACCATGACTTCACTAACAGAATTACAACAAAGTTTCCTATTGGAAACTCATCAGCCTCATTTATCTTTACACCACATTCATTTTTGAGCTGCCTACTTTGCCTGCCACCCATTTTCAATGTAATTTTCACCCGTAAAGCCTTGTAATTCAGCCTAGCACATCAATTTGAACTCAAAACATTTCTGGTATCTAGTGTAGATTTTTCGCGTATTAATTAGCCAAAGCATAACCAAACGCCAATATTGACGCAAACGTTTGCTAATTATTTCCAAGATTAAAGTGGGCAATAATACACTATTGGAAATTTTCGTTTGATAAGCTCTCTATAGCGTTGTATGTTACGCACTTGTTAGGTGCTATTAAGCTGTTCTCAACACCCTAAAAAATAGTATGTCAGCATGAATATCATCAAGCTGATACAAACATTGAAAGCGGATAGATTGCGCAAGGAGTTATAAATGGAAAATACACTGAAGTTCACAGAAAGCCATGAGTGGGTACGCGACAACGGCGACGGTACTATCACTATGGGTATTTCTAACCACGCTCAAGGCCTATTAGGCGATGTGGTATTCGTGGATCTTCCTGATGTTGGCGACTCAACAACTGCAGGCGAGACTTTCTCTCTTGTTGAATCTGTAAAAGCGGCCTCTGACATTTACTCACCAGTGACTGGCGAAATCGTTGAAATCAACGAAGAATTAGAAGACAGCCCAGAGCTTGTCAACGAAGAACCGTACGAAGGCGGTTGGATTGCAAAAATCAAAATTGAAGACGTTGAAGAGCTTGCTAAGCTTATCGACGGTGAGAAATACCTAGAGACTATCGAAGATTAATGCGTATCGGCTTTCTTCGGAAAGCCGGTTTTGTACCTACAACACTGTAAATGCATGCTCGTAAATAACGAAATAAGTAGCATTTAGAAGGTGTAACCAAGGTGTTAATTTAAGATTATCCGGCCAGTATCAGCTCACGGTACTGGTAGCAACTGTTCAGGAAAGAACCATGACCGATATGACTCTGCTACATGCCCTCAGTGATGACAACGATTTTGCTGGTCGTCACAATGGCCCAGATTCAGCACAACAAAAAATCATGCTTGAAACCATTGGCGTCGAAAGTGTTGAAAAGCTGATCGAACAAACTGTCCCTGCTGACATTCGTTTACCAGAGCCAATGCAGCTTGACTTGCCACAAAGCGAAGCAGACATGCTTGCTTCACTGAAAAAAATCGCAAGTAAAAACATCATCAACAGGAGTTTTATCGGTCAGGGTTATTACAATACACTTACGCCAAACGTTATTCTGCGTAATGTGCTTGAAAACCCAGGTTGGTATACTGCTTACACACCTTACCAACCAGAGATCTCTCAAGGTCGTCTTGAATCACTGTTGAACTATCAACAAATGATCATGGACTTAACAGGCATGGAACTCGCCAATGCTTCGTTACTTGATGAAGCAACCGCAGCCGCTGAAGCCATGACCCTTTGTCAGCGTGCAGGTAAAAACAAAAGCCAAGCCTTCTTTGTCTCAAATGACATTCACCCACAAACCGTCGACGTTGTTCGTACCCGTGCTGAATTCATTGGCTTTGAAATTATCACAGGCAACCCAGAAGAACTTGATAACCACGATGTATTTGGTGCCCTACTGCAATACCCAGGCACAACAGGTGAAATCACAGATCTTACCGACATCATTGAAAAAGCACACGCGAAGAAAACACTCGTCACTGTAGCTGCTGATTTACTGTCCCTTACCATTTTGAAAGCGCCTGGTGAAATGGGCGCAGATGTAGTCGTAGGTAGTGCGCAACGTTTTGGTGTACCTATGGGCTTTGGCGGCCCACACGCTGGCTTTATGTCGACTAAAGATAAGCACAAGCGTACTATGCCTGGCCGTGTTATTGGCGTATCAAAAGATGCTAAAGGTAACCAATCACTGCGTATGGCGATGCAAACCCGTGAGCAGCATATCCGCCGTGAAAAAGCGACATCAAACATTTGTACTGCGCAGGCACTACTGGCTAACATGGCGGCTTTCTATGCCCTTTACCATGGACCAGAAGGCCTACGTAAAATCGGCCGTCGAGTACACCACTTAACGGCAATTCTTGCTGCTGGTTTACGTAATTCAGGCATCGAACTCGCACACGAAAGCTTCTTCGATACCCTAACGCTAAACACAGGTAAGAAAACCGCAGAGCTTTACCAAAAAGCACTCGATGCAGGCATTAACCTTCGTAAAGCCGATGCTCAGCTAGGTATTAGCCTTGATGAAACCACCAAGGTGGCAGATGTTGAAGAACTGCTTCACATTTTGACGGGCAATGCATTAAAAGCATCTATGTTCACGGCTGATATTGCAGCTGACGAATATGCTGCTATTCCTGAAAGCTGTCGTCGTACCAGCGAATACTTAACGCACCCTGTTTTTAATAGCTACCACAGTGAAACGCAAATGATGCGTTACATGAAAAAGCTAGAAAACAAAGACTACTCGCTAACACACGGTATGATCCCGCTAGGCAGCTGTACCATGAAGCTAAACGCTGCCGCTGAAATGATCCCTGTGACTTGGCCTGAGTTTGGTGCACTACACCCATTCGCACCAGCCGACCAAACCAAAGGTTACGATGAACTAGCGACTAACCTGTCTAAAATGCTATGTGAAGTAACAGGCTACGATGCATTCTCGCTACAGCCTAACTCTGGCGCACAAGGTGAGTACGCAGGTCTTATCGCGATTCAGCGTTACCACCAAGCCAATGGTGATAGCCACCGTAATATCTGTTTAATCCCAAGCTCAGCACACGGTACTAACCCAGCGTCTGCGGCGATGGTTTCAATGAAAATTGTTGTTGTAGGCTGTGATGAGCAAGGCAACATCGATGTTGAAGACTTAAAAGCGAAGATCGAAAAACACCGCGAAAACCTATCTTGTATCATGATCACCTACCCTTCTACGCACGGCGTGTACGAAGAAGCAGTACGTGAAGTGTGTGAACTAGTGCACGAAGCGGGTGGTCAGGTTTACCTTGATGGCGCGAACATGAATGCACAGGTTGGTCTAACGAATCCTGGCTTTATCGGTTCAGATGTATCGCACCTTAACCTACACAAAACCTTCTGTATTCCTCACGGGGGCGGCGGCCCTGGTATGGGTCCTATTGGTGTGAAATCTCACCTAGCACCTTTCATTCCGGGTCACATTGAGCATGCAGAAAATGATCAGCAGCAATATGCAGTTTCTGCGGCAAACATGGGCTCTGCATCCATCCTGCCAATTTCTTACGCATACATTGCAATGATGGGTGAACAAGGACTAACAGAAGCCACTAAGCTGGCTATCCTTAACGCAAACTACGTGATGGAGCGTCTACGCCCACACTACCCTGTTCTGTACCGTGGTACTGAAGGCCGTATTGCGCACGAATGTATTATCGATATTCGCCCAATCAAAGAAGCGTCTGGTATTTCTGAAGAAGATGTGGCGAAACGCCTGATGGACTTTGGCTTCCACGCGCCAACCATGTCGTTCCCTGTCGCGGGTACATTGATGATTGAGCCAACTGAATCAGAAGATTTAGCGGAACTTGATCGCTTCTGTGATGCGATGATAGCCATCCGTCAAGAAATTGCCCGTGTACAAGAAGGCGAATGGCCACTAGAAGATAACCCACTGGTGAATGCACCGCATACCCAAGTGGATCTGCTAGAGCAAGAATGGGCACACCCATACAGCCGTGAAGTGGCTTGTTACCCATCAGCACAAACCAAAGATGCGAAATACTGGCCGACAGTAAACCGTGTTGATAACGTATTTGGTGACCGTAACCTAATTTGCTCTTGCCCAAGTATCGAGAGTTATATTGAGGATTAATAGTCAATATTAAGGTTAAACCTTAGACATTAACTAAACTCAACAATAAAAGGCGAATCGTATGATTCGCCTTTTTCTTTTTGATATCACCATCATCAATATTACCTTCAATCTTTATCAGTCACCCCCCCAATAAACCCACTTAATAGAATTATCAATTACATCGTTACAACTATTTTATTGTTGTCTGCCCTGTTGTCTAAGAAAACGGATGAAAACAACCACAGCACACACTAGCATAGTAGAAATTTATTTAATTATACCAAACAGTAAATTAAAGCGATGATTCGCAAATAAACCCATAAAGCACGATATCAAATGAAGCCAAATTTTTTAAGCTATCAACTCACTGATGAATTTATAGAAACAGTAAAAACTAACCCTACAGTTGATGCAATTGATGAATTATTCGATTCACAATTTAACGAGGTTGCATCCTCAAATAACAACCTCAATTGGGATGCTACCTATCTTGGCCCTTCTAGCTATGTTCGCGAGTATCTAGCAATAGGCATGTTTATAATGATGTACTTCCTTTTTGGATTTTTTAAAGAAGGAGGGGGTAATATGATACCGTCACTTGATTGGATGTACTTCACCTCAATCGTATGTTCGTCGATTATGGCATACGCTACATGGTCTACATTCAGCGGATTTATATTTCACTATCGTTTTAATGATAATTGCATCGCAGTTAAAAGGTATAAGAACGAACCAGAAATTCATTATAAAATTGCACGTATTACAGGCTGGGTAGGCTCTATCACTTGTATTATTTTGGCAATCGCCTTTAGTCCATTAATTTTTATTGGTGCAGGTGGGTTCGCATTAGCTAGCTTTTCATTAATAAATATGAAGCGAGAACCATACTATCAAATAGCTCCATATGACTCAATTTTATACATTCAAAAAATAAATAAGGAGAATGAACTTGAATTAGTAATAAAAGAACAAGTATCAAGGTGTAATAACGAATACATATATGTGTATGAAATGACATCAAGTGTTAACTTATATCTCTATGACCATGAAAAGATGGATGAAGTAATTAACTTAATTAATGAAAAGGTGGGTTATGACGTTGAATACTATGAATCAGAAGATGATGAGTCTAGCGTAAACCTATACCAAAAATCCAGAAAATTAGGCACCCCGCTTAACCGCGTTACCATTAACAAAGAAACCCTAGAAATGACGCATGATGTATTCACCGAAGATGAATAACACACTCTTTCTCATCATCTTCATTACCAACATACCATCTAGCATTCTGTTTAATTGTGTAGGAAACGTCAAAATCCTGACTAAAACATTGTTCATTTTGAGGTATTTCAGTAAAATTATGTCACGACGTCGGTGACCATATAATTCCAATGAAATTAAATACCTCAAGTGAAGAATCAGTAGAGCAGGCATACGCGCAGTTACCTTCGCAGGATCAGCCTATTCTTATGCAGACAGACTGCCCTGAACAGCTGATGCAGAATAACACGCAGTTTATTCGAGCGATGCGCAATGCTAACCCTGAGGTATGGGATTGGAATATAGATACTGATGAGGTTTACTTTTCACCGCAATGGAAGGCGATGCTGGGCTATCAAGAAGAAGAGCTTGAAAACCATCTGAGTACATTGGAATCGCTAACCTCGCCTGAAGAGTGGGCTGCATTAGTAGAAAAAGCCGAGCAATACATTACAAATCGGTCTGGTTGTTTTGAAGTTGAGCTTCGTTTACGTCATAGACAAGGGCATTTTGTATGGGTACGAGGCAGTGCCTTCACTTTGTCTAATTCTGCCCATAGCCCCCCCAGCCATCTTATGGGGTTTCTGGTTGATATAACCGCACAGAAAAAAGCAGAGAGCTTGAACACTTGGACAGCTAAGATCCTTGAAATGATCGCAAAAGGTGCAAGTACAGTGAGCGTTTATACCGAGATTGCCTTAATGTATGAAAGCCGCCACCAAGGTTTACGCTGCTCTATGCTAGAACTTGATGGCGATACATTACTGCATGGTGGCGCACCTAGCCTACCAAAGGCGTATTGCGATGCTGTTCACGGTCTTAAGAATGGTCCTAATATCGGCTCTTGCGGCACCTCAACTTATACTGGGCTTCGCGTACTGGTTGAAGATATTAATACAGACCCTAAATGGGCTGACATCAAGCATGTTGCGCTCCCCTTTGGTATGCGCAGTTGCTGGTCTGAACCAATCAAAAGCTCAACTGGTAAGGTGTTGGGCGCATTTGGTATGTACTACAACCACCCCGCTTTGCCAACTCAAGAAGAGTCTGACGACCTAACGTCTGCCGCCATGCTGGCTGGTATTCTGATGGATCGAGATCACAACCAAAAACGCATCCAAGAACTTGCTTTCAAAGATCCGCTTACTGGCTTCGCTAGTCGAGCAAGCTTATATATCGATCTCGACGCCTTTATCTCGCACTCTGCAGCAAATAATCAGCGCTTTAGCCTGCTTTATCTTGATCTTGATAACTTCAAAGACATTAATGATAGTCTTGGCCATGATATTGGCGATCTTCACCTTCAAACCATTGCTACGCAACTGGAGTCGGTGTGCTTATCAAGTCACTTTATTGCCCGTTTAGGTGGCGATGAATTCTGTATTGTCGCAAAAGAAGCGAGTGACACCGTATTGGCTTCAGAAATAGCAACCCGCTATCTCAATGCAGTCTCAACGCCCTGCTATTTATCAGGACGCAAACATACACAAACAAGCAGTATTGGTATCGCATTTTACCCGCAAGATGGTACCGATTCGCAAAGCTTACTCAAAGCCGCAGATACCGCCCTTTACACTGCTAAAGATCACGGTAAAAACCAATATGCCTTTTACAGTAAAGCATTAACAAAACAGGCCGAATATAGACTAAAAGTAGAGCAATACCTTCGTGAGGCTATTGAGAACCAAAGCCTCTCACTCGCGTATCAGCCACAGATTGAGTTACGTACAGGTCTTTGTGTTGGCGTAGAGGCCTTATCACGCTGGTATCATCCAGAGCTGGGGCAAGTATCACCAATTGACTTTATTTCAACAGCTGAACGTATAGGTATGATTCAACCCTTAACGGAGTTAGTACTTAAAACGGCATGCACCCAAGCAGTGAATTGGCAATTACAAGGGCTTGGCTCAATGCGAGTCGCCATAAATATTTCTCCTAATCACTTTTTAGATCCTGACTTTATTCCTTTAATTAAGCGAGCAATTACAGATACAGGTATTCAAGCGTCGAATCTAGAATTAGAAGTTATCGAAACTGTCGCACAAACTGAGCATAAGAATCTCCCAGTCTTTGCTGAACTCAAAGAACTTGGCGTTCTATTAGCTATTGATGATTTTGGTACTGGCTATTCATCATTCGCATCGCTAAAGCACCTTAAACTTGATTGTATTAAGATCGATAAATATTTCATAGATGACTTATTAACTGACAATAAAACACAACTATTAGTGGGTTCTATAATTGAAATGGCACACAACCTTGGGTGCTCTGTTATCGCTGAAGGCATTGAGGCTCTAGGCCAAGTTGAAATATTAAAAAGATTAGGGTGCGATATAGTACAAGGCTATCTATTCTGTGAGCCAACAAGCCCTGATGGTATTGCAGCATTATTAAGAAATGAATGCGAACATAGTCTGATATAAATACGCCTAATGCATTTCCACGCTATGTCTTAATGTAACACTCGTGCACCGACCACCAAATTGCACATAAAATCAACAAGTTAAAGGCCGCCCACTAATATTTATGCATTTTGTGCATCTAATTGATGAAAACCATTCATTTTAATCATGACCTTATTTGTCATACGATTATCTCAACCAAAAAGGTGGCGAATATATTGGAAGTTATTATAAATATTTCTTCCTGAAAATATTAATTCGTTCTTATCGTAATAAGTCAGCTTTATTTTAAATAATATGTTTAATCATTTTCGCTATTAAGTTTGCATATAAACACATAGCTAATATTAATTAAAATAAGATATCACTGTACGTATTAACTTCAGCTTTGACGAGCAACTTGAAGCTGTTCAAATATTATCAATATATTTAAATAACTCTATCTGGAGTATTAGCAATGACAATTCCAACTACCAAAATGCTTCAAGCATGGCAAGGTTTTACAGCGGGTAATTGGCAAACAGAAGTCAATACACGAGACTTCATCCAAACAAACTATACCCCCTATGAAGGTGATGAATCTTTCCTTGCAGATGCTACACTAGCGACAACAACCCTTTGGAATAGTGTCTTAGAAGGTATTCAAGAAGAAAGCCGCACGCATGCACCTATCGACTTTGATACTGATCTACCATCAACGATTATTTCTCACGATGCAGGCTACATAAATAAAGCCTTAGAAACGATTGTAGGTTTACAAACAGACAAGCCCTTGAAACGTGCCATTATTGCTAATGGTGGTATTCGCATGGTGAAAAACTCTTGTGAAGTTTATGGCCGCGAACTTGATCCAAATATTGAAAAGACTTTCACGCAATACCGTAAAACCCATAACACCGCCTGTTTTGATCTTTACACTAAAGACATTATTGCTTGCCGAAAATCAGGCATCATTACTGGCCTTCCCGATGCGTACGGTCGCGGTCGTATCATCGGTGACTACCGTCGCTTAGCACTTTATGGCATAGACTTCTTAAAAGCAGACAAGATTGAACAATTTAAATCGACTCAAGCTTTCTTAGAGCAAGGCCAAGATCTCGAGAAAACACTTCGTTTACGTGAAGAAATCGCAGACCAAATTCATGCGCTTGAAGACATCCGTACCATGGGTATGATGTATGGTATCGATATGTCAGCACCTGCAAGTTCAGCACAAGAAGCGATCCAATTTACGTACTTTGGCTATCTTGCTGCGGTTAAATCGCAAAACGGCGCGGCAATGTCACTTGGTCGTACATCGACTTTCCTTGATGTCTACATTGAGCGCGATCTTGCAAGCGGTGCACTCAACGAGTCAAAAGCACAAGAACTAGTAGATCACTTCATCATGAAGTTACGTATGGTGCGCTTCTTGCGTACGCCTGACTACGATTCATTGTTCTCTGGCGATCCTATTTGGGCAACCGAGGCGATGGCTGGCATGGGTGTTGATGGCAGAACACTAGTAACTAAAACAACCTTCCGTTACTTGCATACACTAGACAATATGGGGGCAGCTCCAGAGCCTAATATGACCATCCTTTGGTCTGAGCAACTCCCTGAAGACTTCAAAAAATATGCGGCAAAAGTGTCTATCGAAACATCATCAGTTCAATATGAAAACGATGATCTAATGCGCCCTGATTTTAACAACGATGACTACGCTATTGCTTGTTGTGTTAGCCCTCAAATCGTTGGTAAAGACATGCAATTCTTTGGTGCACGTGCCAACTTAGCAAAAGCGCTGTTATACACCATCAATGGTGGTATTGATGAAAAATCAAAAACACAAGTAGGTCCAAAACACGCAGCTATCACTGACGATATACTAGATTTTGATCGTCTGATGCCTCAATTTGATCAAATGCTTAATTGGCTTGCAACGCAATATGTGACGGCATTGAACATTATTCACTACTCACATGACCGCTATAGCTACGAAGCATCATTAATGGCACTGATGGATCGCGATGTCCGACGTACTATGGCGTGCGGTATTGCTGGCTTATCGGTTGTGGCGGATTCATTATCCGCTATAAAATTTGCCAAAGTAACACCCATTCGTGATGAAAACGGTATCGCTGTTGACTTTACTATTGAAGGTGATTACCCACAATTTGGTAACAATGATGCACGTGTTGATGACATTGCTTGTGATCTCGTTGAACGCTTCATGAAGAAGATTCAGAGCATGGTAACTTACCGTGAGTCGCTACCCACACAGTCGATTCTTACTATTACCTCTAATGTGGTTTACGGTAAGAAAACAGGTAACACGCCTGATGGTCGTCGTGCTGGAATGCCTTTTGGACCAGGCGCAAATCCAATGCATGGTCGCGATCAAAACGGTGCTGTCGCATCACTAACATCCGTATCTAAACTGCCATTCGCGTTTGCAAAAGATGGGATTTCATACACTTTCTCTATTGTGCCAAATGCACTAGGCAAAGATATGGATACTCAGAAGCAAAACCTTGCAGCCTTGATGGACGGATACTTCCATCATGAAGCGGGCGTAAATGGCGTACAAGTGGAAGGCGGTCAACACCTTAACGTGAACGTACTAAACCGTGAGATGCTATTGGATGCTGTCGATCATCCAGAGAAATATCCTCAACTCACTATCCGAGTGTCTGGTTACGCAGTGCGTTTTAACTCGTTGACTAAAGAGCAACAACAAGATGTGATTACTCGAACATTTACTGAAAAAATGTAAGTGATAGGGTAACTAAGCAAGACATAACAATTAGAGCTAATAACTACACCTATCTATTTTGGCCTGCACCTCGCAGGCCTTTTTTACTACTAAACAAAGTTCAAGAATAAAATATGAGTTCCCATCGCCAAGCATTTTTCCTTCTGCTAAAACATTTTTTTTATGAAAAAGAGTCAAACCTCACGATGGGTACCAAATTAAAAAATAAGATAAGTAACGATTAATGCATTTTACTGTTTATGGTTATAAGAGAACCGCTCAAATTTGTTTTACTCGGCTGGGTTAACTCAATCATTAATTCAGCCATTTCTGTCGGATTCACCCAAGTAGTCGGATCCACGTCTGGCATTGCTTGTCGGTTAACCTCGGTATCGACTATGGTTGGAAGCACCGCGTTGACACGAATATTATGTTCTGCACCTTCAGCCGCAAGGCTTTCGACTAAACCATTTAGCGCCATTTTCGATGCCATATAAGGACCAAAACCAGCAGGAATATTCCGGATAGTGTCGCGTGCAGATACAAACATCATTGCCCCTCCCCCCTGCTTTTCCATCGCTTTATAGATTTCACGGCCAAAGACTAAGGCTGTCATAAAATTAGCATCAAAAATTTGCTTCACTGTTTCTATCTCAACATCTTGCCAATAACGCCATGTGAAAATGCCAGAACAGTGATAATGCGCCTCAATCTGACCCAGTATTTGTGATGCTTGCGCTACCAACGCCTGACTTTCCTGCTCGTTAGTTAAATCACCGAGCAGAACAGTTAGCATACCTGGATATTGCAGCTCTAGTTGCTTCGCACGAACTTCATCACCTTTTCGTCCAAAGGCGACAACCTGTGTCCCTGAGCTAATCAGTTTATCGATAATTTTCTTAGCGGTTACGGAAAAACAAGCGGCAACAGTTGCGGTTTTAAGTGTATTCATCTTGGTCTTTTATCCAATGCTGTTTTGTTGCGTTAAATACTATCGCTAGCCAAAAAGCAATAAAACCCGCCAATAAACAATACAGCTTTGCCTTATAGGCAAAAATGATCCAATAACGGTCCCTCTCATCTCTCTCTGCTTTGAACATGAGTCTACTTTTGTTTATTTTGTTGCTACAACAACAAAATAAACTTACACTCCACACTTGAGTTTTGTTGTATGGGTAACAAAAAAATGAAAGACACAATTTACAAATACGCTATCTACACAGTACTAACCTGTACAGTCAGCTTTTCAGCTTTCTTGATCAGTTCAGATAATTTTTCACCTTTTACAACACAGGCTACAGTGCACAAAAATGTTGCCAATATTGCCCCACAAGTATCAGGGGTGATCACCCATGTAAACGTACAGAATGGACAAAATGTTAAAGCTGGTGATGTCCTCTTTAGTATAGATACACACAGCTATACTCTCGCAGTACACCAAGCTGAGGCTGAACTGCATCAAGCTCTGGAAGCTAACTTAGCCAAATGGCAAGAGCTTCAATCCGCTGAGCAAGTGCTATCACAGCGCGACGTCGAATGGCATAACACCAACAACAAACTTGTTCGTTATCAAAAGCTTCTAAATAAAGGGCTGATCACTCAACAAGACTTTGATGACGCCCATGCCAGTGCCAATGTTGCAAAAAGTGCGATTGCAGTGGCTCACGCTGACATTCTCCGTATCAAAGCCGAACTCTTTGGTAATGCAACCGCAGAGCCTCAAACTAATAAAACGGGTACGGTTGAAAAGAATACTATTAAGTATCGAGTAAAAAGCGCTGCAATCGCAGTCGCTGAATCAAAACTGGCATCAGCAAAACTCGACTTGGCACGTACCGATGTCATCGCGCAAACAGCAGGTACAGTGAGTAATTTACAGTTACAAACGGGGAGTTATATTAGTGCTGGCGCTATCTCACTCTTTCTTGTCGATGAGGCCACCAGCTGGTTGAGTGCCGATTTCAATGAAAAAGGCATTGTCCATCTTCAAACTGGTAATCCGGTGTGGATATCATTTGACGCTTTTCCCGGCCAAGTATTTGCTGGAACCATTATCAATCAAGATCGCGCCATTTTTGATGCATCAAACCCAACCAATCAACTGTCCACCGTAGTAAATGACAGCCGCTGGATCCGTGAACAGCAGAAAATTCGCACTCGTATTCATGTTGACGACGCAAACACCGCGCTTATTGCAGGCTCTCGTGCCAGCGTAATGGTAGAAAATGGTCAAAGTGGCGTGATGGATAGTATTGGCTATAGCTGGATCAAATTAGTTTCTTTGTTTCGCTACATCTATTAGCGCAGCTAGGGGGCAATATGATAAAAAATATAGATAAAAATGAAGCTCTCAGAGTTACCTTGACCATCACTGTATGCATGTTGGCAGGAAAATTACTCGACTTTAATTCCCCTGTTTACTTGGCCTTGTACCCTACAATTGTGATGACAAAAGGCAAAGACTATTCATGGCAGGGTTTGGTCAAAATGTTATTTCCAACATTCATCGCAGCTTCTTGTGCGCTTGTCATTGCTGAACTATTTCATGATCATCCTTTTATTATTTGGACGATCAGCCTGATCTTCTTTGATCAAATGCGTCGTCGTGCCGATACCCCAGCAAAACTCGGTGGCATGCTGATGCCCACCTTTAACTGGATTTTGATCATTGTGTTTTCACAGCACACCACTGCCGATATGCCAATGCGGATTCATGAGATTCTAATTTCGATGGCCATCACCATCTTGATTACAAAACTCATGATCGCCCTATTGCCAAAGACTGACCGTCCTTTTGTGCCAAATGGAAAACCCCCGGCTTTGAGTCCGCAAACCGTGACCTATCAAAATCGATTTGTTTCTTTAAGCTTAATAGGTTGTGGATTAGCATTTTTGATGATTGTCGATTTAATCTCGGCCACGTTCTGCATGGTGCCCGTTATAGCCGCAGCAACTCAGTTTACCCGAGAACATTTTCGCCAAGTCGTTGGACGAAGATTACTCACCCAAGTTGGAGGCTGTGCAATTGCAGTAATCTTTTCGCTGCTAATGGCTGGTCATCAAAACACCATTGGTTATTATGCATTGGGTTTAGGGGGATTAGTGTTTATGATTGCCAGTGCTATGGCTCAAGCACAAGGCGCCTCGCGAGACCTTCATGCTGACTCTTTATTGGCGACTATGCTGCCGATACAGCTCTATATGACAAGTACTTCACTAGGATTAGAAAGTACTTACCTACGTGCATGGGAACTCACCGTCACTTTAGGTATATTATTCATTCTTCATCAATTAACATCTTCACGAGATAGCGATGACCAAAGACATTACAGCCATTCCTGATCTGGATAACAATACCTCGTTTATTATGGGGCTCGCGTACAAACAATTTCGCACATTGGCTAATCAAAGGCTCGCTGCAGATTTCGATATCACACTAGAGATGCAAGGTGTGCTTCGTGTATTGGCGCATCTAGGTGAAGTACCGCAACAAACCTTAGCAGAGACGTTACACCGAGAACGCTCTGTTACTAAACGTCTGGTCGATAATTGTATTAAACGTGGCCTAGTCGAAGCTCGAAAAAGTGAAACCAACAAAAAAGCACGTTATTTAGCTTTAACAGAAAAAGGGACGAAGACAAAAGAACAGGCGAGTGTATGCATTCAAAAGGTCAATACTGATTACTACACCCCCTTGTCAGCCGACGAACAACAATTACTTCAAACCTTATGCAAAAAGCTAATTCAAGACAATATTATTTTGGGGAGCGATTAGCACCATCATTGCTAATCGATTAATAATCATAGGATTTTTCAAAGTGAGATGCACGGATAGAAAAATGCAGACAGTGGATAATCACGTTTATCTCTTTAATCTAGCCATTTAAAAAACAAGGAAGGTAGAACACCTTCCTGATTGATTTATCCTCAACCATGCTAACGTTTTCTCGCACCACAGGTCTGTTTACTGCTTGACCGTCGCTTTAACGGTACTTTTGAGATGATGCATAAATGGCTTAAAGTGAGGCATAAAATCACTAAACAATGGATGTTTACGGTTTTGCATCATTACTGGGCCTAATAAACGTAATGCCACGCCAACTTTCGTCGCTACGTTTTCATCTAGCCCACTACCGTGTTTTAACTTTTCGACAACGTTAAACACGTCTTCCCTATCCTGATAGGTAAATTGCAATGTTTTAGCGGCTGCTTGATCAGCGCTGATTTCTTCAATCGTAATGCGGTATACGTTATCTTTTCTCATTTTAGAAAGCATATTCAGTACCTTTTATATTAAAAATAGTTTTCAGTTAATTAACTTCTAAGAAAGCGTTCAATTTTCGGCTTTATTGTCATCGAGACAGTGACCATCAATGTGAGTGCGATAGGTAAAGCCGCCAACACCCCATTCAACCATGCCGTAAATAGCTCACTACTATTAGTAGCCATACCTACATTATTCAGTGCTGTTGATAGCGCCATTGCAGACTCCATGATCAAAGCCATCGCAACACCTACCACTAGGTTACGTTTGTTCTCTTCCAGCATTGGCAATAGCTTCTCAGCAGCTTTCGTTAGCAGTGTCATCACGAGAACACCAGCAGGCATGACAGTCACAGCAGTCACCAGAAAGGCACTTAACCAATCACTCAAAAAACTACTGGTATAGCCAAGGTTGATATAAGTCATCACGCCTGTGAGTGAACCGCCCATCAAAGTCATCATTGCGAATACGACAAGCACTTTATAAACAACAGGGGGTTTAGTTTGATCTGTCAACGTAGTGGTTAGAACAGCTTCAGCATTCATAGGCATCTCCAGACTTGAAACAGAGAATAATTAAGTTGATAATATCAACTATAAATAAATATAGTTGATAATGTCAACCAGATTATTGCAGAGGTTTACTGTGTCTGACCGAAAATCATTAGAAAGCTTGTTCCATTTAGCGCATTCACTAAAACGTCAAATGCATGATCATATTGAAGAAATGGAATTAGATATCGCACCAATGCATGTGCGCGTTTTGAAGATAATTAATATCAAAAATCGATGTACTGCTATCGACATCGCCCATTTATTAAATAGAGATAAAGCACAGGTCACTCGCCTGCTTAATACATTGATAAAGCAGGGCTATATAGTCAAAGAGCCAAATCCCGATGACAAAAGAAGCCAATGTTTACGCATCACCGCAGACGGCCTCAAGATCACCAACCAGATAACCAATATTGATAAGAAGATGTTTGAGCTACTGAGCAAAGATATATCGCAGGAGGAACTTGAAACGTTCGATCGCATTGCGTCAAAGATGGCTAGGAATCTAGCAAAGTAAAGCGGAACCGCAGACATTAGGCAGATAAAAGGGATTGATTATCAAATTATTTTTGTAAGTACCCAATTCTACGGCTACTTATTGCAGCATGCTCAGCTCCATGGTTGGTCAACTTAGCCCTCATTGAAGTGAACAAATGCACTATTGTGGTTTTGTTTCGCTTCTTTTGCACTGTACATAGCGGTATCGGCGGCAGACACAAGTGAATCTGTATCCGAGATAGTGCAACTACTAAAAGCGATACCAATAGACAGACCTACTTCTACGATATCACCATCAATTTCAATCGGCTTATGTACCTCATCAATAATTCTTTGGGCAACCTTGGACGCTGTGTCTTTAGTAATATTGTCGATCACAACAAGAAACTCATCACCACCGATGCGGGAACAGATGTCTGTTTTTTTGATATTTTTAGCTATACGCTTTGATACTATTTTCAATAAATGATCGCCAGCATTATGTCCAAACGTATCATTTACGTTTTTAAAGCCATTCATGTCCATAAAGAAGCAACACAATGTCTTATTAGACTTCATGCCCTTTTCTATCAATTCCTCACAATACTTCCTATTCACTAAGCCAGTAAGTGCATCTGTTCTCGAAATATGACGTGTTTTTCTCAAATTAAAGAGTGTTAATGCAAGCACAATAAAAAGGAAGAAAGATACCATCGCGACAATATAGTTAAACAGTATTGTTTTTTCGTCGCCATCTCTGCGTTCATTCAAAAACTCATCAAATTGGCTCCCCTTTAGCTGATAATGAACAACTCGCTCATACCCTCGCTGAATACGAGCTAGTGCATCGAATATCGCGGCAATATCCTCAGGATTACCGGATTCTTGCGCAACTAAATACACGTCATCTAGGTAATTAATCTCATCATCCAGCTCCGCTTTGGCTTTTTCTCTTAATGCCTTAAATACATGCGGACTCGTGGTCAAAAAGTCATACGTAACATAGATGAAATCTGTACCTCCGACTAAGTTCGTTGGATTTTTTTTATGACTAACCAACGCACTTTTTAGCCCAGATTCAACCTTGTAAATTTCTTTAATAAATTGCCACGATGCCCAGTAAGATGCTCTTGTTTCATCAACATAGCCAATAAATTGCGTTTCTTTTACTTGCTCTGCTGTTTGTATGGCTTTGAATACAGAAAATGAAACATACAGAAATGAAATAGTAAGAACCGCAAGTAACAGATTTCGCATACTTTACCTATTTGATGATTTCTATTTTATTGACAAACCAGACAAGATCATAAGTAATATCAAGCAGGTTATTACCTTTCTCTTCATCTGAAAAATCAAGGATAATCGTCAATGGGCCTTTTTGGCGAAGTGGCATTTTTCGCCCATTTTTATAGAATGCAAGGAAGTACGCTTTACTGATTAGCGTTTGCTGTGGGATCTCGATTTCATAATCATTAAGGGCATAAACCCTAATGCTTTGGATATCTCCAACCTGATAGCCAGCCTCGGCGATCAGTTGGTTCAAATAAATACCGTCGTATAAGTCTTTTTGCTTGGTCCAAGGCGTCATGGTCTCGATTTGATCATCGGCCAAACGATCTAAATCTTCGATCGAATACACGGATACATTATCCGATGTATTCGTCACAACACTTAGCACACTGGCAAAAACTGACAGAGGAAAAGACAATATAGCGAAAAGGATGAGAGTTATAGCTTTATTCTTGGACAAAATGCATTCTCTGGCGATAGCTTTTACCATTCTAACAATGATGCATCTAATGTTTCAAAAAAACAGAGATAAAAAACCAGTCCTCTCATAATCGCTATGCGTCCCACATAACATGACACTCAGCATCTTGCGCCGCTTTCAGCATCTCGATAAGAGGTATCGCCCGAATGGCAAGGCTGATTGGCGGTGACTGATCTAGGTCATCATCTTGATCATATTTCAATTTATCATCAGCATCTTGAATCGCTTGTTGTTGCAATTCCTGTTGCTTTAATTTCGCTATGTTTTGCTCTAAATGACGAAGTGCAGTAGGGATATCTTTCGCTTCAATCACACCTGGTACATTTTCACACAGCCCCATATAGTGTAGTAATTTCTGCGCAACATCGCCAAACATGGTGATATCACCGCTTATTTTGCTGTGAAATGTTATCAACATACTATTTCCCCATTTCAAGTTCTTTAGCTTTATCACGCTTAGCAAAACAATAGCCTGCAAGTACGCCAGCTAACGCTCCGAATAAGTGACTTTCAAAACTTATCCATTGATGAACAGGTAAGAATCCCCACACCATGGAACCGTAGAAAAACATGACAATCACACCAATCACTATCGACTTAATACTACGGTACATAAATGCATACATGAGCAAATACGCCCACAGACCATACACAATGCCACTTAAGCCAATATGGTAACTAGTACGACCAAACAACCATACACCTATACTGCTGATAGCCCAACTGATAACAAATACTGCAATTAATCGAGCACTTCCCGAACGACCAACAAGATAAGCTAATACTGCAAATGACAGTAAATTACTAATGAGGTGAGACCATGAACCATGCAGAAAAGGATACGCCACCAGCCCTGTGATATGGGTGATATGCCGCGGTAAAAGCCCATAATCATTCAAAGCACCACCGAGCAAAATATTTACAAGATGAACAACAATACACAATGCGGATACAAAGCCAATAAGCTTAATGGCATCTTTATCTTTCTGATTCAAAGAAGGTTCCTCTACCACTGATAGTACAAAGGCATTTACCTTTCTTTTTTTGCATCAAAAAGTGATAAGAAAGATAAACCGTTCTTATCACTATAGCGCGTTGATTCTTTACCAGAAAGATTGGCGTTCTTGATAATCGTATTGTTTGGAGGCATCACTCTCTAATGACTGACGCTGTCGCTTACCTGCAATAAAGAAATTTTTACCTAATAGTAAGCGGATTTGACTAAGGGTTTCACGTGCTAGCAACATCCGTTCACTGCTTAACCAACTACGGTTAGTCGAATGTTTAATTGCAGCAATCGCATCTGGAGAGGCTTGAGATATTTGTTGGCAAAATGCATGTGCCGCAGCAAGGGGATTATCATGAACAGCGGTGATCAATCCTAATTCTTTCGCAGCCTTTCCCGACACTATGTCGCCAGTCATGGTTAATTGCATGGCAACATCACGACCGACGATCTCACGTAAACTCAGTAAGCCGCCCATATCAGGCACCAATCCCCATCGAACTTCCATTATAGATAGCTCTGTCGTTTCAGTAGCAAAACGCAGATCTGCACCAAGGGCAATTTGTAAGCCACCACCATAGCAACGCCCTTCAAGCACTGCGATAACAGGCACTGGCATCGCTCGCCAATTTCGAGAAACACGCTGCGCTAAGTTGGCATTTCCTGGCAACCACTTCGCAAGCAACTTCAGCGCTTTAGCTTTAGAGGTAGCAACACTCTTAATGTCTAACCCACTGCTGAAATTCCCATTTGCCCCTTTCACAATTACGGCGCGAATATCGCGACGTTTAATCAAGGAGCGGCTCACCGCATCAAGCTCTTGAAACATCTCCATATCTAGCGCATTGAGTTTATCGGGGCGATTTAGCGTCACTGTGACAATGCCATTTACCTCTTCGACGGCTAACTTATTCCATGTCATGTCTATTCCCTTTATCTGGTCTGTCCAGATTAGAGACTAGCACCAATTCTTTAAGCAGGATATGGAGGTTGACCACTGTTTGATATTTAAACAGTTGTAGGCTGGCTCTTCCGCAATCAACAAAAGGCATAAATGCGACAAACGCGCTACGTTTACGTTGATTATTTGCACAGTTAGAATTATTGCCATAGAAAACGTTTGCTTAATGCAACTAACTGCGTAAACTCAGCGCTGAATTCTAATGTAACTAATGTAATAGTCATGCTCAAAACATGTTTACGGCCATTAGGGATTTTAGCGACGGTACTTAGCCTCGTCGCATGTCAGGGAGACAACAAGCTCGATTTAGAGTCACTTAATGTGGCTAATATTAACCAATTCAACGCTTCCTCGCGCGGCTATGTCATTACCGAACATAATGATTTGTTGGCAATACCCGAGTTTATCCAAGAGATCCATCGCTTAAGCGCATCACTTGCTGATCAACATTGGTTAAAAAACCCAAAGTTTATTGCACAAGCGAATAGCCTTAGAGTACATTTTCAAGCCAGTGAATTGCATGAAGCAAAAATTTTTATCGCTGCACTTGATGAAGCTATCTCTCAATACTCATCTAACATTGCCAAAGTCAACGCTCTCGCTAACGTCAAGCAGCGGGAAATTGATGCTGATCTCATTGCCTACCAGGCAACACTCAATGACCTTGAGCATACCTTAGCTATCCTAAAAACACCGATCCATGAATACGAAACACGGTTAGATAAACTCTCTGGCGCTATCGCTGATGAGTCTCGTCATTTCGCTAGGTTGAGAAACGATTTTCAGGCTTCATTCCGAGAACTAGATTCTGATGATCATCCAATGGCCTATGACATACGCTTTAGCTATGTTCAACAACCTCGATCTATGTGCAGTCGTTTTGATGAAATGCGTGAATTAATCACTACCATCGACGAGGGCTGTACCTACGTAAATAGAGAGGAGTTACTCGATGAAATATCAACGACGTCTCACCCTCAAGCTGAGCAACTCATCGACTATTACGCCCCTCTGCTGTGGCTGTCTATGACAAAACTCAGTGGCTTCTTTGATACAAATTACAACACACAGTTCTTTCCACATAATCTTCGCCACCTGCATGCAAAAACTAAAATTGCGCTGAACGAGAAGCGTATATTAATGCAGGGTAATACCCATGAGTTGCTGGAAGACTACGAGTATCGCCTTGCTCAGTTAAAAAACGAACATGCTCGGAATATCCCATATGATTTTGTTGATGAGCAATTTACAGTTGATACTAACAGTGATGCTTTCGTTCATTACTTCGAGCAATATGCCGCTGAGAACAACTACTCGTTATATCAACCCATTGACCGATTTAAAGAGTTGATTAATGATCAGGCAGCCATCAAACAATTCACGTCAGCGTATGCTAAAAAAACACTAAGTAACTACCCAGCCACCTTAACATTTCAAGTAACAGGCCGTGGTTACTACAATGTTCCTTCAAGAGAAAAAGCAATCGGCATTATTTTCGACTTCTACCATAGCGAGCAGCACATGATTTTATGTAATCGCGCACGCGAAGACCTTCCCGTGATTGTGACAGAACACACCGCAGATTTTCATCACATTGAAGGGGTTTCCTTGGTAACAGAATTAGATCGACGTTTACAAGCCTTCATTCTCAGTTAACGACTACACGACTTAAAAGTCTTACGATTGAGACAACAGCCAAGGATTGGCTAATCAATACTTTCTTAGTATCAATTTTATGGATTAATAATGGGAAAGTTTCATGGAACAAAAAGTCTTAATCGCTGACACCCAAGCCATCTTGGATGCCTTTTTAGATAACGGCTTACATCGTGATCATACTATCTACTGTCAATTTCCACATTGTACAAAGAACAACGATGAACAACGTTTATTCGAAGCGCAATACATCGAATTTAATGACGGTTATAGCTGCAGTAAAAATTGGAAAATGCTCTAGCATCTCTTTATTTAAGCCATTGCTATACTCATAACGTATCTACATGACATCCCTTGTCTCTAGTTTCAAAGCGAGGTGCCAGCATGAATAACGTTCTTTCTTGCGTATTTTGTTGTGCGTTACTGGGTAGCCTTATTGCCTGTACTGCTGATGTATCAACAGATTACGATAAGCAAACTAACTACGCACAATTCAAAACATATCAGTTTGCTGTACAGCCTGATGATGACTCAACATCACTAGATGCTGTTCGTGTGGAAAGTGCTATCACTCGTGAATTACAAACCCATGGATTAACATTAAGCAAAGATAAAGCTGCCGATGTCACTATTCGTCATGCGATTCAAAGCCAATCCGACTATCAATCTAGCGGAACATCGTTTGGTTTTGGGTATGGGTTTAATAACGTAGGGATTGGTGTCAGCACGCCAACACAATATAAAGAATACAAATACGGTAAGCTGATTGTGGAGATGGTGGCAACCAATAGTAACCAAGTAGTTTGGCGATCGGTTTCACAACGTAAGTTGAAAGAAACCATGTCGCCAGATGACAGAGAAGCTTTCATTGACGAACAAATTGGTGAAATGTTTAAGAACTACCCGCCACAATAATACTGGCGCTATTGTGTGTTTTTGTATTCACTTTCACCTTACATATACCATATAAAAAACCCAGCAAAATATGCTGGGTTTATAATTTACGGTATACCACTTTAAAGCATTATGCGTTACGACGCTTTTCTACATCGGCAGCTAACTGACGTAACACCGTTTCAGTGTCTTCCCAACCAATGCATGCATCAGTAATACTTTGACCATAAGTGCCCTTCTCGCCTTCAGCCAAATCTTGACGACCTTCAACTAGGTGGCTTTCAATCATCACACCAAAGATAGCTTTGTTACCTTGAGCAACTTGCCCACCAACATCTTCCGAAACAACAAGTTGACGCTTGAATTGTTTCAGACTATTCGCATGACTGAAATCAACCATGACTTTTTGACGGTGACCTGCTTTATCAAGCTGCTCAGTAACAGCATTCACATCCGCTTCACTGTAGTTAGGCTCTTTACCACCACGAAGGATGATATGGCAATCTTCATTACCAGCCGTTGAAACAATTGCAGAATGACCATATTTGGTTACTGATAAAAAGTGGTGTGGCGCACTGGCTGAACCAATCGCGTCTGTAGCAATTTTGATATTACCATCAGTACCATTTTTAAAGCCGACTGGACATGAAAGGCCAGATGACAATTCACGGTGCACTTGCGATTCTGTAGTACGTGCACCAATGGCGCCCCAACTGATCAAATCACCCATGTATTGCGGTGTAATCATATCAAGGAACTCACCCGCCGTTGGCATACCCATGTCAGTCAGATCAAGCAGTAGCTTACGACCAATGCGCAAACCATCATTAAGCTTAAAGCTACCATCCATGTATGGGTCGTTAATAAGGCCTTTCCAACCTACAGTGGTACGTGGTTTTTCGAAGTAAACACGCATCACAATTTCAAGGTTACCCTTCAATTCATCACGCAGCGTTTTGAGTTTCTTGCCATATTCGATAGCCGCTTCGGTATCGTGAATAGAACAGGGACCAACAATAACCAGTAAACGGTCATCGTTGTCATTCAGAATATTGTGGATGGCTTTACGGGCTTCAAACACCGTTTCTGACGCCGTTTCGGTAGCCGGAAACTTCTCTAAGACGGCAACTGGTGGTAATAGTTCTTTTACTTCGCGGATGCGAACATCATCTGTTTTATGCATTATTTTAACTTCCCGTGTAACATCTTCAACAAGTGCTCTCTTGCTGCTTTTTTCATCCAGTCGTTTTAACTTATCGCCTTCATCCGCATTGTGCAATTGCTTATTGAAAGAAAATTACAGTTTATTTCTAACAAAAAGCAGATTATTGCATTACATACTTACGATGTTTTTTATCAATTGGCCCTAAGTTGTATTTTTATCGTCCAAATGTGCCGTCTATCTTTGAAATATCACCATCAAAGCAATAACATGACATAAACAAACTCTAAAAAAATTAGGAACATCGCTTGGCTAAAGAGGCATTAATTGCTTTCGAGCAAGTAGATAAATGGTACGGCAACTTTCATGCTCTCAAGTCGATAGATTTGACTATCAATCATGGTGAGCGCTTAGTTATTTGCGGACCATCCGGCTCAGGTAAATCAACGTTAATCAGGTGTATTAATGGCCTTGAAAAGTATGATTCAGGCCTTATTACCGTTGCTGGGAAAAAACTCGATTCAAAGCACTTGCAAACTATTCGCGGCAAAGTTGGGATGGTTTTCCAACATTTTAACCTTTTCCCTCATCTCACTGTGCTCGAAAATCTGACTCTCGCACCTAAGCGAGTATTAAAGCTTTCCACCCGAGATGCCAACGCACTCGCCAGAGAGTATTTAGAGCGTGTTCATATAGGTCATCAAGCCGATAAATACCCAGCCCAGCTTTCAGGCGGCCAACAACAACGTGTCGCTATTGCTCGCTCACTTTGTATGAAACCTGATATTTTGCTTTTCGATGAACCAACCTCAGCTTTAGACCCTGAAATGATCCGCGAAGTGCTGGACGTTATGAAAGAACTCGCCAATGAAGGGATCACCATGGTGTGTGTCACACATGAAATGGGGTTTGCACGCCAAGTTGCCGATCGCGTTGTTTTTATGGACGAAGGCGAAATTGTTGAAGTCGCACCACCAGCACAACTTTTTGATGCGCCACAGCATGCCCGTACCCAACAATTTCTTGAACAAATTCTGAGTTATTAACGCGCCAATGAAGACTTATTTCGCAACAACTGTGCGTATTCTCAAGCCTGTGGCCTCAGGCGTATTACAGATCGCGGTCATTGGCCTTGCCATCTATTGGCTACTACAAAGCGGTGCTGATGCGATGAATTATCGCTGGCAATGGTATCGTATTCCACAATACTTATGGTTTGTTGAAGATGGCGAATGGTTTCCGGCTGAATTACTGGAAGGTTTACTTGTCACTCTAAAGATTTCAGCCGTTAGCCTTATCTTTACCTTAGTTATAGGTTTAACCACAGCACTACTTAGGCTCTCAGACTCAGTTGTCGGACGCGGCATTGCACGTACCTATATCGAACTGATTCGAAATACCCCACTACTAGTACAAATATACTTACTCTACTTTGTATTTGGACCCGTACTAGGATTAGAGCGATTTACAACAGCAGTATTAGCGCTTTCGCTTTTTCAGGGCGCTTATACCGCAGAGATATTTCGTGCTGGCTTAACAAGCCTTTCTCGTGGTCAATTCGAAGCAAGCCAAAGCCTAGGGCTATCAAACACAGACAGTTATCGCTTTGTCATTTTGCCGCAGGTTATTCGTCGAATTTTGCCCCCACTCACAAATGAAACTGTTTCCTTGGTAAAAAATTCTTCTATTGTCAGCGTTATGGCTATTTTTGATTTAACCACAGAAGGACGGAATATTGTGGCCGATACTGCGATGCCCTTTGAAGTTTGGTTTACCGTCGCAGCCGTTTACCTGTGTATCACCTTAGTGCTGTCTGGTTTTGCAGCATGGCTAGGACATAAGCTTAACGTGCCTAGCCACTAAACTTTTGAACCATTAAATTTTCACTTAGAAACATCTAGTAAAAACAGATAAACCCCTGATAAAAAATTAAAAGCGACACACTATGAAAGTAATTTACTTACGGAGAAAGGATGCATGAAACGATTATTTGCTGCTTTTTTAGCAATGTTTGCGCTCATGATGAGCACTCAATCTCTAGCGGCTGATAAAAGCACGTTAGTGGATATTAAAGAACGCGGTACGTTACGTGTTGGGTTGTCAACTTTTGTCCCCTGGGCAATGCGAGATAAACAAGGCGAACTGATCGGCTTTGAAGTTGATGTTGCGCGTCGCTTAGCGAAAGATGCTGGTTTGAAAGTGGAATTTATTCCTACAGCATGGGATGGCATCATTCCTGCTCTGCTCGCTGGCAAATTTGATGTCATTATTGGCGGCTTATCGATTACGCCTCAACGTAATATGAGTGTGTTGTTTACAGCACCTTATGCACACTCTGGTGTACAGCTTGCTGCAAACAAAACCATGGCTGATGGTAAATCCGCTATTGCAGATTTCAACAAGCGCAGTGTGACATTAGCAGTACGTCGTGGTGCATTCACGGTACAAACCGCGAAAAAATACTTCCCTAAAGCCAAGCTTCGCCAGTTTGATGATGACGCTCAAGCATTCCAAGAAGTCTTAAACGGTAATGCCCATGCCGTACTCGCGTCTTCACCAAAACCCGAGCAAATGTCCATTCAATACAACGAGAAGCTTTATATCCCATTAACCGATCGTCTTGATCGTGGTTCAGAAGCATTTGCGATTCGTCACGGTGAATTCGATCTGCTGAACTTCTTTAATAACTGGATCCTACTTCGTACTGAAGATGGCTGGCTCAAAGAACGTCACGACTACTGGTTCACTACTCTGGACTGGCAAAACGCGGTTGCTGAAGGACAATAACATTGGCAATAATGCAATCCAATAACATACAGGCACCACGTGTGCCTGTATGGAAAAAACTCAACAAGCTCGACTTTGCACTGCTAACAATGCTAGCGGTGTTCGCGACTTGGCTTGCTTACCGTTCGGCTATTGGCGTCCATTACCAATGGAATTGGTCACGCGCTTTTGACCTCATTTTTACCTCAGGAAAAAGTGGTGAGCTGCCGTATTTTTTTCAAGGCTTTATAGCAACGTTGCGCTTAAGCTTATGGGGGATCTTGTTTGCTGGTATCTTGGGGCTATTACTCGGCTTAGCCAGACGTTCTTCATTCACGTTATTGCGTTTACCTGCTCAAGCTTATATTCAATTAGTGAGAAACATTCCACCCTTGGTTTTTGTTTTCATCTTCTACTTTTTTATCTCCAGCCAGCTCGTACCTGCCATTGGCCTTGCCGATGTATTACGTCATCACGATGGTGATATTAATGCCTTCCAAGCTTTTCTTTTTGGCCCTACCGCCCTATGGGAAAATGTCTTTTCAGGGGTGCTGTGTGTGGGCTTAATTTCAGCGGCCTACATTGCGGAAATTGTACGTTCAGGCATTGATAATATAGCCAAAGGGCAATGGGAAGCGGCAAATTCACTGGGATTAACTGGGTGGGATCGCTTTCGTTATGTGATTTTCCCACAAGCACTAACAGGAATAGTACCGCCTCTTGCTGGCCAATTTATTTCTCTTGTTAAAGACTCATCGATTATTTCATTAATCTCAATTCAAGAGCTCACTTTTGTGGGTAGTGAAATAGCAAATTCCTCTGGGCTTATCTTTGAAATTTGGCTACTCGTTGGCGCAGGGTATCTCATTTTGTGTCTTGGCTTATCTCTCATGTTTTCTCACCTAGAAACACGTAGCCAACGCCACCTTCAACGATAAGAAAGCCATAACATTCGGCGTTAATTTCCTTCTAGCAGCGTAAGCTCAAATATCTTGCGCTGCTTACCCACTCTCCCCCTTCATCTCCTATCCTTGCCTTGCCTTGCCTTGCCTTTGATAACTTTTATCTATCAAAACCATAAATTAATACGAATATCTTTATTAACGCATCCCTTCTATTCTAAAACCATAGATTTTCAATGGAACAAAGCAATGAGCAAGAGTGCGTTAATAGTGGAAGGTGGTGCTATGCGAGGTATCTTCGCCAGTGGTGTGTTAGACGCCTTCATGGAAGAAGATTTTTTACCTTACGATTTTGCTATCGGTGTATCCGCAGGTGCTTCAAACCTCGTTGGCTACTTATCTCACGCACCGCTGCGCAGTTTTAATGTCATTACTACCATGGCCACGGACAGAGCCTTTTTTAATCCTGCTCGATTTGCCAAAGGTGGCAACCTAGTTGATGTGAAGTGGCTTTGGGAAGAATCTAACAATCGATACCCTTTTGATAGCGACAAGCTTTTCTCAACAATCCCACTTTATGCAGCCGTTACCAATATCGACACAGGCAATGCTGATTATTATCAGGTAAAGCCAAATACACTATCGAAAATAATTGAAGCAACAACCGCACTACCAATCGCCTACCGTGAAACTCCTTGCTTTTCAGGTGGCTGTTATACCGATGGCGGTGTCGCTGATTCTATTCCAGTGAAAGAAGCATACCGACAAGGTGCTAGAGATATTACGGTGATCTTGTCACACCCTCTGAGCTATGAAATGAAGCCAGCAAAATACCCTTGGTTACTGAAAAAATTACTCTCTCGCTACCCTAACATTGCTGAATCTATGGCAGTGAGAGCGAGTAACTATAATCAATCACTGAACTTCATTCGCAACCCTCCCAGTGATGCGCAAATCCGAGTGATCGCACCGCCTGAAGATTTTGCCATTAAGCGGCTGACAATGGATAAGGCATTACTTAACACAGGATATGAGATGGGTAAAAAGGCAGGCGAAGAACACCTTGCGATTCAAAGGGGCAGCTATGGCTTACATGATGAAAATTGCCATTTCTGTTTCTAACGAAACATTGTTTATACGCTGAAAAGATTACGTGTCATTTTTCATAAGAAATAACAATTACATTCATTACCAAAATGTACAGTCGTTAGCATCATCAATCCGATATAACGTCAAAGTACACCCTACAAGTAGAAGGAATTAGCCATGAGTAAGAAATTAACAACAGCGGCGGGTTGCCCTGTCGCCCACAACCAAAACGTGCAAACAGCAGGAAAGAGAGGCCCTCAACTGTTACAAGATGTGTGGTTTCTAGAAAAGCTCGCTCACTTTGATCGTGAAGTGATCCCAGAGCGCCGCATGCACGCAAAAGGCTCAGGTGCCTATGGTACGTTTACGGTAACTCACGATATTACTCAATATACCAAAGCCAAAATTTTCTCTGACATTGGGAAAAAAACTGACCTTTTCGCTCGCTTTACCACAGTAGCTGGTGAACGCGGCGCAGCAGATGCTGAGCGTGATATCCGCGGGTTTGCCCTCAAGTTTTACACCGAGGAAGGTAACTGGGATCTAGTGGGCAATAATACGCCTGTGTTCTTTTTACGTGATCCACTGAAGTTTCCAGATCTAAACCACGCTGTTAAACGCGACCCACGCACCAATATGCGCAGTGCAAAAAACAACTGGGATTTTTGGACATCGTTGCCTGAAGCGTTACACCAAATCACCATTGTAATGAGTGACCGTGGTATTCCAGCCACTTACCGCCATATGCATGGTTTTGGTAGTCATACCTTTAGCTTCATCAATAGTGACAACGAACGTTTCTGGGTTAAATTCCACTTTAAGTCTCAGCAAGGTATTAAAAACTTGTCTGACGCTGAAGCCGAGAAAATCATTGGGCAAGATCGTGAAAGCCATCACCGTGATCTGCTTGAAAGCATCGATAATCAAGATTTCCCTAAATGGACATTGCACATTCAGATCATGCCAGAAGATGATGCCTCTAAGGTGTCATATAACCCATTTGATCTTACAAAAATATGGCCACATAAAGACTACCCATTAATTGAAGTGGGTGAACTAGAGCTAAACCGTAATCCAGAAAACTTCTTTGCTGAAGTCGAACAATCCGCGTTCAACCCAGCAAGTGTGGTTCCAGGAATCAGCTTCTCACCAGACAAAATGCTACAAGGGCGTTTGTTCTCATACGGTGATGCACAACGTTATCGTTTAGGTGTTAACCACCACAGTATCCCAGTGAATGCTCCTCGCTGCCCTGTTCATAGCTACCACCGTGACGGTGCGATGCGTGTCGATGGCAACCATGGCGGGACATTAGGCTACGAGCCAAATGATCAAGGTGAATGGGCAGAACAACCAGACTTCTCTGAGCCGCCGCTAAGTTTAGACGGCGCAGCTGCACACTGGGATCACCGAGAAGATGATGATTACTTTAGCCAACCGGGTGATTTGTTCCGCTTAATGACGCCAGAGAAACAAGCGATTCTGTTCGATAACACGGCGCGTAATCTGCAAGGTGTACCCGAAGAGATTCAAATCCGCCACTTAACACACTGTTATAAAGCCGATCCAGCTTATGGCGATGGCATCGCGAAATTACTAGGAATTGGTGCAAGTAAATACCAAGATAAGTAACAGGCATTATTCTTCATAACGTCTCGGTATAACGCAATATTGGCAACCAAAGTGGTTGCCAATATTATTTCGACCACGGATTCTTTCCCTGTTATTTCACTCTTGAACCGCGTTATCTTTCTTGCCGTCAACCATTCCAAAGCAGCATAATTATCCGTACCAGGACTCATAAAAATGAGACCCTCCCCTCAGAATAAGAACCGTCGTATAAAAACCATACTGCATTGTCATACAAACTTAGCTAGCCATCACAATTTTCGCCCTGCAAATTATCTATATTGCATTTCGCATTAGACCTAAATAAAAACCAAACCAGATTGGTGCTTAAAATGAATAAAACACTTCTTGCCTTAGCCTTGGGTGGCTTACTTAGCTTTTCCTCTACGACTGTTATTGCATCTTCTCAAGAAAGTATTCAATCAAATGTTGAATACAGCCAATTCACTTCTAAACGTCAAGTTGTTGATCAACTCTTAAGTGACGCTGTCACGGCCTTTAAATCACCAGCACGTATTTCTCATGCTGGCTTTACTGCAAAAATGCCAAGTAATATGGAGGTGGTAACAAACCGCCTACTCGAGGCCTATCAGCTTGAACCTTATCGCACTGATCTCTTGATCTCTGCTGCTAATGCTCAGATCTATAACAAAAATGCTGATCGTGCTATTGCCCTATTTGAACAAGTGTTAGATGTGGCACCGCAAGATGTCGATGCGCACAGTTACCTTGCGGTATGGCAACACTTTAATGGTAACGAAGCTGAATCACAAAAACACATGAACACATTAAAAGACCTGAATGAAGGCCGAGCGGCTGATATTCAACGTATTTTTGATACAGTGAATCGTATTGTTGCTACACCGCTAAAAGAGACCTTAGGCAAAGAGCATAAGGGCAATACCGCCATCATCACATTAGGTTATGCGCTTAATCCTGATGGCAGCATGCATGAGATTTTGATTCAGCGTTTAGAAAAGACGTTAGAGTTTGCAAAAAAACAGCCTAATTCAATGATAGTGCTTACCGGTGGCGTACCGAAAAACCACAAGACCGAAGGCAAGTTAATGGCTGACTGGTTGGTTAAGCACGGCATTGCGCGAGACCGTATTATTGAAGATAACTATGCTCGCAGCACAGTAGAAAATGCACTGTATAGTAGCTATGCACTGGCTCGCCATGACATAGACCACGCCACAATCATCAGTTCAGCGAGCCATGTCCGTCGTGGTCAAACATTGTTTGAAATTGCAAGCTGGCAGACAGGCCCGAAAGACATTACGTTCGATACAGTGTCCGCTGCAGATAAGCCATTAGATGATTTGAAAGTGCCAAGCAAAGGTGAATTGCTAGGTATTTATCGCGACGCATTACGCACATATGGTATGTGGAGTTACCGCTCGTACCCATTAGAGCAACGATAAGTATCGGATTATACCAATAAACAAAAAAGCCTCGCATCAATCACTTGAGCGAGGCTTTCTGCTATTTAGATAGCGCTATCATTAATTCATAATTGATGCGGTTAGTAATTTTTGCTTAATGTAGCATCAAATTTATCCGCCCATTCGGGCCATAATTTCCCAAGATCCATGTACTGCTCTAGCGTGTCAGCCACACGATCAATGCCTTGTTCGCGCATTACATCAAAATCAGGCGTTTGCGTCGCTTCTAACCCCGCCCACGACAAAATAGCGTCACAAGCTTCTTGCTGTTCAAAAATACCGTGAAGGTAAGTACCAAACACTTGGTTCTCAACACCAAACTGCCCATCTGGACCATCAATTAACTGTACAGGCGCATCGTCAGTGATCCCCGAGGTAACACCCGCATGGATCTCATAGCCACGCACGGGTACTGTTAACTGATTCGGCATGGTTAACGTACCTGTCGTTTGCTTCAACTGTTTGTTTTTGGCCAATACCGTCTGTGTGGCTAAGTAACCCAGTCCATTACTCTCTCCCGCAGGACCTTCAATGCCTTCAGGATCGGCAACCTGCTGACCAAGCATCTGGTAGCCGCCACAAATTCCCATTACTTTGCCGCCTAAGCGCAAGTGACGCTCAATATTTTTATCCCAACCTTGCTCACATAAAAACGCCAGATCGCTACGCACACTTTTAGTACCGGGGATAATAATTAAATCAGCAGCAGGAAACGGTTGGCCTTTACCGACAAACTGTAAATTGACTTGTGGGTGCATGCGAAGCGGATCAAAGTCAGTATGGTTACTCACGCGGGTTAACACAGGCACAACCACATTAAGCTGTTGCTCTGCGGCTTCAACTTGTTGGCTGTTAATCGCATCTTCTGCTTCAAGCATTAAGCCATGAAGATAAGGCAATACGCCCAAGACAGGCTTGCCCGTTTTCTCTTCTAACCAGTCTAAACCCGACTCTAATAGTTTTACATCACCGCGAAAACGGTTGATCACGAAGCCTTTTACTCTTGCCTGCTCCGATTCCGACAGTAGCGCTAATGTGCCATATAAATGGGCAAATACACCACCGCGATCGATATCTGCAATGATAATCACAGGGATATCCGCTTCTTCTGCAAATCCCATATTTGCGATATCATTTTCACGCAGATTAATTTCTGCTGGGCTACCCGCCCCTTCAATCACAACGGTTTCATGTTCTTTTTGCAAAATAGCAAAAGATTCCATCACAGAGCCCATTACCACTTTTTTATAACCGTGGTAGCTCACAGCGTCCATATCGGTGATAGCTTTTCCCTGAACGATAATTTGCGCACCAATATCAGTATTAGGTTTGAGTAATACAGGGTTCATGTGAACCGTTGGCTCAATGCGGCATGCCTGCGCTTGTACCGCTTGCGCACGTCCAATTTCGCCACCATCTTTGGTTACAGCACTGTTTAAGGCCATGTTCTGCGATTTGAATGGCGCGACATTGATTCCTTTCCGTGCCAATACACGGCAGAGGCCAGCGGTTAAGACACTTTTACCTGCATCAGACGTTGTGCCTTGCACCATTACCGCTTTGATTGTGGGTTGCATTGTTAATCCTTGTTTTGCGCCTGATTTATCACTCAAGCACAGGAGCTACTGTTTATGTGCAGCAATTAATCATTTCAGTCTAGAGACTGAGGCGTACATTCTTTTCGTTCACGCATTCACGATGAGGCAAACTGCTGACTAACGGGCCAGTGTAATTGCGGCCAATCTTCATTGTGTTCATCGTGAAAAATAGTAATTCGATAACGCGCGGCATAAGGCAATTGCAAACGTTGTAAATACCGAGCCGTTTGCGGCATTTCTAAAATATGGCGTAACAGTTGTCTCATGACCCCAGCATGGGTAATCAGCAACACTTTCTTCCCTTTATGATCAGTCAATAAGCGCTGCCATGCTTGAATAATCCTCAAATCAAATTCAGGCAACGTTTCTCCTTGATGGGGCGTATTATGCCAAGGATCTCGCCAAAACATATCCAGTTCTTGCTGATATGTTTGCCACAGTGTTTTATGCAGCTGACCATCCCAAACCCCGAAATCCAGCTCTTGCCACTGTTTATCAAGGTCCAATGGCGCAGATGTTAATGATGAAAATATATGGGCAAAATCGCTACAACGTTGCAATGGCGAACTTACAATTTGATCAACCTTTGTGATATCCGTAATAGCTTGGTGCATCTGATTCAAACCTGTTGGCGTAATCGCAAAATCGGTATGACCTCGCAGACAACCATCACCTTCAGGTAGGCCATGACGTAATACATCCACTTGTGTCATCATGGTTTTGGCTTTAGTCGCTGACATTATTATCTCTTTATCTTATGGCTTAAACTGTACTGTCTTTTAGCACTTGCGGTAAGCCTGCAATCACAAATACCACTTTACCTGCCACTGCCGCTATTTCTTGATGTAGCCATCCACTTTCATCAACAAACTGACGAGAGACTTCCCCCATAGGAACAATACCTTGTCCGACTTCGTTGCTGACCATAATAATACGCCCCGGCGCTTCAGCTATAGCCATCATTAAGTCTGACTTTCGATTTTTCCAAGGCACCTGATTCTTGGGATCAAATAAACAATTTGTTAACCAAAGCGTTAAACAATCCACCAGCAAACAATTGTCTGGCTGGCTATATTGGCGAATAACAGCGGCAAGATCTAATGGCTCTTCAACTGTCATCCATTCAGAAGGTCGCTCTTGTTGATGACGTGCAATGCGCTCAGACATTTCATTATCGCCCGCCCCTGCTGTCGCGATATAGATAACGTCTTTACCTGTCGCCAGCGATTGGGCTTCCGCATATCGGCTCTTGCCAGAACGCGCACCACCCAATACAAGCTCTATTCCATGAAGGATCTTTACCTTACTCACTGTTCGCCAACACTACTTATTTCAAATCATGTGATTATTGTATTGATTTAACGACGAATGAGAAGCTAGCCGCTATTAATGCCGTTAAAAAAAGTGAAAAAAGTGAAAAAAGTGAAAAAAGTCTTATATGAACGAAATCTGAATACCTATCTCATCATTAATTCAGTTTGAGTGTTGTTTAATAGACACATCAACCAAGGAGAATAAATAATGAAAATAACAAAACGTACCCTACAAAAAACAGTTATCGCTATCAGCGCTGCACTTATCCTAGCGCCAACAGCCGCTCTAGCGGATAGCCATGACAAAAATGCCACAATCAATTACACCGGCCCTGTCGATACAGTGACAGTTTCAGAGCTACTCAACGACACCAGCATGTTTGCCGAGCGTAAAGCAGTAGTTGAAGGCGTATTGCTTCGCCAAGTCAATGCAGATACTTACATTTTTAGTGACGGCACTAAAGAAATCCAAGTTGAACTTGATGATGACATCCATATGCCACAAGCGATAAATGCAGAAACAAAGCTACGTTTATACGGTGAGTACGAAGGGGGAAATACACCTGAAATCGAAGTTGACCGCATTCAAGTTATTTAACTTCATAGTTCTAAATATTGCGAATAGCGACAGCCTCTGAGATAGATCTTAATTTTGCCACCTTGCTGTAAGGTGGCAAAATCATGAGGTTAAAATATGGTCTGAAAGTAAGACATTTACTGTCAGTTTTCTTTACAACAAAGCCTACAATATCATCCCCCCGAATCCCTCTACGGTTTAACCCTTTGATTTTATATTACTATTTTTATGGCACTGAGCTTGCAGTAACTATTTGTACTTCAGAGGAAGTGACTCAATAACGAAACGGTATCGCGCCCAAAAGGTGCATTGATGCTTTTATCACCATTCTTAACTATAAGTCAGCGGGGATAGGATTAAAGGTTACACTTAAATCAGAATAACAAAGCATACAGCGGCAGGAGCTCTACTTTCATGGAATTACAGCTGTAAACTAGGTAACAAACTGTTTTATCGGGGGATTAATGCTCAAACTATTGTTCATATTAGCGCTTAATAGCCTCCCTATCTTATTGTTTATAACTAGTTTACTGCCGATTGAATGCAGTTCATCTATAAACAGCTTACTTAATACTTTTTCTGATCAAGAAGTCAGTTGGTTTTGCGAAAATAGCGCCCACCAAAGCACGCAACAACGTACATTTGATAATCCATTCAAAAACACCCAATAGTCCCAACCATAGTTATTCCGCATCGACAGAATCAAATAAATAGTTTGGTTATGTTCTACGTGCATAAGTCTTTATTTGTCTATGATGAATAAAGAGTGCCATCCATCACGCTCAGCTCAAACTGCCTAGTTTCACTCTAGTATCACCAATGCAAGGACGCGTATTGTGAATATTCTCGTTAGCAATTTAGGCTTTGCCTTTTCAGGTATTGGTTTTGTTTTCCTTTTCCTTTTGTTGCTCACAACCAAAAAGCAGAGTTTGCAAAAAAAACTTCTCTACCTGATCTGCTTTTTCGGCGTTGTTTGGAGCCTCACCTCTTATAGCCAATTTACTGCGCAATGGGGGATAGCCCCTGTCTTACTCGCCGAATCTTGTCTGAACATCGCATTGTTTTTACTACTAACTTCAAGTCTATCGAACCATCAAACACTGAACAAAGCCATTACTTCCTCCATACAGAGAGGTCTCTTAGCTGCGTTACTCATCATGGCTTCATTAGCAGCAATACGTATGTTTTCACCGATTTTAAACCTAAAGCTGTTTCTGTTATTTCATCTTGGTCAGGCAATTATTGGATTATGGGCAACTGAACAGCTCTACCGCCGAACACACCGCAGTGAAACATGGGCGATCAAACCTCTCTGTTTAGGATTGGGCGTTTTCTTCGCCTATCATTTTGCCCTTTACTCAGATGCGCTACTAACAAGTTCAATTGAACGAGGCTTTTGGGTAGGTCGTGGTTGGATCGCGGTATTAGCAATTCCTCTCATTTTATTAACGGCTAGACGTGTATCAAATTGGGGGAGCCGCGTTTATGTATCGCGTGAGGTCATTTATCACAGCACCTTACTTTTGGTTGCTGGTGGGTATTTGTTAATCATGGCAATCGCAGGGTACTACCTGAAAATACAAGGGCAAGCATGGGGGTCCCTAGCCCAGAGCTTATTTTTCGCGTTAAGCGGAATTGTCTTTGCGAGCCTTTTCTTATCAGAATCTTTTCGCAATAACCTTAAGGTATTCATCACTAAACACTTCTTTGCTAATAAATATGAATACCGTGTTGAATGGATGAAAGTGGCTGAATTACTCGATAATCAAGACAACTCCCCCTATGACAGCGCACTTCAAGCTATGGTTAGGCCATTCGGTTGTGAGCAAGCGTTATTAGCCATTCAGGAAAATAATAAATTTAAAATAAAAGCGGATTATCAAACAGCAGATAACCACAGTGAAGCACAACAGTTACTCTCACACTTAGCGAACCCTGCCGTTGAGCATCAGTGGATTATTGATATACCGCAGCTAAAAAGTGGTGGTGAGAAAACGCCTTTTGAAATTAATACGCTAGAGCTTCCTACCCATCACCCTTTTTATTATGTTGTCCCACTAACCTGCTCTACTGGTGTGAAAGGCGTTTACCTACTGTCTAGGCCAACCTCCACTGACAGATTGAATTGGGAAGACCGTGATTTAATGCGAGCAATCAGCATGCAGCTTTCGGTGTATCTCAATGTTTACCATACCAACCAAAAACTGGCAGAAAGTCGTCAATTCGATACGTTCAACCGCATGTCTGCTTTTTTAGTGCATGATTTGAAAAATGTTGTTGCCCAGCTTCAACTCATTAACAAAAATGCCATTAAGCATAGACACAACCCCGAGTTTGTTGATGATGCCTTCGAGACAGTAGAGTCTGCTGTTGGTCGTTTAAACAAAGTGCTTCATCAACTCAATAATAAACGGCTAGAGAAACAACAAACCCAGTCAGTCAATATCATTGACACATTACAGACCGTTTGTGAGCACCGCGCGGTTTCCTTGCCCAAGCCAACACTGCAGTTCAATTCAACATCCAATGAGTCAGTGACCTATTATCATTTGTCTGCTGATGCTGATCGATTAAGAAATATCTTCGGCCATTTGATCCAAAATGCACAAGATGCAACGCCCCAAGAGGGCGTAGTCACCGTGAAAGCGGAGTTAAAACCAGATTATTTTGTCATCGCCATTGAAGATAATGGCACTGGAATGTCACAAGATTTTATTGAATCACGGCTATTTAAGCCCTTTGATACCACTAAAGGTAACGCTGGAATGGGCATTGGTGCCTATGATGCTAAGCAGTTTATTGAAGACCTTGGCGGCTATATCGAAGTTGATTCTACGCTAGGTAAAGGCACGCGTTTCCAAGTTTATTTACCCGTAATAAACGAAAATCAAACCGTCATTGAAAAATAAGTCACTATACTTTTAATAAATCATCATACTTTTACAACACCACTTTTTAATGGAGTGTCGGAATGGAATCACTACTTGTCATTGAAGACGACCTTGGTATTCAAAAGCAATTAAAATGGTGTTTCACTGACTATGAGGTTGTTACCGCTGGGGATAGAAAAAGTGCAATTACTGCGCTTCGTCGCCATGAACCTAAAGTAATAACGCTAGATTTAGGCTTACCGCCTGATGAAACTAATGCATCAGAAGGCTTGGCAACCTTACAAGAAATACTTTCTCTTTGCCCTCAGGCTAAGGTTATCGTTATTACAGGGAATGATGATAAAACAAATGCATTAAAGGCCATTGAACTAGGCGCACATGATTTTTATCAAAAGCCCATTGATGACGATATTCTTAATATTATTGTGCAACGAGCCTTTATCATCGCCAAGCTTGAAGCTGAAAATACCGCATTAAAAAGTACTTCTCTTGATGATAATGGTTTTATTGGTACTAGCCCACAAATTCAGCAAGTGTGTCGTATGGTTGAACGTATTGCACCTACCGAAATCACCACGTTGATCCTTGGGGAAAGTGGTACGGGCAAAGAGGTTATTGCCAGAGCATTACACCAACAAGGCGCAAGAAATGATAAACCTTTCATTGCGATAAACTGTGCATCTATTCCTGAAACATTACTTGAAAGCGAACTTTTTGGATTCGAGAAAGGTGCATTTACTGGTGCGCATAAAACCACAAAAGGTAAGATCGAATGCGCTGATGGCGGGACACTTTTCCTCGATGAAATTGGCGATATGCCCTATTCACTTCAAGCGAAAATATTACGTTTCTTACAGGAAAAAGTCATTGAACGAGTGGGGGGGCGTCAAGAAATCCCAGTCGATGTGAAAATTGTTTGTGCTACTCACCAAAATTTACAAGGAATGGTGGCGGATAAGACTTTTCGTGAAGACTTATTCTACCGTATCAGCGAAATTACGATAAATATCCCGCCATTACGCGAGCGCGGCGAAGATGTACTATTACTAGCCCGCTATTTCCTAAATACGGCTAATCAACAAACTCACCGCAACCTTTCTGGTTATACCGATGAAGCCATTGATGCATTAATCGCTCACCACTGGCCAGGCAATATTCGGGAACTACAAAACAAAGTGAAATCAGCCGTTATTATGGCAGATGGAAAACTGGTAACCGCAGATGATCTTGCATTATTTAATTTAAATGAAGAGAAAATCGCGCTTAACCTTCGCCAAATAAGAGAAGAAGCGGAACGCACAGCCGTACACCGTGCACTTTCTATGAGTGATGGTAATATGTCTAATACCGCTAACCTCCTCGGCATCACTCGGCCAACCCTGTATTCATTAATGGATAAATACACCATTCAAAAATGAAATCGATTGCTTTGACTTGTAGAACGACTTGTTGTCGTCTTTACTTACAGTAACTATTTGCGTTGTTAATAACAAAAAATATCAATTACAACTATTGTTATTTTGAGTTCAACACTTAACTCAGACCGCTCAAGCGGACGATTGGGGGATGTTATGGATAATGAGCATCAAACTAACAGTAACACCGATGCTAACCACAAAGAGTCAGCGACAAACCTTCATGCAGTCTCTTCAGAAGAAGAAGCCTCACGATTCTCACGCCGTCGGTTTCTCCGAACATCTGCGGCTGTATCACCTGTGCTGTTATCACTTAAAAGTCCAACAGCTTGGGCGAGTGGGATGGGAGAACAAAACTGCAGTATCATGATGTCAGGTAATGCGTCTAACCCCCAAAACTGTGTAACAGAACCACTTGCGCCTCGTGAATGGGAAGACATTCTCAATTCTCGCCGAGATTCCCCGCAATACCCGCTTCGTCAGTCACTAAAAAGTGGTGGGATCAATGGTAACTCCCCCTTCAATGGCAAGTTTTTGCGCCCTTTAAATCAATGGCGTTATTCTCCAACCAAAGGTTGGATGTTTAAAGTTTCTTTTCGTAAATGCAGCAATCCAAAGTTTAAACAGACACTACGAAACGCACAAAACTCTAAATATAAAATCGCACTCTCATTCAAACCGACGTCACGAGAGAAAGGCAAGCAAAAAGAAGATTTTATCATCATCCTTGAACCGCCTCGTTTTCATAACACGGTCGTGACTGCGTATTTAAATAGCTACTTTTCACCCAGTTTAATCAGCTATGGCTATTACCCAGAGCAAGTGGAGACATCGGTAATACAAACCATAATGACGAGCGCTAACCTGATAATGGACGAATTAAATAAAGGTAATGAACCGAAGAAAAATCTCGCCAGCATCTATCACCCTTTTACTCAGTTAGTGCGGGATTTGAAACGCTGGACATAACAATCAACTGAACAATAGCAAGGAATGCTATGACAGAAGCAAGGCAGCTTACAAACAAGGTGAGGTTTCACCCCAAGTTTACTACCAATGAATGTACATTCACTGATGGTAAGAATGGGGTGATTTTCAGCCCTGCGACATCCGAAACCCTGCTATGTGAATGCTCAATACTTGACTACATCAAAGCGATAGAAGCTGATTTAACAAATCATGCCACCTTATCTACGGCGAACTTAGCGTTAAGCGATGATCAGCGCATTATTATTGAAAAGCTGCTTCACATACGGGTTTTGCTGCCACTAAATAGCGTATCACCTGAATTAACACGCCCATGCTCCAGCTTTTCCGCATTAAGCGAGGAGTAGCTATGCCGATTCTAGATCGTTTAAAAAAAATCATACCCGCAATAAACAAACATTATACTGTTGTGACAGGCCCTTTTATCATGTCGATTTCTAGCCCAGTACCGAGTGTACAACGCTATATCGAAAGCCATTATGCTCATAATTTAATTGATTGTAATGACAACACTTTCATTGATTTTGAAATTCAGATTGGTTTTGGGAAAGGCATAAGGCGCTGGTTTCGACAGCAGGCTACATTCACCTTTAATCACCATCAACCTTTCAAGCCCCTTCCTCTTAATCAAGCCAATGCCATGTTGGAATGGGGAATGAACTGGGTTATTTCCAGTTACGCACATCAGTATTTAATTATCCATGCAGCAACCTTAGAAAAAGACGGTAACGGTATTATCATTTCCGCCCCTTCAGGCTCAGGTAAAAGTACACTCTGCGCGTACCTCGCCGCAAAAGGGTGGCGATTACTCTCTGACGAACTCGCTCTCATCGATCCTGAAACACTACAATTACATGGGCTAGGTAGGCCCATGAACTTAAAAAATCAATCTGTTGATTTAATGCGTAATTATTATCCAAAATCTGCTTTTAGCCCTATTATTCAAGATACGCATAAGGGCAAAATCAGCTTAGTAAAAGCACGGTCTACTTATACTGAGCAATTACCACTCGTTGCAGACCCGAAACTGCTAGTGTTTGTCAATTATGACCCTTCTGAATCTTGTTACGCCGAGCGAGTGACACAAAGCCACGCGCTTACTGAGATAATTCAGAACAGTTTCAATTTTGGTTTACTCAACCAGCAAGGCTTTCAAACAGCAAAAGCACTAGTGAACAAAACTAAAGCCCTCTTTATTGAATATCATAACTTTCAAGAGTGTGAGTCTGTTATCAAGGAGTACCTGGATGAAAGAAGCAGTATCCCAAGGCAACAAAGTGGAAACACTGCCTCTAGTGAATGTGCTCACATCACCTGAAAAGTTGATTCACGCCTCACCTCGTATACAAGCACAAGTGATTGCAGAAGCTCGCTACTTTAATATGCTCGCTCAGTTAAAGTATGTATGTGAAGACGCCAATATTTGGTACCAATTACCACTTCGCGTCAAACAACACATCCAATCCGCAGAATATTCCTTTAAGAACCAAAAACGCCAGTTAGACATCGAGCACGCTGCTATAAAAGAGGCTCTATCTGAACTATCTTGTTCTTGGGTATATTTAAAAGGAGCGGCCTATCAAATGCTTGAGCTGCCCGTTTTCTACGGCCGTTTAATGAACGACATTGATATATTAGTACCAGAAGACCAACTAAAGAAAATCGAAACCGCGCTTGGTGATCACGGCTGGACACATAAAACGCTCACCGACTACGATGAAAAATTCTACCGTGAATGGTCACAAGAAATCCCACCGCTTAGACACTTTTCTCGTCAGACAGAACTAGATGTCCATTTCAATATTTTGCCTAAGCGGCTCAGCCAGTCACCAGCCTCTGCTTTTTTGCTAAAGCAAACCCAGCGGTTAGACAGTGACGAAAATGCTTATACCCTCACCCCTGCAGCACTGTTGCTACATAGTGCAATCCACTTATTTCACGAGAGCGAATACCACAAAGGGATCCGTGACCTATTCGATATTCACCTTCTCATTAAACACTTTGGAACAGACGATGCCTTTTGGTCACAGTTAGTTACCTTGCAAGCGCAACTCGGCAATACTGATAGCACCTTTTACGCTCTGCATTTTAGTGAGGCTATTTACCAGACAAAAATCCCTGCTCATATCAAAGCACATTACCAACAATACAAACCGAACATGTTGACACTTATGCTAACTGAGCCCTCTTTTCATTATGTATTCACATCTATGTATCCACTTCATCACCACTCGGGTCACCATAGGGCTATATCAACGCTCTATCTTCGCGGTCACTTTAAACGCCTGCCAATTTATAAATTAATCCCTCACCTTATAAAAAAATCGCTTTTAAAACTGTTACCCGAGAAAAAAGAAGAGACAATGTTTGACTAGGAACCACATTCCTAGTCTTTATATTTACTTTTTTAATCCCCAAAAAGCATATCCGCTCATTATCTTCGCAACCTCTCCACAGAAGAAAATAAAGATAAACAACTGAAGTAAAACACAAAAAAAGCAAACACATCTCAAGCAAGAATACTAATCACGTTACTTATCCAAGGTTATGTGACATAAAATCACAATCAAACAGTGATTTTTATTTTGACATTCGACGTCAAGCCAGTATGATTCAACGCAAAACCAAACACCTAAACACATAAAGGTCAGATAATGAAAAAGGTTCTTTCTGTAGCAGCAATCGCTCTAGCACTTTCAGCAACAGCAGTTCAAGCAAACGAAGGCGTTTACGTTGGCGCTAACTTCCAAATGGCTGATTTCAACCTAAAGCCAGAAGTTAAAGAGGCTGACGCTCTATTCGGCGGTAAATACAACGCATCAACTGTAAACCTAATTGCTGGTTATGACTTCAATGAATACGTTGCAGTTGAAGGCCGCATTGGTATTCCTGCTTCTTCTGAGTCTAGCTCAAGAATGATTGCTTCATTAGAAGGCAAACCAACTACGTCTTACGCTGTATTTGGTAAAGGTAAACTACCGCTTAACGACATGTTTAGCCTATACGCACTTGTTGGTTTCGGTTCTTCACCATACAAACTAGAAGCAAAACTAGCTGACCAATCAATTGGTGACATCAAATTTGATAAAGTAAGCCTTCAGTACGCAGCAGGTGTTGAAGTGAACTTCACACAAAACATTGCAATGACAGCAGAATACGGCATGTTTGGTTCTGGTAAACAAGATATCGTTCTAGTGAAAGGCGATCTTGAAAGTAAAGCTAAGTACGACACAACTGGCTTCAACGTTGGCATCAAGTACAAGTTCTAATTTCAGTTAACACGCTTTACTTGTAGTTATCCATATACTCAAAAGCGGCTTCGTATTAACGAAGCCGCTTTTATTTTTCTGCCATATAAATCATCAGACTAAAACTTCAAATACTTCTTCATACCTGCAACACTTTTCTGACCAAGTCCTGGCACCTTCTCAAGATCTGCGGCTGATTTGAACTTACCATTTTTCTTACGATAATCGACGATTGCCTGCGCTTTTTTATCCCCTACACCTGGTAATGACTCCGCTAGCTGCTTAGCCGATGCACTATTAACATTCACGGCTTTAAGCGCTTTTTTGGTTGTTACAGACGATGCAGTGGCCGCTTTGACTTTATCTGATTTCGATTTATCTGCTTTGCTCAGGTCAGATTTCGCACTCTCTGATTTTTTATCTATCTTCGCTTTATTAGCTGAAGCTTTATCGGTATTTTTTGCCGATTTTTTAACTTTTTTAATGCAGTCTGTTTTCTTTGTTTTATCCGATTTATATTTACTTTCACATTTTTCAATTTGCGCTTTCAGTTCTTTATCTGCAGTGGCTGCATAAACAGATAATGGTAATACTGCCAATGCAAAAATTAAAAATAACTGCTTCATCTCCAGTCTCCTTTGTAAATAAGCAAATAACGCTTCTAATACATGCCCCTATATCTAGTTAAGCCCAATATATGAAAAGGGGGAGACCATTTTCTTTTTGTCTCATGTTTGAATCACAGCCTAAGCAAAAGTTACAGGTAAAGAAAAGGCCTGAATAACACTGTTATTCAGGCCTTTAAATACATCAAATGGCAGACTGGGTGCTACTAATCATAAACTGTTGCTAAAAACTGCTCTAGCTTCTCTGTTACAAGCTCGGGTTGTTCTAAATTACTAATATGTCCGGCTTTCGGGATCACAAAGTAACTACTGCCCTTAACTGTGTCATGCATGAGCTGTGATTCTAATGGCGTACGCGGTTTATCTTCTGCACCGACCATGATCATAGTCGGTACTGTAAATGTCTCAAGATCATCGAAGGCATCACGGCGACCAAAGACTTTTCGCCCGATCGTCGCAACATCGACAGCGCGCTGCCCTGTTAGACTTGAAAGGTGTTCACGGAAATGAGCAACTAGCTCTGGAGAGTCCGTTTCTGCGTTATTTGCAAAAAACATAGGAACAACAACATCAAGAATTGGTTCAGGCACAGCCTGAGCAGCCGTGATGGCATCAAGCATACCAAAGTACTTCGCATGCGTAACTTCAGGTTCAAAGCCAACAAAAGTATCCATTAATACCAAGGATGTCACACGCTGTGGTGCTAATGCAGTTAAGTCCGTCCCCCACATACCACCAACAGACAGCCCAATTATCGAAAATGTATCGATTTCAAGGTGATCCATTAAGGCTAGAAGATCTTGCGCATAGTCTTGCAGCGTGACCGTTTGTACTGGCGCCGCATCAGACCCACCGTGCGCCCATAAGTCTGGCACAATGCAACGGTACTTTTGGCTTAAAGCTTCAATTTGTGGCGCCCACATAGCGTGATCCCACAAATAGCTATGCCCCATCAAAAGGACGGGCCCTTCTCCCTGATCAACATACTGCATTGTGCTGCCGTTGATAGTAAATGTTTTCATTCCATGCTCTCTATTCTTAGGGGAAGATAAACCGATAACGCTAAACTAATTTCGCTAAATCAGCAGGACGATAATAAACTGATTTTAATACTTTACCTTGACGAATAAGCTTACCTTCAAGCTCGACGTCTTTGGCACATTTAGCAATAATAAAGTTACCTTTCTCGCTCGCCGCAATTTCTACGCCAGATTTAGCATAAAACTGTTTAGTGTCTTCAAACTCAGCCATATCTCGACAAACTTTGCTCATGTTGCTTGAATGCACTTCATCCCAGCAAATAACAAAATTGATATTACGACGGCTGGCAATGTTAAGCAGCAAGTCAATAAGATAGCTAATACCAATATTGTCTTCTACTTTCGCATGGCCCAAATGTACTAGTCGTCCCATAAGCACATAAACAGTATCAACAATGGCGTCAGCTTGCTCATCCAATGATGTCGCTTCTGCAAGCTCGGTCATTTCTTCAATTGCTAGCGATGTATGCAATTGGTCAGCTTTATCATCCAATGTCGCTGGCGAATCAATATCCAGATCAAACGTTGCACGAAATTCAGTGATATCACGGTATAAGTGGTCAAAAAGAGTTTGATCTAGCAGTGAAAGGTTCATGTTTTGTTCCTATAAGACGTCTTTCTAAAAAGCTTCATACGTGTGAAGTAATGAATAGTAAAGCAAACGAAGACGAGATACAAAAACAAAGAAGGAAGATATAAAACCTCATTTTATTCATGAGGTTAATATCAACAAAGGAGGATGGTTAACAAGCCGAATACTATGAATGTGTTTTCATTAATGCCTTAAACCAATGTTTTTGCTTCAATGGCGAGTTGACCTCTTCATCAATTTCAGCAAGCACACGTTCGCTTGTATTCACATTACCGTCCTGAGTGTGGCTACCATCGCCAGCATCTTCTGATAACAGTTTTCTTTTTTGGCGGATCATTTTATCTAATTGACGGATCGTGCTAATTTTCCGTTGAATAACGTTATCGAGTACAGTGGAAACTTCATCTAACGTTTTAAATACTGCTGCCTGCTTACTATCCTGGCCACTATTCTCAACCGTATTTTGATCATGGTGACTCTCTGCGGAATTACAATCAGATGCTGTAGCTAATACTGTCGAGGTGGATAACGAGCCTGATAACTCTCCCCCCATCTCTTCTATCACTTGCGCGATATCATCGAGCGTAATCACGGTTAGATCTGCCATGAAAGCATAAAGAAACAGGCGGTCAGCAAAGATGTTTATCTTCCGTGGTATTCCTGCTGTATACGTAGCAATTTTTTCAAAGATGTCATCATTAAGCTGAGGGTGACCATCCCACCCCACTTGTACCAATCGATGTTTAATATAATCACGAGTTTGTTCTTCGTTAAACGGTTGCAAATGACACGAGGCAATAATGCGTTGCCTGAATTGTTCCATTTCTGGCAGTTCGATAATCCCTTTAAGTTCTTCTTGCCCCAGCAGAAAACTTTGAATCAAAGGCTGATCATCAAGCTGAAAGTTCGACAACATTCGTAACTCTTCTACTGTTTCAGCTGGCAAATTTTGAGCTTCATCGACAATCAATAAGGCTCTTTTCCCCTGACTATGAAGCTGTAACAGATACATTTCTAACTTTTTCAATATATCCGCTTTGTTCAAACCTTCGACGTCTAAGTTAAACTTGGCGGCAACTAAACGTACCAATTCATCAGGGGTTAAACGCGTCGTCGCAATTTGGACTGCCACGATAGAGTCATCAATCAGCGATAATAAATTCCGAGCAAGCGTTGTTTTTCCGGTTCCAATAGGACCTGTAATAACAATAAAACCTTCCCCCTGAGATAAACCGTACTGTAAATACGACACGGCTTTATCATGGTGAGGGCTCGCAAAGAAGAAACGAGGATCCGGGCTCAACTTAAAGGGCTTATCAGTTAAGCCAAAATGCGATTCATACATAATTAAAAGCTCATTTTTAAGTCATAATAGAATCGGTTTTCATCATATTCATAAATAGAGGATGAAGACTGTCGGGTGCTATATCTATAGCCAAATGAGGAAGTTAGCTTCTTAAGGTGCTGATAAACAGCGCCGATATCAAAGGTATGGTAATCATCATTCTGATTAGAGCCATCTAAGCGATCAAAATCGTAGGTGGCGTATTCATAAGCACCGTTAATTTTAAATCGGCGGGTTAAATTATGATTTCCACTGATTCTTGTACCATATGAACGCTCGTCCTGATTTTCAGAAAAAACAGTTAACGCTTCTTCTTGGCGACCAAAAAGAGAGAAGCTGTATTGTGAACGTCGTAAATCTAGCGTAGATGTCCAGTCTAATAACCGAACCAGAGTAATATCTTCAGGCCTATCCCCGACAGTAAAATTTGTCCGATCAAAACTCACTGGCTCTTCTGTATAACTAACAGTATTGGTGACACGGCGATTACGGTGGCTGAATAAAAACTCGTAAGCATCACCAAAAAATCGCTTACCGTATTCTAGGTACAATCGTGTTCTCGGTGTAGGGTTAAAGTTAAGTGAGCCCGCCCAAAAATCGGGATTAACATCATCTTCAGAGAAGTTATAACTTAGCTCGGCATAAGAACGTTTATGCCAAAAATAACGCACGCCCGGCCCCCAACTGACCGTTTTTCGGCTATTCAAATCACTCGAGCCTTCGAGGTTCTCATAATTCAAACGCATCAATGGCGAGAAACCATAAATAGTTTGCAAACCAAGGGTCTCGCTCAATGCGGTATAGCGCGTATCGCCTATTTCATCTTCACGGCCTTTTTTATAATCATACGACGCATCAATTTGCCAAAAAACGTCTTTGATACTTTGGCCGTTCGCAAAACTTACCGACGCACCATAGCCATTGTAGTCACCGATTCTATCGCCACTGCGACTTACCCGAGTGAAGACTCGGCTTTCTAGATCTATTTGGCTTAGAGGATTACTTCTGAATCCAAAACCAATTTCACCACGTTGATTTTCTACTGTATTTCCTGAGAAAATATCTGCAGCAGCGTCGTCATCGAGCGATTTAGCCACATTCTGAATACTGGCATTGGCATCAACAAAAAAGCCACTATGCGCTATGCCCTTTTCAGCCACAAAGTCTAAATCGTTGTACAGATCATCACGGTCGCTACTGTCGCTGTATAAAAGCTGCCTAATTTGATAATCAAAATTTAAGTAACCTTCTGTAGCAAGAATGTCGGCTTTTAAACCTGCACCTATCGTCGTGATAAAGCTTGCTGTTTTATCAGGTTCACGGTCAACGTTATCTGTAAAAACCAGACCAACATCAACACTTGGCGTGAAAGTAACATCAGCGCTGTAACCACTCATCGAAACAAATGACGCAACACCAATAACATATATACTAGGATTTCTTCGCTTTCGAGTCATAGCCATATCCATATCCGTATTGACTATACGCTCCGCGTACGGCTTTATTCATAATAAAACCAATTGCCATGTCCTTGTTCAACTGCGATACCGCCGCTTTTACATCAGCAATTTTGGTTTTGTCCTGTTCTACAACAATCACGGCCTGCCCCAATAACTTAGATAGGGTGACTGTTTCAACGACCCCAAGTAATGGTGGGCAATCAAACACAACTACACGATCGCTATATCTTGATGCTAATTCTTTGGCCAAGATTTCCATTTTACTACTTGCGAGTAGTTCGTTATTTAAATGGTGAAACGCCCCAGCAGGCATCAACTTTAGATTCGGAATTGAGGTGGGATATATAATGTCTGATAACTGAGAAACATTACCGACCAGAAAATCAATTAAACCCGGCTTATCTTCAATATCTAAGGTGTGGTTAACACTTGGCTTAATAACATCAGCATCAACCAGTAATACTGTCTTATCTTTTTCAGATGCTAAGCTAAGCGCTAAGTTAACAGCAGAGAACGTTTTACCCTCATCCGGTAAAGCACTTGAAACCATCACTAGGTTGCCGTTTTTGTGAAAAGCCGCGCCGCTACCAAATGCATTATCTAACAGCTTTTGTTTGATAGAACGAAACTCATTGTTAATTTTAACGTTAACAGCCTCATCGGTATGCATAACCATACCCATGTTTTTTAACCTTTCCGTATCAATAGCAATGGGTTGATGAACTACTGACTCTTTTGCCGTTAGCAACTTCTCCGCAGCATACGAGTCAGCAGAAGCAGAAACATTGTCCGTCTCTGACGGTATGGCAACTTTAGTCTGAGCCCCTTTTTTTGCATTCATTGCCGCGGTAATGGAATTCGGCTTTGCTGTTGACTGGCGATGCTTCCCCATCGCTTTTTCAATGGTACTCATAACAACTCCATTAACGACAGAATACGTCCATGAACTGATGGAATCAGGTTCATTAACATAAAGCCGATGAATATAGTGATTAACCCAACAAGAACGGCACCAAAGATAAAGACTTTACGCTTATTGGTTTTCGTTAACCCTGATTGCTCAGTAGCTGATACCGCGCCAAATACAGGTAAATTGGTGACTTGATACAATTGATTAGCTGAAGTAACAACCGGAGAAACTTGGCTACTAAGGAAAGACATCCCTGTTCCAGCTCCCAGCCCAACAATCAGCACCATGCTCAACAATAATGGTCTTACTGGCCCTGATGGTTCTGTTGGTACACGTGGTGGGTCAATCACCCGAAACTTAATATCATCCGATGCGGCCCCTACACTTTGCGAAATAAGCGCAGACTCTCGACGAGACAAAAGTTCTTCATACTTATTCTTCGTAATGTCATAGCTTCGCATTAAGTTCGTCAACTTAGCTTCTACTTGCGGTAATTTAGCCAGTCTTTCACGTAAAAAAACGACTTTTTCACTAAAACTGGATGCCCGTACTTTTAACGATGCTTCCTCATTTTCCAGCTGACGAATAATCAACTTCAGGTCATTGAAGAGATTATCACCTCGGCCCCCCGCTACAGACGCTGTTTGTTGTGAGGCTGACTTAAGGTCTTTCAGGTCCGCGATTTGACGGCGTGTCTCTTTTACATCTGGGTGCTTTTCCGTGAATCGGAACAGCAGTGCATCTAACCTTGTTTCTAGGGCTTCTAATCGTTCGTCATATTCAGTTCGAATACCCGTATAGTTTTTTGACGCTAAAGAACGTTCGCTGCTGAGCTGAGAACGCGCTGTGACTAACTGCGTTTTCACTTCGCGCAATTTGAGCTGAGTTGCTTCTAATTCAGACTCTAACTGCTCTAAACGGTTGTAGTAATTTTGTTCTGAACCCGGCATATAACCAGCATTTTGCTGTTTAAACAAAGCTAAGCCTGTTTCCGCTTTTAATAAGCGTGTTTCGTAATCCTCTATCTGCTTTGCGATAAACTGGCTCGCCTGATCAGTATCTTGACGTTTCTCACCTAATGCATTTTCAACAAACACGTTAAGGGCAGATTGAACAACATCGCGTACATAACGAGGATCATCGCCGGAGTAACTGATGGTAAATAAGTTTTCACGCCCTGCAGAACGGATCTTGATATTTGATTTAAGATCTTCCAAGATCTCTTCGTATTCTTCGTTATTTGTCGCTCGAATATCAGCGTCAGTGTCTCGTGCGATGGTCTCTAAATTTGAGCGACTTAAAAGGGTTTTAACCATTAACGCCACTTCTTGAGAAGGATCCGTTTCGATGGTTAAACCACGTAATAAGGGTTGTAAAATAGATCGAGTGTCAGCATACACACGTGCATTGGCGGTGTACTGATTAGGCATCATGGTGACAAATAACCAACCAAGAGGACATATCACCCAGGCCGCAATAATTGCATAACGGCGTTTTAACCACACACCGCGAGCATACTGAATCAGAATATCAAGCTGTTCTTGCATCTGCTTCCCTTCCCTGATTAGAACCAAGCTTCCGGAATAATAATGATATCGCCAGGAAGAATGTCTACATTGGCACGGATTTGACCATCACGAAGTAAATCACCCATGTTCAAACCGTACTGGCGCTGCTGTCCGTCAACAACACGGATCAAACGCGCATCATTTCCGTCGGCATATTCCGTTAAGCCGCCCACTTCCACCATGACATCTAGCAATGTCATATTTTCACGATAATTAATCGCTTTCGGCTTTGAAGCCTCACCGATGACACGCACTTGTTCGCTATAAGGGCCAACAAAACCTTGCACGATAACGGTAACAATAGGATCTCGCACATATTCAGCTAAGCGCATTTCTAGGCTACGAGCTAAGTCAGTTGGGGTTCGACCTGACGCAGGAACATCATCAACTAAGGATGTAGATAACATGCCATCAGGGCGTACAGAAAACGTACCCGAGATTTCAGGGTTACCCCATACAAAAATATTCAAAGAGTCACCAGGACCAATCAAATATTTGTACTGGTTAATATTTTGAGTAAGCGACGCTTGAGGTGTTGTTGAGGGTAACGTGGGTAAGTCGTTAGATGAGCAACCTCCAAGGAACAATACTGTTGCGCATGCAATCGTACTGGGAACAGTAAGCGAACAACCTTTTTTCTTCATAACAGCATCCATCCTGCTCTGTTTCGTCCAAAAACCCTAATAAACAAATAACTAGGGTGCACTTATTACTATGGTTTAGAAGATGTCATTTTTCCATTGAACTTATTTAACTATATATGATTTTTTTATTTTGCAGATTTTTTATAGTCGTCAATAATCAATTAGGTAGGTGATGATAAGAAAATATTACGCGCTGCTTATTAGTTGAATTTTAAAGTTACGTTTTATAGGTAAGGATATCTATGTCGCACTCTCGATTTCACGACTTAAATTTAAGCAATGCCACTCTTATATTTGCTGATATTTTGGTGTTATTCTCTATTTTTACTTTAAGTTTGGTCGGAATTGGCTACTTTTCGGCAATATCACTTCCTAATTATGGCGATGCTACTTTTTTTATTCACTTGATCTTATATACCCTTCCTCTCCAGGTTGCATTACTTGCCGTTGGTTTATATAACGAAAAATTACGAGAAAACTTCAATGGGATCGCTGTCCGATTAATTGTTGCTCTTATTCTCGCTTATGTTCTTGCTAGTGGTTTTTATTTCATCCTTCCCATTCCTTACTTGCCAGGACTTAGCCGAGAGTTAATTTTCTTTCTTACTTTCATTGGGTTAATGGCATCTCGCTTTGTCGCCATCTCAAATAATTACGAAAAAATAGGGCAAGTGAGAGTGTTGGTGATCGGTGCAGGTGAACGTGCAAGTTTGATTGAAAAATGTATGCGCCGTAAAGCAGACCGTGTTCATGTTGATCTTTACGGCTATGTAAAAATTGAAGGTGACAGTAGCCAACATACACCCAAAGGCACGAAATTCGAGCTAGATTGCCCGTTAAACGAGTTTGTCAGTAAACATAAAATTGAAGAAATTGTCATTGCCGCTGATGAGCGACGAGGAAACCTTCCTGTCGATAGTTTATTCAACTGTAAAATTGAAGGTGTATTAATCACAGATATCATTGATTTTATTGAAAGAGAAACCGGACAAATTGCCGTTACACACATTTATCCATCTTGGGTTATATATAACGACAAAAAACCGGCCTCATTTATTGCTAAAACATTGAATTGGTTATTTAATAGTTCAGTCGCTGTTTTAATTTTACTCTTTTGTTGGCCGCTTATTTTATTCGCTATTTTATTTATAAAGTTAGAAGACGGTATTTCATCGCCCATTTTATATTCCCAGCAACGTATTGGTTTGAAAGGGAAACCATTCAAAATCTATAAATTTAGAAGCATGTCCTTAGACGCGGAAAAAGATGGCATAAAATGGGCAGAAAAAGCAGACCCTCGCATAACCAGAGTTGGCCACTACCTTCGTAAATATCGCATAGACGAGCTACCCCAACTTTTTAATGTTTTTCGAGGTGATATGTGTTTTGTTGGCCCTCGCCCTGAACGCCCTCATTTTTCAGAACAATTCGAAGAGTCTATTCCATATTACAACCATCGCCATAATGTTAAGCCCGGCTTAACAGGCTGGGCTCAACTAAAGTATCCCTATGGCTGTGGCAAGGAAGATGCCATTGAAAAACTAAAGTTTGACCTTTATTACATAAAACATCGTAGCTTTATCCTTGATTTACTGATACTCGTGCGCACTTCTGAAATAGTGCTGTTTGGTAAAGGACGTTAGTTCTTGATATTCCATCGCTTATTCTAGAGGGCTTGCCATGAATGGATTCACAAATAACATTCTCCCAACAACCAATGCTTTAACCATTGATGTAGAAGATTACTTTCATGTTGAAGCATTTTCATCTGTTGTAAAACGGGAGGATTGGGGCAATAAATACCCGTTACGTGTTGAAAAGAATACTCATCGCATTCTTAACATCCTTGATCAGCATGATGTAAAAGCCACGTTTTTTGTCTTAGGTTGGGTCGCAGAAGCCTGCCCCAATTTAGCACGAGCAATTGTTGCAGGTGGGCATGAGTTAGCGAGCCATGGTTTTGCCCACCAGCATGCGAACAAACAAACGCGAGAAACATTCAAACAAGATATATGTCGCAGTAAGCAGCTACTCGAAGATCAATCTGGTATGCGCGTTCATGGCTACCGTGCACCCAGCTTTTCAATTGGGCTAGATAACACTTGGGCTTTTGAAGAATTACAACAAGCGGGCTTTAGCTACACTAGCAGCACTTATCCTGTTAAACACGATATTTACGGCACACCAGAGTGGCCTCGATTTAAGCATCAACGCCAAGAAGGGATTATCGAAATTCCAATTCCAACACTCAATGTACTAAATCGAAATGTACCCATTGGTGGTGGTGGATATTTTCGACTGTACCCATATGCTTTAAGTCGCTATTTCATAGAGCGTTTCAGGCAACAAACTCAACAGCCTTTCAGTTTTTATTTCCATCCGTGGGAAATTGACCCTATGCAACCACAAATGCACGGTATTTCAATAAAATCTCGCGTACGGCACTACTTGAACTTGAATCGTATGGAAGCCCGTCTTCATCGGCTCCTCCGCGATTTCCAGTGGGACACAATGTACAACACCTATCAATTACATGGATTAGTAAGCGATGAAAAATCTAGCAATCAGGAAGATAGCAGACAACGACTTTCCAGCTTGGGACAATTACGTTGATAACCATGACGACGGTAGCTTTTTTCATCTAACGGGGTGGCAACATGTTATCAGTAAAGTTTTTGGTCATCGTCATCACTATTTATTAGCGGAAAATGATGATCAGCTTGTCGGCATATTGCCGCTTTTTGAGCAAAAAAGTCGATTGTTTGGTCATGCGCTAGTCTCGACCCCTTTTTGCGTTTACGGCGGTGTTATTGCCGATGATGATGATGTTAGAAAAGCATTAGAAAAAGCAGCTTATGAACTAGGATGTTCACTCAATGTTGATTACATTGAGCTAAGGGACAAAGAGAATAAAGAAAGTGAAGAACCTTGGCAGCCACATTGTCATCACGCAACGTTCTCATGTGCGCTCGAAGCTAACCCTGATGCCATCCTCTCGACGGTTAAACGTAAACAACGCGCTGTTATTCGCCAATCTAATAAAAACAGCTTACACGCAGATCTAACAAATAACCCTGAACTTTGTTATCAAGTATATGCTGAATCAGTCCGAAATTTGGGTACACCTGTTTTTAACAAAGCGCTTTTTAGTGAATTAAAACAAACTTTTGGCGAACGTTGTGAAACGCTCGTTATTAGGGATAGCAACAATGTCCCTGTTTCGAGCGTTTTAAGTTTTTACTACAAAAAACAAGTCCTTCCCTATTATGGCGGCGGTACAACACAAGCCAGACAGCTAAAAAGTAATGACTTTATGTACTACCAGCTCATGTGTGAAGCCCAGAAAAAAGGGGCTGACGCTTTTGATTTTGGTCGTAGCAAAATTGACTCTGGCGCTTATCAATATAAACGTCACTGGGGAATGGACGAAAAACCATTGCACTATCGCATTGCCCTTGTTAACGCAAAATCTCTCCCTAACTTATCGCCAAACAATCCAAAGTATCGTTTTTTCATCCAAGCATGGCAAAAACTGCCACTCGGCATTAGTCGCCAATTAGGGCCAATGTTATCGAAGTATTTAGGGTGAACACTATGAAAGAGCCATTGTTATACCTATGCCACCGCATTCCTTTCCCGCCCAATAAAGGCGATAAGATAACAACGTGCAACGTACTTAAATTTTTAAGTCGCCATTTCGATGTTTATCTTGGTTGTTTTATTGATGATCAGTTTGATCAGCGCTATGTCGATGATGTAAAAAAACTGTGTAAAGAGACCCTATTCATTCCACTGAATCCTTCCATAGCAAAGGTTAAAGGCTTACGCGCTTTTTTAACGGGTGATCCAATCACAGTGCCTTACTACTCGCATCAAAAAATGCAAAACTGGGTTAATCAGGTTATAACCACCCATGGTATCGAAAAGGCCTTCGTCTATTCAGGCTGTATGGCGCAGTACCTACTTAATCCGCCCACTTCGATCCATAAAGTGATTCATTTTGCAGATATTGATTCCGATAAATGGCGCCAGTATGCACATCAAGCAACGGGCATCATGCGCTATGTTTATCAACGTGAACATACGACGCTAGAGCATTTTGAGATAAACGTTGCTAATAACTTTGATATCAGCTGTTTTATTTCAGAAACTGAAGCTGACCAATTTAAAACCATGGTCGATAAACAGACCAAACCAAAAATTCAAATTCTTGAAAATGGTCTCGATTGCGCTTACTTTTCGCCCGAGCAACCCTCTGTGCTATCAGAGCCCTACGCATTAGATTCACAAAACTACATCGTTTTCACTGGCGCTATGGACTACCGCCCCAATATTGATGCTGTTTTGTGGTTTGTCGAAAATGTATGGCCAAGTGTGCTTGCCGCGCAACCAGAGAGTTATTTTTATATCGTCGGTTCAGCCCCGCCTAAATCGGTACTCAATTTAGCGCAGGAAAAAGGGGTTGTGGTAACGGGCAGAGTTGAAGATATTCGCCCATATATGCAACACGCAAAAGGCGCCATCGCACCAATGAGGATGGCACGTGGAATTCAAAATAAGATATTAGAAGCAATGGCGATGGCGAAGCCTGTTCTCTCATCCACCATTGGCATGGAAGGGCTTGAAAACTACCCTACGCAATACCTTTCTGTCGAGGATTCCCCTGAAGAAATCACAGCTTGGATTATTGAAAAATTAGAGAATCCAGCTCTTACCGCAACGGAATCCCGTCAATGGCTTGAAGCCAATTTTAGCTGGGAGGCCAAACTCACGCCCTTATTAAGCTATTTAGGAGAGAGCCATGAATAACTCTATCATATTACGCTTAATGCTTCCTTTGGCCGCATGGGGGCTTGTTTTTTCAGGCTCTCTACAAACAATGGGCGGGGTATGGATGCAATCAAAAACCTATGAACACTGCTTTTTGATTGTTCCTATTTCATTATGGCTCGTATGGCAAAAACGACAAGATATTCGGAAAGTACCTTACACCTCTAGTTGGATCCCTCTTTTCTTACTCATTTTTCCTGCAATGTTGTGGCTTCTTGGGCGCGCAGCCGATATATCTTTATTTCAGCACGTAGCCAGTGTAGTAAGTTTGCAACTCATCATATGGGCAGTCATTGGCACCCCAATGGCAAAGCTACTTTGGTTCCCTATCCTATTTTTGATTTTTGCGGCGCCTTTTGGCGAAGAGCTGGTACCGGCACTTCAGATTATCACAGCTGATCTTTCCGTTTTCTTCTTAAATATTGTTAATATTCCGGTATACCGTGAAGGCCTTTACCTCACGATTCCTAATGGCCAATTTCACGTTGCTGAAGCATGTTCTGGTATACGCTTTCTTATTTCGAGCATTGCCTTGGGAACGCTTTTTGCCTACTTGCAATTCAACCATTGGTGGAAACGAATCCTTTTCACAGGCTTTTCTTTTATCTTCCCTATTGTTGCCAATGGACTCAGGGCTTTTGGCATTATCACTATTGGTTACCTCAGCGATATGGAGCACGCAACAGGCGCTGATCACCTCGTATATGGTTGGGTATTTTTCAGTATTGTTATTTTGGTTATCTTTTTCACTGCCAATATCTTTGCCGATCCTCCTGCGAAAAACGCGGACTTTGCCTTTTATAATGTCTCTGCCGAGAAAACAGATAAAAGTCTGAAAGTTATCGGTTGTTTAACCATGGTTTTACTAAGCTTAGGGTTATGGGAACAATCCTTTAAAACTAACGATATCGTCGCGAAACCCGCAAAACTGATGCCAAACAATGTCGCGCCTATCAGTCAATCACAATGGGGAATTCAGTTTCAACACGCTCAACAACACGTCTTAGGTCAGAGTCAAGATGGCAGTGTTGAGTACTTCAATGCGATATTCAGTCTTCGCCAAGATGAAGGCGAAATTATCAATCAAAACAATCAATTATTTAATAAGAAACACTGGAGGGAAGTGGCTTCACAGGTTATTCAGTTAACTCCAGATCTCGATGCCACCGAAGTCCTTGTTTTAAATGATACTGGTACACAGATGAAAATCATCTACTGGTACTGTGTCGATGACTTTTGCTCAAGCAAGCCCATTGATATCAAGTGGGCACAAGCGACACACTTAATTACAGGACAAAATGCAACCGCAGAAGTACTCGCGGTTGCCAGTACAACCCTTAGCGAGAAAACAATACGAGAATTAGCAAAACAATGGCAGTAGTCATGATGACGGACGCTCACCATAAAAGGATTATCTATGTGTGGAATTGCGGGGATTTTCAATCTTTATCGAACCGCCCCATTACAGCCAGAGCTACTTAAAACCATTAATCGTCGCCAAAGCCATCGCGGTCCAGATGATGAGGGTTACTATTTTGACAGTTACATTGGCTTGGCGCACCGTCGTTTGTCTATCATCGATTTATCAGGCGGTCATCAGCCGCTATTCAATGAAGATGGTAGTATCGCAGTCGTTTTCAATGGGGAGATTTATAACTTTCAATCCTTAGTTGCTGAGCTAACACAAGCGGGTCATGTCTTTAGTACATACAGTGACACCGAGGTCATTGTGCACGCATGGGAAGAATGGGGAGAAAAAGCGGTAACGCGTTTTCGCGGTATGTTTACCTTTGCCATTTGGGATACTAACCGTCGTCAATTATTTATTGCTCGTGATCGTTTGGGCAAGAAGCCTCTGTTTTACAGCCAAACAGCCCAAGGGCAACTTGTTTTTGCATCTGAATTAAAAGTACTGCTTGAACACCCAGAAGTGAGCCATGCGTTACGACCTGAAATGGCAGAAGATTTCTTCATGTATGGTTATATCCCAGATCCCTACACGGCTTACCAGCATATCTATAAACTTGAAGCTGGCCATACCATGCTGCTAACACCCGGAGAGCAATTAAGAACATCCCCCTATTGGGATCTTTCAGCGCCTGAAAATTATTTAAGTTGGGAGCAAACCCAAGGGGCATTGATTGAACGGTTAGAAGACGCAGTAAAAATACGTTTAATGGCAGATGTACCATTAGGGGCATTTCTTTCTGGTGGTGTCGACTCTAGCGCCATTGTCTCTATGATGGCTCGCTTACAAAATAACCCTGTAAACACCTGTGCTATTGGCTTCAATGAAGCTGATTTTGATGAAAGTGAATATGCCCTTCAAATCGCGAACCAATACAGTACCAATCATATCGCTCACATTGTGGATGCTGATGATGTCAGCTTAATTAAGCAACTCAATGATATTTACGATGAACCGTTTGCCGACAGTTCTGCATTGCCTACATACAGAGTGTGTCAGCTCGCCAGAAAGTCGGTTAAAGTTGCACTATCAGGTGACGGTGGTGATGAGATATTCGGTGGATATCGCCGCCATCGCATGCATTTAGCAGAGCAAAGAGTCCGCCAAGCAATCCCTTCCCGTTTCCGTAAAACCATATTTGGCTCACTCGGCAGGCTTTATCCCAAGGCTGATTGGGCACCACGCCCATTACGCGCCAAAACAACGTTTCAATCGTTGGCATTAAACCAAGTAGAAGCATATGCCAGCTCTATCTCTAAGCTGCGTGTGGACGAACGCGAACAATTATTTAGTGCCCAATATCGCCAGCAGTTGAATGGCTATAACGGTATCGATCAATTAACACAACATGCCAATAATGCCCCAACTGATGATCCCCTCAAGCTCATTCAATACTTAGATATAAAAACGTGGTTAGTCGGCGATATTCTGACTAAAGTTGACCGCGCCAGTATGGCTAACTCGCTAGAAGTCCGTGCACCTTTATTGGACCATGAGTTTATCGAGTGGGCTTATAGCGTTCGTAGTCAAGACAATATCCAGAGCGTGCAAGGCAAAGGAGTGCAAGGAAAGTATGCGTTCAAAAAAGCCTTAGAACCCTATATTAACCAAGACATTTTGTATCGACCTAAAATGGGATTCTCCATGCCGATTAGCCAATGGTTTAGGACATCCCTTAAGCAAACGCTACACGATTCTGTTTTGTCTACCAATATGCTGGACAGTGGCTACTTCAATGTCGACCACCTTAAAAAAATGCTACAAGAACACAGCGAGGGGTATCGCGATCATGGCGCGTCATTGTGGTGTTTACTGATGTTCTCTCAATTCATGATGAAGCAATAGGAAACAGTCTCAGTATGAATATATTAACGATTTCGACACTGTTCCCAAATAGCATGGATCCTAAACATGGCGTATTTGTTGAGACAAGGCTAAAGCATTTAAAAAAACATTACCCCGACGTGAACATTACGGTTATCGCACCTGTGCCATGGTTCCCGTTCAAGTCCGCTTACTTTGGCCAGTACAGCCTATATGCCAACACACCACAGCATGAACAGCGCAATGGGTTTGAGGTGTATCACCCTCGCTATCTTGTCATACCCAAAATAGGCATGACATTAACACCTGTCACCCTTGCTCATAGTATAGAAAAGCAAATTCAGGCCCTTCTTGATCAAGGGCTGACGTTTGATGCTATCGATGGCCACTATTTCTATCCCGATGGCGTTGCTATCAACCAAGTCGCCAAACGTTTTAACATCCCTTATACAGTGACGGCTCGCGGGACTGACATTAACCTTATTCCACAATTTAGTAAGCCTAAACGGCAAATCCAACAAGTGCTTCAAGACAGTAATCACAACATGGCAGTGTGTGAAGCACTGCGCCAAGAAATGCTCTCACTTGGTGCTGAGCCACAAAAAGTGAGCACACTCCGTAACGGAGTCGATTTGGATCTGTTTCAATTCAGCAATGAAGATAAACAACAGCAACTTCGTGAAGAATTAGATCTACCCGCTGATAAAACTATTGTGATTTCAGTTGGCTGGCTGATTGAACGTAAAGGGCATCATCATGTGATCCGTGCTATCAATGATGTACCAAACGCGATTTTATTGATTGCTGGCAACGGCCCTGAAGATAAAAAGCTCAAGCAACTGGTTACATCACTTGGACTAGAGGGGCGTGTTCGCTTTTTGGGACAACAACCGCAGCCTATGCTGTGTAAATACTATGGTGCTGCCGATATATTAGTTTTAGCTTCCAGCCGAGAAGGTTGGGCTAACGTATTATTAGAAGCGATGGCCTGTGGCACCCCTGTGGTTGCCACCAAAATTTGGGGTTCACCCGAAGTTGTACAACATCCCCATGCTGGGGTATTAGTCGACAGAGAGCCACAGCAAATTGCCAAAGCAATCAACCAGCTCAGCCATAAAACATTCACACGATTAGATACCCGCAAGTATGCAGAACAATTTGACTGGCAGAGTACATCTGACAAGCAATATGCACTATTTAGTGAATTAGTGAATTAGTGAATTAGTGAATTAGTGAATTAGAAAAAGGTTTATCACGGATGAAGATACTCTACCACCACCGCATCGCTTCCAAAGATGGCCAATATGTTCATATTGATGCCATCGTATCTGCCCTGCGTGATCAAGGCCATACCGTCATCATGGTGGCACCGAACGTAGCAGAAAAAGCTAGTTTTGGTAGTGATGGTGGCTGGGTTTCTCGTCTGCGTCAAAAGTTACCAAAGGTCATCAGTGAGTTACTGGAGTTTGGCTATTGTTTCTATGATTTGATTAAACTCTGCCAAGCAATCAAAAAGCACCAACCCGATGCAATTTATGAGCGGTATAACCTCTATTTACCGTCAGGTATTTGGGCAAAGCAGCTATTTAACCTACCACTGATTCTTGAGGTTAACTCTCCACTTTATCAAGAGCGAATGAACTACGGTGGCGTTGCCTTTGGTATGCTTGCAAAATGGTCTGAATATTATGCTTGGCGCAATACCGATCACCTGCTTCCTGTCACTGAGGTACTTGCAGGCTATATTCGAACAGCGGGTGTCACTAACGACAAAATCACTGTCATTCACAATGGAATTGATAAACGAGTTTTTTCGTCTATACGCAATAATGAACGCCATGATCGCTTCAAAAATAAACTTGTCGTTGGTTTTGTCGGTTTCTGTCGCGAATGGCACCAACTAGATCAGGTACTCACTATGTTAGCGCGCCACCAGGCAGATAATGTCATGTTTTTGATTGTTGGTGACGGACCTGTTTTAGAAGCACTAAAAGACCAAGCTAAAGCCATGAGAATGATTGATCGCATTCACATTACAGGGTTAGTTAACAGGAAAGACATGCCCTACTGGCTAGAACAAATCGATATCGCAATTCAACCTGCTGTCACGCCTTGGTGCTCTCCTCTAAAGCTGATTGAATACTTAGCAACAGGTAAAGCCGTTGTGGCACCTAACACACCTAATATTCGAGAACTTATCACGGACGAAGTAAACGGCCTTCTTTTTGAATCCAATAATATGCAGCACTTACTCGCTAAAATTGAACAACTCATCAATGATGCAACTTTACGGGAACAACTGCAGAAAGAAGCAGTAAAAACCATAGAAATAAAAGAATTAGAATGGCAAAAAAATGCCAACAAAATCGTTGATTTAATCAACATTCAATTATCATCAACATCTTTACCATCCCCACCTGTAGAGGTTAAATAATGTCAAAAATACAAATCTGTGTGTTTGCTTACAACCTAGAGCATCATATAGAGAAGTCAATTAACAGTATTATAAAAAACCAAGGCAATTATAGTGCTGACATCTATATCATGGCCAATGGATGCAAAGACAAAACAGCAGAAGTCGCTTACAAGATCGCAAAGAAAAACAAAAAAGTGCATGTCGTAGAGTTGTCAATTGGCGACAAATCTAATGCCTGGAATATATTCACTTACGATTATTATGATCATTCTTCAATTCCTATCTTTGTCGATGGAGATTTAGAATTTGAAAACGATGCCATCAAAAACATCATTGATTTTCACCTCAGTCACCCAGCCTACAATAGTATTTCAAGCTTCCCGTTTGAACATGGAAGAAGTTCTATCGCTTGGAGAAAAGAGTTACTAGAAAAACATCAGTTTACCGGCAACCTATACTTACTATCTCAACCGTTTATATCAAAAATAATAAGCCAAGAAGTTAAACTGCCTGTTGGTCTGATTGGCGATGATAGTATGCTAGGCTATTTATCAGCGACTAACTTAGAACAAAACAGTGATCACCCCAAACAAAGAATTGGCGTTTGCCAGAGTGCTATTTTTACCTATGAACCCTTAGCTATTTTCTCTATTAAAGACATCAAACTTTATTTAAGACGTCGTGTACGGTATTCAACCCGCTATATGCAACAATCCTCTATTGTACCTAACCTTAAAGTACATGGTTTGTCAGCTATGCCTGAAGATGCATCAACTATTTCTAAAGAACTATTACCAGCAATTCGATGGAAAAGTTCCAACCTTATTTTTGATATAATTGCGAAGCATAAATTATCAAATTAAACTTTAACTGCGGTCATATCCTGACAACGATGCTGCTTGTAAAAATAGGAATGAACATAAAGGCAATTACTCACCGCGACTAAAGCCCAAAATAACTCAAGGTACGCGAGGGAGAGCGCTGCACCTGCTGCACAAAATGCAAGAAAAGAAACCTTAAGCATTTTGGCAAGCTCATACTCCCAAGCATTTTTTTCGCTTTTATCATTTACAAAATACTTCTCTACCGCAGTTAACTGGAAATAGGTCAGCGATAGAATAAAAGCAAAAAGAATAAAACCAACAAATCCCTGATCGCCAATCACTTGAAAGTAAATACTATGTGCTGCTAGGCCTTTTTCACCGGGTTCAGGTGAAGGAATAAAGCTCAAAGCATCAATATTAAGTGCCGTCAGTTGCCACAGGTGTGCATACTGCGCAGCTTTAAAACCACCGCCAAAGATAGGGTTATCCATCGCCATCAGGGTATGGATCTTCCACGACGTTACCCGATGCATAAACGAACCATCTTGATCAGCCTGCTCGATGGTATTCATTCGATCAAACCAGCTATCAGGGAGATAGAATAAGGCAACCGATAGCACCAAGCACATCACTATAAGCGATGCCATCTTGCTACTACTTCGCATCCAAAAATAACCACCTATAATGATAAGGCCTAATAACCCCCCTCTTGAGTGTGTACCCAATACTGAAATAACACAGAATGCAGTTATCCCACAAAGTATGTACTTTATTATTTTACTTTCCTCTTGAGAGAACAAATAAAGCGCCAAGGGGATGGTCATACACAAAGCAACAGCTAAGTGATTATTATCACTGAGTAAATGACTATTAGGGCCTGCTATTTTATGTCCACCAAAAGACAAAATAAACTTTAACCCTTCAACACAACCGTAAAAGCCGATTGATAAGACAACGGCCCAAACAACCATATCAAAATGTGCTTTTTTCCTAACTAACAAGCACACAAAAATAAAAGTAAGAATTATTTTAAAGAATTTAACCCACTCAAACCAAACCAACTCAAAATACGCAAGGGTAAATTGTGTCGCCAATAATGTATGAATACAAAAAAGAAGGACACAAACGAAAAGACCTGTCAGTTTGAAACGAGGTTTGTCCCTTAAAATAAGGTAACCCAGCATAGTTAAAGCCGCAAAAGCAGAGTTATAACTAAAAGAAGCAGCAAATCCACCTAACCAGTGTGTTGGGACAAACAAGCCAGACCAAAGCCATAACGATAATGCAATAAACGGCCGTCTAATAGCAAAAACAGCCATGAAAGCAAATGCTGTAACAAACACAAGATCACGCATCAATCATCCTTTTCTGCTGTTATCTTGGTTGATTTCCAGCACAAGTACACTAATAGTACGAGGCAACCTAAAAAAAGTAGTGATTCCATACTTCATCCCTGAGAAATCTCAAATCAGATTTCGCTGTTGCATATTTATATTGTACTTATTTGCTTTAGTCACGAGACAAACTTGCACAAAACATACTCTGCATCCATCCTAAATATAGGATGACTATTTGATGTAAACCAAGTTTTATCCGCAACAAATACAAACGAGTAGTCGCCGAAATTTCAGTAATTCATGCGCAAGTAAGGATGCTTATTATGATTGTTCGCTCTCGTTCTCCACTTCGTTTAGGCCTTGCTGGTGGCGGCACCGATATATCTCCCTATTGCGACCAATATGGTGGCTGCGTGTTAAATGCAACTATTAATATGTATGCACATTGCACCATCGAGCTACATTCGCCCGAAAAAGGCATTTCTTTTGTCGCACAAGATATTGACGTCACTTACCACTCCCCTTTACTTAACTACCTCGAATTAGAGGGTGAACTCCTCCTACATAAAGCCGTTTACAACCGTATTGTCAGCCAATTTAACGACAACAAACCATTAGCAGTGACGGTTTACACCCACTCTGAAGCCCCACCAGGAAGCGGGTTAGGCTCGTCTTCAACTATGGTTGTAACCATCATCAGTGCTTACCAAAAACTGCTCAATTTATCGTTAGATGAATATGAAGTTGCTCGATTGGCTTACGATATAGAACGTATTGATTGCCAACTCTCTGGTGGTAAACAAGACCAGTATGCAACCACTTTTGGTGGTTTTAACTTCATGGAGTTCTATGAAAACGAGCGCGTTTTAGTTAATCCGCTTCGCATTCGCCAGCCAATTATTAACGAACTAGAGAGCCAGTTAATGCTTTATTTCACTGGTGTTTCACGTTCGTCAGCTCAAATCATTGAAGATCAGGTTAAAACGACCACTTCTACAGATAAAAAACCACTTGAAGCGATGCATGACGTTAAGCGATTCGCTTTTGAGATGAAAGAACGGCTATTGCACTCTGATATCTGCGGCATGTCTGATCTACTCCAAGAGTCATGGAATGCAAAAAAAGCCACATCAGATTCCATTGCAACTCCCCATATTAATTTGATTGAAGATCGCGCACTAACATCTGGGGCTAAGTCACTCAAAATTTCAGGCGCTGGCGGTGGTGGCTTCATGATGCTGTTTGTCGACCCTATCCACCGACTCAGTGTTGAGGAATCACTCTCAGATTTAGACGGCAAGATCCAGCCATTCCACTTCACTTGGCAAGGAACACAATCATGGAAAGCCTAACGTATTTTAACCAGCAAATTCGTTCTTCTATCGAAACCAAGCAACGCCTACTTGAGCGCGATGACGTGTTAGAAGCAATGACGCGTGCGGGAGAGATCTGCTTAGAGGCTTATCAAGCGGGTAATCAAGTGCTGCTCGCAGGTAACGGTGGCAGTGCAGCAGATGCCCAGCATATTGCTGCTGAATTTGTGAGTCGCTTTGAATTTGATCGCCCCGGCCTCCCTGCACAAGCGCTTACTACGGATACATCGATACTTACTGCCATAGGGAACGATTACGGCTTTGAAAAACTGTTTGCTCGCCAACTGCAGGCCAATGGGAGAAAAGGCGATGTATTCATTGGCATTAGTACATCAGGTAAATCGCCAAATATCTTACGAGCAATCGAGATAGCAAAAGAAAAAGGCATTACGACCATAGGATTAACAGGTGAAGGTGGCGATATGAAAGCCATGTGCGATTTGTGTATCTCTGTTCCATCATCCCATACTGCACGTATACAGGAATGCCACATCCTTATTGGTCATGCTATTTGCGGGTTTGTCGAGAAAGGATATTTCAATGGGTAATACCACCACAACGGCCATTATCCTTTGTGGTGGTCTAGGTACAAGATTGAGCAGCATCACCAACAACAAACCCAAACCTATGGTCAATGTTGCCGGTGTTCCCTTTCTTGAACATCAATTTGACTATCTTATTTCTCAGGGAGTATCGCGGGTTGTTTTAGCAGTATCCCACTTAAAAGAATGCATTATTCACCACTTCGGCGACCAATACAGAAGCCTACATATTGAATATATCGCTGAAGCATCACCACTCGGTACTGGCGGCGCAATTAAAAACGTATTACTCAATGCTTCGTTTCAACCGAATGAAAGCATAGTCATACTCAATGGTGACACTTTTGTTGAATTTAACTTATCAAAGCTAGAACAAGATAAAACCGATAAATTACTGATTATTGCCGCAAAGGCAATTGACGACACTGCTCGCTACGGCAAACTCACCATCGATAACGACATGCTAGTCACTGGGTTTCAAGAAAAAAAAGCGGGGTCTAAAGGTTACATCAATGCTGGTGTTTATTTAACTCAACCAGAGTTACTTACAAAGCTTCCTAAGCTTGATTGCTTTTCTTTTGAAGAAGACTTTCTGCACCATGAACTTGCTCATCAAACGATAGGCGCCAGTATTCTTGATGGGTTTTTCATTGATATTGGCATCCCTGAAGATTACTACACTTTCTGTGATCTTATGGGATCAGGTCAAATTCAATGTCTTTCGTAAAAAAATTAGCTTCAGCTTCTTTCTGGCTAACCATCGCCTCGTGGGTATCTTCTGCTGTTGGCATACTTACCATGCTAATTTTCGCTCGAATTCTATCCGTTGATGAATTCGGGCTTATCGCAACCGCGACCTTAGTTACCGCTTTTTTTGACCTATTTTCTCGATTAGGTACTGAAGCCTACTTAATTAAAGAGGTTGACCCAGACTCTGAAGACATCAACACCGCGTGGACGATTCAACTCATTATTAAACTGCTTATTGCTTTAACTATATTTAGCTTTTCAAGCTGGACTGCCTCTTATTTTAATGAACCACAGCTTGAGAATATATTAAAAGCGTTAGCACTAATTCCACTCTTTCTCGCCTTTGCCAATATTGGCATTGCGCTATTAAAAAAAGAAATGGCATTTAAAACGTTGATGTTCTGGGATGCAAGCGCAAAAATAACCTCCTTTATAATAACACTCATTCTAATTTTAATAACCCCGACATATTGGGCCTATATTGTTGGCATGGTGAGTTATTTCGCTATTATCACGACAACAAGTTATTATTTTTCCAGCTACCGACCAGCACTCTGTTTAAGTCGATTGAACAAACAAATTTCGTTCTCTCAGTGGACATTACTAAAAGGCATCGTCAATTATTTCAACAACAAATGCGATCAACTCATAATATCAAAATTTGTTGGTTCAGCAGCGTTAGGTGCATTTAGTATCACCCAGAGAATATATGAGACAGCATCAGATGTTCTTGTTTTGCCATTTATATCAATACTTTACCCTGGTCTTGGTCAACTTGACAGGAAATCACCACAATTCACGACCATTTTTCACAACACCTTAATTACCACCAGTGTCGTTGTCATACTGTTGACGGGCTTGTTAGCGATAAACGCTGAGCAGCTTGTGATAATAGCATTAGGTAGTGCTGAAAAATGGTCTGTCGTTGCTAACCTCTTACCGATTGCTGCACCGTTATTAATTACACGCATACTCTTATTTGCGCTTTTTGATGTATTAACGTTGCTTGATAAAATAAAGTTTCTCTTCAAATTTGAGTTAATAACAGCCATTGTCTCGAGTATTGTCTTATTTCTTGCTGTGTACTGGGGGGACATTGAAGCGCTTGTTATTGCTAGGATAATACTAACAGCAGTAAGTTGCCTTGTTCTGCTTTTCGTGTTGCAACGCCTGATCTCTTTATCTGTTGCGGCCTATCTTCTCGAATCGCTCCCCTTTGTCATTGCTTCGGGCGCGGCTTACTTGATCACAGCACCGTTTCAGCTGTTACTCATAAATGAAGTGACTAATCTGCTATGTGTATTAGCAACAAGTTTTGTCTACACCTCTATTTACATTGCTGTATTAATCAGCTTTATCACCCTATTTAAAAACCATTCCACGACCTATGCCCTTATTTCACTTCAACTTAGTAAACTAAAAATGATGGTTTGGCAAAAACTAACAAAGTCAGATGCTAAACAGATGTAATAACGCTAATCAGACTCAATGAGGCAAATATGAAGTTCCCAATAAACAGTATAAAAAGCTACTTTGCCGCCGTTGGTCTTTTCGCCCATATCCTTATCATTTTTTTGGGTTATAGCGTTTACAACCAAGTTAGCAACCAAGCAGAAGCGCTTCCTGAGACACTCCAACGTATTGGACATACGATAAAAAAAGATTACCCTACTGTTGCTATCGCAGGTGACACCCTATTAAACGCCAGTGAAACGCTAACGACCAACAACTATTTTTGGCGAGAGTTTGATAGTAGCAATTGGCCAACGGTAGGCCCTAACTTCTCTACAGCATATGCTGACCTTCCCAGTGTGAGTCGCTCTATTATTGTCGATAATGAACAAGACATCATTAAAGCCATTAATACCGCACAACCCGGTATGGAAATAGTCATCAAAAATGGTGATTACTACCTTGAACAAAAACGGATCAACAGTAGCCTTGCTTATCCTACAGCAAATAACCCCGTTATCGTTAGGGCTGAAACTGCAGGGAAGGTGAACTTAGAACTCAGTACGTTAGAAGGTTTATTTATCAATAGGCCCAACTGGATTATCACAGGGCTGCGCTTCATTGGGAACTGCCAACCTCACTGTGAGCATGCAATGCATATTGTCGGGCATGCCGATAATTTACAAATCACTCATAATGAGTTTGTGGATTTTAACGCCGCTATAAAAGTTAACGGAGTTAACAACAACTATCCTGATTTTGGCAAAGTTTCTCATAATTATTTCTACTTTACCGAACCCAGTGAGTCTTCCAGCTCAGTCACTCCCATTAACCTCGATTCAGGTAACAGTTGGGTACTTAACAACAATATTATTAGAGACTTTATTAAGTTGGGGGGCAATCAAGTCAGTTATGGCGCTTTTATCAAAGGGGGCTCTAATAATGGTGTGATCGAAAACAACCTCATCGTCTGTAACAGTACAAGTAATGATTATGGGGGTTATCAAGTTGGTGTTTCTTTGGGGGGCGGAGGAATGAAACGCGCCACCAGACGAGATAAATCAAATTTTGAAACAAACCTTTCTGTTGTTCGTAATAATATTATGATGCATTGCAACGACGTTGGGGTGTACATCAACCAAGGGAAAGACACCATAGTGAATAATAATATCCTATATAACACCACAGGGATTGATATTCGCTTTAGACAATCAACCGCTTTAGTTACCAATAACATCTTAAGCGGTAGCATAAGAGAGCGAGATAAAGGCGTTGCTGAACAATTCAACAATACAGTATTGCGCAAAGATTTTTGGGGTGGCGGCGAGAAACTGGATGGTTGGTTTAAAGCGCCTTCTGTCGGCGACTTCACACCCACGAAAGCACTTACCCGTTCAGAAACGCCCTACCCGTTTCTAACGACGAGTGAATCAACAGGTAAGACACCATTGCATGATTTTTGTGGAAACCCAGTATTGGATGGAGACACCTTTATGGGAGCATTTAAAGAGGCAATCAGCTGCTTTGAACCATAAGACGCTTAGCACTCCTAGCCATATTTTGTAGCGATAGGGCAAAATGTGGCTGGTGATATTCTATTATCGAAAGTCGCTGACGGTTGTTTGAAAATGTTTGTTTATATCGAGCCTCTCCCCCCATAAAATCATACATTTTCATCCCACCAGCAAGTGCCTGTTCGATCAATAAATAATGGGCAACTAATCCAGGCTTTAGCTGCGGATCATCACTATATGAAAGTGCACTTAAATAGAAATAAACCACACCGCCAAAATGAAAGTTATAAATAATACCTAGATCACTTTCACCCGCTGTAACTCGGTGGATTTGTATCATACCTTTTGAGAAATTATGACGAATAAAAGCCTGATGAAATTGAACAAATTCAGGATTCGCAAAGCCACTCTCCCCGAGATTCCCCCCCCAACGATTCATGTGCCTATGCTTAGCCTGCTCAAACAATATTAACGCCTTTTCACAAGAATCTGCTGTATGCACTTTTAAAGACCCGCTGCGCTCATACTTTTTAATACTTCGCCGTATTTGCTTACGTGCACTTTTCGACAGCGATTCATCTAGCGTCTGGCCATTACTATTTAACCGTTTAAAATCAATGAAATAACTAGAGCTCTGCCATACCGTTCGCGGGAGCATCGTCCTCGTCTGATCCGTTATAAAAGCATCATGAAAAATAACCTCTTCGCGGCTTGCTCCTACGGATAAACAGTCTCTCGGTTGCAGCCTTAGTTTAACGGCACTAAACATCGCTTCTCTTATTTGCGCTTCATGTTCGCACTCAAGAAGGAAGTCATTATATTCAATCCAAATTTGATCGGCTTGTTCATCTCCGAGTCGATGCAAAGAATAATGGTTGTAACTTTGCCCCAACCAATTTCTTTTCTGTTTCACCGTAAAAATGCCGAGCCCGACTACTTGGTCACTGTTGCAGGCCGTTAGTAACCAAAAATCGTCAACAAAGGTTTCAAGCCATGGTCCAATCCAACACCATGAAATAAAGGGATTGGGCTTGGTATTAGGTTCAAGCGCCAGCCACTGATCTTTTACTTCGTTTATCGAAGGGCTACGTAACCATTCGCACTCAATCTGATTTTGGTAATCCATTCAACCATCCATCTTTCAACAGCGTCCTCTGCCTATTAACTAAGAGTAGCAATCAATAATGTAAAGCACTGGACATCCTTCAATTCTTTGCGCTGACAAACTTATTTAGGTCTATCATAAAAATGTCCAGCAATTTTTTGTCATCACAGGGATGCTTATGACTCACAATAAAAGCAAAACTTTCACCCGACTCGCTTTAGCCAGTTTCATAACGCTTTCTTTGGCTGCATGTAATGATAAATCTACCGAAGAATATCTCCAGCAAGCGCAAACCTATATTGAAGACCAAGATACCAACGCCGCTATTATTGAATTAAAAAATGCTATTAAACAAGCCCCCAAAGACAGCCAAGCTCGACAAATACTTGGTCAAATTTACCTAGATCGCGGTAATTTTGCATCTGCTGAAAAAGAACTCGAAAAAGCCCTTCGGTTGAAAGGCGACAGTGATTCATTGTCTCCTCTTGTTGCTCAAGCATTGCTAGGACAAGATAAAACAGAAGCATTAATCGAATTAGTTGATAACACGCGAACCACAGAACAGAGCGTTAAAACCGAATTGCTGGCATTTAAAGCACTCGCCCTTCTTAAACAAGGGAAAATGGAAGAGGCGCAATACAGCCTTTCTCTTGCTGAAAACGCAGGGCAAGACACCCTGTATCAGTCCATCGGTCGTGCAACACTCGATGCAGCCAACGAGAACATTGATTCGGCACTTTACATTGTAAATAACATCGTTAAAGAACACAGCACAAGCAGTGATGCTTGGCTATTAAAAGGACATTTAGAGACAGCGAAAGGTGATAATAAATCAGCGGCTAGGAGCTATCAAAAAGCCGTGGATAACGCACCAGATGCGATTCAATACACGCTATACCTCGCGCAAGCACTTGTCAGAGATGAAGCTTATAAAGATGCAGATAAGTACGTTAGTAACTTGCTGAAAATGTCAAATAACCACGTCATCGTTAATGAACTAAAAGCAAACATACTCTACGCAGAGGGAGATAGTGACGAAGCTAAAGTACATGCTGATCTTGCCATTCAAAACGGCTCTCAAAACGTATCCACTTACCTTATTTCCGGTGTGGTTGCCTTCCAGCAAGGTAAGTTTGAACAAGCGAATGAACACTTCAAAAAGATAGACCCACTGGTTCCCGATAATCACTTTGTAAAACGCCTATACACCATCACTCAATTTAAGCTTGGTGACATTGATGATGCGATGAGCACTCTAAGTAACTTTAACGGGCAAACAAAACAAGACAGCACTTTCCTTTCATCAATGAGTGTTGAACTCGCGCGTTTAGGCCGTGAAGATGAAGCGCTTGCACTCGCGCAAAAAGCATCCGCTAACGGTTCAGGTGATAGCCAAGTTAAACTTGGGCTCATTCAGCTGGCCAATAATGACACCAGTGGGCTGGATACCCTGCAACAAGCGCTAAATGTTAACCCTGATTTGAAAGAGGCAAAGCTCGGATTAGCCTACTTCTACCTAAAACTGGGCAAAATAGATGAATCAGAAAAAACCATTGATGAATGGTTAGCAGAAAGCCCGACCAACACGCAGGCTATGTTATTAAAAGGCTTGGTTTATCAAATTAGGCAACAGCCCGATCAGGCTAAAACATGGTACACCAAGGTATTAGCGAGCGACGGTGAGAACATTCAAGCACACCTTGCAGTTGCACAACTCGCCGATAAACAAGAAGGCCCTGATGCGGCTTATTCACAAGCAATAAAAGCGTATCAGGTAGAGCCAACCAACCCTCTAGTTTTCCGTCATACCGTACGTTTTGCTTATCAGTCGGACCAAATGGCTGAATTGAGTAAAGCCATCGACGAGCAAAGAAATAAAGACCAAGATAACGATGTGTTGAAGGTTCAAAAAGCAACTACGCTCGCTATCAGCACTGAATATCAAGATGCCATTGAATTGCTTGAAACTATTTCACCCCATAATCAAAACAGCAGTTCTTTACGCTTACTTGGCGATCTCTATAACCAACAACGAGATTATGATAACGCGCTCACCTACTACAGTCAGTGGCTACTAAAAGAGCCCCTTAACCCCAATGCATACATTAAAAACATACAACTTAATGAGCTTGTAAATAGAGCAGATAACAGCTTAAGGCTAACAGAAAAAGCACGCAGCCTGTTTATCAACGACACGCGATTTACCCTCATGCAAGCAGGCCTGCTGCTTAAAACCGGCAAAAGTGAACAAAGCCAAGCCTTATTAAATCAGCAGTCAGATGAAATCAAACAAACCGCTTACTTCTTGCGTTTACAAGCGATGATCTACCTACAAAACAAAGCGTATCCAGAAGCTATCCAAGCATTAGAGCAGCGTTATGACATGCTTCCAAATCAAGATTCAGCCGCTGATTTAGCTATCGCTTATGAAATGGCAGACAAAACAGATCAAGCCATTAAATTCTTAAAATCGGTTATCAACGAATACGGCAACAAAGCCGACTCACTACAAATTCGATTAGCTGATCTGCAAGTTAAATACCGTCCAAATGAGGCGATTGCACAGTATGAAACCATTTTAGTGCGAGAACCAAACAACATCATCGCGCTTAATAATGTCGCTTGGCTGTACCTTGAAAAAGGCGATACCGACAAAGCCTGTCAATCTGCAAACAAAGCGCACAAACTCGCGTCAAAACGAGGAAATATACCGGAAATACTCGATACCTATGGTTATTGCCTATTGAAATCAGGGCAAATCGCACCCTCGCTTCAGCCGCTGAAAGAAGCCTACGCTAAGAAACATGATGATGCCGAGATTGCACTGCACTATGCCGAAAGTTTATTGGAAAATAAGCAAGCAGATAACGCCAAAGATGTGTTGGAAAAAATCAACACATCAGATCCTCGCTTAATGGCGATAAAAGGCCAGCTCCAAAATAAACTGACAGCTGTCAATTAGTGCCATAAATCTCATCCTATGCTTACCGCCCGAATAGGGCGGTTTTAGCATCATGACTAGCAATAGAAGGTTCAGTAAAAATACACATGAAGAGCCCCTCCCCCTCTCTTCCGATGTTTAAACAGGTGCGATTATGAAAACGACTCACAGATTCCAGGCATTGTTCACTTTACTGCTTATGATGGCTATTAGCATACCGATAACAGCCACTGCAGCCTTGCCAGATACCATCAGCAAAGTAAAACCTGCCATTGTCGGTATTGGGATCTATAACAAGCTCGCGACACCGCGCGCGCAGTTATTAGGTACAGGTTTTGCCGTTCGCATCTCTAGTCAATCAACGAAGAGTCAGATCATCGCAACCAATGCGCATGTGGTACCCAGTCGATTACTGAACGATGGTAAAACGCAGTTTGTTGTTTTTGTTGGTCAAGGAAAAAGCCCCGACGTTCGAAATGCGCGTGTTATTGCCCGTGATGAAAAGCATGATTTAGCCTTATTAAAAATCACCGGTAAAGCAATACCCACCCTTTCAATGGCCAACTCACAAGTTAGAGAAGGTGAAGAATACCCCTTTACAGGCTTCCCTATCGGCGCCATTTTAGGGCTTTATCCTGTTACTCATAAAGGCATGATTTCGAGTATTACCCCCGTGGCGATTCCCGCAAGAAATGCGAAAGAACTAACGGTAAAACAGCTTAAGCACCTTAAAAACCCCTACATGGTCTACCAATTAGATGCCACAGCTTACCCTGGAAACAGCGGTAGTCCGGTTTATCACCCTGCAACTGGCAGCGTGATTGCCATCGTTAATAAAGTGCTACTAAAATCAACCAAAGAGTCCGCACTTACCAACCCTAGTGATATCACTTATGCGATCCCTGTAAAACATTTGCAGCAGCTGATTAAACGCACGGCGCTAAATTAAGGTTATGAGATCATATTGGTTAGCACCTCAATTCAAACTGCTGAAGATCTATATTGCTTGGGGGGCTTTTAGCTGTTATTTCGTTTTTATAACGCTAATATCACTTTCTGCGGGGGCAGAAACAGACAGTCTGTTAGATTTAAAACAATACGGCATCTTATTTCTAGATAAGCTGCTTCATCTGGGGGCTTACGGTTTATTCGTAATACTTGCTAGCCAGTTGGGTTTATCCTTCCACAAATTTATCTCACTGTGCATCGCGCTATCAGCCTATGGACTGTTTCTTGAGTTTTGCCAAGGGCAGTTTATTTTAAATCGTGAAGCCTCATGGCTAGATGCGATAGCCAATGTAATGGGTGTCGTTATTGGGTTTATGCTGTTCTATAAATCAGCACGACGAAATAAGTAATATTTTTACTGTTTATTGTCTGTCACCAATACACAGACAAGAAAGGCCAGCAACTGCTGGCCTTCTCGATCACATTATCTTCACTACATAAGTTACCTTAAAGCAACTCACGATAGTTCGTTACAGCCCGATACTCGGCAATTCAGGAAAAGGGCCTAAACCAAAAGCCGCGCGATCAGCATAAAACTGGTTACCACTTTGATAAAGAGCGGAATCATTCATCGAGCCTACAAATTTATTTTGGGTCACAACCTTAGAAACATCTTTCGCACTGTCTGAAATACCAAAGAAATGGTTACTGCCATTACGCTCTAAAATAATAATATTATCTCTAATCTCTACCGAGTGTGAAATTGCAGGATCAACAGGATTCACTTCATAACCATAACCGAGTAACTGGTTATTTGCAGAATTAGGTCCTTGCTCTAACACGCTCCCACGTATAACTAATTTACCGGCATTCGGTACATCGACTAAACGGCTATCATTACCTGTTAACGATGCAATTTCGCTATATTCAATGATCGTTTCTTTTGCGCGGGATTTAATTTCATGCCCTTCATCTTTAGAGCTATAAAATTTACTGTAACGTACTTCTAAACGATCGGCTTTATTCACATAAATCGCATGGGCTCGACCCGCCTTGCCTAAATTTTCAAAACGACTGTATTCAATTCGGATCGTCCCAGTGCCATCATGGGCAAGGATCCCTTGCTCACTATCGTGAAAATACGCATATTTGAGTAACAGGTTCTGCCCCTCTTGACGAATACAAGCGCCATTTTGATCGGGTACTGTGACGCCACTACACTCAATTTGCTCCATGGTTGTGTCGTTGCCTTGGATTACAAATGTCGCTTTACCACTCACAGCCCCCGCTATGAAGTGGGTATTAGGGCTACCTTGGATAGTGACATTACTCGGCTGAATCGTCATGCCCTGACGATAAGTGCCATTACCAATCACGAGTATACTATTGTCTTTCAATGCATTTTGCGCGTCAGATATATTGGAAAAACTCACGCCATCCACAAGAAAGGTGTTATCCGCAACATCAGGGGTGGGCGGCAATGGCTTAGGTGGCGGGATCGGTGTGGGCCCTGGTTCTGGTGTTGGGTTCGGTGTGGGTCCCGGCGTAGGCGTAGGCCCTGGCGTCACAGATGAATCATCTCCAGCACTTCCCCCTTGGCACGCAGTCAGACCCATTATGCAGCTTAACAATACAGCATATCGTACTTTATTTTTTTGGTTTGTGTTCTTCAACATACTTATCAACCGCTTCCTATCTGGTGTGTTTTTAATTAAGCGAAGCGATTCTATGCGGCTGTTTGTAAGGTATGTCAGCGGTATGTTAGAAGACATTGTTCGATTTATATCCTCCTGTTTCTGAAAGATATTTAACCGACGAACAGTTAAAGCTTTAGATAACAAAGACTTAAACGAAAAGGTACACAAAGGCATTCATTCCCTACCATGAATTGTCTTTTTATACTGACAGTCTCACCTATCGTTTTACCAATAAAAGAAAACAACTGGCTAATAGCGCCTCGGTCGCATCACTACCTCTTTTATAAGATGGGTTACTCGAACATGCTTATTCTCAAAGGTTCTCTCAAAAAATCACAATACTGAAATAATTCCACTAAATTTCAATACCACCACAATGCGCCACCGATCACGTTTTGTATGGCTACACACCTCTTTAGTGGTATGCGCTTAAAAGTATTGCTTCTTTTATCTTCCATTTAGCCCAGAGCGACTACTCTCGATATGAATATGTCAAATAAAGGTAATTACCATGGAATCTACTTCCCCAAAACATCCGATGGAACGAGAGGACAATACAGTTTCATCAGGAAAGGAATCGATGGAAGATCTACTTGAGAGAGTGACTAAACTAGCGCTAGATTCAATGCACCAATTATCCTATGAAAACAATGATTAACGCTTCATTGAAAAATAAGCAAGCAACAATACATTTACTCAAAGGCCGCGATTAGCGGTCTTCATCAAAAATTGACAGGGCAAGATCACATCGAGCACGCAATACCGTCTTACACGTATATCAGTGAAAATAGGGATTAGAATTAACGATACAGCTCATCAACCTCAATAAAATCAGCCAGCGGCTCAACTGTAGCCACTGAAACTGTGCATTTTTGGGTTTTATCGGCTTTAACTGTACAAAATCCCTTCATACCTTCACAATTAGTCACCACAGCCACTGATTATTCCTCTATAATCAGCGACCGTATTTTTGGTCAGGCGCTGTTTCTCTTTCTACGATGAAAGCCATACAACAGCCATCTGCTTTAGGAACAAAGAATGTCATTTTCATCACAAGGTTTTTCACCTGATATTGTGCGCGCATTAACCGAGTGTGGTTATGAAAAACTCACTCCCGTTCAACAACAGGCTATTCCACACGCTCGTCGTGGGCACGATATCCTTGCACACGCACAAACAGGTACAGGTAAAACCGCGGCATTTTCTTTGCCTATCATTCAGCAGATTTTTGACAAACAAAAATCACGTAGCCGTTTTAATGTTCGTGCATTAATTCTTGCGCCTACACGTGAGCTTGTTGATCAAATTGCACACAACATCGAAAGCTACACTAAATACACCGACGTTTCTGTTGCGGCTGTTTTTGGTGGTGCAAAAATGTCATCGCAAGAGCGTAAGCTTGAAGCTGGTGTTGATATTCTTGTAGCTACACCGGGTCGCTTAATCGAGCACATCGAGCTGGGTAACGTGAGTTTTGCTAACCTAGAATTCCTTGTATTCGATGAAGCTGACCGTATGTTAGATATGGGCTTTATTAATGCGATTCGCACCATTATGGGTGGCATCAGTCAGCATCCGCAGACCATGTTGTTCTCTGCAACATCGTCTACGCAAATGAATTCATTAGCACAAGATTTATTACGTAAACCAAAGCGTGTCATCGTAACAGCTGAAAACTCAACAGCAGAAACGGTTTCTCACGTTGTGTACCCAGTTGATGAAGACCGTAAGCGTGAATTACTTTCTGAATTGATTGGTAAGAAAAACTGGCAACAAGTGCTGGTATTTGTGAACTACAAAGAAACAGCAAACCAAGTAGTGAAAGAGCTAAAACTTGATGGCATTAAAGCTGTTCTTTGCCACGGTGACAAAGCACAAAGCGCACGTCGTCGTGCACTAGAAGAATTTAAAACAGGCAAAGCACGTGTAATGGTCGCAACAGAAGTTGCTGCTCGTGGTCTGGATATTCAAGGTCTACCGCACGTTGTTAACTACGATATGCCTTTCCTTGCTGAAGATTACGTTCACCGTATTGGCCGCACAGGTCGTGCTGGTCAAGAAGGCCATGCTGTGTCTTTTGTTAGCCGTGAAGAAGAGCTAACACTCGTGCAAATTGAAAAACTCATTCAGCAACGCATTAAACGTATTCAACTTGCAGGCTATGAACCAGCAGACCGTGATGCGCTATTGCTTAAAATGAATACAAAACCAGCATTTAAAAATCGTCAGGGCCGTACTAACAACCCAGAAGAGCAAGGTTCAGCAGAACGTCGTCTTCGCCTTCGCCGTGCGATTCAAGGCAAATCAAGCAAAGTGACTCGCCTTAAAAAGTAGAGCCATCCAGCGCTAGTAAGCACAAATGCAAAAGCCCGCTTTCATAGCGGGCTTTTTTAATTCACTGTCTAATACCAACCTATCTCTCTACTAGACCAACCTAAGTAATTGCTGATGAGATTGGTATTCTGACGTACTTTGATTGATGATCCGACTTACTGTATTAGCGGTGGCTAACGTCTTCGTATTCACCATCAATGGTATTACTGCCGTGTGGTGCAGCGTGCATGTTAGCGCGATTGAATCGAGTTTCCGCGTGTGCGTAAGCAACTTTACGCTTAATGAATGGCGTTGTTAGTAAAGCTGCAACACTAATGAAAAGACCCATTACTGTTGCCATAATCAATGTAAACGCACCTACAATAAGTGCTGCAATACCAGTCAGTATATTCTTCATCGTCTATGCCTCTTCTTTATGTTCTTTCAGACTAACTGAACAAAGATGAACAATATCTGAACGAAGCCATAAATTGATCCATCTCACAGCAACACGAAAATTTTCAATTCGTGATTTACATCATTTTAAATTCAAAACCAATAGATGAGAATGATTATCAAAATCATTAATTAGTGTGGAATGAATCATGAAAGCAGCTGTAGTAAACGAATTTAAAGGTCCTCTTGTCATTAAAGATATACCACTCCCACAAGTAAAACCTCGTGATGTTTTAGTTAAAATCCATGCATGTGGTGTTTGTCATACCGACCTACATGCGTGCCATGGTGATTGGCCAGTAAAACCTAAAATGCCACTTGTGCCAGGCCATGAAGGTGTTGGAGAAATAGTTGAGGTTGGCAGCGAAATAAAACACCTTTCAGTCGGCGATCGTGTTGGTGTACCTTGGCTGTATAGTGCCTGCGGCCACTGTGATTACTGTTTAGAAGGCCAAGAAACATTGTGTCTAGAACAACATAATGCGGGCTACTCTGTTGATGGCGGTTACGCAGAATATTGTCTGGCTCATGGTGAGTACACTATCAAAATTCCAGATGGGATCAGCTACGTTGATGCAGCTCCACTCTTCTGTGCAGGTGTTACAACATATAAAGCATTAAAAGTTACTGCTGTAAAACCGGGGCAATGGGTCGCAATTGTGGGTGTGGGTGGACTTGGTCACCTTGCTATTCAATATGCTGTCGCTATGGGCATGAATGTCGTTGCTGTCGATACTGGTGCTGAAAAACTATCATTAGCGAAAGAACTTGGGGCCACCTACTGCATCGATTTTTTGAAAGATAAACCATCTGACAAAATTCAACAGCTTGTCAACGGTGTTCATGGTGTTGTGTGTACAGCCGTTTCAAAACCCGCTTTCGAAGAAGCGTACCGCTCGGTCCGTCGTGGCGGCACTTGCGTACTGGTTGGATTACCGCCAGAGGATATGCCAATCCCTATTTTTGATACGGTATTGAATGGTATCAAAGTAATCGGCTCTATCGTTGGCACGCGTAAAGATCTACAAGAGTGCTTACAGTTTGCGGCTGAAGGCAAAGTAAAAGCCATTACTGAAGTGAAGCAATTAAAAGATATTAATGATATTTTCGACGATATGTTGAAAGGAGAAATTACGGGCCGAATAGTAATGGATTTCTCCTAAGCCTTTAATTTTATGAAAAATAAAGCCGGCTTACACTAGCCGGTTTTTGTTAGAGTAAATAAGTGAGGAAAAATTTACCCTTCACTTATTCCATCATCTAAATCGATATAATGCAGTCGCCTTTTTAATCATCCCCTAGCTCTTTTAAAACAAAATCAATAAAACTTCTCACCTTTGAAGACATGTGCTTCCTACTGGGGTACATCATATAAACATTGATGATCTGCAATTTAAAGTCCGTAAAAAGGGGAACTAGAAGCCCCTGTTCAATTTCTGACCTTAAATTGAATTTGGGTAACCGTGTAATACCTTGGCCCGCAAGACAAAGACCCAACTCCATTTCTGAGCTGTTCGTCAGTACTTTGCTATGTATTTGGATCGGATGTATCTGATTATTTTGATCCGTAAATTGCCATACATTCGGCGTTTTCAAGTTGCTATAGCTAATGCAGCGGTGATTCACCAAATCAGCTGGGTGTGTCGGTGTTCCATAGCGTGATAAATATTCTGGCGAAGCAAGTGTGATCCCATGTGACTTAAATATAGGACGGCATATTAAGCTTGAATCTTCAATCGTAGCTGATGCTCGGATTAAAAGGTCAAAGCCCTCGGCAACCATATCAACCCGACGATCATTAAGATCCAGCTCCAAGTTCACTTCAGGGTATTGCATCATATATTTCGCGACTACTGGGCGAATTCTGGATATGCCTAAACTAATAGGACATGAAATCCGTAGCAAACCGCGTGGTTCAAGCTGCCCTCCCGTCATGGCGAGTTCAGCTTGCTCTGCATCAAAAAGTAACTGCTGGCATTGTTGAAAGTAAACTTCACCTTCAGATGTAAGACTTAATGATCGCGTAGTACGATGCAACAAACGCACCCCTAATCGCTCTTCGAGTTTGTTTATCTCTTTACTGATATACGATGTTGAGTGACCACTACTTTCAGCTGCTTTTGTGAAACTCCCGCAATTAACAACCTCAACAAAAATGATCATTCCATCGAGTAAATGTGCATTAAACGCCATAACTTCCCTCTCTCTATGACAAACTGAGTAACTAAATTAGCTTAATCAGTGACACACTCTATTACGTACATTCATCAATTAACAGTCATTTGGAAATAATCCATCCACTATAAGGCTATTAATGATTCTCACGATGTAATTTATAGTTAGTCCATCAGCAGCAACACGAAACATGTTTATGGATGTTGAAATAAAGCATTCCACTCAGCAGCACGAACTGGTAACTCACCCAACGGGGCTCTCTCTATTTATTCGAGACCCAGATCGTAACGTTATCAAATTTATTGAATATACTGGATTAAATGCATTCAACTAGTCAGCGTTAAGAACAGTAACAATGCTCAACATCCAAAAATATAAAATTAGAACTTTAAGGAATCATCATGAAAGTATTAGCATTTGCAGCAAGTAACAGTAAGCAGTCAATCAACAAACAATTAGCAACAGCTGCTAGCCAACTCATAAATGAAGCTGATGTTGAAGTTTTAGATATCAATGATTACGAAATGCCGATTTTTAGCATGGAGCGTGAGCAAGAGCTTGGTCAACCTGCACAAGCACAGGCTTTCTTTAAAAAGATTGGTGAAGCCGATGCTCTGATTATCTCTTTTGCAGAGCATAACGGTTCATACACTGCCGCTTACAAAAACCTTTTTGATTGGACATCACGTATCGATCAAAAAGTTTTCCAAGGCAAGCCAATGCTATTGCTTTCAACCTCACCAGGCCCTGGCGGTGCAAGTAACGTATTAGCAGCGGCTGCAGGCTCCGCTCCCTATTTCGCAGGTGACGTAAAGGCGCAGCTTTCTGTACCGAGCTTTTATGACAACTTTGATCCTTCTACCTGTACGGTGACAAATCCAGAGATTTTAGATCAACTTCAATCAGCGGTTGCCTTACTGAAGTAATACACAACGAAATTCTATTATATGATTCTCGCTGTCGTGCTAAATCCTGCATTACAGCGTAAATCATCACATCTATTGCCAGCATTCATTTAATAAGCAACTCTAAGCTAGAGTATTAAATCGACTGGCTCGTATAAACGTAAGTAAATATTTCAAATTGTTAGTCAAACCAGTCTTCTTTTGCTTATCGACTCCTTCATTGTTTTGATTTAACTCGCAAAATGTACAAAAGCCATTATGCGCTTACATATGCCTCTATCACTATGAGCCCCAGTTAAAACAATAATGGATTAGACAATGAAACTACGTTATCTCGCCGTACTCCTTTCTGTGATGAGTTCATCAAGCATGGCATTCGATCTAACAACTCCCCAAGCAAACAATACGGACAAGCTTGTCTGGACAGGTCATTTAAGCCCAGACACCGACACAGTGACATCCGCGATTGCAGCCGCTTATATCTATGGCGGCACCGCAGCCGTACCAGAAGATATCAACCCAGAAAGCCGCTTTGTACTTGAGTACTGTAAAACAGCAGCACCTAAGCTACTTAAAGATGTGTCAGCAAAACAATTTGGCTTAGTGGATTTCAACCAACAAACCCAACTGCATCAATCTGTCGATGAAAAAAATATTGTTGCCATTGTTGACCACCACGCTATTGGTGGTAACCCCGTTAACATGACACAAGTGGCGTCCATTGATATTCGCCCATGGGGTTCAGCTGCCACTATTCTTGCAAACCATGCTGAAACACACGGCATCACCTTACCAGCCAACATCGCTTGTACGACGCTAGGCGGTATTCTATCTGACACCATGGTCTTCCGCTCGCCAACAACCACTGAATACGACCGTAGTTATGCTGAAAAGCTGGCTAAGGTTGCAGGCATTAAAGATCTCAATGCGTTTGGCGAAAAAATGCTTGAGGCAAAATCAGACCTAAGCCATGTTAGCGCCGCTGACATCCTGACGTTGGATTACAAAAACTTTGCTTATGGTGGCAAAAAAGTGGGCATTGGAGTAGCTGAAACAATTACTGCTCAACAACTGTTAGACAGAAAGCCTGAATTTATTGCTGCAATGAAAGCCTATAAAAAAGAAGCAGGCTTAGATCATCTCTTCTTCTCGGTGATTGACACTAAAAACAAACATGCGAACCTTTTGTGGATAGACAACGCCGATCAAAAAATTGCTAACGCTGCATTTAAAGGTAAAGCATCTGAACAATGGCTAGTGCTTGAAGGTGTGACTTCGCGTAAGCGCCAAATTGGCCCTGCCATTCAAAAAGCAGTTGAAGCTAAATAGCTAAATTTAGCTTGATACACTTCAAAATTGATCTCAATTTAAGCCCTTCATACCGTACGGATATGCGGGGCTTTTAAACATAAACGCGTGAAATTTTTTCGATAACGACAACTTTTCTTTTCCTCTTTCAATCGCACCTTCTATTTATTCACATGCTTAATGTACCATCCGCTAAAAATCAGGTTGCATAATTGATACTTGTGAAAATTTTCTATTTAAGCATGAATAAAATCCCGCTAAATCTATTCAACACAATTGGTTATCAGCCATAAAGTCCATCTAAACCAGCTTTGTAAATGGGATTTGTGTCACTCTAAAGTGGTAATCCGCATGCGAGCATACACACAGAATTTGAGAATAATCACAATTGGTACATACCACATATGCCCTACTTACATTTTATTTTTGGTCTTGCTGTTGTCGCCGTTCTTGCCTTATTAGTGAGCAAAGATCGTAAAAGCATAAAACTTCGCTACATCATTCAACTACTCGTGATTGAAATGAGTGTGGCTTACTTCTTACTCAATTCATCCGCTGGTACTGGTATTGTTACCGAGTTCGCAAATGGATTTAATGGCCTTATGGCTTTTGCCGCTGAAGGGACAAATTTCGTTTTCGGTGGGTTAATCAATGACGGTGGTTTCGACTTTTTCCTGCAAGTTTTAATGCCAATTGTGTTCATTTCGGCGCTGATAGGTATTCTTCAGCACATTAGAGTGCTACCCGTTGTTATTAGTGCTATTGGCTTCTTACTCTCTAAAATCAATGGTATGGGTAAACTAGAATCTTTCAATGCCATCAGTGCGCTCATGGTTGGCCAGTCTGAAAACTTTATTACCTATAAAGATATTCTGGGTAAGATGTCTGAACGCCGCATGTACACTTTGGCGGCAACGGCGATGTCGACCGTTTCAATGTCTATCGTGGGTTCTTACATGCAGCTAATCGCCCCTAAGTATGTGGTGGCGGCACTATTTTTAAACATGTTTAGTACTTTCATTATTCTGTCGATCATCAACCCTTATGATCATGAAGCAGAAGTGAACTTCGACGATATGATTGCAGAAGCTGAAGGCGAAAGAGTCACCTTCTTCGAAATGCTAGGTGAATACATTTTAACGGGTTTTAAAGTAGCCGTAATCGTTGCTGCAATGCTGATTGGCTTTATCTCTCTGATTGCCATGATCAACAAAGGCTTTACTGTAGCGCTAGGTATTAGCTTCCAAGACTTGATTGGCTACGTGTTCTACCCTGTCGCTTGGCTGATGGGTATTCCTGCAAGCGAAGCACTGCAAGCCGGTAGTATTATGGCTACTAAGTTAGTATCGAACGAGTTTGTGGCAATGATGGCGCTACAAGAGCAACTAGATACCCTATCTGCTCATACGATTGGTACAATTTCTATCTTCTTGGTGTCATTCGCTAACTTTAGCTCTATCGGTATTATTGCTGGTGCTGTTAAAGGGGTGAACGAAGAAAAAGGTAACCTTGTTGCACGCTTCGGCCTACGCTTACTTTATGGTTCAACCTTGGTAAGTATCCTTTCAGCGATGATCGCTAACATTATGATGGCCTAACGCAGTTCTCCCCTGCCCTCATAATTAATTCACCCTAAAGAAAGCCGACTTATGTCGGCTTTGTTGTATTCATCTGCCATCAATTACTCAATTACTCAATTACTCAATTACTCATCGTTATTTTACATATCTCCACTGACATCTTTCCAATTTCTTGCCACTGAGAATATAAGCTGAATGTTACTAGGCGGTAATCAATATGCTACTTACGCATATATTGTTAACCACCGTGTGAGATGAAAGTCAATTTCCGCTTTCAATAATCACCTAACTCATTGACGTGACAGATAAGTTTGCTCAAGAATACATCGCTCACAATAAATCTGGTCACTATCAAAGCAAGCTGCTCATTGGCTAAACAATTACATTTATTTCGCGTAAAGCAACTTAACACGCAAAGCCAATCTACATATTGCACTTAAATACAGCGTCTACGCTGTGAACTATTACAAGGTATCTGACAGGATTTACCCCAAACAGGACATTAAATTGCCCTGTGTTTTAGTGGTTTTAATGTAAGGAATGTAGATATGAAGCTTGAAAGGGTTTTGCTCTGTTTAGTCGTTAGTCTCGCTGCCGGTTGTGGCGGCGGCTCTGAGAAAACAGATAACACCTCCCCAGCGACCACCACTACCACATCAACAACATTTTCAAATCCGTACCTCCCTGCCCAAGGTGGTGCAGTATGGCGTTATGATGTCGCAGACTCTAGCGAGAGCATCACGCTGTCGAGTAGCAATGTTATTAAAAATAACGGCCAAGAAAGTGTAGAGTTAACATGGGATCACAGCGGATATAAGCAGACGCTACGTCATAAAAATAATGCAGTCTATATCGACCGTATCAAACTCAATCAGGTTACTGTCGACAATAAAGACTATCAAGTTGAAGTCGATTTATCAGGAGATCCCGTTTTGCTACTCCCTGAATATGCTGTTATTGGCAATATGACTGGGGTTAATGGCTATCATGATATGAAAGTGAAAATATCTCCCAATGTCGGGCCAGCGCATGGTGAGTATACATATGAGTGGTCATATAAAGGTGCTGAAACCGTTAAAACCAATACTGGCAACTATGAAGCCTTACATATTAGCTACCGTCTTATCCTTTTAATATCTGTTACGACACAAGATTATGGCACGGTGCATACTCAGGTAGATATCAATCAGGAATTCTGGCTAGTACCTGGTATAGGTATTGTTAAATTAGCCGACTATAGTGCTGCCAGTTCTACCCCATTTATTGCTGTGCTTGGTGGCTTCAATAAATACAAAAATGAAAATAATGTTATCGCCCCCTTGCCGCATAAAATAACGATCCCATCAGATAGCCCATGGAAGAATATCCATAGCATCTACAAACTCAACGAGTTATACGGGAACTGGGAGAATGAATACCAGTGCGATAGCAACACAGAGTACAGCCCTTCATTCAAACTGTCGTTAAATGAAACCAGCTATACACTGCGTACACTTGTGACCAATAACGAGAGCTGTAATCAGGCCGAGGCTCACGAATATATCGAGTCTGGTACTTATAAACTGCTTGGCCACGACATTATAGATACCGATTACTTACACTTAGAGTTAATGCCAAGTTCATCGGAGCAGAACTTCTACCGATTTGGCAATTTAGTGCACAATACCCAGAACTTTGCTTACACTCATGATATCAATTTGGCTAAAGGCAAAAACGGAAGCCTCGAGTTCGCTGTCGATACTATTCCTGAAAAGTTCATTAATCAGCGTTTCTACACAAGATTAAAGCCTACAAAAGCGAAAGAACCTAGCATCGAAGGTTTGGAAAAAACATCACTGATTTATTTTAGAATGTACGATGACGTTATGATGATCGCCCCAGAAGATGACTTTACAGGTTGGGGAATGCAGGTGTGGAATGATAAACAATGCGATTCTATTCTCGATTCACAACTCAAAGACATCAGCTGGGAGAAACCACTTCAACCTTTAGGCTATGATCCAAGCTACGGTATTTACTTTGAATTAAAGATAAAAGAGGGGAATACAGGCTGCGCGAATGTAGTTATCCATAAAGGTGATCAGAAATCTGTCGATGATAATATGAGATTGAAGTTATCCGCTCCGCTTTATTCTACTATTACCTATAAAGACACTCTAATTAGTTATAATTAACTATTTAAAAATAATAAAAACCGCTGAAGCCTCAGTGGTTTTTTTAATTTTTAGATAACACAAAAAAACAGGCTTTTAATATTTAACCATTCCTATCATGATTAAATATTAAAAGCCTGCCTCATCTTATTAGGCAGCTTAGCGTGATGAAAGCACGACTAAGCTGCAATCTAAGCGATTAAGCTTGTGGAAGCGTACCTTCACCGTTAGAAACAACAGCATCGATTTGAACTAGCGCGCCCATTTCGATTTGAGAAACACCTACAACTGTACGTGCTGGAAGCTCACCGTTGAAGAATGTTGTGTAAACTTCGTTTACTGCGTCGATATCAGCAACATCTTTAAGTTGGATGTTGATTTTAACGATATCGTCCATTACGTGGTCAACACTTTCAACGATAGCTTTGATGTTTTTCATGCACTGCTCAGCTTGCTCTTTAGCACCGCCAGCTACGATTGCATTTGTTTTAACGTCAACTGGAAGTTGAGTAGCAACGTGGTTGTAGTGAGAGAAAGCAACTGTTTGTGTGTATAGTGCGTTACGTGGTGCTGCATCTGTGTTGCTTGCACGGATAACGATGTTGTGACGGTCTTCAACTTCTTGTGGAGGTGTGCCGTCGCCGTGAGATACAGATGCATCAATTTGAACTAGTGCACCCATAGGTAGTGCGTCAGCTGCGATAACAGAACGTGCTGGTACGTAAGCAACTGTACGTGCGATAGCTGAATCTGGGAAGAAAGTTGAGTAAACTTCGTTTACTGCGTCAGCATCAGCAAGATCTGTTAGGTACATGTTGATTTTAACGATGTCGTCAAAAGGAACGTCAATGCTTTCTAGCACTGCTTTCATGTTTTTAAGACACTGAGCTGTTTGCTCTTTCACGCCGCCTTCTACTAGAGCGCCTGTTTTAGCGTCTACTGGTAGTTGAGCTGAAATGTTGTTGTAGTGAGAGAAAGCAACAGTTTGAGTTGAAACTGGGCTTTGTGGTGCATTTTCAGTGTTGCGAGAAAGCTTGATAAGCGCACAAGGAGCTTGTGGAGCTGTACCTTCACCGTTAGAGATAAGCGCATCCATTTGAACTAAAGCATCGCCCATTGGCAGTGCGTTAACTTGAACAACTGTGCGAGTCGGTAGAAGGTTAGTGAAGAATGTCGCGTAAACAGCGTCTACAGCTTCAATATCAGCAATGTTTTTAAGGAAAACGTTAATTTTAACAACGTCGTCCATTACATGGTCGATGCTTTCAACGATAGCTTTAATGTTAGTTAAACATTGTGCTGCTTGGTCTTTTACGTCACCAACAACGATTTCACCTGTTTTAGGATCTACTGGCAATTGAGCCGAAAAGTTATTGTAGTGAGAGAAAGCAACTGTTTGAGTAGATAGAGTGCTTTGAGGTGCGTTCTCAGTATTACGAGAAACTTTGATGATCGCGTCAGTCATTGGAATATTATCCTATTATATAGTACATAAATACGTATTTATCTTTGATAGAACGTATTTGAAAGAATGTTCGAAGTGGCGCAATAGTAAGTGAAATAATTCAGGGTAAATGTGACGCACCTCTAAACATTATTTCACTAGCGAGCTAAATAAATAGGATAAATAATCACTTTTCGACTAATTATTCACGATTTTATTAATTACCTGCCTTTTAGTTCATTTTATTTCTATGTTCGATTCGTCAATTGTGAATATAATCTCAATCAATTATTTAGATAAATAACGTCATTTCGGTCAAATCTGATACACCGTTCACAATAAGCTCATTAAAAGTAATGCCCGAACATTATATTAGTGCCGTTTATGCCGTTATAAATGCATAAATTCCCTGAGAAGCCGAATTAAATTCCTTTCTTATAGGAGTAAAGCTTCTTCAGTAGAAATATATATTTTTTCATAATATAACTGACCACCCACTTGTTATTAATATATTACCAACCTTGGTGTATTGTTAATTAAACCCTACTCAAAACATTAACAACATAACAGTAAGCAACTTTTCTCTGTTTATCGTAATGAAAGCCGTATCAGAAAGAACATTTTATTCGCCTTATACTTCTCTTCTTGGGGGGTGGCCTTTATACCGAATACGCTTTCACTTCGTACCTGAGACCCTAGAGCTAGAGTTAGAGTTAGAGCTAGAGTTAGAGTTAGAGTTAGGCAGCCTGCCTTTTTACAATGCTACAGATGTAAAAAAGCCAGCAATCAAGCTGGCTTTCTTGGACAGGAGCACTTTGGGTGTGATGGACTTGGTGCGAATCTCCTCTAACCCAACGCAAAACCCCAAGTTTATGGGGTCACATCATGCTTTAACAAGTCTCCGGGCTTTAAAGAACCCGTTTTAAGTACTTATTGGCAAGGCGTAATTTCTAGGCGATAAGGCTTATCTATAGCCTGACTAGCATAATACCTGATATAACAATTCTCATTCTTTAATGATTCGATATTACCATTGATGGTTTTCTCAACATTATCAGATGTAGTAATTGTCACTGAATAATCTTGATTGTCTGATGCCGTACGTATTAATGCCCAATCTTCCTTTCCAAAGCGATCACCTAAGTGATCAACCAAGCTTGTCAGCGTGGTTGAATCCGGAGCTGGGTAGCCATACCTAAAGTCACATGGAACGCCACTTTCACACTTAGGAATTGGTACAGTTTGCTTTTTATTATCAAACTGAGGAACTTTCTCCAAACCATGCATCGCCAATACGCCATACCCCATCTCTAGTGATGAAGCTATTGCCCCTTTCATTGCCTGTAAGGCTGAATTTCGCGCATCAACTTGCATGTTCAAGAAACGAGGGGCTGCAGTAACGGCTAAAATGCCCAGAATGACAATCACCACAACGAGCTCAATAAGAGTAAAGCCTTTATTTTTCACACCAGTTCCCGACAATAAATTGACACTAGACAATTTTATTCCCTTTATACCTAGAGTCAATACTCCACAGGGATATACACCGCAAAAATGGACATTAAATCAGCACCAATTATCAACGGTTTATAATTACACTCGACACTCAGAGTAACTTTGTAAATCTACTTATTTGATTGCTAATAAATGCTGCCAGTTTTCATGCTTATTGAAGTAATGGACGACATAGCTACAGATGGGTGCAACCTTAAGACCTTCCGATTCAATATACGGTAGTACCGTCTCCATCATTCGACCACCCGCCCCTTGCCCCCGTAGCGCATCAGGAACAGAGCTGTGGTCAACATGTAACACATTGCCTTCACGTTGATAGCTCAGCTTTCCCCAGCAATCTGGTGCTAGCTCTATGCGGTATTCGCTGTTTTCCTTGTCGTGAATAACTTTCAGTAGCTCCGCCATTTTTTCCTCTCTATTTACTCTTGAGTATTTGGTTTTTGCCTCGCGGCTTTGTATCTATATAATATCGAATATCTAATAGTAGTGAGCAAGTGAATATAATGGGTACCCCTCTCGCCAATAGCGTAGTCGTATTGGACTTTGAAACCACAGGTTTGTCACCAAACCAAGGGGATCGTGCAATTGAAATTGGTGCGGTTAAATTAGAAAATGGCATTGTTACAGCGCAATTCCAACAGCTCATGAACCCTGGTCGCCGTGTTAGCAGTTTCATTGAAGGTTATACTGGCATCACAAATAACATGTTACGCACAGCACCATCTTGCGAAGAAGTGATGGATGAATTTGCTGACTTCATTGGTAACGCCAATCTTGTAGCGCACAATGCGTCTTTCGATCAACGATTTCTAGATGCAGAACTTGATATTATCGGTCGCCAGTATGGCGGTACATTTGCCTGTTCAATGCTAATCGCACGTCGCTTATATCAATCAGCACCAAACCATAAATTAGGTAGCCTTGTTGAATATAAAAACATAGAGACTGATGGTGTTTTTCACCGAGCGTTAGCCGATTCAGAAATGACAGCCAAACTGTGGATGCAGATGCTTGACGACCTTAATCTTGACTTTAAGATTGAACACCCAAGCTTTGAGTTAATGCAAAAAATTGCTAAAAAGAATAAAGCGGCTGTTCCTATTTTTTTGTACCGAGAAGCTAAAAAACCAGCTTAAATCACGCGCATCTTCCTTGCTAAACCACACCATACACCCTTCTAAATAAGGTGTGTTGACAAAATGAGTACACCCAAAGTCATTGGGAACAACCTTGAAACGTCAATACGCCTTAACTATCTTCTACTTATGCTCGTATTAACATCCACATACAAATCCAACCTGCAACTGATAGGCTCTCGGGCATAAACATCAAAACTCATGTTGATAATCTGTTAGGGTGTGTACGCACTCAACATCAGAAGTAGGACGATATAATGCAACTAAGACAATGGTTTCTAACCGTTTGCCTGATAGGCATCACCCTTCCCAGCCTTGCTGAATCTCCCCCAGATAATGTGCAAGAAAAAAAGAGTGAGCCACCCTACTCTGAACTCAGCATGTACGACAAACCACTTATGGAACGTTATGTTTTAGATGAATTAAAAGCATTACGCACCAATCAACAAGATCTTGAACGCCGTATGATTATTGAAATTACGGATAGAGAATTAACCGTTGCCGACAAATCACTGAACTATGCCAATGTTACCGTCACTTACTTTTTCTATATTATTGCAGGTGTTGCCTCTTTAATTGCACTTATTGGTTGGCAATCTCTACGTGAAATGCGCGTTAACACCAAGAAAATGGCAGATCAACAGCTACAAGAAATTGCTGAACAATACGAGAAGAAGTTCCAAGTATTAGAACGTGAACTTCGCCGTAAAACTCGAAGTATTAGTGATAACAACAAAGAAATCGAAAAAATCAATGAAGTTCATAATCTCTGGCTTCGTGCACAAAACTTCCAAAATCCAGAGCAAAAAATGGAAGTCTATGATGAGATTTTGAAAATTCGTCCAGGCGATTTAGAAGCCTTAACACACAAAGCCGATGCTGCAATGGAAATCCGAGAATTCCACTGGGCACTCAGCTTATGTAATCGTGTATTAGAAGTTGATGACTCCAATGCACATGCACTCTACCAACGTGCTTGTGCATATGCTCGTTTGGGCGTAGATGAACAAGCAATCTCTGATTTAGAACGTTCAATTGCAGAAAGTGCCTTAATGCGTGATCTTGCTGCGGAAGAAGCAGATTTTGAAATGTTACATGGCAATGAACGATTTGACCTTTTGATCGCCACTGCAGATCAACAAGCTTAGCGATGATGACAAAACACACGTAACACACCGCATCTAACTCATCAGCAAAACTGGCAGTATCTCTCTGAATCATAGACGATACTGCCATTCCCCTCCTCTCTTAACATCTCGTTTATCTCCATTTTTTTAAAAGCTATAAATCGCCCAATTAAATATCGAACTCTAACCAATAATTTGACCAACAATCGCCTGTAACACGCTACCAACACCAAAAATACAGCGGTTACAGAGCATTTAATTCGTCAATATTCTTTAATTTAACGAATCATTCACCTCAATTTCCTTTGTACTCTAAACAATTAGTTGTTAGCATACTGCCGAATTGCTAACTAACAGGAGAAAATAACGCGCATTTTGCGCTCACTGGGTACGGCCAGTTTCATCGTCGAATACCCTCGACACCAGAAGGATAAGCCCGTAACAATGCCATATCGAAGGATGTATGAGTTTTCAAAAAGATATTAATAAACCTGTTTTTTTTACTTCATTAGTAATTATTGTATTACTTTCATTTGTCGGCGTTTTTTGGCCTGACTCAGCACAAAGCTATTTTGGTGCGATCCAGAATTGGTTCGTTACTCAAGCAAGCTGGCTATACATTTTATCTGTTGCCATTTTTCTAATTTTCCTCGTTTTCATCATGTGCAGCCGCATGGGTGACATTAAGCTTGGCCCCGATCATTCAGAACCTGATTACACGTTTGGTTCATGGGTTGCTATGCTATTTTCTGCTGGTATGGGTATTGGCCTGATGTTCTTCGGCGTTGCCGAGCCAGTAATGCACTTCATGTCACCACCTGTTGGCGATCCGCAAACAGTTGAAGCAGCACGCGAAGCAATGAAGCTCACCTTCTTCCATTGGGGCTTACATGCTTGGGCAATTTATGCTGTTGTGGCGCTGTCACTTGCGTACTTCTCTTACCGTCATAAACTACCGCTACTACCACGATCTGTATTACACCCACTGATTGGCGATAAGATTTATGGACCAATTGGCCACGCTGTCGATATCTTTGCCGTTATCGGCACGCTCTTTGGTGTTGCAACATCGTTAGGCTTTGGCGTATTGCAAGTCAATGCTGGCTTCAATTACTTATTCGGCCTGCCACAAACAGTTGAAGTCCAGATGGGCTTAATTGCCGTCATCACCCTGTTTGCAACTGTATCTGTCGTATTGGGTCTCGATGGTGGTATCAAACGTCTGTCTAACATCAATATGACACTGGCAATACTACTGGTTACTGTAGTTATCATTGCGGGCCCAACCGTACTTATTTTGCAATCTTTTGTGCAAAACACAGGTAGCTACCTAAGCGATATTGTGAATAAGACTTTTAACTTATTTGCTTACGAGCCAAAAGCTGACTGGATTGGTGGTTGGACACTACTTTATTGGGGGTGGTGGATTTCATGGTCACCATTCGTCGGTATGTTCATCGCCCGTATTTCACGTGGCCGTACCATCCGTGAATTCTTGATTGGTGTGCTGCTACTACCTTCATTGTTCGGCTTCTTATGGTTCACCGCTTTTGGTAACACTGCAATTGATGCCATTATGAATCATGGTGCCACCTACCTTAGCGACGCTGTAAGTAGTAATGTACCTGTTGCTCTATTTAAGTTCTTCGAGCACATGCCGTTATCTAGCTTATTGTCTATGATGGGTGTGTTACTGGTTATTACTTTCTTCGTTAGCTCGTCTGATTCAGGTTCACTTGTTATTGATACACTGACATCTGGCGGTGCAGAAGAGCCACCTGTTTGGCAACGTATTTTCTGGGCTGTGACTGAAGGTGTTGTTGCGGCAGCATTACTTGGTGCGGGCGGTTTATCAGCCTTGCAAACCATGACAATTGCGAGCGCCTTCCCAATCATGATTCTGCTTTTAGTGTTCTGTTACTGCTTGTTTATCGCACTACGTAACGACTACCTATTGCAGTCGAGTGTGCAAAATCACAATACCTCGGTGCAATACACCAAGACAAGTGTGAGCTGGAAAGATCGTATTTCATCATTAGTCAGTCACCCGAAAAAGGCAGAAGCTAAAGCCTTTATCGATGAGACAGCAAAGCCTGCGTTAACTTCATTGGCTAACGAAATGAAATCTCAAGGGCTGGCGGCACGCATCCAAATTCTGGATCCTGAACGTGTACGTATGGTTATTGAGAAAGAAGGTGTAGAGGATTTTGCCTACGGTATTCGTCTGCGTCGCTTTGTATTACCAACCTATGTCAATGAAGAGCAAAGCACTTACTACCGTGCAGAAGTCTTCTTATTGCAAGGTGGTCAACAATACGATGTATTAGGCTATACCCAAGAGCAAATCATTGCTGATGCAATTACACAATATGAGCGTCATATGCATTTCTTGCACTTAGCTACATCTGAAAATGTTGCAAGCAAAGCTGGCTAGCTCAACTTAGCTCTTAAATAAAAGCGTTATATATTTAAGAACACTAAGACTTAAACCAGATTAAGCCCTTAATACTCAGGTTATCTTCCTTTGGTATTAAGGGCTTTTTTTAATCATAAAATGAATGAATCTAGCTGAAAATCAAATCACTTCCTGCTTTCTTTATCTGAAAATGAACCCATTCATAGCTCTATCAGTATCAATAAGGACATAGCTAAAATTCATACAGGTAATCATTAACATGCAGATATTGATCATTGGAGGCTCAGGTGGAATAGGATCGGCACTTATTTCGCATTTTCAAACGCTCTACCCTGCTGCCACACTATACGCAACATATCGAACCGCAATGCCCAATGCTTTTCAGCGCAAGAGAGCTGTCACTCTTGATTCAAAATTACAGTGGTTCAAACTCGATATCACTTCAGAAACAGAGGTGAAAAACCTCGCAGAACAATTACCTAAGCTCGATATCATCATTAATGCTGTCGGTATATTGCATGATAATTCCCATCTTCCCGAAAAAACGGTAAATGAGTGCGACCTCGATTTTTTCCAAAAAAACATACAAACAAACGTGATGCCTACCATCTGCTTTGCGAAACATTTTTCCCGCCACCTTAAATCATCTACACCAACTTTTTTTGTTGCTCTATCTGCAAGGATCGGCAGTATTTCAGATAATAACCTTGGTGGGTGGATCAGTTACCGCAGCTCAAAAGCGGCACTGAATATGGCAGTAAAGACTATCAGTATTGAGTGGAAGTACAAACTGCCACGCTGCTGTGTCGTTGTTTTTCATCCGGGCACAACAGATACATCACTCTCTAAGCGTTTTCAGCACAATGTTCCCTCTTCACAACTTCACTCAGCCAAAACAGCTGCGACTCAGCTAGTTGCACTCATCAAGCAATTATGCCCCGAAGACTCAGGGAAATTTTATAGCTATGACATGACAGAAATCCCTTGGTAATACATTCAAGTGCATTTTTGCTTTTTTATGTAAATCATCAACACCATTTAATTAAACGATGTTCATTTAGTGCCGCTTATATAACTATAGATCATATAAAAAAGGAAAAAGAATGAACGTAACAATGGGCACCTCCATGTCGATTCTTGACTATCAGCAAGCACACACAAACAACATATCCGCCAAGAACACGGATAAGTTAGTTAAACCTATTATGGAGAGCAGCGAAACAACGATTCACCCAATCGACCATAATAAAAATCTTCATGCGCAAATGAAGCGTACCGACGAAGAAGCAAAAAAAGCATTAACACCGGAAGAGCACCAAAAAGATGAGATCCAAAAACTTAAAGAGCGACTCAATGAGAAAATTGAAGAGCTTGTGAAACAAATAAAAAACTTATCTAAATTCAATAGTGAAGCCACCAAGCAGCTAAAAGAATCATTCCAATCGCAACTGATACAAGTTCAAGGACAGCTTACAAAGATAATTGATGAAGAAAGAAAGTTATTAGAAAAAGAGGCTCGAAAATAGGGTTTATAGCATGACCAAAGCTCACTGTTAAACGTAAAGCCACTTTATAAAAGGTGGCTTATATAAAGCTCATAACTAAAGTCCTCCTCCCTCAAGTTCTTCATAATAATGACTCATCCTGAGCACTTCACTCATGTCAGAGCTAGATGAAAAAACATACGCTTGCAGAGCTGATTTTAGCTACAACATTAACGGGTTGCAGCAATGATGATGGCCTATCAAATTGCCAACTATAGGACAACACCCGTACTTATCGTTGAATCATCTCAGGAGACTCAACGCCGTCACGTACTAATGACTGGCATAAACAATATGCAGTAAATACTATCCCAACCCTCTAATCGTCAGAGGACAGCACGAATAATTAAAGGCGTAGGTAATAAAAAACCCCAAAAACACATCTGTGTATTTGGGGTTTCATTTGAGCTTTGTTATTTGCCGCTAGCTTTGGCTGATACTTGCAGGCTAAATAATCGTCTCGTCAATCTATTAACGGTTAAGTGGACGTACGCGGAAGCTACGGCCTTTCATTTTACCCGTTTCAAGCTTACGCAATGCTGCGCGTGCTACTTCACTATGTACCGCAACATACGCGCGGTTATCAAACATGTGAATTTTGCCGACTTGAGAACCATTGATACCGTTCTCGCCAGTCAATGCACCAAGAATGTCACCAGGACGTACTTTTTGCTTTTTACCACCATCGATAAGCAGCGTTGTCATTAATGGACGACGTGTTGGCTTGTCTAGCAAATCCATAGACGGCAATTCTTCACCGTGAATTGAGCGATCTAGGTAATCTTCCAATAGCGCAACTTTGTAATGCTCTTTATCGCTAAAGAGTGAACAAGCAATACCTTTGCTTCCCGCTCGGCCTGTACGGCCAACACGGTGAACGTGCACTTCAGTATCACGTGCAATGTGGTAGTTAATTACTGCATCTAACGCATCAATATCAAGCCCACGTGCTGCAACATCCGTTGCCACAAGAATAGACGCACTCTTATTCGCAAAACGTACCAATGTTTGGTCACGATCACGTTGCTCTAAATCGCCATGCAGTGCTACAGAACTAAAGCCGTACATATCTAATGCATCTGCAATTTCTTGCGCTTCACGCTTTGTATTACAGAAAACAACGGTTGATTCAGGTTGATGTTGTTGAAGTAGAAGACGCAATGCAATCATGCGGCTTTCATTGTCATCTACTTTGAAAAAGTGCTGTGTGATACTGCTGTTATCGTGAGTCGATTCAACTTTCACCATCACTGGCTTGTTCATAATATCGTCAGCAATTTCTTTGATTTGCTTAGGATAAGTCGCACTAAATAGTAGTGTTTGGCGATCTGCTGGCGCTTCATCAACAATAGCGTCAATCGAAGACTGGAAACCCATTTCCATCATGCGGTCAGCTTCATCAAACACTAACGTATTGAGTTCTTCTAAATTCAAGAAACCTTTACGGATGTGCTCTTCTACACGGCCAGGTGTACCCACAATGATGTGTGCACCATGCTCTAATGAACCAATTTGAGGTCCAAATGGCATACCACCACAAAGCGTCAACACTTTGATGTTATGAATAGCACGTGCAAGTTTACGAATTTCTTTTGCAACTTGGTCTGCTAGCTCACGGGTAGGACACAGCACTAACGTTTGTACACGAAAGCGCTTAACGTTTAAGTTTGAAAGCAAGCCTAAACCGAACGCTGCAGTTTTACCTGAGCCTGTTTTACCTTGCGCAATCACGTCTTTACCTGCCAACATATGTGGCAGACTTTGCGCTTGGATTGGTGTCATCTCGGCGTAGCCCATCGATGATAAGTTTTCCAGCAAAGCGGGATTCAGGTCAAGTGTAGAGAAAGCAGTCTGGCTCAAGGTTATGTCCTATCGTATGCAGAATTATGGTGGCTTATGTCGCTAGTCGTATAATGTCGATCAGCAAAAAGCACAGAAACAATAAAGATCGCGCACGATACCAGTTTGTGCGTCACAAACCTAGCGACTTTGTGGCTTTTTTGCATTCTTTTGTCGGCACTCTAGCCAATAAAGCAAATGCAAGTAGCTGCGAATTTCTAAATCACTAAATATTCAGTAAATACGCGCTAATGAGCAACAAGTATCACAATGACAATGAAGCATTATTATTAATAAGTATAATAACATCCCATATTGAGCTGCATTACTACCATCAATCATATAAGATAGCGATAATTTGCAATTAATCATTTATAAAAAATATGCTTTGTCGTTTATATTTCATCTGTTTTACTTTTCTTTCTTTAATATTTCCAGCCACAAGCTTCGCAAACAATTTTAATTACAACTATGGCGAAGTACTTGTACCCGTTGCTCCTGGAGGTTTAGGTATTGGCGGCTCAATGCTAATACATCAAAATGCTCACATTGTTGCAGAAGCAAAAAGTGCATTTAAGGGCGATTGGCTACTTACTGCAGGAGTTGGATTTAATGCGCCAATTTCAACAGTTGCTGATTTGCGGGGTTATTTGAAAATCCACTCACAAAAGTCGAATAAATCAGATAATAAGCTAGGCCGAATGTTTACCGAGCTCAGCATAGACGCTTCTAGCTGGATCAACCCTGTCTCAGAAGTTGGCGTAGATATAGGGGCTTACCTCATCTCGGATGATGAAACGAAACTTAAACTACAAACTTACTACCGTTTTCATCCAACACCGACAATATCTTTAGCCGCCACCGTAGAACTAAGCGGCCTTGATAATGGCCAACTTATATTATCTGCGCGATACCCTTTCGGTTAATTACAGACAATATAGTGAATGTAACGACGCTTTGAGGAACACTGTTCCAAATAAGAATAGATTGCATTCATTGTATTATCTCAGCATCATTTCCATTGATATATAATGACCAAAATGATGATTGAAAACTTAGCCAATATATACCCATGCAGATTTGAACTGCACGGGTATATCATGTTATTCATAGAACACTATAGATAACATTCATTCTATGACATAATTTCGTGTAGTTGACCATCAACCCATTAAAACGAAATATAATGTACTCTCACTTCAAACACTTTTCGATCAAAATAGCGACTGTGCTTAGCCTTATTGCCACGCCTTTTGCACATGCTAACAACTTTTCTTATAGCTATGTAGAAGTTCAAGTCGTAACCGATCCGGGTGGTATTGGGGTTGCAGGCAGCCTTCCGATCCACCAGCATGCACATGTTGTTTATGAAGCTCAAACAGGTTTTAGTTCAGATTGGCATGCCGCTGCAGGCTTGGGGTTCAGCGCACCTATCGCAGACCGAGCGGATGTTCGAGGCTACTTAAAAGCGCACAGTTTAAAAAATAATGAAACGTCAGGAAAATGGGGAGAGACTTTTTCTGAGTTTAGTCTCGAGTTCTCGGTATGGGCTAATCCGATATCAGAAGTGGGTGCAGCACTAGGGACTTATTTCATGGATGAAGAAGATGCCGATAAATTTCAACTCTTCTATCGCTACCATGCAACAGACCAAATTTCGATTGGCGTGACGCTCAACTTAAGTGGTTACGATGATAACCAACTACTACTGTCTGCCCGTTATCCATTTGGTTAGCATGCATAGCCACAGCACCAAACAGTAGTACTTAACGCTAAGCATTTTAGGCCGGCGCACCTCGGTAGTAGTGCCACAAAAAAAGTGAGCCAACAGTTCGCCATGGCGCCCATGCTCTAACCAGATCGCGGGCGACTTTTGCTGTGGGCTTTTCACCAAGCCCTTTCAATCGCCCTAGTGCCACTTGTAGAGCTAAATCATCCGCTGGGAACACATCGGTTCGTGTTAGTGCAAACATTAGATATATCTCTGCACTCCAGCGACCAAAGCCTTTTAGTGCCATAATGCTTTCAATCGCTTGCGCATCTTCTAGGGTTGCGAGTTGATCTATATTTAACTGCCCATCACAAATCGCCTGTGCTAAACCACGGGTATAGAGTACTTTACGTGATGACAATCCTGCCGCTCGAATGCTTTCTTCACTCAAGGTTAAATAATGCTCTGCTGTGACTGTTGGCATTAATGCAACGACTCGCGACATAATTGCCTTTGCGGCCTGTGTGGAAATTTGCTGACTGACGACTATCGACAATAGCGAGACAAAGTGGGGCTTTAAATAGCGAGGTGGCGGACTACCGTATTCCTGCCAAGCTTTCGCTATATCGGCATCAAGCAAAGCTAACTCTGCCATACCCTGCTCTATTAATTTTTCATCCATCCACTTTCTCCCTATTCGCCTCACTCACTCCAATCTAGCGTATTCGCTCAAAATAGCAAAAGCCATACTAAGTTGCCTTAGTATGGCTTTTATAAAAGAATTTAGCGTAGTTGAAACCTTACGCGTAATCGCTATATGGGTTCTCTGTCGGTAATAGAATTTCTTGACCAAATGCCGATAGGTTCATGCTTTCTGGTGTCATGGTTATCGAGGTTTCGTCCATCACATTGTCACCAAAGTCATAGCGAATATTCTCAACACCCTGACAAGCAGCTTGGTCTTGTTGGACTACCGCTTGGCTAATTGGCAAGTTTTTCGCTTGATACTGGGCAAACACCTCTGCACCGTATTTTTTCACTAACATCTCTGTTGTTTGGGCTGGTGATAGCACTAAACCTGTTGCGTTATTACCGCCAAAGCCTTTAGCATTCAAAATAACGGCTTTGTAATCTTCACCTTTTTCGCCTGCATATTTGTGATCAATCAGAATGTTAAGGTTTGATTGGTGCACATCATCAGCAATGTGGTCGATCGAGGTAATACCCGGAACCCAACCATACTGCCACACCCCTAGCGATGCAATAAGCTGATCACCCGCCGCTGCGCCCATAGAGTGGCCTAGGTAAGATTTCACCGCAGTAACTGGCCACTGATCGATATCAAAGGTTTTTGCTACTTCATTTAAAATATGGCTTTCAGTCACACGGTTTTGGGGAGTCCCTGTACCATGTGCTTGAACATAAGTTTGCTTCACACCTTGTTCGCCCAGAATCGCTTTTGCTAAGGCGGTTGCTTTCGCTACCGTGACATAGTTACCCACGCCAGGTGCAGAGATAGATTTTTTATTACCATCAGCATTTACGAACACATCAGCCACTGAACCATAAATGTTCATGCCTAGCGATAGCGCCAATTCATCATCCATCAGTACTACAAACTGTGATGATTCCGCCATGGTGAAGCCTGCATTGCTTGAGAACGGACGACATGCGCGACGGTTGTCGACAACATCACTTTGATCCAGCGCTTTAATCTGTTCATCTTCCGCCAATGCGCCCATCACACGGAAACCTTCCATCACTTCAGCCACTACAGGTGCTTCTGCATTGCCGACAATAACGACCTTCGATTTGCCATGCTGAATGTCGTACATACCTTGACGAAGGTTATAAAGGAAAGTTGCACACGCCCCCATGTTGGTGCCCGTTGTGCCCACACTGTTGATCATGTAGCCATTAATAAAATCGGCAGGCATTTCTGCAAAAGATAACGCCATCATTTTTGAGCTAACACGGCTACCAATTAATGGCGCAGCAATCATGCCTGATAGTGACTGATCGTCAATTTGGCCTAATGCGCTCCCCGCATAAACAGAGACTTCGTCTGGCTGAATGTGTTTTAAAATTTCTTGCCAATCCACACCCATAGAGTTCAATGCATCAGAAGCACCGTACACCGTCAGTTTTAAGCCACGAGGGTGAAAGCGTGAATTGTATAAACTACCTGGATCAAAACCCGCAGGAATATTGCCGCCGCTAGTTACAGGGTAACTAGTACGATCTTCTAGCAAAGCTGCAAGATCACCTGTGACAGTGATTTTCACTTTGCTTCCTTGCGTTTCAAGCGACCAGTTTTCAGGGATTTTTGTTGGCAACTTAGATTTGCGCACTGTGAAAGTCATAGTGTCGCTACCACTATTAATCGTTGCTTTGTACTGATGCAAAATATTGTCAGGGTCAAATGAATCAATTCGACGGATTAATGTGCCCGCTTTAATCGCTTCAATGAGCTCATCGGTTAGTTTGGCGTCTTGGCTTAACCCCATACGACGTGCAAGATCTTGCCACGTTGATACCATGTCATCAGCAGATAACACATCCGACACCATACGCTTATAACTATGGAAACCAGAACTACGACCAGCAGCATTTATGCCACCAAAACCCACGATAAGCGGTAACTTTGTCATTTGACGCCTACTACAAAACAATAATTTGCGGCTAGGTTACCAATTTACGCTAGTTTATCACCCTGCATTTATGCCAAAATCACTGACATTAACGCCAAACAAGATTCAATGTGTATGAAAGTCGGATTTGTGCTTTACCATCGCGCCCTCATTACGGGTGTATCACTTGCAGCAGAGATGCTAAGCAGTGCCGCTAGCTTGCGTGAAAAACGCTTTCAGCGTAGTGATCCTTTTAGCATTCAGTTAATTGCATCTAGTTTATCGTCACCCAAATTGACGGCTGGTCTACGATTAGAACCTGATATCACATTCGGTGATCCTGCGGTTTTCGATATTATTATTTTACCGCCGATGTGGGGAAATCCGCTCTCTGCACTTAGCCACACCCCCGCGCTAGTGCCTTGGCTTATTGAACAATACCGCCAAGGCGCTAAGTTAGTCGCTACAGGAACTGGGGTTATGTTATTGGCCGAAACAGGATTGTTAGATCATCAAGTTGCGACAACACATTGGTATTTTTATGACAAGTTCACTGCCCGATACCCCGACGTAAAACTTAATCGGAAGGCATCTATTACGGCAGCTAATGGCCTTTACTGTACAGGGAGTATCAACTCCCAAACTGAGATGATTCTATTTTTGATTGCCCAGCAATACGGTCAGAAAATAGCAACCACGATAGAGACACATTACGGTCACGAAATATCGAAGTCATCACAGCAACCGTTTTATCAAATTGGTGGAGAGGTTCAATTTGATGAGTCCATTGCGTTTGCACAAGATTGGATGAAGCGTCATTTGTCACAAACCATAACAGCGCAACAAGTGGCAGATGCCTGTGAACTTCCATTACGCACGTTTAGTCGAAAATTTAAAGATCAAGTCGGGCAAGCCCCCCACCAATATTTACAAAAAATACGAATGGAAGCAGCACAAGAGCTGTTACGTGATTTCGGGATGAGTATTCAAGATGTAGCCGAACAAGTAGGCTATAAAGATGCCTATCATTTTTCGACACGTTTTAAGCAAGCTTTCGCGATGACCCCTGCTCAATATCGCACCATGGTAAAAGCAAAGATTTATAACGCGAGTTAATTTTAACATTCAATATATTGCAGCAATGTACTCACTATTATCGCCTAAGCGGAGTTGTTCCGTTCTAACCAAAAATAAGATTTGTCTAATAGCTGATACACTGGAAAATCATATCGCCACATAAACTGTCACTATTCATTCGCAATGTTCTGACTTGTATGTGGCTCATTCTGTTCTACGTCATAAAACAAATAAAAGCAGCCGGTCTCTATGCCGTCGGCTTTGTGGCGATTTACAGTTATAGCACTCAAGCCGAGGTTTTGCCCACCAGTCAAATCACGGTAGATGCCGACCAATGCCGTATCGATTTTTTCCATTTAGCGAAAAATCAGCAACAGCAATTTGAACCAATGATTCAATTAGCCATGGTGTATACCAAAAATAGCCAAAGCCGTTACGTAGCAATAAAGCGAAAAATTCCACACAACAAAGACGCGTCGGTCCAATATGAAAACATTCAATATCAACGAGCACACAAACCTGTCGCCGTCTTTACCACTTATTGGCAGCCTCTTAACCAAGAACATCAAATTGGTGCCCTTGTGGTATTAGGTAGTGACAATTACCAACAAGCTTTCGACAAAATCACCTCATTGATGTTTCAAGACAATGGTCATTTCGAGTTATTTCCACACTACGGAGCTGACAAAAAAGACACAAGTTCTAAAGACCTCGCCCTTCAAAAACAAATCGTTAAAAACAAATCATCGCAAAATACAAGGCTTGTAAAAACATCACCAGTCAGTAAGCCACGACAAGGCACATACCAGTTTTATGTCCAAGACGATCATTTGGCTCAGTTCAAAAAGTGCCTACCTTAGCCACTAACAATCCGCGGCTAATGAACCTTCTAACTTAAGCAAAAATGCCTTCATCTCTACACCGCCCGCGTAACCCGTCAGCTTCCCATCGGCTCCAATTACACGATGACAGGGTACAATAATCGCAATCGGATTTTTACCATTGGCTGCGCCGACCGCTCTCACTGCTTTTGGATTACTAATCGCTTCAGCTATGGCTTTATATGAGCAGGTTTCACCATAAGGCACACTGCGTAACGCCGTCCATACTTGCTTTTGAAATTCTGTTCCTTGAGGAGCAAGGGGCACCGTAAAACGGGTTAAAGAACCTGAAAAATACGCATCAAGCTGATAACAACACTCAATAAACGGCTCTTGTGTTAATAGCCAATCGGGATCAACATCATCATCTTCCCGTTGTGACGCCAGCGTTAATCCAGTTATACCATGCTCATTAGCGAGCAATCGTATTATACCTAAAGGAGATGGATGGAAATGGCAGAACATTTGAACCTCGGGTAAATAGTTCTAAAAATGAGATGGCCCTTATCATGCCGTGTTTGACGTTAGGATGCACTACCCTATTGATACTAATAACAATAATTACCACATTCACGATCCACCACCTTTTCCATTAAGTGATTTTTGAACAACAGAGCAATCCATTAAATTGGTAATAAATCACACTTTTATCGCTAAAAACCTCCACACGATAGATTCACATCACCTCATTATGGTCATTTTGTTCCATAATGATTGGGTGAAATGGCTATTTTCCATTGTCGTTATTCCCCTTATTCTTGCTGCCAACAACACGGTTGGGAGTATGACTCAAACAGCCGTTACCTTATAAATACAAGTAAAATGCTGGAGAGCACCATGTCTCATCAAATCATCACTGACCTAAATACTCGTTACACTGCGAAAAAATATGACGCGACCAAACGTATTACACCAGCAGATATGGATGTGATTAAAGAAGCTATTCGTCTATCCGCATCGTCAATCAACTCACAGCCTTGGAAGTTTATAGTGATTGAAAGCGATGAAGCGAAACAGCGTTTCCATGATACTTTTGCCAACATGCACCAGTTTAATCAACCGCATGCTAAAGAGGCATCGCACACTGTACTGTTCGCTTATAACCCACGTTATAATAAAGATGCATACAAGAAAGTTGTTGATGTAGAGGTTACATCAGGCCATTTACCTGCAGATATGTACAATAACATGCTTAATGGCGCATACGGTTTTGCGGAAGCCAATACAGATGAAAGCGGCTTTAATGGCGAATGGACGAAAGCTCAAACCTACATTGCACTTGGCAATACACTGCATACATTGGCCCGCTTAGGTATCGACTCAACCCCTATGGAAGGCGTGGACTCTACTTTGATTGGTGAGGCATTTAAAGACGAGCTTGATGGTTTCGTTTGTGATGTTGCACTAGCCATGGGTTACCGCCTGGCAGATGGTGATTACAACTACGGTTTACCTAAATCTCGCCTGGCAGCAGAAGACGTGATCACCGTACTTTAATCGGTCGTTGCTCAGTAACTGCGTATATTAAAAAACCGCCAATAATTACATTGGCGGTTTTCCTGTCATCAGATATACCGCTTTGTTGTATCTACAATTTACTGAGTTAGCTGTACTTTATGACCTAAATACATCACTTCAACCGTAGCATAGCCCAAATTCACCGCTTCAAATTGTTTTGTCAGCTCGCGCGCATGCTGCGCATCTGTCGCTAAAAAAGAAACATTATAGATAGGACGCTCTACACCATCGGCTAGCATTTGAGTATTCAAGTACGAAGACGTAATGAGACCCGCCTGATTTAAACTAATAACACGTTGCAAATCCACGCCAAGTACGCGATCCATTTCTAATGCCTCAATCCCCTCACGCCATGTAAATGTCACACCGTAATTTTTGTGCACGGGTGTATTATCCAACCATTTATTGCCTAGCAAGCGTACGTTATTAATTTTTACGAGTTCTTTTTTATAAAGAGGCAAACTAGCTAACTTCGCTTTAGCGCTGTCTTCATCTTCAGCATCAATAACAAAGCGAATAAGCTTCATCGGTTTACCGTCAATACTACTGTCAAACACAAACATATCTTTAATTTCGCCGTTATTCACTAACTGGCCAAAAGCAGCACGTTGCTCTGACATCGTCGCCAGTACATCATTCGCGTTATCAGTATTCCATGCCAGTTCAACCCCGTAATCAGCGGCAGATACAGCAGTGCTTACAGATAAAGAGGCAAAGATAACAGTAGCAATAGTCATTAATTTTTTCATGGTTCTACCCTTTTGGTTAATTATATTTATTTTGCTGACGTTCTTTCTAAGAAAGATTTTTGGTTAAAAGCGCGCACGGTAACTACGATGGCAACCGCGGCATGTCTTTTCAGCTTGCGACAACCCTGCTTTTAGCTCATTAAGGTTTTGCTGTTCACTGGCTTGGTACATTTGCTGGAAACCCGTATCCATTTGAGCCAACAAGACGTTAAATTTTTCAGGCTTATTCCATACTTCTTTTTTCGCTTTACTGCCGCTTTGGCTCCCCTCAGGAAATAATGTCATGAGCGCTTTACTGTGATCGGTAAGTTGTGCACTGAGTAAAGCAAGCAGCTGCCAATCTGTATCTTGACCATCAATACTTTTTGAGGCTGTTTTCAAGTCACTTTCAATGCTGCTAAAAGCCGTTTGGCGCTGCGCGATCGCTTGGTCATCACTCTCAACACCAGTCTTCGCAATCACTGGCAAGCTGATAACCAGCGGCAGCAATACCAAGGCACATACTTTTTTATTCATTGGCTTTCTCATGACTTTCTCCGAGTTTTATTGATTGCCACTGCTGGCTTGCTTTTTAATTTACACAGCAATAGTTGCAATTACAACTATTGCTGTGTAAATTATTTCCATCGCATAGTGAGAGCATCAACGCATCGAACTTTGATTAAGGGTATACAATGAAAATTTGGGATCTTTCCGCACGTATTTATCACTGGCTACAAGCCACTTTATTTTGCTTACTTCTTGCATCTGGCTTTGCTGGTAAAGACGCGCATATCCCTCTTGGGCTAATGCTGTTTACCTTGATTGTGTGGCGATTTATTTGGGGAATAGTAGGCAGTGACACCAGTCGATTTACGCATTTCTTGCGCTCACCATCGAGTGTTATCAATTATTTGCGTGGTAAAGAAGAAGCTAAAGCAGGCCATAACCCACTGGGAGGATGGATGGTTATTTGTATGATTAGCGCTCTGTTATTGCAGTGCGTGTCGGGATTAGCCCTTGCGGGATTACTCGATAACCTCCCTTTTTCCGACTATTGGCTAACTGATAGTGTTTTCACTGTATTAGAGAGTATCCATCTTCTTTTAGCTAACGGATTACCCACCCTGATCGCTTTACATCTTGGGGCAATCCTTCTTTATAAACTACGCGCAAAACCCTTAGTAAAAGCAATGTTTACTGGCTATCAAAATGAAAGACGAGAAACACCTAATACACTGTATTTTGCGTCTAACACACGTGCATTCATCGTGCTAACTGCCGCAGGATTCGTTACTATTGCAATAGTTGCATTCGCATAAGAGAAAAATAATGGACGAACAGTTTGATAGGCAAAAGAGTTTTGGTTGGATGATCAATGTAGTGGCAAGCCAAGCAGCAAAAAATCTCGAAACCGAACTCGCGAAGCATGATTTTCCGCGTTCACTCTGGCCAACTATGATGTGTTTGTGGGAAAAAGAAGGCGTTACTCAGCGAGAGATCGCCCAAATTGCCAAAGTGGAAAATTCCACCACGACACGTATTATCGACAAACTCGAAATATTAGGGTTAGTTGAACGCCGTGATGATCCAAACAGCCGCCGTTCTTATCGCATTTATTTAACAGAAGCAGGACGAGATTTAAAAGGCACTTTGCAGCCCCTTGCTTTAAAAGTAAATAAAGAGATCCTCGATGTGCTTGATCCTAAAGAACAAGATGAGATGATCCGCTTACTTCAAAAAATGATGCCTACATCTATTTAGATTGTCATGTAAAGCCTAAGAGCATCTACCGTCGATGTTTTTGGGCTTACTTTCTCTAGTCAAAGCTAAAAATACTAAAGACAACCATTTCAATTATAGAGAAGGTACTCCCCTCATAAACAAATCCCCCCCTCAGAAACAAATAACCTCGCAAAAAGCGAGGCCATTCATTTAAAAACTCATCCACATAGTAGATAAGCTATAAGGTGTATTCGTTCAAGCTAGGTACGGTAAAGTACCTTAATAATGTGGTAGCCGAACTTAGTCTTCACAGGGCCAAGGTTTTCTAATACCTTGCCAGAAAACACGGCTTTATCGAACGCAGGTACCATTGCACCTTTACGAAACTCACCGAGATCACCACCACGCTTACCTGATGGGCAAGTCGAATATTTTTTTGCCAACGCTTGGAATTTAGCACCCTTTTGCAATTGCTTAAGGATGTCATCGGCTTGTTCTTTATGCTTCACTAAAATATGAAGCGCTGCTGCTGTAGAGGCCATTACCAATCACCACAATAAATCTAAAAACGAGCAAAGTGTGCGTGAATTCACAGAAACTAGCAAGAAAGATCACGCTAGATTCACGACAAATACAAACACCCGAATAAATGAAAGCCACCCATTACTGAACTAACAATGGATGGCTTTTCGTTAACTCGAGAATTCGCCTTCAGCAAGTAACGCTAATTATAAGCATTTCAGGCTTACAGTTTATAACGCTCGACTTCTTTTTCTAGCTGGTCAGCTAGCGCCTTTAATCCTTCAGCTTGTTTTGCTGCCGCCAGTGCTTCTTCCGCCATGTGGTTCGCCACTTCTTGCACACCTTCCGTATTACGACTTATTTCAGCAGTAACACTGGATTGCTCTTCAGCCGCTGAAGCAATTTGGGTCGACATATCGTTAATCACAGTGATTTGTCGTGCGATATCATCAAGACTTACACCAGCATTATTTACATCTTGAACACTGGTTTCAGCTAGCTGATGACTATCGGACATCACATCAACCGCTTGCTTTGTCGTTGACTGTAAAGTCTCAATCATAGATTGGATTTCTTCAGTAGAAGTATGAGTACGTTGCGAAAGTACGCGTACCTCATCTGCCACAACAGCAAAGCCACGGCCTTGATCGCCTGCGCGTGCCGCTTCAATTGCTGCGTTAAGGGCCAACAAGTTTGTTTGTTCGGCAATCGAACGAATGGTTGCCAGGATTGAGCTAATTTTTAATGCATGATCATTAAGGTGTTCGATAATACTCACCGCACTATCAACTTCTTGCGCTAAGTTACCTATTGATGTTTGGCTCTGCCCTACCTGAGTATGCCCATTTTCAGATAAGCCAACTGCCTCTTCTGCACTCTTCGCTGTATTTTCGGCATTATTCGCAATCTCTTGCGTTGCACTCGCCATTTCTGCCACCGCTGTCGCCACCATAGTGATTTCATCTTGCTGGCGACGAATACTTTCACTACGTGCCAAGGCAGAGTCTGCCGTATTTGCCGCGGCTTCATTTAAGTGATGCGTAATATCGCGTAGTTTGGTCGCCATAATATGTTGACGAGAAACAAACTGATTAAAGTTGTCGGCTAACTTACCAATATCATCATCGCTTTGAACATCAATACGTACAGTTAAATCACCTTCACCGTTTGCAATATCTGCCAATGCATCAGAGACAGTATTCAGTTCTCGTAATTGGTGAGTCACTAGCCAAGCCACAAAAACAGAAACAAAGAGCAAAATAGCTAAGCCAATCAAGGCTTGTTTGATCAACATATCACGCATTGGTGCTTCAAGTGTGTCTTGATCCATCACTAACGCAATCGCCCAAGATGTATTCGGTACTGCTGCGACCACAACCGCTTTTTCCACACCGCCAACTTGGCTAAAAAAGAAGTTATCCGCCGACATAACGCGTTGCAGCTTATCAGCCGCAAAGTCAGCGCCAATATCAGTCAGTGGTTTTAACTGCATTTTCGCATTAGGGTGAGCAACAACAACGTTATCGCGAGTATCAAGTAACATCGCATAGCCTTTACCCGGTACCGCAATATTCAATACATCTTTGACCAACTCGCCCATGGCAAGATTCGAGGCCGCGACACCAATAATTTGGCCTTGTTGAAACACAGGATCGGCTAACGTCACCACGAGTGTTTGCATAGTGTGGCTAACATAAGGCTTAGTTGTAATAGGTTGACGAGCCGCATACGCTTCTTTGTACCAACCACGACTACGAGGATCGTATCCTGCTTTATTTAGCGATGGATCATGACGGTGCATGACACCTTCACGCGTACCGTAATAGCTCAGGCCAAAATCACCCGACACCAGCGTTTGTTTCAAATGAGAAACGATGTCTAAATTTGGGTCTAGTTCGATTGCTTCTTTTAGAGCTTGAACTGCTTGTTGGCGGGATCCAAACCAATCGCCAATCCCCTTACTATAAGCCGCTGCTGTGTTGTGACTTTCACTGCGAATAGCATCCCAGGCTTGATCTTTCATCGATTGATATGAAAACCAAACTAATACGACAATTGTCAAAAAAATTAATGAAAGGCTTGATAAAACCAATTTCATTTTTAAAGATAACCGCATAATATCCCTTATAGTTATATAACTTATCTAAAACCATTTAGTTATAACGGATATTAATGCAAGCGGTAATTTGATCTGCGACACATATCAAACTAATTACAATGCACTCAATTGTTAGGGCAGAATGAGAACAAAGTGTTCACTTTGAGTTCACTTTGTATCCTTTACAATAATCACCATGATAAATATCCATTGGTGGAAGGTACTTATGAAGGTAAGCAAGATCATTAAGTCACTGACATTAAGCACAATGCTTTGCTGGGTCACCCTTGTGAGTGCAACAGCAGCTGCAGCCCCCACCCCGCGATTAGAAATAGACGAAGATCACGATGACTTCATGGAAGCGGTCGAACATGGGTTGATACAATCTTTCTCTGCATTGCAATCAACCGTCGCGAGACAATTGCACGGCCGCATTATCAAAGTTGAATTAGAAGAAGACGACGACATCTGGATTTATGAGCTTAAATTACTCGATCCAAACAATAATATCGTCAAAGTCGAATACGATGCCCGCACGCTTTCTATTATCAAAATATCGGGGCGTCAGCTTGAAAATATTATCAAGGGAACAGAATGAAAATCTTAGTTGTTGAAGACGAAGCCACCCTGGGTGGTCAAATTGTCGAAGGCCTGGAACAAAATGGCTGGGTTGCTGAACTATCAAGTGATGGTATCGACGCATTGTACCGCGCGACCTCAGAGCCTTGGGACGCCATTGTCCTTGATCTGGGGCTACCTAAATTAGATGGTTTAACCGTTTTGAAAGGTATTCGCGATGAAAACGTCAATACGCCCGTAGTTATTTTAAGTGCCCGTAACGAACTCACACAACGTGTAGAGGGGTTGAATGCAGGTGCTGACGACTACCTCACCAAGCCTTTTCAAATGGTTGAGTTGATTGCACGCTTACGTGCGCAGTTACGCCGTGCATCTGGTAGTGGTTCACCTGTTATTCAAGCAAGTGGCCTAAGCCTAGATACCCGTACTTCTAAAGTGATGTGGCAAGGCCAAGCTATCGACCTAACAGCACTCGAATTTAAAGTGTTGGCTTACCTTATGCACAACACAGACAAAGTGATTTCACGCACCGAACTTGTTGAGCATATTTATAAACAAGATTTCGACCGTGACTCAAATACCATTGAAGTCTTCATTGGCCGCATCCGTCGCAAAATTGGTGGTGATGTAATAAAAACGGTTCGAGGGCTAGGATACCGCATCAATGCCGACGCTAAATAAGGCCAACCGTACGCCTGCTAGCCTTCGTAGCCGCTTACTTTTTGCAGCGGCTGCTTGGTTATTGATCATCACTGTCAGTGCGGGTTATCTCGTACCCAACGTTATTCACCAATATTTGGTCGATCAAGAAAAACAGCAACTTGACTTGTACCTCGATGAAATAACCGCGCTGGCCGATACAGACGCCAATGGGCGCATCACCATTACCGCTCCGATGGCTAACCCTCGTTTTCAGTCACCCTACAGCGGTTTATATTGGTCACTCAGTACCGAACAGTTCCAGCTTCGTTCTCGCTCTTTGTGGGATAGCCGCATTTCAGGCAATAAAGAAGAAGGTTTTACAGGTCCAAACGACCAAGCGCTACTCACCGTAAATCGTAATATCTACCTCCCTGATATTGATGACCCTGTATCCTTAACGATCGCGATAGATAAGAGTCGTCTTAACGACACGCTTCATCAGCTTAATCACGGCTTATGGATCTTATTGCTGATCATGGCGGTTGGTATGTTAATGCTCACTTGGCTCCAAGTGAGCTGGTCATTACTACCCCTGAAAAAGCTACAAGCAAATTTAAAGCAAGTACGTGACGGCAATACCACAGAGCTCAAGGCGAATTACCCCAAAGAAGTGCAACCAGTTATTGATGACTTAAACGCACTGCTATTTCACTACCAAGAGTTGTTAGAACGCGCACGAAATCAATCGGGCAACCTTTCGCATGCGCTCAAAACACCCATTGCGATTCTAAACAATGAGGTTACTGCACTACCAAGCGAAGCCAGAGAAAAGTTAGCGCCTACTATCAACCAGTTACAACAACACATCGACTATCATCTCGGTCGTGCTCGTATGGCAGGCGCTGCAAATATCCTTGCAGCGAAAACACCACCGTCAGCGCGAATTGATGCTATTTCAATGGCGATGGATAAAATCTACGCCCAGCGCGGTGTTGTGCTAGTCAATGAAGTTGAGAGTGATATTTTGGTTGCCGTTGAGAAACGCGACCTTGATGAGATCATTGGTAACCTTATCGAGAACAGTTACAAATGGGCAGATAACTTAATCCGAGTTTACATGGAACCCAATACAGAGCAAACCATTCATATTGTGATTGAAGATGATGGCCCAGGGATTAGCGATGAAGGTTGTATTGAAGTATTAAAACGCGGTGTACGACTTGATGAATCGACCCCTGGTACTGGCCTTGGCTTGAATATCGCCAATGAGTTAACCCACAGCTATCGCGGTGAACTGACGCTTTCTCGTGCCCATCTTGGTGGTTTGAGAGTGGATTTGCTGCTTCCTCTTCCACGAGGGGCTTAAACTTAATAGACCCTATCTTTCATCTACAACATAGATGAAAGATAGGCTCATTATGTATGGTACGCGTTCCGCGCTTTACTTGAGTAATAACGTATTGCGTTATATTACTAAACTGGCCACACCGTCAAATTCACAATACGCACAACGACGCCCAGCACGAAGCAAGCAACACCCATGCGGTACCAACGGTATTCAGCCACATCCATGCCGACACGCTTGAAAAACATGGTCGCCACACCTAGCCAGTTTTGAGTTCGCTGACCAAATTGCAGCATGCTTTTCGCAATCATTAGTACACCTATGGTGATCAAAACCACTTCTATTACCGATAGACTTGTTTGCAGCATACAGACATCCCTTTGATAGCTTTCACGTCTACTCTCAGCATAAGCGAAAGGGCGATACAGGCAATTAGACCTTAGTGGCAACTTGTACATACTTTATTTCAACGGATTACCACAAAAGCCACATGCTTATTTAACTACTTTGGTGTAGTATCGCGTCCCCGAGAATGAACAACTACTGATATCGAGGCACTATGCAACTTCTCGAAGCCAAATTACAAAAAATCGATCGACACAATTACCGCAGCTATTCTAGCCTTCGTGGCGAATACAAATTCGTCGACTTCGACTTTTATATCGATATCACTCAAGCAGACCCATACGCGCCTGCTTCTCGTGTTCGTGCGCATCGCGCATGGTCACTAACTGACCTAGCATGGCTTAAAGACCAGTCTGCAGATTACCAACGTGCAGCACGTGATTTTATTGCACGTGCATTCGCCGATCTTGCTCAGCAAGAAAATGGGATCAGAATTGACCGTCCGGGACAAACCGTTCTTGATCGTACTGCCGTTGTCTTCGATGACGAAGGTATTGAATTACGTTTTCGCGTAAACCTACCGTCTGACGGCCGTACTATCATTGCGAAAAAAACACTGAACCTGCTTACCTTCACTATGCCAAAAATCATCCGCCGTGCAACGATTGCACGCGAACTTGATATTGAAGCAATGAAACGTCACTGTGAAGCGGTTGAAGACCAAGTTGCCCTTCGTGCTCAGTTAAAAGAACATAACTTATTAGCGTTTGTCGCTGATAACAGCATTTTACCTCGCCTTGCAGGTAACAATGATTCACCTCTTGCTGATGCCGTTCCTTTCATCGCACCTGAATCACTGGCGATTGAATTAGACGCACCGCACCGCGGTAAAGTTCGCGGCATGGGTGTACCAACGGGTATCACCATGATTGTTGGTGGTGGTTTCCACGGTAAATCTACCCTACTGAATGCGATTGAAAGCTCAGTATTCGATCACCTACCTGGCGATGGTCGTGAGTACATCGTATCTGACGAAACGGCAGCGAAGATTCGTGCCGAAGATGGACGTTGTGTGCATAACGTTGATCTATCACCGTACATCTCTAACCTGCCAATGGGTAAAGATACGGCATCGTTCAGTTCGCAAAACGCTTCTGGCTCAACGTCGCAAGCGGCATGGTTACAAGAATCTATCGAAGCAGGTGCTCGCGCCCTACTTATCGATGAAGATACCTCGGCATCTAACTTCATGATCCGTGATGAGCGTATGCAAGCACTGATCGCAAAAGATGACGAGCCAATCACACCGTTAGTGGACCGTGTATCACTACTACGTGACCAGCTAAACGTTTCAGTATTGCTTGTTATGGGTGGTTCTGGTGACTACCTAGATGTTGCTGATACCGTGATTCAAATGCACAACTACCAAGCTGTTGACGTTACAGCAAAAGCGAAAGAAGTTGTCGCTTCGCACCCGACGCGTCGTGCTCTAGAAGGTACTGAAACACTGCAACGTCCACGTACTCGTCCACTGAACCGTGCCGCGCTTAAAGCATTGCTTGAAGACGGTAAATTCCGTGTCCAAGTAAAAGACAAATCAGCGATGCGTTTTGGCCGTGAATTAGTAGATTTGAAAGCACTAGAACAAGTTGCCGATTCAAGCCAACTTCATACTATTGGCTGGCTATGGTTCCAACTTGCTCAAGGCAAAGGTTGGGAAAAAGTACCAAGCAAGGCATTTGCCGACATGCTAAATGATGACTGGTTTGCCATGATGCCAAACTACGGCGACTTAGCAAAACCACGTGTTATTGAAGTGATGGCGGTACTAAACCGTATGCGCAAATCTGAATTCAAATAACAGCGGCAACACATACTGAATTAGACTCAGTTGTGACATTACACTAACGCTCAAATAGAAAAAGCGGCTCGGTTAATCCCGAGCCGCTTTTTTATCATCTTCGCCGTTATCAACGAGTCGTTTTATACTGGCGTTGTTGACTAAATCAGTGAACTCTTTGCTATTCAGTGATCAGAGCATTTATCAACGGATGTTTTAAGTGTCAGTAATGGCTAAGTCGAAGAACAAAATCACATACTGGAAGCGGTACAAGAAAGCATTAGAGCACGTGTTTCGATTACATTCTGGGTTAATCGACTCTTAGATGTACTGAAAAGCGTGGTCGTGGTTCCAGTATACTGCTACCGCTATTAAAACAGCCTTGATGATTAAAAGGATTGATTCTCTTCCACTGCAAGGTTTTATCAATTCCATTTTCAAGCTTATGGATGTGCCACTTAGCTTGCCGGATTACACCTGTATCAGCAAACGAGCTAAGACTGCCGAGGCGAAATGTCGCAACCATAAAAAGTGCCGTCCAACATATTTCTATCGATTCCGCAGGCCTGAAAGTATTCGGTGACGGTGAGTAGAAAGCCCGAAAACATGGTTATGAGAAACGTAGAACTTGGCGAAAAATTCGAGATGCGTTTGGTGATATAGCTTACGATAGCAACGAATGCCATAAGATCTTACAGCGCTAAGGGATAATTTCTCTTATCCCACCGAGGAAAAATGCAGGATATTGATGGTTATCCGAGAAACAATGCGGTATCGGCGTTGAAGGCTAATAACCTTGCTCAATGGAAACTCAACGCTGGATATCATTTTAGATCGCTCTCAGAAACCGTCATGTCGAAATATAAAGGATTAACCAACACCACCTTGATCGTAGTTACAACGGTCAAGGTGGTGAATACCTAGCCAATGTCAAATGCTTAAATAAAGTCATAAAACTAGGTATGCCAGAAAGAAAAGCTACTACCTAACATACAGCCAATTAATGCTAGATCTGCATAGAGCCTGACTTGACCAACAACGCTATTCCGTTATCAATCTTTTTTATTAATGAATAAAATATATATCTTCCATTGCTATCTCAATAACTCGCAATGTGCATTTTCATCAACAGTGTCGCCAGTAAACATATCGGTACATCGTATATCTGCATCTTCTCTGACTTGCAGCAAATATAATAAATTGGCATCTAAAACCTATAGGTTATCGAGCATTTCTATCTGACAAATCATATTCCCCAAAGTATTCATACACTATTCAACTGGCTGCCTACTTTATCTATTGGATATATCATTATCTGTAAGTATTTTTTGCCTTCTTTTACGCTTAGCCTTGCTGTCTTAGCATTATGGTAACTGTGAAAAGGCTCATTAGGTTATCCCAGCTTAATTTAAGGCTTGGGTCATCCTTTATCAATAATATGGTTAGTCACATCAGCAGAGTTCATTACGCCATCATTCAAGCACATTTCACATAAAGGGATTTACGCCTGTAACTTTCTCTTAATCGCTTCCATGGACTAGACTGATAAAAAAGATAATTATCAGATATATGACCATTTTATTTTAACGATTTATTCTTATCACAATATGAGCAATTGTGACTTGAGAGCATTATTCCCTTACAGGTTGGATGAAAACAGGCTTTATACTCTATAATTAATCCTGATTATCCCTTAAATTTCACTCATTAGACTACACTTACAGTAAAGTAAAAAACTCAATGCATGGGACTTACCATGCGATAAATAAGAAGGATCTTCCCCGTTACTTGTGAGAGTATTGTTTTAAGTTCAATAAGGCGCTTCAACCTTGTAAAGATGCTTGAACGCTTATTTACTCAGGTATTCAAACTGCATCGATGCCTAAGCGGTTACTTAAGCTGGCAGAGGATCGGTGGTAATCAGGTAATTAATAAACCCACATAGCGGTTGGCTTAGACTGGTCAACATCGAAATGAATAAATTTTTTATCAATACCAATTCTAAAATCGCCAACCTCTAATAGAGCGTTAATAACGCTTTATTCGTACATTTTAATTAGCAACAGCAATATCCACAATACATCCAGAGAGATGTGAACTAGAGGATTTACGCCAACATTAGCATTATGTTCTTCGCATCGTATTGAGCTAGTAAATTTAAATGGTACACCTGTAATATCCCTTGCTAAGTCTAACACTTGGATTAATTCCGCTTCCATATTATTAAATTTCAGGGCACACCCCAAATTACATCTAAACTCGGAACGTTCGATGTATTTCATTTATTTACTCCATAAAGGAAGCCGCTCCACGGCATTACGCGCTAGGATGGTTTAATTAAGGCGGGAATCAGTGCGATATTGTTTACAATCGCGATCAAAGTAGTATTATGCATCTGAAATTTGAACAACTAACAAACTCAATATGAAAAAGGTTTTAATTGCTACAATTGCGACTTCTCTATTACTTACAGGCTGTGCAAAACGAATTCCACCAGTAAAAAAAGAAATTAATAACACATTTGTTTCAAACCTTTCTTATGATAAATCTTGGTCTAAAGCCGTAAGAGTATTCGCTAAGCATCAAATTGATATTGATACTCTTGAAAAAGATTCAGGCTTAATTGTAGCTAAATACACTCAGAGCTATGGTGCAAACAGTGGTTTTATGGATTGCGGCAAGTCAGCAAGATATGAAGTATTAGATTCTGTTAATATAAAATTCAATGTTTTCTTTGATGAAAAGAAAGAAAATGAAACAGAAGTTATGATCACAGCAACAGGCCAAGGCGTAACTTACGTAACTAATGCCTACGGTCAGAAAGCACCTAATACTAGAAAGCTAGTTACTTGTTACAGTACAGGTAAATTTGAGCGCGATTTCTTCAATATGATGTAACTGGTACAGGCAGCGGGAATCGAACCCGCTGCAGAGGTGTTTTTACTTTTTATAGGTCAAGGCTTTACCTTGTAGTATCAATGTAATAAAAATTTTAGGGTAGCCTTATATCGTCTAGAGTAGCCTTGAAAAAGAACCTATTTTTATCGGCATTGAAATTGCCATTCAGTAGATACGAGTGGGTATTAACGAAATAACTAATAGTACAGGCATCATCAAACTGCTGATCCCTGAAATTTTTGGTATAAAAGTACCTGATTACCACCTAGCCTCAGCAAAATCAGATCGTAAGTGTTTTCTGTCGCCAGATCTAAACCAGATTCTCCGTTATAAGCAAAATCGAGCTCAAAATAATCACTCAATGCAGAGGCGAGCACCTTGTCATCTTCAATCATCAGAACAATCATTTATCTATTAGCCTACTCATCTTGTCCATTCCACCAGCAAAGATAGCATAAGCATAGTTATCGCTGGGTTACCGTGATTCACTCCAGCTAAATTTCACAGTGTTCAGATGCCAAAAAGGGGCGATAAAGCCCCTTTCTGTCAATGTCACAATACCATCACATATTCGCGAGCTTTTGTAGTTCAGCTTTATTCTCTTCAAGCCAAGATTCAAAGCTTTGCGGTTTCTTACCTGTCAGCGCTTCAAACGCATCACTCGTACCATTGGACAATCCCAAACGGTTATGATGATCCATTGTGGTACAGAGTGACACTATCGGTGCTGGCAAACCAAATGACTCAAGCTGCGCCTGATATTCTTCATCAGACAAATGCACCATATTGATACTTGTACCTATCACACTGTCGATGACTTTCGCCATCTCTGCATGAGTAAGTGCTTCTGCGCCATGCATAGGCAGTGTCACTTTACTCTGATACAGACCTTTAGACTGACTTCCTTTGACTGCTGCAGCTGCCGCTGCATAAGCTAAATCTTTACGAGATAGCTGAGCGATACGTCCTTCCCCCGCGGCAGATAACCAATGGCCCGTCTGCAAAATGCTAGCGTAGTAGTCAGGAAGGTTATCGAAATACCAATTATTTTGCATGATAGTTACATTCGCAATAGTGCTATCCAGAATAGCTTGCTCAGTTGCCTCATGCTCATGAGCAAACACTACAGGTGACTGTGTAGGCACTAGCATTGAAGTATAGGCAATATGCTCAACACCCACCCTTTCTGCTGCTGCAACCGCATTTAAATGCGCTTGAGTACGTGGGCCAGAGGCATCTATGCTAATCAAAAGCATACTATGCGCGCCGAGGAAGGCTTGCTCTAACGCATCAGGACTTGAAAAATCCGCTTCACGCACATCAACGCCTTTTGCCGCCAATTCAGCAAGTTTCTCTGCCTTACGGGTCGTCACAATCAATTGACTCGGCTTCACTTCAAAATCATTCAGTAGGTAAGACACCACTTGCTGACCGAGTTTGCCCGAAGCACCTGTTACTAAAATTTTACGATCTGACATTTTCATTTCTCCATCTCTTTATTCTATAAGAGCAAAACAAATCACTGAGTTAAGTGCTTGTCGCTGTTGATGGAGCTACTATATAGTTTACATCTTGATAGATAATTAGCCTTTAGATAAACTCATTGTTTATTACAACTAAACAGCTAGAGCAATGATCTCACTCGATGACATGATGGTGTTTGCCAAAGTCGCGGAAAAACAATCCTTTACTCAAGCTGGCGATAGCTTAGGTATAGGTAAAGCGCGGGTTTCTCAAATCGTGACCAAGCTTGAAAAGTCACTCAGTACACGATTATTACACCGCACGACTCGTTCGCTATCTTTAACCGACGCAGGTGCCAGATATTACGATAAGTGCAAAGCTATTAGTGAAATAGCAGAAGAGGCCAATAGCGAGACACTCGACATCAACCAAATACCAAGTGGTACGATTCGTATTTCAACACCAAGTACGACTATGGTGGGTTTATTGAGTGAATTTCTACGCCAATACCCTGAGGTAAAACTCGATATTATTGAAAGTGATAGCTATAGCAATTTGATTGAGTCACGTTGTGATATTGCCCTGCGAGCTTCATCAGCGTTAGAGGACTCCAGCTTATACGCGGTTAAATTGGGGTATTTTTGTGACATGCTGTGCGCATCACCCTCTTACCTAGCAAGCCATAAAGAGATAAAAACCAGCGAAGACCTGCTAAAGCTAGATTGGATCAGTCATCATATTGTGCACGGCGAAAAGCAACTAACACTCACGAACAGCTTAGGCCAAGTAACTCAATTACCCCACTCGCCTAAGGTACAGGTACGAACTTCGGCTTCGGTGAAAGAGTTCGTATTGAATAGTTTAGGCTTTGCCATCATGCCAAGCTTTACCGTGAATAAAGAGTTAGCACAAGGTGAGCTTATTCGGATATTACCCGAAGTGCATGATCTGCAAATTCCAATTTACGCGGTATACCAAGAAAAGGCACTCATGCCCCTGCGAGTAAGAACCTTAATTGATTTCTTGAAACAGCATGAAGAGGCTTTTGGCTAAAAGCCTCTAATAAACGTGATTACCCCAGCAACATATCAAGAAAATAGTATTTAGCCTGCTTCTTTCGGGCTATCCATCACAACCATGGTGGTTATCGCATTCACTTGCGAGATCTCACCCAGCACATCCGCGTGAAAGCGTTTGTAAGCCGACAAATCTGCCGTTTCAATACGCAACAGATACTCACTCACACCTGTAATGTTATGGCACTCTTTAACTTCAATGGCATGCCTAACGCTCTCTTCGAACGCTAACTGTGCTTGCTTACTATGGCTTGATAACCCAATGGTAACGTAAGCAACAAAGCCCGTTCCCAGTTTATTTCTATCCAATACTGCGCGGTAACCTTTGATTACCCCACTACGTTCAAGCTCTTGCACCCGACGCAAGGTCGCGGACGTTGATAGCCCAATCCTTTCAGCCAACTCCACGTTCGTCAGCCGACCATCCAATTCAAGCTCGCGCAATATTCTCTCGTCAAATCTATCCATATATTAATATTATTGTGAATTGGTGAATACATAAGCCAAATATAGCAACAAAATTTACCTTATTGCGCATTAAAATATCAAACACAGCATACTTGCGGTTATATGCCTTTTGGTTACCGTAAATCAAAAGCACACAGCAGAAAGAGGACACAACACAATGACATCGGTATCTAGTGAGAACGAAAAACGATTTGTCGCAGTATTAAACAAAAAAACAGAACTAGGTCGATCTCTTAATGTGCTGGGGCACTTAAGTGTTGGACTGACGAACCAACTAGAAGCGGATGAAGCGCTGTTTGTTGATTATCAAGATGGTGACGGCGGTATTCACCCAAGCTTGTCCCACTACCCTTTTATTGTATTAAAAGCTGATAACTCAAACAAAATCAGAAAAGCACGTGAACTAGCCATAGAGCAAGGCATCAAATTTACCGATTTTACTCATACTATGATTGAGGGAGGCTCTACCGTTCAGCAACGCACCACCAGCCAAACCAAAGAACAAGATTTCGAATACCTTGGCATCGCCTTTTTTGGCGATAGCGAAACACTTAAAAACATCACCAAGAAATTCAGCTTGTATAAATAGTGAGGAACGAGTCAAACAGCATGCTGTAATACGCATATTCAGTGTACTGCTCTCCTCTTTCAAATGCTACTGAATTGATACTTCAACCAATTCAGGTTCTACACCTAATGTGTAGAACCTGAATATTCTTTCTTTACAGCAAGCTTATAAGTTTTTTATCAGATAAAAAAGGGAGTAATAAATGTAACCATCAGGTTCAATTCATTACTCCCTTAATTTTATTAAAGCTAAAACTCACTTATATCTTAATCCTGATCGTTGACCAATGATTGCAATGACTGTGCGTCCACATATGAAAATATTGTGTTTTCCACAGTATCATCTCCACCAACTTTAGGTGCAAGTTTTATCCCTACTGGCAAATCCGGATACTCAGACATCACAGTTGCCAACTGTATATTTTGATGAGGAAGACCAATGATATGCCCTATTTCATGCGCAATAACTTTATTCACTTTTTGTTGTAATCCAGAGTTATAAGAATCGCTAATTAGTAACACATTTTTATTTAATTCCTGATCCCAAATCCCCGCAGCTAAAGCACCTTCAAGCTTTCCATGCCTGATAATTACATTAGCTTGTTGAACACTATAAACTCTTGAAGAGTCCGGGCTATAACCTAATGATTTTAATGAATCGATCGTGGCTTTTATTGTTTTTTCTATCGTAATTCTTTCACTCTGAGGGTCATATTCAGGAATTGTAGGGTCTATAAAATACTTAAAATCTAGATTTACCCCCATTTGATGGGCTGCAATATACCCAGGTTTTAGCTCTTGTAACGAGGAGCTTAAATACACTTCAGGTGTTTTCACTCCACTAGGAACGCTGTCAAATGACAATTTTTTATCGCCTTCTAAGAAAACGACACGATAACCATTTGTTAGTTGTTTTGGCGCATACGCTTGATATAAATCATTACCATAATTCCAATCTATATCGTAGACCATATCATTATTCTGAATATCTTCAGACGGGCATGTGAATTTACTAATGTATTTATCACCATCGTTAAGAAAAAAATTATTAGCTATTCTTTTCGTATCCATACCGTCATACAGACCAATGAACTCACATTTGATACCGTTATCAGCACGCGTCTCTAGTGTTGCTTCACCATGACGCATAACTCGAGGATACAGCTTCAAACTTGGTGTGTATTGATGAAATAAGAAGTTACTGTAATCCTGCTCTGAAATATTATCATCGTTATCAACTAACTTATATTTAAGATCACTCATACCATCAAAAATATTCTGTATTTTAACTTCAATATAATGATGACTATCGTCTGTTGGAACCTTTACTTCTACCACTGGAGAGTAGCCATAATTAGCTCGGTTCCCATCAAACACTTTCACTGACATCGTGTACTTGTTCGTTTTAACTTCGTTCACTAAATGTGTGTAAGGGTCTCGTGTTGGTGCTGTATCTTCAGTAGCTTGCGAATTATAAGAAACTAAAACAGCAAACATACTTAATGCAAGAAATATCTTATTCATAACGTTATTCCTTTCTAAATTAAAAACGCTCTAGATATCTAAAAATTGGAATTAGGCGTTATTTCATAAAAATCAATATGAAGTGGATTAAACTCCATCACAGAGCAACAAGTAAAAAACAAAATATTTTCCATTTATAAATCCTTCTGTACTTTTTAGGTTTATTTTATTTATTGTATAACTTCACTTTTAACCACTTAACAAACCCTTACATCAATACATCGCTAAATTAAGTCTCAATATATTCAAAACCAACAATAAACAAGGCTCATTAAGTAGCAAAGCTCATATTAATGCGCAATTAATTACATATAAATAGTGATTAACGACAATCTAAGATTGCACATAGAAAACAGGGTTTTATTGATTGATTACACTTTATTTAAATCAATAACAAAATCAGGCACTAAAATAGTACCTGATTTATTTTGAACTGAACTACCACCTAAAATAACGCATCAGAATAAATAGTTAAACCGCCTTCATATTGGCACTCTAAATAAAGAAATGCGGCTTGCACCATTTAATTCCTTCCGCAGATAGAGCCCCCCCCCGCTGGCATGCTGGCTATTGAAAACGGCAGTTTGCCACTCTCACCAAGATCAATGAAAACATATTGGCCGGCTTTAAACTCGAACTCTCTATCCGCTTGTAAACAAACCGCCAGTGTTTTTGTATTTAGGTAAGTTAAGCTCACAACCTTACAATGTATTGTCATCGTAACGCCTTCCTATAATTAGCTATAAAGCGTTTAAATTACGCCTGACTCAACGCGATAACGTCACAACGCTTACCCGTTGAAGCCGATGTCGGATCAAAACTGATGTCTAGCGACACGGTTGAGTTAAGCATTGCTTGAGTCAGGCAAACATTTTCAATCACAAAGCAATTGTGCGCTTCGCAACGTTTATCAAACGAAATATGCTCGTCGCCATGGGCACCAATCCCGTAGCTATCAATCACAATGAAATTCGGTTCTTGCTTCAATATCGCATCCAAAACATCGCTATCAAGTACCGTGGATTTGCCGCCATAACTCGGGTTACCGTAGCCGTTTTGTTCATAATTGCCGGTATACAGCACCAGTGACTTACCATCTAGTTCCAGTCCTTCAACCTGATCAATCGTCGGCATCGCGCCTGAGCAATCAAGAATATGAACATCTGTTCGGTAGTTTGTTGCTAGTGGTACCTTGGTATAGCAATCAATGTGAGTACCAATATGTCCCATTGCATTGACTGAATCTGCTTGTGCTTTAGCCCACTGATAAGCGGGATGCTCTTCGTTTATCTCAAGGCTGATGTTTTTTGAATATAAATCGCTTTGAGTCATTGTTGTTCTCCTGTCTGGTTGATGGGGAGAATTCTATCGATTTAAAACCCAACCCATTACAAACATTAAGACAAAAAACATCAAAATAAGGACTTTGGGTTTTATCAGCCAACCCGCCTCCTATAAGAGCAAAAGAATGCTTAATTCAACGCTGCTTATAAGCCAAGTGATCTATCATTAAGACTCGCTACGTACTGAACAGGTAAAGAACACAGCATTTCTACGTTTACAAGTAATGCTAAAGCCAGCTGAACCTTAGCCATCCACGACTGAACCTGCATTCATAAGAGGAGCTGTGATGAGTCTCAATCCTTTCAAATACAAGCCACTAGTTGCATTTTCAATACTTGCTGCCATGACAGCCTATTCCCCTGCTCTCATCGCCTCTGAAACTGAACAATTTGAAATAGGAAAACAAAAAGCCAAAGTATGTATGACTTGTCACGGCGCTGATGGCATATCAACACAAGAGTCCTACCCTAACCTTCGTGGTCAGAAGATGGGTTACCTCATCTCATCACTCAAAGACTATAAAACCAGAGAACGCACCAGCGGTTTAGCTGTACTGATGCAGCAACAAGCCGATGCACTTTCTGAGCAAGATATTCAAGATATCGCCTACTTCTATTCACAGCTCGGTAATTAATCACAACGTTAAGCAAAGGGGCTTGTTATGGAACAGGTGACAACGCAGTACAGCACTAAAGTTGTGAAGTATTTCATACTGGCATCTTTCGTATGGGCAATTGCAGGCATGACTATCGGTGTTATTCTCGCGGCGCAGCTGTACTGGCCAGCACTCAACTTCGACTCACAATATTTCCAATTTGGCCGGCTCAGACCTCTTCATACTTCTGGCGTCATTTATGGCTTTGTCGTCAATATTTTAATGGGGACATCACTTTACATCGCGCAGCGCACTGGTCACTGCGAGATCTTTAATAAAAGCCTTTCGTGGATGGTCTTTTGGGGCTGGCAACTCATTTTACTGCTTGCACTTATCTCTTTGCCCGCAGGCTATACCACATCAAAAGAATATGCTGAATTAGAGTGGCCAATTGACCTATTGATTGTGCTAGTTTGGGTGCTATATGCCGTATTATTTTTTGGCACTATAGCTAAGCGTAAGGTCGGTCATATATTCGTTGCCAACTGGTTTTTTGCCGCATTTATTATCGTCATCGCTATGATCTTTATAGTGAATAATCTTGCAATGCCTGTGTCAGCCATGAAATCTTATTCGGTGTTTGCAGGGGCACAAGATGCCATTGTTCAATGGTGGTGGGGGCATAATGCCGTCGGCTTCTTGCTAACGGCGGGGGTGATCGGGATGAACTATTACTTCATTCCCAAAGCCGCTGAGCGCCCTATTTATTCATACCGTTTATCCGTTATTCACTTTTGGGGTTTAGTCGGTTTTTACACTTGGGCTGGTACCCACCACCTCATCTATTCATCAGTACCTGTTTGGGTACAAAACATCGGAATAGTGATGTCACTGATCCTATGGCTTCCCTCTTGGGCGGGCGCTTTCAACAGTGCGATGACCTTGCTACAAAATAAAGAGAAGCTTAAATCTGACTATATTCTGCTGTTCTTCTTCTCGGCGATTCTCTACTACTGCCTTGCCACATTTGAAGGGCCATTACTGGCTATCCGATGGTTCAATATGCTGGCACATAACACCGAGTGGGTTATTGGCCATGTTCACTCTGGCGCGTTGGGCTGGGTCGCCATGTCAGGCATCGCCGTGTTCTACTACTTCATCCCTCGTTTGTGGAATAAAACCGAACTGTGGTCACAGCGGCTGATCAAATGGCATTTCTGGCTAGCGCATGCTGGCGTGGCTATTTACGCAATAGCACTCTGGGTAGCTGGCATTGGGGAAGGCTATATGTGGCTGGCGCAAAACGACAATGGCGAGCTGGTATACAGCTTTATTGAGGCTATGGACTTCAAGGCGCCTTGGTTGTTCCTGCGTTTCTTCGGCGGTGCGCTATTTGTAGTTGGCTTACTTCTTATGGCGGTGAACTTATACAAAACTGTTCGTATGCCAGCTGTACTTGTCGCGAAGGAGGCCTAAATGATGAGCAAAGATTTCACCCACTCTCTTGTCATTTTAATCATAACAACCGTTGTGGTGGCCTCGTTTTCTCTGGTGGTTTGGGTCGTACCCAACATTGTTCGTGGCGATGATATTGCCAAAGGCAGCTTAGCCATACCCTTCACGCCTATTGAATTAGCAGGACGAGATATCTACATCAGCGAAGGGTGCCATGTATGCCACACCCAAATGGTGCGCCCGCTTGATCCCGAAGTGAAACGTAATGGTCGCCCGAACCAAGAAGCTGACGACATTTATGAGTTTCCTAACTTGTGGGGTTCAAAACGTACAGGTCCTGATCTCACAAATATAGGCAGAAAATATTCTGACCAATGGCATGTACTACACCTTGTCGACCCAAGACAGGTTATTCCAACCTCTATCATGCCTGCTTACCCTTGGCTGTTTGAACAAACACTGTCAGGTGATGACATCAGTGCCAAGATGGAAACCCTTAGAACGCTCGGCGTGCCCTATACCGATGAAGAAATAGGTGATGCAAGATTACAGGTAAGAGGGAAAACCAAAGGGGAAGCATTGATCCGCTATCTACAAAGCCTTGGTAAAGATACGTCACAGGAGGTATCACCATGAGTGCATTTTGGGAACTATGGGCCGTAATTTTCACCTTAACCTTCTTCGTACTGATGGTCTCTGTGATAGTGAAATATTGGCGCAGTAACCATCAAGCCGATCAAAACCACACCATCGGCAGCTTTGATGGCATCGAAGAAAAAGATGCCCCACCGCCAAAGCTCTTGTTTACCAGCTACGCTATCGCATTTGTGCTTTCTGCGGGTTATCTCGTGCTCTATCCTGGCTTAGGCGAATGGCAGGGCCTTATCGATTGGCAGCAAAGTGACGATAAACTCAGCTCACCGCGCACTAGCCTTGATCAGCAGTTTTCCCAAATCAATGACACTGAAAATGGCATCAAATTAAACAAGCTAGCTAAAATCCCAGAGATAGTTGCAAGCGGACAAATTCTGTTTCAAACGCACTGCGCCGCCTGTCATCGTAACAATGCACAAGGACAAAAACATTTTCCTAACCTTATCGACCAAGAGTGGCTATATGGCGGCACTGACGAAGCCATAATTCATTCTATAGCGAAAGGCCGAAACGGTGCTATGCCCGGCTGGAGTGAAATACTTCGCCCTGATGAAGTGGCAAAGTTATCGTATTACCTCGCTTCACTGAACCAGCGTCATACCGATGTGCCAGAGGTAAAAGTGGCGTTAGGTAAAACCTTATTTACTCAATACTGTGCATCATGTCATGCCGACGGCTCAGTGGCTAACCAACAACTTGGTGTACCCGATCTCTCTGACGATATTTGGCTGCATGGCGGTAGCATTGAAGAGATCCAACACACGATTAATTATGGTTTAAATAACCTGATGCCCGCCTTTGGTGAGCAGCTGACAGAAAATGAAATACTCGCTTTAGGTGCTTACATTCGCTACACAGGTTTTGAAGAACAACAGAAGTTAGAAAAATTAGAGGCAAAAGCGATCGAACGGGGTGAATACCTCGCTTACGCGGGTGACTGCGTCGCTTGTCATAGTGCTGAAGGTGGCGAACCTTTTGCGGGCGGACTGCCTTTTGTAACGCCATTTGGTACCGTTTATTCTACCAACATCACGCCGCATTCAAGCGAAGGGATTGGAGAATATGACTTTGACGATTTCAGTGATGCGCTTGTTCGAGGTAAGGGCAAAAACGGTTATCTCTACCCTGCAATGCCTTACACTTCTTATCAACACCTCACCGAGCAAGACATGCTCGACTTGTGGGAATACATGCAATCTATCACAACCGTTTCACGTCGTAACGATGACAACAGCATGATGTTTCCGTCGAACATTCGTTTAGGGTTACTGGGCTGGAATATCGTGTTTATGGACACAGATCCTATCGACTACAGCGTACCTAACGCATTGAAAGCACAAATAGCAGATGTCGAAAAATGGCAACAAGGAAAATACTGGGTGGCGGGGTTAGGTCACTGCTCTGAATGTCACACCCCAAGAAACATCGCACAGGCATTAATTGCTGAGCGTATTTTTCAAGGGAATCTCATTGATGGTTGGAACGCACCCGATATCACCGCTAATGAACTGTTTATCGATGGTTGGGATGAAGCCACATTGACTGATTTCTTGCACACAGGTCATTCCGATAAAGGAACAGCCTTTGCTGGCATGGCCGATGTGGTCAAAAACAGTCTGAGCCTAATGACACGAGAAGATGTTGAGTCTATGTCTTATTACCTACTAAGTGGCGATACGAATAACGTGATCAGCAAAGATGCAGTGCCACTACAGCCCAAAGGTTTTGATGATGCCTCTTATCAAACACCTATCTACACCACTTACCGCCAAACCTGCGGTGCATGTCATGGTGACGATGGTAAAGGCCGCCCACCGATTGCACCGACACTGTTAAACAACGGTATTATCATGCACAGCGATCCGTTCAATACCATTGCCGTCACTGTTCGCGGGTTACAACCTACCTATATTGATAAAGATCGTAACTTTATGCCCATGGCCAGTTTTGAGGACGTACTGTCTGATAAGAACCTTGCAGAGCTGATCACCTTTGTTCGTTCCAATCTTGGTGACAGGCATGAACCTGTTACCGCGGAACACGTCAGAGAAGTCAGAGAGACCTTGGAAGCTGCTGGTTATGCAGGAGGATTACACACCACACCCGATATGTATGACCGACGTGATAATACGATTAATATTAAGTAGCGAATCGTCATAGTCGATTCGCTTAAAATCAATACCAATACCAATACCAATACCAATACCAATACCAATACTAATACAAATAAACATACAATTAGCGCCCCCTAAAAGATCATCTATACAGTGATCTTTGGGGGCATCGATAAGCCTATTATCAGATTACACCGCAACGTCAGCTAACAGTTTATGAAAAATAGTGAATTTATGTTCACCTTTGCAGGCAAAAAATAGATACATGAATTGCCCCAGACTTGAGATGAAGCAAGAAGTAGCTCAAAACATCCGCAATAGAGCAATTAAACGCTCCTTTACAGTTTAATTTATGTAACAAAACATATATATTTACAAATCTGTCAATATAGAAATTCCGATAAAAACTAATTTATCGAAAGTAAGATAGACATCCATATCATCAACACTTCAGTCATTAAATGCAGGAAGCTATGTGGGAATTTAGGCCAGGCACCTCAGAGCCATTAAAGCATCGCATGACGGGAGAAGTGAGATCACTTAAGAATTCTGAAAGTCGATTGTTACTGTTACTGCTCACTCATTCGCATCGTACTGTAACGAAAGATGAAATTCACAATTTCGCATGGCCGGGAAAAGTCGTATCGGATGACAGCATCACCCGTGCTATTTCAACATTACGTACAGCTTTAGGTGACAGCGCTGCCCAGCAAAAGATCATTCGTACAGCTCCAAAGTCCGGATACTTTATCATCGGAAATCATGTTGTACTCATTGAAGAAACACCTCAGGCTACAATTACACCTGTTTCTAACCGCACACAGAAAAATAAACTAAGAGTGGGCCTCTTATTGACCTGTTTAGGATTCATATTGGTTAATGTCTTTTTATTTAATTTCCTTTTCATGCCTAGCGGCAATTCAGATCAATACATGTTGTCGCGTATTATTTCGGGCAATACACAATTCATGGTGGAAAGCGATGACTTAGTCAGTCTCGAACTAATGAGCAATCTAAGTCATAAAAAAAGATCTCAACCTGTAGATTTCTATATCACCTCGAATCAAGCGAGAATTTACGTAAGCTGCGTTATTCGCACCCCGGAAGCAAAAAGGCGTAATAGTCTTAATTTATCAATAGATATCGATAACCCCCTTGAGTACATCAGTAATGAAATACATCAACAATGCCAATAAAGCCCTAATATTGCTGCTTGGGGCACTGATCTTGGCTATTCCATTGCAAATATCGGTAAGCCAATTTCTGCTCCCCGAGTTTGTTAAGAACAGTCGTACCATTATAAATAAAACGATTATTTCTTACGGCAAGAAGCAAGTTACCGCTCAATCTCGGACGATTGAATATCGCTTAAAACCCTACTGGTGGAATCGATACCTACTACTTACAGACATTCAATTTGATCATGGCGAAAAGCTCAAGACGCAGTTTATTATCACTTTTTGGCCTTCTAACTTGTATTCAATTCAATACATTAGCAAGTTATTTAATGCCGACGAAATAAAGTATTTTGACCCACCAGAACAACACGTTCTCTTTGATGGCGGCGATGAAAACTTTCAAGTTTTAGTCGAAGATAGTCAACTTTATTGCTATATCCAGCTGTCAAACCAAGCTGTTCAGTGCGTCGATATAAACCAAAGAGAGTAAAAAATGTGGTGTTTTGATCCAACAGCAAGATGGCAGCTTACGCACACACAAAACAGTACTGCGAAAAAGCTAAAATCAACCGACAGTAAAATACTTGAGATGCTGCTGCTTCATCAAGGTCAGGTGGTTTCGAAAGAAGAACTTGAAAACGCAGCTTGGCCAGGTCGTTTTGTGTCCAAATCAAGTCTAACTCAATCGATAGCCCAACTTAGGTTTGCGCTTGGTGACAGTGGACGAGAGCAAAAAATCATTAAAACACTACCAAGACAGGGTTATATGCTTGCCACCAATGTGATGATGATGGAGATAAATACACAATCCAAACCTTCCGTGGAAGTGTCCGTACAGCCTGAAGAACAGAGTGAACTTGATAGCCAGAACATACTAATTCTCCCCCGCAATTCGGAGAGTACGCACTCTTACGTTTCGTCCACTACCGGTATTTCGCGGATTCAATGGTGCCTATTGATACTATTGTCTATTTCATTAATCATGAGTTCGTATTGGCTCACAGTGATGATCTACAGAAATAATCACATTGCACGAGATAAATGGCAGCAAACCTCCTATCAAGGAGTACGCTACTTTTTTGAACCCAAAGAGCAAGGTGAACAACTGTTTAACTGGCTGAAAGATACCTATTCAGACAACCTTCGCATGCTCTATTTATCCAAAAATCCAGAGCAACTCTATGTTTCATGCATCTATCTATCAGGTAGTTTAAAAGAACGCAAAGTGACCAACATGAGCTTCATACATAACTTTTCACCAGAAAATATAAAGAGAGCGATTCGTGAACAATGTCAATAAAGTGATATGCACATTATTCGCTGCGAATGTACTGATTATAGTTAGCATTTTCGCTCTCAATGTTTATCATCATCCCATGTTTTTAGTGGGCAAAAATAATACGATGCTTTTTTCTCACGGGATGACTTATACAGAAGATCGCGTCGAGTCTTATCAAGAATATTTTACCGTTGATCATACATGGAACGGTTTTCATGACCTCTACTCGACCATACAGACTGAGGGTGTGATAAAGAAAAGTTTAAAAGTTTATTACTCCGTCTATTTCTGGGGACTCGATATTTTTTCAAGTCGGAACACCCTAAGAAGCAAAGAATACACACCGTCAACCGAACCTGATATCACAGAGGCTCATCTCATTGATGAAAATATAGAACAGTTCTTTCAGATTTTATACCAAGATGATTTTAGCTTCTGTTACACCAGTTTACTGACCAGCAGCGTCCAGTGTATCACCGCTGACCAATAACGGTATTGCCACAAAAATACACCTTTAAAAGGCGCGACGCCTGCCTCCTTATAGCCATATCTCCCTTCTCATTTCACTTCGATATTTCGTCAATGAACGCATGTCACTGGTGACAGTGATTCTCTGCCTTGGCATATGATGAAGGCACTAAAATTAGAGTAATTAACCTAAAACCAACCAACAGAAAAGGTAAAAACCAAGACCAGCAAGACTCCCCCCTTTAAAATCAACATATTAGGTAAACATAAATATCCCTATTCATACCTTAAAATCTCATTGTACTGTTCTTACAAGAGCCTAATATTGTTAATCAGATAAGTTCATTAGTGCTTTTGTCGCTTTAGGAACATAGTAGATCTCATTGAAAACTTAATTAAGCATTGTAACAATTTCGATGATTATTCAGCACGAACCTTTAAGCATCACGGTGTTACTTTTTGAAGGTATGCCAACAACGGCAATATCCGGTCCGATTGAAATGTTAACTGTTGCTTCTTCATTAGCTGGAATACCTCAACCTAAGGTTAATTTTGTTTCATCAACAGGCAGCAAAGTACAAGCTCTTGGTGGACTAATGTTAACTTGCAATCAGCATTGGCGAGAAGTAGAACACTGTGACATCCTTTTAATAGGAGCATGCGGAAACCCCGAACACAATGTGTTTGTTCTCCCACAAGAGATGAACCAATGGCTAAAAAAGCTGATTCGACGCACATCATTTGTATACTCGTTGTGTACTGGCGCTTTCTTGCTAGCAGAACTTGGGGTATTGAATCGTAAAAGTGCGACAACCCATTGGGTATATGCAGACATGTTTCGCAAGCGCTACCCTGAGGTCAAGTTAATGTCGCAACTAAGCATTACGCATGAAGGGCCTTACATCTGCACATCAAGCGTAAAAGATTATTTTCCTGCAACGATGATGATTATCGATAATTTATTCGGTTCAGCACACAGAGAAAAATGCGAACAATTTATGAGTGGAGAAGTATCTACTATTCAGCAAATATCGAAAACAAGCTTTAACCAATTCCGACAGCATAGTGATGAATTAATTCACTCGCTGCAAGACTGGATGCACAAAGAGGATCCAGCCAAGCTATCCGTTGTGCGTTGCGCGAAAAAAAGCTTTTTAAGTGAGCGGCAAATGAAGCGGCGCTTTAAAGCAGCAACTAGCGAAACCCCTATGAATTATATTCAACGCATACGAATTGTGTTTGCTAGAGATAAGCTGGGCACCACAAAGGTTAATGTCGACCAAATTTGTCAACAAGTCGGCTATAGCGATACTAATTACTTTAGAATGTTATTTAAGAAATTTTACGATATAACGCCGACTCAATACCGTAAAAAAACCCAAGTTTATTCAGCAAGCGAAGCATAACGCCCTGATTCACCATTGGCTATACCTTATAAGGTATAGCCATATTCTGCCTCAGCCCTCGTAATGCGTGAAGCTTATGTAAATATAAACACGCTTATTTATCTAACAATAACTGTGTTTTTTGATGCTGTTCGGTTTTTTCAAAGGCACCAAGCAACAAATGACCAGGGTTGGCAAGTGCACTAGTAAGGGCTGAACCTATATTGTTGATATGGATATCGTTATCAATCACACTGGCAATTATATAAGATCTGATAGTATGGCGGGACATATCAAGTTCAAGAATACGAGCACAACGTTTTGCTTCTTCAAGCCTTTCAATTAGAGTCGATTCAGGCAACACGATTAATCCCTTCTCCGTTTTGTATTATCACCATGTGAAACTCTTCACTTATTCTAAGTGCTGCGCTAAACAATTTATCTCGGTATATTTTCCGGCCATTTAAATCACTATTTATATAATCAACTAACGTATTAACCGCGCAATCTACTGTTATGTTTTTTTCAGCGGAAATAGCGGCCAAAATCGTTTTTGTTTGATCACTATAAACATCAAGATTGCGTTTTTTTGCTTCAACCAACATAGCCTGAATGACTGTTTTTTGGTGTGCTCGAATAATGCATTTTGATAATTCATCTTGATCATAACTATATCCCATTGCATCTAACTGTTTACTTATCTCTTTGTACATTTTATAACCTCCGAAATCCCCCCAGATATTAACGCGTAATTACTTTTATTAAAGAGTGCCCCTATATGCATAATTTATGTAAATTCATTTGATTACAGTTGGATAGATAAAACTTCACAAAAAAAAGTCCTAAAGGTGCATGAGATATGTCCCATTCGTAATGGCCAAATTTTCATTTAAGTCATAGTTATATTTCGGATTTTTATTATGGCATCAGAAATATTCTCAGAAACTGGAAACAAACAGCAATAAATATTCAATTTAGTGAGTAATGTGAAAACGCCTAATAAAGCAGTGTAATATGACTTTCTATCACGCCTGTAAACAATAAGCCTTTAATATATATAAGAAAAACATAATAAAAACTTTTCGTACGTATATAATTGCATATTTATAGACCCTATAAAACAAGAGGATAATTACCCTCAGAAAAACAATTAATCTGAAAATAAGAAGGGGTGAAAATATGTTGTATACACAACCAAACAATGAAGGTGCTGTTGTCAACTTTAAGGAAAAATACCAGAACTTTATTGGCGGCAAATGGATTAAACCTGTCAATGGTCAGTACTTTACCAACACGTCTCCAGTAAACAACACAGCCATTTGTGAGATCCCAGCATCAACACAAGATGATATCGATTTAGCCGTAAAAGCTGCGCACGAAGCACGCGTAACTTGGGCGGTCACCTCTGTGACTGAGCGCGCTAACCTACTTCTGAAAATTGCAGATCGCATTGAAGCCAATTCAGAAATGCTTGCAGTCGCTGAAACTTGGGATAATGGTAAACCAGTTCGCGAAACACTGGCTGCTGATATTCCATTAGTGGTTGATCATTTCCGCTATTTCGCAGGCTGTATCCGAGCGCAAGAGGGTAGCGCAGCTGAACTAGACAGCACGACCGCATCTTACCACTTCCCAGAACCTGTGGGTGTAGTTGGTCAGATCATCCCATGGAACTTCCCACTACTCATGGCTGCTTGGAAACTCGCTCCTGCTCTCGCCGCTGGTTGTTGTGTTGTACTTAAGCCAGCAGAACAAACTCCAGCCTCGATCCTTGTTCTCATGGAGCTACTACAAGATTTAATCCCAGCAGGTGTCGTCAATGTCGTTAACGGCTACGGCCATGAAGCAGGCCAAGCATTAGCAACACACAAAGGGATCAATAAAATTGCCTTTACAGGTTCAACTGAAGTTGGTCAGCAAATTCTAAAATGTGCGGCAGATAGCCTAATCCCTTCGACTGTAGAACTTGGCGGTAAATCACCAAACATCTTCATGGCTGACATCTTTAATCATGAAGACAGCTACCTTGATAAATGTGTGGAAGGTGTACTACTTGCCTTCTTTAACCAAGGCGAAGTATGTACTTGCCCATCTCGCCTACTGATCCAAGAGTCTATCTATGATCGCTTCATGGAAAAACTACAAGCACGTATCAAAACAATTAAACAAGGCAACCCGCTGGACACTGACACGCAAGTGGGCTCACAAGTGTCTCAAGAACAATTCGATAAGATCCGCGGCTATATTACTCTAGGGCAAGAAGAAGGTGCCGAGTTATTGGCTGGCGGCAACAGCAGTTCAGACAACGGCTACTTCGTAGAACCAACATTGCTGAAAGGTACCAATGATATGCGTATCTTCCAAGAGGAAATCTTTGGTCCAGTTGTCGCTGTTACTACCTTCAAAACCATTGAAGAAGCATTAGAAATTGCTAACGATACTGAATACGGCCTTGGCGCAGGTGTTTGGACTCGCGACAGCAATACCGCATATAACATGGCACGCAACATTGAAGCTGGTCGCGTATGGGTAAACTGTTACCACGCATACCCAGCACATGCCGCCTTTGGTGGTTACAAAAAGTCAGGTATTGGTCGTGAAACTCACAAAATGATGCTAGATCATTATCAAAATACCAAGAACTTGCTAGTAAGCTACAGTGTTAACCCTCTAGGTTTCTTCTAATCGAAATCAGTACTTATATTTAAGAGCTCCTTCTCGGGGCTCTTTTTCTATCTGAACATTTACGAAAATACCCCATAGTGATAACAATCAACTTCATAAGTTAACGAGAGTGACTTAACTATTTCGTGTATAGTGCCGCGTAGGTCGCCCGACGCTACCATGACTGATCCTTGCTTCTAAAAATCCCATAGTGACTGCATATTCCAAATAACGTCTCGCCGTCGTTTTACTTACCCCTATCGCCTTACCGACTGAATCTGATGTCTGTTGGCCTTCTTGTTTGAAGGTATCCATCACTAAGTGCAATGTAATTGAGTCAATATTTTTGGGTAACTCATCGATAGATTGGCTATCTCTGCGTACACCATAAACTCGATTAATTTCAGACTGTTTAAATTCTTCTCGTGATGAAATCGTGCGGTGATAATCTTTAAATCTATGTAATACATCGTTAAAAGAAGTCAAAGCAAGTGGCTTAATCAAGTAATCAAACGCACCTAGCCTCACACCTGATGTCACCGTCTGTGCATCTGCAGCAGCTGTTAGCATAATGACATCCACATCAGGAGACTGCCCTGAACGCAACTTCCTTAGCCAATCGATACCCACACCATCAGGCAAATAATTGTCGAGGATTATCAATTCTGGCTTCATGGTGTTTTGCATGAAGCGCGCATCAGCCAACGAAGATGCAATGCCTACCACTTCAAAATACGGGTTTTGGTCAATATAAGCCGCGATCATTTCAGCAAGCTCTAGTTTGTCTTCAACAACGAGTGTTTTTATTTTATCTATCATGCTGATTTGTCCCCTTTGGGAATAAATAGGCTAAATACCGCACCAAAAGGCTCATTATCTTCCACAACGATTTGTCCAGCGGCTTTAGTGGTTAAACTTGCAATCAAAGCCAGCCCGACACCATGAGGCGAATTATCATCAAGCTTACTGGTGTAACCATCTCTAAAAATGGATTCTTTATCTTTTTCCGCTACCCCCGTCCCATTATCAGACACTTCAATAATCAACTCAGCACCTGCATCTGTCGCAAATAGTTCGATATCACCTTTACGGTCAGTATTGGCAACGGCTTCATATGCATTATCCAAAAGGTTTCCTAAAATGGCTGCTATTTCATCGGGTGATAGTGGGGACTCCTCTAAAGATAATGATGAACCATCAACAATATTCAGAGTATAACCAAGCTCAGAAGCCCTTCGTTTTTTCCCTAAAATAATTGCCGCCACAACAGGGTGAAATAGCGTCGTCAATTTAGAGATATCTTCTTGAAGCACATGATTTTCTTTATGGATAAATTGCTGTGCTTTGTCATATAAACCCATCTCTAACATACCAGAAACTACGGCCATATTATTGGCATACTCATGGGTTATAACCCTTAAATCATCACGCTCTTTCGCCACCTGGCTAACCATAAGCTGCAGCATTGTTGAGGTATCGCGTCTTCTAAAACTAACGACATAGCCAATCACAATATCACCATCCATCATCGCTGTGCGTGTTGCTAATAATGTTTCGCCATTAACATTAATGGTGGTTTCTTGCATTTCATCAGCATGGCTCACAAAGAAAGTGCTCGGATAGCAACATGTTGATATGTGAGCGCCAAACAACTCAGATTTTGATTTCTCCATCCCCAGCATTTCAATTGCTCGGTTATTTATGACCAAAATCACCCCCTTCGTGTCTACCGCAATCACTCCTTCGGCCACACTATTTAGGATCCCTTTGCGTAACTGATACGCTTGGGCTATTTGCTCAGGGCTCATTCCCGATAATTTATCTTGTATGTAGTTACTAAAACGTCTCGAGCCATAAAGCATCACTGACAACATCAGTACAATTAACACCGTCGCTTGGAACAAATAATGTAACACCAAACTTTTCACATGCGTCTCAAGGAAACCCACCGAAATCATACCAATCACTTCCCCGTGTGAATAAACAGGCATTCGAGTCTTAATCGATAGCCCAGAAAGTCCTCGGTGGATCTCAGTTTGCGCTTGCCCAGTGATCACTTCTTTGAAGTTGTCATCTAAAATAAACTTACCTTCTTGCTTAGCATCGTTGTGATATAAACGCTCTCCGCTTTTACCTGCAACAACTAGAATATCCACATCAAATATCGCGTTATCACGTAAAACATCATCAAGCCTTATCCGATCTGAAGTTTCTATCGCTTGGATAACATCCGGATTAATCGCGATTGCAGAAGCAAAATTCCTCGTCTCATGAAACTTATCATTTGTTAATACTTTATCGATCGCGGAAAGGCTGGTGAGCACGCAAAATATGGCAATTAAAATTGCAGCAATAGATTGAATCATTAAAATTCGACTTTTAAATTCCATCTTCGCTCCGCCAAAATACTTTTACTGAATAATAGTTACGTTCAACAATAATATAAATGCTTATTTCAGAAAACCTTACATTCATAATTGAATATCTGACATTAAGTTAATCCACCTAATGATTATTAGTTTAACACATTCAAATACAACAATGATTCCCCCTATAACGTTAACACACACTAACAATAACAAACGAGTATCTCTATTCAAGCTCAACCTTAATATCTATGGACTTAAAATCATTAAATTTATTAGCACCATTACCTCACTGTAAAATATTGATTTCCATCAAACTAAAATGATGTGGAAAAAATAAAAATAAGAAACACGGAGGTGAGGAATGAAAATTCAAATCGCGACAATTAATGCTGATTCAGTGCTATACAAAGATTCAGTAAAGTATCTGATTGAAAGCCAAGGGCTCAATTACGAAGACGACCTAGAGTATTACTGTACCGCACATGACGGTTCAGGTGAGCTTATTGGCTGTGTAGGGCTTGCTGGTACAGTGATCAAATGTTTTGCTATTCGTGATGACTACCAAGGCGAAGGCATTTCTCGCTCTATGATGACCGAAATTATTCTTTTGGCTTATCAACTTGGTCGTAAAAGTTTATCTATATTCACCTCACCAGATAACGTTGCAATTTTTGAAAGTATGCGTTTTCAAGCCATCACATCTAAATATAGGCGTTCCGTATTACTAATTAATCGTCCTGATGAAATCATTACACTTCAGCATCAACTCCACAGCTATAAAGTTACGGGAAATAAAATTGGATCCATAGTGATGAACGCCAACCCATTCACGAAAGGTCATGCTTATCTTATTGAAAAAGCAGCAAGTGAATGCGACTGGGTCCATATTTTTGTAGTACGAGAAAACAATCAAGCTTTCTCATTTAAAGACCGTTTTTCAATGGTTAAAAACGGCACTTTGCCTATTCCCAATTTAACCCTCCATGCTGGCAATGACTTTATGATCAGCAAACGGACCTTCCCTTCTTATTTCTTGAAAGAAAGTGGCAACGTGCACCAAGTACACGCTGAAATCGACTGTGAATTATTTGCCAATTATATCGCGCCAAGCCTTGGGATCACTCATCGTTATATCGGCAGTGAGCCCAACTGCAAAGTAACTGAAAACTACAACAGCATCATGAAAACAATGCTGCAACCACATATTGAAGTGGTTGAATTTAATCGTCTTCTCGCCGAAGGCTGCACAATCTCAGCTTCAACCGTTCGAAATCAGCTTTCTAACGCAGCCTCAGCGGTTGCGAGTTTATTGCCGGTTTCAACCATTAATTATCTCGTTGAACACTGTGGCTACGCGCTACATATCTAACATAGAGGCTCCAATGAAAATATGTGAACCAGCAGTAGCTGGCACTTTTGAAAGCTCAGATCTCTTCGTTGAGGTCGAACCAAGTGAAGAATTCACCCTGAAGGTAAGTTCTTCAGCCACCCAATTTCGCGATGCTGTTGAATTACAGGTTCGAGCAACTTTAGACAAGCTCGCTGTCGGCAATGGCAAGTGGGTTATCGCCGATTCAGGTGCGCTAGATTGCATCATCAGTGCACGCGTTCAAGCGGCGGCTTTACGAGGTGCTCAGCAATCTGCACTCAATTGGGAGGAATTAGTATGAAACTTCGTCGCTCTATGCTTTTTGTGCCTTCATCTAACGCAGCGATGGTTTCAAACACCTTTATCTACGATGCTGATGCGATCATGTTTGATCTTGAAGATAGCGTGTCCCTTCGGGAAAAAGACACGGCACGTCTGATCTTATTTAACGCACTACAGCACCCCCTTTACCAAGAGATAGAAACCGTTGTTCGTGTGAATGCTCTTGATTCTGAGTTTGGTGTTCACGATGTCAATGCCGTTGTCGCAGCTGGCGTTGACGTTGTTCGCTTAGCTAAGACCGACAGCGCACAAGATGTCGTTGATAT